>NZ_KB905132.1:0-882500 GCF_000378285.1 Thioalkalivibrio sp. ALgr1
ATCTTGGATACGACGCCGGCGCCGACGGTGCGGCCGCCTTCGCGAATCGCAAAGCGCAGACCATCTTCCATCGCGATCGGGCTGATCAGCGACACGGTCATCTTCACGTTGTCACCCGGCATCACCATCTCGGTGCCTTCCGGCAGCTCCACCGAACCCGTCACGTCCGTCGTGCGGAAGTAGAACTGCGGGCGATAACCATTGAAGAACGGGGTATGACGACCACCCTCGTCCTTGCCCAGGATGTACACCTCGGCCTCGAAATGCGTGTGCGGGTTGATCGAACCCGGCTTGCACAGCACCTGACCACGCTGCACTTCGTCGCGCTTGGTACCACGCAGCAGAATGCCCACGTTGTCGCCCGCTTCGCCCTGGTCCAGCAGCTTGCGGAACATCTCGACACCGGTGACCGTGGTCTTCTGGGTGTCGCGGATACCGACAATCTCGATTTCCTCGCCCACCTTGACCACACCGCGCTCGATACGACCGGTCACCACCGTGCCGCGGCCGGAGATCGAGAACACGTCCTCCACCGGCATCAGGAAGTCGCCGTCCACGGCGCGTTCCGGCTCCGGAATCCAGGTGTCCATCGCTTCGACCAGCTTGTAGATCGCCGGCGCGCCCACTTCGCTCTCGTCACCTTCCAGCGCCTTCAGCGCGGAACCGGTGACCACCGGGGTGTCGTCGCCCGGGAAGTCGTAGGAAGACAGCAGGTCGCGCACTTCCATCTCGACCAGCTCGAGCAGCTCGGGGTCGTCGACCATGTCGGCCTTGTTCAGGAACACCACGATGTACGGCACACCAACCTGACGCGCCAGCAGGATGTGCTCGCGGGTCTGCGGCATCGGGCCATCGGCCGCGGACACCACCAGAATCGCGCCGTCCATCTGCGCCGCACCCGTGATCATGTTCTTCACGTAGTCCGCGTGCCCAGGGCAATCCACATGCGCGTAGTGACGAATGTCGGATTCGTATTCCACGTGCGCCGTGGCAATCGTAATCCCGCGCGCCTTCTCTTCCGGCGCATTGTCGATCTGGTCAAACGCACGGGCTTCACTGCCGTACTTCTTGCCCAGCACCGCCGTCATCGCCGCCGTCAGCGTGGTCTTGCCATGGTCCACATGACCAATCGTCCCCACATTCACATGCGGCTTCTTACGCTCGAACTTTTCCTTGGACATCTCTCGCTTCCCCGGATCGTGACGCTTTCACAAGCGACGCAGGTTGTACGCTGACTTACACAAAATTGGAGCTCATGACCGGATTCGAACCGGTGACCTCTTCCTTACCAAGGAAGTGCTCTACCGACTGAGCTACATGAGCCTGACTTACCTGGCCAGGGCCGGACCCGAACCGTTCGGATCAACTGGAGCGGGTGATGGGAATCGAACCCACATCATCAGCTTGGAAGGCTGAGGTTCTACCATTGAACTACACCCGCAGAACCCTGGCTTGCCGAACCACCGCCCGCTACAGGCCGCTGGCTTGAAAACCCGATGGTGGAGGGAGGAGGATTCGAACCTCCGAAGGCTGAGCCAGCAGATTTACAGTCTGCCCCCGTTGACCGCTTGGGTATCCCTCCTCGATCAAGCCGCGTATTCTGAACCAGCGCGAAGCACAGCGTCAAGCGGGGATTGCATCCCGCTCGCAGATCACGCGGACACGCGCGCGTGTCACTCATTATCTACCTATGATTTCCGGTCATACGGTGCGCCTGACGGTTTCCATTCCACGACAGACGCACGTAGAGTGTGCCTATTCAGGATTTGAAGATTCGCGCGTAGAGGCCCATGCCCAACACGACAACGGCGCCCCGCCTGCCGGGTCTGGCCAAGCGTCTCGTGGACGCCGGCCTGATTGCGGAAGATATCGCTGCCCAGATCGCCGAGGAATCGCGCGCTCAGCAGACCCCTTTGATGCCCCTGCTGGCCAGCAAGGGGCAGGTCTCCGAGGCTCGCCTGGCCGAGGCCGCGGCCGAGGAGTTCGGGCTCCCGGTACTGGATTTGTCGTGCTTTGATCCCGACCTGCTGCCCAAGGATCACCTGAACGAGAAGCTGATCCAGAAACACCACGCCCTGCCGATCATGCAGCGCGGCAACCGCCTGTATATCGCGGTCTCCGACCCCACCAACCTGGGGGCCACCGACGAATTCAAGTTCGCTACCGGGATGCCGGTGGAGGCCGTACTGGTCGAGGGGCACAAGCTCGACCGCCTGATCGAAAGCGCCCTGAGCGCTGCCTCGTCGCTGATGGACGATCTGGGCGACGACGACCTGGAGAACCTGGCCATCGAATCGGGTGGCGGCGATGACGGCGACACGTCGGATGCCGGGGACGCGGTGGACGACGCACCCGTGGTGCGCTTCGTCAACAAGGTGCTGATGGACGCCATCAACCGCAAGGCGTCGGACATCCACCTCGAACCGTTCGAGAAGGATTTCCGCGTGCGCTTTCGTATCGACGGCGTGCTGCACGAGATCGCCCACCCGCCGAACACCCTGGCGCCACGCATCACCGCGCGGGTCAAGGTCATGTCACGCATGGACATCGCGGAGCGGCGGGTCCCGCAGGATGGACGCATCAAGCTGAAGCTCTCGCGCACGCGCGCGATCGATTTTCGTGTCAGCACACTGCCCACGCTGTACGGCGAAAAGATCGTAATGCGTATCCTCGACCCGAGCAGCACCCAGATCGGGATCGATCAGCTCGGCTACGAGGAACACCAGAAGGAGGCCTACCTCCAGGCGCTCAAGCGACCCTACGGGATGATCCTGGTCACCGGCCCGACCGGCTCGGGTAAAACGGTGTCGCTGTACACCGGCCTCGGGATCCTGAACACGGCCGACCGCAACATCTCCACCGCGGAAGACCCCTCGGAAATCAACATGCCCGGGGTCAACCAGGTCAACGTGAACCCGAAGGTCGGGCTGACCTTCGCCAGCGCGCTGCGCGCCTTCCTGCGTCAGGATCCGGACGTGATCATGGTGGGCGAGATCCGCGACCTCGAGACCGCGGAGATCGCGATCAAGGCGGCGCAGACAGGGCACCTGGTGCTCTCCACGCTGCATACCAACGATGCCCCGCAGACCCTGACCCGACTGGCGAACATGGGGGTACCGCCCTACAACATCGCCTCCTCGATCCTGCTGATCATCGCGCAGCGCCTGGCGCGCCGACTGTGCACGAACTGCAAGGAACCGGAGGATCTCCCGGAGGAGGTCCTGCGCAAGGAGGGCTTCACCGACGCCGACATCCAGGCCGGGGTAACGGCGTATCGCGCGGTGGGCTGCGATCAGTGCACCAACGGCTACAAGGGGCGGGTCGGCATCTATCAGGTCATGCCGATCAGCGAAGAGATGCAGCGCGGGATTCTGGAGGGCTACAACTCCATGCAGCTGGCTCAGCAGGCCGCAAAGGAAGGAGTCGAGGATCTGCGCCGCGCCGGCCTGGTAAAGGTTCTGGCGGGGATGACCAGCCTCGAGGAAGTTAACCGCGTGACCAAGGACTAGGGAGACGCCGGAAGGGCTCCGGTTCGGGTCACCAACACAGGGGGACAGTAGATGGCCGATTCCGGGACAATCTACGCTTGGGAAGGACTGAACAAGAACGGCGACCGGGTCAAGGGCGAGACCCCGGCCGACAGCGAAGCCGTCGCACGCTCCGAACTGCGCAAGAACGGCATCAATGTCGTCAAGATTCGCAAGAAGCCGAAGTCGCTGCTCTCCGGGGGCAAGAAGAAGATCGTCCCCGCGGACATCGCCTACTTCCTACGGCAGATGACCACGATGCTGCAATCCGGCGTGCCGCTGGTACAGGCCTTCGAGATCGTCGGCCGCGGCAACGAGAAGCCGGCGATGCGCGATCTCGTGCTCAAGCTCAAGGCCGACGTCGAGGGCGGCGAGACCTTTGCCGCCGCGCTGGCCAAGCAACCCAAGTACTTCGATGATCTGGTGGTCAACCTGGTCGAGGCCGGCGAGCAGGCGGGGACGCTCGAGACCCTGCTGGACAAGGTCGCCACCTACAAGGAAAAGACCGAGGCCCTGAAGGCCAAGATCCGCAAGGCCATGTTCTACCCGGCGGCGGTCATTGTGGTCGCAATCGTGGTTACGGCCATCCTGCTGATCTATGTGGTCCCGCAGTTCGAGGCGCTGTTCCAGGGTTTTGGTGCGGACCTGCCGGTCTTCACCCGCATGGTGGTCGACCTCTCGGATTTCGTGCAGTCCTGGTGGTGGCTGATCCTCGCGATCATGGTCGCGATCGGCTTCGCCTTCGTACAGACCCGGCAACGCTCACCCCGGTTTGCGCGTTTTCTCGATATCGCAATCCTGAAGGCCCCGGCCTTCGGTCCGATCCTGCGCAAGGCCGCGATCGCCCGCTTCGCGCGGACGCTGTCCACGATGTTTTCGGCCGGTGTACCGCTGGTCGATGCCCTCACCTCGGTCTCCGGCGCCACGGGCAACGCGCTGTATCGCGAGGCCACGCTGCGCATGCGCGACGAGACCTCGGCCGGGGCACAGCTGCAGTGGTCGATGCGCAATACCGGGGTCTTCCCCAACATGGTCGTGCAGATGGTCGCGATCGGCGAGGAATCCGGCTCGCTGGACTCGATGCTGGCGAAGGTCGCGGACTTCTACGAGGCCGAGGTGGACAACGCCGTGGACAGCCTCTCGAGCCTGCTGGAGCCCCTGATCATGGTCGTACTCGGCGTACTGGTCGGCGGCCTGGTGATCGCGATGTACCTGCCCATCTTCCAGATGGGTCAAGTCATCTAGGGAAGCCCTGACCAATGTACACACTCGCGTTGGTACCCCAGGTTTTCCGAGACAAGGCGCGCCGTGCAGCGGGTAGTGGTTCTACCCGCAAGCGGCGCAACGCAGGATCGGGGAACCTGGGGTTCCAACCCCACCAATCATTCAATGCAGGGGCTCGGCCGCTTTTGCGCGCGCACGGCGTTGCGGCTCCCTTGTGCAGAATGACTGCACGGCAGTCGCCGCGCCTTGTTCGCACGCAAAAGCGACTCGAGCGCGAGCGTGCACATTGGTCAGGGCTTCCCTAGGATGCTCGGCACGGAAGAACTCCTGCCCCTGTCCTGGGCAATCGCGGTCGCAGCGGTATTCGGGCTGCTGATCGGCAGCTTTCTGAACGTGGTCATCGCCCGGCTGCCGGTGATGCTGGAGCGCGGCTGGAACGCCGAGGCACGCGCAATCCTGGAACAGGAGCCCCCGGCGGACGACACCCCGTTCGACCTGCTGCGCCCGCGTTCGCGCTGTCCCCAGTGCGAGCGGCCGATCCGCTCGTACGAGAACATCCCCGTGCTCAGCTTCCTCTGGCTGCGCGGGCGCTGCCCAGGCTGCGGCACGAGCATCAGCTGGCAGTATCCGCTGGTCGAGATCCTCACCGCAGTCCTGTTTGCCCTTACCATCTGGCACTTCGGAGCCGACACGACGGCGCTGCTGGCGCTGATCTTCACCGGCGTTCTGATCGCCGCCGCCGGGATCGACGCGCGCACCACCCTGCTCCCGGACCAGCTGACCCTGCCGTTGCTCTGGCTGGGGCTGCTGGTCAATATCCCGGGCACCTTCACCGATCTGCAGTCGGCCGTGATCGGAGCGACCGCCGGTTACCTGGTGCTTTGGCTGATCTTTCACGGCTTCCGCCTGGCCACCGGGAAGGAGGGCATGGGGTATGGCGACTTCAAGCTGCTCGCCGCACTGGGCGCATGGCTCGGCTGGCAGGCCCTGCCGGTAATCCTTCTGCTGGCTTCCCTGGTCGGGGCGATCGTCGGCATCCTGCTAATCCTGCTGCGCGGGCGCGACCGCAACATCCCGATCCCGTTCGGGCCGTATCTCGCGGCCGCCGGGTGGCTGGCACTGATCTGGGGCGATACGCTGGTGGCGTTCTACTTCCCACAGGGGCTCTAGTGTCATGCGGCGGGTCGGACTGACAGGCGGGATTGGCTGCGGCAAGAGCCGCGTCGCCGGGTTGTTTGCCAGCCTGGGGGTACCGGTGCTCGACGCCGACCGGATCACCCGCGAACTGCAAGAGCCGGGACACGACCTGCATGCCGCGATCGTTCAACAGTTCGGACCAGGGGTACTCGATGCGCGGGGACGCCTGGATCGCGGGGCCCTGCGCACACGGGTCTTCGCACAACCCGACGAGCGCAAGGCGCTGGAGGCGCTGGTCCACCCCGCGGTGCACGCAGAACTGGAACGCCGTCTGCGTGATCTGCCAGACACCAACGGCTATGCGCTGATCGTGGTGCCGCTGCTGTTCGAGGCCGGGTGGGAGCACGAGTTCGACCCGGTCATCGTGGTCGACTGCAAGCCGGAGGAACAGCTCGAGCGCGTCACCCATCGCGATGGCCGCACCCCGGCCGAGGTGCAGGCCATCATGGACTGCCAGTTGAGCCCGGACGAGCGCCGCCAGCGCGGCGACCGGGTGATCACGAACGACCGCACGACCACGGACGAGGATCTGCGCCAGCAGGTGTCCGGCCTGCACGATGAGCTGCGAGCCGTAACGGGGCATGGCTAGCCACATGCATCCGGGCCGCAATAAGGGGAGAGATTGCGCACCGACTCCGATTGCTGACAAGGACGGGTGGAAAGTCGCCCCCTGAATACTGGATACTGCCAAGGTCGTGTTGCCCCGCAACACCGAGAACCCAAGCCGGACGGGCCGCCCGTGACCCAATTGCTCACCTTCGAACAACCGCTGCACGAACGCGTGCGACTGCTGTTGCGTCTGGAGGCGCTGGCCCAGCGGTTCGGGGATGCCCTGGAGTCCGGCCGGCCTTTTGACCACCATGAGGCCCTGGTCTCGCTGGTCGACATCTATGCCCTGGTCACCCGCGTCGACATCAAGCGCGAACTGATGGGCGAGATCGAGCGCCAGACTGCCAACCTCAACCGACTCACGCACCAGCCGGGCGTCGACCCGGAGCGGTTCACCGAGACCATGCAGGCGCAGAAACGCCTGCACTCCGCCCTGGAAGAACAGGCCGGGGCGCTGGATCATCGGGTGCGTGGCAACGAATTCTTCAACAGCGTGCGCCAGCGCATGGCGCTACCCGGCGGGGCCTTCGATTTCGACCTGCCGATCTACCATCACTGGCTGGCCCAAAGCTCCCCGGAGCGCACCGCACTACTGCTGGAATGGTTCGAGCCATTGAACACGGTAGCCGAGGCGACCATCCAGGTCCTGTCCTATATGCGCCGCTCCGGGCGCTCGGAGTCCGCCATCGCCGAAGACGGCTATTTCGAACGCAGCCTGGACACGAGCCATGCATGGCAGCTGATCCGGGTCAGTGTCGATCCCGATCTGGGGTACTACCCGGAGATCAGCGCAGGACGCCAGCGCTTCACGGTACGTTTTTTCTCGCCCGAGGATTTCCGCAGCCGCCCCATCCCCGCCGCGCAGGACATCGAATTCCGGCTGTGCTGCTGTGCCCTGTAAGCGAGTTTAACGGATTCACTTCTCAAACCGCCGCTTCACCGGCCTCCATGCCCAGCAACCCCCGGATGGCCGCGATCCCCTGGGCTCCACAGGTCCGCGCCTGATCCAGATCGGACGCACGCATCCCGCCCAGGGCATAAACCGGGACACCGGCCTCGCGCACCTGCGCGGCGAATTGCGCCCACCCCATCCCCGGCACGCCGGGATGGGAGACCGTGGAATGCACCGGACTCAGGACAGCCAAATCCAGCCCCAGCCGGGCGGCCTCAGCCAGCCCTTCGGCGTCATGCACCGAAGCCGCAACCAGACCCGAAACCGAAGGGCGTTCGTCCAGCGCACGCCAGCGCCGCTCGGGGAGATGCCATCCGATACCGGACAGGTCCGCGACCCACTCCCAGGGCGCGTTGGCCAGCAGCGGTATCCCGCGAGCGCGGGCAAATCTGTGGAGTGGTTCGACCAAGGCGCGGTAGTCCGCCCGCCCCAATGACGGCGCCCGGACCTGCAGCATCGCGCCGTCCATATCCACCAGCGCTGCCTGGACCTGCTCAACCACGGCCGGGATCTCGGCCCGCACCGCAGGGGATGGCGTAATCAAGTAGCGCTGCGGCAGGACCAGGGCCTGGAACATCGGGTGATTGGCAGCGGGGAAATCCGCGGGGTCCAGGGTGGCCGGGTCGCGCCAGGCCCATTCCTGCCCCTCGCGGCCATGCACCTCGCCGGACCAGTCCGTTACCCGGAACACGCGCAGGGCCACGGAACACTCGGCAAAGTCATGGCGCACAGTCAGACACTGAACCCCGGCGCGCACGACAATCCCCAGCTCTTCGTGCAACTCGCGCACCAGCCCGGCAAAGGCGCTCTCGCCGGCATCGATCTTGCCGCCCGGAAACTCCCAATAGCCAGCCAGGTGCCGGCCGGCCAGACGACGGCTGACCAGCACGCGGCCCTCGGCATCGAGGACCAGCCCCACCGCAACCTCCAGCGGCGGAGTGGTAACGACCGGCTCAGGACCGGTATTCGGCATTGATACGGACGTACTCGTGGGAGAAGTCGCAGGTGTACTTGCGGGCCACGGCCTGTCCCCGGCCCAACGCGATCCGGATTTCGATCTCGTCCTGCGCAAAGGCCTGCTGCCCGGCCGCTTCGGTGTAGTCCGGGGAACGCCCGCCGCCGCGGACAATCTCGACGCCATTGACGGTGATGGCGACCTGCTCGATCACCAGGTCCGCGACGCTGGCGCGGCCGACCGCGGCCAGGATGCGCCCCCAATTGGGGTCGGAAGCGAACAGGGCGGTCTTGACCAGCGGCGACAGGGCCACGGTCTCGGCCACCCGGGCGGCTTCGGCCTCGTCACGGGCCGACTCCACCGCCACGGTCACGAACTTGGTCGCCCCCTCGCCGTCGCGCACGATCGCCTGCGCGAGCTCCAGGCACAGATCTCCGAGTGCGCGCATGAAGGTCTCGCGGTCCTCGGCCGTTGCCAGCGTCGCACTACTGGCGCCCGAGGCCATGCAGACGACCGCATCGTTCGTGGAGGTGTCGCCATCCACCGTAATGGCGTTGAAGCTGGCCCCATTCGCTTCGCGCAGCAAAGGCAACAGTTCGGCTTCGGTGATGGCGAGATCGGTCCCGATGAACCCGAGCATCGTGGCCATGTTCGGGTGGATCATCCCGGAGCCCTTGGCGATCCCGGTCAGCGTCACGGTACCGCCCGAGAGCTCGATACGGCGACTGCCGCCCTTGAGCACGGTATCGGTGGTCATGATCGCGCGGCCCGCCTGCATCCAGCCATTCGGTACCAGCGCCGCATGCAGTGTGGGCAGGGCCTTGGTGATCCGCTCGACCGGTAGCGGCTCGCCGATCACGCCGGTGGAGAAGGGCAGCACCGCGCGGACATCACCACCGACCACTGCGGCGACCGCCTCGCAGCAGGCCCGCGCAGCGGCCAGCCCCGGCTCCCCCGTTCCCGCATTGGCGTTGCCCGCGTTAATCAACAGCCAGCGGCCAGGGCGCGCGGACTGGTGTTCACGGGCCACGACGACCGGGGCGGCGCAGAAGGCGTTGGTGGTATAGAGCGCGGCAATGGTGGCATCCGCGCCGGCATCGATCAGCACCAGGTCGTCGCGCCCGGCATAGCGGATGCCCGCCGCGGTAGTCGCCAGACGGATACCGGGCACCGGCAGCAATGTGTCCGGTGGTTGCAGCCCAACGGCCATATTCACGTGCTCCCGTATACGTTCAGAGCTTGCCGTGGCACTGCTTGTACTTCTTGCCCGAACCGCACCAGCAGGGCTCGTTGCGGCCGAGCTTGGGGCCCTCGCGACGATAGGGGGTGTCACCACTGGCCACCGGCTCGCGCTCCTCCGCCCCGGCGTCCAGCGCACTGTCCGGGTTCTCGTGCTGGAAGTTCATGTCGGACTCGGCCGGGGCCTTTTTCTTCGGCTGCAGCGCCTCGACCTCTTCGGGCGAGCGCAGCTGGATGCGCAGCAGATACTTGATCACGTCGTGCTTGATGCGTTCCAGCAGGGACTGGAACATCGCGAAGGCTTCCTTCTTGTATTCCTGCTTCGGGTTGCGCTGGGCGTAGCCTCGCAGCCCGATGCCCTGGCGCAGATAGTCCATCGCGGCCAGATGTTCCTTCCACTGGGTATCCAGCACCTGCAGCATCATGTCGCGCTGCAGCCGGTTCATCGTGGTCTCGCCCAGCTGCTCGCGCTTGCCGGCAAGAAGCGTGCGGGCGTGCTCGATGATCCGTTCGCGCAGCGGCTCTTCGTGCAGGTCGTCCTCATCCTCCAGCCACTGCTTCACGGGCAGATCGATCCCGAATTCGCCGTTGAGTGCCTGCTCCAGACCCTCGACGTCCCACTCGTCCTCGATGGAGCCGGGCGGGATGTACTCGCTGATCTGGGCATTGACCACGTCATTGAGCAAGGCCTCGATCGTGTCGCTGATGTCCTCGGTGGTCAGCAACTCGGCGCGCTGTTCGTAGATCACCCGCCGCTGGTCGTTGGCGACGTCGTCGTACTCCAGCAGCTGCTTGCGGATGTCGAAGTTGTGCGCCTCGACCTTGCGCTGGGCATTCTCGATCGCGCGCGAAACCCAGGCATTCTCGATCGCCTCGCCCTCCTTCATGCCCAGGCGTTGCATCAGCCCGCGCACGCGCTCGGAGGCGAACACCCGCATCAGGTTGTCTTCCAGCGAGAGGAAGAAACGGCTGGAGCCCGGGTCGCCCTGACGCCCGGAACGGCCGCGCAGCTGGTTGTCGATGCGGCGGGACTCGTGGCGCTCGGAGCCGATGATGTGCAGACCACCGGACTCGAGCACGGCATCGTGGCGCTTCTGCCAGTCCGCCTTGATCTGCTCGCATTTCGCGGTGTCGTCCAGGTCCACTTCGGCCAGCTCGGCGTCCAGCGACCCACCCAGCACGATGTCAGTCCCGCGGCCGGCCATGTTGGTGGCCAGCGTGATCGCGCCCGGGCGTCCGGCGTGGGCAATGATCGCGGCCTCGCGCTCATGCTGCTTGGCGTTGAGCACCTCGAACTTGATCCCGGTCTTTTTCAGCGCCTGGGCCAGGCGCTCGGAGCTTTCCACGGAAGCGGTACCCACCAGTACCGGCTGTTTCCGTTCGACGCACCACTGGATCTCCTTGATGATCGCCTCGTACTTCTCTTCCTGGGTCAGGTAGACAAGATCCTGCATGTCGTCCCGCACCAGCGGCTTGTTGCCGGGCACCACGACAACCTCGAGGCCGTAGATCGTCTGGAACTCGTAGGCCTCGGTGTCCGCAGTACCGGTCATGCCGGCCAGTTTCTCGTACAGGCGGAAGTAGTTCTGGAAGGTAATCGAGGCCAGGGTCTGGTTCTCGCGCTGGATTGGCACGCCTTCCTTCGCCTCGATCGCCTGGTGCAGACCCTCGGACCAGCGCCGACCACCCATGATGCGGCCGGTGAATTCGTCGATGATCTGGACCTTGTTGTCACGCACCAGGTAGTCCACGTCGCGGTGGAACAGGGCGTGGGCGCGCAGCGCGGCATTCAGGTGATGCAGGACCTGGATCGCGCCGGCGTCATACAGGGACTGGTGCTCTTCCAGCAACCCCTCCTCGCGCAGCAACTGCTCGGCCTTCTCGTGCCCATCCTCGCTCAGAAAGACCTGCTTGGCCTTCTCATCGACGTAGTAGTCGCCCTCGCTCTCCTCGTCTTCCTGACGAGTGAGCTGGGGCGGGAGCTTGTTCATCCGCTCGTACAGTTCGGAGCTGTCACCACTGGGACCGGAGATGATCAGCGGGGTCCGCGCCTCGTCGATCAGGATCGAGTCAACCTCGTCGACCACCGCGAAACTGAGACCGCGCTGCACCCGCTGGTCGGCGGAGAACGCCATGTTGTCGCGCAGGTAGTCGAAGCCGAACTCGTTGTTGGTGCCGTAGGTGATATCCGCGGCATAGGCCTCGCGGCGGGTCACCGGACGCAGGTGGTCCATCCCGCCTTCTTCGGCCTTGTACTCGGGGTCGTACAGATACGAGGCGCTGTCCACGCCCAGCCCGCCGGAGGAGTTGACCACGCCAACGCTCAACCCCAGGGCGTGATACAGCCGGCCCATCCACGCGGCATCGCGGCGGGCCAGGTAGTCGTTGACCGTGACCACGTGCACACCATCGCCGGACAGGGCGTTGAGGTAGGTAGGGAGCGTGGCGACCAGGGTCTTGCCTTCACCGGTACGCATCTCGGCGATGCGCCCGTCGTTCAGCACCATGCCACCGATCAGCTGCACGTCAAAATGGCGCATGCCAAGGGCATGCACACTCATGGCTCGGCAGACCGCAAAGGCCTCCGGCAGCAGCTTGTCGATGGACTCGCCGTCCTGGGCGCGCTTGCGCAGCTCCGTGGTCTTGTGTTCCAGCTCCTGGCGCGGCAGGGCCTCGGTGGCTTCCGCGAGGGCGTTCACCTGCTCGACCTGCTTGCGATAGCGCTTGATGATGCGGTCGTTGCGACTGCCGAAGAACTTCTGTACGAGCTGCTTGACCATAGGGATCCGCTTGAGGGGGCTTGTATTAAGAGCCAGCCGTTGTCCGAAACCTATCTAGGATAAACCATCCGCCCACCACCTGCGCGGGGGGCGGGTGCCGGAGAGGGTTTCGGATTCAGTCGTCGCTGGGCAGGAAGTCGTAGGGGTTAACGGCCTGGCCCGCCTTGAGGACTTCGTAGTGCAGGTGCGTATCCGTGGCACGGCCCGTGCGGCCCATGCGCGCAATGGTGTCGCCGGCATCCACGCGCTGCCCCGGCTCCACCAGCAACTCCGAGTTGTGCGCGTAGCGGGTGCGCAGACCACCCCCGTGATCGATCTCGACCATCTTGCCGTAGGCATCGCGCTTGCCCGAGAACACCACGATTCCACCACCCGCGGCCCGGATATCCGAACCATGGCTGCCGGCGAAGTCCATGCCGGAATGGAAGCGCCGGGCGCCGGTAAACGGGTCATTGCGGTACCCAAAGGCCGAGCTGATCCAGGCCTCGTCGTCGACCGGCATCAACTGCGGGCGCAGGGCCTCGCGCGAGGCATCCTCGCGCAGTGTGTCGTCGATCAGGGCCACCGAAGCCTGGTGTCGATGGAGCAGGCGCTCCAGGGCGTAGAGGCGCTCATCCATCGCAATGGGTGAATCCGGGCCCTCCAGTTCGGGGCCACCCTGCCCCCCCATCGCGGGCATCAGCTCGGACAAATCCAGGTCAAGGCTCTCACCCACCGAGCGCATGCGCAGGTCGACGCGGGCGAGCTGGCGTTCGAGGACCACCACCCGTTCGGCCAGGTGTTTCAGGCCCTCGTGCGCAACCTCGCGCTCGGCGGCCTCGATCACCGCCTGGTCGCTTCCCGGTACCACCGGTACCTTGATGACCTCGCGCTGCTGCTGTCCCACCCAGTAGGCGGCGGCGACTGCGGCCACGACCAGGGCGAGCAGGGTTACGGAAAGGACAAGGGTGATGCGAAACGGGAGGCGGGTACAAAGGCCATCCGGTCGTAGTACGATCAGTTGCATGCGTTTCTCAATTACTCTTGTACTGTCGGGCTTCGTGGAGGCACGTCGATGATGCCGCGCCCCGCGAACCGCTTTGTCGCGGCGAATCTGAGCGTCCTCAGCGACCGCGATCGGGAGCTGGAACGCGCCCTCGCCCCACTGGTGGGGGAGGAGCTACAGCGCGGACGCCTGGCGCTGACCCGGCAGGGAGAGACCCTGATCGCGGTCTGCGCCGATCGCCCACTGGCGACCGAGATCCGCTTCCAGCAGCGCGAGCTGCTCAAGACGCTCGCGGCGGCCGGCATCGAAGGCACCACCGAGGTGCGCATTCGACTCGACAGCACGCCACGTGCACCGCAATCCAAACCGGTCGCGGTTCAACGCGAGATCCCGGAGTCGGCCCGCTCGCTACTGATGCAGACCGCGCGCTCGATCGGCGACCCGGAGTTGGCCGGGGCGCTGGAACGCCTGGCGGCGCTACCGCCGCAGGGGCGCTAGCCCCCGCAGCGCAGGACAGGACCGCCCTAACTGCCAGCGATCGTGGGCGCCAGCTGCCCGAAGGAGATCGGCAAGCGCTCCGAGGGGTCCTCGAAGGTGACCTTTTCCCAGGCCGTCTCGTCCGCCGCGAGCTGGCGAATCAGCTGGTTGTTCAGCGCATGCCCGGACTTGTGCCCGGTAAACGCGCCGATCAGGCTGTGCCCCAGCAGGTACAGATCACCGACCACGTCGAGGATCTTGTGTTTGACCAGCTCGTTGTCGTAGCGCAGGCCGTTCTCGTTCAGGATCTTGTAGTCATCGAGCACCACCGCGTTGTCCAGGCTGCCACCCAGCGCCAGCTGGTTGGCGCGCAGGGCCTCGATATCGCGCATGAACCCGAAGGTCCGGGCACGCGAGACCTCCTTCACGAAGGAGGTGGACGAGAAGTCCAGCTCGGCGCGCTGGCTTCCGTCGGTAAACATCGGGTGTTCGAAGTCGATGCAGAAACCGACCTTGAACCCGTCATAGGGGTCGAAGCGCACCCATTTGTCGCCCTCGCGGACTTCCACGCTGCGCTTCACCCGGATGAATTCCTTGGGGGCGTCCTGTTCCTTGAGCCCGGCGGACTGCAACAGGAACACAAACGGTCCGGCACTGCCGTCCATGATCGGGACCTCGGCGGCACTGACATCCACGTGCAGGTTGTCGATGCCCAGCCCCGCGATCGCGGAGAGCAGGTGTTCCACGGTCGAGACGCGCACGTCTCCCTTTACCAGCGTTGTCGACAAACGCGTGTCGCCCACGTTCTCCGCCCGAGCCGGGATCTCGACGACGGGATCCAGATCGCTCCGGTGGAAGACGATCCCGGTATTCACCGGCGCCGGTCGCAGCGTAAGCACGACCTTTTCCCCGGTATGCAGCCCCACGCCTGTGGCCCGGATGCTGTTCTTGAGCGTTCTTTGTCGAATCAACGCGTATAACCTCTTGCTTTTTCAGGTGCAAAGTGGAGCCCGGGGCCCTCCCGGGCTCCTCATGCACACAACGATTACCGCATTATTGCAAGTTTCCGCCCTCCCTGCATGCGGCCCCCTGCTCAGTCGGCTTGTTTGCGCAGAAAGGCCGGGATATCCAGCACATCAATGCCTTGCTGCTGGTTGTAGTCGACCGCGAGGTTGTCCCCGCCGCGACGCTTCACCGTCGGCTGGTCGAGGTCCACCTCGACGTCGGAGCCGACCGCACGCTTGGGCTGGGCATCGACCACACGCACCTGCGGGCGTTCCTGCTGGGCCGTCTGGGCACCGAGGCCGGTGGCCACCAGGGTCACGCGCAGTTCGTCACTCATCTCGGGGTCGATCACGGTACCGACCACCACGGTCGCATCCTCGGACGCCAGGGCTTTCACGGCCTCGCCGACCTCCTCGAACTCGCCGATTCCGACATCCATGCCCCCGGTGACGTTCACCAGGATCCCGCGGGCACCGGAGATATCGACATCCTCCAGCAGCGGGCTGGCGATCGCGGCCTCGGCGGCCTGACGCGCACGGTCTTCGCCGGTACCGGTGCCGGTACCCATCATCGCCATACCCATCTCGCGCATCACGTTGCGCACGTCGGCAAAGTCGACGTTGATCAGGCCGGGACGGGTGATCAGCTCGGCGATCCCCTGCACCGCACCGAACAGCACGTCGTTGGCGGCCTTGAAGGCATCCAGCAGCGTGGTGTTCTTGCCCAGCACGGTCAGCAGCTTCTCGTTCGGGATGGTGATCAGCGAATCGACCTGCTCGGTCAGCGCCTTGATCCCGGACACGGCCACCTGCATGCGCTTCTTGCCCTCGAACGGGAACGGCTTGGTGACCACCGCGACCGTCAGGATGCCCATCTCCTTGGCGATCTGTGCGACTACCGGGGCCGCACCAGTGCCAGTACCGCCACCCATACCGGCGGTAATGAACACCATGTCCGCACCCTGGAGCAGGTCCTGGATGCGCTCGCGGTCCTCCAGGGCCGCCTCGCGCCCGACCGACGGATCGGCCCCGGCACCCAGGCCCTTGGTGATGTCGCCGCCCAGCTGCAGCAGCGTCTTGGAGTCCAGGCTCTTCAGGGCCTGGGCATCGGTATTGGCGCAGATGAAGTCCACGCCGTCGAGTTGCGAGTGAACCATGTGCTGTACGGCATTGCCGCCACCACCCCCAACACCAACGACCTTGATCGTGGCGTTCTGGCTAAAGGTATCCATCAGTTCGAACGTCATGGCTGCGTCCTCTCGGTTCGTGTGTACATGTCAGTTGTTTGCCTATGGCCGGAGAGCGGTCCGACCCCCATAAACCCGGTCACTCTGATCATCAGAGCTGCCCGGAAAACCAGCGCTTCATGCGCGCCCATACACCCTGGAAGCCGCTACTCACGGGCCGGGCCTCCTGCTCCGCACGCGACTCGCGGGCGTAGAGCAAAAGCCCCACCCCCGTCGCGTGGATCGGGTTTTTCACCACATCCAGGAGCCCGGTGACGCGCTGCGGCACCCCCAGGCGTACGGGCATGTGGAAAACCTCTTCGGCGAGATCCACCACACCTTCCATTCGGGACGAACCGCCGGTGAGGACCACCCCGGCGGCAATCATTTCCTCGGTACCGCTGCGGCGCAGTTCCGCCTGCACCAGCTGCAGCAGCTCCTCGTAGCGCGGCTCGACCACGGAGGCGAGCGTCTGGCGCGACAGCCGCCGTGCAGCGCGATCGCCGACACCGGGGACCTCGATGGTCTCGCCCGGGTCGGCCAGCGTGCGCAACGCGCAGGCGTACTTGATCTTGAGTTCGTCGGCGTACTGGGTCGGCGTGCGCAGGGCGACCGCGATGTCGTTGGTAACCTGATCGCCAGCGATCGGGATGACCGCCGTGTGCATAATCGCGCCGTGGGCAAAGACGGCGATGTCGGTGGTGCCACCGCCCACGTCGACGAGGCACACCCCCAAATCCTTTTCGTCCTCGCTGAGCACCGAGTAGCTGGAGGCGAGCTGTTCGAGGATGATGTCGTCCACCCGCAGCCCGCAGCGCTCCACGCACTTGACGATGTTCTGCGCCGCCGAGACCGCGCCGGTGACCAGGTGCACCTTGGCCTCCAGGCGTACCCCGGACATCCCGATCGGCTCGCGGATGCCCTCCTGCTCGTCGATGATGTATTCCTGCGGCAGCACATGGAGGATGCGCTGATCGGCCGGGATCGCGATCGCGCGGGCAGCATCGATCACCCGGTCGACGTCGCCGGCGACCACCTCTCCGTCCTTGATCGCGACCACGCCGGTGGAGTTGTAGCTCTTGATGTGAGAGCCGGCGATCCCGGTGTAGACCGAATGGATCTCGCAGCCGGCCATCAGCTCGGCCTCCTCGACCGCGCGCTGGATCGACTGGACGGTGGACTCGATGTTCACGACCACGCCCTTCTTCAGCCCGCGCGACGGGGAGGAGCCGATGCCAATGATCTCGATCTCGCCCTCGTCGGTCAGCTCGCCGACGATCGCCTCGATCTTCGAGGTGCCGACATCCAGGCCGACGATCAGTCCGGGTTCCGACTTCTTTGCCATCATCTTTCTGCGTCCTGTCGTTCGTGTCATCGGGCGTTGCCGCCGTTGTTGTCCGCTTCTTCGGCCCAGGCCACAGCCAGACCGTGCGGATAGCGCAGATCCACTCGCGCAATCGGGGCGTCCTCGCGCGCCCTCAGGGCCGGCGCCGCGCGTACCAGCTGGCCCAGCCGGTTCAGATTCACGTCGCGGCCCATCAGGACCTCGGCCCCGTCGGACAGGTGTATGGTCCAGTCATGCCGCTTGCCCTCGTGCACGCCCACCACCTCGAAACCGGCGTCGGCCAGGCGCGCGGAGACCTCCAGGTAGCGGTGCATCAACACCACCTGACGGCCGTCCTCGCCGGCCAGTGCCGGCAGGAAATCCCATTCGGCGAGATCCACCGGCCCGAACAGGCGCCCATGGCGGTCGACCAGGTGGTCGTCGCCCCACTGGGCCACCGGGACCGGCTCGGTCACGTGGATCTCCAGGGTGTCCGGCCAGCGCCGACGCAGTTGTACGCTGTCCACCCAGGGCATCGCCTGCAGCTCCCCGCGCAGCACCTCGAGGTCCGTACCCACGAAACCCGGTGCATGCGCCCGTACCCGCTCGAGAATCACGTCCGTGTCGGCGTGACGCGGCTCGCCGGTAATCTGGATGGAGCCGATCGGCAGATGCTGATCCGGGTCGAAGTGCAGCCATAGGCTGAAGCCCAGCACCAGCGCCCCGGCCAATCCCATGCCGGCGAGCAGGCGTAGCCCCGGCCCGGTCATAGCCTGTAGCCGCGACGGCCCAGAGGGCCGCCGCGCGGGTCGCGTTGTACGTCGCGCGTTCAACGCAGCCCTCCGCATTCAAAGCTGGAATCGAGGATGCGCAGGCACAGCTCGTCGAAGTCGATGCCCGCCTGCGCGGCGGCCTTCGGCACCAGCGAGTGGTCGGTCATGCCGGGGATGGTGTTGACCTCGATCAGGAAGTTCTCGCCGTGTTCGTCCTGCAGGATGTCCACCCGGCCCCAACCGCAGCCCTCGAGGGCAGCAAAGGCGGCGATGGCCAGCGACTGCAGCTCCAGCTGCGCACTGCGCGACAGGTCCGGGGGCGGGCACAGGTAGCCGGTATCGTCCGCCTCGTACTTCGCGTGGTAGTCGTAGAAACCGCTCGCCGCGCGAATCTCGATCACCGGCAGGGGCTCGTTGCCGAGCACCGCAACCGTGTACTCGCGTCCGGTGATCCACTGTTCGGCGAACACCTGGCCCGGCTGCACGCGCGCCGCATCAAAGGCGGCCGGCAGGTCTTCAGCACGATCGACCCGGGTGATGCCCAGGCTGGAGCCACCGCGCGCGGGTTTGACGATCAGCGGCAGGCCGAGGGCATCCGCCACCGCCTCCGGATCGAAGCCCGGTGTCAGCAGGCGATACGGCGCACTCGGGAGGTTCGTGCCCGCCCAGAGGCGCTTGCAGGCCAGCTTGTCCATACCCAGCGCCGAACCGAGGACCCCAGTCCCGGTATACGGCATGCCGGCCATGTCCATACAGCCCTGCAACGTCCCGTCCTCGCCGCACTCGCCATGCAGTGCGATGAACACCCGGTCGTAGCCCTCCAGCGCCATGCACCGCGCCGTCTCGCGGGTAAGGTCAACGGCATGGGCATCGACGCCCTGGCGGCGCAGCGCCGCCAGTACAGCGTTGCCACTCTTGAGCGAGATGTCCCGCTCGCCGGACCAGCCGCCCATCAGGACCGCCACGCGCCCGTATTCTTCCGGTTTGCGCCTGCTCATTGCCTTCCCTCGATTGTCTCGTCCATGGGGCGCGGTCGACCCAGCAGCCGCACCTCGGGCTCCAGGCACACACCAAAGCGCCGCTCCACCTCGCTTTGGGCGTGGTGCAGCAGCCACTCGATGTCGGCGGCCTGCGCCGCGCCATCGTGGGTAATGAAATTCGCGTGCTTGGGGGAGATCTCCGCGCCACCGTGGCGCAGCCCCTTCAGTCCCGCCGCCTCGATCAGGCGCGCAGCGTGATCACCAGGCGGATTGCGGAACACCGATCCGCACGACGGCAGACCCAGCGGCTGCGTGCGCGAGCGCTCACGCAGCAGCTCCTTGATGCGCGCCGTGCCGGTGGCCGGATCGCCCGGTTCCAGCTGCAGCACGCAGCCGGTAAACCACTCTTCCGGACCCTCGACGCTGCGATAGCCGATGCGGTACTCGCCCGGCTCACGCTGGTGCTCCTGTCCGTCGGCATCCACGGTGGACACCGACTCGACCAGCGGCCAGATCTCGCCGCCCCAGGCCCCCGCGTTCATGCGCAAGGCACCGCCCAGGGTGCCCGGTATGCCGGCCAGAAATTCACCGCCCACAAGTCCCTGGCGCGCACAGAAACGGGCGGCCTGGGCGCAGGCGAGCCCTGCCCCGAGCCGCACGCGGTTGCCCTCCAGGCGCTCGCGTTCGTTGAGCACCCCGGACAGGTGGACCACCAGGCCTTCGATGCCGCCGTCGCGGATCAGCACGTTGCTGCCCAGGCCCAGGAAGGTAACCGGCATCGCGGGGGCATGACGGGCGTGATCCGCCAGCGCCGACACGAGATCGGCCCGGTCCACCGGCCGGAACAGCCAGTCGGCCGGACCGCCCACACGCCAGGAGGTCAGCCCCGCCAGCGGGGCATCGGGCCGTACCTCGCCCCGAGGGGCGTGGGCGAACGGGCCGTTCACCGGTTCCACCGCGCGCGCCGCCATCATGTCGTACTCCCGGGGCGTTTCATCGCTCCCAGCTGGTCCGGCAGCAGGCTGGCCAGCCGACCGATATCGCCGGCCCCCTGGGTGATCACGACATCGTTCGGCTTCAGCATCCCGGACAGGACCTCGGCGACGTCGGCCGCATGCTCGACGAACACCGGCTCGACCTGCCCGCGCAGACGGATCGCCCGCGCGAGGCTGCGGCCATCGGCGCTGGGGATCGGTTCCTCGCCGGCGGGATAGACCTCCAGCAGGATCAGCACATCGGTCTCGGACAGGGCCTCGGCGAAGTCCTCGAACAGGTCGCGGGTGCGGGTGTACCGGTGCGGCTGGAACACGGTGATGCGCCGCCGGTCGGGCCAGGCGTCGCGCGCCGCGGCCTGGGTCGCCTCGATCTCGCGCGGGTGATGGCCGTAGTCGTCGACCAGGGTCAGCGGGCCCTGCGCGGTCTCGAGCTCCTGCACCTGGAAGCGCCGCCCGATCCCCTGGAAGCGCTCGAGCGCCGCCTGGATCGCCGCAGGGGCAACCTCCAGTTCGTGCGCGACGGCCGCCGCTGCCAGGGCATTGAGCACGTTGTGCCGCCCGGGGAGGTTCAGCGTGACCGGGAACGCGGCCTGCCCGGGCAGCTTCAGGTCGAAGAACATGCGCACGCCTTCCTGGCGCACGTTCAGGGCGCGCACATCGGCTTCCGCCTCGATGCCGTAGGTCAGGCGCGGGCGCTCCAGTTCGGGATAGAGATCGCGCACCTGCGGGTCGTCCGCGCACAGCACGGCGATGCCGTAGAACGGCAGGTGATGCAGGAACTCGAGGAAGGTCGCGCGCAGGTTGCCGAAGTCGTTGCCATAGGTGCCGAGGTGGTCGGCATCGATATTGGTCACGATGCTGATCATCGGCTGCAGGTGCAGGAACGAGGCGTCGCTCTCGTCGGCCTCGGCCACCAGATAGTCGCCCGCCCCCAGATTCGAGTGACTGGCCGTGCTGTTCAGGCGCCCGCCGATCACGAAGGTGGGGTCCATACCGGCCTCGGCGAGCACGCTGGCCACCAGGCTGGTCGTGGTGGTCTTGCCGTGGGTACCGGCCACGGCAATGCCGTAGCGAAAGCGCATCAGCTCCGCCAGCATCTCCGCGCGGCGCACAATCGGGATCCCTCGGCGGCGGGCCGCCTGCACCTCGGGGTTGGAGGGATCGATTGCGCTGGAGACGACCAGCACATCGGCCTCGGCGACGTTTTCTTCGGTATGCGCGGGTGACACCGGGATGCCCATGCCCGTCAGTCGCGCGACCATCGCCGACTGCCCGAGATCCGATCCGGAGACCTCGTAGCCCAGCTGATGCAGAACCTCGGCGATCCCGCTCATGCCGGAGCCACCGATCCCGACACAGTGAATGCGGCGGATGCGGCGCATCGCGTGGCGGGGCAGACGCGGGGCATTCATGAGTTCTTCCTCCCGCGCCGGGCATGGGCCATCTCCAGGCAGGCCTCGGCCAGACGCTCGGCAGTGTCGGGGCAGGCCTGTTCGCGGGCCAGCCGGGCGCGCTCGCGCAGGGCCTCGCGGCCCAGCGGACGTACGATCTCGGCGACCCGCTCTGGCGTCAGATCGGTATCGGCCAGGCGCCAGGCCGCACCCGCCTCGACCAGAGCACGGGCATTGGCGGTCTGGTGATCATCAACCGCATGCGGATAGGGCACGAACAGGGCCGGGACACCGGCCGCCGCGACCTCGGCCACAGTCAGCGCCCCGGCCCGGCAAATCACCAGATCCGCCCAGCCATAGGCCTCGGCCATGTCTTCGATAAACGGGGTCACCTCGTATTCCAGCGCGGTCTCGGCATAGGCCGCGCGGGCCTCATCCAACGTACGCTCCCCGGCCTGGTGGCGAATCACCATCGGCTGCGCGTCGCGGGCCTGCTCGAGCCCCGCCGGCACCATGCGGTTCAGCGAGCGCGCCCCAAGGCTGCCACCCAACACCAGCACCCGCAGCGGGCCCGAACGCTCGTCGAAGCGCTGCTCCGGCTCCGGCAACGCGGCGATCTCCGCACGGACCGGATTGCCCACCACGGTCACGGTGTGACGCTCCGGGAAGGCGTGATCGAAGCCCGCATAGACCCGGTCCGCGATGCGCGCCAGCCAGCGGTTGGTCAGGCCGGCGACGGCGTTCTGCTCATGGATCGCCAGGGGGCGCCCCAACGCAGCGGCCATCAGGCCGCCGGGGCCGGCCGCAAATCCGCCAAAGCCGATCACCGCGGCCGGACGCAAGCGGGTAATCAGGGCCAGCGCCGCCCACAGCGAGATCCCAAGGCGCCAGGGCGCCAGCAGCAGTCCCGCCAACCCCTTGCCGCGCACGCCGCTGATCGGGAGGGTGTGCAGCTCGATGCCCGCCGCAGGCACCAGACGCGTCTCGATCCCGCGCGCGCTGCCCAGCCAGAGGACCTCGACGCCACGGGCGCGCAGGGCGTCGGCGACCGCCAGCCCCGGGAAGACGTGTCCACCGGTACCGCCGGCCATGATCAGGATGCGCAGGGGATTGTTCATGCCCGCCCCCTCTTGCGCCGCGGCGCTGTCGACTGGCGCGGGGCCGGGATCTGCGCCTCGCGATAGACCCGCATCACCAAACCGATCGCCATCAGCGTGACGATCAATGAACTGCCGCCGTAGCTGAGAAATGGCAGCGTCATACCCTTGGTCGGCAGCAGCCCCATGTTCACCGCGAGATTGAGCGCACTCTGCAGCGCCAGCCAGATCGCGACACCAAAGGCCAGGTGCGAACCAAATGCATGCCCGGCACGCTCCGCCCAGAGCCCAATCTTCACGCAGCGCCAGACCACGACCGCAAACAGCGCGATCAGTGCGATCACACCGATAAAGCCAAACTCCTCGGCGAAGACCGCGAACAGGAAGTCGTTATGGGCCTCCGGCAGGTAGAACAGCTTCTGCACGCTGTTGCCCAGACCGGCACCGAACCAGCCGCCAGACCCGATCGCGATCAGCGACTGGGTCAGCTGGAACCCGGTCGCGAACGGGTCCTGCCAGGGGTCGAGGAATGCGGTCAGGCGCGCGACCCGGTAGGGCGCAGCCACTGCGACGAAGGCCATACCCACCGCGATGGTCGCGCCGAGCGCGGCGAACTGCCACAGCTTGGCGCCGGCCAGGAACAGCATGCCCATACCGATCGCCAGCATGATCGCCGCGCCACCAAAGTCAGGCTGCAGAAGCAGGAGTACTGTCCCGAAGCCCAGCACGACCAGCGGGCGGACAAAGCCGCGCAGGTGCAACCGCAGGGTCGAGTAATGACGCACGATGTAGCCGGCCAGGTACATGACCACCAGCAGTTTCACCGGCTCGGCCACCTGGAGGTTGAACATGCCGATCGGGATCCAGCGGGTCGCGCCGTTCACGGTTCGGCCCACGCCCGGGAGCAGGACCGCAATCAACAGCACCATGACCAGGATCAGCAACCAGGGACCGGCGCGCTCCCAGCGCTCCAGCGGGATCGCCCACATCACGGTCGCCAACGCCAGACCGATGGCGGCGAACAGGACCTGGCGCTGGAAGAAGTGCCAGGTGTTGCCATAGTAGCGCTCGCCCAGGTCCATCGAGGCCGAGGCGACCATGATCAGACCGAGCCCCAGCAGCAACGCGGCCGCGGCCAGCAGCGGCAGGTCCACGCTGTTGCGCAGTCCATCGAGCGAGTCGCGCGAGGGCAGTCCGAGGGGCAGCGATCCGGTACTCATGCCGCTCGCTCCCGCACGGCCCGCGCGAAGTCGTTGCCGCGGGCCTGATAGTTCTCGTACATGTCGAGGCTCGCGCAGCCCGGCGAGAGCAGCACGGTGTCTCCGGGCTGCGCCCAGGCCGCGGCCTGTGCCACGGCGGCGGTCATGTTGTCCACCCGCTGGACCGGCACCACCGAGGCCAGGGCCCGGGCAATCAGCGGAGCATCCTCGCCGAGCAGCACGACGCCCCGGACCTTGCCGGGCACGTAATCCGCCAGCGGCGAGAAATCCTGCCCCTTGCCCTGCCCACCGGCGATCAGCACCAGAGGCCCCGGCGTACCCCGTAGCGCGGCCAGGGTCGCGCCCACGTTGGTGCCCTTGGAGTCGTTGACGTAGTCGACCTCGGCCACCCGCGCGATCCACTGCGAACGGTGCGGCAGGCCCGCGAAGTCGGCCAGCGCAGCCAGCGCCTCGCTACGCGCCTGCGTTGATTCCAGCCACGGCCAGGCCAGCGCCAGCGCGGCCAGGGCATTGGCCCAGTTGTGCTGTCCGCGCAGACGCAGGCGCGCGGTGGACAGCAGGCGTTCCTCGCCACGCACCAGGTCCGGCTCGGCCGCGCCCGTCGTCACGCCGAAGTCGGTCGCGGCCAGCGGGGCATCCAGCCCGAACGAGACCACGCGCAGACCGGCCGGCAGGGGCAGCTCGCGCAGCCAGGGGTCATCGCGATTGAGCACACCGCGAGCGGCACGGTCGAGGATGCGGGCCTTGGCCTGGATGTACGCGGCCAGATCCGGGTAGCGATCCATATGGTCGGGCGAGATATTCAGGATCGCGGCGCCATCCGGCACCAGGTGCTCGCTGCGTTCGAGCTGGAAGCTGGACAGCTCCAGGACATAGACCTCCACCGCCGGGTCCAGGAGGTCCAGCGCCGGGGTGCCGAAGTTGCCGCCGATCGCGACCTTGCGACCTGCGGCTGTCAGGATCTCGCCCACCAGGGCGGTGACCGTGCTCTTGCCGTTGGAGCCGGTGATCGCAATGACCGGGGCCTGCGCCACTGCCGCAAACAGGTCAATGTCGCCGGTGATCGCCGCGCCAGCGACCCGGGCCTGTTCGACGGCCGGGTGTTCCAGCGGGACCCCCGGCGAGACGATCAGGCGGGCATAGCCGGAGGTATCAAGACCGTCCAGCGGTCCGGCCCAGGCCTCGGACAGCCACGCGGCGGCGGCCCCGGCCGCCAGGGCCGGTGGGTCGCGGCGCGTGTCGGTGATCGCAAAGGCCTCGCCGCGCGCACGCAGGAATCGGGCGACGGACTGCCCCGTCGCTCCGGTTCCCACGATCAGATTGTGCGGCTGTGGCTTCGACATGGCGTCAGCGGATCTTCAGGGTCGCAAGACCAATCAGGACGAACACAACGGTCAGGATCCAGAAGCGCACGATCACGCGCGGCTCCGGCCAGCCCTTGAGTTCGAAGTGGTGATGCAGCGGCGCCATGCGGAAGATGCGCCGCCCGGTGAGCTTGAACGAGGTGACCTGGAGCATCACCGAGAGCGTCTCCAGCACGAAGATGCCGCCCATGATCAGGAGTACGATCTCCTGGCGGGTCAGGATCGCCATCATGCCCAGCGCCGCCCCCAGCGCCAGGGCCCCGACATCCCCCATGAAGACCTGGGCGGGGTAGGCGTTGAACCACAAAAAGCCGAGGCCGGCCCCGACCAGTGCGGCCGCGAAGATCCCGACCTCGCCCACTCCCGGCACCGCGGGGATCTGCAAATAGTCCGCGAACACCGCGTGGCCGGCCGCATAGGCGAACACCCCGAGGGCCCCGGCCACCAGCACCGCCGGCATGATCGCCAGGCCATCGAGGCCGTCGGTCAGGTTGACCGCGTTGGAAGAGCCGACCACGACCAGCCAGACCAGCGGAATGAACAGCCAGCCAAGATGGAGCTCGAAGTCCTTGAAGAAGGGGAGATAGAAGCTCGTCTCCACCGGGCTCTGCGCAGTCGCCATGATCACCCCGGCGGCCACCAGCGCGAACAGCGTCTGCCACAGGATCTTGGCCCTGGCCGTCAGGCCCTTGCTGTTGCCGTAGCGCAGCTTCAGGTAGTCGTCCCAGCCACCGACTGCACCAAAGGCCAGTGTGGTCAGCAGCACGATCCAGACGAAGCGGTTGGTCAGGTCGCTCCAGAGCAGGGTGGCGACTGCCACCGCCACCAGGATCAGCGCCCCGCCCATGGTCGGCGTACCGGCCTTGCTCAGATGCGACTCCGGACCGTCGTCGCGGACCTGCTGGCCGACATTGCCGACCGTGAGCCGGCGGATCATCGCCGGGCCAATCAGCAACGCGATCGCCAGCGCGGTAACTACGCCCAGGATGGCGCGCAGGGTCAGGTACTGAAAGACCGTGAACCCGCTGTGGAACTGTGTGAGGTATTCAGTCAGCGCGTACAGCATTCGCAGCCCCCCGCGCCGACGGGGCCATCTCCAGCCCTTCGATGATGCGTTCCATGTGCTGGCTGCGCGAGCCCTTGATCAGGACCGTGGTCTCGTCCTCCAGCAGCGCTTCCAGGCGCGTCCGCAGGGCGTCATGGTCGGCAAACCACTCGCCACCCTCGCCAAAGGCCTCGGCGCTGTCGCGCGCAGCCTCCCCCAGGGCCAGGCAGTAGTCCACACCCGTCGCGCGGGCCAGCGTCCCGGTCTCCCGGTGCAGCGCCGGGGTCTCGGCACCCAGCTCGCCCATCGCACCCAGGACGAGAATGCGCCGGCCGGGCATCGCGGCCAGCACTTCGAGCCCCGCGCGCAGCGAGTCGGGATTGGCGTTGTAGGTGTCATCCCAGAGGCGGGCGCCGCTGGCATGCCAGAGTTCCTGCAGACGCCCCTGCACCGGCGTCCAGCGCGCCAGGCCGTTGGCGATTGCGTCGATCGCCACACCCACCGCGTTCGCCGCGGCGGCCGCAGCGACCGCATTGGCAGCGACATGGCGCCCCGGACTGGCCAGGCGGAGATCGCGGCCGGCGCCCAGGATCGTCAGGCGCAAGCGGTCTGGGGCCTGCCACATGCCCTCGATCTCGCCACCACCCTCCAGGGAGAAGCGCTGGCAATGGTGGTGTTCGTTCAGCGACAGCCAGTAGTCGGCGAACGGGTCGTCCAGATTGATCACGGCCGTACCGCCCTGGGAGGGCAGCCCCGAGAAGATCTCGGCCTTCGCGTGGGCCACGCCCTCGAGGCTGCCAAAGCCCTCAAGGTGGGCCCGCCCCGCATTGGTGATCATGGCCACCATCGGTTCGGTCCAGCGCGCCATGCGTCCAATCTCGCCGGCGTGGTTGGCGCCCATCTCGATCACCGCGTAATCGGTGTCCTCGGGCATGGCCAGCAGCGTCAGCGGCACGCCGATCTCGTTGTTCAGGTTGCCCTGGGTGGCATGCACCGACCCCACGCCCTCGAGGATGCAGCGCAGCATCTCCTTGGTCGTGGTCTTGCCGTTGGAACCGGTCAGCGCGATCACCCGCGCCCGGCTGCGGCGGCGCCAGTGCTGGGCCAGCCGGCCCAGGGCCTCGCCGGTATCGGCCACGACCACCTGCGGGTGCGGGACATCCAGCACGCGCTCCACCAGCAGCACAGCGGCCGGCAGGTCGGTGGCGACATGCTCGTGGGCATCAAAGCGCGGGCCGCGCAGGGCCACGAACAGTCCCCCTTCGAGCGGTTGCCGGGTGTCGGTGAATACTCCCTCGAAGGCTCGCTCGCCGTCGCCGTTCTCCAGACGGCCGCGTACGGCGTCCGCCAGTTCCTGTCCGGTCATCCGGATCATTGGCTACCCCCCCCACTGTCTCCCGCGTTCGTCCGAGCGGCGAGCTGGCGCGCCAGCTCGCGATCACTGAACGGATAAAACTGCGCACCCACCTGCTGGGTGGTTTCGTGCCCCTTGCCCGCCAGCACGATGACGTCACCCGGGCCCGCCTCGGCCACGGCCGCGCGCACCGCCGCCTCCCGATCGCCCAGCTCGCGGCAGGCCTCGGGCCGACCGCAGCCAGCCAACACGGCGGCGCGGATCGCGGCCGGGTCTTCGGAACGCGGGTTGTCGTCGGTCACGATCACCTGATCGGCGCGCGCACTGGCGGCCCGCCCCATGGCCGGGCGCTTGGTGACATCGCGATCCCCGCCACAGCCAAAGACCACGATCAGTCGGCCGGCCGTGTGCGGGCGCAGGGCATCCAGCGCCGCCGCCAGGGCCTGTTCGGTGTGGGCATAGTCCACGACCAGCAACGCCCCGCCGGGCAGTTCGAAGCGCTCCATGCGCCCCGGGACACCGCGCAGACGCGACACCGCATCGACGGCGGCCTGCCAGGAATGACCCAGCGCCCGCAGGGCGGCGAGCGTCGCCAGCAGGTTGCCGACCTGGAACAGCCCGAACAGACCCGCCTGCACCGGCCAGGCCTCGCCCGCAGCCTCCAGCGTGAAGCGAATGCCGTCGGAGCCTGCCTCGACCTCCCGCGCGACCAGATCGGCGGGCGCCCCGACGGCGCTGTAGGTGAGGGTGCGCCCAGCCGTGGTTTCGTGGATCAGGCGCTGCCCGAGGGCGTCGTCGGCATTGAGCACCGCGGTCTCCAGCCCCGGCCAGGTGAACAGCCGCGCCTTGGCGTCGGCATATGCCTGCTGGCTGCCATGAAAATCCAGATGATCCGAGCCCAGCCGGGTCAGCACGGCGACACGCACGGGCAGCCCGGCCATGCGGTCCTGCTCGAGCCCGTGGGACGAGGCCTCGATCGAGAGCGCCCGGCAGCCGTCGGCGGCCAGCTGCGCCAGGTGCCGGCGCAGGTCAATCACACCCGGAGTGGTATGACCACAGTCTTCCAGTGCTCCGAGGCGTCCCACACCGAGCGTCCCGACGACCCCCGTGGGGACACCGATCTGCTCCAGGGCACCAGCCAGCAGCTGGCTGACCGAGGTCTTGCCATCGGTGCCCGTCACCGCGACGACGGGATATTCGGCCGGCCAGGCGCCCCAAAGGGCATCGCAGATCGCGGGCAGCGCGGTGCGCAGACCGCGGAGGTGCAGCACCGGAACATCGAGGGCCGGGGCCGCCTCGGCTTCATCCCACAGGATGGCCACCGCTCCCTGCTCGGCCGCGGTCTGCGCATAGGCAAGGCCGTGGCCTTGCGTCCCGCGCAGCGCCACGAAGACAGCCCCCGGGGTCACCCGGCGGCTGTCCTGGACGAGATCGGTGACACGCTGCCCAGCGACCTCGCGCGCCAGCGCCGGCGCCCCGGCGGGCCACAGGCTGCCCAGTGTCGTGACGGTCTGGACCGTATTCGCCGCCATCATGTCGAGCCCTCGCGTTCGGCGGCGAACTGCATGGGGATCTCCGGCATCGCGTCTGGGCGCACGTTGAACATCCGCAGCGCCGAGCCGATCACGTTGCGGAATACCGGCGCCGCCACGGCGCCGCCGAAGTAGGTGCCGGCATTGGGTTCGTCGATCACCACGGCCATCACGAAACGCGGATCCGAGGCCGGCGCCAGGCCCACGAAGCTGGAGATATAGCGGTCCTCGGTGTAGCCCCCGGGGCCACTCTTGCGGCTGGTACCGGTCTTGCCCGCGATGCGGTAGCCGTCGATCGCTGCCTGACGCGCGGTACCCTCGGAACCGATCGTGTGCTCCATCATCGCGAGCACGCGCTGGGCGGTTTCCGGGGACATCACGCCCGCCGGCTCGCGCAGGTCGTCGGCAGTCTGCACCAGCCGCACCGGGATGCGCTGGCCATCGTTGGCGAAAGCGGTATAGGCCGCAGCCATCTGCAGCGGGGTAATGGAGAGGCCGTAGCCATACCCCATCGTGGCTTGCTCGACCTCGCGCCAGGTCGGGAAGTCGCGCAGGCGGCCGCTCACCTCGCCCGGGAAGTGGGTCCCGGTCGACTGGCCGAAGCCGGCCTGGTGCAGGACCTGCCAGAACCGGTCCGGCGGCATGTCCAGGGCCAGTTTGGTCGCGCCGACATTACTGGAACGCGCGATCAGGGTGGTCAGGTCGATCACGCCATAGTCACGAAAGTCGCGCACGGTCAGGCGCCCGACACGCATGGTCCCGGGACGGGTGTCCAGGGTCACATTGGGGTCGATGATGCCCGCATCCAGGGCCGCCGCAACGGTGAAGGGCTTGATGACGGACCCCGGCTCCATGCTGTCGGTCAACGACCGGTTGCGCGCGAGTTCCGAGCGGATCGAACCGCGATTGTTCGGGTTGAAGCTGGGCTGATTGACCATGGCCAGGACATCACCCGTACGGGCATCCAGCAGCACGGCCGACCCGCCCTGGGCATCGTGCTCCGCCACCGCGGCCTTCAGTTCGCGGTAGGCCAGATACTGCAGGCGCTGATCGATGGTCAGGCGCAGCGTGCGGCCGTCGCGTGCGGGGCGGATACTGGCCACATCGCGGATCGTGCGTCCGTGGCGGTCGCGCAGCACACGCTTGGCACCCGGCGCGCCCGACAGCCAGTCGTTGAACGCAAGTTCGACGCCCTCCTGCCCGCGATCGTCAATATCGGTGTAGCCAAGGATGTGCGAGGTCGTCTCGCCATGCGGGTAGTAGCGCCGGAACTCACGCGTCAGGCCAAGCCCCTGAACACGCAGGGCGGTCACCTGCTCCGCCTGGGCCGGCAGCATATGCCGACGCAGGTACATGAACTCCCGGCTGGCACGCGCCTCGATGCGCTCGGCCAGCCAGTCGGCGTCGACCTGCAGCGCCTCGGCCAGCTCGGGCCAGCGATCGCGTTGCTCGAGCAAGTCCTTGGGATTGGCCCAGGCGGTCTGCACCGGAGCGGAGATCGCCAGCGGCTCGCCATTGCGATCCGTGACCATGCCGCGATGGGCCGATTCGGTCAGCGTACGCACCTGACGCTGCTCGCCCTGCTGCGTCAGGAAGTCGCGGCTGAGCACCTGCAGATCGATTGCACGCAGCACCAGGGCCACCAGCACCAGCGCGGAGACGACCAGCAGCACCTTCAGGCGGCCATGGCTGACCTGGCGCTTCAGCGCTCCCATGTGCGCCCCCCGATCACCACGATGCGATCCGGCTCGGGCTTGATCATGCCCAGTTCCTCAAGCGCCTGCTGTTCGATGCGGCCCTGCGTCGCCCAGGTCGACTGCTCGATCTGCAGCTGCGTCCACTCCAGGTTCAGCGCGTCGCGCTCCGAAAGCTCCGACTGATGCGTGATAAAGGCCTGACGTGCCTCGTGCTTGGCCGCCACCACCCCAACGGCGGAGGCAAAGACCCCGGTCGCCAGGATGATCAGGATGAAGCCGCGAAAGACCATCAGGTGCGCTCCCCCACGCGCAGTACCGCCGAGCGTGCACGCGGGTTGCGGCGCTGCTCTTCGGCGTCGGCACGCACGGGCTTGCCGATCGGGCGCCACGTGCGCTCGGGCGTTTCGGGCATCACCGGCAGCCCGCGCGGCAGGCGCGCGTCCGGGCGCGGGCCACGCAGCGCCTGCTTGACCATGCGGTCCTCAAGCGAATGAAAGCTGATCACCACCATCCGCGCGCCCGGGTGCAGGACCTCCGGGATCGTCTCGAGCCACTGCTCCAGCTCCTTTAGCTCCCGGTTCACATGGATGCGCAGGGCCTGGAAGGTACGCGTCGCCGGATGCTTGCCTGGCTCGCGCCCAGGAACCGCGCGGCGCACGATCTCGGCCAGCTGCGCGGTGCGCGTGATCGGGGCCTCGGCGCGCGCCGCAACGATCGCACGGGCGACGCGACGGGAATGACGTTCCTCGCCATAGTGGTAGATCACATCCGCAATCTCGTCCTGCTCCGCGCGGGCCAGCCAGTCCGCCGCGCTCTCGCCCTGCGCAGGGTCCATGCGCATGTCCAGCGGCCCGTCGTGCTGGAAACTGAAACCACGCTCCGGGGTATCCAGCTGCGGGGAGGAGACCCCCAGATCCAGAAACACACCATCCGGCGCACGACCGGGGAAGCGCCGGCGCAGGGTATCGGTCATCGCCGAGAAAGGGCCTGGCTCGAAGGAGAAGCGTGGATCGTCCGCAAACGAAGAGGCGGCCGCAGCCGCCTCGGGGTCCCGGTCCATCGCCAGCAGGCTTCCGCCGGCGCCGAGGCGATCGAGAATCGCGCGACTGTGCCCGCCGCGCCCGAAGGTCCCATCTACATAGAACCCGTCAGCGCGCACGGCCAGCCCCTCCAGCACCGCGTCGCGCAGCACCGGGATATGAGTGGCGTTTTCCGTCATGGTCACAACGCAATGGACTCGAGCGCGTCGTCATCCACGTCACCCCCCAGCGCCTGCTCGCAACGGGCCTCCCAGGAATCGGCATCCCAGATCTCGAACTTGTTGCCCTGCCCCAGCAGCACCGCCCGCTTGTCGAGGCTGGCGTACTGGCGCAGCGGCGTCGGCAGCAGGAGACGGCCGCTACCGTCCAGCTCGCACTCGGTCGCATGGCCGACCAGGAGGCGCTGCAGGTTACGGACCTTCGGATTCATGTTGGGGCGGGACATCAGACTTTGCTCGATGCGCTCCCACTCGGGGAACGGGTACAGGAGCAGGCATCGGTCGGGGTCTACGGTAATCACCAGCTGGCCGCCACAGGATGCCGCCAGCGTATCGCGATAGCGCGCAGGCATGGCCAAGCGGCCCTTGGCATCCAGATTGAGTTGGCTTACGCCTCGAAACATGGCCGGTACCGGTTGCGGTGGTCACCCACCTTTCCCCACCTTTTCCCACTTTTCGACACTATAGGTACGGCTATCTCCAGGAGTCAAGAAAATTGACCCGAAAAAACCAAAAATAAGCGTTGAATCACAGAGACTTAGCGAACACCTGCCCAGCGACGGTGCAGCCAGAAAATAAGACCCCAAAAGCCGCGTCTTGAGGGCCACACTTAAGAAACTACTTCACTATTTTTCGGCAAGAACCGCCGACACGGAGAGACACGGACCCACGGATGGGGCCGCAAAGGTGGGAAAAAGTGGGAGCCGGCCGTAAGCCGGGTTCTGTCGTGGACAGTCATTCATCTGGGACGTCCGTCACCGGACGCCTCGAGCAGCCTACCCGGGTGCGATGCGGGCCACACCATGCACCCCTATTTGGCCTTGCTCCGGACGGGGTTTACCCTGCCACGGACTGTTACCAGCCGTGCGGTGCGCTCTTACCGCACCATTTCAACCTTACCTGTGCCCGAAGGCCATCGGCGGTATATTTTCTGCGGCACTTTCCGTCGGCTCGCGCCGCCCAGGCGTTACCTGGCGTCCTGCCCTGTGGAGCCCGGACTTTCCTCCGCATCCAGTGGATACAGCGACTGCCAGGCCAGCTCCCGCGCTCCTTTTACGCCCGCACCTGCAACAACGCAAGGAAAAACCCCATCAACCCTCGTCCTTCAGCCGCAGGGCCCGGGCATAGACACGGTTGCGCGGCAGTCCGGTGGCATCGGCAAGGACCCGCACCGCGCGTTTCAAGGGGAGCTCCCCCAGCAAGGCCCCCAGCAGGCGCTCATATTCGTCAGCCAGCGGGGCATCCTCGGACTCCGGGTCGGCCGCCTGCGGCGCCGGCGCGAGGATCAGAACGAACTCACCCCGCAGCCGATTGGCATCGGCATCGAGCCAGGTCGGGAGCCCGCCAGCGGCTCCTCTATAGTGTTCCTCGAACTGCTTGGTCAGTTCGCGCCCCAGGAACACCAGCCGCTCCGGCTCCAGTGCGGCCAGGTCGTCGGCAGCGGCGCGTACGCGATGCGAGGACTCAAACAGGATTGTGGTCACCGGCTGGGCCAGCAAGGTCTCCAGGCGGCGACGGCGGGCCCCACCAGCATGCGGCAGGAAACCCTCGAAGCAGAAACGATCGGACGGCAGGCCGGCGACGGCCAGCGCCGCGAGCGGGGCGCTGGCGCCGGGCACCGCGCGCACCGGCAGCCCCGCCTCCGTGGCCGCTCGTACCAGCCGGTAGCCGGGATCGGATACCAGCGGCGTACCGGCATCCGAGATCAACGCGAGATCGTCGCCCGCCTCCAGCGCAGACAATAAAGAGGGGATCCGGTCGCGCTCGTTATGCTCATGGAGACTGACCAGCGGGGTCTGCACCCCCAAATGCGCCAGCAGCCCGCCGCTGTGTCGCGTATCCTCCGCAGCGATACGCGAAACGCGCGCCAGCACGTCACGGGCACGGGGGCTGAGATCGGCCAGATTGCCGATCGGGGTGGCAACCACCCATAACGTGCCGCAATTCGTTGACACAACCTGATGCGCTTTCAATACTGACTCCCCAATACGCTGAGCATCTCGCTATCGTGAACCTATACCTCTCTCTAGCCGCCGGGGGGCGCTACCGGGGCCGTCTGGCCCTGAGCCTGCTCGCCGGCGCAATCCTCGCCGGCTGCGCGACCCCGCGCCCGGACCCAACCCCCGCCCCGGACCCGGAGGAGGAACGACCCGAGGTCGTTGACCTGCCGGCCGAGCAGCAGGCGCCGATCCTGATCAGCGAGGCCTGGGCGGACCCGCAGCCGGACAACGTGCGCGCGGCGATCGACGCGGTCCTGAGCCTGGACGACCCCGACGGCGACCTGGTCGACCGCGCGGACGCGCTGTGGCGCGACCTGGATGCCCAGCACCGGGAACCGCTGGCGGACCGTGTGCGTGGCGGCCGCCTGGCGGCCACCCGTGGCGAATGGGAGACTGCGCGCGAGCGACTCGGCGCCGATGACCCGGACGACGAGACCCGTACGCCCGAGGTTTACCGCGAGGGTCTGGCCCTGCATGCACGCCTGCTGGAGCATGAGCGTGAATGGTATCAGGCGCTGGACGCCCGTTTGCGCCTGGATGGGCTGCTCCTGCTGGAGCCCGATGACCAGACCGTTAACCAGGAACGCATCTGGGGCCTGCTCTCGGCGCTTCGACCCGCACAGCGTGACCGCCTGGCGGCGGGCGAACACCCGGATGCCGAGCCCTGGGTGCGGCTGTTCAGCGGACTGCGCAGTGTCAATTCGGAAGAAGACGCCCGCCGCGTGGCTGGCCAGTGGCGCGAGCGCTATCCGTCGCACCCGGCCAACAGCCTGCTCCCGGAACTGGTCGCAAGTCACCCGCTCCAGCCCGAGGCGCCGGAAACGATCCTGGTCCTCCTGCCGCTGTCCGGTGATCTCGCCCAGCTCGGCAATGCAATCCTCGACGGCATCACGCGCGCCTACTACGCGGAGACCGGGGGCCACGGCCGCCTGGTGGTGCGCGACACACGCGGCGACCCTGACACGGCAGCAGACCTCTACAGGCGCGGCGTCGAAGACGGCGTAAACCGCATCATCGGGCCGCTCAACCGCGATGCGGTACGCGCAGTGGCTGCGAGCGAAGAGACTCGTCCGACGCTGCTGCTCAACCGCACACAGCTCGACGGCAACGGGGCCTTCGGCACGCTGGCGCTGAACCCGGAAGAGGACGCCTACGCCGTGGTGGATCGCGCGGTACGTACGGGCTGGCGCAACCCGCTGGTCATCCTGCCCGAGGGCGAGTTCGGCGACCGCATTGCCGAGGCCTACCAGGATGCGCTCGCCGACCACGGCCTGCGGCCGCGCGATATCGTGCGCCTGCGGCCGGACGCCGAGGACATCAATGCCCGCGTGGGCAATGCGCTCGGGATTGAGCAGAGCGAGGCGCGCATTCGCGACGTCGCCCGCCGTACCGGGCTAAACTTGGAAGGCGACCCCCAGGTTCGGGGTGATGCCGATCACCTGTTCGTGACCGGAACCTCGCGCCAGATGCGCCAGCTCGTGCCCTACCTGCACTTCCACGGCGCGCGTCAACTCCCGATCATGGCAACGCCTCATATCTACGCCGGACAGCCGGATGCCAATCGCGACCGCGATCTCAACGGCATCGTCTTCCCGGACGCGCCCTACCTGTTTACGACCATCGAGCCGCTGAACGGCGAAATGGCCGAAGGGGCGACTGACGAGCTCCCGCGCTTCGTCGCGCTGGGCATGGATGCGATGCGGCTGAGCCTGCATGATCGCGCGGTACGCGAGGCCAGCCACCATCAAATCGTCGGCGGGTCCGGCACCTGGTCACTGAACCCGATCAGCGGGGACTGGGTGCGCGAGCCGGTCTGGGCGCGCTTCGAGAGCGGCGCACCACGCCAGCTGGGGTCCACCAGCGAAGGCAGCTGACCGATGTTCCGCCCGGGCGTGACCGGCCAGGCCGCCGAGGACCGTGCGGCGCACTACCTGACCGGGCAAGGCCTCACCCTGGTGGCGCGCAACGTGCGCCGCCCCTGGGGCGAGCTGGACCTGGTCGCACGCGAGGGCGACACGCTGGTACTGGTCGAGGTGCGCAAGCGTAGCCACCGCGGCTTTGGCGGCAGCGCCGAGAGTATCGATTCCGGCAAGCGCAAACGCCTGCTGCGGGCGGCCGAGGGCTACCTGCAGGAGAGCCGCTGGCAAGGCCCCGTGCGCTTCGATGTCGTGCTGCTGGACGGCGACGACACGATTGAATGGCTGCCCGACGCGATTCAGGGGGACCCGTCATGACACCGCTGGCACGCGAAATCGAGCAACTCCTTCCCGCCGAAGACCGCCTGCTGGACCCGGCCGATTGCTGGGCCTATGGCGCGGACAACTCCAAGCTGCACGCGCCGCCGGATGCCGTCGCCTTCGCCCGCGACGCCGAGACGGTCGCTGAACTCGTCCGACTTTGCCGACGCCTCGGGGCGCCTGTGACCTGCCGCGGACGCGGCACCGGCACCACAGGAGCGGCGGTCCCTGATCATGGCGGACTGGTCCTGTCGTTCGAGCGCATGAACCGGATCCTGGAGGTCGACCCGGCGAACCGCTGGCTGATCGCGGAACCCGGAGTGACCAACGGTGAGTTGCAGGAAGCGGCAGGCGCCCACGGGTTTTTCTGGCCCCCGGACCCCACGAGCAGCGCCTACTGCACGCTCGGCGGCAATCTGGCCTACAACTCGGCGGGCCCCCATGCCGTGAAGTACGGCACGCCACGAGACAACACCCTGGGGCTTGCGGCGGTCGCGGGCACCGGCGAGGCCTTCCGTACGGGCGTGCACACGACCAAGGGCGTCGTCGGGTATGACCTCACCCGGCTGCTCATCGGGTCCGAAGGCACCCTCGCCGTGATCACCGAAGCCACGCTGCGCCTCACACCGAAACCCGAGGCGACACGCCTGATTCAGGCCATTTATCGGACCGTGGGCGACGCGGCCGCCGCCGTATCGCGGCTGATGGGCCGCGCGGAGGTCCCGTCGGCCCTGGAGTTCATGGACCATTCGGCGATCGCAATGATTCGTGACTATGCCCCCGACTGCCCACTGCCCCGCGACGCCGGGGCTATCCTGATGATCGAGACGGACGGCACCGCGGCCGGGATCGACGCGACGACGCGCGGCGTCCGCGGCGCCGCCGATGGCGAGGGTTGCCTGCAGACCATCAGCGCGGACACCCCGGAAGAGGCCCAGGCCTTGTGGGCCGTGCGCAAGGCCCTCTCGCCGGCGCTGCGCACCGTCGCGCCGAAGAAGATCAACGAGGATGTGGTCGTACCCGTCTCGCGCATCCCCGACCTGATCGCGGGCCTCGACCGGCTCGCCCAGGCGCACGCGATCAAGATCGTGAACTTTGGTCACGCCGGTAACGGCAACATCCACGTGAATCTGTTGGTGAACCCGGACGACCCGCAGGAGCTCGCCGCCGCCGAACGCTGCCTGGACGAGGTCTTCACCCTGGTGCTGGGCCTCGGTGGCACCTTGTCCGGCGAACACGGGATCGGGCTAGTGAAACGCGCCTTTGTGGGCCGGGAGATCGATCCCGTGGCGCTGAACCTGATGGCCGGGATCAAACAGAGCTTTGATCCCGACAACATCCTGAACCCCGGCAAGGCGCCGGGGCCGGACATCACTGGGCTTACTTGACGACCTTCAGGGCGGGACCCTTGCGCTTGGCGGCCGGCTTGTCCCCGTCCTGATCCGAACCCGCGGGACCCGAGTCGTCTGGTCCGTCGCCGCCCGGGCCATCTTCCGGCCCTGGTCCCGGCTCGCTGCCGAACATCATCCCCTGCCCGTTCTCGCGCGCATAGACGGCGAGCACCGCCTGCGTGGGCACGTAGACGTCCATCGGGCTGCCGGCAAAACGCGCGGAAAAGGCGACCGCCTCGTCCCCGATATTCAGCGCCTGCACCGCAGACGGGCCAATGTTGAGCGTGATCTTGCCCTGCTCGACAAAGGCATCGGGCACTAGCGCACCCTCCACCGTGGCGTCGACCAGGATGTGCGGCGTAAAGCCGTTATCCGTGATCCACTCCCACAAAGCCCGGAGCAGATAGGGACGCGAAGAGGTCACAGCCTCAGCTCGCGCTCGGCCTCGGTGAGACTGATCTGGAAGGATTCCCGCTTGCAGACGCGATCCGCGTATTCCTGAATCGCAGTCGGCAGAGAATCGAGATCGATCCCCAGTGACGGCAGACGCCACATGACCGGAGCGATCGCGCAATCCACGATGCTGAACTCGTCACTCAGGAAGTACGGCTTCAGCTCGAAGATCTCGGCCGAGTTCATCAGGCTCTCGCGCAGGATCTTGCGCGCCTTGGTCAGCCCGCCCCCGGACGCCTTCTTCACCGCATCCAACCCCTCGTACCAGTCGCGCTCGACGCGATAAAGCGCCAGCCGCGCGGCCGCACGGGAGACCGGGTCCACCGGCATCAGCGGCGGATGCGGGAAACGCTCGTCCAGGTACTCGGTGATCACATGAGTCCCGTACAGCGCCAGGTCCCGATCCACCAGGGTCGGCACCTCGTTGTAGGGGTTGAGATCGGAGAGATCCTCGGGAAGCTCGTCCGGCCCGAGGTTGACGACATCCACCGCGATGTCCTTCTCGGCGAGGATGATACGCACGCGATGGCAGCGCACGCAGTCGTGAGCAGAAAACAGAGTCATTACGGAACGACGATTGGCGACCAGCGCCATAACTTTCTCCCTACCCCGGTCGTGCGGCACGCCGCGCCGGGCAGACGGTCAATAACACCGGCGGGCGCTCATCCGTGAGCGCCCGCCAGCGACGGTTCAGGCCGCCTAGTGTACGTCTTTCCAGTACTCCTTTTTCAAGAAGTAGGCCAGCACGGTAAACACGGCCAGGAAGATCAGGACGTACAGGCCAATACGCTGACGGTCGAGCTGCATCGGTTCGCCCATGTACGAAAGGTAGGTGACCAGGTCACGCACTGCGCGATCGTACTCGCTCTGGCTCATCGAGCCATTGCGTACAAGCTCCAGCCGCTCGTTTCCGTCATCGTCCTCGACCAGCTCCTGCCAGCCCTGCAGCTCCCACAGCACATGCGGCATGCCGACGTTGCTGAACACCGTGTTGTTGGCACCCAGCGGGCGGTCCTCGTCGATGTAGAAGCTCTTGAGGAAGGTGTACACCCAGTCTTCGCCATGAATGCGGGTCGCCAGGGTCAGATCCGGCGGCGTCACACCAAAGGCCTCGTCGGCATAGGAGTCGGACATCGCGTTCTTCATCAGCGAGCCCGGGTTCACCAGGTCGCCATCCTCATCGGTGATGAAGATGAAGTTCTCGGTGACCTGCTCTTCGGTCAGACCGATGTCGCGACCCACACGGTTGTAACGCATGTACTGGGTGGAATGACAGGCCATGCAGTAGTTCATGTACAGCCGGGCGCCGCGTTGCAGCGACGCCTGGTTGGTCACGTCCACATTGGCTTTTTGCAGATCACCGCTGGCGCTTGCAGCCGAGGCCGCCGGCACGGTGAACAGGGCCGCCAGGGCCATAACAGTCGTTGCGATAAACGTTTTCATTACGAAGTCACCCTTTCCGGAACGGCACGATCACGACCCAGACCCCGGGCAAACACCGGGACCACCATGCAGACAAACAGATGCACGGTCGGGATCAGCCAGGACCACATAATCAGGCTAGCGTCACTCGGATCGAAGCGCGTGATGTCGTAGAGGGTGTAGATACCCACGACCACCGCGAACAGAATCAGACTGGCCGCCGCGGAGCGCTCCCGACTGAGGAACCACAGCAGGAAGAAGAACGCGAAGTACACAAGCGACCAGCGGAAGCTCATTTCGCTGATCATCGTGGTCGCCTGCTGCAGACCCAGCCAGCCCAGGATCACGAAAGCCACCACGAACGCCGCCAGGTTGAACTTGGCTGCGAACGAGCGATAGCGCATCGACAGAACCGGGTTGCGGTCCAGCCAGGGGATAAAGAACAGCATCATCACCGCGGCACCCATAGCCACCACGCCGAGGAACGGATCCGGCACGGAACGCAGCACCGAGTACATCGAGGTGAAGTACCAGACCGGCGGAATCAGCTCGGGTGTAACCAGCGGGTCGGCCGGGATCATGTTGTCCGGCTTCAGGAACAGACCGCCGCCCATCGGGAAGAAGAACATGATGACGGCGAACACCATCAGGAAGACGCCGACGCCGACGATGTCCTTGACGGTGTAGTACGGGTGGAACGGGATGCCATCCTTCGGGATGCCGTTCTCGTCCTTGTTCTTCTTGATCTCGACGCCATCGGGGTTGTTCGAACCCACTTCGTGCAGCGCGATGATGTGCGCGGCCACCAGCAGGATCAGCACCAGCGGCAGGGCAATCACATGCAGCGCGAAGAAGCGCGTCAGCGTGGCATCGGACAGCAGGAAGTCACCACGAATCCAGGTCACCAGATCCGGCCCGATGTACGGGATGGTCTGGAACAGGTTCACGATCACCTGCGCGCCCCAGTAGGACATCTGACCCCACGGCAGCAGGTAGCCGGCGAAGGCTTCGGCCATCAGCACCAGATAGATCAGCACACCGAAGATCCAGATCAGCTCGCGCGGCTTCTTGTAGGAGCCGTACATGAGCGCCCGGAACATGTGCAGATAGACCACCACGAAGAACATCGAGGCGCCTGTGGAGTGCATGTAGCGGATCAGCCAGCCCCATTCCACGTCGCGCATGATGTACTCGACCGACGCAAAGGCCAGCTCGGCATCAGGCTTGTAGAACATGGTCAGGAAGATGCCGGAGACGATCTGAATGACCAGCACCAGCAGGGCGAGGGAGCCGAAAAAATACCAGAAGTTGAAGTTCTTCGGCGTGTAATACTGAGCCAGATGTTCGTTCCACATCTGGGACAGGGGGAAGCGGGCGTCAACCCAACCCAGCAGCCCACCCTGCCACTTTTCCGCGGGATTACCGGCCATCAGACAGCTCCTCCGTCTTCATCTTCACCCACGAGCAGCAGGTTGTCCGTGATGTAGTGGTGCGGCGGCACCTCGAGGTTGTCGACCGCCGGCATGTTGCGATAGACGCGGCCGGCCATGTCGAAGCGGGAACCGTGGCAACCGCACAGCCAGCCGCCCTGCCAGTCGGAGCCCATGCCGGGATCGCCGATCTCCGGACGGAACGACGGCGAGCACCCGAGGTGAGTGCAGATCCCGATCAGCACCAGGATTTCCGGCTTGATCGAGCGATGCTCGTTCTGCGCGTATTCCGGCTGCTGGGCCTCGTTCTCGGAATCCGGATCGCGCAGGCGATCGGTCACCTGGGACAAACCATCCAGCATTTCGTCGGTACGCCGCACGATCCAGATCGGCTGTCCACGCCACTCGATGCTGACGCGCTGGCCGGCCTCGACCTCGGTCACGTCGAACTCGACCGGAGCCCCTGCTGCCTGAGCGCGAGCGCTGGGCTGCAAGGACGCCAGGAACGGGGTCGCGACCGCTGCGACACCGGCACCGCCGACGACTGTCGTCGCGGCGACGAGGAACCGGCGACGGCCTCGATTTACGCCTTGGTTTGCCATGTTTGTCTCTCCAAACAACGTGTTGAAATCGTGTCTCGGCAGCCACTCGATACGCGGACGAGGGTGCGGAGATGCCCGCAGACTGCCCCGTGAGCGCGCCGCCCTGGGCGCGCTCACGGGCGAACGGGCAGGCCACCGCGGGGCGGCCAGTAAAATCCGATAGAATTCCCGAACACGCTAATAAGGTCAAGTAGGTGAACGCCTTAAGACCGGGCGGACGGCGTCGCCAGACGCGCCCAATCGATCATAAGTTATTCATGATAAAGGCGGGATTTCAGCGCCCCCGGCAAGAGCAGATTGCCCCGCGAATGTGCGCTCGCCGGGGCGCCGGTCAGGCAGGGTTGTCGATGTCGATGAACCGGTGCTCCAGACCGAAACGTTCGGCGCACCATTCCCCCAGGGCAGGCGCCCCGTAGCGCTCGGTCGCATGATGCCCCGCGGCGAAGTAGTGCACCCCGCTCTCGCGCGCCTCGTGAGTGGTCTGCTCGGAAATCTCGCCACTGATATAGGCATCCACACCCTGCGCCGCCGCCTCCATCAGTAATGACTGCGCCCCGCCAGTGCACCAGGCAACGCGCCGAATCGGCCGCTCGCCGCCCGGCACCCACAGACACTCGCGCCCCAGCACGGCGGAGATGTGGTCGCGCAGGTCCGCCCCCGACACCTCGGCGGCAGAACGACCGTACTGGCCCACGCCGTCCTCGCGCAGCACCCCCTCGATCGCGAATCCGAGGCGATTGGCCAGTTGGGTGTTGTTGCCCAGCTCCGGATGCGCATCCAGCGGCAGGTGGTAGGCCACCAGATTGATCTCGTGCTCCAGCAGCCGGCGCAGGCGTTCACGCTTCATGCCAGTGACCACCTCTGGCTCGCCCTTCCAGAAATAGCCGTGATGCACCAGGATCGTGTCGGCCCCGTCCTCGATCGCGGCCTCGACCAGCGCCAGCGATGCCGTCACCCCGCTGACGATGCGGCGCACCTCGGCCCGCCCCTCTACCTGCAACCCGTTCGGACAATAGTCGCGAAAGCGCTCCGGCTGAAGCTCCTCGTTCAGGGCCTGCATTAATACGTCACGTTCGATCACGATCGGTTCTCCGGCTGGACCGGGATCGGCGGCTGTGCAGCCCATCCCATTTCGGTATATTCACTATATGGTGAATTTCTCGCGTTTCCTGCTGCAAGCGGCCCTGACCGGCGTGGCGATCGCCGTGGTCGTCGCCGTGTTCTTTCCGCATGTGCTTGACCGCGACCGGGGCGAGCAGGCGGAGCTGCAAGTCGCCGCCCCGCTCTCCACGACCAGCAGTGCCGCGCTCAGCTACGCCGACGGGGTCGAGCGGGCCGCGCCGGCCGTGGTCAACATCATGACCTCGCGCGTGCTCGACACCCCCGGCATCCTCGACCTGCACGAGTTCTTTGGCCAGCCCGTGCCCCCGGGCGACACCGAGCAGGCCAGCCTGGGTTCCGGCGTAATCATGACCGATCGGGGCCATATCCTGACCAACCACCACGTGATCGAGGAGGCCGACGCGATCGCTGTGGTCCTGCCCAATGGCGACGCCCATCCGGCCGAGATTATCGGCATCGACCCCGATACCGACCTCGCCGTCCTGCGCATCCGCACCGACGACGTGGCCGTGGTCACGGTTGGCCACTCCCGCGAGCTGCGGGTCGGTGACGTCGTGCTCGCGATCGGCAACCCCTTCGGTGTCGGGCAGACCGTGACCCAGGGGATCGTCTCCGCCACCGGGCGCAACCAGCTCGGGATCAACACCTTCGAGGACTTCATTCAGACCGACGCGGCGATCAACCCCGGCAACTCCGGTGGCGCACTGATCAATGCCAAGGGCGAGGTAATCGGCATCAATACCGCGATCTTCTCGCGCTCCGGGGGGTCCCATGGCATTGGCTTCGCGATCCCGGTGGACCTCGCCCGCGACGTAATGACCGAGATCATCGAACAAGGCTATGTCTCCCGCGGCTGGCTGGGGATCGAAGTCCAGGCGATGAACCGCGAACTGGCCGACTCCTTCGGGCTGGATGCCCCACGCGGGGTCCTGGTCGCCGGCATCCTGCGTGACGGCCCCGCCCAGGAGGCCGGCATCGAGATCGGCGACGTAATCACCCACCTCAATGACGACGCGGTCAACAGCCCGCGCGAGGCCCTGAATGTCATTGCACGGACCGATCCGGGCGCCGAACTGACGATCAAACTCCTGCGCGACGGCGAGGAAGTCGAGCTCGAGGCCACTGTCGCCCAGCGCCCGATCTGATACCCAATGGCACCTCCCGGATATCCGGGAGGTGCCCCTTTCTCTACCCGTTGGCAGGGGAACTGACCGTGGTCAGTATGGCCGTGACCAGCAACACCAGCCCCACCAGTCCGATCTCCATCGCGATACTGCGCCGGAGGCGCTGCGGGGCCCGGGGCTCGCCCCGCTCGAAGGCGGGCACCAGGCGCCACTTGTTGGAGGCCGCCAGCAGCAGGAGCAGGGCCACAATCAGCACCTTGCCGATCAGGAACTGCCCGTAGCCGGTAGTGAGCAGTGGCGTGACCCCGCCGAGCAGAAGCGCAGCCAGAACGACGCCCGCGAGCACCAGCAGGCCAACCCCGAACGCCGCCACCCGACCGAAGCGATCCAGGATGCGTACGGCATCCGCTCCGCCAGCTGGGTGTCCTGCCAGGCGATACAGGGGCCATAACGAACCAATCCAGAATGCAGCCGCCAGCAGGTGCAGCACCAGCAGCCCGCCGAGCAACCAGCGGGGTTCGTCGACCGTGTGCCCGACCTGGACGAAGGCGAGCATGACCAGCAACACGCCTCCGAGACTCAAGCCATGCCCGAGCCCCGGCAGGCGCCGGGCATCCAGCAAGATCGCCTGCACCAGCAGCAAGCCACTCACGGCGAGGATTAGCTGAGTCCCCTGCGCGCCCTCGAATACCATACCGAGCAGCATGGGGTCGACTGCGGCGGCACCATTGCCACCCCCGAGATACCCGGCCTGCAGCGGCCACTCGATCACGGCCAGCACGATCGCGGCCCAGGCCGCGATCGCCCCCGTGCGGCTGGCCGCCCGACGTTCCGGATCGGGCAGATCCGGAAACGCCAGGCGAAACAGAACCGCCCCGGCCGCCAGCAAGGCACCGGCATAGAAGCCGGCCGCCACCAGGATCATGGCGACCGTCCAGGCATCCACACCGGCAAGCGCAGACAGCCAGGCCACGGCTCAGTCCTCCACCGTAAAGCGGAAGGTCCCGGACATCATGTGGCCGTCACGAGCCAGGCCGCGCCAGCGCACCTCGTAACGACCCGGTTCCAGGTCGCCGGCCGGGCGCACATGGTATTCCTCGGTCGGGTCATTGCCGGGCTGATCTTCCAGGGAGACCCGGCCACGCGGGCCGATCACGTCGAACTGGGTAATGCGCATCGCGCCATCGAAGTGAATCCCGATCTCCTCCGGGGTCCCCTGCACCGTGGAGCCGTCCTCGGGCACATGCCCCATCTCGCCCTCGTGAGCCAGCAGGGGCGCGGCGACAGCCAGCAGCAGGGCCGCAAGGGCGGAACGCAGGGTATTACGGGTACGAATCGTCATCATGATTGAGTTTCCTCTTTGTTAAGTGCAGTCGTGTCGTCTTAGAGTCCGCCGGCCGCAGGCCACCAGGGGCCGCCTTGCGGCGGTCCCGGTGCCCGCACCGGTGGAAACTCAGTGGTTATGGCTTCCGTGACCGTTGTGTCCTCCATGCCCCCCGTGGCCTCCATGCCCGCCATGGGCATCGCGACTGGGGGTCGGGAGCCCGTCGGAATCCGCACCCGCGACCTTGCCGCGGCGCACCGGACTACCGAAGTCGGGGTCGCTGCTCACACGGCGGGCGACCTCCCCGTCCGGGTGCCAGTACCAGCCCGGATCACGGAAATCCCCGGGCTCCAGGTCGTCGCGCACCTTGATCAGGGTGAACATGCCACCCATGCCGATGTTGCCGAACGGTCCCTGGCCCATGCCCATCGCCAGGGTGTTCTCCGGCCCGCGCATATGGCCGCCATCGGTGTGGTCCTGGTGATCCGCCATGCCGTGCTCGCCCATGGCCATGTAGCCCGGCAGCAACGTGCGGATCTCCTCCTCGAGACCGGACTGGTCCACGCCCAGGGTGTTGGCGATGCCATGCCCCATCGGATTCATGGTGTGATGCGTCATGTGGCAGTGGAAGGCCCAGTCCCCCGGCGGTGCCGTGAACTCGATATCGCGGGTCTGGCCGACCGCCACGATCTCGGTGGTCTCCTTGCGCCACTGCTCGCGCGGCCAGCGCCCGCCATCGGAGCCGGTCACCTCGAACGACACCCCGTGCACATGCATCGGGTGGTTCCACATCGACAGGTTGCCCATGCGGATGCGCACGCGCTCGCCAGTCTTCGCCACCAGCGAGTCGATAGCCGGGAAGACCTTGGAGTTCATCGACCACAGATCGAAGTCCACCATGATCGACGGATCGGGCGTGCGGGTACCGGGATGCAGGCCCCAGTTGTGCAGCAGGATCGCGTAGTCACGGTCCACCGGTTCGATCTCGCCGTCCTTCGGGTGGATGATGAACATCCCCATCATCCCCATCGCCATCTGCACCATTTCGTCGGCATGCGGGTGGTACATGTGCGTGCCGTGCTGGTTCAGCTCGAACTCGTAGACGAAGGTCTCCCCCGGATGGATCGGCGGCTGGGTCACGCCCTTCACCCCATCCATGCCCGAGGGCAGATGGATGCCGTGCCAGTGCACCGAGGTGTATTCCGGCAGGCGGTTGGTCACGTAGATGCGGACCTTGTCGCCCTCCACCGCCTCGATGGTCGGCCCCGGGGTGGTGCCGTTGTAGCCCCAGCACTTGGCCACCGAACCGGGTGCGAACTCGTGCTCGATCTCCTCGGCGACCAGATGGAACTCCTTCACGCCGTTGTTCATTTCGTACGGCAGGGTCCAGCCGTTCGGCGTATGCACCGGCATGTAGCCCTGTTCGGTGCGTTCGCCGGGCGTGGCATCGCCCTCGTTGTGGTGCTCGTGACCCGTTTCGGCCATCACCCGGGTCAGGGTGGTTGCCGGCAGCATTGCCGCGCCGGCGGCCAGCAGGAAGTTACGCCGTTTCATCAGTGATGCCCTCCGTGACCGTCGTCGCCGTGGTCACCGTGATCGCCATGGTCATGACCTCCGTGATCTCCGTGATCTCCGTGATCTCCGTGATCTCCGTGATCTCCGTGATCCCCGTGATCCCCGTGATCCCCGTGATCCCCGTGATCCCCGTGATCCCCGTGATCCCCGTGATCACCGTGATCACCGTGGTCACCGTGGTCACCGTGGTCACCGTGGTCATGATGGCCGTGATCCATCTCGGACGGGTCATGCTCGAGCGCGTCGGTTTCGAGATAGCCCTCGTCACCCGGCGCCCCGCCCGGCAGCTCGCCGGCCACCGTAAAGGCCAGATCCACCCGGGCCCGCCAGTAGTCACCCAGCGCGGCCACGGCCCGCTGCCAGTCGGCCAGCTCTTCCTGCTTGGTCACCAGCAGGTCGAACACATCGTCGAACATGAAGTTCACCCGTTCCTGCATACGCTCCAGCTCGATCTCGCGGGCCGGGAGCAGTTCGTAGCGCTTGGTGCTGAACTTGTCCCGGTTATGAGCCAGCCGCACGAAGTGCTGGTGGACGTCGGCGGTCACCGCCTGCTCCAGTTTGGCCTTCCGGGCCTCGCCGTCCTCCAACCGCGCCTCGGCCCGGGCGATGCCGGCCTGGTTCTGGTTGAAGATCGGCAGGGTGAAGGAGATGCCACCGCCCCACAGGCGGGTGCCGTCCGTCTCGCGCTCGAACTCGATACCGGGCTCGATGTCACCCAGCCAGCGATAGCGCCGCACCAGGGCCACCCCCTCGGTGAGCCCCTCCAGGGCATGGTCCAGGGCCCGCAGGTCCAGACGCTGCTCCAGCGCCTGCTCGACCAGGGCATCGCGATCCTCCACACCGGCCAGCGGCAGTGGCAGCTTGCCGGGCACCTCCCAGCCATCCACCTGGCCGGGCAGCCCCATCAGGTGGGCCAGGCGCAGACGGGTCTCGCGCTCGCGCTGCCGCGCATCCTCGAGCTTCAGCCGGGCCTCGGCCGCACGGATGCGCAGCTGTGCCCGCTTCAGGTCGGGGATATTGCCGGCGTCATAGAAGCGCTCGCCCAGCAGCGAGCCGAGATCCGCGGCACGGGTCTCCAGCGCCTGTACCTGAGCCCGCTGGCGCGCGGCCACCGCGTCATACCAGGCACGCTCGGTGTCCGAGGCCAGGGCCACCATGCCTTCGGCCAGCTGCAGACGGGTGGACTCCCAGTGGGATTCGGCAATGTCCTGACGGGCACTGCGCATCAGCAGGCCGGAAATACCCCAGGCCAGGCCAACCCCCGTCTCGTTGCCGCCACCGCCCTCGGGGCGCATCACCGACAGCGACAGGGTGGGATTGGAAAACTGGGCGGCCTCGACCACGTCGGCGGCCGTCAGATCCAGCTTGGCGTAGGCCTGCTGCATGCGCGGGTTGCGCCACAGGGCCTGATGAATGGCCTCCTCGAGCGTCAGCTCGCCGGAGGGGCGGGGCATCTCCGACTCGGGCAGGTCGATCCCCTGCACCGAGATGTCCTCCGCCAGCTCGGAGCGGTCCAGCTCGGGCGCGGTGACCGCGCAACCGGCGAGGAACAGCACCGAAACGACGGGGAGCAGCAATCGGGTTGCTCGCATCGTGAAAATCTCCTCGATCGGACTTCGACTCCGCATCCCGCGCGAACGCGCGACACGGCCTTGCCGTCCGCCAGTGCCGAGTGGAACCCGGATATACGGACAGCCCCGGCGCTCGGGCCGGTACAGTCAGATCAGGAGAGGATGGGGGGTCGGTATAACGCGGCCGCAGGCGGACCGCTCTGGAAGGAATACAGGCTCATGGCCTGCGTGACCGGGGTCAGCAGATGCATACCGGTGATGGACGGCATGCCCTGGCAGTGGCTGCAGGCCGAGCAACTCGCCAGGCAGGCCGCGTCCACGCAATCCGCGTGCTGGATCACCCCGCTGGCGTCAGAGGAATCGGATGCTTCATGGGCGTGGTCGCCGCCATGCCGAGTATCGGCGTGATCGTCCTGCGCATGGTGATCATGGTGGTCGCCGTGCGCGTGATCATGCGAATGATCATGGTCCGCGTGATCCGCCGCCTTGTCGCCCTGCGACTGGGCCCCGTGCATCGCATGCCCGGCGTGACTGCCTCCCTCGCTCGCGACGGCCGCAAGTGCCGGCAGGCCGGCAATCGCCAGCACCAGCATCCAGCACAGCAGTCGATGGAAGACCCGTTTCACTTCGGCCAAACCCTCACCTCAAGGGGCATCACCCCGATAACCCGCCGATACGCTACCACAGCCCGCACACATCAGCGCACCCCTGTGGGAGCGTGCCTGCACGCGAATGCCCCTGCCCGCATCCGGCTTTGGCAGGGGCTTCGCGGGCAAGCCCGCTCCCACACACATTCCCGTCGCCCCATCGGCCAGAGGGCTGGCCTCCTACGCCAGCGCGCGCTCGATCACGTCGCGCAGGTCGCGCGACAATTCGAGTGCGGCGAGGCGCTCGAGTTCCGCACGCATCTGCTCGCCGCGAACGCTGTCCACCTTCTGCCAGCGCGTCAGCGGCTGGGCCAGGCGCGCGGCGGTCTGCGGGTTCATCGGATCCAGCTTCTCGATGAAGGCGCCCATGCGGCGGTAGCCCGCGCCATCTTCCTGGTGGAAATGGCGTTCGTTGCGCGCCATGAACGGCCCCAGCACCGCACGCACCCGGTTCGGGTTGGTCCAGCGGAACCCGGGGTGCCCCAGCAGCGCCTCCAGGCGCTCGAAGCCGCCGGGGACCTGGCTGCCGGCCTGCAGGCCGAAGTACTTGTCCAGCACCAGCGGATCGTCGCGGTAGCGCTGCTCGAAGTCCGTCAGCAGCACCTCGCGTGCCTCGTGATCCAGCTCGTTCACCGCATTCAGCGCACCCATGCGCATGGTCATGCTGCGCGCCTTCTGGTACTGCGCCAGGGCCTCCGGCACCGCGGCCTGGTCGCCGGCGGCCACACGCAGCGCCAGCAGGCGGTTGCGCAACTGGCGCCGGCCCATCGCCTCGGCGGTGAAGGCGCCGTTGTCCACGGCATCCAGCTTCGGCTGGATCTGCTGCATCGCGCCGGCCAGCGGGGCGTAAAGGCGCTTCTCCAGGTCGTCGCGCTCCATGCGCAGGCGCACCGGATCGACGCGCTCGAACAACTCGGCCAACTCGCGCGTGGGCGGCAGTTGCAGGATAGTCGCCAGCAGCACCGGCTCGATCGCCGGGTCCTCGATCAGGGCATGCAGGGCGTGCTCGGTGGCGGCCTCCAGCGCGGAGTCGGCGGCGTCGTGCTGGATGCGCGTGCGGATCGCGCGGCGGAACAGGGTCTGCGCGGCCTCCCAGCGGGAGAAGGCGTCATCGTCGTGCGCCAGCAGGTGGGCCAGTTCGTCCACGCCCTGGTTGGCGTTCAGGATCACCGGGGCGGAGAAGCCGCGCAGCCAGGAGATCGCGCCCGGCTCGGCGGACAGATTCTCGAAGCAGAAGGTGTGCTCGGCGGCATCCAGCTCGAGCACCCATTCGTCGCGCTCGGCCTCGTCGCCTTCCCGGCGCGCGCGGATGCGCTGGCCGTCGGCATCGAGAAAGGCCATGCGCACCGGGATCACCACCGGCTCCTTGTGCGCCTGCCCCGGGGTCGGCGGGGTCTCCTGCGCGAGTGTGATACGGGCCGGTCCGCCGGGGCCGTCGAACGCGGTGCTTGCGGTCACGTGCGGCGTGCCGGCCTGGGTGTACCAGCGCTTGAAGCGGGAGAGATCGCGCCCGCTGGCCTCGGCCATCACCGCGACAAAGTTGTCTGTCGTCACTGCCTGGCCGTCGAAGCGCTGGAAGTAGAGATCCAGCCCCCGGCGGAAGGTCTCGCGCCCGATCAGGGTACGCAGCATGCGGATCAGCTCCGCGCCCTTCTCGTACACCGTCAGGGTGTAGAAGTTGTTGATCTCGGCGTAGTGGTCCGGGCGCACGGGGTGCGCCAGCGGCCCGGCGTCCTCGGGGAACTGATGGGCGCGCAGCAGCGAGACATCGTCGATGCGCTTGACCCCGAACAGGGTGCAGTCGGTGGTGAACTCCTGGTCGCGGAAGACCGTGAGCCCCTCCTTCAGCGACAGCTGGAACCAGTCGCGGCAGGTCACGCGGTTACCGGACCAGTTGTGGAAGTACTCGTGGGCGATCACCGACTCGATGGCGACAAAGTCGCTGTCGGTGGCGGTGTCGGGGCTGGCGAGCACGTACTTGGCGTTGAACAGGTTCAGCCCCTTGTTCTCCATCGCCCCCATGTTGAAGTCGTCCACCGCGACGATCATGTACACGTCCAGATCGTATTCGCGGCCGAAGGCCTCCTCGTCATAGCGCATCGCCCGCTTCAGCGAGGCCAGCGCGTGATCGCAGCGATCGGCGTTGTGCTCCTCCACATAAAGCTCCAGCGCCACCTCGCGCCCGGACATGGTGGTGAAGGTGTCGCGCTGGCAGGCCAGATCCCCGGCGACCAGTGCGAACAGGTACGACGGCTTGGGGAACGGATCCTCCCACACCGCGTAGTGGCGCCCGCCGTCCAGCTCGCCGGCCTCCACGCGGTTGCCGTTGGCCAGCAGCACCGGGTACTGCGCCCGGTCCGCCTCCAGGCGCACGCGGTAGGTGGTCAGCACATCCGGGCGGTCGGGGAAGAAGGTGATGCGGCGAAAGCCCTCCGGCTCGCACTGCGTGCACAGCATGCCGCTGGAGGCGTACAGGCCTTCCAGCGCGGTGTTCTGCTCCGGGTGACAGCGGCTGACGATCTCCAGCCGCGCACGCTCCGGCAGGCCGTGCAGCAGCAGGCCCTCGGCATCGTGCTCGAGCAGGCCCTCGCCCGGCTCCGCGCCATCCACGGTCAGTGACACCAGCTCGACGCCATCGCCGTAGAGCCGCAGCGCCCCGTTCGGCTCCACCGCCTGCGGGTTGCGCCGCACCGCCATGCGCGTGGTCACCTCGGTGGTCGCCGCCGCCAGGTCGAAGTCCAGCTCCAGGCTCTCCACCACAAACGCCGGCGGCTGGTAATCGCTCAGATAAACCGCCTGGGGACTCGCATCACGCATTCCAAACTCCAGTCATCAATCGCTTTCCACACGTATCACGCCCGGCAAGCACGAACGCTAAACCCCGACAAAGGCAACGTCATTGCGAGGCGCCGCGGCAACCTCCATCCATCACCCCCCACGTTTCTCGGCCCAACCACCGGGGTTCCTCACAGAGATCGCCACGTCGCTGCGCTCCTCGCGATGACACCGTCTCTTCCCGTCATTGCGAGGAGCCGAAGGCGACGCGGCAATCTCTCGACCGAACCCCGACTTGTACCCCGACCAGCGCCGGAAACTGGCACCACAACAACAATCCGTTAGCATACCGCGCATGGAATGGATCGATATCTGCTTCAACCTCACCCACGAATCCTTCAACAAGGAACGCGACGAGGTCCTCGAACGCGCCCGAGAGGCCGGCGTGTCCTGGATGCTGATCACCGGCGCCGACGCCCACCAGAGCGAGAAATGCCTGGAGATCGCCGACCAGTACCCGGACTGCTGCCGCGCCACGCTGGGCGTGCATCCGCACCTGGCAAAGCAGTGGACCGACGCGATCGCCGCGCGGTTCAGTGACCTCGCACGCGCGGACGCCAACGTCGTCGCCATGGGCGAGATGGGGCTGGACTACAACCGCGACCACTCGCCGCGCCCGCAGCAGCGCATCGCCTTCGAGGCCCAGCTGGAGCTGGCCGCCGACCTCGGCCTGCCGGTATTCCTGCACGAGCGCGACGCCCACCACGACTTCGCCCAGATCCTGCGGCGCTGGCGCGACAAGCTGCCGGCCGCTGTGGTGCACTGCTTTACCGGCGAGGCCGATGCCCTGGCGGAATACCTCGACCTCGACTGCCACATCGGCATCACCGGCTGGGTCTGCGACGAACGCCGCGGCACCCACCTGCACCCGCTGGTGCCGCGCATCCCGCGCGGCCGCCTGATGATCGAGACCGACGCGCCCTACCTCCTGCCACGCACCCTGCCGAAGGGCAGCGGCAAGAAGATCGGCAACGGCCGGCGCAACGAACCCGCCTTCCTCCCCCACATCGGCGAATACGTGGCCCACCTGCGCGACGAGACCCCGGAAGACCTCGCCGCCCACACGACCGCCACCGCCACCGCCTTCTACAACCTGCCCGAAACCGCCGGTGCCTGAACCCCCGGACAGCGGGTCGCAACGCGTCGCGCTGGTCACCGGCGCGGCGCTCGGGATCGGCCTCGGCATTACCAAGCGCCTGGTGCGGGATGGCTGGCAGGTCGTGCTGGCCGATATCGACGGCCCCGAATGCGAACGGGCCGCCACGCGGCTGGGCCCCACCGCCCGGGCCATCACGCTGGATGTCCGCGACGAGGAACAGGTCCGCGAGGCAGTGCGACGCACGGAAGAATGGCACGGCGGCCTGGATGCCCTGGTGAACAACGCCGGCATCAGCGACCCGCACTCCGGACCACTGGAAGAGCTGGAACTCGCCGACTGGAAGCGCTGGCTGGACACCAACCTCACCGGCGCCTTCCTGCTCGCCAAGCATGCTCTGCCGCTGCTGCACCGCCGCCGGGGCGCCATCGTCAACATCAGCTCCACCCGCGCCCTGCAGTCAGAACCGGACACCGAGGCCTACGCCGCGAGCAAGGGCGGACTGGACGCCTTCACCCACGCCCTGGCGATCAGCGCCGGCCCGGGGGTCCGCGTCAACGCCATCCGCCCCGGCTGGATCGACACCCGCAGTCCCGAGCAGCAACAGGCCGAGCCGCTGTCCGCACAGGACCACACCCAGCATCCGGCCGGGCGCGTCGGCCAGCCCGGCGACATCGCCGCCCTCACCGCCTTTCTGCTCGGCCCCGACGCCGGCTTCGTCACCGGCCAGATCTGGACCGCCGACGGCGGCATGACCCGCCGCATGATCTACGCCGACTGACTCGTTCCGGCGACGGAACAGATCCGTCACCCCGTACCCGTCAAAGTCGAGCCGGCCCGGAAGCAGACGAGGCGCTGCTGCACCACGTCGGCGACCACCCGCAGGGCGGCGTCGCGGGTGTCATGGACCTGCACGGTTGCGAGTACCGCGGGGTCCACAGGGTCCCCGATGTCGACCTCGGGCGTGTGCGCGGGGTGCCGGTCGAGCCAGGCGGGGTGTTACTCGCAGTCCGCCTCGGCGGGGAACAGCGCAGCGTAGGCGATCCGCGCCTCCACCAGGTCCTGGAAGAAGTGGCTGCCGAACGAGAGGTCGGGGACGATGCCGGCATCGGGGTCGGCCACCTCCACCAGTATGCGCACGCGGTCAATATCGGCGAAGCGCACGGGCACGCCCAGTTCGGGGGTGCTGGTGCCCCAGCGGCCGGGGCCGATCAGGAGCGTGGTGCAGTCACCAGGGGTGGCATACTGGTGGTTGAGGGCGCCCACCAGGCGGGCGACGGCGTATTTCTGCGGGCGGGGCAGCTCGGCGTAGCGTGCGCCGTCCACGCGGATGACGCGGTCGATGGCAAGGTCCAGATTGCCGCCCATAAAGCGGCCCTGGCTGGCGAACAGCAGCCGCTGCGGGTCGACCTTCCCGGGCAGTTCCACCGGCCGGTCGCTGCCCAGGGTGGCGAGCGGCCGGCACTGCACCAGGTTCACGCCGGCGTTGCCTTCGGCGTCGAGGTGCACAGTGAACTCGACGTCCACCGGGTGGGCGTAGGCGGCCTCCAGGGTCTTGAGCAGGTCGCGCATCAGCGGGGCGAAGCCGGTGCGCTGCAGCAGCGGGGTGAAGGTCACCCGCCACAAGCGCTCCTCGCGCCCCTGTTCGCGGGCGCGGCGGCGGGCCTCACGGTCGACCTCGCCGAGCAGGTTCAGGGGCAGGTCCGGCGCGGCCTCGGCCAGTTCCTGGATGGGGACGACGGCCTCGCGGTTGGCCTGGATGTCGAGGACGTCGGCGGCGTGCTGCGAATAGCGGTACGCCTCCTCCGGGCTGCGAAACGGCCGCCGTTCGGGCTGGTCCAGTGCCACCACGCAGGCATGGTCGCGCGCGACCCGGTCCACCGCGCGGGTGCCCAGACCCAGCACCAGGCGCAGCATCCCGGCGGACGGATCCAGCGCGCCGTCCCAGACGAAGGTGTTCCACGAGACCCCGACCCCGGCGGCGTCCGGAAGGTAGTAGTGCCCGTGGTAGCGGCCGTTGACCCGCTGCAGCAGCAGCGCCATGGGTTCTTCCTGATCCATCAGGCCACGCTGCTGGCGGTAGCTCAACGCGTCGTCGCTCATGGTCGAGGCATAGACCCGGCGGATGGCGTCCTCCAGCTGCGCCAGACGCTCGCCGGGACTGCCCTGGTTTACGCAGAACACGCTCTCGTACTTGCCGGCAAAGGCGTTGCCGAAGCCGTCTTCCAGGAGGCTGCTGGAACGCACCAGGATCGGGTACTGCCCGTAGTGGTCGAGCACCCGCTCCAATTCGCGGCGCACCTCCGGCGGGATCTCGCCGTGCAGCATGTCGCGGCGCAGGCTACAAGCCTCGTCGAAATAGCCTTCGGTGGTGCGCTGGCGCATCAGCCGCGGCCACCAGCCGTTGTGCACCAGGTAGGCGTAGTACACGTCGGCACCGACGAAGTGCGAATCGTGCGGCTCCAGTGAGCGCCGCCAGCGCTGCGGGTCCTGCGCGAGCAGGATGCGCCGCGCCAGCAGCATGCCCACGGCCTTGCCACCGATGTAGCCGCTACCGACCATGCGTTCGCGGATCGCCAGCAGCTCCTCCAGCCCGAGGTGGCGCCGCGCCAGTTCCAGCATGCGCTCGTCGCGGCCGATCAGCACCCGCAGGATCTCGTCCTGCACCCGGGCACGGTCGGCCGCCGGCGTCCCCTCCGCCAGCGCATCGGAGGCGGCGAGGAACAGGCGGTCCCAGTAGTCCAGTAGCTGCCGGCCGTGCGGCTGCCCGGGGCGCTGCTCCTCCAGCAACGCCTGCAGCCGCGTGGCCTCGCTGCTGTCCACCACCGGCACGAACTGCGTACCGTGCTGACGGTGCGGCAGGAACATCGTCGGCGAGCTGCGCTGCCACACCTTCACCGGCTGCACATGCACCGCCTCGCCGGCGCGGCGCACGTCGATCAGCACCTGCGTGGTCTCGCGGATGCGCGACAGCGTGGTGTGCGAATGGCTGTGCGGATGCAGCGCGAACCAGGCCACCGTATCCATCTCGTACAGATAGGGGCAGATGGCGCGGAAGAAGTTGCCCACCATGTGGTCGGTGGCCCAGGCCTCCAGCAGGTCGGAGAGGCAGTCGCACAGATAAAAGGCGCCGCGACCATGCTCGGTGATCAGGCGGAACACGTGGCGGGTAAACGGCTCGAAGCCGCGTAACGCGTCGATGGCGACCACCTCGATGCCCGGGCCCGGCTCCACCAGCGGCGCATGCGCGCCAAAGCGCAGATAGATGATGGAACGGTCCTGGGCGCGGGCGGCGGCCACGAACGGCCGGACAAAGCGGCGGTAGTCCGCGATGTCATCGACCCGCCAGACCACGTTGTCGCCGATCCGCAGTCCGTCGAGCACCCGATCCAGGCCGTCCAGCCCGGTGGAGACTGCCTCGTGCTGAGGTTGCCGATCGGTGGCCATCAAGCGCCCGTGCGGTCTGGGCGCCCCACAGTACCCCCTGCCCCGCAGGTGCTCAACGCTCGGCACACCCACCCGGCACCGCGAGTACACCCAACAGGCGTCACTTGGCTTACCATGGACTGTCCTGCCCCAGCGGCAACAGGAGATCGACCATGAAGACATCTTTGATTCTGACGCTCATCGGACCGGACCACCCGGGACTGGTCAGCGCGGTAGCGGCCCGGGCACGTGCGGCGGGCGGCAACTGGCTGGAGAGTCGGATGGCACATCTGGCCGGGCAGTTTGCCGGGGTGGTACTGCTGGAGGTGGATACCGAGAACGCCGACGCGCTGGAGGCCGCGCTGCGCGGGCTCGAAGGCGACGGGCTGCAGGTGCATATCCAGCGGGGCAGCGAACTGCCGCCGGCGGCGCGGCATCCGGTGGTGCTGGACCTGATCGGGCACGACCGACCGGGAATCGTGCAGGACATTACCGCCGTGCTCTCGCACCACGGCGTGAGTGTCGAGACGCTGGAGACCGCCTGCGAGCCGGGCTCGATGACCGGCGAGCCGATGTTCCGCGCGATGGCCCGCCTGGGCGTTCCCGAGGACCTGGACCTGCACACACTGCAGGATGACCTGGAGGCCCTGGCCAACGAGCTGATGGTCGACCTCGAACTCCACGACCCGCTGCAGGAACCGCCCGAGGCCGTAGCCTGAACACCTCCCGACGCGGGTAGGCAACATCCTGCACCCACAGGCTGCCGTTGAGCGCAGCGAAACGCACCACTTCCCCGCTCGGTGCATCCCCCGATGCGATTCGCTTCGCTCATCACATCCTACGACGCTTCTTCATCCGGTCTGTACGCCAATGGCGTATAGCGTAACGCCGTTCAACGCGCCACGTCAGGGCGCGGCGCGGTGGCGGCGGGCGGCGTCGAGGCGGCGGACGAAGTCCTGCATCAGGGTGGTGTAGAGCGTTTCGCCGAGGACCTTGTCCTCGATGCCGGCATCCAGGTTGGGGTTGTCGTTGACCTCGATGACCATCACGCCGCGCGGGGTCTGCTTGAGATCGACGCCGTAGAGGCCATTGCCGATCAGGTTGGCGGCCTTGACGGCCGTCTTGACCACGGCGGCGGGAACGTCCGCCAGTGCCGGCGTGCGAAAGCCGCCCTCGCGCGGGCCACCCTTGGCGTCGTGGTTGACGATCTGCCAGTGCTTGCGCGACATCAGGTACTGCGAGGCGTACAGCGGCTGGCGGTTGAGCACGCCAATGCGCCAGTCGAACTCGGTGTAGACAAACTCCTGGGCGAGGATCAGATCGCTCTCCTTCAGCAGGCGCCGGGCAATGGATTCCAGCTCGGCGCGGTCGTTCGCCTTGAACACCCCGCGCGAGAAGCTGCCGTCCGGGATCTTGAGCACCACGGGATAGCCGATCTGTTCCTCCGCACGCAGGACGGTCTCGCGGTTGAGGATCACGGTCTTTGGCGTCGGCACACGATGGGCGGCAAGGCGTTCGGCCAGATAGACCTTGTTGGTGCAGCGCAGGATGGAGTCGGCGTCGTCGATCACCACCATGCCCTCGGCCTCGGCCTTGCGCGCGAAGCGATAGGTGTAGTGGTCGATGGCCGTGGTCTCGCGGATAAACAGGGCGTCGAACTCCGCCAGACGTGGCAGATCGCGTGCCTGGATCAGCTCGACATCCATCCCCTGCTCCTGCCCGGCGCGGGCGAAGCGCTTGAGCGTGGCCGGCGTGGACGGGGCCATCGCCTCGTCCGGGTTGTGCAGGATGGCCAGCTCGTAGCGCGCGCTGCGTGCCCCGCGGCGGCGGCGCCAGGGTTTGGAGAGGTAGCGCTCCAGCGCGGCGAAGAAGGCTGGCTCCTGCTCGGGTTCCAGCGCGTTCAGCGCGAACGGGCGAAGGGCGTGGATCTGCCAGCGTCCCTGCAGCCGGAACTCCACCCGGAACATCGGCGCGGGGAACAGGGCGAACAGCTGCGCGGCGATCTCCTGCAGTGCCGGCTCGTCGCACTGGCCGAACAGCACGGTCAGCTCCAGGCGCTCGGGCTGCGCGCCCTGGCGGCTGCGGCCCAGAACGCGCGCCACGCGCTCGTCCAGCTCCTCGGTATCCAGGCTGTAGATGGACTTGCGCGACAGGTCCTGCAGGGTGCGCACGCTGGGGATCACCCGGTGCCCGCGCGCCTCCGCCAGCAGCGAGCCGTAGTACCCGGCGGACAGGTAACGCTGGCTGCGGCACAGGTTGATCACACGCAGGTTGGCCGGGTCGTCGGCAGCGGGGCCACGCAGGTAGTCGTCAATAGCCATGACCGGAAGGTCGGGGAAGTGCGACTTCCAGTCCGCCCGGCGCTCGACCAGGATGCGGTGCTCAGGCATGCGCGCCCTCCGCCGTACGGCGCGGGCCGACGATCACCGCCGCCTGCAGGCCCGCGCGGCCGTAGCGCGCCATGCGCTCGAAGTCCGCACGCGCGATCGGCATGTTCACCGAGTCCACCGCGCGCTCCCCTTGCTCCACGTCCACGAACGGGTCATGCACGTAGACAAAGCGCTCGTCGAAACCCGTCACCGTGACCCAGTGCGGGAAGCGCTCGGCATACAGCCGCACGCTGCTGATCAGAACCACCGGCACCCCGCCCTCGCCAAAGCGCGCCTCCAGCTGGGACACGTTCACCGGGCCGTGCACCACCGGCACCCCGAGCTGTTCCAGCTCCTCGACCATGTCCTCCTGCACCAGCTGCATCACCTCCTTCTTCTCCGCGCTGCGCACGGAATCCCCGAACGCCACCCCGCGATCGCGCACCAGCAGTTCCACCTCGAACCCACGATGGGCGGCCGCCAGCGCGAGCCCGTACGGCCCGCAGCCGCCGTGGCCCGAGGTCATAAAAATCGTGGTGGCGTCGCGCCAAAGGCGCAGCTCCAGGCGCCGGTCCAGCTTCAGCGCCGGGTCCACCGCGCGCATCGCCATCATCAGCGCAGCCGGGCCACAGGTGAACTCCAGCGTCTGCGCGTAGTACGGGGCGCGTACCAGCGCCGGATCGGGGCCGGTCGCCAGCGACTTCTGCAGCCGCAGCGCATCCATGTGGTCCTCGTAGTAGTCGTCGATGGTGCCGAAGTCGCGATACCCGAGCCCGCGGAACAGGGCCAGGCTGGCCGCATTGTCGCGCCGCACCTCCAGACGCAGATCGGTCCGCCCGTGCTGGCGCGCCGCGTCTTCCGCCGCCTCCACCAGGCGCCGGCCCAGCCCCTGGCCGCGCGCCCGCGCGCTGACCGCAATCGAGTACAGCCGCGCCAGCGACGTCCCGCGGCTGAACAGCAGCATCACGTAGCCGAGCAGGCCCTCCCCGCCGGGTCCCTCCGCCACCAGCGTGGCCGCATGCCCGCGCGTCAGCAGGTAGCGAAATTGCCGCCGCGAGATGCGATCGATCTCGAACGCCGCATCCTCCAGCGCCACCAGCGCCTCCAGATCCTCCAGCGTGGCCGGACGGATCAAGGGCGATTCTGCGGCGGGCGCGACCCGTTGCTTGACCTGCTGGCTCACGCTCCTCTCCCGGCGGCGGCCCGATCTCCATCGTAGCGCAACCACCGGGCGCCAATAGGCCGCTCCAGCAGGAATATTTGCCGACGGCAAGACCCCGGCTAACGTAGTGCCCCGGACAGTTCGTCCAGGCCGCCGATGGTGGCCGTGGGCTCCTTGCCCCAGGGGTCGAACAGGCCCTGCCGCGCCCGGTCAAGCCAGACCGTGCGCATGCCCGCAGCCTGCGCACCGATCACGTCGAAGGGGTTGCCTGAAACCAGCCATGCCTGCCGGGGCAGCGCATTCGCCCGCTGCAGGAAATGCCGGTACACGCGCGGGTCCGGTTTGAAGCAGCCAATCTCGTCCACGCTGACGAGATCCTCGAAGCGATCCTCCAACCCGGCGTTCCGCAGAAGCCCGCTCACCGTCTCGGCCGTCCCGTTGGAGAACGCGAACAGGCGGAGTCCCTCCGCGTGCAGCTCGTCCAGGGAAGGCCCCGCGTCGGCAAACGCCGGGAGCTCTCGATAGCGCCGCAACAGCTCCGCCTCCTGCTCCGCTTCGAGCGCGACACCCAGTGCCTCGCAGCAGTACCGCAACGCCTGCTCGGTGCAGGTGTCGAAATCCGCGTACGCCCCCATCAGCCCGCGCCGGAAGGTGTACTCCAGCTGCTTCTCGCGCCAGGCCCGCGCCAGCACCGGCGCCCGGTCGCCCATCCACCCCTCGAGCGTCGCCGCAATCCCCTGCGTATCGATCAGCGTCCCGTACACATCAAACGCCAGCGTCTGCCGCATAGCCCCTCCCATTCGCGTTGACCCTGCTGCATCCCGCCCGCCGGATGGCGGTTCTGGACATCGCCGCTGCTCGGCGAAACACTGCACGTGTTGAATCCAATTGTCAGGAAGTATCCATGACCATGCAGGAGACCATTACCCGGAAGCTGGAGGAGCGCTTTGCGCCCGAGCATCTGGAGGTGGTGAACGAGAGCCACATGCACAACGTGCCGCCGGGTTCGGAGTCGCATTTCAAGGTCACAGTGGTGTCCGAGGCCTTTCGTGACCAGAAGCTGATCGCGCGGCACCGGCTGGTGAACCAGGCCCTGGCCGACGAACTGGCCGGTGGCATCCACGCCCTGGCGCTGCACACGCTGGACCCGGACCAGTGGTTCGAGCGCGCCGGCAAGGTCGCCGACTCCCCGCCCTGCATGGGTGGCGACGGCGGCAAGGCCTGATCCCTTGCCGCTAACAGAGATCCCCGCGCCCGAATCGGCCGTCGACCACATCCTGCGCGCTCGGCTGGAAGCGCCGGGGCTGATGGACCTGCTCGGCCAGATTGAGGCCAGCCTGAAACCGGCGGCCAGCCACCCGCCGCTGCCGGGCGTATCCGAGCACCTGGGGCCGGACCGCCACATCGTGCTGTGGCTGATCGACGGCTTTGCCACCCGCTATCGCCGCCATACACCGCTGCTGGGCGCGGACTACGTAACCGACCTCGAGACCGTGTTCCCCAGCACCACGGCCACCGCGATCACCAGCATCCTGACCGGGCGCACGCCCGCGCAGCACGGCCTGCTCGGCTGGCACACCCGCCTGCCGTCCGCCGAACGCACGCTGACGGTACTGATGGGCCAGGAGCGCGACGCCGAGGACCGCCCGGCCACGCTCGGCTACCGCGAGCTGACCGGCCGCGTACAGCCAGACCGCCTGGTCGACCGGCTCGGCTGCCACACCACCATGATCGGCCCGGACTGGATCGGCGGCACCCCGTACAACCGCATGATGAACAGCTCCGCCGCGTTCATCGGCTTCGAGGACCTGTCCGAACTGCCGGCGCGGGTGGCCGCGCACGTGAACGCGACCCCGGGGCCGCATTTCACCTACGTCTATTGGTCGGAGCTCGACCACCTGGGCCACCAATACGGCCCGGAAAGCCCGGAGGTGGAGCGCCACCTGAAGCAGCTGGACCTGGCCTACACCGCGACCTGCGCGCAGATCCAGCGCCCGGAAAGCGTGTTCCTGACCACCGCCGACCACGGCATGCGTACCATGGAACGCCGCCTGGACCTGCGCGAGCACCCGGCGGTGCAGGCCTGCCTGCGCCACCGCCTGACCGGCGAGCCACGTGCCGCCATCGCCCATGTGCGCGAAGGACGCGACACGGACTTCCTGACGGCCCTGGACGCCGCCTTCGGCGCGGACGTAGCCGCAGTCCCCGCCGCTGACTGGCTGGGGCCCGGCACGCTGGGCCTGCCGCCGGGGCATGACCGTGAGCACCCCGAGCTGCGGGCACGCGCCGGCGACTACCTGCTGCTGCCCGCGGAGGACGCCTACCTGGTGGACCCACCGGACGACGACGAGGGGCCGTTCTTCGTCGGCGCCCACGGCGGCCTGTCGCCGGAAGAGCGGCATATTCCCCTGTTTCTTCGGAATATCGGCCAGTCGCGGTAAACTATCGGGTTCTGTGTCGGCCAAACGGGCTGGCGCTGGCTGAAACAAGACTGTCCCGAGATCCCATGAACGACACCGCCGACCAGACCTACAACAACGCCGCCCAGCACCTGATCGAGCTGGCGAACCGGCTCGCCGATGACGGCCAGGCCACCGAGACCGGCGACGTCGCCGACGGCCTGCTGGCCGGTGCCGTGCACTTCTGGCTGTACAGCCGCCAGCCCTGCGGCGATCCGTTGTGCGAGGACTGCGCCCCGTTCGCGGACGCCGAGAGCCGTCTGACCATGCTGCACGAGCTGATTGACGAGCTGGCGCGCGACAGCGACTACTTCCACGCCACCACCGACACCACCGTCGGCCACGCCTGACCCGCTACGCCCGAGCCGATGCCGGTCACGCCCTTTCGCCCCGCGACCGATACCTGGTTCGGCGAGGCCTTCGGGCAGGCGACTGCGATCCAGTCGCGCGGCTGGCCCGCGATCCGGGCCGGCCATCACTGCCTGCTGATCGCCCCCACCGGCAGCGGCAAGACCCTCGCCGCCTTCCTCAGCGCCATTGATCGCCTGACCGGCGAGCCCGCCCCGGATGCCCGTCGCGGCTACTCGGTGCTCTACATCTCGCCGCTGAAGGCGCTGGCCACCGACATCGAACGCAACCTGCGCGCCCCGCTGACCGGGATCGCGCAGACCGCCGCGCGCTTGGGCGATGATGCCCCGCGCGAGCCAGTGGTCCATATCCGCACCGGCGACACCCCGCAGGCCGAGCGCCGCGCTCAGGCGCGCGAACCCGGCGATATCCTGGTGACCACGCCGGAGTCGCTGTACCTGCTGCTGGGCTCGAAGGCCGCCGAAAACCTCGAATCCGTCCACACGGTGATCATCGACGAGGTGCACGCGCTGGCCGGCAACAAGCGCGGCGCCCATCTCGCCCTGTCGCTGGAACGCCTGGCCGAGCGCTGCGACAAGGACCCGCAGCGCATCGGGCTGTCCGCCACCGTGCACCCGGTGGAGGTGGCGCGCGGCTTCCTCGGCGGCGACCGCGAGGTGGAGGTGATCGACGCCGCCGAGCCCCCGCGCCTGGACCTGGAGATCCTCGCCCCCGAGGAGCCGCCCGCCGCGCACGCAGCGCCGACCGTCGAGGGCCCGGATACGACGACCCCCTCGTCCGGCCCGATCCCGTCCGGCTCCATCCTCGGCGCGGTGTACAGCCAGGGCACCGGGCAGCTCCCCGCCGCTGGCGGCGACCGCGCCGCACGCCTGGAGCCGCGCCTGCTGGCCGCGATCCTGGAGCACCGCTCCACCATCGTGTTCGTGAACAGCCGCGGGCTGTGCGAGCGTCTGGTCCAGCGCATCAACGAGGCCTGGCGCGAGCAGCAGCCGGAGGATGCCGAACCGGTGGAGGATCTGGTCGCCGCTCACCACGGCAGCGTGTCCCACGAGCGCCGCGCCGAGATCGAGGGCCGGCTGAAGACCGGGCGCCTGCGCGGCATCGTCGCGACCAGCTCGCTGGAACTGGGCATCGACATGGGCGCGGTGGACCTGGTGATCATGGTCGAATCCCCCGGCGCGGTCGCCCGTGGGCTGCAGCGCGCCGGGCGTGCCGGGCACGGCGTGGGCCAGGTCTCGCGCTCGCTGCTGCTGCCGCGCTTTCGCGGCGACCTGCTCGAATGCGCGGTGATCGGCGAGCGCATGCAGGCCGGCGCGCTGGAACCGATCCACGCCCCGCACAACCCGCTGGACGTGCTGGCCCAGCAACTCGTCGCGATGGTCTGCGAACGCCCGCGCACGGTGGACGAGCTGCACGCGCTGGTCCGCCGCGCCGCGCCCTGGCGCGAGCTGTCGCGGGCGCTGCTCGAGGCCACGCTGGACATGCTCTCCGGCCATTACCCGAGCACCGACTTTGCCGACCTGCGCCCCTGGCTCGCCTGGGACCGCGCCCGCGACGAGCTGACCCCGCGCCGAGGAGCGGCTCTCGCCGCGCGCCTGAACGCCGGGACCATCCCCGACCGCGGGCTGTACGGCGTGCATGTCGGCGAGGGCGGGCCGCGCATCGGCGAACTGGACGAGGAGATGGTGTTCGAGCTGAAGACCGGCGAGAACGTGACCCTGGGTGCCAGCACCTGGCACGTGGAGGCGATTACCCGCGACCGCGTGCTCGTCTCCCCCGCCCCCGGCGAGGTCGGCAAGCTGCCGTTCTGGCATGGCGACGGCCCCGGCCGCCCGATCCAGCTCGGCCAGGCCATCGGCGCCGCGACCGAGCGGCTGGCCCGCATGAACCGCGCCGAACGCACGACCTGGCTCAGGGAACACGCGCCACTGTCGGAGGCGGCGGTCGAGACCCTCAGCGACTACATCGACGAGCAGCGCGAGGCCACCAGACAGCTGCCCTCCGACCAGCGCATCGTGGTCGAACGCTTCCGCGACGAGGTCGGCGACTGGCGCGTCTGCATCCTGACCCCGTTTGGCGCGCGCGTGCACGCCCCCTGGGCGCTGGCCCTGCAGAGCGCGCTGACCAGCCGCTCCGGCTTCGAGGTGCAGGTGATGTACACCGACGACGGCATCGTGCTGCGCCTGGCCGACAGCGAGGACCTGCCCGAGCTGGACAGCCTGTTCCCCGACCCGGAGGAGCTGGAGGAGGCGGTCACCCGCGAGCTGGGCAACTCCACGCTGTTCGCCAGCGCCTTTCGCGAGAACGCGGCACGCGCCCTGCTGCTGGTACGCAACCGCCCCGGCCAGCGCACCCCGCTGTGGGCGCAGCGCCTGAAGTCGCAGCAGCTGCTGGCCTCGGTGCGCGAGTACGCGAGCTTCCCGGTGGTGCTGGAGACCTACCGCCAGGTGCTGGCCGACGTGTTCGACCTGGACGCCCTGCGCCAGATCCTGCGCGGCGTGCAGGAACGCCGCATCCGCGTGCACGAGGTGGAGACGCCGCAGGCCTCCCCGTTCGCCCGCAGCCTGGTGTTCGCCTATGTCGCGGCCTACATCTACGAGCAGGACGCGCCGATGGCCGAGCGCAAGGCCCAGGCGCTCACGCTCGACCGCGGCATGCTGGCCGAACTGCTGGGCCAGGCCGAGCTGCGCGAACTGATCGACCCCGAGGCCCTGGCCGAGCTGGAGGCCGAGCTGGCGCACGCCACCGAGGCGACCCGGGTGCCGGACGCCGACGCCCTGCACGACCTGCTGCGCCGGCGCGGGGACCTGAGCCCGGACGAAGTGGCGGCCGCCTGTGCCGAGGCACCGGGGCCGTGGCTGGAACAGCTCGCCCGGTCCCTGCGCGCGGTGGAGGTGCGCATCGCCGGCGAGTCGCGCTGGATCGCGGCCGAGGACGCCGCGCTCTACCGCGATGCCCTCGGCGTGGTGCCCCCGCCCGGCCTGCCCGCCGCCTTCCTGGAACCGCCGCAGCGCCCGCTGGAACAGCTGCTGCGCCGCTACGCCCGTACCCACGGACCTTTCCGCAACGAGGACCTGGGCGCTCGCTACGGCCTCGCGCCGGGCGCACTGCTGCCGGCGCTCGAGAGCCTGGAGCGCGCCGGCGTACTGCTGCGCGGCGAGATCCGCCCGCAGGGCACCGGCGAGGACTGGTGCGAACTGGACATCCTGCGGCGGCTGAAGCGCCGCACCCTGGCGCGGCTGCGCGACGAGGCGGCGGCGGTGGACGCCCGCGCACTGGGCCGCTTCCTGCCGGCCTGGCAGGGTCTGACCGAACCCGGACGCGGGGCCGGCGCCCTGCGCGACACGCTGACGCAACTGGAGGGCATCGCCCTGCCCTGGTCCGCCTGGACCGCCCACGTACTGCCGATGCGGGTGCGCGACTTCTCGCTGGATGCGCTCGACCGCATCACCGCCTCCGGGGAGTTCGTCTGGGTGGGCAGTGGTGCGCTGGGCCAGCGCAACGGGCGGGTCCGCTTCCTGCGCCGCGAACAGGCGATGGTGCTGCTGGAACCGGAGGCCGGTGCCGCGGATACCCCCGCCAGCGACGACCCGCTGGCGCAGGCGATCCTGGACACCCTGGACCAGCGCGGCGCCTGCTTCTACCTGGAGCTGGAACGCGCGGCCCGGACGGCGCAGCCGGATGCCCGCCAGGACGCGATCGAGGCCGCGATCTGGGACCTGGTCTGGGCCGGGCAGATCACCAACGACACCTTCGCGCCGCTGCGCAGCCTGGGCCAGCGCAGGACCTCCGCGCGCGGCCGGCGACGCCCGGGACAGGGTCTGGCGGGCGGGCGCTGGTCACGAGTCGCCGAGCTGATCGACCCCGGCGTGTCGCTGACCGAGCGCGCCCGCGAACAGGCCGAGAACCTGCTGGCCCGCTACGGTGTGGTCAGCCGCGAGATGGCCCGCGCCGAGGGCCTGCCCGGCGGCTTCGGGCGCGTGTATCCCGTCTACCGCGCGATGGAGGACGCCGGCAAGCTGCGCCGCGGCCACTTCGTCGAGGGCCTGACCGGCGCGCAGTTCGCCCGCGCCGGCGCGGTGGACCGCCTGCGCGCCCTGGAACGCGCGGCCGACGACACCCCCGAACCGCAGTGGCTGGCCAGCGTCGACCCGGCCAACCCCTGGGGCCAGCTCCTGCCCTGGCCACAGCCGCCGGAAGCGGCCGAGGGCCGCCTGCGCCGCGTGGCCGGGGCGCTGGTCGCGCTGGCCGGCGGCCAGCCGCTGCTGTACCTGGCCGCCTCCGGCCGCCAGCTGTTCGTCTGGGAGACCATCCCCGGCATCGACACCGCGGAGGAGCACGCCGCCCTCGTCACCGAGGCGATCCGCCAGCTCGCCGGGAGCCGCTGGCTGCCGAAGCGCCGCGGCGTCACCATCGAGAGCATCAACGGCGAACCGGCGCGCCAGTCCCCGTTCGCCGCCGCCCTGCGTGCCGGCGGCGCCCTGGGCGAGGTCCGCGGCCTGCGCCTGGAGCCACCCGCCGGCCGCCGTTGATGCGATTCGCTGCGCTCATCGGCATCCTACCGTGACATCGGCGCGACCTAGGGTGCGTTGAGCCCTGCGAAACGCACCGTTCGCCCGGAATCTCTCGAAGCTCGAACGGCTGCCCCAACCCATCGGCATATCGCAGTCGCCCATCACACGAGCCCGGGCAAAAAACGCCTGTCTCGCTGGACACTCGCACCACCGGTACGGCAGAATCCCGTTCATTCGATGCACCTTCCATTTTTGGTGCAATCGCGTCCATTCACGACAGGATCGCTGCCGATTCCGCCCATCATGCCTTCTATCCTGCTACTCAACGGCCCCAACCTGAACCTGCTGGGACAGCGGGAGCCGGAGCGGTACGGGCACCATACGCTGGCGGACATCGAGGCCGACCTGACTGCGCACGCCCAGGCCGCCGGGGAGACCCTGGCCTGCTTTCAGAGCAACCACGAGGGCGAGCTGATCGACCGCATCCATGCGGCACGCAACGAGGGCGTACGCCGCATCCTGATCAACCCGGGCGGCCTGACGCACACCAGCGTAAGCCTGCGCGACGCCCTGCTGGGCGTCGACATCCCGTTTTACGAGATTCACATCAGCAACATCCACGCGCGCGAGGCGTTTCGTCATACTTCGCGCCTGGCCGATGTCGCCGCCGGCACCCTGAGCGGGTTCGGCGTCATCGGCTACCGGATGGCACTGGACGCGGCAATCGCGGCCCTCAAGGAGTCATAGACACCCCATGGATATTCGCAAGGTCAAGAAACTGATCGATCTGCTCGACGAGAGCGGCATCCACGAGATCGAGATCCACGAAGGCGAGGAATCGGTGCGCATCACCCGTTCGCCGAGCGGCTCCGCCGTGGCCGCCGCCCCGGCAGCGATGCCCGCCCCGGCACCGGCCGCCGCCCCGGCCGCCCCGGCGGGCGAGGCCGCGGCACCGGCGGCGCCGGAAGTGGACGGCCACCCGGTCACCGCGCCGATGGTCGGCACCTTCTACCGTGCCCCGAGTCCCGGCGCGAAGCCCTTTGTCGAGGTCGGCCAGACGGTAGAGGTCGGCGAGACGCTGTGCATCATCGAGGCGATGAAGATGCTCAACCCCATCGAGGCGGACCAGGCCGGCACCATCCGCGACATCCTGGTCGAGAACGGCAACCCGGTGGAATACGGCCAGCCCCTGTTCATCATCGGCTGACGCCCCCCGACTTCGCTGCCTACAGGTCCGAGCATGTTTGAAAAGATTCTGATCGCCAACCGCGGCGAGATCGCCCTGCGGGTCCTGCGCACCTGCCGCGAGATGGGCATTGCGACGGTCGCGGTGCACTCCAGCGCCGACCGCGACCTGAAGCACGTGCGCCTGGCCGACGAGTCGGTCTGCATCGGGCCGGCCGCCTCCGGCGAGAGCTACCTGAACATCCCCGCGCTGATCGCCGCGGCCGAGGTCACCGATGCCGGCGCGATCCACCCCGGCTACGGTTTCCTGTCGGAGAACGCGGACTTTGCCGAGCGCGTGGAGTCCTCGGGCTTTGCCTTTATCGGCCCGCGCGCCGAGACGATTCGCCTGATGGGCGACAAGGTCTCGGCCAAGCAGGCGATGCAGGATGCCGGCGTCCCCTGTGTGCCCGGCTCCGGCGGCGCGCTGACCGACGACGCCGACACCAACATGGCGCTGGCCCGCGAGATTGGCTACCCGGTGATCATCAAGGCCGCCGCGGGCGGCGGTGGCCGCGGCATGCGCGTGGTGCACACCGAGGGCGCGCTGCTGCATTCGATCTCGCTGACCCGCAGCGAGGCCCAGCAGGGGTTCGGCAACGACACCCTGTACATGGAGAAGTACCTCGAGCACCCGCGCCACGTGGAGTTCCAGATCCTCTCCGACAGCCACGGCAACGCCATCTGCCTGGGCGAGCGCGACTGCTCGATGCAGCGCCGCCACCAGAAGGTGATCGAGGAGGCCCCGGCACCGGGCATCACCGACGAACAGCGTCAGGCCATGAGCGAGCGGCTGGTGCGGGCCTGCCAGGAGATCGGCTACCGCGGCGCCGGGACCTTCGAGTTCCTGTACGAGAACGGCGAGTTCTACTTCATCGAGATGAACACCCGGCTGCAGGTCGAGCACACGGTGACCGAGCAGGTCACCGGTATCGACCTGGTGCGCGAACAGATTCTCATCGCGGCGGGCGAACCGCTGTCCCTGACCCAGGATCAGGTGGAGATCCGCGGGCACGCGATCGAGTGCCGCATCAACGCCGAGAACCCGGCCACGTTCATCCCCAGCCCGGGCACCATCCAGCAGTATCACGCCCCGGGCGGGCTCGGCATCCGCATGGACACCCACATCTACAACGGCTACGCGGTGCCGCCCTACTACGACTCGATGATCGGCAAGCTGATCGCCCACGGGTTTGACCGCAAGATCGCAATCGCCCGCATGCGCGGCGCGCTCGGCGAGATCGTGATCGACGGGATCGAGACCAACATCGCCCTGCACAGCGAGCTGATGAATGATGCGAACTTCCAGAACGGTGGGACCGATATCCACTACCTGGAGAAGAAGCTGAAGTCGCTGACCTGATGAGCCTCGCCGAGCTGCAGTGCCAGATTGCCCCGGAGCAGGCCGAGCCCCTGGAGGATGCCCTGTTCGAGCTTGGCGCCGTCAGCGTGGAGCTCCACGACGGCGCCGACGAGCCGCTGTTCGAGCCCCCGCTGGGTACCCATCCGCTTTGGTCCAGCGTGTGCCTGAAGGCCGTGTTCGCCGACGCCACCCAGGCCGAGCTGGCCGCGGCCTCGCTGGAGCGACTCCAGCCGGCGCCGGAATCCATCTCCGTGGTCGCGATCGAGGATCAGGACTGGGTGCGCGCGGGGCTCGATGGCCTGGGCGCCATCCACTGCGGGGGCCCGCTGTGGATCGTGCCCTCCTGGGAGACCCCGCCCGACGTCGAGGATGGCGTGTTCGTGCATCTCGACCCGGGCCTGGCCTTTGGCACCGGCAATCACCCGACCACCGCGATGTGCCTGAAATCACTGGCGGCGAACCCGCCACGCGACCAGCAGGTGCTCGACTACGGCTGCGGCTCCGGCATCCTCGCGATTGCCGCCCTGAAGCTGGGGGCACGGCATGCAGTGGGCACCGACATCGACCGCCAGGCCGTCCAGGCCACCTACAGCAATGCGGCGGCAAACGACATCTCCGAGGACCGGATCGAGGTCGGCCTGACCGACCACCCGGTACCCGATGCGGGCTTTGACCTGGTGATCGCCAACATCCTGGCCAAACCCCTGATCGACCTCGCCCCGGAACTGGCCCGTGCGGCTCGCCCGGGGGCGCGCCTGCTGCTGGCCGGCCTGCTGGAGCGCCAGGCCGACGAGGTCATGGCGGCCTACGCGGACGCCTTTGACATCGGGATCGAGGACACCCGCGAGGGCTGGGCCCTGCTCAGCGGGCGCCGGCGCTAGCGTATGCGCCCGCGACCGGTCTTCTGGTACGGCTGACCGGAGCCCCTCGCGATGCTCGCCCGCTGTCCCCATTGTGGCGTTACCCACACCCTGACCCGCGGCGAGGAACTGCGACTGGACCGGGCACACTGTGATGCCTGCGGTGCGGACTTTGCACTGTTCGTGGCACTCGAGATCGGCGGCGCCGGCGAACGGGCAACCGGCCCCGGCATCTCGGCGGTGCGCCACACCGCCTCCCTGGATATCGAGCGCAGCCCCCGGCGCCAGGCACTGGACCTCGATATCGATACCCGCCCCGGGCAGGCCACGGCACTGGCCACACGCCGCCCGGGGCGGGCCTTCGCTGCCTTTCTGGCCCTCCTGCTGCTCGCCCTCCTCGCCCTGCAACTCCTGCTGGCGCCGCCGGTGCCCCCGGGGGCCTGGAGCGGACTGGACGACGCCCGGGCGAGTCTCTGTACCACCCCGCGGGTCGAGGATCTCTGCCCGCCATGGGAACCTGGGCGCGAACCGGAACGCATCCGCGTCTCCTCCCCCGACCTGCACCTCGCCAACGCGGGAGACCTGTCCATGCGCTTTGAGCTGGAAAGCCCACTGCAACAGGGATGGCCGGTCATAGACGTTTGGCTGTCGGACCGACTGGGGACACCCCGCGGCCATTGGCGACTCCATCCGGCGGACGGCCATGCCAACCTTCAGGCACCGATGGCGGCGGGTCACCGCTATGCGATCGAGATCGAATTACCTGATACCGGGCCGCACATCACCGGGGCCCACATCACGCTGCACTGACCCCGCCCCGCTCAACGCTGCTAGACTCTCGGGTTTTACCCTGCTGGTTCGAAATCCCGCATGCAGCTCGGCCCCCACCATTTCCCCGGCCCACCCGTGTTCCTGGCCCCGATGGCCGGGGTCAGTGACCGGCCGTTGCGCCTGATCGCGCGGCGCCTGGGCGCGAGCGCGGCTGTCTCGGAGATGGTCACCTCGGACACGCGCCTGTGGGGCAGCGACAAGAGCCGGCACCGGCTGGACCACCGCCAGGAACCCCGCCCGCGCATCGTGCAACTGCTGGGCAACGAACCCGAACCGCTGGCCGAGGCCGCGCGCGAGAACGTGCGCCGCGGGGCGGACGTGATCGACCTGAACCTCGGCTGCCCCGCCAAGAAGGTCTGCAGCAAGGCCGCAGGCTCGGCCCTGCTGGGGGAACCGGAGCGGGTACGCGAGCTGCTGACCGCACTGGTGGAAAGCGTCGAGGTCCCGGTCACGCTGAAGATGCGCCTGGGGCTGGATCGCGAGCGGATCAACGCCGAGACCATCGCGGGCATCGCGCAGGATTGCGGCATCGCGATGCTGACCGTGCACGGGCGCACCCGCGCCGACGCCTATCGGGGCACGGCCGACTACGAGGCCATCGCGCGTGTGGTACGCGCCGTTTCCATCCCGGTGCTGGCCAACGGCGATGTAGTCGACATCGACAGTGCGCGCCGGGCGCTCGCAACCACCGGCGCGACCGGACTGATGATCGGGCGCGGGGCACAGGGGCGCCCCTGGCTACCCGGCCAGATCCGCGCCGCCCTCGCCGGCGAACCGGTGCCAGTCGACCCGACATGGGATGCGCGTCTTGCGCTGATCGAGGAGCATTTGCAGGCATTGCATGCGCAATACGGCGAAATGCAGGGCGTGCGTATCGCGCGCAAGCACCTGGGCTGGTATCTTCAGCACATGGGTCTCGGGGAGGACCCAACCCGGGCGGCACGGGCTTCCCTTCTCGCCGCCACTACCGCTAGTGAACAGCTTGGGCGCCTGCGCGCCATTCTGTCAGGAATCACAAGCGAGGCCGCATGAGGATGGACGTACCCTCTTTAGAACAAGAACAAAGCGGGGAACCGGTATCATCCGGCAACCTCGCGTCGGGCTGCGTACTCGCCGAGTCGGTGCGCAATGCGCTGGACCAGTATTTCGAGACGCTGGACGGGCAGAGTAGTCACGACCTCTATGCGCTCGTAATGAACGAGGTCGAGCGCCCGCTACTGGCCTGCGTGCTGGAGCGCTGCAACGGCAACCAGAGCCGGGCGGCGGCGCTTCTGGGGCTCAACCGCGCCACGCTGCGCAAGAAGCTGCGTGCCCATGGCCTGATCAGCGAGAACGGCCACGGGAACGGAAACGGGAACGGCGCCCAGCGCTAACTCACCCCGCCGGACCCGGCACACGCCCGCCACCTGACGGGCGTGTGCGCAATCATCGACCGATCTAGCCCTTCCAGCCGAGGCGCTGCAGCGCCGTGCGGTGCAGTTCCGGCGTCGCGGCCGCCAGCACGTTGGTGGTCTGCAGGTCCAGCTCGCCGCCAGACAGATTGGTGAAGGCCCCGCCCGCCTCGCGCACAATCACGGCCAGCGCCGCGATATCGAGGATATTCACATCCGACTCGATGATCAGATCGATGCTGCCGCGCGCCAGCAGGTGGTAGTGGTAGAAGTCGCCATAGCCGCGCGTGCGATTGACCTCGGCCATGATCCCCCCCAGCGCCGTCCAGCCTTCGGGGTTCTGCGCGAGGGTCTTCAGGTTCCCGGTGGACAGCGAGGCGCGGCCCAGCTCGGTGGTCGGGGCGACGGCAATCTTTTCGCCGTTGAGGTAGGCGCCCTGGCCCTTTTCCGCCCAGGCGCGCTCTCCGAACTGCATGCCATTGGACAGCCCCAGGATCAGATCGCCCTTGTGCATCAGCGCGATCTGGGTGGAGAAGAACGGGTAGCGGCGCACGAAGCTCTTGGTGCCGTCGATCGGGTCGATCAGCCAGACATAGTCGGAGTCCATGTCCGACTGGCCGGTTTCCTCGCCGTAGAAGCCGTGATCCGGGAACCGCTCGCGGATCACCTGGCGGATCGCCTGTTCGCTTTCCACGTCGGCGCGCGTCACGGGCGTGTCGTCGGGCTTGGTCTCCACATCGACGCCGGCGGCGTAGTAGTGACGAATGACCTTGTCCGCGGCATCGGCGGCGGCCTGGGCGGCCTCCATAAACGCGCTTTGCTGCATGCTGCTACCCCTTCAAAAAAAGGAGCTATCTTAGCATGCCGCCCCCAGCGGCTCTGGCCAGGAAGCGGTCGGCGGTTGTCCCGGCCCCGGCATGCCCCGATAATGCCGCCATCTTTTCGAGGAGTCCGACATGCCCAAGAAGCTGCCCGACGTCAGCAATCTCGAACGCCTGGAACTGTTCGGCGAGGACTACAACCCGAGCGCGACCATCGAGAACGTGGACGGCCAGACCCTGTCGCTGCAGATCTACTACCAGCTGGCGCTGGACTACGGCGGCATCGGCCCGAAGGCCGCCAACTCCGGTTTGCTGATGTACGGCAGCCATGCCGACGATGCCCGCGCCAACCCGGGCAAACACCCGAACATCGACCGCCTGTTCGAGATCCTCGACAAGGGCTACTACCTGTCGGTGAAGGCTGTACCCAAGCGCAAGAGCCGCGCCAGCTAGTTCCTTGCGGAGACGTTCTCCCGTTCCGGCGCATACGTGCAAACCGGAACGCGTCCTCCGCACATCACGGCAGGCGGTTGGTGTGGATCACGCGCCAGCCGCGCGTCGGATGCCGATGCAGTCGGGTCCGGCTCGCATACTCGCATTCCAGCTGGAACAGCCGCTCGTCCGGCACCCCCATCACCCAGCCGACCAACGCACGGATGACCCCGGCGTGCACGATCACCAGCACTCGTTCCACCGGCTGGCCGCCGACCGTGGTCTCGAAGGCCGCCTCCACCCGCCGGCGAAAGGCGCCCAGCGGCTCCGCCCCGGCCGGCCGCGAATGCACCGGATCGGCATAGAACGCCCGGTATTCCTCCGGCCGTTCGCGCTGCAGCTCGACCCGTGTGCGTCCCTCCCAGTCGCCAAAGCCGACCTCGCGCAGGTCCGGCTCCAGATGCAGGGACAGGTCACGCTCGTCCGCCAGGCGTTCGGCAAACGCCCGGCACCGGTGCATCGGCGAACTAACGACCGCCTGCCAGCCGTCATCATCACGCACCGCGTGTTCCATCTGCGTCCACCCCTGCGCGCTGAGCGGGTCGTCGCAGCCATGCCCACGATAGCGCTGCCCGCCCTCCGGTTCGCCGTGTCGCAACAGATCCACAATCATGCCGTGTCCTCGCTCAGGCAGGCCTCCAGCCAGGCCCAGTCGAAATGCGGGCCCGGGTCGGTCTTGCGCCCGGGGGCGATGTCGCAGTGGCCCACCAGCGCATCCGGGGTAATGGCCGGAAAGCGTTCGCGCAGCCAGCCGATCAAACGGGCCAGCTCGGCGTACTGCACCGGCGTGAACGGATCGTCGTCGGTGCCCTCGAGTTCGACGCCAATGGAAAAATCGTTGCAGCGCTCGCGGCCACGCCACTGCGAGGCGCCGGCATGCCAGGCCCGCCGGGAGAACGGCACGAACTGGGTCGCCACCCCCGCCCGATCGATCAGCACATGGGCGGACACGCGCAGATCGGCGATCTGCGCAAAGTAGGGGTGGGCACCGGGGTCGAGCCGGTTCTGGAACAGTTCGGCCACGTGCGGCCCGCCGAACGTGCCCGGCGGCAGGCTGATGGCATGCACGACGATCAACTCGGGCTCCATCCCCGCAGGGCGTGCGTCCTGGTTCGGGCTCTCAAGCACTTGGGCCGACGGCCACCAGTCGCGATCGACGATCATAGTCTCGGTCACGGGGCCTCCTCGGGCGGGCGCTGCAGGCAGGCCGCGAGGGCCTCGAGCAGCAACGGCAGGCGTGGCGGGGCCTCGAGGCGGCCGTGGTAGGCACCGGCATTGAAAACGAACAGGGCCGGGAGGTGGAAGACCTCGAACTCGCGCACCAGCGCGGTATCCATCTCTGCATCGACGACGAACAGGGCGGGCGCTTCGGGCTCGGCCTGCCACTGCTCCAGCACCCGGCCCATCACCTTGCAGGCCCCGCAGCCCCGGCGGGTAAACAGGATCACCGCCGGACCCGGGACCTCCAGGAGGTGCTGATGAAAGTCGAACTGGGTCAGCCGGGGCAGGCCCGTCTGACGCAGGGTCGGGTCAGTTGGAGTTGTCTTCGGCCTGTCGCTCAATGGATTCACCGGCATCCTGCACGTCTTCGCCAAACCCCTCCATAGTGGCGCAACCAGCGATGCCAAGCGAGCCCAGAGCCACCAGCAGGATCAGCAGGGCGGCGGGAATGCATTGCGTGAAATGCATGCGAGCTCCTTGTCTCTTTCGTGATTCGGTCCGTGATACCGACCGCCAAAGGGCACTCCAGGGACGGTCACACTTTATGAGGCGCACGCACTGGGGTAGTTTACGCGCCGCCCTCTTTTCGTGAAGGAAGTCGCAACCCTGTGTCCGACCTGAATCCGCAACAACAGGCAGCCGTGACCACCACGGACCGCCCCCTGCTGGTCCTGGCCGGAGCGGGCTCGGGCAAGACCCGGGTGATCACCGAGAAGATCGCGTACCTGATCGAGCAGCGCGGGCTGGAGGCGCGCCGGATTGTCGCGATCACCTTTACCAACAAGGCCGCGCGCGAGATGCGCGAGCGCGTCCAGGGACGCCTGTCGAAGGAACAGGCGCGCGGGCTCGGCGTCTCCACCTTCCACACCTTCGGGCTGAACTTCCTGCGCCGCGAACTGGACGCGGCCGGGCTGCGCGCAGGCTTCTCCATCCTCGATCCAGGCGACTGCCGCTCGCTGCTGCGCGAGATCACCTACCGCGACGATACCGGCTCCGAGGTCGACGCCCTGATCGGCCACATCAGCCGCTGGAAGAACGACTTGATGACGCCGGAAGAGGCGCTGCATGAAGCCAGCCAGATGAGCGACGCCCCGGAGGCGATCGCCGCGGCCAATCTCTACCCGCGCTACGAGGATGCCCTTCGCGCCTACAATGCGGTGGACTTCGACGACCTGATCAAGCGCCCGGTGGACTGCCTGCGCGCGGACACCGAGCTGCGCAACCGCTGGCAGGACCGCATCCGCCACCTGCTGGTGGACGAATACCAGGACACCAACTCCGCGCAGTACCAGCTGGTGCGCCTGCTGGTGGGCGTCAGTGACGGCCTGACGGTGGTCGGCGACGACGACCAGTCGATCTACGCCTGGCGCGGCGCCCGCCCGGAAAACCTCGCGCGTCTGCAGCAGGACTTCCCGCGCCTGGAGGTGATCAAGCTGGAGCAGAACTACCGCTCCACCAACCGCATCCTGCATACCGCGAATGCGCTGATCGCCAACAACCCGCATGTGTTCGAGAAACGCCTGTGGAGTGCGCTCGGCGAGGGCGAGAAGATCGAGGTGATCGGCTGCTCCGACGCCGACACCGAGGCCGCGCGCGTGGTCTCCGAACTGATGCGCCGGCGCTTTCGCCTGAACGCGGGCTGGGGCGACTTCGCGATCCTCTACCGCAGCAACCACCAGTCACGGTTGTTCGAGAAGCTCCTGCGCGAGCAGGGCATCCCCTACCGCCTGAGTGGCGGGCAGTCGTTCTTCGAGAAGGCCGAGATCAAGGACCTGGTCGCCTATCTGCGCCTGCTCGCCAACCCGGACGACAACACCGCCTTCCTGCGCGTGGTCAATGTGCCGCGCCGCGAGATCGGCCCGGCGACGCTGGAGAAACTCGGCCACTACGCCAACCAGCGTGGCACCTCGCTGCTGCAGGCCGCGCGCGGGGCCGGCCTGTCCGAGTACATGGACGCCCGGGCGCAGGCACGCCTGGAACGCTTCACCGACTGGGTCGACGGCTTCCAGCGCCGCGGCGAGGACGAAGCGCCGGACGCCTTGCTGCGCACCCTGGTCGAGGACATCGACTACGAGTCCTGGCTGCTGGAGAACAGCTCCAACCCGCGGGCCGCGACCCGACGCATGGAGAACGTGCGCGAGTTCATCGACTGGGTCGGGCGCATGGGTGGCGGCAACACCACCGCGGAGTACGGCGACGACGAGGCAGACGACGCGCAGACCATGGACCTGGCCGATATCGTCAACCGCATCAGCCTGATGGACATTCTCGACCGCAACCGGGAGTCCCAGGACGGCGACGAGTCCGTGCAACTACTGACCCTGCACACGGCCAAGGGGCTGGAGTTCCCGCATGTCTGCCTGGTCGGCTTCGAGGAGGAGCTGCTGCCGCACCGGGTCAGCGTGGAGGACGATTCCATCGAGGAGGAGCGGCGGCTCGCCTATGTCGGGCTGACCCGTGCCCAGCAGACCCTGCTGATCACCTACGCCCAGAACCGGACCCGCTACGGCGAGACCCTCGAATGCGAGCCCTCGCGCTTTCTCGACGAATTGCCCGAAGAACACCTCGAATGGCCGGACGCCAGGCCGCCGGATCCCGAGACCCAGAAGCTCACTGCCCAGGCCCACCTGGCCGGCCTCAAGGCCATGCTCGGCAAATAGCCGCTGCGCGGCCGGGGAGCCTTCGCTCACTACTGGGGCGCCCGGCCCATTCCGGACGCCCCGGCCCGCTCCCCCCTTCGTCTTCTTGGCATCTCGCCGTGCGCGCCCAGCGCCTCAGGCGGCCCAAAAGTATGAAATTTGTCACACCCTGCTTTTGATTCTTATATCAAAGCCCCCACCTCAATTGAAGCCGCAAATGCGATCCATACGGATCTGATCAAGCAAGCCCCCTGTCCGGCCTCCGGCATCGACGGCATCAGTGGCGCAGCTTCAGGCCGACCTTGGTGATGCGGGCGCCGTCCATCTCGCGGATCACCAGGCGCATCGGGCCAAGGTCGACGGCGTCGCCGACGACCGGCTCGGCCTGGAGTTCACGACGCAGGTAGTCCTCCAGGGTGTCGCCCTGGTGTTCGGGCGGTACCGGGGCGCCGTAGGCCATGCCGACCGCCCCGAGTTGGGCGTCGCCATTGAGGGCAAACTCCCCGAACACACTTTGCTCGGTCAGGCGTTCCGGCACCTGGTCCTGCGGGACGAACAGGCGGTCGAGGTCATGCAGATCGGCCGGGGCGACCATGATGTAGAGGTGGTCGCCGGCATGCAGATCGAGCAGCTCGAGCGTGTCCAGCAGCTTGCCCTCGCGCAGGTGGGCCACGACCCGCGCACTGCCCGGCAGGCGGAAGTTCGACCACGCCTCGCGCACCACCGGCGTGGTCTCGGCCAGGCGATAGCCGACCAGCTCCATCTCCTGCTGTCCGGGGATGTCCAGCTCGGTGCGCTGCACCCGCGCGGTGGTCGGGGGCAGCTCCAGTCCCAGCCAGCGCGCCGAGGGCGCGACGGTCCAGCCCTGCACCAGCAGCGAGATCAGCACCACGAAGAACACGACGTGGAAGAAGTAGCCCGCCAGCTCCAGCCCGGCGAGCAGCGGGAACAGCGCCAGGATGATCGGTACCGCGCCGCGCAGACCGACCCAGGCGATGAAGACCTGTTCGCGCCACGGGAAGCGGAACGGGTACAGGCACAGCCATACGGCCAGGGGCCGGGCAACCAGGATCAGGACCGCGGCGACGAGCCCCGCATCCAGTGCCACCGGGGGCAGCCCCGAGGGCGTCACCAGCATGCCGAGCATCAGGAACATGCCGATCTGTGCCAGCGAGGCGATCCCGTCGTGGAAGCGCTTGATGTTCTGCGAGGCCTCCAGCGGGCGGTTGCCGATCAGCAGCCCTGCCAGGTACACGGCCAGAAAGCCCGAGCCGCCCACCAGCCCGGTCAGGCCGAAGATGGCCAGTGCCCCGGCCATCGCGAACAGCGGGTACAGCCCGCCCGCCATCGGCACCCGGTTGATCAGCGCCAGCAGGGCGAAACCGCCCGCTACACCAAACAAGGCCCCCAGCCCCATCTGCTGGACAAACTCGATGGCGACGACCACACCGAACTGCTGATCGGGCATCAGCAGCAGCTCGATCAGCACGATGGTCAGGAAGATCGCCATCGGGTCGTTGGAGCCGGACTCGATCTCGAGCGTGGCACCGACTCGGCTTTTCAGCTCGAGCCCGCGCGAGCGCAACAGCGAGAACACCGCCGCCGCGTCGGTGGACCCCACAATCGCCCCCAGCAGCAGCCCCTCCAGCCAGGACAGCCCCAGCCACCAGACGGCAAAGACCCCGGTCAGGCCCGAGGTAACGAGCACCCCGAACGTGGCCAGCCCCAGGGCTGGTTTCAGCCCGATGCGGAAATTGCGAGCAGGAGTGCGCATCCCGCCGTCGAACAGGATAATCGCGAGCGCGGCCGAGCCGACCAGATAGGCCAGGGTGATATTCTCCACCTCGAGGCCGCCCGGGCCCTCTGGCCCGAGCAGCATGCCGATCACCAGGAACACCAGCAGCAGGGGCACACCCAGCCGCGAGGTGATCACGCTCGAAAGGATGCTGCCCAACAGCACAATGGCCGCCAGGAAGATGATCTGGTTGGAGAGGTCCATGCGTCGATCATACCGGAAGCCCCCGAAAACCCGCCCGGGGAGAGCGGCCCTTGCCCTGGCCGGCGCGCTGGCCGTCCCGCTGGGTCTCGCAGCAGCGCCGGCCGCCGCCGAGCGCGGCGTCGACGCGCTGCACTTCGAGTTCGAGAACGACCTGTTCGCCGGTGAGGACCGCTACTACACCAATGGCTTCCGCATCGGCTGGACGCGCAGCGAGGAGCGCGTACCCCCCTGGCTGCAGCGGGTCGCGGACGCCCTGCCCTACTTCGTCGATCGCGAGGAGCGCGGGCGCCTGAAATCGGCCATCCACCTGGGCCAGAACATGTACACCCCGGAGGACATCGAGCGCTCGCCCGCGGACCCGGACGACCGCCCCTACGCCGGCTGGCTTTATCTGAACTTCAGCCTGGCCGAGGATCACGGCGACCGGCTGGACCGCCTGCAGGTCACCGTGGGCACCGTCGGGCCCGCCTCGCTGGCCGACCGCACACAGAAGGAAGTCCACAGCTGGTCCAGCGCACCGCAACCGCAGGGGTGGGACGACCAGATCGGTAACGAGGCAACCCTGATGGTGGGCTACGAGCGCCAGCTACGCGGGCGCTCGCATCGCGCCGAGGGCGGCTGGGGCTGGGACCTGACGCCACACTGGGGCGCGACCGTGGGCAGCCCGTTCACCTTCGCCAACGCCGGTGCAATCGTGCGCGCCGGCCGCAACCTGCCACGCGACTACGGCCCGCCTCGGATCAATCCGGCCCTATCGGGTTCGCATACCTTCGAGACGGTCGGCTCCATGGGCGGCTATCTGTTCGCGGGGGTAGATACCCGGCTGATGGCCTATGACCTGTTCCTGGACGGCCCGCTGTTTCGCGACGGGCCCTCGGTGGACAAGCACCCAGCAGTGGGGGAACTGACCGCCGGGTTCGTGTTCCATGTGGGCGGGGTGCGCCTGGGCTACACCCATGTGTGGCGTTCGCGGGAGTTCAGCGGCCAGGCCAAGGGCGCGGCGGAGTTCGGCTCGCTGCACGCCACCTGGCAGTTCTGACTCCGGCCACGCGCCTCAAAACACCGCGGCCTCGACGTCGGGGTAGGTCGTGGCGACCGAGCGGTCGATCTTGTCCTCGAAGCCCGGGTAGTCCTCGAGGATGTCCGCCATGCGCTCGCGCACGAGCGGCACGGTCTCGAAGTCGGCCAGCCCCTGCTCCACGCCCTCCTCAATCGCATCCCAGAGGGTGACCAGATAGTTCTGCAGGCGCGGCAGGGTCTCCGCCCCCTCGAGCCGGCCGTGGCCGGGCACGACCACATCGGGCTCCAGCGCGATCAGCTCGTCCAGCAGCTCGATCCACTGCGCGACATCGCCATCCCAGACCGAGGGCGCGCGATCGCTGTACACCACATCCCCGGCCAGCAGGATCTTCGTCTGCGGCAACCAGACGATCAGGTCACCCGGGGAGTGGGCACCGCCGGAGGGAAAGATGACGACCTCGGTACCGCCCAGGACTCGCGTGACGCGCTCGTCCACGGGCTTGTTCGGCAGCAATGGTGTGGTATCGCCGGTCGCGCCATCGGTCATCTCGCGAAAGTTCTCGACCCAGGTTTCGGCCTCCGCCTCCATACGCTCGATGGCCTCGGGGCCGGCCATGATCTCCGGCTCGTCTTCGGCGAACGCATGATTGCCCAGCCAGTGGTCGCCATGACTGTGGCTGTTCACGATCCAGCGCACGGGCTGATCGGTCACCTCGCGGATGGCCTCGCGCAGGGCCACGCCCATGGTCTCGGACGAGCCAGTATCGAACACGAGTACACCTTCGTCGGTCACCACGAACGCCATGTTCGCGTTCCAGCCGAGATTCTCGCGGCTGGGGAAATCGCGCGCCGATGTCATCACGGCGTAGACCCCGGGGGCCACGGCCTCGGGCTGCATTTCGTAGTCCTCGGGCGCCGCCGGCTCGCCAGCAGGCGACGACGTGGTCAAGACCAATGCCATCGCCAGGCTCGCCAGCACCACACCCAATGGTTTCCATCCCTGCATGGCAATCACCCCCGACTATTCCCGATCGTGAAGAATAGACCCGCCAGCCGCCGCAAAGTGCGCTGCGCCGCCTACGCGGCCGAAACTGATAGCATCGGGGCCTCCCCCCAGGGAAACACTGATCAATGTACACGCTCGCGTTGGTACCCCAGGTTTTCCGAGACAAGGAGCGTCGTGCAGCGGGTAGTGGTGGTTCTACCCGCAAGCGGCGCAACGCAGGATCGGGGAACCTGGGGTGCCAACCCCACAAACCATTGAACAGCAGGGGCTCGGCCGCTTTTGCGTGCGTACGGCGTTGCGGCTCGCTTATGTAGCTCGGCTACACTGCGCTCACCGCGCCTTGTTCGCACGCAAAAGCGACTCGAGCGCGAGCGTGTACATTGATCAGTGTTTCCCTAGGATGGAGACTGCAGGTGCGCAAGATTTCCCGGACCTTCCTGACCGGCCTGGCGGCCATCCTGCCCCTGGTCATCACCCTGGCCCTGCTCTGGTGGCTGGGCACCACGGCGGAGACGGTGCTGGGCGGGCTGCTGCGCGCGATCCTGCCCGATGCCCTGTATTTCCCGGGCCTGGGCATCCTGGCCGGGCTGGGGCTCGTGTTCGCGCTGGGCGTTCTGCTGCAGGCCTATGTGGTGCGCGGCCTGTTCGATTGGGTGGAATCGCTGATGCAGCGCATCCCGGTAGTCAAGACCATCCACGGGACCGTGCGCGACGTAACGAATCTCCTTTCCGGCGACATCCATCAGCGCTTCGGGCAGGCCGTGCTGGTGACCTTTCCGGGCAGCGACTTCAAGCTGGTCGGCTTTGTCACCCGCGAGGATTTCGAGGGGCTTCCGGAAAACCTGGGTGGCCCGGAGACGATCGCGGTCTACATGCCGATGAGCTACCAGATCGGCGGCTACACCCTGATGCTGCCGCGCGACCGCATCGAGCCACTGGATCTCTCGCTGGAGGACGCGATGCGCTATGCCCTGACCGCCGGTGTCTCCGCGCGCCAGGACAAGGGAACCGGGTAGAATTCGCTGCATGACGGACCACCACGACCACCAGCCACGGATTCTGATCGGCGTCAGCGGCGGCATCTCCGCCTACAAGGCCTGCGAGCTGGTGCGCGAGCTGAAGCGCGCCGGCTGCGAGGTGCGCGTGGTGATGACGGCCGGCGCCCGCGCCTTCGTGACCCCGCTGACCTTCCATGCCCTGTCCGGCGCGCCGGTGCGCACCGAGCTGCTGGATGCCGAGGCGGAATCCGGCATGGATCACATTGCCCTGGCACGCTGGGCGGACCGCATCGTGGTCGCCCCGGCCAGCGCCAGCCTGATCGCCCGCTACGCCCAGGGCCTGGCGGACGATCTGCTGAGTACGCTGCTGCTGGCCACCACCGCGCCGGTCGCCCTGGCACCGGCGATGAACCATCGCATGTGGGCCCACCCGGCCACGCAGGCCAATATCGCGACCCTGAGCGAGCGCGGCGTGACCCTGATCGGGCCGGACAGCGGCGACCAGGCCTGTGGCGAGCAGGGCGAGGGTCGCATGCGCGAGCCCGCCGCGATCGCGCGGGAGCTGCTGCAGCCGGCACACGCCCCTCTGGCCGGGCGTCACGTACTGATTACCGCCGGCCCCACCTTCGAGCCGATCGACCCCGTGCGCTTTATCGGCAACCGCAGCTCCGGGCGCATGGGCTTTGCCCTGGCCGCGGCGGCACGCGATGCGGGCGCACACGTGACCCTGGTGCATGGGCCGACGGCCGAGGCCGTGCCCGCGGGCGTCGCAGGCATCGCCACGGAAACGGCGGCCGCCATGCACGCCGCGGTGATGGAGCGACTGCCCGAGACCGACATCCTGATCGCGGCCGCGGCCGTAGCCGACTACCGCCCGGCCGAACCACAGGCACAGAAGATCAAGAAGTCCGACCCGGTGATGCACCTGGCGCTGGAGCGCACCCGGGACATCCTGGCTGAGGCGGCAACACAAGCGGCCTCGCTCCCCCGACGCCCGTTCCTGGTCGGCTTCGCGGCCGAGACCGAGCACCTGCGCGAACATGCCGAGGCCAAGCGCCGCGCCAAGGGGCTCGACCTGATCGCCGCCAACCGGGTCGGCGAGGGCCGCGCCTTTGGCACACCCGACAACGAACTGCTGTGCCTCTGGGAGGGTGGCGAGCGCCGGCTCCCCAGCCAGCCGAAGACCCAGCTGGCCCGGGCGCTGATCGAGCTGATCGTCGAGCGCCTGACCGAATGCGAAACGGATCAAGGAACCCCGAATGCCCGCCCCCGAGATTGACCTGAAGATCCTGGACCCGCGCATGGGCGCGGACTTCCCGCTGCCCGCCCCGGCCACCAACGGCTCGGCCGGCGTCGACCTGCGCGCGATGACCGAGGCGCCGCTGACGCTGGAGCCGGGCGCCGCCGAACTGATCCCGACCGGGCTCTCGATCCATATCGAGGACCCGGGCTACGCCGGGATGATCCTGCCCCGCTCCGGGCTAGGTCACAAGCACGGCCTGGTGCTGGGGAACCTGGTCGGCCTGATCGACGCCGACTACCAGGGGCCACTGATGGTCTCCTGCTGGAACCGGGGCGCGAACGCCTACACCCTGGAGGTCGGCGAACGCCTGGCGCAGCTGGTCATCGTCCCGGTCGTCCAGCCGCGCTTTCGCGTGGTCGAGGACTTCGAGGAGAGCGCCCGTGGCGTCGGCGGCTTCGGCTCTTCCGGCCGCGGATAGCAGACGGAGGAACCCTCAGCCCGAGGGATAGGACACGCCCACCCCACCCAGACCGCAGTAGCCGTTAGGCACCTTGGCCAGGTACTGCTGGTGGTAGTCCTCGGCAAAGTACCAGGCGTCCAGTGGCTGGATCTCCGTGGTGATGGCGCCACGCCCTGCGGCATCCAGCGCCGCCTGGTAGCGCTCGCGGCTGACCTCGGCCGCCGCCTGCTGTTCGGCCGATTCCACATAGATCGCGGAGCGGTACTGCGTGCCGACATCATTGCCCTGGCGCATGCCCTGGGTCGGGTCGTGTCCCTCCCAGAACACCCGCAACAGCGTATCGATCGACACTCGGGCCGGGTCGAACACGACACGCACCAACTCGGTGTGCCCGGTCTGCCCGGAACAGACCTCGCGGTAGGTCGGGTTGCGGGTATAGCCGCCGCCATAACCCACACTGGTCGAATACACGCCGTCGATCTGCCAGAACAGCCGCTCCGCACCCCAGAAGCAGCCCATGCCCACATGCAGCACCTGCATGCCGTCCGGATAGGGCGGCGCCAGCGGCGTGCCCAGCACCATGTGCCGCGGCGGGACCGGCAGCGGCTCGTCGCGCCCGGGCAGGGCCTCCTCGGGCGCGGGCATGCGCGGCTCGGAAAACGCAAACATCACAAGGGCTCCTTCCGGAAACGTGGATTCGTCAGCCGGGATCGGCCGGGGTCAGCCGGATCAGCTCGCCCGGGTTGTGGTCGGTCAGCACGTAAATCGCGCCATCGTGCACGCGCACATCGCGGATGCGGCGGCCAAGATCGGGGAGCAGGTCTTCCTCGTTGACCAGCTCGCGGCCCTCGAAGGTCAGCCGGCGCAGGGTCTGGCCCCGCAGGCCACCCACCAGCAGATCGCCATCCCAGGCGGCAAAGGCGGAATCACGCAGGATCGCCATGCCGGACGGGGCAATGGCCGGCGTCCAGTAGTGGATGGCGGACTCCATCCCCTCCTTCTCGGACTCGCCGGTACCGATCGGGCCGCCGGAGTAGGCGCCGCCATGCGAGATCACCGGCCAGCCGTAGTTCAGGCCGGGCTCGATAATATTCACCTCGTCGCCACCGCGCGGCCCGTGCTCGTTCTGCCAGAAGGTGCCGGTCTCGGGATCGATCACCATCCCCTGCGGGTTGCGCACGCCGATCACCCAAAGCTCGGGATGGGCGCCATCCTCGTCGAGGAACGGGTTGTCGTCGGGTACCGAGCCGTCATCGTGCAGGCGCACGATGCTGCCGGCATGGTCGTCCTTCTTCTGGGCGCGATCCTGGTCACCACGATCGCCGATGCTGACGTACACATAGCCCTCGTCGTCGAACACGATGCGCGAGCCGAAGTGACGCCCGCCGCGGGCCGCCGGCTCGGCGGAGAACAGCACTTCGACCTCCTCCAGCGCCCCGTCCGTGAACTGCCCGCGGGCCAGGCGCGTCGTCTGACCGCCCTCCACCTGCGCGGAATAAGTGAAGTACAGCCAGCCGTTGTCCTCGTAATCCGGGTGCAGGGCCAGATCCAGCAGCCCGCCCTGGTTATTCGCAACCAGGTCGTCCGGCAGGCCGGACACCATCTCGCCGCGCCCCTCGAGGTTCTCCGCGTCGGGGAAATAGCGCAGCTGCCCGGGCCGCTCGCTGATCAGCGCCCCGCCATCCGGCAGAAAGGCAATCGCCCAAGGGTGATTGAGCCCCGAGTGCAGGACTTCGCCCCGCAGCTCGCCGTCGGCGGTGGAGAATTCCTCGGCCGCGATCCCGGCCGAACCCCCGCAGGCCACCAGAAGCCCGCCCAGCAACGGGGCCGCCAGCAACCGCCCCGGGTATCGCTTGTCCATGTCCCTGCCCTCGTTAGGTCCGTACCCGTTGGTGGCCCGTACCCGCCGCCGGGTTCCCCGGGGCACCAACGCGAGCGTGTGCATTCATCCGTGTTTCCCCGGCTGACAGGACGGACACCAGTAGGTGGAGCGCAGGTGCTCGCCCGCCAGCGCCCGCTCCACCGGTGTCCCGCAGGTGCGGCAGGCCTGCCCGCTGCGTCCGTACACGTTCAGGTACTCGTCCGTCTCGGCCCGCGCGCGCGTGATACGCGGGCCCGGCTTGAGGTTGCGTCGCAGCAGGCGCGCCGCTTCGCAATAGAGCGCCAGGAGCTCGTCATCCGTGATCGCGCCGACCGGGTCGAGTGGATGTCGTCCGTGCAGGAACAGCACCTCCGACTTGTAGATGTTCCCGATGCCGGACGCCAGCGACTGATCCAGCAGCACATCCAGAATGGGTCGCGCGGGGTCGCTGCGGGCACGGATACGCCGGACGACTGCGGTCAGGTCCACCTCCGGGTCCAGCAGATCCGGCCCCACGCGCGCATCCAGTCGCTCCGGGTCGCCGCGCCCCTCCGGCCGGGGTTGCCAGGCGAGTTCGCGCGGATGGAAACAGACCAGCACCCGGTCCGCGAGCCGCAGCACGGCCCAGGCCTGATACTCCGGCTTGTGCCAGACGGCCCCCGGCGCATACTGGTGCCAGGTCCCGTACATGCCCAGGTGCGTGCGCAGCTGCCAGGCGCGGCCCGCGGCGTCGTCCAGCTCGATCAGCAGATGCTTGCCGCGCGCGCTCACGCCACGCGCAGCCATGGCCCCATGCTCCACCAGTGCCGCACCACGCCGGGACCGGGTCGACACGGCCTCCAGCGCGGCGCCGGTCAGCAGCGGACCCAATGCCCGGGCCAGCTTGTGGATGGTATCGCCCTCGGGCATCGCGGATGGACGATCAGCGCTTGCGGCTGGGATAGAGCGGGGGCTCGCCCTCGGGACGGGTGCGAAACAGGCGCATGGACCACAGGTACTGGGCCGGGGCCTGTGTGACCCCGCGTTCGATGGCCTGGTTCATCTGCCGGGCATCCGTATGGTCATCGCCGCTAGGGAAGCCCTCGAGCGGGGGCCACAGGCGCATCACGTACTGGTCCGCCACCGAGTCGTACCAGGCGAAGCTGGGCAGCACGGCCGCCTTCGACATGCGCGCCAGGCGTCCCAGCGCAGTGAGCGTCGCCTTGGGTACCCCAAAAAAGTCGACGAACACCGCTCCCTCGGCCCCCAGATCCTCGTCCGGCAGGTAGTAGAAGAAACGGCCGCGGCGAAGCTGGCGAATGGCCGGACGCAGGCCCTGCTCACGGGCGAAGATGTCGCCCGAGTAGCGTGTGCGGCTGCGGTGGTTAATCCACTCCAGCACCGGGTTCTTCATCGGCTTGGCGAACGACACACCGTCGTACATCTGGCTCATGCGCACGCCGCCGTAGTCCAGCGCCAGCGAATGCGGGGCGAGGACGATCACCGGCGTACCGGCCGCCTGCAGGCGCTCGTAGTGTTCCAGCCCCTCGATGCGGATGCGCGCGGCGTGCTGGCCGGGCTTGCCGAACCAGAGCAGGCCGTAGTCCAGCACCGTCTGCGCCTGGTAGCGGTAGTAGGCCTCCATGCGCTTCTCGCGCTCGGCCGGGGTCATTTCGGGGAAACACAGCTCGAGGTTGCACTCCACCACCGCGCGGCTGCGCCCGGCGCCCTTGCGGATCAGTCGCCCGAGCCCCCGGGCCAGTGCATGCACGGCCGGGCGCGGTATCTCCTGCAGCACCCAGGCGACGCCCAGCAGCAGCCAGCTGCCCCAGTAGCGCGGGGCGAAATGACGGCCGGTCAGCGGTGCCTGATAGGCGCCTGCCTCCTGGCCCGAGCGGGTCTCCCCGGCCTGTTCGCTCATGCGCCCCCGCCCGCATCGAGCTGCTTGCGCGCGCGCTTCGCATAGACCTCCATCTCCTTCGCCGCCTGCAGGTCGCCCTTCTCGGTGGCGATGGCAATGCCGCGTTCGCAGGTGGACAGCGCGGCCTGCGGCCGCTCCAGGTCAACGAGGGTCTTGGCCAGCAGCTTCCAGGCGGCGGAATACCCGCCATCCAGTTCCAGCGCGCGTTCCAGGTGCGGAATCGCGGCCTCCTTCTGGCCGTCGGTCGCCAGGGCGTTGCCCAGCGAAAAGCGCAGCATCGCGGAGTCCTGTCCGCCATCCAGCATGTTCTGGAAGCGTTCGATCATGTCACTCATGGAGCTCCTCCTTCTGGATATCGTCAGGCTAACGCCGCCAGAAGGCGGGCGACAGAAGCACCAGCACGGTAAAGATTTCCAGCCGGCCCATCAGCATCGCCAGCACCAGCACCCACTTGCTGAAGTCGTTAATCGAGGCGTAGTTGGCCCCGACCTCGCCCAACCCGGGGCCAAGGTTGTTCAGGGTCGCGGCCACCGCGGAGAACGAGGTGACCTGGTCCAGCCCGGAGGCCATGATCAGCAGCATCATCACCACGAAGACCATCACGTAGGCGGCGAGGAAGCCCCAGACCGCCTGGACCACGCGGTCGGGCGCTTCCTTGCCGTTCACCTTCACCGCGATCCGGGCATGGGGATGGATCAGGCGCTTGATCTCGCGCAGCCCCTGCTTCACCAGCAGCAGTACGCGCACCACCTTCATCCCGCCGCCGGTGGAGCCGGTGCAGGCCCCGATGAACGACAGGAAGATCAGCAGCACCGGGAGAAAACCCGGCCACAGGTAGAACGCATCGGTGGTGAAGCCCGTGGTGGTCGCCACCGACACCACGTGGAAGATCCCCCGTCGCAGGGCATCGTTCGTATCGGCGGCAAAGCCGCTCCACAGCATGTAGCCGACCACGATCACGGCGGCGGAGACCAGCAGGATCAGGTAGGTACGCAGTTCCTCGTCACGCCGGTACGGCTTCCAGGTCGCGCGGTGCAGCACCAGGAAGTGCAGCGCAAAGTTCATCCCGCCAAGAATCATGAACGCGATCGCCACCGTCTCGATCGCCACCGAATCGAAGTGCCCGATACTGGCGTCGTAGGTGGAGAACCCCCCGATCGCGATGGTCGAGAACGCATGCCCGACCGCGTCGAAGGCCTCCATCCCGGCGGCCCAGTAGGCCAGCGCGCAGGCCACGGTCAGGCCCAGGTAGATGTACCAGAGGTTGCGCGCGGTCTCGGCAATGCGCGGGGTCAGCTTGTTGTCACGGATCGGGCCGGGGGTTTCGGCCTTGAACAGCTGCATGCCGCCCACGCCCAGCAGCGGCAGGATCGCCACTGCCAGCACGATGATCCCCATGCCACCCAGCCACTGTAGCTGCTGGCGATACCACAGGATCGCGCGCGGCAGGTCGTCCAGCCCGGTGAGCACCGTCGCCCCGGTGGTGGTAAGCCCGGACATGGACTCGAATACCGCATCGGTAAACGAAACCGGCAGGTTCGGGTCCAGTACCAGAGGCGCCGCCCCGGCAATCCCCAGCCCAAGCCAGAACAGCACGACCAGGATGAAGCCGTCGCGCACCTGCAGGTCGCTGCGCGCCCGGTACATCGAGCCCCACAGGATCCCGCCGATCAGCAGCAGCAGCGCGAACGCCTGCAGGAACACCCAGGCGGTGGACTCGCCGTAGAGAAACCCGATCGCCGCCGGCGGCAGCATGGTCAGGCTGAACAGCGTCAGCAGGACCCCAAGCAGGCGGGCGGTGGATGCGAAATGCAGCATCGGCCAGTACGACCTAGAAGAACAGCGCGGAGGGCTGGAACAGGCGCTGCACCTGCTTGACCTTGCGCCGGTCGGTCAGGAACAGGATCACGTGGTCACCGGCCTCGATCACCGTGTCGTGGTGCGGGATGATCACGTCCTCGCCGCGCACCACCGCGCCCACACTCGTACCCTCGGGGAAGTCGATCTCCTCGATCCGCCGCCCCACCACCTGGGAGGTGCGGGCATCGCCGTTCACCACCGTCTCGATTGCCTCGGCGGCGCCGCGACGCAGGGTATGCACGGTGGCCGTTCCGCCCTCGCGCACGCGCGCCAGCAGCGCGCTGATGGTCGCCTGCTGCGGCGAGATCGCGACGTCAATCGTGCCGCTTTGCAGCAGGTCCACATAGCTCGGACGGTTGATCAGCGACATCACCTTGCGCACGCCCCAGCGCTTGGCCAGCATGCCGGCAAAGATGTTGGCCTGGTCGTCGTTGGTCACCGCACAGAAGACGTCGTTGTTCTCGATGCCGATCGATTCGAGGAAGCGGTCGTCCGCACTGTCGCCATGCAGGACCAGCACATTGCTGGGCAGCGAGCGCGCCAGGTGGTCGGCGCGATCCGGGTCGCGCTCGATCACCTTGACCCGGTAGCGCTTGCTGAGCGTCTCCGCCAGGCGCTCGCCGATATTGCCGCCGCCGGCGATCATGATGCGTTTGTAGGGCTTTTCCAGCTTGCGCAGCTCCGAGGTGACTGCACGGATGTTCTTCTTCGCGGCGACGAAGAAGACCTCGTCGTCGGCCTCGATCACGGTGCTGCCATCCGGCTGGATGGAGCGGTTCTGGCGAAAGATCGCCGCGACCCGCGTGTGGATGCCGGGCATGTCGCTTTGCAGGTTCTTCAGCTCGTGCCCGACCAGCGGCCCACCGTAGTAGGCGCGCACGCCGACCAGCGAGACCAGCCCCTCGGCAAACTCCAGCACCTGCAGCGAGCCCGGATGCTCGATCAGGCGGTGGATGTGACGGGTGACGATCGCCTCCGGCGAGATCAGCATGTCCACCGGCATCGCATCCTGGGCGAACAGCTCCGGGGTCTCGTGGTAATCCCGTGAGCGCACACGGGCGATCTTGGTTTCGACGTTGAACAGGGTCGAGGCAACCTGACAGGCGATCATGTTCACCTCGTCGGAGTCGGTCACCGCGATGACCATCGAGGCATCCTGTGCCCCGGCGGCCTCCAGCACGCTCGGGTGCGAGGCGAAGCCGTTCACCGTCTTGATGTCGAACTGGTCCTCCAGCTCGGCCAGGCGCTCGCCGCGGGAGTCGACGATGGTGATGTCGATGCCGTCGGCGCTCAGGGCCTCGGCCAATGACTGGCCCACCTGCCCGGCGCCGAGGATGATGATGTGCTTCATGCGTCTCCCGTCCCGGAGATGTCAGGGCGTCGTGCCAGGGAAACGAAGGCTGGCGTCTCAGCCGTCGGCCTTCACCCGTTTTGGATCGATGCCCAGTGCCTTGAACTTGCGATAGAGGTGGGTGCGCTCCAGCCCCACCCGCTCGGCCAGCCGTGTCATGTTGCCTTCCGAGCGCTCCAGTTGCTGGATCAGATACTCGCGCTCGAACTGCTCGCGCGCCTCGCGCAGCGGCAGGTCGGGGATCGCCAGTGCCCCCTCCTCGAACTCCTCACCGCGCTGCGGCTGGCCGGTCAGGGTGCGCTCGACCTCGTCGCGGGTGATCTCGTCACCGGAGCCGAGGATCATCAGCCGTTGCACCAGGTTGCGCAGCTCGCGCACGTTGCCGGGCCACTGATACTGCTGCAGCCGCTCCAGCGCCGGACGCTGGAACAGCCGCATCGGCAGGCCTTCCTGCTGGTGCAGATGGCGCATATGGTAGTCCAGCAACTCCGGGATGTCCTCCGCGTGCTCGCGCAGCGGCGGGATGGCCAGCGGGAGGACGTTCAACCGGTAGTACAGGTCCTCGCGAAACCGGCCCTGCTCCACCGCCGCGCCAAGGTCATGCTGGCTGGCGGCAATCACCCGCACGTTGACGCTGATCGGCTGATCGCCGCCGATACGGGTAATGCGCTGGGTATCCAGGGCATGCAGCAGGCGCCCCTGCGTCTGCATATCCATCTCCGCGACCTCGTCGAGAAACAGCACGCCACCGGCGGCCTGCTCGAGCAGCCCATAGCGCACACGATCGCCTTGCTCGCTTCCGAACAGCTCGGCCACGGCCTCGTCGCCCGACAGCGAACCGACCGAGACCACGATGAACGGACTGTCCCGACGGGCGCTGCGCGCATGCAGCAGCCGGGCGAAGGTCTGTTTGCCCACCCCGGGCTCGCCGGTAATCAGCACCCAGGTGTCGTGTTGCGCCATGCGCTGCACCTGGTCGCGCAGGTTCACCATCACCGCACTGCCGCCCACCGGGTCGGCGACCGTGCCGGCATGGCGTTTCAGGCCCACGTTCTCGCGCTGCAGGCGGGCGGCCTCCAGGGCGTTGTTCAGCGTGATCAGCAGCTTGTCGATCGACAGTGGCTTTTCGATGAAGTCGTAGGCCCCCAGGCGCGTGGCATCGACGGCGGTCTCGACATTGCCGTGGCCGGAGATCATCACCACCGGACAGGGCAGACCCTCGTCGTCGCCCCACTCCTTGAGCAGGGAGATCCCGTCGCCATCCGGCATCCAGACGTCGAGGAGAATCAGATCCGGCCGGCGACTACGGCGCTGAGCCTTGGCCTCGGCCACCGAGCCGGCCAGCGCCACCTGATAGCCCTCGTCCTCGAGGACATCCTGCAACAGCATCCGGATATCCGGTTCGTCGTCGACGACCAGTACGTAGGGTTCGCTCATTCCGGTTCCTCGTGGGCCAGGGCCTGCGGGGTATGTTCGACCGGGATGCGAATGCGGAAAACCGCCCCACCTTCGCCCGCCGGTTCATTATGGCACTCAATCATGCCGCCATGTTCCTCGACGATCTTCTGCGCGACCGCCAAACCGAGACCGGTTCCACGCGGCTTGTCGGTGGTGTAGGGCTCGAAGATGCGTTCCAGCAACTCGGGCTTGATACCCGGGCCGGTGTCGGTCACCCGCAGCTCGATATGGGGTCCGGTCGGATCGTCGAGATAGGCGGTCGCGATATGCACCACGAACGCCTCCTGGTCCTTGCCGGCCTCCAGCGCGTTCTTGATCAGGTTGTGCAGCAGCTGTCGCAGGCGTCCGGCGTCGCCCCGAATCCCGGGGAGGCCCGACTCCAGGTCGGTCTGTACACGGGAATGGCCGTCGGAATCGACATACAGCTCGCAGACATCCTGGATCAGCTGGTTCAGGTCCACCGATCCCAGTTCCAGGCGCGGGGCCTGGGCGTAATCGCGGAAGGCGTTGACCAGCGTCTTCATCGCCTCCACCTGCTGGATGATCGTACCGGTCGCGCGATCCAAGACCTCGCGATCCGCCCCGTCCAGGACCTTGCCCAGCCGGCGCGACAGACGCTCGGCGGAGAGCTGGATCGGGGTCAGCGGATTCTTGATCTCGTGTGCCAAACGCCGCGCCACCTCGCCCCAGGCCGCGTCGCGCTGCGCCTTCAGGAACTCGGTCATGTCATCGAACACGATCGCGTGCAGGCCGCGGCTGGAGCCCGAGGTTGGCAGCCATACGGCACGCGTCATCAGCACCTTGCGCCCTGAACGGGTAAACACGACAACCTGCCGCGACCACTCGTCTTCCTGGCGCGCCAGGGCATCGTTGATCGCCTCGAAGAACTGCCCGACCAGCGGACACTCGGCGCCCAGCTCGGAGATCGGACGCGTGCGGGCGCCCTGCAGGTCGCACTCCAGGATCTGGCCGGCGGCCTCGTTCGCGGTGCGAAGGCGCAGACTGCCATCCAGCGCGAGCACGCCGGAACGCAGGTGCTGCAGGACGCTCTCCAGGTAGGCGCGCTCGGCATCCAGCAGGCGGCGGTTGCGTTCGGCCTCGTCACGCGCCTCGTTCAGCGTGCGCGTCATCGCATTGAACGACTGCACCAGAAAGCCCAGCTCGTCGGCCCGCTGCACCGCGAGCCGGGTGGAATAGTCGCCAGCCGCGACCGAGCGCGTCCCCTGCACCAGATCGGAGATCGGACGCACCATGCGCCTGGCCACCAGAAGCCCGGCCCACAGAGCCGCCATCAGCGAGATCGCCAGCGCCAGCGACAGGGTAAAGATAAAGCCCTGGATGATCGGGCCGCGCAGGTAGGCGAATTCGCGGTAGCCGGCAAAGGCATCCTCCACGCGTTGTGACAGGGCCGACATGCGCGGATCGACCGGATAAATCCCCTGCAGGATGCGGTTCTCCGCCCCCGGTCTTCGACTACTGGTGGTCGCCACCACGCGAATCACCAGCGAGCCGTCGGTCTGCGGCTCAAGTCGCGAATACGGCTGCTCCGGGCGCACCCGCATCAGGATATCGGCCCCGGGGGGACTCGGCAGGCGGCGGATCGGGCTGTCGGTGGACGAGGCAATGATGCGGTTGTTGGAGCCGACCAGCGTCAACTCCTGGGCCCCAACCTGACGGCGGTAGTCATTCAACGCCAGCGGAACCAGACCCTCCGAGACCCCTTCCAGCTCGCTCATCATCTCCTGCGTCTCGGTCGCCAGCTGGCGCACGCGCAGATCCAGCGACGAACGCGACAGCTCCAGGGCATCCTCCAGCGCGGAGTCCACGCGCACGTCGAACCAGGAGTCCACGCCCTCGTTCAGGAACTCGAAGGAGAAGTAATAGACGACCGATACCGGCAGCACCGCGACCAGCATGAACCCCCCGACCAGCCGCAGCGTCAGGCGACTGCCGGGCACCCCCTGGCGATACTGGGCGACCATGCGCACGAACTGGTGGACGATCAGCCCCCCCAGCACCAGCAGGATTGCGGCGTGGAATACCAGCAGCCACAGGAACAGCTGCTCGAAGCGGGCCTGGTCCTGCGCCGCCCCGCCCATGACCACCAGCGAGGTCAGCAGCAGCAGGAACAGCAGGCCCATGCCCAGCAGGCCCCATGGGAAGCGTCTTAGGGAAACGCTGATCAATGTACACACTCGCGTTGGCACCCCAGGTTTTCCGAGACAAGGCTCGCCGTGCAGCCGGTAATGGTTCTACCGGCAAGTGGCGCAACGCAGGATCGGGGAACCTGGGGTACCAACCCCGCAAGCGATTGAATGCCGGGGCTCGGCCGCCCGTTGTTATCAAAAACGGGCATGCGCACGGCGTTGCGGCTCCCTTGTGCAGAATGACTGCACGGCAGTTGCCGCGCCTTGTTCGCACGCAAAAGCGACGAAGCAGCGAGCGTGTACATTGGCCAGCGTTTCCCTAGTCCAGGGACCATCGATGCCACTCCCGCCGGGTGGTGAGGTCACCGCGCAGACCGGCATCCAGCTGCAGCGGCAAGGGCAGCGCCGAATACACGAGCAACAACCGCGCGGCCATGTTGTAGTCCTCCGGCCGCTCGCGCACCGCCCCCGGGACGCCGTGCATCGGCAGGCGCCCGAGTCGGCGGGCCACATACTCCAGGGCATCGCCCAGGGTCGGTTTGAGCTCCATCCGGTCGTCGTTCACGTCGGTTACCAGGTAGTAGCGGTTCAGCGCAAAATATTGCAGCTTGACCCGGCGTGTCTCGTGCTGCACGGACTCCCGTCCCAGCCAGCGATCCCGTTCGATCCGGGCCTCGGCCTCGAATTCCAGCGTGACCCCGTTCGCCAGCGCATCCTCCAGCACCTGCGGCAGTCGCATATCTAGCACAAGGCGCACCAGCAGGGTGTCATCGTCCATCCACATGTGCCGGGCGTCGCGGATCTCCAGGGCCTGCGCCGTACCCGGGGCCAGCGCCAGCACGAGCGACCATGCCAGCAGGAATCCGATCGGCGACCGCCCCGCGCGCATGCCCTAGTCCTTTGTCAACAACGCGTAGTAGAAGCCATCGCCGCCTTCCAGGCCCAGCGGCAGCGCCCAGCCGACCGAGCGTACGTGCGCGCCGGCGATCGGCGGGCCGCCCTCGGGCTCCAGCGCGCGCGCATCCGGCGTGCGCTGGAGAAAGCCCGCGACCACCGCGTCGTTCTCCTCCGACAGGAGCGAACAGGTCGCATACAGCAGGCGCCCGCCAGGGCGCAGCAGTCCCCAGGCCGCCTCCAGAATACGCGCCTGCTCCGCCGCCAGGCGCGGGATGTCGTCGGCGCGACGCAGGGTCTTGATGTCCGGGTGACGCCGGATCACCCCGGTCGCCGAGCAGGGCACATCCAGCAGGATCGCATCGAAGGGCTGGCCATCCCACCAGGCATCGGGGTCGGCGACGTCGGCCGCGGTCAGTTGCGCGGCGAAGCCCAGTCGGTCGAGATTTTCGCGCACCTGCACAAATCGCTCGGCATCGTTGTCCAGCGCAGTCAACTGGAGATCACCACCCGCCCGTTCCAGCAGATGACCGGTCTTGCCGCCCGGGGCCGCGCAGGCATCCAGCACGCGTTCGCCCGGCTGCGGATCGAGCAGGACCGCCGCCCATTGCGCAGAGGCGTCCTGCACCGAGAGCCGGCCCTCGGCAAAACCGGGCAGTCGAGCGACGTCCGCGGGTTCCTCCAGTGTCAGGGCTGCCTCCAGCTGAGGATGCGCCTGTGCCGGGTGCCCCGCCTCGACCAGCGCCTCAAGGGCGTCCTCGAGCGAGGTGCGGGACAGGTTCACGCGCAGGGTCATAGGTGCGGGACGGGTGGCCGCCTCCAGCAACACCTCCCAGTCGTCGGGCCAGGAGGCGCGGATCGCCTCCAGCAGCCATTCCGGAACGGCATAACGCAGCGCCGGGTCTTCCCGGACTGCCGCCTCCAGCGCATCCTGTTCGCGCTGCGCGCGCCGCAGTACCGCATTGATCAGCCCCACCGCACCGGGGCGATGGATGGCCCGCGCCAGCTCCGCGGTCTCGCGCACGGCCGCGTGGTCACGGGTAGAGAAATGCATCAGCTCGGCCAGCCCCTGCGCCAGCAGCACACCGATCACGGCGTCTTTCTTGCGCAGCGGGCGCTCCAGGAACCCGTTTACCAGCGCCGACAGTTGCGGATACCAGCGCAGCGTGGTGTAGGCCAGCGCCTGCACCCAGGCCGCGTCGCGGGCGTTCAGCCCTTCGGTTGCGTGCTCGACCGCGCGCGTCAGGGAATGCCCCTGCAATACGACCCCCTCGGCCGCCTCCAGCGCCCGCTGGCGCGGGGAGCGCGAGTCCACCCGCGAGGGTACGATGCGTCCGTTGCGCTTGCCCGCCATCGCTCAGCCGCCCGCGAGGCGCTGCCCGACCAGCGCCGTAGTATTGGCCCAGTCCGCGGCCGCAACCGGGCGCTTGCCCGGCAGCTGCACGGTCTCCAGAAGCAGCTGACCTTGTTCGGTGCCCACTTGCACCCCGTCACGGCCCGCGGCTCGGATGGTGCCCGGCTCCGGGTCCGCCGGCCCGGGCAAAGGGCGCGCGGCATGCACGCGGATCACCTGCTCGCCCCAGCGCGCCTGGGCAACCGGCCAGGGGTTGAAGGCCCGCACCTGGCGATCCAGCTCCACCGCCGGGCGGGCAAAATCCAGCCAGGCCTCACCCTTTTCCAGCTTGTGCGCGTAGGTCGCGCCGGCATCGTCCTGTGGTTCCGGCTGCGAACGCCCCGCGAGGATCTCGGGCAGCCGCTCCAGCAGCAGCTCGGCGCCCAGCGTGGCCAGCGTATCGTGCATCTCACCGGTGGTCGTCGTCGCCGTGATCGGGGTCGAGCGACAGGCGTGCACCGGGCCCGTGTCCAGGCCGGGCGCCATCTGCATCAGGCAGACCCCGGTCTCGGTATCGCCGGCCAGGATCGCGCGGTGGATCGGTGCCGCACCGCGCCAGCGGGGCAACAGCGAGGCGTGGATGTTCAGCCCGCCCCGGCCCGGGATCTCCAGCACCGTTCGCGGCAGGATCAACCCGTAGGCCGCTACGATCAGGATATCCGGGCGCCAGGCGGCCAGTTCGGCCTGGGCCTCGGGCGATTTCAGGGATTCCGGCTGCAGCACCGGGATGCCGGCCGCCTCGGCGGCGACCTTGACCGGGCTCGGGCGCAGTTGGCGCCCCCGCCCCGCCGGGCGATCCGGCTGGGTGTAGACGGCCACGGGCCTCGGGCCGCGCTCGATCAGGGCCTCCAGCGCAGGGACCGCGAAGTCGGGTGTACCCGCGTAGACCACACGCGGCAATGGCACGTCCTTGTTGCCTTGCTTCATCAGACGGCGGGCGCCGCGGCCTTGTCTCCCGCGCCGGCCCGCGCGCCCTGCTTCTCCAGCTTCTTGCGGATGCGATTGCGCTTCAGGCTGGAGAGGTAGTCCACGAACAGCTTGCCGTCGAGGTGGTCGATCTCGTGCTGGATACACACGGCCAGAAGGCCATCGATATCGAGCTCATAGGGCTGGCCGTCTCGGCCGAGGGCACGCACACGAATACGGTCGGCGCGCTGCACCCGCTCGTAGAATCCGGGCACCGACAGGCAGCCCTCGTCCATCTCCTCCTCGCCGGAGGTCTCGAGGATCTCGGGGTTGATCAGCACGTGCGGCTCGCTCTGGTCATCGGAGACATCCGCCACCAACACCCGTTTTTGCACGTTGATCTGGGTGGCCGCCAGACCAATGCCCGGCGCGTCGTACATGGTTTCCAGCATGTCGTCGACCAGAGTGCGGACCTCGTCGTCCACCGTCTCGACCGGCTCCGCCTGCAGACGCAGGCGGGGATCCGGGAAATGCAGTATTTCGCGCTTGGCCATGAAAAACCTCAAACTTTGTACTGTACAGATGCCGCAATTCTGCTAACGTTGGACCGCAATATCCGCGGAATTGCGTCATCCGCATGGGGCCGGGCTAAAGCAAAAGAAGGCTCGGGGAGCGCGCGGATCTGACAGGGGACAGCAATGTACAAGACCAGGGCGACCACGACCTTCGTTCTGCCGGGCATTTTATTCAGTGTAACGCTGTTGCTCGGCGCCTGCGCAGCCACCCAGACCGAAGAGGGGGCTGCCACCGCCGAGGACACCGAGGCCACACAAACGGCCCGCAGCGAGGACACCTCCCGCGAAACCGACCGGGCCGCCGAGACCCCGGAGCCGGAACCCGAGATCCGCGAATCCGCTCCCGAACGCTACGTGGTCCGCGAGGGCGACACCCTGTGGGACATCGCCGCGATGTTCCTGCGCGATCCGTGGTACTGGCCGGAGATCTGGCTGGTGAACCCCGAGATCGAGAACCCGCATCTGATCTATCCGGGCGACGTACTCAGCATCTACTACGTGGACGGCGAACCGCGCATCACCGTGGATGGCGGCCCGCGCGTTCGCCCGACCAAGCGTCTGTCGCCCGAGATTCGCGTAGTCGATCGCGATGAGGATGCGACCCCGATCTCCACGCTGCAGTCGTTCATGTTCCGTCCGCAGGTGCTGGACGACGAGACGCTGGACAACGCCCCCTACATCCTGGCCTCGCAGGATGAGCGCGTGATCTTCGGCCCGGGCGACCGCGTCTACGTGCGCAATGCCGAAGACACCCAGCAATACGACCTCTATCACATCGTGCGTCGTGACGGCGAGCTGGTGGACCCGGACACCGGCGAGAACCTGGGCATTGCGACCCTGCCGATTGGCGAGGCCGAGATCGTCGAGCCCGGCAACGTGGCACGCGCAAACATCCGCAAGGGTGAGCGCGAAGCCATCCGTGGCGACCGCCTGGTCCCCTATGCCGATGAACAGGACATGCTGTTCGAGATCGGACGTCCGCCAGAAGACCTGGAGGGCACGATCATCTCCCTGTTCGACGCGATCAGCCAGATCGGCCAGCTCCAGGCTGCGATCATCAACCGTGGCGAGCGTGACGGCATCGAGAACGGCCAGGTGATGACCGCCTACACCGCCGGCCGCCAGGTTCGCGACCCGATCAGCGACCGGGCGAACGAGGTCGTGACCTTGCCCGAGGAATCGGTCGGAACGGTGATGGTGTTCCAGACCTTCGAGAAGGTCTCCTACATCCTGGTCACGGAGTCCGACCGCACCCTGCGCGAGGGTGACAAGGTCCGCCATCCGTCGCACTGATCCGCTCGCACGGGCATCCGCACCACCGATGACCGACGACTGGGACCGGGCGACGCATCAGCGCGCCTGGCTGGAACTGATCAACACCCCGGGGCTCGGCCACCAGCGCCTGCTGCATCTGGTCGAGGCCTTTGGCGGTCCCGGCGCCGCCCTGGCCGCTTCTCCTAGCGAATGGCGCCATCACGGCGTCGAGCTGAATATCGACCCGGCGGCCCGCACGGCAGCCGCCGATGCCGACCAGGCCTGGCTCGACCAGGACGAGCGGCACCACCTGCTATGCCGGGATGACCCCGACTACCCGCCGCTACTGGCCGAAATCCCCGATCCGCCCCCGGTCCTGTACCTGAACGGCGACCCGAGCCTGCTGCATCGGCCGCAGATCGCCATCATCGGCGCACGCGAGTGCACGCCGCAGGGCGAACGCCTGGCCGGGGAGTTCGCGCGCGAGCTCGCCGGTGCCGGCGTGGTGGTGACCAGCGGCCTGGCGCGCGGCATCGACGGGGTGGCCCACGAGGGCGCCCTGGCTGCCCCCGGTGGCCGCACGATCGCAGTCGTCGCGACCGGCCCCGACCGCATCTACCCGGCGCAGCATCGTCGCCTCGCCCACCGCATCGCGGATCACGGACTGGTCGTATCGCTGTGGCCAACCGGCACGCGCCCACTGGCGCGCAACTTCCCGCAGCGCAACCGGGTGATCAGCGGCATGGCCCTGGGCACGGTCGTGGTCGAGGCCGCGCTGAAGAGCGGATCGCTGATCACCGCCCGCCTGGCGGCGGAACAGGGCCGGCAGGTCTACGCGGTGCCGGGCTCGGTACTGAGCCCGGTCAGCCGAGGTTGCCATCGCCTGATCCGTGATGGGGCGCAACTCGTGGAATCGGCCGACGAGGTGCTGGAAGACCTGGCGGACTGGCTCGGCGTCGCCCCCGGGGAGACAGCCAGCACACCACCGGAACCGGCCCGGGAGCCACTGGATCCGGAGCAGGAACGCGTGCTGAACGCGATGGGTTTTGACCCGATCCCGCTGGAAACCCTGCGGGATCGCACCAAATTGACCATCGAGCGCCTTTCATCCATGCTGGTTTTGCTGGAACTCAACGGCCGTGTGGCCGCCCTCGACCACGGGCGCTACCAGCGCCTCGACGCAGGATCCCCTGAATCATGAACGAAAGCGTGCTGGATGTGCTCATGTACCTGTTCGAGCACACCATGGACGAGGAATCCGACGAGGAGCCGGATCGCGCGGAACTGGAACGCCACCTGGTGGAGGCCGGTTTCGCCCGCCCCGAGATCGACCGCGCCCTGGGTTGGCTGGATCGCCTGATGAGCGAGGCCCCCCTCACCGGTCGCGGCGGCGACAGCGCGGCCCAGCGCATCTATGCCCCGGAAGAGCGCAAGCGCCTGGACACCGAGGCGCACGGCTTCCTGCTGCACCTGGAGCAAAACGGGCTGCTGACCGCCGGCACCCGCGAGCTGGTACTGGACCGCGTGATGGAACTGGACGCCGAGGAGATCGACCTCGACCAGCTGCGCTGGGTGGTGCTGATGGTGCTGTTCAACCAGCCCGACGATGCGATCGCCTATTCCCGCCTGGAAGAGGTGATGCGCGACGATGCCGGCCCGTCGGCCGTGGATTATCTGCACTGAGTCCACCGTCCTCCGCAGACAATGCGGTAGCCACGGGCGTTTTCCTCCTCTAGTCTTTAGCGCCCGTGAACCCGGTCGCTGCCATGCGACCGCGATCGCCCCGATACGGAACCCGCTGCCACGGAGACGGTCCCGAGCGACATGAGCAAGCACCTCGTCATTGTAGAGTCGCCCGCCAAGGGCAAGACCATCGAAAAATATCTCGGCCCGGACTACCAGGTCATGGCCTCCTATGGCCATGTCCGCGACCTGGTCCCCAAGGAAGGGGCGGTGGACCCGGAAAACGGGTTCCGCATGAAGTACGACGTGATCGAGCGCAGCGAAAAGCAGATCGAGGCGATCGCCAAGGCGCTGAAGAAATCCGATGACCTGATCCTCGCGACTGACCCCGACCGTGAAGGCGAGGCAATCTCCTGGCATCTCTACGAGGTGCTGCGTGACCGCGGCCTGCTAGACGATCGTGGCGTGCATCGGGTCGTGTTCCACGAGATCACCAAGAAGGCGATCCAGCAGGCGATCGAGGAACCGCGCGACCTGGCCAAGCCGCTGATCGATGCCCAGCAGGCGCGCCGCGCGCTGGACTACCTGGTCGGCTTCAACCTCTCCCCGCTGCTGTGGCGCAAGATCAAGCGCGGCCTGTCCGCCGGGCGCGTGCAAAGCCCGGCACTGCGCATGATCTGCGAGCGCGAGAACGAGATCGAGGCCTTCGTCCCGCGCGAATACTGGACCCTGGATGCGAAGGTCGAGCGCCAGGAGCAGCCGTTCACCGCGCGCCTGACCTACCTGGACGGCAACAAGCTGGACCAGTTCGACCTGAACAGCGCCGAACTCGCACATGACGCCCAGAAGCGCCTGACCGAGGCCGCGAACGGCGAGCTGCGTGTCGCCAAGGTCGAGAAGAAGCAGCGCCGCCGCAACCCGGCCGCGCCGTTCACCACCTCGACCCTGCAGCAGGAGGCCTCGCGCAAGCTGGGCTTCACCGCATCGCGCACCATGCGCACCGCGCAGCAGCTGTACGAGGGGATCGATCTGGGCTCCGGCGCGATCGGCCTGATCACCTACATGCGTACCGACTCGGTGGCCCTGGCCGGCGAGGCGATTGGCGAGATCCGCGGCCTGATCGAGGAGCGCTATGGCGCCAACAACGTCCCCGACAGCCCGCGCCAGTACAAGACCAAGTCGAAGAACGCGCAGGAGGCCCACGAGGCTATCCGCCCGACCTCCGTGCGCCGCCTGCCGAACGAGGTCCGCGCCCGCCTGAGCAGTGACCAGGCCCGGCTGTACGACCTGATCTGGAAGCGCACCGTCGCCTGCCAGATGATCCACGCGACCTTCGACACCGTGGCCGCCGACCTGGTCCCGGGTGACAGCCGACACCAGTTCCGCGCCACCGGCTCCACCCTGGTCGACCCCGGCTTCATCGCCGTCTACCAGGAGGGCCGCGACGACGCGCAGGATGACGACGAGGACAAGCGCCTGCCGGAAATGGCCGAGGGCGACACGGTCCAGCTGGAAGAGGTCACCGCCGACCAGCACTTCACCGAGCCGCCGCCGCGCTACACCGAGGCCAGCCTGGTGAAGACGCTGGAGGAATACGGCATCGGCCGTCCGTCCACCTACGCCAGCATCATCTCCACGCTGCAGTCGCGCGAGTACGTGGAGATGGACGGCAAGCGCTTCATCCCGACCGACACCGGCCGGATCGTGAACAGCTTCCTGACCCAGCACTTCGACCGCTACGTGGACTACGACTTCACCGCGAAGCTGGAAGACGAGCTGGACGCGATCTCGCGCGGCGAGAAGGACTGGGTCCCGGTGCTGGAGGATTTCTGGGGCGACTTCCGCGACCGGGTGAAGGAGAAGGAAGAAAACGTCACTCGCGCCGAGGCCGTGCAGTCGCGCGAACTGGGCCCCGATCCGCAGAGCGGACGCCCGGTCAGCGTGCGCCTGGGCCGTTTCGGCCCGATCGTGCAGATCGGCACCAAGGACGACGAGGAGAAGCCGCGCTTCGCCGGCCTGCTGCCCGGGCAGAAGATGGACAAAATCACCCTCGACGAGGCGCTGGAGCTGTTCAAGCTGCCGCGCGACCTCGGCGAGACGCCCGAGGGCGAGCCGGTGATGGTCAACATCGGCCGCTTCGGACCGTACGTGAAGTACGGCTCCAAGTACGCCTCCCTCGGCCCGGACGACGACGTCTGGACCATCGAGCTGCCGCGCGCGCTGGAGATCGTCGCCGAGAAGAAGAAGAAGGACGCCGAACGCTTCATCAAGAGCTTCGACGAAGAGGGCATCCAGGTCCTCAACGGGCGCTACGGCCCTTACGTGACCGACGGCAACAAGAACGCCAAGATCCCCAAGGAGACCGATCCCAAGTCCCTGACGCTGGAGCAGTGCCAGGAACTGATCGCCGCCGCCCCGGAACGCAAGGGCCGCGGCCGCAAGGGGGCGGCCAAGTCGACCGGCAAGTCCTCCGGGAAAACCGCCTCCAAGTCGTCGACCGCAAAGAAGACGACCACGAAAAAGGCAGCCACCACCAAGAAGGCCGCCAGCAAGACGGGCACGAAAAAGGCCACCGCAAAGAAGACGAGCACGTCGAAGAAGGCCCCGGCGAAGAAGGCCCCGGCGAAGAAGGCCCCGGCGAAGAAGGCTTCGACCGCCAAGTCTGGTAGCGCGAAATCCGGCAGCGGCGACAGCCGCCTGAGTGCCCAGCCCTCCGGCGACCGTGGATCCGAATAGCCAACCGCTGCTAACCCCCGAGATCGAGCCCGTCGCGCAGTGCGTGCGCGACGGCGGCGTGGTCGCCTACCCCACCGAGGCGGTCTTCGGCCTTGGCTGCCGCCCGGATGACCCCCGGACGATCGATCGCATCCTCGAGATCAAGGGCCGCCCGGCCACCAAGGGACTGATTGTGGTCACCGACCGGCTGGATCGCCTCGCGCCCTGGCTGGCGCCGCTACCGGCCGAACGCCGGGCCGAGATCGACGCCAGCTGGCCTGGGCCGACCACCTGGCTGCTACCCGTCACCGATGCCTGCCCGCCGCTGCTGCGCGGCGAACACGACAGCCTCGCGGTACGCGTCACCGCCCACCCGGAGACGCGCGCGCTGTGCGCGGCCGCGGGCAGCCCCCTGGTCTCCACCAGCGCCAACCGCGCGGGCATAGAGCCCTGCCGCACCTGGGACTGCGTGAACACGCAGCTCGGGGCGGGCATCGACGCGATCCTGCAGGCAGAATGTGGCGGGCGCACCGCACCCAGCACGATCCGCGATGCCCGCACCGGGGCCTGGCTCCGGGGCGCGCCGGATACCCACGAATAACCAACCGGGACGCAGCATGAGCCAGGACCACGTCTCCATCGACCGTGTCATCGACTACCTGCAGGGCCTGCAGGACCGCATCTGCCAGGGTCTCGAGGGCCTGGACGGCCAGGCCCGCTTCCAGGAGGACGCCTGGGAACGCCCGGCCGGCGGCGGCGGCCGCACCCGTGTAATGCACGAGGGGCGGGTCTTCGAGCAGGCCGGGGTCAACTTCTCCCATGTGATGGGCGACAACCTCCCGGCCTCGGCCACCGCGCACCGCCCGGAGATGGCCGGACGCTCGTTCCAGGCCACCGGCGTGTCGCTGGTGATCCACCCGCACAACCCGTATGTGCCGACCTCGCACGCGAATGTGCGCTTCTTCATCGCGGAGAAGCCCGGCGAGGAGCCGATCTGGTGGTTCGGCGGCGGCTTCGACCTGACCCCGTACTACGGTTTCGACGAGGACTGCATCCACTGGCACCGCACGGCCGAGGCCGCCTGTCGTCCGTTCGGCGAGCACCTCTACCCGGCGCACAAGCAGTGGTGCGACGAGTACTTTCATCTCAAGCACCGCGACGAGCCGCGCGGCGTCGGCGGGCTGTTCTTCGACGACTTCAGCGAGGGCGGCTTCGAGCACGCCTTCGGCTACATGCAGAGCGTCGGCAATGCCTATCTGGATGCCTATGGCCCGATCGTCGAGCGTCGCCACGCGACCGAATACGGCGAGCGCGAGCGCCAGTTCCAGCTCTACCGGCGCGGGCGCTATGTCGAGTTCAATCTGGTCTACGACCGCGGTACCCTGTTCGGCCTGCAGTCGGGCGGGCGCACCGAGTCGATCCTGATGTCGCTGCCGCCGCTGGTGCGCTGGGAATACAACTACCAGCCGGAGGCCGGCACGCCCGAGGCCGAACTCTACGAGCGCTATCTGAAGCCGCGCGACTGGCTGGCCGAGTCCGCCGGCTGACCCACCAACAAGGACGACCCGCATGACCGCACCGATCGCCCCCTATCCCGCCGGCCGTCCGCGCCGCATGCGCCGCGACGCCTTCTCCCGCCGCCTGATGCGCGAGCATCACCTGCGCGCGGACGACCTGATCCTGCCGGTGTTCGTCACCGAGGGCGAAGGGGTGCGCGAGGCGGTGCCGTCGATGCCCGGCGTGGAGCGCGTCAGCATCGACCTGCTGCTGGAGGAGGCGGCCGCCGCCGTGCGCCTCGGCATCCCGGCGCTGGCCCTGTTCCCGGTGGTCCCGGGCGAGAAGAAGAGCCTGGATGCCGCCGAGGCCTGGAACCCCGAGGGCCTGGCCCAGCGCGCGGTACGCGCGCTGAAGCAGGCCCACCCCGAGCTCGGCGTGATCACCGACGTCGCCCTGGACCCGTTCACCACCCACGGCCAGGACGGCATCATCGACGATGACGGCTACGTGGTGAACGACATCACCGTCGAGGCGCTGGTGAAGCAGGCGCTGTCGCATGCCGCGGCCGGGGCCGACGTGGTCGCCCCCTCCGACATGATGGACGGGCGCATCGGCGCGATCCGCACCGCGCTGGAAGATGGCGGGCACGTGCACACGCGCATCCTCGCCTACTCCGCCAAGTACGCCTCGGCCTTCTACGGGCCGTTCCGCGATGCGGTGGGCTCGGCCAGCAATCTGGGCAAGGGCGGCAAGGAGACCTACCAGATGGACCCGGCCAACGGCGATGAGGCCCTGCACGAGGTCGCGCTCGACCTGGCCGAGGGCGCCGACATGGTGATGGTCAAGCCGGGGATGCCGTACCTGGACGTGGTCCGCCGGATTCGCGACGAGTTCCAGCGCCCGACCTTCGTCTATCACGTCTCCGGCGAGTACGCGATGCTCAAGGCCGCCGCCGAACGCGGCTGGCTGGACGAGCGCGCCTGCGTGCTGGAGGCCCTGACCGGCATGAAGCGCGCCGGGGCCGACGGCATCCTCACCTACTACGCCCGCACCGTGGCCGAATGGCTGACGGAGGACGCGGCCCGATGAGCGAGCCGCGCCCCGATCGTTATGGCGTGGTCGGCAACCCGATCCGCCATTCGCTGTCGCCGCGCATCCATGCCCTATTCGCCGAACAGACCGGGCAGCACCTGACCTACGAGGCCCTGCTCGGCACCCCGGGGCAGTTCGCCGAGGAGGTCTGGGCATGGTTCTCCTCCGGGTTCCGCGGCCTGAACGTGACCGTCCCGTTCAAGGAAGAGGCGTTCGCCCTGGCCCGGGTCCTGACCGACCGCGCCCGGCGCGCCGGCGCCGTGAACACCCTCTGGCGCGACGACGAGCGCCAGCTCCACGGCGACAACACCGACGGCATCGGCTTCTGCCGCGACCTCGACCGCCTGGGTGGCGAGGTGCCCGGCCGGCGCATCCTGATCCTCGGGGCCGGCGGCGCGACCCGCGGGCTGCTGCAGCCCCTGCTGGAGCGCCACCCCGCACAGCTGGTGATCGCCAACCGCACTGCGGCGCGGGCCGAGGCACTGGCCGAGGACTTCGCCGACCTGGCGATCGATACCGAGCTCTCCGCCTGCGGCCTCGACGCCCTGCCCGCCGGCCCGTTCGATCTGGTCATCAACGCCACCGCCGCCGGCCTGTCCGACGCGGGCCTGAACCTGCCCGCGACGCTGGTGCACCCGGACAGCCTGGCCTACGACCTGGTCTACGGCCCCGGTGCGGCCCGGTTCCTCGACTGGGCCCGGGATGCTGGCTGCCGGCAGACGTCGGACGGCCTGGGCATGCTGGTCGAGCAGGCCGCCGAGGCCTTCGCGACCTGGCGCGGCATCCACCCCGACACCACCCCGGTATTGCGCCAACTGTGTCACGAAAACGACACGGCCTGACGCCCGGTTCACCTTCCGTTCAAGCAACGGCGCAATCCTGTTCCCGAGCGCGCCCGTGGGCGCAGACTGAAACCCGGGAGTTCCTTCCCGGCTGGGGGGCAAGCATGATCTCGCGCATTGGTGTTCTGGTACTGGTCGGTTTTCTGACCTTCGCCATCGGCTGTACCACCACGGATCCCTATACCGGCGAGGAGCGGGTATCGCGCACGGCCATCGGCGCCGGTGTCGGCGCGGCTGCCGGGGCCGTGGTCGGCAGCATCACCAGCCGCCGCAACCGCACCCAGCGCGCGATGATCGGGGCCGGGATCGGGGCCCTGGCCGGCGGTGCGATCGGCAACTACATGGACCGCCAGGAGGCCGAGCTGCGCGAGCAGCTGCGGGGAACCGGTGTCAGCGTGACCCGCGACGGCGACAACATCATCCTGAACATGCCCGGGCACATCACCTTCGATATCGACCGCACCGACATCAAACCGGAGTTCGAGGAGGTGCTGAACTCGGTGGCGCTGGTCCTGGCCGAATACGACCAGACCGGTATCGAGGTCGCCGGCCATACCGACATCACCGGACGCGTCGAGTACAACATGGACCTGTCGGAACGGCGCGCTCAGAGCGTCGGGCGCGCCCTGATACGGCGCGGCGTCCAGTCGGTGCGCGTCGACACCGTCGGCTTCGGGCCGCATCAGCCCATCGCGACCAACGAAACCGCCGAGGGCCGCGCGCTGAACCGGCGTGTAGAACTGACCCTGTTCCCGCTGACCGCGGACTGAGCGCCGGCCCCCAGCACGATCGGGCCGGGGATTGCCCGACCCGCCCCCTTCCTCATCCATCCGGCGCGCCGGGCTGGTAAGCTTGGCCGCCATGGACGCACGTGCACGCCTGTGGGAACTGGCCCGACTGGTCCGCCTGGACCGGCCTGTCGGCATCTATCTGCTGCTGTGGCCGACTCTGTGGGCGCTCTGGATCGCAGCCGAGGGCTGGCCGCCGGGTTCGCTGATCTTCATCTTCGTTGCCGGCGTCGTGCTGATGCGCTCGGCCGGCTGTGCGATCAACGACTACGCGGACCGCGACTTCGACGCCCATGTCGCCCGCACGCGCGACCGCCCGCTGGCACTGGGCACCATCACCCCGAACGAGGCCCTGGCAACCTTCGCCGTGCTGGCGCTGACCGCCTTCGTGCTGGTGCTGTTCACCAACCTGCTGACCATTCTCTATTCCCTGGTCGCGGTGGTGCTGGCCGCTACCTATCCCTTCGCCAAGCGCTTTCACCACTTTCCGCAGGTGCACCTGGGCGCGGCCTTCGCCTGGGCCGTGCCCATGGCCTTTACCGCGGTCACCGGGGACCACCCGCCCCCGCTCGCCTGGCTGCTGTACGTGACCGTGCTCGCCTGGACCGTGGTATATGACACCTTCTACGGCATGGTGGACCGCGAGGACGACCTGAAGATCGGGGTGAAGTCCACTGCGATCGCATTCGGCGAGATGGACCGGCTGATCACGGCTGGGCTGCAGATACTCGTCTGGCTGGGGCTGTACCTGATCGGCCAGCATGCCGGGCTCGGCGGCTACTACACGGCGGGGCTGGTGATCGTGGCGATGCTGATGTTCTACCAGCAGTTCCTGATCGCCGAACGCGAGCCGGCCGACTGCCTGCGGGCATTCAAGAACAACCACTATCTCGGCGCCGTGGTGATGCTCGCGATGATCGCGGATCACCATCTGGGAGGCTAACGCGCTTACGCGCGAGCAAGTGCCAAGCCCTCGACCGACGCGGCTCCCGCCGCCCGCAGCGCACGGGCCAGCGCATCCAGGGTCGCCCCGGTCGTGACCACATCGTCCACCAGCAGCACCCGCTCGCCCGCCAACTCCGCGTTCACGGCAAATGCATCGCGCAGGTTCCGGCGCCGCTGTGGACCGCTCAGCGTCTGCTGCGAAGGCGTGGCCCGTACGCGGCGAACGCATGCGGTATCCAGCGGGAGCCCCAGGACCTCGGCGACGCACCGCGCCAGCGGCTCGCACTGATTGAACCCGCGCTCGCGCAGGCGCGAGGGGTGCAATGGAACGGGCACCACGCGGGTAGGCAACGGTGTCGGCACATCCCGGCGTTCGCGGGCTGCCTGTGCGGCCAGGTCCACGAGGATCCGTTCAGCGCGGGCGTGGCCGCTGCGCTTGTAGGCCAGCAGCACCCGATCCAGCGGCCAGGCATAGGCCCATGGCGCCCGCAGGGCGTCTACTGCCGGAGGGCGGCGCTGACAGGCGGGGCAGGCCACTGTCGCCGGCAGGGGTGCCGCGCAACCCGGGCACGGGGCCTCCACCCGCACCAGGTCCTTGCGGCAGGCAGGACAGATGGCCCCGCCCTCCGGCAACGGGGCCAGACACAAGCCACAGTGGTCGGGATACAGCGCCCGGGCCGCCCAGGCGCTCAGCGCACGCAGCGCGCCCGATCGCTCTCCAGTTTGCCCCGGCGTGGCTGAAGGGGGATGAGCCATGATGGTATGCTTCCGCTTTTGCATTCAGGGTAGTCCATGGCGACCAAGACCGTCTCCGCACGCAGTTCGCGGCGCGCCGCCGCGATGTTCGACGTCGGCAATCTGATCAGCGTGTCGATTGCCGGCATCCCGCTGTTTGTGGTTAGCAGCGAGGGGGTCGGAGTCGGCTTCATCATTGCCGCGATCATGGGCATCGTGCCGCTAGTGCTGTGGTTTGGCGCCTCCATGCTGGTGTACGCCCTGAACAAGCACCACCCCGATCCGCGCGTGGGCCATTTCACGCAGTGGGCGGCCTATCGCTACTACGCGCTGATGGGCCTGCTGATCGGGGTCGCCACCTTCTTCCCGCCGGATCTGGCCTACTACCGCGCCTATTGGGCCGTGGCTGCCGCCATCCTGCTGCCGTGGACGGTCTACGCCCTGTTCCGCGTCTACCGCGAACCCTGGGCCGATGTCGCCATCCCGGCGGAAGCCGACAAGGAGCCACACTCATGAGCACGCCCCGACACGACTGGAACACCGACGAGGTCGAGGCCCTGCTCGACCTGCCGCTGAATGACCTGATCTTCCGCGCGCAGACCGTGCACCGCGAACACTTCGATCCGAACGCAGTACAGGTCAGCACGTTGCTGTCGATCAAGACCGGGGCCTGCCCCGAGGACTGCGCCTACTGCCCGCAGAGCGCGCACCACGAAGTGGAGCTGGAACGCGAGCGCCTGCTGCCACTGGATGAGGTGCTGGAGGCGGCGCGCAACGCCCGCGCCCAGGGCGCGACCCGCTTCTGCATGGGTGCCGCCTGGCGCAACCCCACCGACAAGAACCTGGAGCGCGTGATCGAGATGGTCCGTGCGGTCAAGGAAGAAGGCCTGGAGACCTGCATGACTCTGGGCATGCTGAAGGCCGAGCAGGCCCGACGCCTCTCCGAGGCAGGTCTGGACTACTACAACCACAATCTCGACACCTCGCCGGAGTTCTACGGGCACATCATCTCGACGCGCACCTACGAAGACCGCCTGGAAACCCTGGAACACGTACGCGAAGCGGGCATGAACGTATGCTGCGGCGGCATCCTCGGCATGGGCGAATCGCGCCGTGACCGGGCGCGTCTGCTGCAGCAGATGGCCAACCTGCCGAAGCACCCGGAGTCAGTCCCGATCAATCAGCTGATCCAGGTCGAGGGCACCCCACTGCACGGGATCGAACATCTCGATCCGCTGGAGTTTGTGCGCACCATCGCCGCCACCCGCATCCTGATGCCGGCCTCCTACGTGCGCCTGTCCGCCGGGCGCACCGAGATGTCCGACGAGATGCAGGCCCTGTGCTTCCTGGCCGGCGCCAACTCGCTGTTCTACGGCGACACCCTGCTGACCACACCGAACCCCGGCGAGAACCACGACCTCGCGCTGTTCGAACGCCTGGGCCTGCACCCGGAGACCGGGCCGGAAGCCCCCGGGGAATCGGACCGGCCCGCCTCCGCATCGGCCTGATGCCGACCGGCCAGTGGCGGGCGACTTTCCCGATCATTTCTCGGCGGTGGCGGCGGCGTATGCCCGCCACCGCCCGGACTACCCCGCCGATCTCTTTGACTGGCTGGCCGCGCGCACCCCGCACCACGAACAGGCCTGGGACTGCGCCAGCGGCAATGGCCAGGCCGCGCAGGGCCTGCAGCCTCACTTCTCCCAGGTCGTAGCGACCGATGCCGCCCCAGCCCTGCTGGCCGCTCTGCCGGCGACAGCCGGGATCAACCGAGTAGCCTGCGCCGCCGAGGCCTGCGCACTGGCCGATACCTCGGTGGATCTCGCCTGCGTCGCCCAGGCCGCGCACTGGTTTCGCCACGCCGAGTTCCATGACGAGGTTGCACGCGTCCTGCGCCCGGGCGGCCTGCTGGCGATCTGGGGCTACGGCATCCTGCGCGCCGAGGACCCGGCGCTGGACCGCCTGCTGACCGACTTTCACGACACCACCCTGGCGCCCTGGTGGCCGGAAGAACGCAGCCATATCCGCAGCCACTACCGCGACCTGCCGTTCCCCTGGCCGGAGATCGAGACGCCCGAGTTTCGGATCGACCGCGAATGGGGCCGCGACACCCTGCTCGGCTACCTCGGCACCTGGTCAGCCATCCGCCGCGCGCAGACGGCCGGCCAGGATCCGCTGGCCGTGCTGGAGCCGGCCCTGCGCGCGCTGTGGCCGAATACGGACATCACCGCCCGCGTCCACTGGCCGATCTTCCTGCGCGCCGGGCTGCGGCCGTGAGCGATTCACCATGAGCCATTCACCATGAGTGAGTCGCTGCAGGCCTTTCTGCAGGCCCGCCTCGACCGCGTGCGCACGGACGGTCGCTGGCGCCGTCTGCGCACGCTGGACGGGCCGCAGCAGCCGGAGCAGGTCATCGACGGTAAATCGATCGTCGCCTTTTGCTCCAACGACTACCTGGGTCTGGCGGCCGATCCGGCCGTCGCTGCCGCCGCCCGCGAGGCCCTCGACCGCTACGGGTTTGGGGCCGGGGCCGCCCATCTGATCAACGGCCACACCCGCGCCCATGTGGAACTGGAGCAGGCGCTGGCGCGCTTCACCGGGCGCGAGCGCGCGCTGCTGTTCTCGACCGGCTACATGGCCAACCTGGCGCTGGTACAGACGCTGGCCGGCCGCCACGACACGGTGTTCGAGGACCGCTGGAACCATGCCTCGCTGATCGATGCCGTGCGCCTGGCCGGCGCGCGCAGCCAGCGCTATCGTCATGCCGATCCCGGGCACCTGCGCGATCGCCTGGAGCGGGCTCCCGATCGCGGGCATCGGCTGGTCGTCACCGACGGGGTGTTCTCCATGGACGGGGATATCGCACCCCTGCCGGAGCTAGCCGCGCTGGCGCGCGAGTTCGATGCCTGGCTGATGGTGGATGACGCCCACGGCCTGTCGGTGCTGGGCGCGACCGGTGGCGGCAGCTGCCAGCACCACGGCCTCGGCGCGGACGATGTGCCGATCCTGATGGGCACGCTGGGTAAGGGATTCGGCGCCGCCGGGGCCTTCGTTGCCGGCTCCGAAGCCCTGATCGAGACCCTGATCCAGACCGCCCGGCCCTACATCTACACCACCGCGATGCCGGCCGCCCTCGCCGCCGCAACGCTGGCGTCCGTGCGCATCGCCGAGGCCGCAACGGATCGGCGGGCGCACCTGCAGGGCCTGCTCCAGCGCCTGGGGGCGGGCCTGGACCGGCTCGGCCTGCAGCACCCGCCTCCGTTGACCCCCATCCAGCCGGTCCAGATCGGTGACGCCCACCGCGCTAGCGACGTGGCCGAGAGGCTGCTGGCCGCCGGGTTTCTGGTCCCGGCGATCCGTCCGCCCACAGTCCCCGAGGGCCAGGCACGGCTGCGCATCACCCTGTCCGCCGCCCACACCGAGGCTCAGGTGGATGCCTTGCTACGGGCGCTGGAGCAGGCCCTCGAGCATGCGACTCCGTGAACCCGTACACACCCCGGCATTGACGCCCTTCACGTTTCCGAAAACCGCCATTCCCTGTTAAAGAACCGTTCAGCAACCCCGCGCGAGGCTGAAGCCGAGCACGGTCGAAAGGAGACGGACCATGGCACGGAAACGCAACCATTCCCGACGCGGTGTACCCACTCATCTGAAGGCGCTGGCGGCCGCGATGCTGTTCGGCTTCGCCGCCGACACCCTGGCCTCCCCACCGCCCTGGGCACCGGCCCACGGCTGGCGCGCGCAGAACGACCCGGGGTATGCCGGGTACCACGGCTACAGTTACGATCGCTGGGAACACGACTACGGCGTGATGGACGGCCGCTGCAACCGCGACGCAATCGGCGCGGCGATTGGCGGCGGTGCCGGCGCCGTCATCGGCCACCAGGTCGGCGACGGCGATCCGGTGGCCATTCTGATCGGGGCGGCCGGTGGCGCGGTGCTAGGCGGCATGATCGGACGCCAGATGGACCGCAATGACCAGGCCTGCATGGGACATGCCCTGGAACTGGCCGAGCCCGGACAACCCGTCTACTGGGACAATGCCAATGGGCAGCCGGTGCACATGACGCCGGGGCGCGTTCGCGACAGCGGCTGCCGCGACTTCGAGATGATGATCGACGGCGAACGCCACACCGGTACGGCTTGCCCGGACGCACCCGGACACTGGGAGATCCGCGGATAAACGACCATTGGCCCGGGGGCCTTGAACGCCCCCGGGCACCATCGCCTATCCTGCAGGGTCAACCTGCCCTGACCCGGCCGACGACGCCTTCCGTCCGGCTACCGAAGGGCCGCACAGCACGGAATGGCTCACTCCATGGCCCGGACCCTGCCCGCCAATACGTCCCCGTCCGCACCGGAACGCGTGATCGTTCTGGATGTGCTGCGCGGAGTCGCGATCCTCGGCATCCTGGTGATGAACATCCAGTCGTTCGGGCGTATCTCCAGCGAATACCTGAACCCGATGGCACTGGGTCCCCTCCCGCTGGCGGACTGGATTGCCTGGATCGTGGTCCACGTGCTAGCGGACGAGAAGTTCATCAGCATGCTGACCCTGCTGTTCGGGGCCGGGGTCGTGCTGATGGCCTCGGGCTCGCGCCATCCGGCCGACACCTTCGAGCAGCGCTTTCGCCGCCGCATGGGCTGGCTGTTCCTGATCGGACTGGCACACGGGCTGATCCTGTGGCCCGGCGACATCCTCGCGGCCTATGCGGTGTGCGGGCTGGTGGCCATGCACTTTCGCGACCACCCGCCGATGACCCTGCTGGGCCTCGGGGTCGCCCTGATCGGCGGGCTGACCGCGCTCTGGCTCGTGCTGAGCGCGATCCTGATCTTCCTTGTCCCCGAGCACTGGCTGCAGATGCTCAACGAGCGCTACTGGCAGCCCGGCGCCGATGTCGTCAGCGACGAGCTCAACCGGATGTCCCTGCACTGGCTGGCGGCGACCGGCGAACGGGCGACCGGTGCACTGACTGCGCAGCTGTGGATGTTCTTCTCCGAGCGCCTGTGGCAGATGCTCGCGATGATGTTCATCGGCATGGCCCTGCTGCGGCTCGGTTTCCTTCACGGGACCTGGTCACTGGCCGGCTATCGGCGCGTCGTGCTGATCGGACTGGGCGCCGGCATCCCGCTGGTACTGGCGGGGCTGTGGTTCAACACGGCCGTGGAGTGGGATCTGCGCTACTCGATGTTCCTGGGCCGCATCGCCAACCTGTGGGGCAGTGTCGCGATTGCCCTGGCCTGGGTCGCCCTGGTGATCCTGCTGGCCCACCCCGACGGGCGGCGGCGGATCCTGCCAGGCGTCATCCGCGCCCTCGAGGCGGTCGGCCGCCTCGCGCTGACCAACTACATCGGCCAGTCGATCCTCGCCGCGATGATCTTCTACGGGATCGGGCTCGGCCTGTTCTCGCAGTTCGGGCACCTCGAACTGCTCGGCATCGTGCTGGCGATCTGGGTGTTCCAGGTCACCTTCTCCCTGCTCTGGCAACGCTACATCGGCCCCGGGCCAATCGAGACCCTCTGGCGGCGCCTGGCAAGCTAGCCAGGGTCTACAGCAGCCCCCGTTCAGCCATGGATACGGGGGTGTCGGCGATCACCACGTGATCGAGTATCCGCACATCCACCAGCCCGAGGGCCTCGGTCAAACGCCGGGTGATCGCGATATCCGAGCCCGAGGGCTCGGCCACCCCGGACGGGTGGTTGTGGGCAAGGATCACCGCGGCCGCATTGTGGTGCAGCACACGCCGCACGACCTCGCGCGGGTGCACGGCGGCGCCGTCAATCGTGCCGCGGAACAGCTCCTCGAAGGCGATCACCCGATGGCGGTTATCCAGGAACAGGACCGCGAAGACCTCGAAGGGATAGTCGCGCAGACGCGCCGCAAGGAACTGGCGGGTGGCAGTCGGCGAGGTCAACGCATCGCCACGCTCCAGGTCGGCGGCGAGGTGCCGCCGACCCATCTCGAGCACCGCCTGGAGCTGGGCGTATTTGGCATCCCCCAGCCCCGGCGCCGCGCAAAATCCCGCCTGATCGGACTGCAATAGAGGCCGCAGCCCGCCGAAGCGGCTGAGCAGATCGCGCGCGACATCGACCGCGCTCTTGCCGGCCACGCCGGTGCGCAGAAAGATCGCCAGCAGCTCTGCGTCCGAAAGCGCGGCCGCGCCCCGCTCAATCAGCTTCTCCCGCGGACGCTCGGCCGCGGGCCAGTCGGTAATCGCCATCCCCACCTCCCTGTGGTTCAGTCGTTTGGTTTTTTCGTTCCAGGCCGTCTCGGTCATCCCGACCGTAGCGAAGAACCGTAGGATGCGTTGAGCGGCAGCGAAACGCATCGATTCGGACACCAATGGCAAGCATGATGCGTTTCGCTGCCGCTCAACGCATCCTACGACCCTGCTGGTAGCCCTCGGTCAGTCCTCGAAGCGGGAGATATCACGCACCGCGCCGAAGGCGGCGGAGGTCGTCATCAGGGCGTAGGCGCGCAGTGCCTGGGTGACCGGGCGGGTCCGCGACTCGGGCTTCCAGGCCTTCGCGCCACGGGCCTCCATCGCCTCGCGCCGGGCTGCCAGGGTGGCGTCGTCGACGTCGATGCGGATCTCGCGCCCGGGGATGTCGATCACGATGGTGTCGCCCTCCTCGATCAGGCCGATCGCGCCGCCCTGCGCGGCCTCCGGGGAGACGTGGCCGATGGACAGCCCGGAAGTACCGCCGGAGAAGCGCCCGTCGGTGATCAGCGCGCATTCCTTGCCCAGCCCCTTGGACTTCAGATACGAGGTCGGGTAGAGCATCTCCTGCATGCCGGGGCCGCCCTTCGGACCCTCGTAGCGGATGATCACGACGTCACCCGCCTGGATGCGGTCACCGAGGATCGCCTCGACGGCCGCGTCCTGGCTCTCGAACACCCGCGCAGGGCCGGAGAACTTCAGGATGCTCTCGTCGACCCCCGCGGTCTTCACGATGCAGCCGTCCGGGGCCATGTTGCCGTAGAGCACGGCCAGGCCGCCGTCCTGGGAGTAGGCATGTTCGATATCGCGGATACAGCCGTTCTCGCGGTCGATGTCGAGGCTGTCCCAGGTCTTGTCCTGGCTGAACGCGACCTGAGTGGGCACGCCGCCCGGCGCGGCCTTGTACAGGGTCTCGGAGGCAGCGGCGTGGCGCATCACATCCCACTGCTCCAGCGCCTGGCCCATGGTGTCGGCGTGGACCGTCGGGATATCGCGGTGGATCAGCCCACCACGGTCCAGCTCGGCCAGGATGCCGACCACGCCACCGGCGCGGTGCACGTCCTCCATGTGATAGAGCTGGGTGGCCGGCGCCACCTTGCACAGGTTCGGGACCTTGCGCGACAGGCGGTCGATATCCGCCATGGTGAAGTCGACCTCGCCCTCGCGCGCGGCCGCCAGCAGGTGCAACACGGTGTTGGTGGAGCCGCCCATCGCGATGTCCAGGCTCATCGCGTTCTCGAAGGCCTCGAAGGTGGCGATCGAACGTGGCAGCACGGATTCGTCGTCCTGCTCGTAGTAGCGCTTGGCGAGCTCGACCACACGCTTTCCAGCCTGTTCGAACAGCGACTTGCGCCCGGCATGGGTGGCCAGCAGCGAGCCGTTGCCCGGCAGCGACAGGCCCAGGGCCTCGGTCAGGCAGTTCATCGAGTTGGCGGTGAACATGCCGGAGCAGGATCCACAGGTCGGGCAGGCGGAGCGCTCGATGGCCTCCACCTCCTCGTCGCTGGCGCTGGAGTCCGCGGCCTTGACCATCGCATCCACCAGATCCAGGTGGATCACGTTGTCGGTACCCGGCTGCTTCACCTTGCCAGCCTCCATCGGGCCGCCGGAGACGAAGACCACCGGGATGTTCAGACGCATCGCGGCCATCAGCATGCCCGGGGTGATCTTGTCGCAGTTCGAGATGCACACCAGCGCATCGGCGCAGTGGGCATTGACCATGTACTCCACCGAATCGGCGATAATCTCGCGCGAGGGCAGCGAATAGAGCATTCCGCCGTGGCCCATCGCGATACCGTCATCCACCGCGATGGTGTTGAACTCCTTGGCCACACCACCGGCCTTCTCCACCTCGCCGGCGACCAGCTGGCCCAGATCCTTCAGGTGCACGTGCCCGGGCACGAACTGGGTGAAGGAGTTGGCGATGGCGATGATCGGCTTGCCGAAGTCGCCATCCTTCATGCCGGTGGCGCGCCACAGGGCGCGGGCGCCGGCCATGTTGCGGCCGTGGGTGGTGGTGCGGGAACGATAGGCGGGCATGGTCGGATCTCGTGAACGTTTATGCAGATGCGGAATCGTACATAATGAGTCGTACAAACCCCAGTTTCCGGAGGAAACGTTGATGAAAATCGAGGTCGAGAACATCAAGTGTGGCGGCTGCGCCAGCTCCATCCGCAAGGGCCTGATGCAGGTCGAAGGCGTCACTGAAGCCGAGGTCGATGTGGAAGGCGGCGCCGTGGAAGTCCATGCCCCGGATAGCGCCCGCGAAGCGGTCGCGGCGAAGCTGGCCAGCATGGGCTACCCCGAGGTGGGCTCGGTCTCCGGTCTGCGTTCCGCCAGCGCCAAGGCCAAGTCCTTCGCCAGCTGCGCCGTGGGGCGCATGAGCGGCGACTAGCCGGCAACGGACGGCATGCGTGCAGTCTCGCGTATCGCGCCCGCCCTCGTGGCGGGCGCGGCTTTGCTGGGGGTCCTGCTGCTGTGGGGCGCGACCCAGGCCGAGTCCGGCCTGCCCGTCACCGAGCTCACGGTCGGCGAGCGGACGCTTAGCGTGGAGATCGCCGCCGACGAGCCCGCCCGCCGGCAGGGCCTGATGCACCGCGAGGAACTGGCCGACGACCAGGGGATGCTGTTCGTCTGGGATCGACCGGCTCGCTACGCGATGTGGATGCGCAACACCTACATCCCGCTGGACGTCGCGTTTATCGACACCGACTACCGCATCACCAACATCGAAACCATGGAGCCACAGACCACCACCCTGCACGAAGCCAAACGCGACGTGCTCTATGCGCTGGAGGTCAACGCGGGCTGGTTCGCGGAAAACGATGTCAGCGCCGGCGACCGGATCGACGATCTCCCGCGCGCACTGGGCAAGAAATAGCCCAGATCTCACACTGATGCGCCCACCGCGTGCTTTCCCTACACTGTCCGACAAGCCCATCCGCGCGCGGACACGCCCGTGAACCCTCCCGCCACCGCCAGTGCCACGCCCGGCGCACCCAGTGAAACCCGGGCCGCCCCGCACCCCTCGGAACTCGACTGGTTCCGCGGGGCGGTGCCGTATATCGCCGCGCACCGGGGTCGAACCATGGTCATCGCCCTGGCCGGCGAGGCTGCGCTGGCACCGGAATTCCCGGAGCTGATGCGCGATATCGCCAAACTGCACGCGCTCGGTGTGCGTGTGGTGCTGGTCTATGGCGTGCGCCCCCAGATCGAGGCCCGACTGGCCGAGAGCGGCCTGACGCCGCAGTACGCGGAGGGCCTGCGAGTCACCGACGCGCCGGCGCTGGAGGCGGTACTGGATGCAGTCGGCCGGCTGCGCCTGCAGATCGAGGGCCTGCTGTCGCGCAGCCTGGGGCAGCCGGGCACCGGCAATGCACGGCTGCGCGTGGCCAGCGGCAATTTCGTCACCGCGCGCCCGCTTGGCGTGCGTGGCGGCGTGGACTTTCACTACACCGGCGAGGTGCGCGGGGTCGATACCGAGGCCCTGCGCAACCTGCTGGACCAGGATCAGGTGGCGCTGGTTTCGCCGCTGGGGTACTCGCCCACCGGCGAGGTGTTCAACCTCTCCGGCGAGGACGTGGCAACCCAGGTCGCGATCGCCCTGAACGCGGACAAGCTGATCTTCCTGACCGAGGCGGGGGTCCTGCGCGATCCACAACACGGGGTCCTGGGCCAGCTGACCGTGCCCGCCGCGGAACGGCTCCTGGCGGAATCGGACGATCTGCCGGAGGAGCTGGCCAATCACCTCAAGAGCGCGATCGATGCCTGCCGCCAGCGCGAGATGCGCGTCCACCTGGTGGACCGCCATGACGATGGCGGGCTGCTGATCGAGCTGTTCACCCGCCAGGGGATCGGCACGCTGGTCTCGCGCGAACCGCTGGAGCGGCTGCGTCAGGCAACGATCGACGATGTCGGCGGTATCCATGCCCTGCTGCAGCCGCTGGAGGCCGAGGGCATCCTGGTCCATCGTGCACGCGAGCACCTGGAGCTGGAAATCGAGCGCTTCCAGGTGCTGGATGTCGACGGTCTGATCATCGGCACCGCCGCGCTGTATCCGTTTGGCGAACAAGCGGCGGAGATCGCCTGCCTGGCTCTGCACGCCGACTATCGCGGCAGCGGACGGGGCGACCGCCTGCTGGCGGCCATGGAGTCACTGGCGCGGGAACAGGGCGCACGGCAGCTGTTCGTGCTGACGACCCGCACCGCGCAGTGGTTCCAGGAGCGCGGCTACACGACCGGAAAGGTCGACGATCTGCCGCCCGAGCGGCGCGCGCACTACAACCAGGCGCGAAACTCCCGGGTCTACACGAAACGGCTCCAGCCCTGACCCCGGCCGCCCGCCGCAACCGCGCCATCAGCGCCGGCGGCGGGTGACCTCCTCCCGCGAATCCCCCTCGGTCTCTGGGCGGCGATTGATCGGATAGCTGTCGGCGGGCCCGACGAATGGCTGGATCAGCATGCGATCGAGCCGCTCCCAGGCGGGGTCACGGAACTGGTTCAGCCCAATCGTCATCCCGTCATGCCCGTCCTGCGGCTGCGCGCGGTAGGTCCCCATGATCCGGTCCCAGAGCGAGAGGTTGAATCCGAAGTTCGAGTTGGTCTCGTGCGGATACCAGGAATGGTGGACGCGGTGGAAGTCCGGCGTGACGATGAACCAGCGCAGCACCCGGTCCACCGCGGCCGGCATGCGCACGTTGGAGTGGTTGAACAGGGCCAGCGAGCTGAGGATCACCTCGAAGATCAGCACCGCCAGTGCCGGGGCGCCGATTGCGACCACCACCATGGCCTTGATACCGAACGACAGCACAATTTCCAGCGGGTGGAAGCGCAGGCCGGTGGTCACGTCGAAGTCGAGATCCGCATGGTGCATGCGGTGCAGCCGCCACAGCGACGGGACGGCATGAAACATCACGTGCTGGGCCCAGATCGCGAAATCGAGGACCACGACCGCGATCAGCACGACCAGCCAGAAGGGCAGGTCCAGCATCTGCAGCAGCCCCCAGCCCTGGGTCTCGACGAACAGCCCCAGGCCCACCAGCCCCGCCGGGAACAGGAACCGGGTCAGCAGCGTGCCGGTAATCACCACGCCCCAGTTATTCGACCAGCGATAGGCCTTGCCCACCGACAGGGGACGTCGCGGCCCCAGGATCTCCCAGGTCGCCATGATCGCCAGAACGGACAGCAGGATGCCGACCCGAATGATCGGCTCCTGCGCCAGAAACCAGTCCGCCATGTGTGTGCCCTGCGTTCGCTTCAGGCGCGGTCGCGCCCCTGCCTACTGCCTACTGACCGAAGCGCGCCTCGTTGCGTTCATGGGCCTCCTGGGCCGCCACGCTCAGGGTCGCGATCGGACGAGCCTCCAGGCGAGCGATACCGATCGGTTCGCCGGTCTCCTCGCAGTAGCCGTACTCGCCCAGATCAATACGCGCCAGGGCCGCATCGATCTTGTTCAGCAGCTTGCGGTAGCGATCGCGCGTGCGCAGCTCCAGCCCGGCATCGGCCTCGTGAGTCGCGCGGTCGTTGGGGTCCGGTTCCTGCCAGCTCTCGGTGCGCAGGTGCTCGAGCGTCTGCTCGGACTCCTCGATCAGTTCCGCACGCCAGGCCTCGAGCTTGGCGCGAAAGTAGTCCAGCTGACGCGGATTCATGTAGGGTTCGTCCTCGGACGGACGATACCCGGACTCCAGGATAGTTTCGGCTTCTTGGCTCATATCGGCCCCTCGCCGGACCGCCTTCCGACCCCATGTCGGAACGGACCCGGCACGACGACAGGTACACCCGATCCAGTATAGGGCACTTCCCCACGCGGACGGCAAACGCCGCGCAACAATCGCAGGACTTCATGGGAACCCATGCACACCATGAGCACCACGCAGCGCCTGATCCAGATCAGTGACACCCACCTGGGCCGCGTGCCCGGGCCGATCCGGGCCGGCTATCCGGACAGCGACACCCAGCTGGAACGAATCCTCGGCGCCCTGCCCCGGGAGCCGGCGGCGGATGCCCTGCTCCTGAGCGGCGATCTGGCCGAGGATCCGGAACCGGCGACCTATGCTCGGCTGGCGCGACTGCTGGGCAGCCGGCGCGAACCGATGCTCGCACTCGCCGGCAACCACGACGATTGCCAGACCCTGCGCACCGCCCTGGAGCCCGAGACCTGTCAAGTCCATGGCGAGAGAATGCTGGGGCCCTGGAAGCTGATCGGCCTGGATTCCAGCACACCCGGCGAGGCGGCCGGGCGTCTGGACGCGTCAGAGTGCGAGCGCCTGGAGAAAAGCCTGTCGGCCGACCCGGACCGCCCCACCGTCGTCGCCCTGCACCATCCGCCAGTGGCCATCGGCAGCGCCTGGATGGATCGCCTGGGGCTGCTGGATCCGGACGCGCTGTTCGCGGTGCTCGACCGCCATCCGCAGGTGCGCGCCTGCCTGTTTGGTCACATCCACCAGGACTTCCGGGCCCGGCGGGGTGCGATCGAGTTCCTCGGAAGCCCGTCGACCTGCGTGCAGTTCACGCCGGGCTCCGAAGAGTTCGCCGTGGATGCGGCCCTGGACGCCGGCTACCGCATTCTGGATCTGCACCCGGATGGGCGATTCGATACGCAGGTGGTCCGCGTACCGGGGACCCGCATCGCCATGGAACCTTCGGCATGAATACGCCAGACGCCCGCGCCCAGTCCTTGCAGCACTGGCTGGACACCCTGCCCGGGGCGTTCGAGGACCTGCGCCTGCTGCGGGCGGATGCGAGCTTTCGCCGCTATTTCCGAGCCCGTCGGGACGGGGTGTCGGTCGTGATCATGGACGCCCCGCCCGAACGCGAGGCAACCGAGCCCTTCGTACGAATCGCCCGGCTGCTGGAGGGTCTGGGGCTGCGACCGCCCCGGGTACTGGAACACGAGCCCGACTCGGGCTTTGTGCTGCTGGAGGACCTGGGGGACCGCACCTTCACCCGGGCCCTGGCCGAGGGGGCGAACGAATGGCCGCTGTACCAGCGCGCCCTGGATACGCTCGCCACGCTCCATCAGCGCTGGCCCGAGCAAGGCCGCGCTGATCACATCCCCCCCTATGACCGCGAGCGTCTGCTGGCAGAGACGGCCCTGTACGCGGACTGGCACTGGCCACGGCTGCGGGGTCACGCCATGCCGGAGGCCATGCGTGCGGAGTTCGACGCCGCCTGGCACCAGGTGCTGGAGGCCCTGCCAGGTCTCCCGGACACCCTGGTGCTACGCGATTTCCATGTCGACAATCTGATGCTGCCTCCCGGCGACGAGCAGGCCTGCGCGCTGCTGGACTTTCAGGATGCGGTGATCGGCAGTCCCGCCTATGACGTGGTCTCGCTGCTGGAAGACGCTCGCCGCGAGGTCTCGGCCGAAACGGTCGCCCGCGGGCTCGAACACTACCTGGCGAACGCGGACATGCCCCGCGCGTCGTTCATGGCGCACTATCACGTGCTGGGCGTGCAGCGCACGGTGAAGATCCTGGGCATCTTCGTGCGCCTGGCCGAACGCGACGGCAAGCCCCGCTATCTGGAGCACCTGCCGCGCCTGCACCGACTGCTGGAACGGGGCCTGCGCCACCCCGAACTGGGGCCGGTCGCCCGCTGGTTCGCTGCCCATGCGGCCAGGGAGCACGCCTGATGCGCGCGATGATCCTGGCCGCCGGACGCGGCGAGCGCATGCGCCCGCTGACCGACCATTGCCCGAAGCCACTGCTCCCGGTCGCCGGACGCCCGCTGATCGCCTACACCCTGGAACGCCTGGCCCGGGCCGGCTACCGCACGGTGGTGATCAACACCGCACACCTGGGCGCACAGATCCGCGAAGCGCTGGGGGCCGAGTACGCAGGCACGCGACTGTTGTACTCCGAGGAACCGGAGGGGGCGCTGGAAACCGCGGGGGGCATCCGCCAGGCCCTGCCGCTGCTGGGCGACGGGCCGTTTCTGGTGGTCAATGGCGACGTCTGGTGTGAGCACCCGCTCCACCCTCCCGCCCAACAGCCGCTCGCGGAAAGCGGCCCGCTTGCGCACCTGGTGCTGGTGGACAACCCGCCGCACCATCCGCAGGGCGACTTTCGACTGTCCGGCGGGCGGGTATCGCTGGATACCGGCACGCCGCTGACCTTCAGCGGCATCGGCTGGTATCACCCCGCGCTGTTCGCGGGCCTGCCCGAAGGGCGCCGCCCGCTGGGACCCTTATTGCGCGAGGCCATCGGCGGCGGGCGGGTGAGCGGAGAGCGCTACAGGGGGGACTGGCGCGACATCGGCACCCCCGAACGCCTCGCGACGCTGGAGGCGGACATCGACCGAAGTCGGGATCACGGCTTGATGTAGGTGTAGCCCGCGCGCTGCAGCCGCGTCAGCTCGCCAATGCCCGAGGACACACGGTCCTTGGGCTCGGCATCATGCAGATCGTCCAGCTCGATCCCGCGCTTGTCCAGGGTGTTGCCGCAGACGAGGAACCGCACATCCTGCATCTTCAGGGTGTCCACAGTACTGCGAAGGTCGGGGTCGTCCTTGGCGTGCTGCAGCAGACTGACCCCGCCACCGTGCATCACGACCTTGATCTCCAGACGATCCACCGCACTGCCGTCGATATGGTTCTGCAGGTTGCGCAGGGCATTGAGGTGCAGAGCCGGATCATCGGCATTGATGTGATAGACCACCTGCAGTGTGTCGTCGGCATCAGCGGTCTCGCCGCCGTCTCGCTCGAACGAGAACAGGGCCCAGGTGACCCCCAGCGACAGTACGAAAAGCGCCCCGGCCAGGAACCAGCCGGGGCGCGCAAGAAACGAGAGGGGGTTCATCGCCAGGCCGAACCCTCGGGATGACCTGCGACTGGCGCGATCATACCTTGATGTAGATCCAGCCTTCGGCCTGACGGCGCGCGGCCTCGGCTACGCCGGAATCGATCCGTTCGGCCTGCGGGAGGATGTCCACCGTGCCACCCTCCTCGCGGGCCAGACGATCGAGGGTCTGGGTGCAGGCCGTGAAACGCAGGCTCGCATACTCCTGGCTGAGCGCCGCAACCCGCTCGGGATACGGAGCCCGGTCCGTGCGCAGGAAATCCATCGCGTTGTTGTGCACCACGACCTGCACGTTCAGCTCGCGACCATCGGCCGCCGCGTCGCGGTACATCGCCTCGATGTCGTCCAGCAGCTCGGCCATGGATTTCGGGTCGGCCTCGTTGATATGCAGCAGGATCTGGTCAGTCTCGGTCGCCGCGACGACCTGCGGCGCGGAACCATCGGCCTGATCGCTACCGGCAATCAGCGCCGTCTCGCCGGCATCACCACCGATCCAGGCGGTTGGTTCGCCACTCCCGAGGAATCCGGCGTCGCGCGTAATCTCGTAACCCGCCAGGGACCCCAGCACGAGCGCCACCACCCCGGCCGCCATCGACGGGAACCAGTGGGTACGTGATGATCGGGAGATACGACAGCGTCCGCCGCCTGACTGGGCCGTGGGAAGGTCCTCGTAGGCCATGCCCACCAGCTCCTTGAGCTGGTGCATATCGCAGACCTCTCGGCTCAGGCGCTCGCTGGAGGAGATCAGCTTCAGTGTATTGAGGCGATCCTCGGGCGAGAATTCGCCATCGACGAACGCATTGAGAATCTCCTCGCTGGGGCGATCCTGCGCATTGAGACGGTGTTCAGCCATGCCGATTCCTCACTACCTGAAGATGGGGTCCATCAGCCGCTTGCCCCTGGTCGGCCTGCTGTTCCAACAGCACCTTTTTCAGTTGCGCCCGAGCCCGGCTCAGGCGGCTCATTACGGTCCCGATCGGCACATCCAGCACCTCCGAGACCTCTGCGTATGCGAACCCCTCCAGGTCCACGAGCGACACCACCTGTCGGTGATCCGCGCTCAACTGCGCCATCGCACGGTGGACATCCGACACCATCCGGTTGCGTTCGGTCTGCATCTCCGGACAGTCCTCGCAGGGCAGCTCCATGCTGTCCACGTCCACCGTATCCTTCTGCCGCCGTCCCCAGTCCCGGTAGCAGTTGGTCATGATGCGGAACACCCAGGCCTTCAGGGCGCTCTCGTCCTGCAGCGATTTCAGCCGGGTCAGGGCCTTCATCATCGCTTCCTGCACCAGGTCGTCGGCCAAAGCGGCGTCGTGACACCAGGCAAAGGCCATGCGGTACATTTGCGGTCGAAGGTCACAGACCTTCTGGCGCAACCGCCTCTGTGCGAACCAGGTCGCCATGTTGTATTTCCTCCATCCGCAGGGCCGTACGTGCGGCCTTGCTTGTTCTTGTACCTTGTAGGACGCTACCCCACGCAGCGCTATTCCGGTCCAGGCCCTTCTCTTTGTGGCCTGCGTCCCGAATCCCCAGCCTCAGGATACCCAATGCCCTTCGATCCGCAACAACTGGAAGCCTCCTTTGCATTCGACCCGGAGACCACCCGTGACCTGCGCGAGCGCTGGTCGCGTCTGATCACGGATGCCGTCTGGGGCGACCTGAAGACCGGGACGATCGGGGCAGTACCCCGCCTGCGCAAGCGCCTGCTGGAGCTGGGCGAGAACCTGCGGTCGCTGTTGTCCGACCGCGCCTGGATTCCGCACGAGCGCGAACGCGTGAAGGGGGCGATGGCGGCCGCGCTCAACCTGCGCGACAGCCTGCAGCAGACCGACCGGGCGGCGAAGCTGCTGAACGGAGGCGAGGATTTCGCGGCCTTCGAGGCCGACTACCTGGCCTTTCGCAAGGCGCTACTGACCTTCCTCGAACAGCACGAACAGGTCTGGGGTGATCTCCTGGAAAGCCTCTACGACGACGCGCCGGACGAGGACTGACTTTGGGCCAGGAGATCGCCGACGAGCACTTCAACGCACAGGACTACGAGCGTTTTCGCGCCGCCCTGGGTCGCGAGACGGCGCTGCTGCACGAATGGCTGGAACAGCAGACGGATGGCCCCGAAGTCCCGCCACGACTCGGGTTCGAGATCGAGGCCTGGCTTTGCGATGCGGCCGGACGCCCCCTGCCGGTCAACCAGGGGGTCCTCGAATCGATGGACAGCCCCCTGGCCACGCTGGAACTCGCCCAGTTCAACCTCGAGCTCAATTCGTCGGTCTTCCAGGTAGGCCCCGGATGCTTTGCGGCGATCCTCTCGGAGCTGAACGAGACCCTGCGCCAGGCACGCCGCGCCGCACGCCACCATCAGGCCGAGCTGCTGATGGCCGGCACGCTCCCAACCATCCAGCCGGAGGACCTCGGCCTGCACCACATGTCGCCCCAGGCGCGCTACCGCGCACTGAACACGGCGGTGCTGGAACAACGTGCACAACGGCCGCTCAAGCTCGACATCGTCGGGCGCGAACATCTGCAGCACGCCCACCGCGACGTGATGCTGGAGGCCCTGGCCACCTCGTTCCAGGTCCACACGGAGACCCGTCCAGCAGTCGCCCACCGCGCCTACAACGCCAGCCTGGTGGCCAGCGCCCCGGTACTGGCCGCAGCCGGCAATACCCCGTTTGTGTTCGGCCATGATCTGTGGTGCGAGAGCCGCATCCCGGTGTTCGAACAATCGGTCGAGGTGGGTGGCTTTGCCGACAGCGCGCGCGGCCCGATCCGGCGCGTGACCTTTGGCACGGGGTACCTGCATCACTCGATCGGCGAACTCTTTACCGAGAATCTGGAGCACTTTCCGGTGCTGTTGCCGGCCAGGCTCGATGCCCCGTCGCGGGAGCTGCGCCATCTGGCCCTGCACAACGGGACGATCTGGCGCTGGACGCGCCCCATCGTGGGCGTCGACGACCGCGGCCACCGCAACCTGCGGCTGGAGTTCCGCTGTCTGCCGGCCGGGCCCACGCTGATCGACATGCTGGCGAACACGGCGTTCGCGATGGGACTGACCGAACACCTGATCCACGAATCGCCCGACGGCACGCTGGGCACACCCTTCTCGGAGGCACGCGACAACTTCTACAATGCCGCGCGCTACGGGCTGGATGCCAGGCTGCGCTGGGGACACGCGGAGCCGGAGCCGGCCCCCCGGCTGATTCGGCGGCACCTGCTGCCGCGGGCCGCCGCGGGACTCGAGCGTCTGGGCGTGGACCCCGCCGAGGCCAACAGCCTGCTCGGAATTATCGCGGCGCGCACGGCCACGCGGCAGACCGGGACCCAGTGGCAGCGCGACTGGGTCGAGCGTCATGGTCGGGACTGGTCCGGCCTCGTGCGCGCCTATCGCGGCTGGCAAAACACCGGCTCGCCGGTCCACACCTGGGGACTCTGATTCGACCCATGACCCAAGACCTTCCCGAACTCCACGAACTGCCTGATGGCTTTCTCGACGCCACCCCGCAGAACCTGTACGAGTGCGTACCGGAGCCCACCCTGATCCACCTGGAGGGGCAACGCAGCCCGGCGGTCGCGGTCGTCCTTCTGCTGCACGGCAACGAGCCCGTGGGCCTGCAGGCGGTCCAGCAGCTGCTGCGACACTACACCGGGAAGCCCCTGCCACGGGCACTGACGCTAATCATCGGCAACCCGCGCGCCGCGGCCGTCAGCCAGCGCCATCTCGACGAGCAACCGGACTTCAATCGCATCTGGCCCGGTACCGAGCAGGCGGGATCGCCGGAGGCCGAGCGCTTCGCCGAGGTCTGCCGCCGCCTGGAACAGCGCGGGCTGTTCGCCGCGGTCGATTTGCACAACAACACCGGGCGCAACCCACATTACGCCTGCATCAACCGCCTGGACCCGGCCTTCATGAACCTGGCGGCGCTGTTCGGGCGCACAGTGGTTTACTTCACGCGCCCGCGCGGCGTCGCCTCGATGGCCCTGGCGCGTATCGCCCCCTCGGTGACGCTGGAATGTGGCCCGCCGAATGACGAGTCAGGCATCCAGCACGCCTTCGAGATGCTCGACGCGGTGCTGCACCTGGATCACTTTCCGGAGCATCCGCCACGCGCCGGCGATATCGAGATCTTCCACACCGTGGCCCAGGTGCGCGTACGACCCGGGCTGCAGGCCGGGCTGGACGCCCAGCACGATGTCCGGCTCGAACCCGACCTGGACCGCCTGAACTTCCAGTTGCTCCCGGCCCGCTCGACACTGGTGCATATCCGCCCCGAGGTCGACAGCCCGCTGGTCGCGATTGCCGAGGACGGAAGCGAGGTGACCGCTCAATATCTGGAGACGCATGGCGACGAGATCCAGCTCAAGCGCGCGGCGATGCCGTCGATGTTGACGCTGGATTCACGGGTAATCGCACAGGATTGCCTGTGCTACCTGATGGAGCCCCTGGCCCTGCCTTGACGAGCGCTCTGCCCCTGACGCCTCAGGGGCAGCCCCAACATTCTTACTTCTTGCTGCTGGTCCGGCGCTTGGTCGCAGTCGTACCGGTCTTGCCGTCGTTAAGGCTGATGATCTGCGTCTTGCTGGTGCGGTGGCGGTAGATTTCGCGCAGATAGCGAATCGCCTGCTTGACGTTCTCTCGACTCAGCCGGATGTCATTGATCGAGACGAAGCTCTGCTCGTCGCTGCACATCTCGCGATATTTTTTCTCGTACATCGGTTTGATCGCGTACCAATTGGTATCAAGGATGCGCGTCGGGTTCTCGAACTCGTTGAGCATGTCGTCCACGCGCTGTTCGTCGAATTCCTCGGCCCGGATCAGGTCCAGAACCGCATGGTCGAGGGTGTCATCGAAGCGGGTCTTGTCATTGGCGAAGCAGCGCTTGATGTAGGCAACGAACAGGGTCAGGAAGTCGTCCGACAGGCAGGGGCTCTTCACCACCAGGGTGGTCAGCGACAGGTTGGCCGAGGCCCCGATGACCAGGGCGTAGCGCTTGAGCGTGGTGTTCGGGAACAGCCCGTTCAGGTGCGTCTTCAGCCGGTTCAGGTCCATGTAGGACAGCTTGTAGTCCTTGGGCAGCGACAGGATCGTGACGATAGACGAGCAGTTCTTGAAGAAGTGCAGGTCGCGCAGATGGACCGCGTCCATGCTCGACTCCTTGTACTTCTTCAAGGACTCGCGGTAGCGCGGGGCATCGATCGGCAGCAGGCTGATGCCCTCGATCGCCTCGGTCTGCTTGTTGAAATGCGGCAGATCGATGGAGCGATAAAACAGGTCATCGATATCCAGCGAACCCTGCCCGACCGGGGCCTGCTCGCCGGTCGCCACCTCGGACTCCGCGTAGGCCACGGCCACCGGCCCCGCCAGGCTCATGAAGAGATCGTTCGCATCCAGGCGGATCGTCTCGCCGATGTCGACCCCCGCACGGCGGAAGTAGTCTTCATCGTAGTCCGTGGTGACCGCCTGCGCGGTCAGGATGTTGAAGATCTGCTGGGAGATGTACTGGTTGGCGTACTTCTCCATGGCGTTGACATCGACGTTGCGGATATTGCCGTCGTCGGTCTCCTCCGCGTAGCGCATGATGTCGTTGGAGATCAGCATCATCGCGTTCCAGGGGCGGATGCGATGCATCATGTCCTCGTCGCGGGTCTCCTCGGCCTCGAAGTTGTAGGAGAAATCCCATTCCTCCGCGAGATACTTGCACAGCAGGCGCCCGGCATTGATGTGCAGCGCCTCGGACATCTCCACCCGGTTGTCCTGGATGTTCGGCAGGATGCAGATACCGGCGGCAAAGATCGGCTCGAACACGAACGAGTGGTCGCGGTTGGCCTTGTCGCGCTTTTCCAGCTTCGGGTCGAAGGTCTTGCGCATGTAGGAGTACTGTTGCGCCAGCCCGAATTCCGAGGCCATGCCGGAGCCCGTACCGCCGCCGGCGCTGAAGATGTAGAAGTACAGCCGCGACTGGTTGGCCTTGATCCCGCAGGAATCGATCAGATAGGAGTGGATGAACTTCCAGTCCTCGTTGGAGAACTGATCGGTGTCCTTGTTCAGGATGATGCGCGCCAGGTACTGGCCCAGGATCGGCGCGTTACCGGCCCCGCCGGCATGCACCTCGGACAGATCCATGATCTTCATCTTGTTGTAGTTATCGATGAAGTTGTCCTGCCCTGCACGACTGGAGAAGCGGATGCGCCCCTCGATGTCCTTGTCGAGATCGCCCAGCATCACCATCGGCTCGATCAGGAATACCGGCTTCACCGCATTGGACGGCGGCAGGTTCAGGCTCTTGCGAATCCAGCGCAGCGGCCGCATCTCCTTCTCGCGGCCACCATTTTCTTCGTTGTCCAGCTCGCGCATGTATTCCGAGCGCGCGCTGTGAACCAGCGCCGCCACATCGAGAGCGACGTTGGAGCCGCACCGGCCAACACCGATCAGGCACACGGACGGGAAGCACTGCTGCTTGTGTTCGTCGGCGGCGCTCCCCTTGGTCAGTCGCGGGAATACCGTGCTGCGCAGGTGATCGAGATTTTCGAGGATCCGGTCGAGGTCGCGCTCGGTAAAGTAGTGCGGTTCTGCGCGATCCTGGGTGGTGCGCATCGACGCGCGACTGGCACCCGCGGCCGGCATGGCCATGCGCGGCCGCGACGGTGGCGCCACGACCCCTTCAGTCAGGACGTTGTCCGCATCCTCGGGCGGGTTCTCCGGCGTGGTATCGCTGGGGTTGGACGTGGACATGCCTGTACTCCTGTATGAATCGCCAAAAATGAGCGCTGGTTCCTTGCGCCTCGCACTAAAGCATGGCAAGGGCGGGGTTTCAACCAGACAGGAGGCACGGGCCGACCGGCCACGTATGGCGGAGTATCACGCGATGCAGAAGCGTTCGACGGGCCGGCGGGTCGTCATACTAAAGACGGACGACACGGGGAAGCATCGTCCTGGAAAACTCAGCCGTCGCGCTCGACGCGCTCGAGCACCTGGGAGACATGATCACCCTTGCGGTAATTCGGCAGATCACGCTGCATGTCGGCCAGGGCCTTTTCGCGCGCCTGCTCGCTGTCATACCAGCGATAGGACTCCCAGTCGGGCCCCAGCAGGTGCGGCATGGCCATGGTGCTGCCTTCCGGCAGGCGGATGCGGATTCCGTAACGTTTCATGGAGTTCGTCCGATGTTGGTCCCAATGAGCCGGGACGGCCGGGGCGCAGTCTAGCCGAGCCCTGAAAGACCAGCAACAAACCGGCGCAGGCCCCCAGAACAAAAAAGGGGCTGCAGAAGCAGCCCCTTTCGGAAGACGGTGGTGGCTACGCCCTGATTCGAACAGGGGACCCCATCATTATGAGTGATGTGCTCTAACCAGCTGAGCTACGTAGCCACGCGGGTTGCGAATTCTCCGGAGCTGCCCGCCCAAAGTCAAGTAGATGCGCGAAGCGGGTCAGATCTGCAGGCGCTCCACCACCCGTCCGTTCTTCAGGTGCTCCTCGAGGATCTCGTCGATATCGTGCTCGTCGTGATAGGTGTACCAGACACCCTCGGGATACACGACGGCGATCGGGCCCTCGTTGCAACGGTCCAGGCAGCCGGCGGTATTGACCCGCACCTGCCCCTTGCCGTGGATCCCCATCGCCTTGGCGCGATCCTTCGCGTAGGCGCGCATCTCGGTCGCCCCGTGGTCCTCGCAGCAGTTGCCGTCTTCGCGGCAATTGGTGCAGAAGAAGATGTGGCGTTCGTAGTAGCCCATCGTGTGCTCCGTCATTCGATCAGCGCATCATAGCGCGGGGTGCGAAAGATCCGGTTACTGGAAGCGATAGACCAGACTCACGTCGGTAATGGTGTCGGTATTCTCGGTACCCGGCTCGACATCGGTGTTGTGCTTGACCGTGAAGCTGGTGCGCAGTGCCAGCCGGCTGGTCATGTCTGCGGTGAGCGAGAGGATGTTTTCAATCTCGGTGTTGTCCGAACCATAAAGGATCAGGAGTTCGTCGGTCAGGCGCGCATTCTCGGAGAAGTCCCAGCGAAAGTTGCCGCCAAAGCGTGCTACGGGTTCGCGTTCGGTGCTGCCCTCGATGCGCTGCTTGTACTGCCGCATACCGCCACCCACTTCGGCGTCCAGCTTGACGGTCTCGCGATCCACCAGTCGGCGACCGTAACCGCCAGTCAGCGAGCTCTGGTACACATAACTGCTGAACCGGTCACGCTCGTAGCGTGCAGCACCGAACAGGTAATCGTGTTCGCCCAACTTGCGATCCAGCTGGTAACTGCCGACATAGCGCTGCCCGGTCGTGTCGTCGTCTTCCTCGTGGTAGTACCCATCCAGGCGCAGCCGATTGCGCCATTCTTCCGCCGTGTGCTGCGAGCGGAAGCGGGCATTGGCCGTAGTCGACTCGGTGTTCCCTGTGGTCTTGGATGCCCCGAGCTCGATACTGGTCTCCCAGCCCTCGGCATCCCAGGCGATGGCGGGCAGGGCTGGTATGCTCACCAGCATGAACAGGGCAAGCGAGGAACGAACAGGGTGGGCAAAACGCAGCATGAAACCTCTCCCGGGACAGAGTAATGGGGACGAAACCCTAGCAAAGCCCCTCGGTGCGTCGGACCAACCGCCCCGGTTTCAGGGTCTTTCCGCGGCTGACCAGTGCGTCCACTGCGGGCTGTGCCTGCCGCACTGCCCCACCTATGCCTGGCACCGAGTCGAAGGGGACTCTCCGCGCGGGCGCCTGACCCTGATGCAGGGGCTGGCCCAGGGCCGACTGGAGCCGCAGGCGCCCCGCCTGCGCGAACACCTGGAGGGTTGTCTCGGTTGCCGCAGCTGCGAGGCCGTCTGCCCGGCACGCGTACCGTTCGGCGCATTGATGGATCGCGCACACGAGATCCTGGAGGAAAACCCGCAGGAGGACCGCCCCGCCACCGCCCGTTGGCGCCAGTCCCTGCAGGCCTCGGCTCTGCGCCACGAGTCACTGCGCGCCCTCGGTGGCATGGCCGCCCGCATCGCCCAGAAGACCGGGGTGCAGCGCTGGCTGCGCCCCGGACAGCGGTTGTGGCGCACCCTGGACCATACCCGTGCCTCGCTCGCCCCGGCGCCGCGACTGGCGGACACCGTGGCCCCGGAACACGCGGATGCCCTGCTGTTTACCGGTTGCATGGATCGTTTCTTTACCGGACCGGACCTGGAGGCCGCGCTCGCCGTACTGAACGCGCTGGGGTTCCGGGTCGCGGTACCGCGCGACCAGGTTTGCTGCGGGGCACTGGAACAGCATGGTGGGCGGCCACAGGCCGCGCGCGCCCTGCAACAGCGAAACGCAGAGGCCCTGGCCGGCGAGATGCCCGTGATCGCGCTGGACAGCGGTTGCGAGGCCACGCTGCGGGAAACTCCCGAGGGCAGTCAGGGGGAGCGCAGCATGAGCCTGACCCGGTTCCTGAGCGACCACATCGAGGCCGAACCCGCGCCTCCGACCTGGCGCGACAGCCCGGTACGCGTCGCGCTGCACCTGCCCTGCACCCTGCGCAACGTGACGCACGAGACCCGCGATCTGACCGCACTGCTACAACGGCTGCCAGGCGTCACCCTGACGGACGTGTCCGGTGCCCCGAACTGCTGTGGTGCGGGTGGCACCGCGATGCTTGCGCTTCCGGAGATGTCCGACGGGCTGGGCGCGGCCACGCTGGATGCGCTGACCGCCGATGCCCCGGATGTGATCGTGAGCGCAAACGTCGGTTGCAGCGTCCACCTGCGTGCCCTGGCGGACGACTGCGGGGGCCCGCCAATCCTCTCGCCGGCCCGCTTTCTCGCCAGTCGGCTCGGCTCCGGCCCCTCCCGGACCTGACGGCCGCAATCGCTTGCGTTACGCTTTAGTTATTCCCTGCGAAACGGGCACCACCATGCGCAAACTCAGCCCCCTGGATCACCTGATCGGCCAGGCCGATGCCTTCGTCAAGGTCGTGGCCGGCCACGCCCGCTCCACCGGCCGTCCGTCGCCCGGGGGCGACGACTGGCCGCACCTGGAAGAGGAAGACCGCCAGCTGTCGACGCGCCTGATGCGGGTCAACCATGCCGGCGAGCTTGCCGCCCAGGGTCTGTACCAGGGGCAGATGCTGACCGCGCGCAATCCACAGATCCGCGAACACCTGGACCAGGCCTCACGCGAGGAAGGCGACCACCTGCACTGGTGCGCGCAGCGTGTGCACGAACTGGGCGGCCACACCAGCCTGCTGGGGCCGTTCTGGTATATCGGATCATTCGGGCTCGGCGCCGTGGCGGGCCTGGCGGGGGATGCCTGGAGCCTGGGCTTTATCGACGAGACCGAGCGTCAGGTCGAGCGCCATCTGGACCGTCACCTGGAGCGCTTGCCGAAGAGCGACGAGACCTCCGCCCGTATCCTCGAGCAGATGAAGCAGGACGAGGTGGAACACGGGGCGCATGCGATGGCGCTGGGCGGCAAGCCACCCCCCTGGCCGGTACGCAACGTGCTGATGCCGCTCACCTCGACCGTGATGACACGCACCGCCTACTGGATCTGAGACCTGCCCCGGAGGACCGGGGCTATTCGTCGGCCGGGATGTCGCAGCGGTTGGGCAGATCGAAGTGCTCGATGCCCTCGAGGATACCGCGCGCATAGGTCGCGTCGGCAAAGAAGATGCGCTGGAATCCGCGCAGCCCTTCCAGCTCCGGCTGGTGATTCCCGACCACGACCCCGAGCAGCCGCCCGCGCAGCATATCCTCGTCGTTACCGGAGTCCCCGGCCACCAGCACATGTTCGAGCGGGATGCCCCACTTGTCAGACAGGTAGCGCACCGCGAGCCCCTTGGAGGCGCGCACCGGAAGCAGATCCAAGTAGCGCTTGTGCGAATAGATCACGCGCGCGTGCAGGTCTTCGCGGTACAAGCGGGTCTCGATGCTCTCGGCATCCAGCTCCCCCGGAGGATCGACGAAGAAACTCACCTTGAACGCCCGCTGGTCCTCCTTGGGCTGCAGCTCCAGCCCGGGCACCTTCAGCAGGCACTCGCGCAGGCGGTCGGGCTCCCAGCGGTGGCTGATGTGCCGTGCCCAGCCGCGATCCTCGGTCCGCTCCGCCCCGTAGTGGATCTCGCTGCCCACCGAGGTAATCCAGACGTCCGGCGCGGGCACCCCGTGCTCTTCCAGCACGGCCGCGGCGGAATCCAGCCGCCGGCCCGTGGCCACACCGAATACCACCTGCTTGCGGTGGCGTTTGAGCCAGGCGACAAAGGCCCGCGTGGCCTTGTCGTTGCCCAGCAGGGTGTTGTCGATGTCCGTGATCACGGCACGGTCGGCCTTGGCCAGCCGACCGGAGGTCGAGCGCTGTTCGCGCCGTGTCTGGCGCACCTCCTTGCTGAGCGCCTTGACCAACCTCACGTACTTCTCGGCATGTCCGTCCCAGGAGTAGTGCTGGCGCACGCCCTTCAGGCCCGCGCGCGAATAGCGCTGCCAGCGCGGGCGGTCCGCGAGGATGCCCTGGATCGCATCGGCGATCCCTTCCGGGTCCAGCGGGTCGACCAGCAACCCGTTGTGGCAGCGCGAGATGATCTCTTCGGGCCCCCCGTCATTGGTGGCGACGATCGGGGCCCCGCTGGCCGCGGCCTCGATCAGGGTCAGGCCAAACGGCTCGGTCAGCGCTGGATTGACGAACACCCCCTTGCTGGACGCGACCAGGCGGTAGAGGTCCGGCACGTCCTCGGGGCTGTGGTGCTTCGGGTAGGCCACACGGCCGTAGAGGTCGTGGCGGTCGATGCGCAGCAGGAGGTCCTTTAGTACGTCGCGCGCACCCTTGTCGAGGTCGCGGATGTCATCGCGATTGCCGGCCACGATCACCAGATTGGCGTTCTCCCGCAGCCACTCGTTGCCGGCGTAGGCCTCGACCAGGGCGCGGATGTTCTTGCGCTCGTCGGCCCTGGAGAGCGCCATGATCAGCGGGCGATCCGGCTTTTGCAGAAACCGCCGGATCTCGGGCCAGATCGGCGGCTTGCGCTGGCCGCGTTTGGGCGGGTAGAAGCGTTCGAGGTCGGTCCCGGGTGGGATCACCTCCATGCGTTCGGGCTGGTAGTTGTCGTAGGTCGCGTACTGCTCGCCAATCTCCTGGCGAGTGCTGGCAATCACCCGATGGGAATGGGCCAGGGCCTCTTCCTCGGCGTGGATGCGGGTGGCGATGTTATAGCGCGACTCGATGTCGTCGTCGGACATCCCGCCCTCGCGCAGACGCTCGCGCTTGACCCGACCCAGGGAATGCCCGGTCTGGAGCATCGGCGCGCCCAGCAGGTTGGACAGGCGCACCGCCACATGCCCGGCATCGGCGTAGTGCCCGTGAATCACGTCCGGGCGCAGCCCCACCTCGCGGATATGCCCGAGGGCGTTGTCGGCGAAGCAGTCGAGATAGGGCCAGAGCTTTTCCTTGCGCAGGTAGCGTTTGGGTCCGCAATCCAGACGCACAATAAAGGCGCCGTCGCCGAGTGGCTCCTCGCGTTCGGCGTAGTCGTCCGCGACCCGGCTGTCGACAATGCGCCGTGTGAGCAGATCGACCCGCCCCACCTGCGGGTGTCGCGCCAGCGCGCGCGCCAGCTCGACTACGTACAGCGTCTGCCCACCGGTGTCGGCGTCGCGCCCCAGCTCCAGATCCCGCCCCCGCATCAAGCCGTGGACACTGATCAGGACGAGGTACAGGCCCTCCCCATCACGGGCCTTGCTCTGGGTCTTTTTCATGGACGCACATGCCTCATGGCAATTCGGGTTCGGGGCTGTCGAACAGGCTCATGGTATCGGGGTTGTCGAGCAGGGCCTGTGAAACCAGGACGGCGGTAGCCGACCAGGTCTGCTGATAGTTGGCGCGCCGACCGATCAACCGGCCGTGACGGCCGTCGTAATACTCCGGCCAGTCGTCGCGATGCAGCCGTTCGGCCGCCACTGCATGCACGCTGCGCGCGAGATCCGGGCGCCCGACCCGCAGCGCGGCACCGGTAAACGCCCACAGCAACGCCGGCCAGTTGCCACCATTGTGGTAGGACCATGGCGTGTTCTTGGGGTCGGAGCCGGTCAGCAGGCGCCATTCCTCGCCGCTCATCGCCGGGTAGCAGATCTTCACCGGCATGGTCCCGATCAGGTCCTCGAAGCGCTGCTCGAAGGTCTGCATGATCGAGCGCGACTGGCGCTCGTCGGCCAGCCCGAACAGAACCGCCAGCAGATTGCCGAAGCTGAAGAAGCGAAAATCCATCCGCCCCGGCCCCAGGTTGCCGACCAGATACCCGCTCTCCGAGGGCAGCCAGTCCACCAGCCAGTCAGGGATGCTCTCGGGATAGATGTTCAGCGCATTCTCCGACTCGTGGCCGAAGTGCTCGGTACGGTAGCGGTGGATGTGGTTCAGTCGCTCGAGATCCAGCCAGTAGTAGTGGCGGATGTAATCGGACAGTTGCCGGGTACGGATCGCGGACTGCTCGCAGAGCTGCTCGGAGTCGGTATCGCAGGGTTCCAGCATCGCCAAGGAGGCCTTCAGCATGCCGAAGAACAGCGCCTGAATCTCCAGCGGGTGGCCGAACACGCCCATGCGCCGGTCGATCATGAAGCTGCCGTCCGGCACCAGCAGGGTCGGGAAGACCTCGAAGCGGTCCTGCAGACAGATACTGAGGATCAACCGGATGCCGCGCTGCACATCCTGGCTTTTGATGAAGTCGTGATCTCCGGTGCGGTTCTGATAGGCGCGCAGCAGCAGCACCCACCACATCATCGAATCCACCGGGGCCACGCGGCCGATCGCGCGATCGCCGAAATCGGCCGCCAGCCCCTCGCGACCGTTCTCGTCGGTGAACACGCGAAAGCTCGCCGGCATCACGCGCGGCAGGCGGCGGTGACCCTCGATTTCTTCCTGGGTATCGCGGATTTGCAGGATCAGCGACAGGAAGTCGCGCACCACCTCGGGCTCGTCGTTCAGCAGGTAGACGAGCCCGGAGGGCACGAAATCGCGGATAAAGCAGTCAGCGTAGTTGTCCGCAGGCGCGCGGGCATCCAGGCTGGCGACGGTCCCCACCGTACGGCCTTGATAGCGCACCTCGGCATCACGAAGAAGCTGGAAGGCGGACTCCAGCGTCGGGTTTCGGGCATCGGGCGGAAGCTGGTTCATACCCTTGAGTCTAAGGGAGACACGGGTCGGATGTGCACCGCCCCAGAGAAACCACGGTTCAGGCCTCCGGATGCACGGGCATGGGCGGCTCGGCGGCCGGACGGGCGAACAGGTATCCCTGGCAGTAGTCGACCTGGTCCTTGAGCCAGCGCCACTCCTCCACCGTCTCGATGCCCTCGGCGACGGTCTGGATCTCGAGCTCGCGCGCCAGTTCGGTGATCTTGCCAAGAATCTTCTGCTGATAGATATCACCGTCGATGCCACTGACCAGCTGGCGGTCGATCTTCACGTAGTCCGGGCGCAGCTGCGAAAGCATGTTCAGCGAGGCATAACCCGCGCCGAGATCGTCGAGTGCCACCTGGAAACCGGCACGGCGATAGCGATCGACGATGCGCGAGAGGTGATCGACATCGGTCACGTAGTCGCTCTCGATCACCTCGAACACGAAACCGCTCGGACCATCCCCGTCCGGACGCGACAGGATCTCGCGCACCGTCGTCTCCAGACAGAACGCCGGGTCGTAGATCGCCGTGGGATTGAAGTTGATGAACAGCCGACTCCCGATCCCGCGTTCGGTGGCGCGGCGAATTGCGTTGATCCGCGCCGAGCGGTCGAGATGGAACAGCAGCTCGGCCGCCCGCGCCGTCTTGAACAACTCATTCGGCGGGATCACGTCGCCGGCGGGCGTGCGGGCACGCACCAGCGCCTCGTAGGCGAACACCTCTTCGGGCTGGGCGGCGTGCACGATCGGCTGGAAATGAAAGTCCAGCGAGTCGTTCGCGAGGATCGCCGCCAGATCGCGGGCGTTGTGGCGAGCGATCAGCGTGGACAGCAGGTGGGTGTCCTGCAGATGGGCGAGGCTGAAGGTCTCGTCGCCCGGGACGAAGGTCGCCCGACAACCGGACTGTTCCGCACCGCTCAAGGCCTGCTCCAGACGCACCAGGGTGTCACCCAGCCCCCCGTTATTGTCGACCGGCATTGCAAGGATGCCGGAGACGGGTTCGCTGCAGGGGAGTTGTTCCTCCACCATGCGGCTGCGCAAGACTGCGCGGGTATGCGCCAGAACCGGCGCGAGATACAGGGTGCCGGATTCCGCCGGCAGGAGATCGATACGTTCGCAATCCGGGCAACTCACGACCACCTCCAGCGGTCCATCGTATCCAGTCGAGACGCTCCGGGCAGTGCTACGATCCCGGTCATTCTCGGTTTGTACGCACCATAGCACCACCCGGAGGCTGCAATGAATAACCCAGATCATCCCGACGACGACCTGCGCGCACGCCTGACACCCGAGCAGTACCGCATCGCCCGCGAAGGCGGGACCGAGCGCCCATTCACCGGGGCCTATCACGACCACAAGGCGGATGGCGTCTATCACTGCGTGGCCTGCGGTGCCGCGCTGTTCGACTCCACCACCAAGTTCGATTCCGGCTCCGGATGGCCCAGCTATACGGCCCCTGCCGCGCCCGACGCCGTGAGCGAGTACCGCGACCGCTCGCTGGGCATGGAACGCACCGAGGTCCGCTGCGCGGGCTGCGACTCGCACCTGGGGCACGTCTTCCCCGATGGCCCACCCCCGACCGGGCTGCGCTACTGCATCAACTCCGCCGTGCTCGATTTTCGCCCACGCGCCTGAGTACGTCGCCACTCCAGTGGAAAGGAATCCCGTGTCCTCTTCGATCACCCCGCGCGAACGCGTGAATGTCCTGCTGCTGGCCACGGCACAGGCCCTGTTTCTGATCGCCGCGGTCACCGTGATGACACTGAGCGGCGTGGTCGGGGAGCGCCTGGCCACGGACCCGGCCCTGGCCACCCTGCCGGTCGCCGCGATGATGGTCGGGACCCTGGTCACCACCCTGCCCGCCTCGCTGTTCATGAAGCGCTTCGGGCGGCGCACCGGCTTCCTGCTGGGCACCAGCGTGGGCGGGGTCGGTGGCGCCGCACTGGCGGCGGCCGGGGTCTTCGCGGAGGCCTTCTGGCTGTTCGTGCTCGGCAACCTGCTGCTGGGGGCCTACCAGGCCTTCGCGATGTACTACCGCTTTGCCGCCGCCGACGTGGCCAGCCCCGCGTTCCGCCCGCGCGCGATCTCGCTGGTCATGGCCGGCGGGGTCGTGGCCGCCTTCCTCGGCCCGTGGAACGCCCACCATGCCCAGGCCCTGCTGCCGGACACGCCGGAGGCCGGACCCTACCTGGTCCTCGGCGCCCTGGCCCTGCTGACGATGGCGCTGCTGGCCTGGCTGCGCGTGCCGGCGCCGCCGCCAGAGGAACGCGGGCCCGCCCGGCCGATGGCCGAGATCCTGCCGCAGGGTCGCTTCCTTGTGGCCCTGACCGCGGCCGCGCTGGGCTATGCGGTCATGGTGCTGCTGATGACGGCGACCCCGCTGGCCATGCGCCAGGCGGACTTCGACATGGGTCAGGTCGCACTGGTGATGCAGTGGCACGTGCTGGGGATGTTCGCGCCTTCGTTTGTGACCGGCCACCTGATCACCCGCCTTGGGATCACACGCATCCTGGCGCTCGGCAATGCGCTGGTGCTGTTCAGCGTGGCGGTTGCCGCGCACGGGGAGACGCTGGGGCATTTCTGGCTGGCGCTGGTCCTGCTGGGGGTCGGCTGGAACTTCCTGTTCATTGGCGGCAGCACGCTGCTGACGACCACGCATACCGCCACCGAGAAGGGCAAGGTCCAGGGTGTGAACGACCTGACCATCTTCACGCTGGTCACGGCCGGCTCGCTGCTGGCTGGCGCACTGCTGCGACCACTGGGCTGGGACGGCCTGAACCTGGCCATGCTGCCGGTCGTCGCGCTGCTGACCATCGCCGTCGCCTGGCTCTGGTTCGACGACACCCGCGCCTCATCCGCCCCACGCGCCGAACCCTGATTTCCCGTTGCCGGGCCGCCTGTCTTGTTGTGGCTGGCTCTGGTTCGGCATCCGGTGTTTACGGTGGCTTCGGGCCGCCGCCTGCCATGCGCTGTCTCGCCAGCGCACCGCGCCCGTTGTTGATCAAAAACGGGCTTCTTTGCTCGTGCAAAGAAGTATCCAAGAAACACGCCCGACTGCCGCGACCCCGGCCCGCTATGCGGGCCGGGGTTTCCCTCGCTCCGAGGCTTTTCGCGGGCGGCGCTGAAACTCGCTGCGCTGTCGCTTCGCTCAGACAGTCAGCGCCTCTCTTCCCGCGAAAACCCTCTCCACTCGGCGCGACGACAACGGGGGGTGAAGGTCTAAACAGCGGCGATCCCCATGTTCGTGCTTCTGGATGGAGGCTGGGTCTTCGGACATCTTCGGCACGCTCGGCCTACGGCCATAGCGTGCCGCGCCCGCAAGCGGGCGCCAAGGGTAAGATGCCGATGAGCGTAGCGAATCGCATCAGGGTTGCCCGGACGCTGGGATGGTGCGTTTCGCTGCGCTCAACCGCACCCTACGGCGTCGGAGTTGGGCGAAACGTTGGGGAATGGCTCTTGTTTTGACCTTCTCCCCCCGTATGAAGCCCCTTGCGGAAGGGTCCTCGGGACGGACGATTCAAAATAGAAACGGGGGCGCTGACTGTCTGAGCGAAGCGACAGCGCAGCGAGTTTCAGCGCCGCCGGCCCGAGGGCCCTGGAGCAAGGTCCCCGGGCGGAATCCGGGTGCCCTTCTTTGGGTACTTTCTTGGGCAAGCAAGAAAGCCCGTTGTTGATCAAAAACGGGCGCGGCGCGCTCGCGAGTGAGCGCTCGGCAGTATGCGGACCAAAGGCACGTAAACACTGAGGCCGATCCAGGGCCAGCCACAACAAGACAGGCGGCCCGGCAACGGGAAATCAGGGTTCGGCGCGGGGGGCGGATGAGGCGTGGCCGCCGCGGCGTTCGCCGTCGACGTCGGTGACTTCGGCGTCGAGGTCGTGCAGGCGGCGGGTGGTCGCCAGCGGCGAGGTGGTGCCGCGCGCGACCAGGCTGTAGGCCGCCGGAATCACGAACAGCGTGAACAGCGTGGCAAACAGCACACCGGAGAACACGGCCACCCCGATCACGAAGCGCGTCTCCTCGCCCGGCCCGGAGGCCAGGATCAGCGGAATCGACCCGGCCACGGTGGTCAGCGCGGTCATCAGCACCGGCCGCAAACGCATGCGCGCCGCCTCGACTACGGCAGTGTCGAAGTCGCGCCCGCGGTCACGCAACTGGTTGGCGAACTCGACAATCAGGATGCCGTTCTTGGCCGCCAGCCCGATCAGCATGACCATCCCGATCTGACTGTAGATGTTCAGGGTCTGGCCAGTCAGGTGTAACCCCAGTAATGCCCCGACCACCGCGAGTGGCACGGTCAGCATGATCACGAACGGGTGCACAAAGCTCTCGAACTGGGCAGCCAGCACCAGGAACACGACCAGCAGTGCCAGCGCAAAGACGAACAGGATCGCCTCGGAGCCCGTGCGCAGGTCCAGCGACTCGCCCTTGTAGTCGATTCCTGCCTCGGCCGGGAGCAGCTCGGCCGCCTTCGCATCCAGGGCATCCAGCGCCTGGCCGAGCGTCATCCCGTCCTGCAAGCCGGCGGTCAGGGTAACAGCGCGGGCTCGGTTATAGCGTTCCAGAGACGAGGGACCGGCAAATTCCTCGTAGGTGACCAGGCTCGACAGCGGCACCATGGAGCCGGCCGCCGAACGCACGTAGAGGTTGTCGATATCCCCGGGGGTGCGGCGCTGGTCGGTCAGGCCCTCAATGATCACGTCATACTCCTCGCCGCGATCGACAAAGGTGGTCACATCGCGCCCCCCGAGCACGATGTCCAGCGTGCGCCCGACGTCGCGCATGGAGACGCCAAGGTCACCGGCCCGGTCGCGGTCCAGGCGCACGTTGATCTGTGGCTGCGTGGGCTCGTAATCCAGATCCACGCGCGTCAAGCCGTCCATGCCCTCGGCGGCCTCGCGCATGATCTCGCCCCATTCCTCGAGGGTGTCGTAGTCCGGGCCGGAGATCACAAACTGCACGGGTGGACCGATGCGTCCGCGCGAGAGACCCTGGCGCATGACCACGCGCGCCTCGACCCCGGGCATCTCGTCTACAATGCCCCGCACCTCGTCGATCACCTCCTGTCCCGACATGTCGCGGTCGTCCCAGTGCTCGAGGATGGCGATCACAAAGCCGTTGTTCATCAGCTCCGAGCCACCAAAACCGCGCGGCGTACGCACCAGGGCCCGGCGAATGGGACCGTCCTCGATCAGGGGCTGGATGCGCGTCTCGATCTCGGCCATCTGACGGCTCATGTAGTCGAAATTGGCCCCCTCCGGGCCGTCGACCATCACGAAGAAGGCACCGCGATCCTCCTGCGGTGCAAACTCCTCGGGCAGGGTGTCGAACAGATACCAGGCGGCCGCGAGCACGAGCGCCAGGATCGGCACGATCAGCCAGGCTCCCTTAAGGCCGGTCTGCAGCGCACGCCCGTAACCGCGTTCCAGGTAGGAAAAGCCGCGACTGATAAAGCGCGCCGCGCCGGTGTCATCGTCGCCCTTGTGCATCAGCCGCCCGGACAGCACGGGCGCGAGGGTGAGCGCGACCAGGCTGGAGAAGAACACGGCGATCGCCATCGCGATCGCAAACTCGGTGAACAGACGCCCGACCGTGCCCTCTAGGAAGGCCAGCGGCACAAACACCGCAATCAGCACCGAGGTGGTCGCGACGATCGCGAAGCCCACCTGCCCGGCGCCACGATAGGCCGCCAGCAGACCGGGCTCGCCACGCTCGATGCGCCGGTGGATGTTCTCCAGCATCACGATGGAGTCATCCACCACCAACCCCACGGCGAGCACCAGCGCCAGCAGGGTCAACAGGTTGACCGAGAACCCGAACAGGTTGATGCCGATAAAGGCCGCCGTGATCGCCACGGGCACCGTCACCGCCGGGATGATGGTCGCCCGCCAGCTCCCCAGGAACAGCCAGATCACGAATACGACCGCCGCCGTCGCCACGGCCAGCGTGATGTAGACCTCGCGGATCGCCCCCTCGATGAACACCGACTCGTCGTAGGTGGTCACCAGCGAGGTACCCTCCGGCAGGCTGTCCTGCAGATCGGCGGCCAGGGCCTTCACCCCGTTGGCGACATCCAGCACGTTTGCATTCGACTGACGGATGATGCCCAGGCCGATCATGTCCTCGCGGTTGCCGCGGAACTCGCTGCGTTCGGTGTCGGCGCCGATGTTCACCTCGGCGACGTCGCTCAGCCGCACCAGCTGCCCTTCCTCGCCACGCTTGAGCACGAGGTTGGAGAAGTCTTCCGGGGTGCGGTACTGGCGATCGACCCGCACCGTGAACTCGCGCTCGACCGACTCCAGACGCCCGGCCGGGAGCTCGACGTTCTCCTGTTCCAGGGCATCGGCGATGTCCGTTACGGTCAGCTCGCGCGCAGCCAGGGCCTCGCGGTCCACCCAGATCCGCATCGCATAGCTGCGCGCACCGCCGCGGCGCACCAGCGCGACACCATCCACCACCGAGATGCGGTCGATCAGGTGACGCTCCGCGTAGTCCGCCAGCTCCAGCTGATCCATCGTGGTACTGGACAGGTTCAGCCAGAGGATCGGGTTGGCGTCGGCATCCGCCTTGGTGACCTCCGGCGGGTCAATATCCTCGGGCAGGTCGCGCATCGCGCGGCTGACGGCCTCGCGCACGTCGTTGGCCGCCGCGTCCAGGTCGCGATTCAGGTTGAATTCGATGGTAATGCGGGACTGGCCGTCCTCGCTGGTGGACTCCACATAGCGGATGCCCTCGATCCCCGCGACCCGGTCTTCCAGCCGCTGGGTCACCTCGCGCTCGATGATGTCGCCGCTGGCGCCTGGGTAGACGGTGTCGATCGTGACCACGGGCGGGTCCACGTCGGGGTATTCACGTAGCGGCAGGTTGTCGTAGGCGATCAGGCCGAAGGTAATCAGCAGCAGGTTGAAGACAATCGCCAGGACCGGACGGCGATTGGCGACATCCGAGATAATCATTGCGCGTCACCGGCCTCGCCGGTTTCCAGGAACTCGGGCACGCGCGGCGGCAGCACGCGCACGGACTGCCCGTCCCGCACTCGGGACACGCCCTCGGAGACGACCACATCCCCGGTTTCCAGCCCGGACAGGATCTCGGCAAAGCCCGGCATGCGACGCCCAATGCGGATCCGTACGCGCTCTACCGTACCGTCCTCCAGATGGCGGAAGGTGAAGTGCTGATCGGCCACCTGTTGAACCGCGCCCTCGGGGATGGCGACCCGTTCGACCGGATCCAGCGCCAGGCGAATATTGACCAGCATCCCCGGGCGCAGGATGAAGTCGGGGTTGTCCACCGTCGCGCGCACCGTCAGCGTCCGGGTCGACACATCGAGGCGGTTGCTCACCGCCGAGACCTGTCCCTCGAACACCCCGATCGCGCTGCGACCATAGACCGTGCTACCCAGCGGGATCGCGGCCGCGTGCCGCTCGGGGACCGCGAAATCGACCCTCACCCGCTCGATATCATCCAGCTCCGCGATCGGGGTACCGGGGCTCACCAGCGAACCGGGACTCACCTGGCGCAGGCCCAGCCGGCCGGAAAATGGGGCGCGGATCGTGCGGTTGGCCACGCGCGCCTCGGCGGCCGCCAGCCGGGCCTCGGCCTCGCTCAGGCGCGAGCGCTGCTGGTCCACCTGCTGCTGTGTCACCACGCCATCGGCCACGCGATCGCGCACACGTTCCAGTTCGCGCTCGGCCTCTTCGACCTGAACACGCGCCTCGCGCAGAGCCGCCTCGGCCTCGTCTGCATCCAGGCGGACCAGGATCTGCCCTGCCTCGACCTCGTCACCATCGTCGAACAGGACCTCGACCACGCGCTCGGTCACGTTCGCGGTGACCAGCACCGATTCGTTGGCGCGAACGGTACCCAGGGACTCGACAATGGTTTCGAAGGTGCGCGGCTGCACGGTTGAGGTCCGCACCGGCGTGCGGCGATCCGCCTCCTCGGGGGCCTCGTCGGCGGCCTGCGCGTCGCCACTGTTCGACTGGAATTCGCCCTCGAGCCCGTACCAGGCAGCCACGCCCAGCGCGAGCACAGCTACCAACCCCAGCAACCAGCCAATCGCCTTCACCCAGCCAACCCCTCGCTAAAAAGCGGGCCCGAGCAAGCCCGGGCCCGCGTAATCCTCGCCAATAGTGTAACGACCGTCACATTTCCGCGGCGTTCCGGAGTTCGGCCGGGAGATCCCCCAGCGGCCGACCGTGCGGCGCACTGTAATCGATCACCGGGCCCTTCGGCACGATGCGGCTGGGGTTCAGCATCGGGTGGCTGCCGTAGTAGTGCGCCTTGATGTGATCCATGCGCACGGTCTCGGCCACGCCGGGGCGCTGGTAGAGCATGCGCAGGTAGGCCGACAGCGCCGGGAAGTCGATGATGCGCTGGCGGTTGCACTTGAAGTGGCTGTAGTAAACCGGATCAAAGCGCACCAGGGTGGTGAACAGTCGCCAGTCGGCCTCGGTGATCCGGTCGCCCACCAGGAACGGCTGGCGTGCCAGACGCTCTTCCAGCCAGTCCAGGGTCTCGAACAGGCGGTCCCAGGCGGCATCGTAGGCCTTCTGGGAGGTTGCGAAACCCGAGCGGTAGACGCCGTTGTTCACATTTTCATAGACGCGATCGTTGACCGCGTGGATCTCCTCGCGCAGGTCCTCCGGGTAGAAATCCAGCGTATTGCCGGTGATGCCGTCGAAAGCGCTGTTGAACATGCGCACCAGGTCTTCCGACTCGTTGTTCACGATCCGGTCGGTCTGGGTGTCAAACAGCACCGGCACGGTCACGATGCCCGTGTACTTCGGATCGGTGCGGGTGTAGAGCTCGTGCATGTAGCGGGAGCCGTGCACGCGGTCGCCGGTGCAGCCGTCGCAGTCATCGAAGGACCAGCCGGCGTCGCCCATGTAGTGATGCACCACCGACAGCCCGATGTGCGACTCCAGACCCTTGAGCTTGCGCAGGATCAGCGCGCGATGCGCCCAGGGGCAGGCATAGGAGACGTACAGGTGGTAGCGCCCGGACTCGGCCGGGTAGCCGCCCTCGCCCAGCGGGCCCGCGGAGCCGTCGGCGGTCACGTAGTTGCGGTATTGCTGGTCCTGGCGCACGAACTCTCCGTTCTCGTCGGACTCCTCTTCCAGCCAGCCCTCACGCAGTTCGCCGTTGATCAGAAGACTCATGGGGTTCCCTCTGTAGCGGTCCAGTCGCCACGGTTACGGATGATGGCTTCGATTATCATGTCGATAAATTCGAAGATAAATCGCGTTGTTTCCACTTGAAGATTCGAAAATATCGAATCAACAACCAAACACTGAGGTTCAGGAGGCGCGCAGCGTGCCGTCGAAGTAGCGGGCAAGGAAGGTATCGAAGTCCAGGGTATCGGCCACCTCGATCGCGGCCTGCTCCGCCAGGCTCTGGCGCGCCAGGGCCTCCAGCGTCTCGGCGCGCGGCAGCGGACCGTTGAAGCGAAACGCCTCGCGGTGCTGCGCGGACAGGCGGCTGGCGTAGCGGTAGAAGCCCTCCTCGCGCGCCATCATGTCCTCCAGCATGCGCGCCGAGGGAGTCAGATCGGCCTGCTCGACCTTGCCCCACTGCTCGCTTAGCGCACGGCGGTACGGGTCGCCCGGCAGTTCCTGGTCAAGGATTGCGGCGACCGGGCGCATCAGGGCCAGCAGTTCGCGCGCCCAGTCCTGCAGCGCGACCTCGCCGCCGGGGCGACGCAGTGCAAGCCCCGGGCGGCGGCCATAGTGCGCCACATCGAGTAGGTTGGCATCGATCGCGTCCAGCTCACCCGCCTCCAGCTGTGGGCTCGGCTGCAGCAGGCAGGCCAGGGCAAACACCTCGAGAAAGCGCAGCTGGGTCTCGTCCACCCCCAGCGGGTGCTGGGCGTTGATGTCCACCGAGCGCAGTTCGACGTACTCGATCCCGCGCGCCTCCAGCGCATCGGTGGGCTTCTCGAAGCGCTCCAGCGGCTGCTTCGGGCGCACCGTGGAGTAATACTCGTTCTCGATCTGCAGGATGTTGGCGTTCAGCTGGCGATACTCGCCATCGACCTTCACGCCGATGCGCTCCCACTCGGGACTGGGCGTGTTGATCGCGCAGCGCAGCGAGTCGACGTAACCGCCAAGGGAGTTGTAGTCCGCCTTGATGCCGGTGTCCGCCTCCTTGCGGTTGGTGTACCCGATGTCGCCCATGCGCAGGCTGGTCGCATGCGGGAGGTAGGAGGTGTCGTCGTCGAAGTCCTCGAGCACCGCGCCGTGGCCCTCGAGGAAGGAATTGCACACCGCCGGCGAGGCCCCGAACAGATACGGCACCAGCCAGCCGAAGCGCAGCAGGTTGCGGATCATGCCCATCATGCGCTCGTCGCGGAACGCGCGGTCGTCCTGTTCGCCCAGCACCTCCGCGAGCGCCGGCCAGAACTCGGGGCGCGGGGAATAGTTGAAGTGCACCCCGGCGATCACCTGCATTTTGCGCCCGTAGCGGTGCCCCAGCCCGATGCGATAAACGGTCTTCATGCGTCCGGCGTTGGACGTGCCGTACTGCGCGACCGGGATCGCGTTGTCGTCGGCGGTCACGCAGGGCATGGAAGTGGACCACAGGGTCTCGTCGCCGACATTGGCGGCGGCGAAGGCCTGCAGGTCGTGCAGGAAACCCAGCGTCTCGCGCACATCGTCGAACGGCGGGGTGACCAGCTCCAGCAGGGCCTCGGAGTAGTCGGTCGTGATATTCGGGTGGGTCAGCGCCGAACCCAGTGCCGCCGGGTGTGGGGTCAGGGCCGGCGAGCCCTGCGGGCCGACGCGCAGGGTCTCCTTCTCCAGGCCAATGCGCCCGTGCAGGCCAGTGCCCGCCAGGCGCTCCGCCAGCTGCGCGACCAGTCCCTGCAGATTGCGTTCGTCGGTTCCCACTGGGCTGCGTTTCCTGCCTGTCTGCAAACCCGGCGAACATACCGGAATGCGCCCCCGGGGTCACATGCAACCGGCACGGGGTTGCGGGAAGCCCAGCGCCCGCGCAACCTTGCCGGCAACCGTTTGCGCTGACCGGAAGCCACCGAGATGTCCAGTAACGATTTACCCGATGACCTGATGGAACGCTTGAGCGCCCGTGCCCGCCGCGAAGGCCAGGACCCGCAGGCCCTGATAGAGCGCTGGCTGGAGACGCCGGCGACCGCCGCCAGCCTGCATGTCTCGGCCCCGGTGAACGCCCTGGTCGAGGGGCTTTATCGCGAGGACACGACGATCGCCGACATCCTCGATCGCGGCGATTTCGGGCTGGGGACCTTCAACGACCTCGACGGCGAGATGGTGGTCCTGGATGGCGAGGTCTTCCAGCTGCGCTCGGACGGCCGCGCCTACGCGGTCAGCCCGGAGACACGCACGCCCTTCGCCTGCGTCACGCGCTTTCGCCCGTGGAGCGAGGAAACCATCGACACCCCGATGGACTACGACGGGCTGCTCGCCCTGTTCAACCGCCTGATCCCGTCGCACAACATGGTCTACGCGATCCGGCTGGATGGCGTGTTCGATTACGTGCGCACCCGCTCGGTCCCGCGCCAGGACGCCTACCGGCCGCTGGTGGAGGTTGCCCGCGAGCAGCCAGAGTACGAATTCGAGGGCATTGAGGGTTCGATGGCCGGCTTCTGGACCCCCGAGTTCATGCAGTCAGTTGCGGTGCCCGGCTACCACCTGCATTTCGTGGACGCCGACCGCCGCTGCGGCGGTCACCTGCTGGAGGCCCGTCCGCGATCCATCCGCATCGCCCTGCAACACCTCCCGCGCGTGGACCTGGGCCTGCCCATGACACTGGACTATCTGACCGCGGACCTGTCGCGGGACACATCCGAGGATCTGAACGAGGCCGAACACTGACCTGACCGTTCATACGCGCCTTTGCCTGCGCCCGCGCTGCATATTAGTCTTTTCTTATTTTTGGTAATCGGAGCGCCCGTGGACCAGGAAAGACAACGCCGCAGCTGGGACGAGATCGTGGTGGATGCCCTGCGCACGCCCGCCGCCTGGCTGTTTCTGCTCGGGCTGGCAGCGGGCGCCGGGATAGTGCACTGGGGCGTCGAGCCGGGGCCGCCCGAAGGGGTCCTGATGGTCACCCTGCACAATGACAGCGAGGTCCCCATCCGCGCGGTTCACTTCGACTTCGGGCACGACCTGTCCGAGTCGTCGCTGCGCGAGGGCGAGATCGGCCCCGGAGAACGCCGCCGTGTGGCCCTGAACCACCCGCCCGGGGCCGGTTTCAACGTGGAGATCCGCTACGCCGACGGCCATGAACAGGAGTTCTGCGCCAACCGCGGCGTGGAGGGCCGGGAGCAGGAAGTCCGGGTCTATCGCTGACATCCCCGTCACGGTCATCCCGTGACAAGTGGATCGACGGCTCGCCATGGCCTATAAGCCAGGTTGCGGGGTGCAGACGATGCCACAACGATCGACCAGTATGCTCGACTTCTTTGCGCGGGGGCACGACGCGCCGTTCCTGCAGGAGGTCCGCGCGCGGGGAAACCCGCCGATCCCGATGATCGAGAACGCCCACCCGCCGGGGCGCATGAGCACCCCGCCGGTGCGCGAGCTGATGATCAGCGACACCTGCGGGGCACCCTTTCGCTTTCGTTGCGACATCGGCGCCGGGGCTTTTTCCGGCTGGGCAGACCCGAAGGAGTTCGTGGCGATCCCACCGAACGTTCCTACTTACTGCCAGATGCACGACCCTGCCAGGATGCGTTTTGTCGGTATACCCGCGGGACTCGCCCGCGCCTGCCTGGAACGCGACCCCGATGACCCGCTGGACTTTGGTCCCCTTCATACCCGCACACAGGCCGACCCGCTGGTGACTCAGGCCCTGGCGGCGCTGTGGCAGGAGATGGGGCGGCAGGACCCGGCCGCACGTCTGTTCGTGGAAAGCATGATCGCGGTGCTGGTCGTGCGCCTCGCCCGCCTCGCGGATCAGCACCAGGAACTGGCGTCACGGCGAGCGAGTCTCGCGCCGCACCAGTCGGCACGGGTCATCGAATACATGCGCGGCCATCTGGATCACCGCGTCACACTGGGCGACCTGGCCGCCCTCACCGGTCTGTCACCCTGGCACTTCGCGCGCGCCTTTCGCGAGACGCATGGCCAGCCACCACATCGGTACCTCACGCGCCTGCGCCTGGAGCGGGCCCGCGACTTGCTGGTCCGCACCCCCCTGAGCGTTACCGAGATCGCCAGCGCCACCGGGTACTCGTCGCAGCAGCTGGCCCGACACTTCCGCCGCGCCTTCGGTGTTGCCCCGGCGGCCTACCGGCGCATCCACGCGGGCAGCGCCGCATAGGGCCACACGGTTTTTTCGAGCCTTCCTCGCTCGACCCGCACCCGCCTCGGGGTGGCCGGCCAGCGGCGGACGCCCCCGGCGGGACATTTGCCGCAAGAAAGCGCCGCCCGGCGCAAGTTTCTGACAGCGCAGGGCGCCCCCGCCCCCTAGGCTCGAGACAAAGCCATCCGCCACCCCCGAGGCCGGCCCATGTCTTCTGCCTCGCAAACCAGAGCAACGCCACGGACTGCCGAGGCCTTCGGCGAGCACCTGATCGAGGTCCTCAACCACGGTGCGTTGTGCCTGATGATCTCGATCGGACACCGCACCGGGCTGTTCGACCGGATGCGCGACCGCCCCGGCGCGACCGCAGAGGCGCTTGCCACGGCCGCGGACCTCCACCCGCGCTACGTGCGCGAATGGCTGGGGGCGATGGCCACTGGCGGCTTCGTTACCGTGGATCCGGAGGGCCCGCGCTTCGCCCTGCCTGCAGCGCATGCCGCCTGCCTGACCCGGGCCGCCGCGGCCGACAACCTGGCCGTGTTCGCCCAGTACATCGGCCTGCTGGGCGGCGTGGAGGACCAGATCGTGAACGCCTTCCATACCGGCGAAGGCGTCGGATACGAACACTATGCCCGCTTCCACGAGGTGATGGCCGAGGACAGCGGCCAGTCCGTCCTGTCGTCGCTGGAGAGCGACATCCTGCCGCTGGTGCCGGGCCTGACCGATCACCTCGAGCGCGGCATCCGCGTACTGGATGTCGGCTGCGGCAGGGGCCGTATCCTCAACCGGCTGGCCACGCTCTACCCGCGCAGCGAGTTCACGGGGCTCGACCTGTCGGCAGAGGCCATCGAGCAGGCCCGTGCCGAGACGCAGACCCTCGGGCTGGACAACGTGGCGTTCATTGAGGCGAATGCCGCGGCACTGGAACACCACGTGCCGGCGCGCCAGTTCGAGCTGATTACCACCTTCGATGCCATCCACGACCAGGCCGACCCCCTGGCGGTCCTGCAGGGCATCCACCGCGCACTCGCACCCGAGGGGATCTACCTGATGCAGGACATCCGCGGCTCCGGGGCGATCCACGGCGATCTCGATCACCCGCTGGGCCCCTTTCTCTACACCGTCTCCTGCATGCACTGCATGCCGGTATCGCTCGCCCAGGGCGGCCCGGGGCTGGGCGCAATGTGGGGCGAACCCCGGGCCCGCGAGTACCTGGCGCGCGCCGGCTTTCACGACATCCAGGTCCATCGACTCCCCCACGACCCGCAGAACAACTGGTACGTGGCCACCCGATAACCCCGCGAGGAGGAATCACCATGACCGACACAAGTCTCTACGAACGCTTGGGCGGCGAGGCACGCATCCGCGAACTCGCCACGACCATCTTCGACAAGCACACGCAGAACGCCACCATCCGCAACCGCTACGCCAACACGGATCGCGATGACGTGATTCGCCTGGTGACCGAATTTATCTGCAACGGCACCGGCGGCCCGCAGGCCTACAGCGGACGCGACATGCTGACCACCCATCGCGGCATGAACATCAGCGAAGAGGAATTCGTCGCGGTGGTCGACGACATCGTCGAGGCCCTGGACGAACATGGGGTCGGCCAGCGCGAGAAGGAAGAACTGCTGATGATCTCCTGGTCGCTAAAGCCCGAGATCGTGCGGGTCTGACATCCCGGAGGAACGAACCATGAAGACCTATTCACCCTTCACAGGCCTTGCGCTGTCGGTCGCAGTCGCCGCGACCCTGGCCCTGACCGCCCCGGCGATTGCAGCCGAACCCGACGACCACTTCATCATTCGCGACACCGAGCAACCGCGCGAGGAACTGGCGCGGACCGTCCGCGAGTTTGCCGAGAACGAGGAGGACTGGATCTTTCTGGCCGAGTTTGGCCTGGCCGGTGGCGACATCACGGCCCTGAAGGTCTGCTATCTGCCCCTGGGGCCCGACATCCTGGATGCCGGGATGCACGTCGGCGCGATGATGCCCTGCGGCCATATCGGGCTGTACGAGGAAGACGACGTCACCAAGCTGTCCATACTGCACCCCAAATTCATGACCACACTACAACCGCACCCGAGCCTGGAGCGGGCAGTGGAACGCGCCGAGCCGGCCTTCGAGGCGCTGCTGGACCATGCCCTGGGCCCGCGCCCGCAAGGCAATGCGCCGTAGCCACACACCAGCAATCCGCGGCGGGGTGGCCCACGCCTGGCCGCGGGCATGGGTCTCCGGACAGAGACCGTCCGGAGACCCGCCAGCCGGAATGACCCTTGAGGAGATGCCGGTTTGATTGCGCAAACTGCCTGTCACAGAACCGTCACTTTCGCGTTGTACGCTGTCGCGATGACGCACTCACGTTCTCGCCACTGGGCCGGGGCCGGCGCCGACCTCTGGCTTCTGCTGAAGGCGGTCGACGGAGTGGCAAAGGCACAGCGCCTGGCCCGGGCCGCCGGCTGGGTGCTGGCGCTGGCCGGTGCGGTCGTCGTCGCACTCGGCCTGCTGATGCAGCACACCCCGACGATGATGGAGGGAACAGTGGTCGCACTGCTGGCCGTCATCGGCGGCTGGCTGCGCAGTCGCATCGCCGCCACGCTCCTGATGCTGCTGATGGCGCTCGGGCTGGCCACCGGCCTGGCGGCCGGGGCGGCGACAGGGGGCCTGTTGGTGCAGGTGGCCCTGTTCGGCGTGGCCCTGCGCATGGTCGAAGCGGCCTTTCGCTTTCGCCAGCGACATGCTTTCGCGCAGCGCCAGAACGGTCAGTAGTTCTCGGAGCAAACGGGGCTTCGTCACGGAGACTTGAACCCGTCTCGCGGGCCAGACAGGATGAAGCTTTCCACCCGCGAAGGAACCGCATACGCGATGTCGGTCGTCGCCCGTCTGCAAACCCGCCTGCGGCGCTTCATCTGGCCCGGCTGGGCCACACGTGTCCTGGGGTCGCTGTCGATCCCGGGGCTGATCCTGGCCACGCTGTTTTTCGCCGCCTCGCTGACCCCGAGTCTGATCCCGCGTACCGACGACGTGCAGGGCGTCCTGTCCGGGCTGTCGCTGGCCGCGGGCTACGGGCTGGGCGTGTTTTTCCACTGGCTGTGGTCCTACCTGGAGCTGCCCGAGCCCAGCGAGCGCGTGCACAACACACTGGTGCTGATCGCCGGAGGCGGGGCCGCACTGATCGTGCTGATGTTTCTGTGGCAGGCCACCGAGTGGCAGAACACCATCCGCGAGTTGATGGATCAGGAGCCGGTGGACGGAGGCTTCCCGGTCCGCCTGGGGCTGATCGCCGCGGCCGTGTTCGCCGCGACCCTAGCTGTCGGGCGACTGTTCCAGTTGCTGGTGCGGTTTCTCGCGCAGCACCTGCGGCGCTTCATCCCGCGCCGGCTGTCGAACGTGATCGGCGTGGTGGCGGCCGCGGCAGTATTCTGGGCCGTGATCGACGGCGTCGTCCTGGAATACGGCCTGCGCACCGCCGATCGCAGCTTCCAGCAGTTCGACGTACGCGAGTACCCCGGGGCCGAGCAACCGACCAACCCCGCCCGCACAGGCAGTGCCGAATCGCTGGTCTCCTGGGAAGAGGGCCTGGGTCGCCAGGGCCAGCGCTTCATCGGCGACGCCCCGGTCGCGGCCGACATCGCGGACTTCACCGGTGAAGAGGCCTTTGACCCGATTCGGGTATACGTCGGACTGAATGCGGCCGAGGAAATCGAGGAACGGGCCCGCCTGGCCCTGCAGGAGCTATTGCGGGTGGACGCTTTCGACCGTTCGGTCCTGATCCTGGCCACTCCCACCGGGCGCGGCTGGGTGGACAACCGCGCGATCGCGCCGGTGGAATACCTGCATAACGGCGACATCGCAACCGTCGCCGTGCAGTACTCCTACCTGCCGAGCTGGCTGTCGCTGATGTCGGAGTCCCAGTACGGTCACGAGACGGCCCAGGCCGTGTTTGCGGAGATCTACAGCTACTGGAAACAGCTCCCCGCGGATGCACGTCCGGAGCTGTACCTCTATGGCCTGAGCCTGGGCGCACTAAACTCCGAACGCGCGGCGGACCTCTACGACGTGATCGGCGACCCGTTCAACGGTGCCCTGTGGGCGGGGCCGCCCTTCCGCAGCGAGACCTGGCGCGACATCACGCGCCAGCGCCAGCCGGATTCCCCGGCCTGGCTACCGCGTTTTCGCGACAGCTCGGTGGTGCGCTTCACCAATCAGGAGAATCATCTGGACATCCCCGGCGCCTCCTGGGGCCCGATGCGCATCGTCTACCTGCAGTACGCAAGCGACCCGATCACCTTCTTCGAGCCACAGGCGCTGTACCGCAAACCCGAATGGATGCAGTCGCCACGTGGCCCGGATGTCTCGCCGGACCTGACCTGGTACCCGGTGGTCACCATGCTGCAGCTGGCCGTGGACGTGGCCATCGGCGATGCCGCACCGCGCGGCTACGGACATGTCTATGCCACCGAGCACTACATCGACAGCTGGCAGGCGGTGACAGCCACGGAGTGGTCGGAAGACGAGCTCCAGTGGCTGAAGCGCCACCTGGCCGACTAGTCGGAAGCCCCCTGTGGAATCAGGCCGCGCTTGCGGAGATTGCGGCCGGTGATGCTGACCGCGCCCGCCACGCATCCCGCGTACAACAGCGCAACAACACCCAAAATTCCGAGGAACACGGGGTCCAGTGCGTTGCCTTCGGCCCATACCAGCAGAAATGCAACGGGAAGTTGCGTACCCAAGAGCACGGCCACCATCACCGCAATCACCCGCCACTTCTCGGAGCGCGACAGATAGCGCCCGTTCCTGCGCCCGAAGGCCTCGCACGGCCACATGACCGCCAGCATGAGTATCGCAATGCCAAGTGGCGTACCGAGCTCCTCCAGCTCGAAATACGCAATCACCACCATTGCCGCAATCGACAGCGAGAAATAAAGCAGTACAAACCGCGTCAGCAGATTCTTGATGGACATGATCCCCTCCCTGGGTGTGCGTTGGCCGCACCATCCTGTGCGGCCCGAATGACATCTGAAATACTCTGGCCCCGCGAGCAGGGCGCGTTGCTACCTCTCGGTAAACTCGGCGTCCTCGATGAGCACGGGATAGGTATAGCCCGCGCCGAAGTCCCGCTCCAGCACCAGCGTCCCCGTCACCGAAACGCGGTCGCCGACCTCCGGCAACTCGGTGGATGTAATCGTGATGTAGTCACCCTCGTTGCCGGTTCCGTCCACGAAGTGGATGAAGTTCACCCCCATGATGTCCTCGTTGACCCGGCCGACGATGCCCTCCAGGCGCACCGATTCACCCTCGAGTTCGGCCGGCGCCTGACTCAGCTGCGCGACCGTATGGACCTCATCCGCGGCCACAAAGGGCACCCACAGGGCCGCCACCAGCAGCCCCGCCACGATTCCTGCTTGCTTACGCATCCACTCCACTCCATCGCTTGCCTGTGGCAGCCACACGGGCCGCCCGAACGAATGATTCTGGCACAGAACATCCCTTTCACGTCACACCGCCGCCCGCAGCGGACAGGAAGCCCGATACCTTCGATAGCCGCCAGCCGCCCTGCCCCTCCCCCGGGCCACGCCGAATCCGTCCACGCGGCACCCCGCACATAAAACGTGCGACGATGTCGGCATGCACGACACGCCCCATTATCCGTTGCGCGGCCTGCTCAAGCGGCTGATCGAGCCCTTTGCGACTGGCCATAGCGGCCGTGTGCCGCTCGGCCCCGATGAATGGGAGACCCTGCGCCGCCAGGTTCCGTTCATCGCGACGCTCACGCCCGAGGAGACCGAACGCCTGAAGGGGCTGGTCGAAGAGCTGTTGGGCACCCGCGAGTTTGTGGGCATCGAGTCCGAGCCGACCCCCGGCCAGTGCCGCATGATCGCGGCCTACGCGGCACTACCGGTCCTGGAGCTGGGGCTCGCCCCCTATCGTGACTGGCGCACGCTGGTGCTGTATCCGGATACCTTTGTGCCGGAGCACGAATGGGTGGACGAGGACGGCATCGTGCATCAGGGGGCCATGCCGCAGTCCGGCGAGGCCTGGGAGCGCGGACCGGTCATCCTGTCCTGGGCCGATGTCGTTCGCGACGGTGCCGTCGTGGTGCACGAGATGACCCACGTGCTGGATGCCGGCAACGGCGAGGTGAACGGCTTTCCGCCACTCGCGCGCGATCACTCCGCCGAGGACTGGACCCGCGACTTCACCGCGGCCTACGAGGCATTTGTCGAGGCCGTGGAGAACGACACCCCGGAAGACCGGCTGCCGCTGGATCCGTACGCCGCGACCGCGCCGGAGGAATTCCTGGCCGTGGCCGCAGAGGCCTTCTTCTTCGAGCCGCAAGGGCTGCGCGAGGCCCTGCCGGCGGTCTATGATCATCTGGCCCGATATTATCGCCAGGAACCACACCGTCGCGCGGCGGCCATCGCCACGCAAGGGACCCACTTGCCACACGAGATCTCCGCATGAAGACCCTGTCGCCAAGCCTTTTCCTGCTCGCCATGCTTTGGTGGATGATCCCCGGCAGCGCTGTCGCTGTCGATGACCTCGACAGCCGCTACGTGACCCTGGAACCCGTGGTGGTCAACATGGAATCCTCCGACCGCGCCCGTTACCTGCAGGCCAAGATTCAACTCGAGGCTGCGGAGATGGGTGACGCCCGCGAGATTCGTGGACATATTCCGGCCGTGCGCGACCGGCTCATTCGCATCCTGGGAGGGCGCTCACCCGACAGCCTGCGCGGCAGCGCGGCCCGCGAGGACTTGCGCCAGGAGGCGATGGAAGAGCTCAACGAGCTGCTGGAGGAACTGACCGGCGCCCCGCGCATCGAGGCCCTGTACTTCTCGGACTTCATCCGCCAGTAGTAACGCGCGCCACCGGCCAAACAAAGGAGACCCCGGCAGCCAAGATCTGCCGGGGCCCAAGCTGCCCGACGGAGGACCGGGCCGGGGTCCCGCCAGGGACCCAGTTCATCCTGCCAAGATCAGTGCGGCCGGTGCAGCAGTGGCATCTCGCCACGCTCGACCATGTGCCGGATCAGGGTCGCCCGGCCAGGTTCTTCCTGCTCCAGCTCGGCAGCACACTGTGAATCCTGGTGCGTGGCCTCGGCCAGCAGCACCTCGAGCTCACGCAGGTCCACCTTCGGCTGCTGCAGATCCTCCGGCTTCGGGTTCTCCACCATGTGGGTCTCCCAGAACATCCGGGGATGCCAGCAGTGCAGTTGTGCATCCGGGTGCTGAAAGAGTTCGACACAACGACGATTGAGTTCCTGTGCATTCATTGCGAATGACTCCTCGTGCCGGTGTATTCACTCTTCTGTATAGACCCCCGAATACCCGAGTGCAAGGCTCGGGCATTAGACCTGGCCCACAGAATCCCCGCGCGCTGACTCAAGTGCCTCCAGCGCCTCCATCCATTCGGCCTCGGCGTTCTCCAGGCGCGCACGCAACTCGCCCTGCTCACGGGTCAGCTCGGCCAGCCGGCCCGTGGCATCTCCGGTGTACAGCGCGGGATCGGCCAGCTCGCCTTCGATCGCCTCCAGCCGCTGCTGCAACTCGCCACAGGCCTGCTCCGCCGTATCGGCCCGCTTTTGCAGTGGACGCAGCGCCGCGCGTGCCTGAGCAGCCTGCTGGCGGCGCTCCTTCTGCGAACGCGGCGCTTCCGGCGCGCGCGACGCCGATGGCGCGGAGGCGTCCGGCGTCTCCCGTTCGCGCTGCAGCTCGCGCGCGTAGTCATCCAGATCGCCGTCAAACTCGGTCAGACAGCCCTCCTCGACCCGCCAGAAACGGTCGCAGACACGCGCCAGCAGTTCGCGATCGTGTGCCACCACGACCAGCCCGCCGGCATAGTTCTCCAACGCCTCCGCCAGGGCCTCGCGCATGTCGAGGTCCAGGTGGTTGGTCGGCTCGTCGAGCAGCAACAGCGCGGGCGCCTGCCAGATGAGCATCGCCAGCACCAGACGCACCCGCTCGCCGCCGGAGCACTGCCCGACGGGGTCGTCCGCACGCTCGCCGGGAAACCCCATGCCGCCCAGGAAATCACGCAGGCGCTGTTCCGGTGCGGCGGCATCCAGCCGCGTCATATGGGTCAGGGGCGAGGCCGCAAGATCCAGCTGCTCGCGCTGATGCTGGGCGAAGTAGCCCACCCGCAGGCTGGGGTCGACGCGCCGCTCACCCGCCGTCGGGGCAAGCGCGCCTGCGAGCAGGGACAGCAGTGTCGATTTCCCGGCGCCGTTGGGTCCCAGCACGCCGATACGATCCTCCGGGCGCAGCCGCAGGTCGGTCGCCCGCAGGCGGCAGGTCTCGCCGTCGCAGACCGCCGCCGCCTCCAGCGCCAGCAGAGGATCGGGCAGACGCCCCGGGGTCGGGATCTCCAGGTGGATCGGGCGCGCGGCGCGAATCACCGCGACCTCATCCAGCCGCTCGAGGCGCTTCAGCCGGCTCTGGGCCTGGCGCGCCTTGCTCGCCTTGGCGCGGAAACGGCGCACGAAGTCCTCCAGGTGCGCGCGCTCGGCGGCGACCTTCGCGGCCGCCGCCTCGCTTTGTGCCGCGACCTCCGCGCGTCGTTTCTCGGCCTGGGTGTAGCCCCCGCTGTAAAGCTCGATCCGTCCGCGCTCGATATGCGCGATGTGTGTGACTACCGCATCAAGGAAACGCCGGTCGTGGGCGATCACGATTACGGTGCCCGGATAGCGCGCCAGCCAGCCCTCCAGCCAGACGATGGCCTCCATGTCGAGGTGGTTGGTCGGCTCGTCCAGCAGCAGGAGGTCCGACCGGGTCATCAGGGTTCGCCCCAGGCCGAGCCGCATCCGCCAGCCACCGGAAAAGTCGCTCATCGGACGATCGGCATCCTCCGGCGCAAACCCGAGACCGGCCAGCAGGCGGCGCGCGCGGGCCTCGGCGGACCAGCCATCGACCGCATCGATGGCCGCATACAGCTGCGCGTGTTCCGCGCCGTCCTCGACCGACTCCAGCTGGCGCTCCAGCTCGCGCAGCTCGGCATCGCCATCGAGTACGTAGTCGACCGCTCGACGGGGGCTGCCCGGGACCTCCTGCGGGAGGTGGGCGACCACCCACTCCGCCGGCACATCGACATGGCCGGCATCCACGGAGAGCTCGCCCTGCAACGCGGCCAGCAACGAGGACTTGCCGCAGCCATTCGCCCCGGTAAGCCCTACGCGCCAGCCGGCGTGAACAGTCAGGTCGCTGTGCTGCAGCAGCACCTGCCGGCCACGCCGCAGCTCGATATCGGAGAGTCGGATCATGAGCGTAGTGTAGGGAAACGGTTACCCGCGCACACATGACAGTGCGAGTTCAAAGCCCCCTCCTGACCCAGGCGTCAATTTATTGCCACCCCTTGCCGCCTGGGGCGGCCTTGCCTTGCCACCCCGGCAGAAAGGCGCCGATTTTCCGTCACCCCAAGAAAGACAATAAACGCACCACATTGTTTATACTCGTTTTTTATTAAATGGCACAAAATTCGCTTCAGCTTGAGCCCAAGACTTTTGGATACGGCGAGGCGGCCATGAATCGCGACGGAAACGCAGGGAATCTGCGCCTGGTATCGGGCAAGGGGAAATCCACCGAGCACCCCGAGGCCCCATTTGACGCGCTGGCCTTCGTCCAGTCCCTGACCGCGACACTGGAATTCGACGCCGTCCTTCAGCGCCTGCAAGAGCAGCTCCACACCCTCCTGCAGCATTCCGGATGGATCTTCTACACCGACAACGAAGACCAGTCGTGGTCGGGCGGCGAGGATGACCGTCACCGCATCGAATACGGGCTCAGCTACAACGGCGTCACCATGGGCTCCTTGATCCTGATGCGCGGACGCCGCTTCAGCGACGCGGAACAGCAGCAGATCGAGGCGCTGCTCGGGCTGGCCGCCCCCGCCCTGCACAATGCCCACCGGTTCCGGCGGCTGATTTCCAACCTGGAGAGCGACGAACTCACGGGGCTGGGCAACCGTCGTGCCTTCGAGATCCAGGGCGCCAAATGGCTGGCCGACTGCCGCCGCCAGGACCGCCCACTGTCCGTGCTGGCCATCGACCTGGACCACTTCAAGCGCATCAATGACGACTACGGCCATGCGGTGGGCGACGAGCTACTGCGCCGCGTAGCGGACACGCTGCGTACGGCCACACGGCAGTCCGATCTGCTGGTGCGTATGGGCGGAGAGGAATTCCTGGCCGTCTTGCCGGGGGCCGACCTGGCCTGCGCCATGGAGTGCGCGGAACGCATCCGCACGGCGATTGCGAGTATCCGCGCCACCGCGACCGCCGATGATGCATCAGCCCTGCAAAGCGAGGGCGTAGTCAAGGTCACGGCCAGCATCGGGGTCGCGAGCGTGGGCCGCCACACGACCCTGCAGGCCCTCTACCAGAAGGCCGACGAGGCGCTGTACGCTGCCAAGCAGTCCGGGCGCAACCGCGTCCTGGCGGGCAACTGACCCCCGGCCGAAGCTGGACTCAGGGGTTCGCGCCAGGCTGAATAAAATCCACACAGGTAAGCGCCGTGGCCAGGATGGCCTGGCGCAGGGCCTCGATCGCCTCCGGCCGCGGAAAACTGGTACGCCAGGCCAGCGCCACCCGGCGGCTGGGGGCCGGGTCCTCGAATCGACGCACGGCCAGCAGGCGCTGGGCGTAGCGATCGGCCCCCACCGCAGTACACGGCAGAATGGTCACGCCCATACCCGAGGCCACCATATGGCGAATGGTCTCCAGTGAGGACCCCTCCATATTGCGCGGCGTACTGCCATCGGCCGTAACCGTCCTCTGGCAGGCGGGGCAGCGTTCCAGCACCTGATCACGGAAGCAGTGCCCGGCACCGAGCATCAGCAAGGTCGCATCCGCCATGTCCTCGAGGGTCAGCGTCTTTCTGTGCTGCAGGGGGTGGCCGCCCGGCAGCACCGCGACGAAAGGCTCGTCGTACAGCGGCAGCGTGACCACCCCCGGCTCTTCGAACGGCAACGAAATGATGATCGCGTCCAGTTCGCCGTGCTTCAGTCGCTCGCGCAGTCGATCGGTGTAGTTCTCTTCGATCACCAGCGGCATCCTGGGTGCTCGCTCGCGCAGCACCGGGATCAGCTCGGGCAGCAGGTACGGGCCAATGGTGTAGATGGCCCCGAGCCGCAAAGGACCCGCCAGCTGGTCCTGACTCTGCACCGCCACCGCACGCAGATGCTCCACCTCGGTCAGCACCCGGCGGGCCTGGGTCACGACTTGCTCGCCGGCCGGGGTCACGCTGACCTCGCCACGGCCGCGCTCGAACAGGGTAACCCCCAGTTCATCTTCAAGTTTGCGAATGGCGACGGACAAAGACGGCTGACTGACATGACAAGCCTCGGCCGCCCGACCAAAATGACGCTGGTCGGCCACCGCAACGACATAGCGCAACTCGCTCAGCGTCATCGTTCGGGGCCCCGATGCCCCGCACCGCCATCGCCATCCACCAGGCGCCCGTCATCGGGCAGGTCGAGGGTGACCTGGCGCAGACGACGGCCATCCAGCGAGATCTCGCCCACATGTCGGCTGGCCCCGTCGGTGGCGAATTCAAAGCGGTATTGCCGCCACCAGGCCAGGCCTCCGGGCCGGCGCCGAATGGACTGGCGCGTGCGTACCACGCTGCCATCCAGCAACTGCACACCGGCCTGCTCGCAACTGCGGCGCGCGATCTGGCGCACCCGTTCGTGGGTGCGCCAGGAGTCGTTCACGTAAAAGGCCACCAGAACCAGGGCTAGGATTATCAGCAAAGCCGTCATGGACGGGTATGATACCCACATTCCGTTTCTTGCCGACGACCACCCTGCACTCGACGCCCCATGTCCATCAGCACAAACGCATTCAATCAACTCGCCGGAGAGCTCCGTTCTGTTGGCCAGAGCGAGCTGCTACCTCGCTTCGAGGCCGGGATCGCGGTGGACTACAAGGCCGATGGCTCGGTGATCACCCAGGCCGACCATGCCGTCGATGCACGACTTCGCGACCTGCTGGGGACCGCGATCGCAGGCGAACCCGTATTGAGCGAGGAGCAATCGCGGCAGGAGCAGGCCCGCGTACTCGACGAGGCACCCGCCTTCTGGCTGGTCGACCCGCTGGACGGCACCAGTAACTTCGCCGGCGGCATGCCCTTTTTCGCGATCTCCATTGCGCGCATCGAAGACGACCGCGTCACCCATGGCGCGACCTACGACCCGGTACGGGACGAACTCTTTACCGCACGCGAAGACGGACCCCTGCTGCTGAACGATGCGCCCCCCCCGGCAGCCGCCCGCGCCCCGGCCAGCCGCCTGGACAAGGCCATCGCCCTGGTCGACTACAAGCGCCTGGCCCCCGACTTGGCGGCGGCCATGGCCACTAACGCCCCGTACCGCTCGCAGCGCAACCTGGGGGCCTGCGCCCTGGAATGGGCCTGGCTGGCGGCCGGGCGCGCCGATCTGTATCTGCACGGCGGGCAGGCCCTGTGGGACAGCGCCGCCGGAACGCTGATGCTGGCCCGCGCCGGCGGCACAATGAGCAACCTCGAGGGCGAGGCGGCGTTTGGCCGCTCCCTGAACAAGCGCTCGGCCATCGCGGCCCGTTCGGCCGCGTTGTTCGATCAATGGCGGGCATGGACCTCCCCACACCGAATGCCCTCCATGGCCTCTCAATCGTGAAATCCAGAAAATCAAACAACGGGCGCTTGTCGGCGGGGGATTTCACTCCACGCTATCTCCCCATCGCCTGGAAGATCGTCGCGGTCGTCGCCATCCTCACCCTGCTGGGCATCGGCACCCTTTCAGTGGTGGTGCTGAACCAGGTCACCAATGTCCTCAACAACCAGATCCAGGCCCAGGCCGAGCTGACCCTGGCACCCGTCGCCCGCACCTCGGCCGAGCTGATGCTGGCCGAGGACTATCTGACCCTGGAGACCCTGCTGAACTCGCTGGTCGAGGACGGTCGCGTCGAATCGGTCACCGCCTACGCCATCGACCGCGGCGTGATCGCCTCGGCCGGCACCCCACCCTCCCCCGGGGGAGGCATCAGCGAAGGCGTGTGGCCACTGGCCGTTCCGGTAGAGCCCTACCAGCGCGAGGTGTACTTCCAGGATGTACAGGTCGGGTACATCGAGGCGCACATCGACACGACCCCCATGCAGGAACTGATCCGCAACACCATCAATGCGGGGATTGCGACAGCGATCGGGGTCTTTCTGCTCAGCCTGATCCTGGCAATCGACATCAGCAAGCGCCTGGTGCGCCCGCTGGAGCGCCTGGCACATGCCATGCGCGAGCGCATACGCCATCCCGTCGACGAACATGGGCGACCCGTGCCGATGGTGCACGAGGACGAGATCGCCCAGCTGACCGACGCCTTCAACAACATGGCCCAGGACCTGCTGCGCAAGGACCAGGTCGAATCGGCCCTGCGCCGTTATGTCTCCGACGCGATCGCGCAGGACATCCTGGAGAATCTCGACCGGATCGAGCTCGGAGGACGGGCGGTCGAGGGCTCGGTGCTGTTCGCCGACATCAAGGGCTATACCGCGCTGTCGGAGCGCTGCACCCCGGAAGAACTCGGCCGCATGCTGAATGAATTCTTCGGTCCGATGGCGGAATGTATTGCCCGTCACGGTGGGACGGTAGACAAGTACATGGGCGACTGTACCATGGCGGTGTTTGGCCTCGGCGGTGACGAGAACCATCGCCAGACGGCCGCACGAACCGGGCTCGCGTTGCTGGAAACGGTCGCCGCGATCAACGCTGAACGCGAGGCCCGGGGCGAGGAACGCGTCGAATTCCGCATTGGCTTGAACGCGGGCGAGATGCTGGCCGGCAACATGGGCGCGCAGGACCGCATGCAATTCACCGTGGTCGGCGACACCGTCAACGTGGCGGCCCGCCTGGTCACGGTCGCGCCATCCGCCGGCATGGTAACCACGCAGTGCTTCATGGAGCATGAGCAGGTGAAAGGGCAGTTTGAAACCGAACACTGGGGGACGCACGAGTTACACGGCGTCAGCGAACCCGCCGAGGTCATTCGTATCCTCGCGGTGGCGGACACCCATTGATGCGGCTCCACGGCGCGCGACCGGGCCTGCTGCTGGCCGCCCTCGCTCTGCTTTTTTTCCAGGGCTGCGCCGGCATGCAGCCCTTCATGACGGCGGAAGACCAGATCGAAGCCGCCGTCGAGGAAGGCGAGTACCAGCGCGCCCTGGAGCTGATCAACGAGCACGACCCCGAGCCAGCCGCCGAATGGACCTCGCGCCGAGAGCAGATCGAGATCATGGCGCAAGAGGCAGCAGAGCAGGCCATGAAGAAAGCACGGGCTGTTTCCGCCGAGGGCGCGGTCGCAGAGGCCCTGGGGATCCTGGAGGACGCCGACTCCCGCCTGCCCGAAAGCGAGGAGCGTGCCCGCTTCATTGACCAGCTGGAGCGCCAGCGCCAGGTCGGTCTGCGCACCCTGCAGCAGCGCCACGATGTCCTTGAGGCCCGCAACCTGGTTCAGCAACTCCGCCTGCTGGAGATCATGCGCCCCCTGGTTCCGGATACCGGTCAACTGCCCGCAGACCCGGACGCCCTGAGCGAACGCGCCCCCGCCCTGGCCAAGGCCCTGGAGCAGTATGCCGACGACAGCGATGGCCGCGAGCGCCTGGAGCTGTTGCGCCTGGCACAGGATTTATCCCCGGTCAGCGAACGGGCCACCCGCATCCGCGAACTCCAGGAGGAGATGCGCACACGCGAAGAAGACAAGGACCGCGAAGAGGAGGCCGAGCGCCTGTCCGCGATCAACGCGCAGTTGCGTCAGGCACTGCAGGCCGGCGAATTGCAGCGGGCGGCTCAGTGGTGCCGTAGTGGCGACATCCGGCTGGACGAAGATGCCTCCGGCCCCGACCAGGCCGCCCAGCGAGCACGCATCTCCCTGTGCGACGAGTGGCGCGAACAGCGCGACCAGCGCGCCGAGCACCTGCTGGAAGAGGGCCGCCGCCAGTACACGGCCGGCCAGATCCAGGAGGCGGTCGACACCTGGGAAGAAGGACTTGCGCTGGCCCCCAGTCATTCCGGGCTGGCCACCGCGCGCGAGCGGGCCCTGCGCGTACTTGAACGTCTTGACACCCTGCGCATCCCCGAGGCCCCGGCGCCGGTCGATCCGGAGGCCTTCCCCATCCCCGACACCGAGGATGCCGAGGGGGACGAGGAGCCGGAGTCCTGAGATCTGGCAGGCTGCCAGGTCGTCCCCATGCGGCGACCCTGCTAGGATTGCCGCGCCCGCCTAACCGGAACCACCCCCTGCGATGAGTGCTTCTGTCCACGACCTGATCACCGACGAACCCCACCGAGTCCTGCAACTGGGCAGTACCGAGGTCGTTGTGCTGGGCACCGCGCATGTCTCCCGCGCCAGCGCCGACAAGGTGCGTGCCCTCGTGGACACCGGCGAGTTCGACGCGGTGGCCATCGAACTGTGCGAGAGCCGCCAGCGCGCGATGCTGGATCCCGACGCGGTCGGGCGCATGGACCTGTTCAGTGTGATGCGCCAGGGGCAGGCCCCGATGATCGCCGCGAGCCTCGCGCTGGGGGCCTATCAGCAGCGCCTGGCGGAACAGTACGGGATCGAGCCGGGGGCCGAGATGCGCGCGGCGATGGACGCAGCCCTGGATGGCGGGCTGCCGCTGGCGCTGATCGACCGCGACCTCGGCCTGACGCTACGCCGCACCTACCGCGCGGTGCCTTGGTGGCAGCGCATGGGGCTGATCGGCGGGCTGTTCGGCTCGGTCCTGTCGCGCGAGAAGATCGACGAATCGGAGATCGAACGGCTGAAGGAAGGCGACATGCTGGAGTCCACCTTCAGCGAATTCGCCGAACAGTCGGAGGACCTCTATCGCACGCTGATCCACGAGCGCGACCAGTACATGGCGGCCCACCTGCGGCGCCTGGCCGCGTCCGGCAACCACCGCCGCATCCTCGCCGTGGTCGGTGCCGGGCACCTGTCCGGGATCGCAACCCAGGCGGAAGACGAACTGACGCCACCCGACGCCATCCTGGACTCCCTCGACCAGTCACCGCCCAAGGCACGCTGGCCCAAGGTCCTGCCGTGGGTCATCGTCGCCGTGATCCTGACCGGCTTCGTGATCGGCTTTTTGCGCAATCCGGACATCGGCCTGCAGATGGTGATGGACTGGGTGATGATCAACGGCGGCCTGGCCGCCATTGGCGCCATCATCGCGCTCGCGCATCCGCTGACCGTGGTCACAGCGGCGCTGGCCGCACCCCTGACCTCGCTGAACCCGACCATCGGGGTAGGCTTCGTCGCGGCCGCGGCCGAGCTGTTTCTGCGCAAACCGCGGGTCGACGACTTTGCCCGCCTGCGCCAGGACACCACCACCCCGAGGGGCTGGTGGCGCAACCGGGTCTCGCGCGTGCTGCTGGTCTTCCTGCTGACGACGCTCGGCTCCGCGGCCGGCACCTATATCGGCGGTGCACGCGTATTCAGCCACCTGTTCGGTAGCTGACCTACTCCGGGATCCGCAGCACCAGCTTGCCGCGACGCCCGCCGGCCTCGATACGCCGGTGCGCCTCGGCCGCCTCGGCCAGCGGCAGGCTGTCCTCCACGTTGACCTGCAGCCGCCCGCTGGCCAGGCGCGCGAGCCCCTCGGCCACCAGCGTGGCCTGGTGCTTCAGGCGCCGGCGATCCCCTTCCAGCATCGGGGTCAGCATCAGCTCCAGGCTGATACTGGGGTTGCGCAGGCGCGCCGCGTTCCAGTCCACGTCATCCGGCGGCGCCAGCAGGGTCACCAGATCACCGCCGTAGGCCACCTGTGCCAGCCCATCGCGAAAGACCGGCCCGCCCACGGTATCCAGCACGATGTCGAAACCGCGCCCGTCGGTGTAGCCCCGGATCGACTCCCCGGCGTCGGGCCGGGTCAGGTCGACCACGTCGCCGCCCAGGCCGGTGACCAGGCGCTGCGCCTCTTCGCGACGCACCAGCCCCAGGACCCGGGCCCCGGCCGCGCGCGCGATCTGCACGGCCATCTGTCCCACCCCGCCTGCAGCGGCATGCACCAGTACGGTCTGTCCACGCTGCAGATCGGCACGTTCGAACAACGCCTCCCAGGCCGTGAGCCAGGTCAGCGGCAAAGCCGCGGCCTGCAGGTCCGTCACCGCGGCCGGTACCGGCACCACGGCCGCCTCCGGGACCACCACCTGCTCGGCATAGGTACCCGGGGCCGCCCCCACGCCACCAAAGCAAAAGGCTACGCGCTGCCCCGGTCGGACATGGCGCACACCGCTGGCGCAGGACTCGACCACACCGACGCCGTCACAACCGGGCGTGTTGCGTGGCGCGCCGGGCACCAGCATGCCCCGCGTCCGAACCTTGGTGTCGACGGGATTCACCCCCGCCGCCAGCAGTCGAATCTTTACGTCGTCAGTCCCTTCAAGCTCGGGCTCGGGGACCTCCCTCAGTTCCAGGACATCCGCCCCGCCGGGCTCGTCGAAAACGATGGCTCGCATCGAGCGACTCCTCGTGTTTGAACATGCCTTGTGGATTTTGATACCGCTCCGGGAAACCTTGCCGGCGACGCGCTAGAGTCCGATCCCGATGCCGATCCCGAAACGCACGCCCGACGACGGCCTCGGGGGTTCCGGGTCTGGCCACAGGTGGACCGAGTAGGCATCCAGCAGCGGGAAGACATAGGCCAGCTGCCCGATCGAGCCCTCCTCGATCCCCGATACCGTCCCCACCGCCGTCACGCGGCGCCCCGGGCGGTAGTCGACCGGGTCGGCAAAACCATCGAGCTTGAGGCGAAAACGCCCCGTATTCGCCTGTCGTGTCTGCGGCTCCTGGCGCTGCAGCGGGTAGCTGACCACCTCGAGTACCGTGCTGTCCGCACGGTTGTCGACGCGGGCAATCACCCCGCCCCAGACCTGGTCCTCGGCGGGCAGATTGTCAGCCGTCACGCTGCGCGGGGGCACCGGATCACCCACCGCATCGGGGATGTCCAGCGGGCCGGAGGCGCAACCCGCCAGCAGCACCGGCGCAAACACCAGCACCAGCGCAGCGACCCGGGTGCGCCATGCGTTACCAGTACCAGGGATCATATCGCCAGGGGTCGTGACGCCAGTGGTAGGGGTGCGGCCGCCAGTACGGGCCCATATAGCCCGGCGGGCCCCAAGGGTCGTAGTAATACGGATCGCGCGGCGGGGGGCGCTTGGCCCACAGGTGTACCGTCTGTGCGTCGATACGGACGAAGCGATAGTCGAACTCGCCAATTGAGCCGTCCTCTATGCCATCCAGCCGGCCGCGCACCGTGACCTCGCGCCCCTCCGCGTACACCTGGGGATCGAGGAAGTCGTCGATATAGGCACGGAACCGGCCCTCCGACTGGTCGACCTCGCGCGGACGAGCCTCGCGATTGAGCGGGCGCGCCACCACCTCGAGCCGGGTGCCGTCCCGGGTGTTCTCGACCTTTGCAATGACACCGCCCCAGACCACGGCCTGGCCCTTGGTCGCCTCGGGGTCGGCCAGGACCTCGGCGCGGGTCAGGGGCTCCTCCGGCAGGGGCTCGATCCCTTCGGGGATACTCGCACAGCCCACGAGCAACCCGCCCAGCAGCAAGCCGGTCAGCGCAGAAAAGTGACGCAGAAGGTTCATGCCTCTAGGACCGCCCGCAGCGCATCAAGGTTCGCGTCACTCCGGGCCTGACGCACAAAGCGCCTCGACATCCACGATCTCGTGCTGGGCCGCCTCCACGGCCCGCAGCAGGTCCTCCGGCTCCAGCCCGACGGCCTGCCAGACACCCTCGTCCACCGGTGGGGCATCGGCCCAGTCGCGCGAGTCAATCTCGGCCAGGTGGGCCCCGGTATTGGCAAGATGCACCAGCATCACCGCCAACCGGTGCCCCTCGGGCGCTGACTGCGGGTGGTGGTGCCCAGCCACACAGGCCACCAGCCCCTCCGGCAGTCCCCAGTGGGCGGCCAGCGCCCCGCCCAGTTCCGCGTGATCGAAACCCAGCTGCTCGCGCTCGGCCCGCTGCGGACTGGGCCCCGCCCCGATATCCAGGCTGGAGAGAAATGCGCGGTGCGCCGCCTCCGGCGACTGGGTGAACAGCAAGAGCTTGCCCAGATCATGCAGCAGCCCGGCGAGAAACACGCTACCGGCCTGGCGCGGCAGGACGCGGTCAGCCAGGTGGCGGGCGATGACCGCACAGTAGGCGGAATGGCGCCAGAACACCTCCAGCGGCAGACGCTCCTGGTCGGGGATGCGGCCGGTCGCGCGGGTGATCGCACCGGCCACGACCAGACGCTTAAGGGTGTCGCGTCCGAGCAGGTTCACCGCGCGTTCCACGGTATCGACGCTGCGCGTCTGTGCATACGCCGGGCTGTTGGCCAGGCGCAGAACGAGGGCCACCAGACCGGGGTCCCGCCCCAGGGTTGCGGCGATCTGTCCCGGTGTACTGTTGTCATCCTCCAGCAGGCGCGCGACTTCGAACACGACCTGCGGCATCGCCAGCAGCTTGTCGGCCGACTGGACGCGCGCCTCGAGGCTTTCCGTTGCGTGCATCTCGGACATCCTGGTTCTCCACAACAGGGCCGCACGCCCCGCTGTATCTACTGTAGCCCCATGCCCCCCCGCCAGGGAAACGAAGCCCGGGCAAATCGCGGCGGAACGAACCATAATCAGGTACTCGGATCACTAATTGTTGCTTGCACCCCACAACGGAGGTTGTCCCATGGCGTTTCGACTGACCGCTGCACTACTGGCCTTTACCCTCCCCGGCCTGGCGCTGGCCGGCATTCAGACCGAGGAGGTCACCTACGATCATGATGGCGAGGAGATGACCGGCTATCTCGCCTACCCCGACAGCGACGGCCCCCACCCGGGCGTCCTGGTGGTCCATGAATGGTGGGGCCACAACGAATACGCCCGCGACCGGGCCGAGCAACTGGCACGCGAGGGCTATGCCGCCTTCGCACTGGACATGTACGGCAGCGGCAAGAGAGCCGACCACCCATCCGAGGCGGGAGAGTTCGCCGGACAGATTCGCGGCAACCGCGACCTGATGCTGGGCCGCTTCGAGGCCGCCCATGACTGGCTCAAGGAGCACGATGCCACAGCCGACCAGGCGCTGGCGGCGGTGGGCTACTGCTTCGGCGGCACGGTGGTGCTGGAGGCCGCGCGTGCCGGAATGGACCTGGCCCTGGTTGCCAGCTTCCATGGCGCACTGGTGACTGACCACCCGGCGAGTGCGGGCGACGTCACGGCGGAAGTCCTGGTCTTCAACGGTGCGGCCGACCCGATGGTCCCGCCGGAGCAGGTGGCGGACTTCCGCGAGGAGATGGATAACGCCGAGGCCACCTATACCTTTGTCGACTTCTCCGGTGTGGTGCACAGTTTCACCAACCCCGGGGCCGACGAGATCGCCGAGAAGTTCGACATGCCGGTGGGCTACGACGAGCGGGCTGACCGCGACTCGTGGAAGCACCTGCTGAGCGCCCTGGAACGCATGTAGTTCGAGTATCTGGCACTGCTCGAGCGTGGCGGGCCCGTTGCCCGCCACGCTCGATTTACGCTACCCGGCCCCGCCGATCCGGTCAGAAGTTGCGGAAAAAGATCAGGGTCCCAAGCCCCACCACCACGGCCACCATGACCAGGATCGCCAGCTTCAGCCAGCGCCAGCCGCGAGAAGGCGCCGGACGACTGCGGCGCTTGCGCGATGAAGGCCTGGCCGCGGGCGTATCGGCCGCCATCGCCGGTGCGGGCGACATCGGTTCGTTGGCACGGGCCACCAGCGGTTCATGCGCCTCCCCGCGCGCAGCGGGGGCGTCACGTTCCTGCCCCGAAAGAGACGTCGCCGACCCCAGCTCCAATTCGCGGATGCGGGCTCGCAGAGTCTGATTGCGTTCGCGCGACTCCTCCAGTTCCTGCTCACGACGGGCCAGCCGTTCAGCAAGGGCCGAGGAGGAGCCGTCCTGCTCCGAACAGCGGGCCTCCAGGTCGGCCCGTGCCCGCTCGGCTGCGGCGGCACGCTCACACTGCTGATTGCGCTCCTGACGCAGCCGGGACGCCTCTTCCAGGGCCTGATCCCGCTCCTTCTGCACGGTCTCGCGCAAGCGGTCCAGCTCGACCAGCTCGTGGTCCAGCCGGATATTCTCGTTCTCGAACTCGCGCACGCGGGCACGTAGTACTTCTAGCTCCTCGACCCGCTCGGACGAGTCCGGAGTGGCCGTCTCCTCGCCCGGATCTTCGCCCGCGATCAGCTCGGCCGCCTGCAGCTCGGCGAGCTGGCCTTCGCTTTCCTCGGCGCGCTGCAAGGCGGCCGTCGCCTCGTCGCGCGCCTCGCTCAGCGCGGTGCGCAGGCGTTCGATCTCGCGCTGCGCCTCGCGCTCACTGGCGGATTGCTGGCGTAGCATCAACTCGCGACGCAGCCGGTCCACTTCCTGCCGCAGGAGCTGGTCGCCGCCACCCCCTGTAGTCAGCGGCAGCAGATCATTGACCACCTCGCGCACGCGACCGGGCACAAAGGGCTTCATCAACACAGCGTTGGCGCCCAGTTGCAGCCATTCGCGACTGGCTTCCTCGTCGCTCTCCTGACCGGTGATAATGGCCACCGGAAGATCGGCCGGGAGCCCTTCGGCACCATCGCGAATCCGCAGCAGCAGGTCCTGGCCATCCAGGCCCGGCATAGACAGGTCCGTCAGCACCAGACCGATATCGGCATTGCGCTGCAGGAGCGACCAGGCCTCTTCGCCGTCCGCCGCCTCGTAGACCACACGCTCACCCTGCAGGATGCGCTGCAGGGCGATCCGGATCACCTTGGAATCATCCACTACCAGAATGGCGGTGCGGGTCGTTGCCGATTGTTGTTCAGTCATCAAAGCCCCCCGGGGCACGTCACGTACCGCGCTCCCCTGCACGGCCGGACTCAAGTCCCGCTCTGAAGGTTACGCATGCGCCCGGCCCGGCGCCAGCGCACGCTGCGGCCCGGCGAGAACCGGGTCACGTTTTTGCGCAGCGCTTAAACGGGCTTCGACTTCCACTGGACCGCATACAGATCCCGCCGCCGATCGCGCAGGTTGCGCACCGAGCCGTGGTTACGCAGCTCCTTCAGGTTGTCGAGGTCGAGGTCGACGATCAGGGTCATCTCGGTATTCGGCGTCGCCTCCGCGGCCACCGCGTCATGCGGGAACGCGAAGTCGGACGGCGTGAACACCGCCGCCTGCGAGTACTGCATGTCCATGTTCTCGACCCTGGGGAGGTTGCCGACCGAGCCGGACATCACCACATAGCACTCGTTCTCGATGGCCCGCGCCTGGGCGCAGCGGCGCACCCGCAGATAGGCATTCTTGGTATCGGTCCAGAACGGCACGAACAGGATCTGCAGCCCCTTCTCGGCCATCACCCGGGGCAGCTCCGGAAACTCCACGTCATAGCAGATCAGGATGCCGATCTTGCCGAAGTCGGTGTCGAATACGTGCACCTCGTCGCCACCCTGCAGCCCCCAGTAGGCGACCTCGTCGGGGGTGACATGCACCTTGTACTGTCGGTCCCAGGTCCCGTCACGCCGACACAGATAGGAGACATTGCGCAGGACCTCGTCGCTGTACTCGGGCATCGACCCGGCGACGATGTTGATGTTGTAGGCGAGCGCCAGGCGCACCATCTCCTCGCGGATCTGCTCGGTGTATTCGGCCAGATGGCGCACGGCCTCGGCCGGATACTCCTGGTTGAACGCGCCCATCAGCGGGCCATTGAAGAACTCCGGGAACAGCACGCAGTCGGAGCGGTAGCCGGAGACGGCATCCACGAAGTACTCGACTTGCTGAAACAGCGAGTCGAGGTCCGGTGTCGGGCGCATCTGCCACTGGACCACGCCGATGCGCACGTCCGAACGGCTGCCCCCGATCAGCTTCTCCTTCTCCTCGTAGTAGATGTTCAGCCACTCGATCAGCGTCGCGTAGGCGCCCGATTTCTCGTCGTCCGGGAGGTAGTTGGTGATGATCTTGCGAACGTGGAAATCGTTGGCCAGCTGGAAGGTCAGGATCGGATCGGTGATCTCGTGATTCTTGACCTTCTCCACGTACTGCTGCGGGGTCAGGTCGTCCCGGTGCTGCTCGTAGCCCGGGATGCGCCCACCGGCCACGATCGCGCGCAGATTGAGCTTCTGGCACAGCTCCTTGCGCGCGTCATACAAACGACGGCCGAGGCGCAGGCCGCGATACTCGGGGTGGACAAAGATATCGACGCCGTAAAGGGTGTCGCCATCCGGGTCGTGGGTCGTCAGGAACCCGTTTCCGGTGATCTGCCAGTAGCTGTGCTGATCACCGAATCGCTTGTACTCGACGATCAGGCTGATTGCCGCAGCCACCACCTTGCCCTTGTCCTCGATACAGATCTGGCCTTCGGGAAAACGGGAGATCTGTGACCGAAACTGGGCCTCGCTCCAGGCCCCGTCGAGGTCGTGGTAGACCCGCTCCATGATCTCGCGGATGTCGTCGTAGTCCTCCATCCGTGTCGGCCGCAGCGTCAGGCGGTGCGGGACATTGGGGTCGGCGTCTTGCTGATTGCTCACGCGTTAAGTACTCCGTGACGGGACCGCTCGCCGGTCGGTTCAGAAAATCCAGGCCAGCAGCAGCCAGAAAAAGACAAAGAACAAGAAAAAGCCGGGGATCATGAACTGCAACTCGCCGATCAGCCCCTCACCAGCGGCCAGCGCGAACACCAGCATGACCAGCACCGAGACGATCGCGGCGACCAGGGCCGCCATCTGCAGCCCAATGCCATCGTCGAACGTGATCGCGACCCACTCGGACAGCCCGGGCAGGGTGACGGCCGCGCCCAGCACGATCAACGCCACCAGCAACGCGGCCAGCGCCGAGGTCCCCAGCAGTATGCGCAGGGCCAGGCGGCTGTCGCGGCGATCGCCGGAACTCACGCGGCCGCCTCGCGACGATCGCGCACGTAGTCACGCACGCGGTGCGGATCGGGGATACCGCTCACACGGAACTCCGGGTTGTCGCCGGTGGTGTACACCGCAATCTCGCCGACCCGGAAGATCCGGTTCCAGAAGCTCTGATCGACCTTCACGGTGCGGATCTGGCCAATGTCCAGGTCCACATGGGACTTGCTGAGCAGGCCCTCCTCCAGGTGCACCTGATCGGCATCGATGCGCAGACGCACCGAGCGCGTCTGCAGATACCACCACAGCAGGATCAACAGCCCCAGACCAAAGGCCGCGATCAGCAGGACACTGAAGATGAAACCGAACGGGTGATTGCGAAACATCGCCGGGCGGGCGTCGATCGCGGGCGCACGACTGGACATGGGACCTCCGGTTCGCGGACAGGTCCCGACAGTGTGCCAGATGGAGCGCCCGCCGCGGGTGTCTCCAGGCGATGCTGCCGCGCCGGTCAAGGAACGCGGTATCGCGTATCAGGCGGGGCGGCTCATGTTCTTGCCGTAGAAGATCTCCATCATCTCGTGCTTGAGCAACTTGGCGATGCGCTTGGCCTCTTTCGCCGAGTAGTCATCCTTGCCCAGGCCGAACAGGTAGCTGTCGAGATCGAAATCCTTGAGCACCATCTTGGTGTGGAACAGGTACTCCTGGTACACGTTCACGTCCACCATCTGGTACTTCTCCTTGGTGTCGCGCGAGAGGAAGTCCTGGATGGAGTTGATCTTGTGATCGATGAAGTGCTTCTTGCCACGCACGTCGCGGGTAAAGCCGCGCACGCGGTAGTCCATGATCACGATGTCCGACTCGAAGCTGTGGATCAGGTAGTTCAGCGCGCGTAGCGGGGAGATGCGACCACAGGTGGAAACATCGATATCCGCGCGGAAGGTTGCGATCCCGCCCTCCGGGTGCGCCTCCGGATAGGTATGGACCGTGATATGACTCTTGTCGAGGTGACCGACCACCGTTTCCGGCAGCGGGCCCGGGCCTTCGGTGTAGCCGATCATCTCGGTCGCCACCGGCTCCTCGGAGATCAGCATCGTCACCGAGGCGCCCTGCGGGTCGTAGTCCTGGCGCGAGATATCCAGGATGTTGGCCCCGATCAGGTGGGCCACGTCCGTCAGGATCTGCGTCAGACGCTGGGCGTTGTAGGCCTCGTCGATGTACGCAATGTACTCGTCACGATGGCGTTCGCCGGAGGCGTAGCAGATATCGTAGATATTGAAGCTCAGGCTCTTGGTCAGGTTGTTGAACCCGTGGAGCTTGATCTGCTTCTTGTGACGGGGCATGGCGTTTCCTCTTGCCCGGTGCGCAGGGAACGGCGGATTGTAGACGTCCCGGGGCGTCAGGGAAACACGCTACGCCCTTTGGGGAAAATTCCCGCCGACTGCGCGGGTGTCTCAGCGGGGCGCGGGGCCCTCGAGGATTTCGAAGTCGTGGGTAACCCGGGCCGCCGCCCCCAGCATCAGCGAGGCCGAGCAGTACTTCTCCGCGGACAACTCCACCGCGCGCCCCACCTGCTTCTCGGACAGGCCATGGCCGTAGACCCGAAAGTGCACGTGGATGTCGGTGAACACCTTGGGCACCGTCTCGGCCCGCGTACCGTCCACTGTGACCTCGCAGTCGAGGACCTCCTGGCGTCCCTTCTTGAGCATCGCCACGACATCGAAACTGGTGCAGCCACCCAGCCCCAGCAGCAGCATCTCCATCGGGCGGGCGCCCAGGTTCCGACCACCGGCATCCGGGGGGCCGTCCATCACGATCGCGTGGCCGCTGCCGGTCTCGCCGACAAACGCCACCTGCTCCAGCCACTTCACCCTGACCTGCATGCGCGTCTCCTTTTGCCCACAACTTCGGCCCGTTTGGAAGGCCCTGTGTGGCCTATACTCAACAAAAAATGCATGAACTTTGAGATGCAAGACACAAAATCAAATGCTGGTCGTTGGATTTTGTGACTCGATCCCGACACCCGGGTCCCGCTCACGGAGGGCTGAATTACACTGAAAACCGTCCTCAACAAGCGAGACGTTAAAAGCCATGGATGCCATGACTATGAATAATCCGTTCGTCTACCGCCCGGCGCAGCCGTCGCCGGCACTGGAGCGCTTCCTCGGTTACTGCCATCGCCGGCACTACCGCAAGCGCACGACGATCATTCACTCCGGCACGGTACCGGATACGTTGTACTACGTCGTCAGCGGTTCCGTTTCCGTGTTGGGCGAGAACAACGGCCACGAGCTCGTCCTGGCCTACCTGAACAAGGGCGAGTTCTTCGGCGAACTCGGCATGTTCGAGGATGACCCGCGTTCGGCGACGGTCGTCACCCGCGAGGATACCGAGACCGCCGAGATCCCCTACACCCAGTTCCGCGAGATCGCACAGCGCGACCCGGAGATCCTGATGCTGCTGACCAGCCAGATCGCCACCCGCCTGCGCCAGACCTCGCGCAAGGTGATGGACCTGGCCTTTGTCGATGTCACCGGCCGCATTGCCCACACCCTGCTGGATCTGGCACGCCAGCCCGACGCCATGACCCACCCGGACGGCATGCAGCTGCGCATCACCCGCCAGGAGATCGCGCGCATCGTCGGCTGCTCTCGCGAGATGGCCGGGCGTGTCCTGAAGGACCTGGAGGAACGCGGGCTGATCACCGCCCACGGCAAGACCATCGTGGTGTTCGGCACCCGCTGAGCGGCACCCTGGCGAAAACCTGCCCGCAGCCAATACGGGCGGGCGCCGCGCCCGCAAGCAAGCAAGCAAACCCCGGGCGACTTGTTGCCGTGGTACTAGTCTTCGCCGCGGAACAGCCGGCCCAGCGCCTGGCCCGGATCCTCGGTCCGCATGAAGGCTTCGCCTACCAGGAAGGCATTCACCCCCGACTCCTGCATGCGCGCCACATCCTCACGGGTATGGATGCCGCTCTCGGTGACCAGTAGCGCCGAGTCCGGCACCTGGTCCTTCAGCTCCAGCGTGGTCTCCAGGCGCGTCTCGAAGGTGCGCAGGTCGCGGTTGTTGATGCCGATCAGATCCGCCCCGATCTTCTTCGCGCGCTCGAGCTCCTCGGCATCGTGCACCTCGACCAGGGCATCCATGCCCAGCTCGCGGGTCAGGAAGTACAGTTCGTGCAGCGCGGTGTCATCCAGCGCGGCGGCGATCAGCAGCACGCAGTCCGCCCCCAGCACCCGCGCCTCGTAGACCTGGTAGAGGTCGATCACGAAATCCTTGCGCAGGATCGGCAGCTGGCAGGCCACGCGCGCATCCCGCAGATCCCCGTCACGCCCCTTGAAGAAGTCCACGTCGGTCAGCACCGACAGGCAGGTGGCCCCGTGTTCCTCGTAGCTGCGGGCAAAGACCTCGGGGTTGAAGTTCGGGCTGATCTGCCCCTGGCTGGGGCTGGCTTTCTTGATCTCCGCGATCACGGCCGCGCGGCCGGCATCGATATCGCGCTGTAACGCCGCCCGGAACCCGCGCGGCTCCGGGGCCGACCCCATCCAGCCACGCAGCTCGCGCAACGGCCAGAAGGCCTCGCGTTCCTTCAGTTCCTCGCGCTTGCGCTCGAGGATCCGCTTGAGGATGTCCGGGACGTCAGTCATCAGCTTCCTGCTCCTTGATTGGTCAATCGTGCACTGGTCGCCTGCAGCCGCTCCAGGCGCTCGCGGGCGGCACCCGAATCGATCGCCTCGGCCGCACGGCCAACGCCCGCGGCCAGCGACTCGGCGCCACCCCCGGCGTAGATCGCGGCCCCGGCGTTCAGCAGGACGATATCGCGAGCCGCGCCGGCCTGCCCCTCCAGCACCCCGCGCAGCATCGCGGCCGAGGCCTCCACGCTGTCGACCCGGATCGCGTCCAGCCCGCTCCGTGCCAGCCCGAAATCCTCGGGCACGACGGTGTACTCCTCGATCGCGCCATCCTTCAGCTCGGCCACACGCGTCGGGGCACCGATGCTGATCTCGTCCAGCCCGTCCTCGGCGTGCACCACCAGCACATGCTCGCTGCCCAGTCCCTTCAGGGCCTCGGCCAGCGGCCGCACCCAGGCATCGGAGAACACGCCCAGCACCTGATTCGGCGCCCCGGCAGGGTTGGTCAGCGGGCCCAGCACATTGAACAGCGTGCGCACGCCCAGCTCCTTGCGCGGGCCGATCGCGTGTTTCATCGCGCCATGATGGGCCGGAGCAAACAGGAAGCCAACGCCGACCTCTTCGATGCAGGACCCGACCGCCTCCGGCGCCAGCCCGAGATGGATCCCCAGGTGCTCCAGCACGTCCGCGGAGCCGGACTTCGACGACACCGAGCGGTTGCCGTGCTTGGCCACCCGCACGCCACCGGCCGCCGCGACCAACGCCGAGGCGGTGGAGATATTGAAGGTGCCGGAGGCATCGCCGCCGGTGCCGCAGGTATCGACCAGCCCGGTGCGCGGGACATCCACGCGGGTCGCCAGCTCGCGCATTACACCGGCCGCCGCGCGGATCTCCTCGATGGTCTCGCCCTTCATGCGCAGGGCCACCAGCAGCCCGCCAATCTGGGCATCGGTGGCCTCGCCGGTCATTACTGCCTGCATTACGGCGGTCATCGCCGCCTGGTCCAGGTTCTGGCGTTCGATCAGGGCCGCTATGGCTTGCTGCACGGTCACAGGGCTGCTCCTGTCGGGGAATCGGGAGCGCTAGTGTAACGCCCGCTCCCGCGCGGCACGAACCAGGGAAACGCTGACCCCTATGCACACTCGCGTTGGTACCCCAGGTTTTCCGAGACTAGGCGCGGTGCGCAGCCGGTAGTGGTTTTACCGGCAAGGGCCGCAACGCAGGATCCGGGAACCTGGGGTGCCAGCCTCGAAGGGGCTCGGCCGCCCGTTTTTGATCACAACGGGCGCGGGAACAGCGTTGCGGTTCCCTTGTGCAGAATGACTGCACGGCAGTCACCGCGCCTTGTTCGCACGCAAAAGCGACTCGAGCGCGAGTGTGCATAGGGGTCAGCGTTTCCCTAATCCTCCGCCGAACCAGACAAAAGCAGCAAAGAGCCAGATGACCGCCGCACCGGCGACCAGGTGCAGCAGGACGTCATCCAGCCAGTCGACCACGAAGAGCGTGAGCAGGGCTGCAAACCCGAGCTGAATAAAGGCCTGCATCGCCGAGGCCATACCGCGCGCCCCCGGATAGCAGTCCAGCGCCAGCAGGGTCAGCGAGGGCATCCCGAGGGCCAGGGCAAAGCTGTACAGCGCAAACGGCAGGGTCACCGCCGCCACCGAGGGTTCCGGGGCCAGCGCCGCCCAGCCCACCAGCGCCAGCGAAATCCCGGTGAGCAGCAAGCCGATGCGGACCGTGACCTCGGGCGCCACGCGCCCGGCACTCCAGCCGGAGGCCACGCCCCCCAGCATCAGCCCGACCACCATGGGCGCGAACAGCCACCAGAAATCGCGCTCGCCCCCGCCGAGATGGACATAGATCAGCGCGGGCGAGGCCGCGACGAACAGGAACTTGGCCCCGAACAGGGTGGTATGCACCAGCACCGGCTGCAGGAACTGCACGTTGCGCAACGTACCCGCATAGCGCCCCAGCACCAGCCGCGGCCGGCTGGACACGCGCCCGACCGGGGGCAGGGTCTCCGGCAGCCAGAGACGCGCGGCCAGCAACAGCACGACCCCGTAGAGCACCAGGAACGCGAACACCGACCGCCACCCGAACGCGGACTGCAGATAGCCGCCCAGGATGGGCGCGATCGCAGGCCCCATCGCGAACATGATCGTCACAATCGCGAATACGCGCCGCGAATCGATGGGGTCGAAACGGTCGCGCACCAGGGCACGGCTCACCACCACCCCCGCCGCCGCCGCGAAGCCCTGGCCGATCCGCAACCCGATCACTTGCCAGTACTCCACCGCCACCACCAGCAGCGCGGATGTCGCGACATAGGCCACTAGCGCCCACAGCACGACCGGACGCCGGCCAAAGGCATCCGACAGCGGCCCGGCTACCAGCGTGGCCAGGGCAAAGGCGACCAGATAGGAGGACAGCGTCGCCTGCATCGCCGCACCGTCGACGGACAGGTCCGCGGCCATCGCCGGAAACGACGGCAGGTAGGTATCCAGCGAGAACGGCGCCAGCAGCGCCAGGGGCGCGACCAGCAGCGCGAAGCGCAGCCGGGTGCGGCGTTCTAGGGAAGCACTGGTCAATGTACGCGCCCGCGCTCGAGTCGCTTTTGCGTGCGAACAAGGCGCGGTGACCGCCGTGCAGTCATTCTGCACAAGGGAGCCGCAACGCCGTGCGCACACCCGTTTTTGATAACAACGGGCGGCCGAGCCCCCGCATTGAATAGCTTGTGGGGTTGGAGCCCCATGTTCCCCGATCCTGCGTTGCGCCCCGAATCAATCAAAAACGGGCCGGTAGAACCACTACCCGCTGCACGATGCTCCTGGTCTCGGAAAACATGGGGCACCAACGCGGGTGCGTACATTGACCAGTGCTTCCCTCCGCTCACGCCGGCTGGGGCAGGCGGCGCAGGAAGTTGTCGAGGAGCTCGTGCCCCTGCCGGGTCAGGATGGATTCGGGGTGGAACTGCACGCCCTCGACGTCCAGTTCACGGTGGCGCAGACCCATGATCTCGTCGCGGGTGCCATCCTCGCGCTCGGTCCAGGCGGTGACCTCCAGGCAATCGGGCAGCGAGGCCGACTCCACTACCAGGGAGTGATAGCGCGTGGCCTCCAGCGGATTCTCGAGGCCCGCAAAGACCCCCACCCCGGTGTGATGCACCGGGGAGGTCTTGCCGTGCATGATCTCGCGGGCCCGCACCACGCGCCCGCCGAACACCTGACCGATCGCCTGATGCCCGAGACAGACCCCGAGGATCGGAGTCTGCCCGGCAAAGCGGCGGATCACCTCCATGGACACACCCGCCTCGTTCGGGGTGCAGGGGCCGGGCGAGATCATGATCCCGGCAGGCGCCAGCTCGGCGACCTGGTCGGGGGTGATCTGGTCGTTGCGATGCACCTCGACCTCCGCCCCCAGCTCGCCCAGGTACTGGACCAGATTGAAGGTGAACGAGTCGTAGTTGTCGATCATCAGGATCATGCCGGGAGTCCCTCCGCCGCACCGGACCGGTACAGATCGCAGACTAGCGCGAGTGCGCCCGGCGTGTCCGACAACCGCGTTCGTGCTGCCCGTTCTGCGTCGGTCATCACGCCCTCAGCCACGGTGCTTGCGCGGCCCTAGTCCGCCCAGTGCCAGCTCGGCTGAGCGCACGACCGCGCGCCCCTTGTTCAGGGTTTCCTGCCACTCGTTCTCGGGCACCGAGTCGTGCACCACGCCGGCCCCGGCCTGGATGTGCAGCTCACCGTCATGCAGTACGGCCGTGCGGATCGCGATCGCGGTATCCATGTTGCCGGACCAGGAGAGGTAACCGACCGCACCGGAATACGGCCCGCGCTTGACCGGCTCCAGCTCGTCGATGATCTCCAGCGCGCGGATCTTCGGCGCGCCGGAGACCGTACCGGCCGGGAAGGTCGCCCGCAGCACGTCCATCGGCGAGTGCCCCGGGGCGAGCTGGCCCTCCACATTGGAGACGATATGCATCACGTGCGAGTAGCGCTCGATGGTCATGGTGTCGGTCACCTCCACCGAGCCGATCTCGCAGACCCGACCAACGTCGTTGCGCCCGAGGTCGATCAGCATCAGGTGCTCGGCGCGTTCCTTCGGATCGGCCAGCAACTCGACCTCCAGCGCGCGGTCCTCCTCCTCGGTACGCCCGCGCGGGCGGGTACCGGCGATCGGACGCACGGTCACGCGGTCATCCTCCAGCCGCACCAGGATCTCCGGCGAGGCCCCGACCACATGGTGGTCGTCCAGGTCCAGGTAGTACATGTAGGGCGACGGGTTCAGCGCCCGCAGCGCGCGGTAGAGGTTCAGCGGGGGCGCCGAGAACGGCACGCTCATGCGCTGCGCCAGCACCACCTGCATCACGTCGCCGTCCATGATGTATTCCTGCGCCCGCGCCACGGCAGCCTGGAAGCCCTCGGCCGACCAGCCCGGCACATACTCCGGCACCGCGTGCGGGTGCGGCGGGTCCTCCGGCGGTACCAGCGGCTCGCCGATCCGGCTCTCCAGCTCGTCGAGGCGTTCGGCCGCCACGGCCTGTCCGTCGGGGCGCGAGGTATCGGCATGCACCACGAGATACAGCCGCCCGGAGAGGTTGTCGTAGACCACGACCTCCTCGGAGACCATCAGCAGGATGTCCGGCAGCCCCAGCGCATCGGGCTTTTCCGGGCCCTCCAGGCGCGGCTCGATCAGGCGCACGGTCTCGAAGCCGAAGTAGCCGACCAGGCCACCGGTGAAGCGCGGCAGGCCCGGCAGCTCGGCAACCTTGAAGCGCGCCTGGTAGGCCTCGATCCAGGCCAGTGGATCGGTCTCGGTGGTCTGCTCGACCAGGTCACCGTCGGTCTCCACCGTGATGTCGTGACCGTGCACCCGCACCCGGGTCCGCGCCGGCAGGCCGATAAAAGAATAGCGGCCCCAGCGTTCCCCGCCCTGCACCGACTCGAACAGGTAGGAATACGGCCGGTTGGCCAGCTTCAGGAAGATGGACAGCGGGGTCTCGAGATCCGCCAGGACCTCGCGCACCAGCGGGATGCGGTTATAGCCCTCGCGGGCCAGGGCGTCGAACTGTTCGGGGGTCATCACAAGGGTTCCTGACAAGAGAGGGGCAGACGGCGCGGCAGATCAGTCGCCGTTTCGCCATCGCCCCGCTGTCCGGTCCATTGCGATCATGTCAGGCCGCCCGGGCTGGCAGCAGTCCCGGCAGTTCGTCCAGGCGATCCAGCACGGCGTCTGGATTTTCGTCGCGGATGTCGTCGCCGTGATTGTAGCCGTAGGTCATGCAGACGATCTGGAAGCCCGCCGCGCGCGCCGCCTTCACGTCGCTCTTCGAGTCCCCGACCATCAGCGACTCGGAGGGGTCGACACCCAGCTCGTTCGCCGCGTGCAACAGCGGCGCCGGGTCGGGCTTTTTCTGCGGCAGGGCATCACCGGCGACCACGATCTCGAAGTCATCGAGGATGCCCTTCTCGCGCAGCAGCGGCACGGTGAAGCGCTCGGCCTTGTTGGTCACGCAGCCCAGGCGGTAACCGGCGGCCTTCAGCTGGTCCAGCCCCTCGCGCACCCCCGGGTACAGCGGCGAGCGCCCGGCGGTGTTCTCCTGGTAGATGCGCATGAACACCGGCAGGGCCCGCTCGAAGGTCTCCGGGTCCGGCTCGCCGTCGAGCGCATTGAGCAGCGCCCGCTTGACCAGCCTTTCCACGCCGTTGCCGACCCAGTTGCGCACGGCCGCCTCGCCGCGCTCGGGCAGGCCGAGCTCGCGCATCATGGCATCCACGCTATAGGCGAGGTCCGGCACGCTGTCGATCAGCGTGCCGTCCAGGTCGATCAGGATCATGCGGGGGCGCTTCAGGGACATCCTGGTCTCCGGGCGAATCAGGCCTTGGCCATCTCGTCGCGCATCTGCTGGATGATGCTGTTGTAGCGGTTCGCGTCGGAGTCGCTGGACGCGCCGAAGATCGCGGAGCCGGCGACGAAGGTATCCGCACCCGCAGCCTTGATCTCGCGAATGTTGTCGGCCTTCACACCACCGTCGATCTCGAGGCGGATATCACGCCCGGATTCGTCGATCATCTTGCGCGCGGCGCGCAGCTTGTCGAGGGTGGCCGGGATGAACTTCTGGCCGCCAAAGCCCGGGTTCACCGACATCAGCAGGATCATGTCGACCTTGTCCATCACGTATTCCAGGTAGGACAGCGGGGTCGCCGGGTTGAACACCAGACCCGCCTTGCAGCCCTCGGCGTGGATCAACTGCAGGGTGCGGTCGATGTGGTCGGAGGCCTCCGGGTGGAAGGTGATGTAGCTGGCGCCGGCCTGGGCGAAGTCCGGGATGATGCGGTCCACCGGCTTGACCATCAGGTGCACGTCGATCGGCGCAGTCACGCCGTGCTTGCGCAGGGCATCGCAGACCAGCGGGCCGATGGTCAGGTTCGGCACGTAGTGGTTGTCCATCACGTCGAAGTGGACGATGTCCGCGCCGGAGGCCAGGACGTTGTCGACTTCCTCGCCCAGACGGGCAAAGTCGGCGGAGAGGATGGACGGGGCAATGAAATCGGGTTGTGCCATGGGAAGCCTCGCAGAAATCTCTGGGATAGCGGGACCGACCATCGGCCACGCTCTCGGAACCGCGGAACTTTACCGGATGCCGCCATGGCAGGCAAAAGGCGGCGCATGCGACAGGCCCTCCAACGCAAACGGGCCGGGGAAACCCCGGCCCGTCGGCTTGCCACTTCGCGGTTGCCTGAATCAGTTGAATTCGGACTCGATGAAGGCGGCCACGTTGGCGATGTCGTCATCGCTCAGCGCCTGGGCATGCGGGCGCATCAGACCGGTATGGGAACCGACCTCTTCACCGGCGCGGTAGCGCTCGAGCTTGTCGGTCACGTATTCGGCGTCACGACCGGCCAGCGCGGGGAAGATCGCCTGCCCCTTGCCCTGTGCACCATGGCAGCTCAGGCAGGTGGACTGGTACTTGGACTGGCCAGCCTGGATGTCGGCCGCCTGCGCGGCGGAGGACAGCATCAGCACACTCCCTGCGATCCCGGCCAGAACGAACAGCTTGGTTTTCATTGTTGTGGTCTCCTCGTTTGCAGCTCACCAACGGGGTTGCACCCCATCGTGAAGTGAACGTTAGCAGGGCTTCCCTGAACGGTTCATTAACATAAAAACCGGTAGGGAAATGCGGCCACAAGAAGGTTTGAACGGATCAGCGCCCGTGCACATAGCGTTCGTCAGACCAGGTCGCCAGCCACTCCGGGCGCACCATCACCAGACCGGTGACGACCATGCCGTTGAGGACAGCCTCGGGCAGCACGAGCAGGGCCAGATAGCGCACGTAATCGCGGTAGATATCGCCCCAGGCCAGGTCGGTGAACAGCCCGTAGATCACCGCCGAGGTCAGCACCGTGGCCGCCACCGTCAGGGCCCCGCCGAGGAACGCGACCCCGTACAGGTAGATGAACATGTGGCGGGGCAGCCAGGCCTCAGTCGCCCGCAGCAGCCCCCAGGTCACAGCTACCGGAAGCACGCCCGCCAGCAGGACTGTCAGCGGAAAGGCCGCAAGCGGCAGCGCCCCCAGCAGGGCCAGTCCCGCGACCACCAGAAATACCATCAAGATCGCCAGCTGCCAGCCGAACATCAGCGTAATCGTGGCCATGCCAAGAAAGTGCAGCGCCAGGCCCTCCAGGGTCTGTGCACGCAGACCCCAGATCAGAAACAGACACAGCGTGGCGATCACAAAGAGCTGCGTGCGCCCGGGGACAAAGAAGGCCTCCCAAGGCATGCGTCGCAGCATGATCAGCAGCCCCGCCCCCAGCAGGAGGGCGGACAGCACGCGGAGCGCAACCGGGAGTTCGCCCGCCCCCTCGACCATGGTCAGTCGGGCTCGCGTTCGGCGGCCGCGACGGTGTACTCGCGGCCCTGCTTGACCTTGTCGTAGTTGCCGAACACTTCCTTGAACCCCTTCTCGATAAACCGCCGCAACCCGGTAATGGTTACGACATAGATGCGACCACCGGGGTTCATCTGCTCGTGGGCATCCAGCAGATAGGTGTAGAGCATCTCCCGGCCCACCTTGGCCGGCAGGTTCGAGGCCACGAGATCGAAACGGCGGTCACGGATCTGGGCAAAACCGTTGCTGTTTACGCACTCGACGTTGGTAATGCCGTTGAGCTCGGCGTTGCGCCGGCTGTACTCGACCGCCAGGAAATTGGTGTCCACCAGCGTCGTCATGCCCTGCGGGGCCTTGCGCGCCAGGGTCAGGCCGATCGGGCCATAGCCGCAGCCCAGGTCCAGGCAGTCATCACTCGGACGCACATCGATGCGATCCAGCAGCATGCGCGTGCCATCATCGATCCGGCGCGGCGAAAAAAGCCCCCAGGTCGTGCGAAAGCGCAGGGACTCGCCCGCCAGGGTATCGGCGAATTCGAGGTCGCGCTTGAGCTCCGCCTGACGCGCCCGGCGCGAACGGGAATCCGGGAACGCCTCGGTCACTCGGACACCCCCGCCGCCCGCACCAGGTCCTGCCACAGCCCCTCGGCGATGGACGCCGGGGCCATCGCATCGTCCTCGCCAGGCAGGCCCAGCACGCTCAGGTGCCCCATCTTGCGCCCCGCCCGCGCCTCGCTCTTGCCATACAGATGCAGGCGCGCACGCCCGGCCTCCAGCACGTCGGACCAGTCCGGACTTCCGTCCGCGGGCCACAGCCCCCCCAGCAGATTGACCATCGCCACCGGGGTGGTCAGGCGCGCCGGGGCGAGCCCCAGACCGCAGATCGCGCGCACCTGCTGCTCGAACTGGGAGACGGTGCAGGCGTCCAGCGTGTAATGACCGGTGTTGTGCGGGCGCGGGGCGATCTCGTTGACCAGCAGGTCTCCACTCATCGTCAGAAAGAACTCGACCGCCAGCACCCCGCAATAGTCCAGGCGGTCGGCAATCAACTGCGCGATCGCCACCGCGCGCCCGGACAGTTCCTCGTCGACGCGCGCCGGCACCCGGCTCAGGTGCAGGATGCCGCCTCGATGCACATTTTCGGATACCGGGAAGGCCTCGCTGCGACCATCTGCGGTGCGCGCCACCACGACCGACAGTTCGCGCTCGAGCTGCACCCGCTCCTCGAGCACGCAGTCCACACCACCGAGCTCCGCGTGCGCGGCCGCCAGATCGCCGATGTGATCCATCGGGCGCTGTCCCTTGCCGTCGTACCCCAGGCGGGCCGTCTTCAGGATCGCCGGGAAGGATGGCGCGCCGGTGGTGTCCTCGCCACCATCGTCACCGGCCGTGACCGGGCGCCAAGGCGCGACCGCCACCCCGATCTCGGCGAGAAAGCGCTTCTCCTCCAGCCGGTCCTGGGCCACGCCCAGCGCGCAAAGGCCGGGCCGCAGACAGGCATTGGCCTCCAGCCACTCCAGTGCCGGGCGCGGGATATTCTCGAATTCGCAGGTAATCACCGCGCACTGGTCGGCCAGTGCCGATAGCGTCTCCGCATCCTCGTAAGGCTGGCAAAGGTGTCGCGTGGCGACCTGTCCGGCGGGGCTGTGCGGGTCGGGATCCAGCACCCACACGGCATAACCCATCTCGCGCGCGGCCCGCACAAAGTAGCGGCCGAGCTGCCCGCCGCCGAGCAGCCCCAGTGTGGCGGGAGGCAGGATCATGATGCGGCCGGCGGCAGGATCTGGTTCAGCACCGTATCGCGCTGCGCACGCCGGAAAGCGTCCAGACGTTCGCACAGGGCGGGGTCGGAGTTGGCGAGCATCGCGGTGGCAAACAAGGCGGCATTGGCCGCACCGGCCTCGCCAATGGCGAAGGTCGCGACCGGGATCCCCTTCGGCATCTGCACGATCGACAGTAGCGAATCCTGCCCCTTCAGATGGCGCGAAGCCACCGGTACGCCAAGTACCGGCACCGAGGTCTTGGCGGCCAGCATCCCGGGCAGGTGCGCAGCCCCCCCGGCCCCGGCAATGATCGCGGCCAGGCCTCGTTCGCGGGCCTGCTCGGCATATTCGAACAGGAGATCCGGGGTACGGTGGGCGGAGACCACACGCGCCTCGTAGGGCACGCCCAGTTCCTCCAGCACATCTACCGCGCGTTCCATCGTCGCCCAGTCGGAGGTACTGCCCATCACCACGCCCACGCGCGCAGCGGTTGTGTCGTTGTTGGCCGTCATGGACGGAACCTTAGCCGCCCCGCCTCGGGGCGACAAGCCCGCAACGGGGCCGAATCCTTACGGCGCCGGGCGGACACCGCTCGATCGACCTCTCGCGCGCTGCTCATCTCAGTTCCGCCAGCAGCTGACGGATCATGCGCTCGGCCTGGGAACCATAGCCCCCGCCAAACAGGTGGTCGTGGTTCAGGATGTGGTAGAGGTTGTAGAGCGTCTTGCGCACCGGGTAGCCGGCATCGACCGGACGGATCTCCTCGTAGGCGTTGAAGAAGTCCTGCCCGGGATGACCGAACAGCTCCATCATGGCCAGGTCCGCCTCCGGATCCCCGTAGTAAACGGCCGGATCGAACAGCACGGCCGTACCATCGGACTGGAAGCCCCAGTTGCCGCTCCACAGGTCCCCGTGCAACAGCGACGGCTCGGGGCGGTAGTCGCTGAAGAACCCGCCCAGACTCGCTTCCAGAGACTCCAGCGCCTGGATCAGCGAATGCGCGGCCCCGCGCTCGCGCGCCAGACTCCGCTGGAAGCCCAGGCGCTCGTCGCGATAGAACGACACCCAGTCATCGTGCTGGCGGTTCGACTGCGGCGTCGAGCCAATGTAATTGTCGTGATCCAGCCCGAAGCGCGCCGCCATCTTCATGTGCATGTCGGCCACCCCGTGCCCCAGCGCGACCCCGTCGCGCCGGCCACCCAGGTCCAGCTCCTCCAGCACGATGAAGCAGGCACCCCCCGCCTTGCCCGTACCGATCACCGCGGGGATCTTCACCCGCTCGCAGCGGGCCAGCTCCTCCAGTCCGCGCGCCTCGGCGGCAAACATCGCCTCGGCCATCGCGCCCCGGTTGAGCTTCACGAAAAAACTCCGGCCATCGGTCCCGGTCACGCGCTGGGCCTGGTTGATCGAGCCCCCGGAACAGGCCTGGCTTCCTGTCGGCTCGAACGCGCTTGCGGTATGGTCCGTGATGCACTGGGCCACCGCCGCCGTGATGGCGTCAGGGCCCGCAGAATCCAATTGGTTCATCCTCGGTATCCGGCTTGCTGATCAACATGCAGGGTAACGGTTGCCGCGGGATTCGTCAGGAGACTCACCCATGGCCTTTCGCAAACTCGAGCCACTGTGCGACAAGATCGGCGCCGACCGCATCCGCGCGGTCATCGACGACTTCTATCGCCGCCTGTCCAGCGACCCGGAGATCGGGCACCACTTCGAACGCATTCAGGACTTCGAGTCCCATGTCCGGCGCATCTCGGATTTCTGGTACATGAACCTGGGCGGACGTCTGGAACAGCCGCCCACGATCGACATGGTCGGCAAGCATGCGCCGATGAACCTGACCGAGGCCGATCTGGCGATCTGGATGCGGCACTTCAAGGCGACCACCGAGGAGCATCTGGAGGCGCCACTAGCGGCCGAGTGGCAGCAGCTGGCCGAGGGCATCGCCAGCCGGATGCGCGAGGACATCATTCGCTAGCGTCGCCCTACCCTCCTGCCCTGTTGGGGCGGGGCCTGATTCGGCATCCGGTGTTTACGGTGCCTTCGGCCGGCCGCCTGCCTGCGCTGTCTCGGCAGCGCGCCCCGAGTTACTTCTTTGCTCGTGCAAAGGAGTAACCAAGAAACACGCCCGGGATTCGCCCAGGAACCTTGCTCCGGCCGCGCCAGGCCGGCGGCGCTGAAACTCGCTGCGCTGTCGCTCCGCTCAGACAGTCAGCGCCTCTCTTCCGGCCTGTCACGCCCTCCACAAGGGGCTCATATCGGGAGGGTAGGTCAAAACCAGTCGTGTTCCAGCGCTTCTGGCTATCCCTTACGCCGTAGGGTGCGTTGAGCGCAGCGAAACGCACCCTGCCAACGCCGGGGCAACCCCCTGATGCGATTCGCTGCGCTCATCCGCATCCTACATGGGGGTTGGCGCCCGCTCGCGGGCGCGGCACGCCAGGGCCACAGGCCGCGCGTGCCTAGATATGGGAACACCTAGCCTTCAACCATTGCCACGAACGTCTGGATCGCCGTTGTCTTGACCTTCTCCCCCCGTATGAAGCCCCTTGCGGAAGGGTCCTCGGGACGGAAAAGAGGCGCTGACTGTCTGAGCGGAGCCAAAGGCGTAGCGAGTTTCAGCGCCGCCGGCCCGAGGGCCCTGGAGCAAGGTCCCCGGGCGGAATCCGGGTGCCCTTCTTTGGGTACTTTCTTGGGCAAGCAAGAAAGTACCTCGCGGCGCGCTGGCGAGACAGCGCTTGGCAGGCGGCTGGACGAAGCCAGAGTAAACACCGACGACGAACCAGGGCCAGCCTCAGCGCGTGAAGCAGCCCCGGCCCGTCAGCAGGCGTTTTCGGTGTAGCCCGGCGCATCGCAGAAGGCGCGCCCGAGCGCGAGGTCCTCGCGCATGTTGCGCAGCGCCTGGAGGTGATCCTCGCGGCTCGCCGCGAGTTTGGACTCCGGCGCCACCGGGAACAGCAGCTGCGACAGCGACGGCGGGTCCTGCCCCAGACGCACCGCATAGACGATCTGGTAGGCATACACCCGGCGCACGTAATCGCGCGTCTCCGAGAACGGGATCAGCTCGGCCCAGATATCGGCGTCCATCTCGCCATCGTCCGGCAGCCAGGAGCGCACGCGATGCGCCCCGGCGTTGTAGGCCGCCGTGGACAGCAGGCTGTGCCCGCCAAAGCGGTCCAGGTTGCGCCGCAGGTAGTAGGTGCCCAGCGTCGCATTGGTCGCCGGGTCGAGGATGTCCCAATCGGAGTTGACCCGGACCCCGGCACTGGAGGCAATCGAGCGCCCGGTCGCCGGCATGATTTGCATCACCCCCAACGCACCGGCCCCGGAGCGCACGTCATGCAGAAAGGCGCTCTCCTGGCGGGCAATCGCCATCGCCCAGGCCGGGTCGATGCCCTGTTTCTCCGCGCCCGGGACGATCAGGGAATCGAAGGCCAGCGGGAAGCGCAGCTCGATATCGTCCCAGTTGCGGGCCCGCGCAATGGTGAAGATCGCGCGGTCGTACCAGTTCCAGTCGGCGAACTCGGCGGCCGCGGCCTCGAGCTCGGGCGGCTCCATGTTGGCCACGGTACGGGTCCACTCGCGGCGTGCCTCGGCGTAGCGGTCCAGCGCCACCAGCTCGCGCATGCGCTGCATGGAGGGGCGGTCCTTGATCGATTCGCGCGCACCATTGGCCAGCTGCAGAGGCTGGTGCCCGATGCGGTAGGGCTGGCCCAGACGATCGGCGGCCAGGAACCCGTGGAAGTTGCGCTCCCGCGCCGCCCGTTCGTAGAAGAAACGTGCCTCGTCGGCATCGTCCAGTTGCTCCAGCGCCCGTGCATACCAGTACTGCCAGGCGGTCTCGTCGCGGGCATCGCGGCTCATGGAGCGGATCGCGCTTTTGACCGTCTCCCAGTCGCCATCATGGAGCGCGGCACGTACCTGCCACTGGCGCAGCTGGTCGTCGAAGACCTCCGCGTCGAGCCCCTCCATGAACTCCAGCGTCTCGGAGCGGAAACGGAGGGCAAGGCGCAGCGCGAGCGCATGCTCAATCTCGCGGGCGGTCTCGGCCGGGAAGCCCAGACGCTCGCCGCGCTCCTCCCAGTCCTTCAGTGCCGCATCCAGGTCCTGCGGAATCCAGCGCTTGAACGCCTGTTCCAGCATCGCCTCGGCAGAACGATGATCGTCCGCGCGGACGTCGACCTCGACCACCCGTGCCGGACGCGACTCGAGCTCCAGCCAGCGCTCCGCCCAGTCGCGATCGGCGCTGGCCAGGTAGCGGCGCAGGTAGCGCGCGAGCCCGGTCTGGCGCGCCTGCATCGCCAGGGCGAAACGCTCCCAGGCCAGCTCATCGGTCAGCCCGCCGGCATCGCGCCAGGCCTTGAGCGCCGGATCACAGGCACTGGGACGGGACTGGCCGTGCAGCCAGATGGAGTCCATATCCTCGATCGCCGCGGAGGTGTTGCCGGTCTCGATCAGTGCCTTGCGCCGCTGGCAGTCCTGCGTGACGGAGAGATCGCGCCCGTCGTCGGCGAAGTCGAGATACCGCGACCAGGCCTCTTCGCGGGCCAGATAGGAGAGGTAGTTGCTGCGCAACTGGCCGGCCAGCGGGGTGTCGTCGTGCTCTTCGATAAAGGCGCGCACGGCATCGGGGTCCGCACGCCCCAGGTCGCGAGCCAGTTCGCGATGATCCAGATAGGGCGTCAGCGGATAACCCTCGAGCGTGCTGCGGGCATTGCGATAGGCCGTCATGTCGCCACGACTCAGGGCGCGTTCGGCATGCAGGAACAGGCTGCGTTCGAAGACCATCCCGGTCGGGCCCGGGTTAGCCGCCGGAGCCCCAGCGGCGAAGGCCATGACCAGACCGGTCAGACCCGTGGTGAGTATCCTGTGCAGGCGCATTGGATTGCGTTCTCGCTTGGCTGATCCGTTCATATTCCGCACGACCGGTGGCGGGCGCAATGGTCTTGTGGTGATTTCGCACCGGCCGGGCCGCATTCCGCGACAATCCCGCGACGCCCCGGCGCGGCGCTTGTGACCGGTTTCACTCGCGTTCGATCACCGAGAACGCCCCGCGTTCCAGGCCATCCAGGGTCCAGGAGGCCACCCGGTAGCGCACCAGTCGCAGGGTCGGATGCCCCACCGCGGCGGTCATGCGCCGCACCTGGCGGTTGCGGCCCTCGTGCAGCGACAGCGCGAGCCAGGTCGTCGGGACGGACTTGCGGAAGCGTACGGGCGGGTCGCGCTCCGGCAGATCGGGCGGCGCCATGCGCTCGACTTTCGCCGGCTGCGTGCGTCCATCCTTCAGATCCACCCCGGTGCGCAGGGCCTCCAGGGCGGCGTCATCGGGCTCTCCCTCCACCTGTACCCAGTAGGTCTTGCTGGTCTTGTGGCGCGGCTGGGTCAGCCGCGCATTCAGGCGCCCGTCGTCGGTCAGCACCATCAGCCCCTCGCTGTCGCGGTCCAGGCGCCCGGCCGGGTAGACCCCGGGGATGTCGATGTAATCCGCCAGCGTGGGGCGCCCTTCCGGGTCGGTGAACTGCGGCAGCACGCCCCAGGGCTTGTGGAACAAAACGATTCGGTGCATCAATCGCAGCGCACGGTTACACGCTCGGCAAAATGGCGCCCCAGGTCATAGTCCACCGTGGCTCCGTAATCGAGCATCATGGCCTTGGCGACGAGTTGAGGATCCGGGCGGGGGCGCTCCAGTTCTGCACTGCAACCCGCGGCCGCGAGCCCGTCGGCCTCGACGATGCGCGTACCGGCCGGCTCCTCGTGCAGGAGCTCGATGAAATAGGTCGGGTCGTAGACCTTGTACGCCAGGGTCTCGGAACCCACATCGACTGGCTCGTCCAGCGCCAGGCGGAAACGGAAGAACAGGAGCCCGTCTTCCATGCGCATGGACGGATCGGGCTCGGCAGCGACGTCCACCGCGCGCCCGCCGGCCTCGACATGGCTGTACCACTCGTATTCCTCGAGGTTGCCGAGGATCTCGCGGGCGAGCGCCTGCAGCTTCTCCTCTTCGGTCGCGCCCTCCTGATGCGCCAGGGCATCCTCGTAGAGGTACTGCCCGTAGGTCGGGTCGAAGCGCCAGCGATGCAGCATATGGGTGATGCGCCCCTCGCCATCGCGCTCCAGCGTGATCTCCAGATCAATCCAGGCATGCGGATGCGCCTGTACCGGCGCACTGACCAGCAGCAACCACACCAGGCCCGCGGCAAGGATGGCGTAGAGAAGGGAACGTGGCCTCATGCAATCTCCGGGGTCGTGGACCGCCAGGCACCGGCGGCCGCCAGCAGGCGACCATGATAATCGCGCGCGACCCCGAGTTCCGCGAGCCAGCGCGCGGCATCGGGTTTCGGCCCGGTGGGTTGCAGGGCGTCGAGCCCCGGCAGGTCGGGGATGCGGTCCGCCAGCCCGGTCAGGCGGCGCGACAGGCGCAGCCGGTCCGACTGCTCGGCAATGCGCGCGGCCACGGCGTCGGCCCGACGGATATTGCAACGCGCCACGGCCTGCGGTTCGGCTAGCACCGTATCCAGATCGTCCAGGCGGCGCAGGATCCGCGCCGCGGTCCTGGGGCCCACGCCCTCGATACCCGGGATGTTGTCGCTGGCATCGCCCGCCAGGGCGAGCATGTCCGCAACCTGTTCCGGACGGATGCGAAAGCGCTTCTCGATCGCACGGCGATCCAGCGCGGTCCCGCGCTCCGGATCATGCATCCGGTCCTGGTCACCGAGGATGACCTGGGTCAGGTCCTTGTCCGCGCTCTTGACCTCGATGCGACAGCCCGCGGCCCGGCCGACACGCGCCAGGCTGGCGATCAGGTCGTCGGCCTCGTACTCGGGATGGGCCAGGGTCCGGAAGCCGAGTTGACCAAGCAGCTCCCGGATACGCGCGAACTGCTCGCGCAGCTCCGGTGGCGCCGGCGGGCGGTGGGCCTTGTAGGTGGGGTCGAGCCGGTGGCGAAAGCCCCGGCGCAGGCTCTCGTCGAAACAAAAGGCGATCGGACCCGGGGCGCAGGCGGGCAGCCACTGGCAGAGCGAATGAACCAGCCCGTGCACGGCCCCTCCCGGCCTCCCGAGCGGATCCAGGTCCAGGCCGCGCGCGAACCAGGCACGAAAGACAAAGATGCTGGAGTCGACCAGCGTCAGGGTCGGGCGCGGCAGCCCCGGGCGCGACTCAGTGCAGGCGCTCAAGGTCCTTGCGCACCCCGGCGATGGACTGGTCGAAGGCCGCGCGTTCATCCGCGTCCAGTTCCAGCTCGATCACCCGTTCCATGCCGCCCTGGCCAAGGATGCAGGGCACGCCCATGGCCACATCGCGTTCCCCGTACTCACCCTCCAGCAGGGCCACGGTCGGCAGCACGCGCCGGCGATCCACGGCGATCGCCTCGACCATCTCGGCGATGGCCGCGGCGGGCGCGCCATAGGCGCTGGAGGTCTGTTTCAGGGCAAGGATCTCGGCACCCCCGTGGCGGGTACGCTCGACGATGTTGTCGAGCGTCGCCTGGTCCATGAAGTGGTGCAGCGGCACGCCGTTGACACTGGAATAGCGCAACAGCGGCACCATCGCATCGCCATGACCACCCAGGACCAGGGCCTGGATGTCGTGGGTGGACAGCCCCGTCTCCAGGGCGATGAAGGCCTCCATGCGCGAGGTATCCAGCACCCCGGCCTGCCCGAAGATCCGGTCGCGACTCCAGCCGGTCTTCTGCCAGGCGCGGTAGGTCAGCACGTCCACCGGGTTGGACACGACCAGGATGCGGCTCTGCGGCGCATGGACGAGGATGTCCTGCAGGATCTGGTCGAGGATCTCGACGTTCTTGTCCAGGACATCGGAGCGCGACATGCCCGGCTTGCGCGGCAGCCCGGCCGTGACGATCACCAGTTCCGCGCCAGCGATCACCGAGGGTTCGTGACTACCGACCAGGCGCGTATCGAAGCGCAGCAGGGGCGCGGTCTCCTGGATGTCCAGCGCCGCACCGGCCGCCGCACCCTCGCGCACGTCCAGCAACGCGATCTCGCGGGCGACATCGCGCCGAGCCAGGAACTGGGCGGTGGATTCGCCGACGCGTCCGGCTCCGATAATGGCGATTTTCTGCATGCTTCCCTCGTATGACGGAGGTGGAGTTTGGAGAAGCGCTGATCAATCAGCGTCTCCTTAGCGGCGGGCAACCCCGCTGTCGCGCGCGGCCTGTGCGACCGCCTGCGGCACAGTATCGATCAGGCGCGGATCGAACGGGGTCGGCAGAATGTAGTGTGGACCAAACTCGAGCGCCTCCAGGCCATAGGCGTCCAGCACGGCCTGCGGGATCGGCTCGCGAGCCAGTTCGGCCAGCGCATGCACGGCCGCGACCAGCATCTCGTCATTGATCCGGCGCGCGCGCACATCCAGCGCACCGCGGAAGATGAACGGGAAGCCCAGCACGTTGTTGACCTGGTTGGGGTAGTCCGAACGGCCTGTCGCCATGATCAGGTCGTCGCGCGTCTCGAGCGCCAGTTCCGGCCGGATCTCCGGATCCGGGTTGGACAGCGCGAAGATCACCGGCTTTGGTGCCATGGACTTCAGCATCTCGGGCGTCAGCAGATCGGGGCCCGACAGCCCGATGAAAACATCCGCCCCCTCGCAGGCGTCCTCCAGCGTGCGCGCCTCGGTATCGACCGCGAAGATCTGCTTGTACTCGTTCAGGTCGTTGCGCTGGCTGTGGATCACGCCCTTGCGGTCCACCATAAACAGGTTCTTCTTGCTCGCCCCCAGGCGCAGCAGCAGTTGCATGGAGGCGATGCCGGCCGCGCCGGCGCCAACGCAGACGATCTTCGCGTCACTGAGCTTCTTGCCCTGGATCTCCAGGGCATTGACCAGACCGGCCGCGGTGATGACCGCCGTGCCATGCTGGTCATCGTGGAAGACGGGGATATCCAGACGCTCGGACAGGCGGCGCTCGATCTCGAAGCAGTGCGGCGCGGCGATGTCCTCGAGGTTGATCCCGCCGAAGCCGCCGGCAATGCGGGCCACGGTGTTGATGAAGTCCTCCGGCTGCGGCGCATCCACCTCGATGTCGTAGACGTCGATGTTGGCGAAGGCCTTGAACAGGACGCCCTTGCCCTCCATCACCGGCTTGGCCGCCAGCGCGCCGACATTGCCCAGTCCCAGCACGGCCGTGCCATCGGTGATCACCGCGACCAGGTTGCCCTTGCCGGTATAGCGGTAGGCCAGCTCCGGATCGGAGGCAATCGCGCGCACCGGCGCGGCCACGCCGGGCGAATAGGCCAGGGAGAGGTCATCCTGGGTCGCCGTGGGCTTGGTGATATGGATGGCCAGTTTCCCGGCCGGCTGCTGTTCGTGGTAATCCAGCGCGCGCTGGGTGAAATCGTTGGACATGGCGTTGCGGGGCCTTTTGGTCAAGCAGTGACTGTCAGAGTGCAGCGGGGTTCCGGGGCCAGTTCGGCCCCGCGACCGGTCAGTTGACCGGGTGGGTCGGCACCGAGGACCGCCGGGCCTGCTCGTACAGCGGCCGGAATTCGTCGGCCATGCGGGTCAGGTCGCGCTGGCGCGACTCGGGCGCCGGGTGCGTGCTCAGGAACACCGGATGACTTCCATTGGCCTGTTCCGCCATCTTGCGCCACAGGCTCGCGGCCGCGTCCGGATCATAACCGGCCCGCGCGGCCAGTTCGATCCCGATGCGGTCGGCCTCCGCCTCCATCCGGCGGCTGTGCGGCAGCTGCACCGCGAGCGCGGCCCCCAGGGCGGCGCCGGTCAGTGCGACGGGCGAGCGGTCGCCGGTCATCGCATAGCCCGCTACCGCGAGATTGCTGGCCAGGGCCACCGACATCTTCTCGGCCGTGTGCGCGGACAGCGCATGGGCGATCTCGTGGCCGATGATCTGCGCCAGCTCGTCGTCGGTCAGTTCCAGTTGCTCAATGATGCCGGAGTAGATCGCCATCTTGCCACCGGCCATGGCGAAGGCGTTGACCGTGTCCGGTGCCTCGATCACGCGAATCTCCCAATCCCAGTCGGCGGTCTCGGGGCGGTACTTGACCGCCTGCGCCACCACACGCTCGGTGATCTGCTGTACGCGCGCGGTCATCTCCGGGTCAGCGTCCACCCTCCCCTCCTCGCGCGCCGGGGCCAGCATCTCCACATAGGCCGTGCGCGAGGCGTCGATCGCCTGGTTCTCGGAAACGAGCATCAGCTGCGAGCGCCCGGTGACCGGGTTGGTAGTACAGCCCGGCAGCGCAACGGCCAGGCCCGCGCCGATCAGCAGCGTCAGGGCCAGCGCCGCCCAGCGACGGGGAAACAGGCGGGACAGGGCGTTCATGGATCAAGCACCTCGAGATCAAAGGGGTGGCGGATACGCATCCGCCCTCGCTCCCTCCAAGGATACACCGCGCCGCGCGCAACAACGGTGTTACCCAGCAGTGAGCGTGGTTCCAGATCCTCGAAAAAATCGCGGTCATCGCCGGAGATCAGCAGGTCCAGCGGGCCGTCCAGTACGAGCACCCAGTGCGGGTCGCGCACGCGCACGTCGATCACCTCGCCCTGGATCCGCAGCCGCCCCTGCGAGCGCTCGCGCGGCGGCTCCAGCCAGCCGACCGGGAGGGCCTCGAGCCGCTCCAGCCAGAGCCCTCGTGACGCTTCCCGTGCCACGGTCTCGGCCCCGTAGTAGCACTCATCCAGGGGATCCGGTTCCGGCCCGGGGCGCGGCATCGCCAGGCCCTCCCCAATCAGGCTGGCCGCCAGCAGCGGCCCATCGTCGATCCAGGCATGCATACGCAGGCGGCCATAGGCGTCGCGGGCCGGACGTCGCGGCAACAGCACCAGGCGCTGATCGACGCCGCGCAGGCGTTCCTCCAGGGATTCGCGCAAGTCCAGCCCGAAGCCCACCGGTAACAGCTGTGGCGCGACCGACGGGAGTGCGGCCGCCGATGCCAGACCCAGCAGACGGATATGTCGCCCGTCTTCCAGCTCCAGGGCATCCGGCGCCCAGACACGCTCGACCGTTACGCGCTGCAGATCGCGTGGGTCGTGGTCCTCCAGCGCACACTGCGCCGCGCCCCCCGGGGCGAGCAGCCACGCCGACAGCGCGACCAAACAAACGAGGGCGCCCCGCGGGACGCCCTCGTTACATGGCCCGAGCATCCACTGGACGCCCCGCCAGAAACCACCTCGCGCCATCGGGCGCGAACACACTTTAGAATGCGAAGCGGCGGTTGAACTTGTCGACCTGACCGGCGGTGTCAACGATCTTCTGCTTGCCGGTGTAGAACGGGTGGCACTGCGAGCACACGTCCAAATGCATCTCGTCTTTCGAGAGAGTGGAGCGGGTCTCGAACTGCGCACCGCAGCTGCAGATGACCTTGACGTTGTGGTAGTTCGGATGAATGTCGGCTTTCATGGTCGGCTCACGCGTGTTCTGGCGAAAAGTGCGATAGCATAGCCGCCTTTCCGGGGCTGTTGCAAGGTCCTTCGTGAAGGCCGGCAAGCGGGCCCTGTGTACGCAAGCCCCTGAAGATAGCGTCCCTTCGAGGCATTTGGGGCGGCCTGTGGATAACCTTGTGGACGGATTGTCAACGCCGGCCGCCAACGGGGCCAAAAGGGGCGGCGCAACCCGCCCCCGAACGACACCCTGTCCACGCAACCCGTTAAATCAAAAGAACAATCGGGGAGTACACCGGCTGACGCACCAGGATCGGGGCGCGCCCGGAGCAGCTCCCAGAAGGCGATAACGTACTGTGAATAAAAGCAACACCCCGTCTCCCGACAACGCGCAGCGCGTGGGCTTTGTCAGCCTCGGTTGCCCGAAGGCCCTGGTCGACTCCGAACAGATCCTGACGCGCCTGCGCGCCGAAGGCTACGAGATCGCCGCCGACTACGACGGCGCGGACCTCGTCGTGGTCAATACCTGCGGCTTCATCGACGATGCGGTGGCCGAATCCCTGGACGTGATCGGCGAGGCCCTGGATGCCAATGGCCGGGTGATCGTCACGGGCTGCCTGGGCAAGGATGCCGAGCGCATCCACGAGACCCACCCGGGCGTGCTCGCGGTCACCGGCCCGCATGCCTACGAGGAAGTCGTGGGCGCGGTGCACGAACACCTGCCGCCGCCGGCGGCCCCGTTCGAGTCACTGGTGCCGCCGCAGGGGATCCGCCTGACCCCGCGCCACTACGCCTACCTGAAGATCTCCGAGGGCTGCAATCACCGCTGCAGCTTCTGCATCATCCCCAGCCTGCGCGGCGACCTGGTCAGCCGCCCGATCGGCGAGGTGCTGGCCGAGGCGGAGCGCCTGGCCGCGGCCGGCGTGCGCGAGATCCTGGTGATCTCGCAGGACACCTCGGCCTATGGCGTGGACGTGAAGTACCGCACTGGCTTCCATGGCGGGCGCCCGATCCGTTCTGATATTGCCCACCTGGCCGAGGCACTGGGCCAGCTCGGCATCTGGGTGCGTCTGCACTATGTCTACCCCTACCCGCACGTAGATCGGCTGATCCCACTGATGGGCTCGGGCGAGGACGGCGGGCTCCTGCCGTATCTGGACATGCCGCTGCAGCACGGCCACCCCCGGGTACTCAAGGCGATGCGCCGCCCGGCCGCCGCCGAGCGCGTTCTGGAACGCATTGCGAGCTGGCGCGAGCAGGTCCCCGACCTGACCCTGCGCTCGACCTTTATCGTGGGCTTTCCGGGCGAAACCGAGGCCGAGTTCGAGACCCTGCTGGAGTTCCTGCACGAGGCGCAGCTGGACCGCGTCGGGGCCTTTGCCTACTCGCCCGTGGAGGGTGCGGCGGCCAACGACCTGCCGGACCCGGTGCCGGAGGCCGTGCGCGAGGAGCGCCTGGCGCGCTTCATGGACGTGCAGGCCCGGATCAGCGCCGAGCGGTTGCGCCGCCGGATCGGCAGCCAGCCGGTAGTGCTGGTCGACGAGGTGCACACGGATGGGACCGTGATTGCCCGCTCTGCCGCGGAAGCCCCGGAGATCGACGGCGTGATCCGCGTCGCCGGGGTCGACCCGGAATCGGTGGATATCGGGGACTTCATCGAGGTCGCGATCACCGACACCGACGAGCACGACCTGATCGCCGAACTGCCAGACGACTGACCACAAGCCGACCGAACGGAAGCACTGATGAGCGACGCCCTGCTGGAAAGCCACATCCCCGATCTCGAACTGGTCCATCGCGGCAAGGTGCGCGACCTGTACGCGGTCGACGCCGACCACTGGCTGATGGTCACCACCGACCGCCTGTCGGCCTTTGACGTGATCCTGCCCACCCCGATCCCGGGCAAGGGGCGGATGCTGACCGCAATTACCGAGTTCTGGATGCACAAGGTCGAACGCGAGCTGGGCATCCCCAACCAGCTGACCGACATCGCGCTGGAACAGGTGGTCCCCGACCCGGCGATCCGGGCGCCACTGGAGGGCCGCAGTCTGGTGATTCGCCGGCTCGAGGCGCTGCCGGTGGAGGCCGTGGTGCGCGGCTACCTGATCGGGTCCGGCTGGAAAGACTACCAGGTCAGCGGCGCGGTCTGCGGCATCCCGCTGCCGGCCGGCCTGGAACTGGCCTCGAAGCTGCCGGAGGCCATCTTCACCCCCAGCACCAAGGCAGCGGTCGGTGATCACGACGCGAACATCGACTTCGCCACCGTAGTGGACACGATCGGCGAGGAACGGGCGCAACAGGTGCGCAAGGCCGCACTGGCAATCTACGCGATGGCGCGCGACTACGCGGCCGAGCGCGGGATCATCATCGCCGATACCAAATTCGAGTTCGGGGTGGACGCGAACGGGACCCTGCACCTGATCGACGAGGTCCTCACGCCGGATTCCTCGCGCTTCTGGCCGGCGGACCAGTATGCGCCAGGCCGGAGCCCCGAGTCCTTCGACAAACAGTACGTGCGCGACTATCTCGAGACCCTGGACTGGGACAAGACCGCTCCCGGACCCGAGCTGCCGCCCGAGGTCGCGGAGCAAACGGCTGCGCGCTACCGCGAGGCCCTGGAACGCCTGACCCGCGACGCATGATCGAAATGCCGCCACAGGGCTTGTTCGTCACGGGCAGCGACACCGGCGTCGGCAAGACCTTCGTTGGCTGCGCCCTGCTGGCAGCGTGGCGCGCCGAGGGCCTGGACCCGCAGCCACGCAAGCCGGTGGAATCTGGCTGCCCCGAGCGCGACGGCACGCTGTTCCCCGAGGATGGCGCCGCCCTGACCGCGGCGGCCGGCCTTCCCGCAACGGCCGTGGCGCAGGTGACGCCGTGGCGGTTTCCCGATGCGCTGGCACCCGATCAGGCCGCTGCGCGCCAGGGTGTGCAGCTGACGGTCGCGGAACTGGTTCAGGCCTGCGAGGTGCCGGGTGGTGGCCCCCGACTGGTGGAGGGTGCGGGCGGGTTCTATTCGCCGCTGTGCGGCGACGGCCTGAACGCCGACCTCGCACAGGCCCTGGGCCTCCCGGTCCTGCTGGTCGCCGAGGACCGGCTAGGGGTGTTGAACACCTGCCTGCTGACGCTGGAGGCCCTGGAACGTCGTGGCCTGCAACTGGCCGGGATCGTGCTCAACCGTCGCCACGCCGATACCGATCCCCTGCTGGACAATGCCGGGGCGCTGGCCCGGTACACGGCCGCACCCATCCTGTCGCTGCCGGAGGGGATAGCCCCGGAGGAGGCGACTCAGAAGCTCTCCACCTGGAAGTCGTCCTGGCGGATGCCGCCTTCGCCCGGGGTGACCTCGTCCAGGGTTTGATCCGGGCGCATGTCGCCGCTCCCGGTCGTCGGCTCGGCGGCCTCTTCGGGCTGGCGGAAGGAGGCCAGCAGGTCGCGCAGCTCGCGCGTCCCGGCGTGATCCACGCGTCGGCTCTCGATGATGTGCACCGGTCGCTGCGCTTCGCCGTAGTACGCCTCGTTGAAGTCGTCACGCACGGTCAGGCGCGAGCCGGACAGGCTCATCCCCAGATAGGCCCCACGCGAGCGGGAATAGGTCAGGAAGTCGGCCGTCGGGGTGGAGCCACGCCCGGCCCCAACCGGACCGGCGGCAACGGAGGCATCGGCGCCGAGACGGATCGCCGAACCGAACATCGAGTCCACCGCATCCTGGGTGCGCGCGACCATCACCACCTCGGCGGCATCACCCCCGAACTGCATACCAAAACTGATCGACCCGGCCGAATAGAAGGCAACCGGCGAGTAGTCGCCCTTGTCCTCGTCCCAGGCGAGGAACACACCCATGCCCCCGGAGCCCCCGATCAGGAACGCGCCGCGTCCAATACGCGGGAAGATGACGACACCTCGGGCGGTGCGCAGATCTTCCTGGAGGTGTTCGTATTCGGGGTGCGTGGCCATACGCTCCAGCGTGACCTTCGCCCGGTCGACAATGTCCTGCGGGTCAACCTCGCGGCTGAACGGGTTGGCGTGGGCAGTGGCGGACAGCGCAGCCACCACCAGCGCGGTCAGGCAAAGATGGATCAGTCGCTGCATTGGGTAAACGCTCCGGATTGCTCGGAATTGGCGACATGATCGCATAAAAAAGGGGGCCGAAGCCCCCTTTTCCGTGCTGCGATCCGCAGATCAGTTGACCTTGGGATCCAGCTCGCCGGACAGGTAGCGCTTGACCATGTCGTCCAGGGAGATCGGCTTGATCTTGGACGCCATGCCGGCGCAACCGAAGGCCTCGTAACGGGCCTGGCAGATGTCCTTCATGGCCGCGGTGGAGGCCTTCAGGAATTTGCGCGGGTCGAATTCCTTCGGATTCTCGGCCAGGAACTTGCGCACCGCACCGGTGGAGGCCATACGCAGGTCGGTGTCGATGTTGACCTTGCGCACGCCGTGCTTGATGCCTTCCTGGATCTCTTCAACCGGCACGCCATAGGTCTCGCCCATGTCGCCGCCGTACTTGTTGATGATTTCCAGCCACTCCTGCGGAACGGAGGAGGAGCCGTGCATGACCAGATGGGTATCCGGGATGCGGTTGTGGATCTCCTTGATGCGCTGGATGGCCAGGATGTCACCGGTCGGCGGACGGGTGAACTTGTAGGCGCCGTGGGAGGTACCAATGGCGATCGCCAGGGCGTCGCACTTGGTGTTCTTCACGAAGTCGGCAGCCTCGTCCGGGTCGGTCAGCAGCTGGTCGTGGGACAGCTTGCCTTCGGCACCGGAGCCGTCTTCCTCGCCGGCCATGCCGGTTTCCAGGGAACCCAGGCAGCCCAGCTCGCCTTCCACGGACACACCACAGGCGTGGGCGATCTCGGAGACCTTGGCGGTCACGTCACGGTTGTAGTCGTAGCTGGCCGGGGTCTTCATGTCGGGCATCAAGGAGCCGTCCATCATCACCGAGCTGAAGCCGGACTGGATGGAGCGCAGGCAGACCGCCGGCTCGGAGCCGTGGTCCTGGTGCAGCACGACCGGGATATCCGGGTACTGCTCAATGGCGGCGATGATGTTGTGGCGCAGGAAGGGCTCGCCGGCGTACTTGCGGGCACCGGCAGAGGCCTGAATGATCACCGGGGAGTCGACCGCGGCGGCCGCTTCCATGATCGAGTGGACCTGTTCCATGTTGTTGGCGTTGTACGCCGGCATGCCATAGCCGTGCTCGGCGGCATGGTCCAGCAGTTGGCGAAGGGAGATCAGTGCCATGGGTTCCTCCTTAACGGGATCGGACTGACGTAGTAAAAACTCTTGGGTTTGCCAGGGGGCCGCGTCGGCTTACAGCTCGTCGCCAACGCGCACGATCTTCATGGCATTGGTACCGCCATGCTCGCCCTGCAAATCACCCTTGGTAATGATAACCAGCCCGCCATCCTGCACGACGCCCTCGGCCCGGAGCAAGTTGACCGCCTCACGGTTCAGGCTCTCGTGGCTTTCGGGGATCGGCTCCAGGATCCGGGGGTATACCCCGCGATAGAGCGTCATACGGCGGCTGGTGGACTCGTGCTGGGTGAGCGCGTAGATCGGAATACCGGAGCTGATACGCGACATCCACAGGGCCGTGGAACCGGATTCGGTCAGTGCGGCAATGGCCGCCACGTCCAGGTGGTTCGCCGTGTACATCGTGGCCATCGCAATGGCCTCGTCGACGCGGCCAAAGGTCGAATCCATGCGGTGGTCCGACTGGCGCGCGGCGCGTTGGCGCTCGGCGGCCTCGCAGATCCGGTCCATACTCTCAACCACGCGCGCCGGATAGCGTCCCGTCGCGGTCTCGCCGGAGAGCATCACCGCGTCCGTGCCGTCGAGCACCGCGTTGGCCACGTCGAAGACCTCGGCACGCGTCGGGATCGGGTTCTGGATCATGGTCTCCATCATCTGGGTCGCCGTGATGACCAGACGATTGAGGGTGCGCGCCCGTGAGATCAGGGTCTTCTGCACGCCGGGCAGCTCGGCGTCACCAATCTCCACGCCGAGGTCCCCGCGCGCGATCATAATCACCTCGGAGGCCGCGATGATCTCGTCGATCACCTCCAGGGCCTCGGAGCGCTCGATCTTCGCGCAGATCCCGGCCTCCCAGCCGGCGTCATTCAGCAGGCTGCGCGCCAGGTGCAGATCCTGCGCGGAACGCGGGAAGGAGACGGCCAGGTAGTCCACCTGAAGCTCGGCCGCCAGACGGATATCCTCGCGGTCCTTTTCGGTGATCGCGGGGGCGGACAGGCCACCGCCCTGGCGGTTGATGCCCTTGTTGTTGGACAACTCGCCCCCGACCACGACGGTCGTCTCGATGCGCGCCCCGTTGACGGCGGTCACCTTGAGCACGATACGCCCGTCATCCAGCAACAGGATGTCGTCGGGGCGCACGTCCTGCGGCAGTTCCTTGTAGGTCAGCCCGACCTGGGTCCCATCCCCGGCGTCGCGATCCAGGTCCCCGTCCAGCGCGAAGGACGCGCCTTCCTGGAGTTGGACCCGACCTTCGCGAAAGCGGTCGATGCGGATCTTGGGGCCCTGCAGATCGCCAAGGACGCCGACGCAGCGACCCGCGCGATCCGCCGCGGCGCGCAGGCGGGCGAGCCGGGTACGATGGTCATCCGGGTCGCCATGCGAGAAGTTCAATCGAACGACATCCACGCCGGCCAGGATGATGGCCTCCATGGCCTCGTCGGTATCCGTGGCCGGCCCGAGGGTGGCCACGATCTTGGTACGTCTCATCCGCGTCGTTCTCCGTCAGCGGAGAGCGCGCCGGGCATCAGCCGCGGGCGCGCTCTTCCAGGATGGCGACGGCCGGCAGGGTCTTGCCTTCGAGAAACTCGAGGAAGGCGCCACCACCGGTGGAGATGTAGCTGATGCGATCGGCCAGGTTGTACTTGTCGATCGCGGCCAGGGTGTCGCCCCCGCCGGCGATGGAGAACGCATTGCTCTCGGCGATGGCCTCGCCCAGGGCCTTGGTACCGGCGGCGAACTGGTCGAACTCGAACACGCCGACCGGGCCATTCCAGACGATGGTGCCAGCGTTGCGCAGGGCCTCGGCGTAGGTCGCCGCGGTATCGGGGCCGACGTCGAAGATCATGTCGTCATCGGCTACGGCATCGACAGACTTGGTCTCGGCCGGGGTGGACTCAGAGAATTCCTTGCCCACGGTCACGTCGGTCGGCACCGGGATCTCGCCGCCCTTGGCGCGAGCCGCCTCCATCAGGCGCTTGGACTCATCGACCAGATCGGCCTCGTACAACGACTTGCCGACACCGTGGCCCTGGGCCGCGATGAAGGTATTGGCGATGCCGCCACCGACGATCAGCTGATCCACCACGCTGGACAGCGATTCCAGCACGGTGAGCTTGGTCGAGACCTTGGAGCCGCCCACGATGGCCACCAGCGGGCGCTTCGGGGTCTCGAGGGCCTTGCCCAGGGCCTCGAGTTCCTTGGCCAGCAGCGGACCGGCGCAGGCCTGCGGGGCAAACTTCGCCACACCATGGGTCGAGGCCTGGGCGCGGTGAGCGGTACCAAAGGCATCCATCACGAACACGTCGCACAGGGCCGCGTACTTTTTGGCGAGCGCCTCGTCGTCTTTCTTCTCGCCCGCATTGAAGCGGACGTTTTCGAGCAGGATGACCTCACCCGGCTGGGCGTCCACACCGTCGAGGTAATCCCGCACCAAGCGCACTTCGCGGCCCAGCAGACCGGCCATGTGCTCGGCGACCGGGGCCAGGGAATCCTCCTCGGAGAACTCGCCCTCGGTCGGGCGGCCCAGGTGCGACATCAGCATCACCGCGGCGCCGGCGTCCAGCGCCTTCTGCACGGTCTCCAGGCTCGCACGGATACGCGCGTCGGAGGTGACCTTGCCGCCTTTCACCGGCACGTTCAGGTCCTGGCGCACCAGCACGCGGCGGCCATTCAGGTCGAGATCGGTCATCTTGATGACAGACATGGGAGTACCTCTCGGAAATACGTTGAACAGATAAAGGCTTCGGGCCAGCCCCGTTCGGGACTCGCCCCAGGCCTCTGGATCCCGGCCAACCCGGGACAAGGAAAACGGCCGGGCCCGCGAGGACCCGGCCGTCAGGCCTTACTTGGCGACGTGCTCCACCATGCGCAGCATGTTGCAGGTGTAGCCGTACTCGTTGTCGTACCAGGCGACGACCTTCACGAAGGTCGGGTCCAGCTGGATGCCGGCGCCGGCGTCAAACACGGACGGGGCGGTGTAGCCACGGAAGTCCGTGGAGACCACCAGCTCGTCGGTGTAACCCAGCACGCCCTTCAGCTCGCCCTCAGAGGCCTTCTTCATGGCCGCGCAGACGTCGTCGTACTTGGCGTCGCCGTTCAGTTCCACGGTCAGGTCGACTACGGAGACGTCGGAGGTCGGCACACGGAAGGCCATACCGGTCAGCTTGCCGTTCAGTTCCGGCAGCACCTTGCCCACGGCCTTGGCCGCACCGGTGGACGACGGGATGATGTTCTCCAGGATGCCGCGGCCGCCGCGCCAGTCCTTCATGGACGGGCCGTCAACGGTCTTCTGGGTCGCGGTGGCGGCGTGCACGGTGGTCATCAGGCCACGCTTGATGCCCCAGGTGTCGTTCAGCACCTTGGCCACCGGGGCCAGGGCGTTGGTGGTGCAGGAGGCGGCGGAGACCATGTTCTGGCCCGCGTAGTCACCGTGGTTCACGCCGTAGACGAACATCGGGGTGTCGTCCTTGGACGGCGCGGACATCACGACCTTCTTGGCGCCGGCGTCCAGGTGCTTCTGGGCGGTCTCGGCGGTCAGGAACAGGCCGGTGGACTCGATCACGATGTCGGCGTTGATGTCGCCCCACTTCAGCGCGGACGGGTCCTTCTCGGCGGTCAGGCGGATGCGGTTGCCGTTCACCACCAGGTGGTCGCCGTCGACGCTGATGTCGCCTTCGAAGCGGCCGTGCACGGAGTCGTAGCGCAGCATGTAGGCCAGGTACTCCGGATCCAGCAGGTCGTTGATACCGACCACCTGGAGGTTCGGGAAGTCCTTGGCGATGGCGCGGAAGGCCATGCGGCCGATACGACCGAAGCCGTTAATACCAACCTTGATCGACATAGGATGTCTCCTCTCTTTCTTGCTTATGCGAAATCGATGCGGACGTAAGCTTAGCCGTTCAGCACGTCACGGGCGATCTGGGCGACGTTCTCCGGCTTGAAGCCAAAGTAGTCGAACAGGGCGCCACCCGGGGCCGACTCGCCGAAGCGATCCATGCCGAACACGGCGCCGTCCAGTCCGGTGAACTTGTACCAGCCCGCGGTGGCGCCGGCCTCGACGGCCACGCGCTTGCGCACAGCGGCCGGCAGCACGGCCTCGCGGTAGGCGGGGTCCTGCTGCTCGAACAGTTCGACGCAGGGCATGGAGACGACGCGCGCCTTCTTGCCCTCGCCGGCGAGCTCCTCGGCCGCCTTCACTGCCAGCTCGACCTCGGAGCCGGTCGCGATGAAGATCAGGTCCGGGGTGCCGTCGCAGTCTTTCAGCACATAGCCGCCTCGGGCGATATTGGCGAGCTGCTCGCCATCACGCTCCATGTGCGGCAGGCCCTGACGCGACAGGATGAACGCGGACGGGCCATCGGTGCGTTCGATGCCGGCCTTCCAGGCGACGGCGGTCTCGACCGCGTCGCAGGGGCGCCAGACGTTCAGGTTGGGGATCAGGCGCAGGCTCGGGGTCTGCTCGATCGGCTGGTGGGTCGGGCCGTCTTCGCCCAGACCGATAGAGTCATGGGTCAGGACATACATCACGCGCTGCTTCATCAGCGCGGACATGCGGATACCGTTACGGGCATAGTCGGAGAAGATCAGGAAGGTACCGCCGTACGGGATAAAGCCGCCGTGCAGGGCGATGCCGTTCATGATCGCGGCCATGCCGAACTCGCGCACGCCGTAGTAGACGTAGTTGCCCGCGGCATCGTCCTTGCTGACGCCCTTGGAGCCGGAATACATGGTCAGGTTGGAGCCGGCCAGGTCGGCGGAGCCGCCCAGCAGCTCCGGGACGGCCGGGGCCATGCCGGCGATCGCGTTCTGCGAGGCCTTGCGCGAGGCGACCTTCTCGGCCTTCTCGACAGTTTCCTTGATGTAGGCGTTGGCCTTTTCGCTCCAGTCGGACGGCAGGTCACCGGCCATACGGCGTTCGAACTCGGCGGCCAGTTCCGGATGCGCCTGCTTGTACGCGGCAAAGCGCTCCTTCCACTCGGCCTCGGCCTTGGCACCCTTGTCCTTCGCGCTCCAGCCTTCGTAGATGTCGTTCGGGATCTCGAACGGGGCGTGGTTCCAGCCCAGTTCCTTGCGGGTCAGCGCGATTTCGTCGTCACCCAGGGCGGCGCCGTGGCACTCTTCCTTGCCGGACTTGTTCGGCGAACCAAAGCCGATCACGGTGCGGCAGCAGATCAGGCTCGGTTTGCCGGTTTCCTTGCGCGCCTCTTCGATCGCGGCCTTGACCGCATCGGCGTCGTGACCATCGACGCCACGCACGACGTGCCAGCCATAGGCCTCGAAGCGGCCCGGGGTGTCGTCGGTGAACCAGCCTTCCACTTCGCCGTCGATGGAGATGCCGTTGTCATCCCAGAAGGCGACCAGCTTGCCCAGGCCCAGGGTGCCAGCCAGCGCGCAGGTCTCGTGGGAGATCCCTTCCATCATGCAGCCGTCGCCGAGGAAGGCGTAGGTGTTGTGGTCGACGATGTCGTGCCCGGGCTGGTTGAAGTGCGCAGCCATCATCTTCTCGGCCAGCGCCATGCCCACCGCGTTGGAGATCCCCTGGCCCAGCGGACCGGTGGTGGTCTCCACACCCGCGGTGTAGCCGTACTCCGGGTGGCCCGGGGTCTTGGAGTGCAGCTGACGGAACTGCTTGAGCTCGTCCATCGGCAGGTCGTAGCCGGTCAGGTGCAGCAGCGAGTAGACCAGCATGGAGCCGTGGCCGTTGGACATCACGAAGCGGTCGCGGTCGGGCCAGTGCGGGTTGCCCGGGTTGTGCTGCATGTAGTCGTTCCACAGCACTTCGGCGATGTCCGCCATCCCCATCGGCGCGCCCGGGTGGCCGGAATTGGCCTTCTGGACGGCATCCATCGACAGGGCGCGAATGGCATTGGCAAGCTCTCTACGGGTCGGCATGCTGAACTCCTGCTCTTTCGAAATAGTGTTTGGGTTCGGCTGGCGGCGATCAGCGGCGCGGGGCACCAGCGGCGGCCAGACCCGGACAGGTCGACCGATCGAGGGCACACAGATCCTGCCGGCGCTCAAAGACACGGAATGGCCCGAGCAGCCCCAGCAAAGGCGATGCATTTTGGCCACTTTCCGCGATCGGGGCAAGTCGGCGCCAGGGCGCACCAGAACGCGGTCTCAACGGGATTCGTGCGGCCCGGGGCCCCACAAACACCGGGAGGGGGGCTTAGAAAATCTCGTCGAGTTGCGTTACAGTACTGGTCGTTTTGCGCAAAACTAAATCGAAACGACCCACAAAGGAACGCCTAATGTCCAACGATTACATCTTCACCTCGGAATCGGTTTCCGCGGGCCATCCCGACAAGATGGCCGACCTGGTCTCCGACACCATCGTCGACGCCATCATCGAGCAGGATCCGCATGCGCGTATCGCCTGCGAGACCGCCACCAAGACCGGCATGGTCATGCTGCTGGGCGAGATCACCACCGGCGCGCAGATCGATTACGAGCGCCTGGTGCGCGAGACCGTCTGCGAGATCGGCTACAACGATTCCGACGTCGGCTTCGACGGCAAGACCTGCGCCGTGCTGAACGTGCTGGGTGAACAGTCCCAGGACATCGCCATGGGCGTGGACCGCGACGTCTCCGACCGCGCCACCCAGGGTGCCGGTGACCAGGGCCTGATGTTCGGCTACGCCGCGCGCGAAACCGATACGCTGATGCCCGCCCCGATCTTCTACGCCCACAAGATGGTGCGTATCCAGTCCGAACTGATGAAGAGCGGCAAGCTGCCGTGGCTGCGCCCGGACGCCAAGTCCCAGGTCTCGCTGCGCTACGAAGACGGCAAGCCGGCCGGCCTGGACGCGGTGGTCCTGTCCACCCAGCACAGCCCGGACATCTCGCAGAAGGATCTGCAGGAAGCGATCTACGAAGAGATCTTCAAGAAGGTGCTGCCGAACGAATGGCTGAGCCAGGTCTCCGACGACAAGATCCACATCAACCCGACCGGCAAGTTCGAGATCGGGGGCCCGGTGGGTGACGCCGGTCTGACCGGCCGCAAGATCATTGTTGACACCTACGGCGGCATGGCCCGTCACGGTGGTGGCGCGTTCTCCGGCAAGGACCCGTCCAAGGTGGACCGTTCCGCTGCCTACGCCGGCCGCTACGTGGCCAAGAACATCGTCGCCGCCGGCCTGGCCGACAAGTGCGAGATCCAGGTCTCCTACGCCATCGGCGTGGCCGAGCCGACCTCGATCACCGTCGACACCTTCGGCACCGGCAAGGTCGACGATCGCAAGATCGAAGGCTTCGTGCGCGAAGTGTTTGATCTGCGCCCGTGGGGCCTGATCCAGATGATGGATCTGCTGCGCCCGATCTACAAGGCGACCGCCGCCTATGGTCACTTCGGCCGCGAAGACGTCGACCTCCCCTGGGAGCGTACCGACAAGGCCGAGGAACTTAAGAAGATGGCGGGCCTCTAAAAGCACCCGACATTTTGTAAGCGAAATACCCATCCGGCTGAGGAGCGCTGCAGCGGTTTAACCGTCAGGCTCAGCCGGATGCCCCCCCTGAAACGTGAACACGGCGCTCATCCAGATAACCGGAGAAGTTGATCCATGAATGCTGTGATGAACGACAAGAAAACCACCGATTACGTCGTCAAGGACATCAACCTTGCCGAGTTCGGCCGCAAGGAAATTGCGATCGCCGAGACCGAAATGCCCGGTCTGATCCAGACCCGCGAAGAATTCGCGGCCTCCAAGCCGCTGAAGGGCGCCAAGATTGCAGGCTCCCTGCACATGACGATCCAGACCGCGGTTCTGATCCAGACCCTGGAAGCCCTGGGTGCGGACGTACGCTGGGCCTCCTGCAACATCTACTCCACCCAGGACCACGCCGCGGCCGCGATCGCCGACAACGGCACCCCGGTCTTCGCCGTGAAGGGCGAGACCCTGGAAGAGTACTGGGACTACTGCCACCGCATCTTCGAATTCGACGGCGGCGCCAACATGATCCTGGACGACGGCGGTGACGCCACGCTGCTCCTGCACATCGGCGCCAAGGCCGAGAAGGACCAGTCCGTCATCTCCAACCCGGAGAACGAAGAAGAAGTCGCCCTGTTTGCCTCGATCAAGGATCGCCTGGCCAAGCAGCCGACCTGGTACTCCGAGCAGCTCGCCAAGATCAAGGGCGTGACCGAAGAGACCACCACCGGTGTCCATCGCCTGTACCAGATGGCGAAGGACGGCGAGCTGGCCTTCCCGGCGATCAACGTCAACGACTCGGTCACCAAGTCCAAGTTCGACAACCTGTACGGCTGCCGCGAGTCCACCGTGGACTCCATCAAGCGCGCCACCGACGTGATGATCGCGGGCAAGATCGCCGTGGTCTGTGGCTACGGTGACGTCGGCAAGGGTGCGGCTCAGTCGCTGGCCGGCCTGGGTGCCACCGTGTGGGTCACCGAGATCGACCCGATCTGCGCCCTGCAGGCCGCCATGGAAGGTTTCCGCGTGGTCACGATGGAAGACGCGGCCGACAAGGCCGAGATCTTCGTTACCGCCACCGGTAACAAGGACGTGATCACCGAAGATCACATGACCCGCATGAAGAACCAGGCCATCGTCTGCAACATCGGCCACTTCGACTCCGAGATCGCCGTGGCCGCGATGCGCAAGTACGAGTGGGAGAACATCAAGCCGCAGGTTGACCACATCATCCTGCCGAACGGCAACCGGATCATCATGCTGGCCGAAGGTCGCCTGGTGAACCTGGGCTGCGGCACCGGTCATCCGAGCTTCGTGATGTCCAACTCCTTCACCAACCAGACCCTGGCCCAGATCGAGCTGTGGACGAAGGGTGACCAGTACGACAAGAACGTCTTCGTGCTGCCGAAGCACCTGGACGAGAAGGTCGCACAGCTGCACCTGTTCAAGCTGGGCGCCAACCTGACCCGTCTTACCGACGATCAGGCGGCGTACCTGGGTATGTCGGTGGATGGCCCGTTCAAGCCGGAACACTACCGCTACTGATCGGCCAGCCTCACATTTCAATTCGTTGCTAATGTGAACGCCGAGGCGGGCCGCATGTTCGTGCGGTCCGCCTTCTTTTTGTCTGGAGGACAAACATGTCTACCCAAAAACGCGTCTTCAGCGTTGAGTTTTTCCCGCCCAAGGACGAGGCCGGGGCCGAACGACTGGCCAAGGCCCGCAAGCGTCTGGGCGCACTGAATCCCGAGTTCTATTCCGTCACCTTCGGCGCCGGCGGCTCGACCCGCGACCGCACCCTGGAGACGGTCCGGGACATCATCGACAACGACGGCATCCCGGCCGCCCCTCACGTCTCCTGCATCTCCTCGACCAAGGGCGAGCTGCACGAGCTGCTGTCGACCTACCGCGACATCGGCGTTAACCGCATTGTCGCGCTGCGCGGCGACCTGCCGTCCGGCACCAAGAACTCCGGCGGCGACTTCCGCTATGCCTCCGAGCTCGTGGAGTTCGTGCGCGCCGAATTCGGCGACCAGTTCAAGATCGAGGTCGCGGCCTATCCGGAGTTCCATCCGCAGGCCCCGAACGCCGAGAAAGACCTGGAGAACTTCAAGACCAAGGTCGACGCCGGAGCGGACGCCGCGATCACCCAGTATTTCTACAACGTGGACGCCTACGAGGCCTTCATGGAACGGGTGGAGAAGATGGGCATCACCATCCCGATCATTGTCGGGATCATGCCGATCACCAACTACACCCAGATCGTGCGCTTCTCCGAGATGTGCGGCGCCGAGATCCCCCGTTACATCCGCAAGCGGATGGAGGCCTACGGTGACGACAAGGAGTCGATCCGCAAGTTTGGCATCGAGGTCGCCACGCGCCTGACCGACGACGTCCTCGACAAGGGCGCCCCGGGGATCCACTTCTACTCCATGAACCAGGCCGGTCCGACCGAGACCATCTGGAAGAACCTGGACCTGGACAACCGTCGGTAACACCCGATGCGCTGCCCCCGGCTGCTGATCAACGACACGGATCTGGCCGCGGGGCAGTCTATTCCCGCGTCGCAGGACCGGCTGCACTACGCCACCAATGTCCTGCGTCTCAAGAACCATGCTGCCTGCCGGGTGTTCGACGGTCAGGGCAACGAATTCCACGCCCGTCTGGATATCACCGGACGGCGCACCGGCACCTTCCACCTGGGCGAGCGCGCCGCCGCCGCCACCACACCCGCACGCCCCATTGAGCTGCTCCAGGGCATTGCCCGGGGAGACCATATGGATCTGGCGGTCCAGAAGGCGGTGGAGCTGGGTGTCAGCATGATCCGGCCCGTGCTCTGCGAACGCAGCCGTTCGGCCGCAGCCCATCGGGGACTGGACAAGCGCCATGCCCACTGGGCCGGGATCATCCAGGCCGCCGCCGAACAATGCGGCCGTAACGAGCTACCGCTTCTGGCACCACCAGCCACACTGGACGACGCGCTGGGCGCCAGCTCACCCGGCCTCGATCTGGTCGCGGACGAACAGGGCCCGCCCCTGTCCGGGGCACTCGACGCGTTCGGGAAGGGGGGCACGTCCGGACGGGTACGGATACTGATCGGACCCGAGGGGGGGCTAACTGACGAGGAACGCCTCCAGACGCGCAAGGCGGGGTTTCAATCCGTCTCCATGGGCCCCCGCACCCTGCGCACGGAGACGGCCGCGATCAGCCTTTTGACCCTGGTGCAATGGAAGCTCGGGGATCTCGACGGTGGGGCGGCCCTCACCTGACGTTCGAGGCCGTCGGCCTATGCCGTTTCCGGCTGCGAGAGCTCGAGCAAGCGATCCTCGATCGCATCAAGTCGCAGCAGGTGACTGGTCACTCCCGACGCCTTTACCCGCCACGCCCACGGAGAGGCATCCGCCTCATCGACGGCATAGATGTTTTGCGGCGTGATGCGCACCGGATGTGGCGTGCCGCGCACCTCCAGCGCATAAAACGGCAGCCGCTCCGGCTGGGTAATGGCCTGCATGACCAGCAGACGGGTGAACCGACGCTGCGCATCCTCGGTTGGGTGTTCGGGATACAACAGTCGGTGAACATTGACCACGGGCACCTGGACGTCCTGCCAGATCAGCGTGGGCTCCAGCCAGGGGATGTCCGCGTGCTCGTGATCAGTCTGCACGGCACCTGCCCGGGTGGTGACCTCGAGAAAGGCACTACGCGGCAACAGGATGGACCCGGTGTCCAGCTGCACAATCACCGACTCGACCGACGGCGCGCGGGTCTCTTCACTCATGCGACGACCTCCTCAAGATGACGCCGGATTTCGTCCAGCAGGTCATTCTCCAGGTACGGCTTGCCCAGATAGCCATTGACGCCCAGCCGCGAGGCCCGCTCGCGATGCTTCGTGCCACTGCGCGATGTGATCATGATAATCGGCACCTGGCTCAGCTCCGGATGGTCGCGGACATGGGCGGCGAACTCGAAGCCGTCCATACGCGGCATCTCCACATCCAGCAGGATCAGCTGCGGTCGCCGCTCCTCCAGCATCGTCACGGCATCGAGACCGTCGCGGGCCGTGACCACATCGTACCCATGGCGGGCGAGCAGACGCGCGGTGACCTTGCGGATGGTGATCGAGTCATCCACGACCATGACGCGTGGGGCGCCGGCAATCTCCGCCGGCATACCCGTGTCGACGGTGCCCGCCGTAGCCGCCGCGAAACGCACCAGCATGCTCAAGTCGAGGATCAGCATGACCGAGCCATCGCCCTGCAGGGTGGCACCAGCGACCCCCGGGATGCGGCTCAAGACCGGGCCTACCGATTTCACGACCACTTCCTGGCTTCCGAGCAACCCGTCGATCCGCAGCGCCACGCGCTGATCGTCAGCGCGCACCAGCAACAGCGGGAACGCGTGGTCCGGCAGATGGCTGGCGCTGGCCTGCGTCTCGATCCCCATCAGGTCACCCAGGGCCCGCACGGCATAGTCCTGACCCGCGTAAGGATAGCTCACATGCCCGTCGCCGCTGGCCACGACCTCGTCCGCATGCGCCCGCACGACGCCCTCCACGGACGCCATGGGCACGGCGAAGGTCTCCTCGCCCACCTGAACCAGCAATGCCTGCGAGATCGCCAGCGTAAACGGCAACCGCATGGTAAAGCGCGAGCCTCGTCCGGGCGTGGATTCGATCTCCAGCGTGCCGCCCAGCTGCTTGACGTCGCTGTTCACCACGTCCAGCCCCACCCCGCGACCGGCCACCTGCGACACCTCCGCGGCGGTGGAGAACCCGGACTGCAGGATCAATTGCAGGGCCTGGGCATCGGTAATCTCGGCATCGGAGGCCAGCAGCCCGCGCTCCACGGCTCGCGTGCGGATGGCATGGGCATCAATCCCGGCGCCATCGTCCGTCACTTGCAGGCGGATCTCGCTGCCTGACTGTTCGAGCGACACCCCGATCTGGCCCGTTTCCGACTTGCCGGCCGCGCGCCGCGCGTCGCTGTCCTCGATCCCGTGCGCAATCGCATTGCGCAGCAGGTGCTCAAGCGGGGCGACCAGCCGTTCCAGCAATGCGCGGTCGAGCTCGGCCCCCTGCCCGGAAAACTCCACACGGACCGACTTGCCCATGTCGTCGCCGGCCTGGCGTACCACGCGCCGCAGGCGCGGGGCCATACGTGCGAACCGCACCATGCGCTGGCGCATCAGCTGGTCCTGGAGATCGGTCCCCACGCGACGCTGCTGCAGCAGGATGCCGCCGGCATTCTGTAGCTCGTCACCCACGTCCTGCTTCAGGGCCTCAAGGTCACTGACACTCTCGGCCAGCGCACGCGAGAGCTGCTGGATCCCGGAATAGCGGTCCATCTCCAGCGGATCGAAATCCACCGCCTCGTCACCGCTCTCCTTCTCGACCCGGAACAGAATCTGCGCCTCGGTCTCGATCTCGAGCTTGCGCAGCTGCTCGCGCAAGCGAGCGATCGTCCGCTCCAGTTCATCGACCTGACCTTCGACGCGACCCACGGTTTGCTCGAAGCGACGATGAAAGGTCGCAAGCTCGCCGGCATGATTGACCAGCGCATCCAGCACCTCGGCATCCATGCGCACCTGGTCCTGGATACGGCGCGCCTCCATCGGCACGGGGTGCGCGACCGTCTCCGACTCGTCGTCGTCCGTCAGGAGGGCCGCGGGTTCGATCTCCTCGGCCTCACTGCGGGCGGCCGGCTGGCTCTCGAACTCTTCGCCGCCACCGGATGCCCACTCGCGCAACGCCGGCAGGGTCTCGCTGGCCTCTTCGTTCGTCTGCCAGCTACCGACCCCGCGCTCGACCAGGTGCTGGACATCGGTCAATGCGCGCTCGACCAGCCGGAAGAATCCTTCTCGGGGCTCCAGTCCGGTCTCGGTCTCCACGCCCAAGGCACTTTCCAGGGCATGGGCAATCGCCCCTACCACCTCGAAACCAGCCATCCGGGCACTGCCCTTCAGCGTATGCACCTCGCGCTGGAAGGCATTCTGATCCGGCCCCGGACGGCCGCCGGCCTCGCGCCACGATGCCAGGGCCGCGAACGCGGCCTCCAGGATATCGCGGGCCTCTTCGATGAATACCTCGGCGAACTCCGGATCGATCTCTTCCTCCGGCTCCACCTCCAGCCCGGCATCCGGCTCGCCCGCCAGCCCGGCGTCGTCGGGCTCGGCGCCCACCGCTTCGGCCTCCGCTGGCTCGGGCGTCAAAGGCGTCGCGGACTCGACATCCGGTTGCGGTGGCTCGAGCGCCGATCCGAGCCCATCCGACTGTGGCGGCTCGGAGACCTGCTCGGCGGCATCCTCGTCGGCAGCACGCAGCAACTGCTCGGCGGTCGCATGGTCGAGGAGCTCGTAGACCTCGGGCGACCACTCGGGTGGTGCCTCCGTCTTGACCGGGTCAGGGTGCTCGTCGGCCACTGCATCTGCCACGTAGCGCTCGAGTTCGGCGAGCAGAGTCTGAGCTCGCGCCGCCAGCGGCCACTCCATCTCGCGATGGATGCGCACGATGCGCTCGAACGGCCCGCAAACGGCGTAGATGCCGCGGATATCGGCCGTTCGGGCACTACCGTTCAGGGTATGCAGTGCACGTTCGAGCTCGTGATTCGGCACCCTGTCGGGCCGGTTCCCGGACGCGTCGATCCATTCGCGAAGGGTAGCCAGATGGGTACGGGCCTCGGCCGAGAACACCTGCCAGAGTTGCGGGTCAGTACCCGCGTCCTCGGGCAACTCGAGCGTTTCGTCGTTCGTTTCCAGCGCGGGCTCCACGGGGACACCCGACTCGAGCTCGGCCTCGGGCCCGTCCAGCGACACCCCCAGCTCCTGTGAATCCAGGTCGAGCGGCTCCGCCGACTCCAGTTCTTCTTCCGGGGCCTCCAGAATGGGGGCCGCCGGCCATTCGGGCTCGGCCCCGCCTGCGGCAGGCTCGAGGGCATCCATACTGCGCGCGAGCTCGGCAAAATCGTCCTCGGCACCGGCCGGCACCTCGGCGGCTTCTTCCGCCGGCTCCATCTCGCCGGACAGCAGTGCCTGCAGACGCAAGGCGATATCCAGCACCGGGGTGTCCGGGCCGGCATCATCCCGGACTTCTGCTACCAGGCCCGGCAGGACTGCAATCGCATCCTCAAGTGCCTGGATGGTCGCGAAGTCCGCCTCTTGGCCGCCTTCCAGCAGGCGATTCAGGAATGACTCCACAACCCAGGCGAATTCGCCCAGACGCAAGGCACCCGCCAGGCGGCCGGAACCCTTGAGCGTATGGAAGGAACGACGGATCACCGTCAGGGCATCCATGTCGGAGGGCGCGGCCTGCCAGCGCGGGAACTGCTCACCGAGGCTTTCGATCTCCTCGTCGGCTTCCTCGAGGAAGATATCGAGAATCTCGGGATCGATATCCGGCCCCCGGACCTGCGAGGACAACACAGACTCGTCGTAATGCAGATGTTCTGCACTCGAGACTTGCACCGGGGCCGGATTGGTTTCGGATACTGTCTCCTGCTCCGGGATATTCTCCTTGGCCTCACCAAACACGGCCAGCGGCTCCTCCTGTCCCGCGACCTCTTCAGCGTCGTCACCCGGCGAGGCCCCTTCCCCGCTCGCACCCACGGACACATCGGTCAGTGAAACGGGGCGTTCGGCCCCATCGCCACCGGAGATGGCACCCAGACGCTGCAGTGCGGCCACGCCCCGCTCGTGGACACTATCCAGTTCGCGCCAGGGCTGCCCGGAGGACTCCAGCGCCAGCTCGATCGAGCTCAACACCTCCGCCAGCGCCCCGACCTCGTCCTCGCCCAGGTCCTGTGCCGCCAGCCCGGCGTCAGCGCGGGCCTCCAGGTAGCGGATCAACGGCTGCAACAGGGCCTGCAGGGCCTCGAAACCACCGATCGACATCGCACCGTCGACCCGCTCCAGCGCACCGCGGGCCTCGCGCAACCCGTTATCCGCGCCTTCCCCGGAGAGGTACCCGAGCAAGGTATCGCGCACACGCCGCACGTCCACCAGAGCCTCCTGGTAGACCGCCGCGGCCAGATGGCGATCGAAGTCGGCACGCGGGCCGCTGGCCGCGCGCCGACGCAGGCCCGATTCGAGCAGCGACTCCAGCGCCAGGAGATGCTCGGCCAACTCCATGTCGACCTGTTCATCGGAGTGCCCGGCCCGCTCCGGCGTCAGGGTCTCTGTCAGGGCATCGGTGTGGCGCTGCCCCGCCTCCAGGCCGAGCAGGCTCAGGGTCGAGCCGATACGCTCGACCTGTTCGCTCAGACTGGCCAGCTCCTCGTGGCCGCGCTGTTCCGAGCGCATCAGCACATCCAGGCGCTCTCGCACCTCGGCCAGGTCATCTTCCAGGGCGGCGCGCAGATTCTGATAAACCGCCTGGCCGACCCCTCCGCCGTCGTCGCCTTGCAGCGCGTGCAGACCGAACACCTCGCGCACCGCGCGCGCCTGCTCGCCATCGGAGCTTGACCCCGCAATGTGGAACAGCAAGGTCTTGATCAGGTCATCCGGAATGGCGTGATCGGGCTCCGAGCCATCGTCGTGCGACTCGCAGTGCTCGCTGAGGATGCCCAGGTAGCGCCCGAGCTCGCGGTCCACGCGCCCGATCAGGCGGCGAATGTCGGTACCGGCCTCGAGGCCCTCGTCGGCGAGCGACTCCAGGATGCCACCGGTAATCCAGAACAGGCGCCGGAGATCCCCGGGCGGGACCATTTCCTCGATCTGCTGTGCAACGGGCTTCAGGCGGCGGGCCGCCGCGGTCACATCACCGCGGACCAGCTCGAGAAGCTCGCGCTGAAATCCCCGACGGGCCTCCTGCAGGCGCCGTGCGCGCTCCTGAGGCTGTGGCGCCTCGCCACCGGCCCCAACGCGACCGTCGTCCACCGCCTGCAGATCCGGCATCAGGGCCGCGACGTCCATCAGCAAGGTGGCGCCCCGCGCTGCCCGCAGCTCGTTGAGCAGCGGGACCAGGATCATCGGCGAAGGCAGTTCCGAGTCGCCCTCCTGCTCAAGGTAGTCGGGCAACTGCAGCGCGGCACGCAAGAGCGCCTCGGTTGCCTCCGGGCTGGGCGGCTCGGCCCCCTGCTGCAGATCCATCACCTGCAACATCTCGTCGCAGATCAGGACCACGCTCTCGACCTGCACCATGGTCAGGGTGCCGCGAATCTGCTCCAGTCCCGCGCGGGCCTCCTCCAGACACTCGCCACAGGCGGGGTCCTCGGCATAACGACGCAGGGCGTCCTGGAGCTCGACAAAGAGCTTGTCGAGTTCGTCGCGGACCCAATTCAGTGCGCTGGGTGCCATATCTGGGGCCCGGCGTCAGGCGCGCTGCTCGTTCGGGACGGTTTCCTCGGACGACGCATCGGGCGCGGCGGCAGCCTCGCCAGGCTCGGGTAGCGTCGGGTCGGGGAGCTTGAAGTCCGACACCGAGGACTGGAGCTGCGCGGACAGTTGCGCCAGGTCGCCGATGGCGGCCGCGGTGGACTGGGTGCCCTGGGTGGTCTCCGAGGTGATCTCGCGGATCTGGCCCATGATCGAGGTCACGTTGCGCGCCATCTCGGACTGCTGGCGCGCCGAGTTCGCGATCCCGTCGATCAGGTCCGCCAGATCGGCAGAGACCTGCTCGATCTCGGCCAGCGCCTCGCCCGCTGCCTGGGCCATCTCGGCCCCGGACACCACGTTGGCGGTACTTTGTTCCATCGACGAGACCGCCTCGCTGGTATCCGCCTGGATCGCTTTGACCAGACCCTCGACCTGACGGGTCGCCCCGGAGGAGCGTTCCGCGAGGCGCTGGACCTCGTCCGCCACCACCGCGAACCCGCGACCCGCCTCGCCTGCGGCGGATGCCTGGATCGCCGCGTTCAACGCAAGCACGTTGGTCTGTTCAGCGATGTCATTGATCAGCCCGATGATGTCGCCGATCTCCTGCGAGGATTCGCCCAGGCGCTTGATCCGTTTCGCGGTCTCCTGGATCTGCTCGCGGATAGTGTCCATCCCCTCGATCGAGCGGCGCACCGTGGCCGCCCCCTTGGACGCGATTTCCACGGAGTTTCGTGCCACCTGGGCCGACTGCCCGGCATCCTGCGCGACTTTGTCGACCGAATGGCTCACCTCGTCGATCGCGTCGTTCGCCTGCTGGATCTCGCGGGCCTGTTCCTCGGACTTCTCGGCCAGCCCGAGCACCTGCGAGCGGGTGGCGGCCGAGGATTCGCTGATATCCGCCGCCACCGTGTTGATGGTCGCGACCAGCGTTCGCAGGTTCTCGATCGCGTAGTTCATCGAGTCCGCGATCGCGCCAGTGAAGTCCTCGGTCACGGTCGCGTTGACGGTGAGATCCCCGTCTGCGAGGTTCATCATCTCGTCGAGCAGGCGCAGGATCGCCTGCTGGTTACGTTCATTCTGCGCCTCGGTCTCGGCCAGTTCGCGCTTGGTGTCGCGATAGAGGAACAGGCCCATCGCGATCAGCAGCAACAGCGCCAGGCCACCCAGGGCGAAGCCGACCAGGGCGATCACACCCGCCTGTTCGGCCTCCCGGTTCAGGGCGACTTCCAGGCCACCGGTCACGTCCAGCATTGCCCCCGAGCGGGCCTCGACGGCCGAGGCCGCAGCGTTGATCTCGAAAATCTGCGACGAGGTATCCAGCACCCCTTCGACCGCCTCGCTGAAGGCGATGAACAGGGTCGCGATCTCCTGCAGAGTGCGCTGGGTCTCGGCATCGTTAACACGCTCGATGCCCAGGGGCTCGAAGCCCTCGATCAGGCCGTCGAGCACACGCCCGTACAGCGTGGCATCACGCTCGAAGCGCTCGATCGCGGTGGCCGCGGCCGCACCACCCTGCAACACCTGGTTGAGGTTGTTGGCGATACGCTGAATCAGCATCGTCTGGCGCGAGGCCACATAGATCTGCTCCGGCGATTCCCCAATCTGGACCATACGCCGCACGACGTCATCGGACAGGCGTGCCAACTCCGGCGAGAAGGCCTCCACCGCCTCGGAGAATTCCGTCACCTGCTCGATATCATCCGAGCCCACGATGACGGTGGTGACGTCGTCGCGATAAAGCGACCACTCGCGATTGACGGCCGCGAGCTCACTGGAGACCGCCTCCGGCAGCGGCAGCAGGCCGTCGCCACCATCGCGCAGGCGCTCGAGCTGGTCGTCGAAGCGATTACGCAACTCCGTGATATCGGTAATCGCCTGTTCGGAGCCCCCGGCCGCTTCCAGAGTACCCGTCGCCAATCGCTGCGAAAGCAGCTGCATCTCGCTGGCCAGGGCAACACGGTCGCGATACTGACTTTGCTCGAATTCGTGGTAGGTAAAGGCCACGCCCGTCGCGATCAGGGCCAGCACCAGCAGCCCCCCGAGGACGATATTGCGCAAGCGTCGACTCGATCCCATACGTCAAACCCCCTGTTGCAGCCCGTCGGCTCCGCTTATACAGCTGCCGCGGTCTGTTCGGTATTCGATGCCCCAGCCAGCTCCATGCCGGCAAAGCGATTGGTGTCATTCAAAAGCAGATCCAGATCCAGCACCGGGTGCAGTCGGTGCCCGAGATCGAATCCGCCGGTAATAAAGGGGCGCACGCCATCAGGCACCGACACCTCCAGTCGCCGTTGCGAAGGAATGCAGCGACGCATGCCCTCGACCTGGCTCACCAGCAACCCGGCCATCCCGTGCCCCTGAGGGGCCACCACCACACGCTGCCCGCTCGCGTCGTGCGGCAGCGGGGTGTCCAGCAGCAGCTTGCCCATATCGAAAACCGGCAGGACCAGCCCGCGCAGATTCCCCACACCCAGCACGGCCGGATCCGCCAGCGGCACGCGCGTCAGCGACAGCGGATCGGCCACCTCGGCGATCGAGTCCATGTCGACCAGAAAACGGAAATCGGCGACACGGAGCAACACCCCGCGCCAGCCCGTGCCGATATCCCGTCGCAGTTCACGGTTCACGCGACGCCCTTCGCGATCAAGACTCGCGAGCAGGGCGTAGGGCGTGGACCTCTCGACCTTCATGCGTTGAGGTACTTCCCGATGGTCTGCAGCAGCTCCTTCTCCGCCACCGGCTTGGTGATGTAGTCCCGGGCCCCCTGGCGCATGGCCCAGACCCGGTCCGTGGCCTGGTCCTTGGTGGACACCACGACCACGGGTACATGCGAGGTCTCGTCGGATTTCGACAAGTCGCGGGTGGCCTGGAAGCCATTGAGCCCCGGCATCACCACATCCATCAGCACCAGATCCGGGACCTGTGCTTTGGCCGCGGCCACGCCCTCCTCGCCGCTTTCAGCCGTGGTCACGGCATGGCCATGCTTTTCCAGCATGGTGCGCAGGGCATGGATCTCGGTCGGGGAGTCATCAACGATCAGGATGCGGGCCATGGGTCGTTCCTTGTCGGCATCTTGTGGTGCGGCGGGTTTCAGCTTCCTGCCGGGCGAGTGTACTGGCGCATCGCACCCAGGAGGTCATCCCGGGTGAAGGGCTTGGTCAGGTAATCCTCGGAGCCAACCACGCGGCCCTTGGCCTTGTCGAATACGCTGTCCTTGCTCGACAGCATGATGATCGGCGTAGCCCGGAACCGTTTGTTGTTCTTGATCAGGGCACAGGTCTGGTAGCCATCCAGACGCGGCATCATGACATCGATGAAAATGATATCCGGGTTGGAGTTGGCCACCTTGGACAGGGCCTCGAAGCCATCCACGGCCGTAATCACGTCCGCACCGTGCTTCTGCAGCAAGGATTCGGCGGTGCGCCGAATGGTCTTGCTGTCATCAATCACCATGACTTTCAGCCCCTGAAACTCGGCAGCCGATTCCGCTTCTGCCAGTGCGTTCGCCACCCTGCTCCCCCTGAAGGCTCTCTGCGCCCCCGAATCTATCGGAAGCTCGAGTCCGTGACAAACAGCACCCAATGATATTGCCTGCCCCCGCGAGCAGCGCAAGGAGTGCGAGCGAGCGCACACAGTTGCCCTGCCTCGACGGAGATCCATGAGGGCCGCGATGACATGGCATACTCGGGCCACACTTCGACACCGCGGAACCGCTCGTGGCGCATGACATCGCTGTCCTGATGGACCCAATCACCAGCATCAAGCCCTGGAAGGACACCACCTTCGCCATGCTGCTCGCCGCCCAGGCACGCGGGCACCGCCTGCACTACCTGGAACCCGGCGACCTGTGGATCGAAGAGGGGCGCGCGCAGGTCCGCAGCCGCCCGGTGGCAGTGCGCGACCAGCGCGAGGACTACTACACCCTGGGGCCCGAGCAAGAAGGCGACGCCAGCCGCTTCGATCTCCTGCTGATGCGCAAAGATCCGCCGTTCGACCTCGAGTACATCTACGCCACCTACGCCCTGGACCTGGCCGAGCGGGACGGCGTGCGCGTGGTCAACCGACCCGGGGCCCTGCGCGACGTGAACGAGAAGGCCTTCGCCACGCATTTCGTCGACTGCGGGCCACCGACCCTGATCACCCGCGACCGCGCGCGCATCCGCGCCTTCCTCGAGCACCACGGCGACATCGTCGTCAAGCCGCTGGACGGCATGGGCGGGGCCTCGGTGTTCCGCATCCGCGAGGGCGACCCCAACCTCTCGGTCATCCTCGAGACCATGACCGAATTCGACCGGCGCACCATCGTCGCCCAGCGCTTCCTGCCGGAATACACCGCCGGCGACAAGCGCATCATCCTGATCGGGGGTGAACCCTACGATCATGCACTGGCACGGATCCCGGCCGAGGGCGAGACCCGGGCCAATCTGGCCGCCGGCGGGCGTGGCGAAGCCGTTCCCCTGACCGATCGCGACCGCTGGATCTGCGCGCAGATCGCCCCCGAGCTCAAGCGCCGAGGCCTGGACTTCGTCGGCATCGACGTGATCGGCGACTACCTGACCGAGATCAACGTCACCAGCCCCACCGGCGTGCGTGAGCTCGATGCCGCCCGCGGCGACGATCTCGCCGGCCTTTTCATCGACTACCTGACCCATCCCTGACCCCGCGAGGTGATGCCCATGCCGATCCCGTTTCCGCGCACCCGCCAGGCCTTCCTTGGACCGATCCTGCTCGCCGCGCTGGCCCTGGCCGGCTGCGACCGCGACACACCGGACACCGAGACCCTGAATTTCTTCGCCTTCGGCACGATCGTGGATGTCACGCTCTACCCCGCCGGGGCCTACGACCTGGAGGCGCTGGAATCCGAGTTGCAGGCCGAACTGGAGATCCTGCATACCTCCTGGCATGCCTGGGAGCCGGGATCGCTCGGACGTACCAATGAACTGCTGGCGCTTCGGGCCGAGTTCAGCGCCCCGCCCTCTGTCCTGCCACTGATCGAACGTGGCAAGGAAATGGAAGAGCTGAGCGACGGCCTGTTCAACCCGGCGCTGGGCAAGCTGATCGCCGCCTGGGGCTTTCATCAGGACGAGCCCGAGGGCCCGCCACCGGACGACGACACCCTGGAGGCGCTGCTAGAGGATACGCCCAGCATGCGCGACGTCGAACGCAACGGGGTACGTCTGCGCGGCCAGCACGCGGACCTGCAACTGGACTTCGGGGGGCTCGCCAAGGGTCTCGCCGTCGAACGCATGCTCGACCTGTTGCAGGGCCAGGGCGTGGAGGCCGCGATCTTCAACGCCGGTGGCGACCTCATGACCCTCGGTCGCCCCACGGACCGGGCATGGCAGGTCGCGATCCGCCACCCGCAGGGCGGCATTCTCGGGAGCATCGAGCTTGATGCAGGCGAGGCGTTGTTCAGCTCCGGCGACTACGAGCGCGGCTACGAATGGGAAGGCGAACACATCCACCATGTGATCGACCCGCGCAGCGGGCGCCCCAGCGAAGGCATCCACGGCGCTACCGTGCTGCACAGCGACCCCGCCCTGGCCGACGCCGCCGCGACCACGCTGATGATTGCCGGCCCCGAGGAATGGCCGCGCTACGCCCGCAAGATGGGTATCGAGGCCGCCCTGGTGGTACTCGATGACCGCATCGAGGCGACCCCGGCGATGGCCGAACGCGTGCGCCTGGAAGAAGGCCAGCCCTCGCTCGAGGAGCGCCAACTGCCGTGACGTTTTCTGGCCTGCGCTGGGGTGACGGGGTGATCGCCACCCTGGCCAGTGGCGTTGTGGTCGCGGCCTTTGCCCTCGCCTACCTGCCGGATAGCGAGGCCTCCATGCTGGTCATCACCCAGACTGGCGAGCCGCCGCGGCAGGAACCCCTGGACCGCACCCGCGAGATCGAGATTCAGGGCCCAGCCGGCATCACCCGCGTGCAGATCGAGCCGGGCAGGGCCCGCTGCGCCGACTCCCCCGGTACACGCAATATCTGCGAGAACAGCGGCTGGCTGCAGCGACACGGCGAGATCGCGGTCAGCCTGCCCAACCGGCTGACCCTGCAGGTGCAGGGCCGCGGCCCCGGCTACGACAGCCTTCATTACTGAGCCCGGCGTGACCGCCTCCACCCCCGACACGCTGACACAGCGCGACCGTGCGATCGCCGCGCTGGCCGCCATCGCCATCGGTGTCCAGGTCCTGGAGGCGGCGATCCCGAGCCCGGTTCCGGGCATCAAGCCGGGGCTCGCGAACATCGTGACCCTGATCGCCCTGCTGACCCTCGGCTGGCGCGCGGCGGTGGCGGTGACCCTGATCCGGGTCGTCGGCGCCGCCCTGCTACTCGGCACGCTGATGAGCCCCACCTTCTGGCTGTCGCTGGCCGGGGCCCTGGCCGCCCTGGCCGCGCTCGGCCTGCTGCGCCCACTGGCGCCTCGGCATATCGGCGCGCTGGGCCTCGCCATCGCCGCGGCGATGGCGCACATCACCGGCCAGTTCCTGCTGGCCTGGGGCGTGATCATCCCCCACCCGAACCTGCCACTGGTGCTACCCCCACTATTGCTGGCCGCTCTGATTACCGGCAGCGTGACCGGTATACTGGCAGCACACGTGCTCGCAGACCCCCGGATCCAGCGCCATGTCCGTCTCGCACGGCACCCTTGAACCCGAATCTCCGCAGCGTCGCGGCCAACTGGGCCCGATGCTGTTTCTGGCCGTGGTCGCGCATGCCCTGATCATCCTCGGCATCGGCTTCGCCGTGGACCCACTGGACACGCCTTCCCGCGAGCCCCTGGACGTGACCTGGGTGACCGACCCGGACGCGCAGGCGCCAGAGCCGGAAGAGGTCGAACGCATCGCCACCGAAGACCAGGCCGCCAGCGGCGAAGGCGAGGAAGTGCAGGAGGCGTTATCCCCGGAGGCCGAGACCGAGGGTGTCGGCGAACCGGAACCCGAGGGCGTCGAAGCCCCGCTGCCAGACCCGGGGCCACTGGTGATGGAGCCCGCCCAGCCGGAACCGGAGCCCGAACCCGAGGCCGTGGAGGCCGAGACGGACGAAGCGGAACCGACTGCCCCCGAGGTCGCCGAACCGGACCCGATCGAATCGCCCGAGGCGGAGGAACGCCCATCGGCCGCCGCGCTGATGAACCGGGGCCTGGACACCGCGCGCGCGGCCCCGGCCGAGGAGCGCCGCGAATTCTCCACCCGCGCCACCCGCACCCGCTACCTCGACAGCCTTGCTGCACGCAGCGCGCCGGAGGCCGCCTATCTGCAGTCCTGGATCAACAAGGTCGAGCGCGTCGGCAACCTGAACTACCCCGACGAGGCCCGCCGCCGGGGCCTATCCGGCACACTGGTGCTGTCGGTCCGCCTGAACCCGGATGGCGAGCTGATGAACATCGAGATCGCCCGCAGCTCCGGCGAACCGGTGCTCGACCAGGCCGCGATGCGCATCGTGGAACTGGCCGCCCCTTATGCCCCCTTCACCGAGCAGATGCGCGAGGAATACGACGAACTCGTGATCACCCGGACCTGGGCCTTCCGCCGCGACCAGATGGAGCAGATTCGCTAGCAAGACACGAGGAACATCCGGGCTCGAGTTCCTTGCGGCATCACGGAGCAGCGCCGATACTGAACACATGACGCAAGCCCCTTCCAGCTCGAGCGCGGCCAGCCTGCGCGATCACTTCCTGATCGCGATGCCGAGCCTGAACGATGGCTACTTCAGCCATGCGGTCACCTATATCTGCGATCACGACGCCGAAGGGGCCCTGGGGCTGGTAATCAACCAGCCCACCGAGCTTTCGCTACGCGACCTGCTACAACACGTCGATCTCGAGCCTCGCGACGAGCTGCCGGAGATCCCGGTCTACCGGGGCGGCCCGGTCCAGCCCGAGCACGGCTTCGTGCTGCACACTGGAAAGCCCGAGTGGCGGGGCAGCCAGCCCATCACCGACTCCATCGTGCTGACCACCTCGCGCGACATCCTGGAGGCTATCAACGAGGGCCGCGGCCCGAGCCGTGTCCTCATTGCCCTGGGACACGCCGGCTGGGGACCGGGGCAGCTCGAGAGCGAACTGGCCGAAAACGCCTGGCTAACCACCCGCGCCGATGCCGACATCCTGTTCGACCACCCCAGCGCCGAGCGCTGGGCCGCGGCGGCCAAGCTGATCGGCATCGACGTCAACCTGATCAGTTCCGCGCCCGGCCACGCCTGAGGCGGGCCCGGCAACGTCATGGGGCTTCTGGCCTTCGACTACGGCCGCCGGCGGATCGGGATCGCGGTGGGCGAGGAACTGACCGGTGCAGCGCGCGGACTGCGCACGCTCAACACCGATTCACCGGAACTCTGGTCCGTGATCGACACTCTGGTGAGCGAGTGGGCACCCGAGGGCTTTGTCGTCGGCTGGCCCACCCAGGCGGACGGGAAGCCCACGCCGCTGGCGAAACGCATCCGCGCGTTCGGGGCCGCCCTCGAAGCGCGCTACGGGCAACCGGTATACTGGTACGACGAGCATCTGACATCGCACCTGGCCCGCGAGCGCAGCGGGCGGGGACGCCACGACCCGGGGCTGGACGCCCACGCTGCCGCGGTCATCCTCGAAGGCTGGTTTCAGGAGAACGCATGAAGACGCCGGACGTCCCAACCCTGCTCGACAGCATGGCCGAGAAGGCACGCCAGTATCTGGACAAGCGCGGGATCGACAACCCGATGGTGGTCGGTATCCACTCCGGCGGTGTCTGGATCGCGGAGCACCTGCGCGAACGCCTCGGGGTGGAAAGGCCACTGGGCAAGCTGGATATCAGCTTCTACCGCGACGACTTCTCCCGCATCGGCATGCATCCGCAGGTCCGCCCGTCCGAGCTGCCGGAGGACCTGGACGGCGTGCATGTCCTGCTGGTGGATGACGTGCTCTACACCGGGCGCACGATCCGCGCCGCCCTGAACGAGCTGTTCGACTACGGGCGCCCCGCCTCGGTCACGCTCGCCGTGCTGGTCGAGCGCGACGGGCGCGAGCTGCCGATCGCCGCCGCGATCGTCGGGGAACACATGGAACTCGGCACCCGGGAGCAGATCAAGCTACGCGGCCCCGAACCCCTGCGCCTGGAGCGCGTCACCCTGGAGACCGATGGGGACGCCGACGCATGAGCGATACCGTGGTTACCCCGGTCCTGGCCGGGGCTGCCCGCCTGCCGGAGCCGGGCCCGTTGCCCAATCGCCTGCAGCTGACCGATGACGGCCAGCTGCGCCACCTGCTGACCATCGAGGGCCTCAACCGCGATCTCCTGAACGAGATCCTGGATACCGCCGAGTCGTTCGCGAACATGAACGAGAAGGCGGTCAAAAAGGTCCCACTGCTGCGCGGCAAGACCATCGTCAATCTGTTCTTCGAGGCCAGCACCCGTACCCGCACCACCTTCGAACTGGCCGCCAAGCGCCTGTCCGCGGACGTGCTCAACATCAACATCAGCACCTCCTCGGCGGTCAAGGGCGAGAGCCTGCTGGATACTCTGCGCAACCTCGAGGCGATGAACGTGGACATGTTCGTGGTACGCCACGAAGAGAGCGGGACCGCGCATTTCATCGCCCGCCATGTCGCCCCCGGCATCAGCGTGCTCAATGCCGGCGACGGCCGCCACGCGCACCCCACCCAGGCCCTGCTGGACATGTTCACCATCCGCCGGCACAAGGGCGACTTCACCAAGCTGAAGGTCGCGATCGTCGGCGACATCCTGCACTCGCGCGTGGCGCGCTCGCAGATCCACGCGCTCAACATCCTGCAGACCGGCGAAGTGCGCGTGGTCGCGCCCTGTTCGCTGCTGCCGGCGGATGTCGACCAACTCGGCGTGCACGTCTACAACAACCTCGACGCGGGACTGAAGGACGTCGACGTGATCATCATGCTGCGCCTGCAGCGCGAGCGCATGGAGCACGCCCACCTGCCCTCCGAGCATGAGTACTACCAGTTGTTCGGACTGACCTCGCGCCGCCTGCAGCTGGCGCACCCCACCTGCCTGGTGATGCACCCGGGCCCGGCCAACCGCGGGGTGGAGATCGAGTCCGCGGTGGCGGACGGGCCGCACTCGGTGATCCTGCAGCAGGTGACCTACGGCATCTCGGTCCGCCAGGCCGTGATGTCCATGGTGATGGGGGCGCATCAGTCATGAGTGTGCTGATCGAGAACGTACGAATCATCGACCCGGCGGACGACTACGACGAGGTCGGGGCGCTCTGCGTGCAGGGCGCCGAGATCCTTGCGCGAGGCCAGATACCGGACGGCTTCGAGCCGCGCCGGCGCATTGATGGCAGCGGGCTGTGGCTGTTCCCCGGCCTGATCGACCTTTCCGCGCGCATGCGCGAGCCCGGCGAGGAGCACAAGGCCACCATCGCCAGCGAGACGCTGGCCGCCGCGCGCGGGGGCATCACCAGCGCCGTGATTCCCCCGGATACCGATCCGCCCATCGACTCCCCGGCCGAAATCGAGCTGATTGCGCGCCGCGCCCGGCAGGCCTGCGGCGTGCGGGTCTACACCCTGGGCGCCCTGACACAACGCCTGGAGGGGCAGCAGCTGGCCGAGATGGCGGCGCTGCAGCAGGCGGGGGCCCGCGGTGTGAGCAACGCCCACAAGCCGCTGGCCAGCCTGCTGGTGCTGCGCCGAGCCCTGGAATATGCGACCACCTTCGGCCTGACCATCGTGCTGCCCGCCCAGGACCTGTCGCTGACCGGCTCGGGCTGCATGCACGAAGGCGCGGTCTCCACGCGCCTGGGCCTGTCGGGCATCCCCGAGGCAGCCGAGACCGCCGCGCTGGGCGCCATCCTGGCCCTGGTCGAACAGACCGGGGCGCGCGTACACGTCGCAAGGCTGTCGACGCGCCGCGGGGCCGAGATGATCGCCAAGGCGCGCGCCGAAGGCCTGCCGATCACCGCCGACGTCGCCGCCCACCAGCTATTTCTGACCGAAGTCGACGTGGCCGAATACGACCCGAACGGCCATGTCATCCCGCCGCTGCGGGCCCAACGCGACCGTGACGGTCTGCGAGCAGCCGTCGCGCGCGGCGATATCAGCGCCATTTGCTCGGACCACCAGCCGCACGAGGCGGACGCCAAGCTCGGCCCGTTCGCCGGTACCGAGCCGGGCATCTCGGCCCTGGAGACTTTGCTGCCTCTGACCCTGCGCCTGGTCGAGGATGGCCTTCTCAGCCTGGGCGAAGCACTGGCGCGCGTGACGTCCGGGCCCGCGGAAATTCTTGGTTTCGAACAGGGCCGGCTGGGCGCCGGCGCGCGCGCCGATTTCGTTTTGTATGACCCCACCGCGCTTCAGGAGGTCCGACAGCAGGACTGGCTGAGCGCCGGGCGCAATTCGCCGTTTTTCGGCTGGACCTTCTCCGGCCAGGTTCGCGAGACCTGGGTAGCGGGCCGTCCGGCCTGGACCCAGCCCACTGAGGACAACGCATGACCCCCACCGGCGCCGAACGCCCCCACCGCGGCACGATCTTTCAGGAGACCGCTCGCATCCTCGATCACCAGGATGCCGGGGCCGGTCAGTGGATCCTGCGCGTCCAGGCACCGGAATGCGCGCAGCGCGCCGCGCCCGGGCAGTTCGCCCACATCCAGTGTTCGCCGAACCTGCCGATGCGGCGCCCCCTGTCGATCCAGCGGGTCGACCGCGAGGCCGGGTGGGTCGAGTTCCTCTACAAGGTCGTGGGCGACGGCACGCAGGCACTGTCGCAGCAGCCGGTGGGCGATTCCCTGAGCGTACTGGGGCCGATCGGGGTCCCGTTCCGGCTGAACCCGGATCGTCCGCTGCGGCTGCTGCTCGGGGGTGGCGTCGGGATCCCGCCGATGATCTTTCTGGCCGATCACCTGCGCCGACAGGGCGAGGCGGGCCAGACCCGCGCGATCCTCGGCTCCGAGGTGCCGTTCCCGTTTCGGGCCAAGCCCTCGGAAATCCTCTGGCCAGGGCTGCCGGACGGGGCGATCGCGACCCTGCCGCTGCTGGAGGACTGGGGCGTGGCCTGCCGCCTGACCTCGAAGGCAGGCATCCCCGGTGCCCATGACGGCTTCGTGACCGATCTCGCCCGCGCCTGGCTCAAGACGCTCTCGCCTGTGGAACGTGATCAGGTCGAGCTCTATGCCTGCGGCCCGCACCCGATGCTCGAGGCCTGCGCGGAACTGGCGGCGGAGTTCGGCCTGCCCTGTCAGGTCTCGCTGGAGGAATTCATGGCCTGTGCAGTGGGTGGCTGCGCGGGCTGCACGGTACCGGTGCGCACCCCCGACGGCGTGGCGATGAAGCGTGTCTGCGTGGATGGGCCGGTGTTTGCGGCCGCCGATGTGTTCCCGGAGCCTGCGCGGGCCTGAGGGACAGGACGCACGGAGGGGTTCTTGGTAAGCGCCGGACACTGGGGAGCGCCCCTCCGAGATCCACATTGAGGAGCCGAGGGTGATGCGGTTCGCTTCGCTCAGCGCATCCTACCGGTCGGGGAGTTGAAGGTCTTCCTCGGCCTCGTCGGCCGCGGAGACGCCGCCGCCGAAGTTGAGGTGCCATTCGAGGTCGGCACGCGAGTCTGCCTTGTTCAGGGCCTCGTCCAGCATCACTCGGCCACCCTTGAACAGCTTGACGATGGCCTGATCGAAGGTCTGCATGCCCACCGAGCTGCCCTTGGCCATAATCTCCTTGATCTCGCTGATCTTCTCGTCGCGGATCAGTTCGGAGATATACGGCGTGTTCACCATGATCTCCAGCGCAGCCACACGCTGTCCGTCCTTGGTCTGCAACAGGCGCTGGGCGATGATCGCGCGCAGGTTCAGCGACAGATCCGAGAGGATCTGCGAGCGGTTGTCCTCGGGGAATAGATTGATCACGCGATCGAGCGCCTGGGTGGCATTGGTCGCGTGCAGGGTGGTCAGCACCAGGTGGCCGGTATCGGCGTAGGTCAAGGCCGCACGCATGGTCTCGCGGGAACGCACCTCCCCGATCATGATCACGTCCGGGGCCTCGCGCATCCCCTCCTGCAGGGCGTGATCATAGCTCGGGGTGTCGATCCCGACCTCGCGCTGGCCGACGATCGAGCGCTTGTGCGTAAAGAGAAACTCGATCGGGTCCTCGACCGTAAGAATATGACCGCTGGAATGCGTATTACGGTGATCAATCATCGAGGCGAGCGTGGTGGACTTCCCGGTCCCGGTCGCGCCGACGATCAGCACCAGCCCGTCATGGTGCGAGACGAATTCCTCCAGCACCGGGGGCAGCCCAAGCTGCTCGATGGTCGGGATGGACATGCGGATGAAGCGAATGACCATCGCGACCTCGCCGCGCTGGCGATAGACATTCACGCGGAAGCGTCCCAGACCCTCGCGCGAGACGCCAAAGTTGACCGCGGTCTCGCGCTCGAAGATCTCGGCCTGATGCTCGTTCATCATCTCGCGCGCGATGGCCTCCGCCTGACCGGGTGCGAGTGCCTTGCGCGAGATCGGCTGCAGGACCCCGTCGACCTTGATGCTCGCGGGCGCGCCGGTCAGGAAGAACAGGTCCGAGGCGGCCTTCTGCGCCATCAGGCTCAGGTACGGTTCGATCTGCATCTGGCTCATCGCTGATCTCCCGAAGGGTGCGGACCGTTAGCGGACACTGTAGTCCTCGGGACGGTCGTCCACGGACAGGCCCTCGCCCGTGTCCGCCACGGCCGGGGCACCGTCATCCTGTGCCCGCTGCGAGTCGAGCTTGATGCGCAGCCGCAGGTCGTTCACCGAATCGGCATTGCGCAGGGCCTCCTCGTAACTGATCTTGCGGGTCTCGTAGAGGTCGAACAGGGCCTGGTCGAAGGTCTGCATGCCCTGCTCGCGGGAACGCGAAATCAGCTCCTTCATCTCGTGCACCGCACCCTTCAGCATCAGGTCGGCCATCAACGGGGTGTTGATCAGGATCTCTACCGCCGGCACGCGGCCCTCGCCGTTCTCGTGCCGCACCAGGCGTTGCGAGATCACCGCTTTCAGGTTCAGCGACAGGTCCATCAGGAGCTGCTCGCGCCGATCCTCGGGGAAGAAGTTGATGATGCGGTCCAGCGCCTGGTTGGTGCTGTTGGCGTGCAGGGTGGACAGGCACAGGTGACCGGTCTCGGCAAAGGCGATCGCGTAGTCCATCGTCTCCCGATCCCGGATCTCGCCGATCAGGATCACGTCCGGCGCCTGACGCAGGGTGTTCTTCAGCGCGATCTCGTAACCCTCGGTGTCCACGCCCACCTCGCGCTGGGTGATGATGCTCTTTTCGTGTTCGTGGACGAACTCGATCGGGTCCTCGATGGTGACGATGTGATCGGGGGCATTGCGGTTGCGATGGCCGATCATCGCGGCGAGCGAGGTCGACTTGCCCGAGCCGGTCCCCCCGACGAAGATCACCAGCCCGCGGCGCTCCATGGTGATCTTCTCCAGCTGCGGCGGCATCTGGATGTCCTCGAACTTCGGGATCACCGAGTTGATCGTGCGCAGCACCATTCCGGGGCTGCCGCGCTGAGTAAACACGTTCACGCGAAAGCGCGACACGCCCTGCAGGCCGATCGCGAAATTGCACTCCTGATGGCGCTCGTACTCCGCGGACTGCTTGTCGTTCATCAGTGCGCGTACCAGCGCCTGGGTATGCGAAGGCGTGAGCTTCTGCTCGGTCATCGGCACCACGCGGCCGTCAATCTTGGCCGCTGGCGGCATGCCGACCGTGATGAACAGGTCCGAGCCACCCCGGTCCACCAGGGCGCGGAGCAGGTCGTGCATGTACTTGATCGCCTTGTCACGATCCATGGTGCTTCTCCCCTTGCCGAATCCCCCGGGCGGGGGCGCGGGCTCAGAACGAATCCGGGTTGGCGGCCTTGCGCTTGGCGTCCTCGCGGCTGATCACGCCCTGCGCCAGCATGTCTTTCAGGCACTGGTCCAGCGTCTGCATGCCGGTGCCGGCACTGGTCTGGATGGTCGAGTACATCTGCGCGATCTTGTTTTCGCGGATCAGGTTGCGGATGGCCGGCGTGCCCAGCATGATCTCGTGCGCGGCGATACGCCCGCCGCCGATCTTCTTCATCAGGGTCTGCGCGATAACCGCCCGCAGCGACTCGGACAACATCGCCCGCACCATGTCCTTCTCGGCCGCCGGAAACACATCGACGATACGGTCGATCGTCTTGGCCGCGGAACTGGTATGCAGGGTGCCGAAGACGAGGTGCCCCGTCTCCGCCGCGGTCAGCGCCAGGCGGATCGTCTCGAGATCGCGCAGCTCGCCGACCAGAATGGTGTCCGGATCCTCGCGCAGCGCGGAACGCAGCGCCTCGGAAAAGCCGTGGGTGTCGCGGTGTACCTCGCGCTGGTTGACCAGCGACTTCTTCGACTCGTGCACGAACTCGATCGGGTCTTCGATCGTCAGGATGTGGCCGTAGTCGTTCTCGTTGCGGTGGTTGACCATGCCCGCCAGCGTGGTCGACTTGCCCGAGCCGGTCGGGCCCGTGACCAGCACGATCCCGCGCGGATAGTTGGAGATATCCTCGAAGATGCGCGGTGCCGCCAGCTCTTCCAGCGTGAGCACCTTGGAGGGGATGGTACGAAAGACCGCCGCCGCGCCCCGGTCCTGATTGAACGCATTGACACGAAAACGCGCCAGCCCGGTGACCTCGAACGAGAAGTCCGTCTCCAGGAACTCCTCGTAGTCCTTGCGCTGGCGGTCGTTCATGATGTCGTAGATCAGGCCCTGGACCTCCTTGTGGTCCATGACCGGCACATTCACGCGGCGCATATCGCCGTCGATGCGCACCATCGGCGGCATGCCCGCCGAGATGTGCAGATCCGAGGCCCCGTTCTTGACCGCAAAGGCCGGCAGCTGCGTGATATCCATGCATCCCCCTGTACAACCGGAAACGAGCCGCCAGCCCCAGCGCCCCGCCCCGGGCGACGCCCTGCCGGGCCCCGCAGCGTGTGACGGACACCGCCCGCCTGGCGGCGGTGCCCTTACGTTTCACCGGACTATATCATAGGGCCATGAGCGCACCAGACCACGCATTCAGGGCCGTTCGCGAACGTATCGTTCACGCCTGCGAACAGGCCGGGCGCGACCCCGGCAGCGTGCACCTTCTGGCCGTATCCAAGACGCGTACGGCCGACGACATCCGCGCGTTGCATGCGCTCGGGCAGACGGCGTTCGGCGAGAACTACGTGCAGGAATTCATCGACAAGTTCGACGCCCTCGAGACCGGCCCGAAACCCCTGGGCCTCGAGTGGCACTATATCGGCGCACTGCAGAGCAACAAGACGCGCCCCGTGGCCGAACGCGCTCACTGGGTACACACCATCGACCGCGAGCGCATTGCCCGCCGCCTTTCGGAACAGCGCCCGGAACACCTGGCGCCCTTGCAGGTCTGCCTGCAGATCAATGTCTCGGGCGAGAGCCAGAAGGCAGGCGTCCCGCCGGAGGCTGCCGCCGCGCTGGCCGACACCGTCGCGAACCTGCCCGGGCTGACGTTACGGGGCCTGATGACCCTGCCGGCCGCCGAGAGCAATCGCGAGCGCCAGCGCCAGCCGTTTGCCCGGCTGCGGCAGTTGAAGGACGAACTCAATGCGCGGGGACATGGCCTGGATACCCTGTCCATGGGCATGTCCGGCGATCTCGAGGCCGCGATCCTCGAGGGTGCCAGCCTGGTACGCATCGGCACCGCGCTGTTCGGGCCCCGCATCACACCCGAGAGAAATCAGTAAAAGAGGAGTCCGCATGACGGAACACCGCTTCGAAGTCGGCTTTATCGGCGCCGGCAACATGGGCGAAGCCCTGTTGCAGGGCCTGATCCAGTCCGGCCATGACGCCGAGCGCATCGCGATCGCCGACAAGAGCGCCGAACGCGTGCGCGATCTCCAGGCCCGCTACCCCGGACTGCAGGCCGCAAGTGCCGAGGCGCTCGCCGAGGACAGCGCCGCGCTGGTGCTCGCGGTCAAGCCGCAGACCCTGCCGGACCTGGCCCCCACGCTGCGCGAGGCCGTCATCCGTGGGCAGCCCCTGGTGATCTCGGTGGCCGCCGGCATCACCACGGCCCAGCTGGCCCGCTGGCTGGGTGACGACACCCGCCTCGTCCGCGCCATGCCCAACACGCCAGCCTTGGTCGGCGCCGGCGTGACCGGCCTGTTCGCCGCCCCCACGGCCACCACCGAGGATCGCGACACCGCCACCCGCCTGCTGGAGTCGGTAGGGCGGGCGATCCCGGTGGCGGACGAGGAGCTGATGCACGCGGTCACGGCGACCTCGGGCAGCGGCCCGGCCTACGTCTTTCTGATGATCGAGGCGATGCAGGAGGCCGCGCAGTCGCTCGGGCTGCCGCCCGACACCGCGCTGGAGCTGACGCTCGGCACGCTGGCGGGTGCGACCCGGCTGGCCGCCGAGAGCGACGAGCCGCCCGCCGAACTGCGCCACCGCGTGACGTCACCGGGCGGCACCACCGAGCGGGCCTTGCAGGTGCTGGAGGATGGCGACCTGCGCGGACTCATGCGCCGCGCGATGGCGGCAGCGGCCGAGCGCTCGCGCGAACTCGGACAGTAGGGGCTTCGTCCGCCGCGTTTCAGGCTGGGCCTGGTTCGTCATCCGGAGTTTACGGTGCCTTCGGCCCGCCACCTGCCATGCGCTCACTCGCGAGCGCGCCGCGAGGTACTTTCTTGCTTGCCCAAGAAAGTACCCAAAGAAGGGCACCCGGATTCCGCCCGGGAACCTTGCTCCAGGGCCCTCGGGCCGGCGGCGCTGAAACTCGCTACGCCTTTGGCTTCGCTCAGACAGTCAGCGCCCCCGTTTCTATTTTGAATCGTCCGTCCCGAGGACCCTTCCGCAAGGGGCTTCATACGGGGGGATAAGGTCAAGACAACGGCTGGCCTGACGTTCCTGCCAGTGGATAGAGGCTAGGCATTCGGACATCTTGGCACGCTCGGCCTTCGGCCTTGGCGTGCCGCGCCCGCCAGCGGGCGCCAGCCCCCCTCGTAGGATGCGGATGAGCGCAGCGAATCGCATCAGGGTTGCCCCGACGCCGGACCGGTGCGTTTCGCTGCGCTCAACCGCACCCTACAGCTCGGGGCTACCGCCTGTTTTGACCTTCCCTCCCGATATGAGCCCCTTGTGGAGGGCGTGACAGGCCGGACGATTCACAATAGACACGGGGCGCTGACTGTCTGAGCGAAGCCAAAGGCGCAGCGAGTTTCAGCGCCGCCGGCCCGAGGGCCCTGAAGCAAGGTCCCCGGGCGAATCCCGGGCGTGTTTCTTGGTTACTTCTTTGCACGAGCAAAGAAGTCCGTTTTTGATCAACAACTGGCGGGGTGCGCTGCCGAAACAGCGCATGGCAGGCAGCGGACCGAAAGCAAGTAAACACCAGATGCCGAACCCGGCCCAGCCTCAACGACGCTGAGGGCCAACCAGGGCACGCCAAGGCCCGCTAGCCGGTGGGCGGGAGAAGGCTACGCGTCGGGGAGGCCGAGGCGGCGCAGCCAGCGCGCCGGATCGCCGGCGCAGACCAGAAACTCGGGATTGAGCATGCTCTCCTTGGTGTTGTAGCGAAGCTCCTGCCCGTGGAGGTCCGTCACATGCCCCCCCGCGGCCCGCACGACCGCATGCGCCGCCGCGGTATCCCACTCGCTGGTCGGCCCCAGGCGCGGATAAATATCCGCGGCTCCCTCGGCCACCATGCAGAGCTTCATCGAGCTGCCCAGGCTCACCAACTCGTGCGTCCCAAGGCGTTCCAGAACCGCTTTGAGCCGCTCGGCCCCGTGCGAACGACTGCCCGCCACCAGCGGGTGCTCGGTATCAATACGGTCGCGTGCCACCTCGATGGAGCGCGGGGCCTCCGAGCCATCGCGGCGGATGGCGCCACCCCCGGCGTGGCCCGCATACAGACGCTGCAGGACCGGGCTCCAGACCACGCCCATCAGCGGCTCGTGGTCATGGATCAGGGCAATGTTGACCGTGAATTCACCCGTACGCTTGACGAACTCGCGGGTCCCGTCGAGAGGATCGATCAGCCAGTAGGTCCGCCACTGCTTGCGGCGCTCGAATGGTACGTCCTGCCCCTCCTCGGAGAGGACGGGCCACTCCGGCGCGATCTCGCGCAGCCCCTGTGCGATCACGCGATGCGCGGCCAGGTCGGCCTCGGTCAGTGGGGAGCGATCGTCCTTTTCGGTAACCGCGAAGCGGGTCTCGTAGACCTCGAGAATGGCATGGCCGGCATCCTCGGCCAGACCACCCACTTCCTGCATCAGGGCGGTCAGGGCCGCGTCCTTGGGCGGTTCGTTCATCGGGGCATCCTTTCTGATTCGAACGGTACGGAATGCGCGTACCTTGGCAGAACCCGGGTCAGGCGTCGAGAAAATCGCGCACCATATAAAGTGCCGCGATGGAACGGGCCTCGGTGCAATCCTCGCGGGTGACCAGTTCGCCCAGCCGGTCCAGCGACCAGGGTACGACCTCGATGGCCTCCGGCTCGTCACCCTCCTCGCGCTGGGGGTAGAGATCCTCCGCCACGATCAGATGGGTCTCGTGCGACATGTAGCCGGGCGCGACCGTCAGCGCGCCCAGGTGGGTCAGGCGGTGACCGCCATACCCGACCTCCTCCATGATCTCGCGGTTTGCCGCCACCAGGATGTCCTCGCGCGCCTCGATGCGGCCCTTGGGCAGGCCAAGCTCGTAGCGGTGGGTGCCGGCCGCGTATTCGCGGATCAGCAGCACGGTGCGATCCGGCTGCACCGGGGCGACGATGACTGCGCCGTTGCCCCGGCTGATCAGGCGCTCGTAACAGGTGCGCGCCCCATTGCTGAACTCGAGATCCAGCTCCTCGACCTCGAACAGCCGACTTCGGGCTACGGTCCGGCGGCCCTGGACATCCGGTTTGTCTCGACTCATAGACGTTTTATTCGGCGTTGCGCAGCCGTACCTGGGTTCTCAGTTCGCCCTCGAACAGGGTGTCGAGGATGATGCCATGGTCGGACTCGACGACGTCGAAGCCTTCCTGTGCCTCGGGGTGGGTCTCCTCCAGACGCAGGTCCAGATCCCCCCAGTTTACGGCCATGGTGACCCGCATGGGGAAGTAGCCATCCAGGAAACGCCGCACGAAGGGCCCGTTCTCCATCGTGTAGACGCCATCACCTTCGTGTTCGATCACACGCATGCGTGCGGTGACACAGACCTCGGAATCCTTGTGGACACCGCGCAGGTCGACCCGGTCGCCCCGTGCCTCGGCCAGGTCGATGTTGGTAGTGGATTCGACCTGAAGGTCCTCGATTCGCTCTTCGTTGTAGGCAATGACCATGCGCCGGATCGGCGCAATATCGCTGTGGCACTGGCGCAGATCCACCCAGCCGTCCTCCAGCGAAGACGAGCTCAGCGTGATCTGGTTCTGGTGGTGATGAGGGACCTGCTCCGGCTCCTCGGTCAGAAACTTGATCTCCGGGCTGGTGGTCTGGGTCTGGTCCGGCGATACAGTCTCGCCCCACAGGCTGTCGTCCTCGAGCGGGTCGTAATCGGGGTCGCTCGGGTCCATCGCCTGCGCGGAAAATGGCAGCAGCGCCAGGGAAACCAGCGCCAGAAAGAGCGGGCCAGGGGCCAGACGGGATTCAGGTACCATGGGAGCCATCGCAATCACCCTCTTTGAGGTTCCGTTCGCTGTGGACCCCAAAAACCCCGAAAAAAATCCGAATCCGCAGGAATCATCGGTGCATGTCGACTGGTCGAGCATCGACACCGTGCTGTTCGACATGGACGGTACACTGCTGGATCTGCACTTTGACAACCGCTTCTGGCGCGAGCTGATCCCCGCCGAGTACATCCGCTGCCAGCCGGACGACCCGGAATGCGCCCGCCGGCGCCTGGAAGACGAGATGCAACGCGTGCGCGGCAAGCTCGAATGGTACTGCGTGGATCACTGGACCCGGTTCACCGGTCTCGACGTGCTCGGGCTGAAGCGCGAACTGGCCCACCACGTCGCAATCAAGCCGCACGCCGAGGCCCTGCTGGGCGCCCTGCATCGCTCCGGCCGCCGACGCGTGCTGGTAACCAACGCCCATCCGAAGGTCTACAACTTCAAGCACCAGATCACGCGGATCGGGGATCACCTGGACACGATCGTCTCCGCCCACGACCTGGAGTGCGCCAAGGAAGACACCGACTTCTGGGAACGGCTGCAACGCATCACCCCCTACGATCCGGCACGTACGCTGCTGGTCGACGACAACCTGCTGGCCCTGGCCAGCGCAGCCCGGCAGGGCCTGACCGAGCTGCGCGGCATGCGCTACCCGGACGAGCGCGGGGAGCCGATGGACTCGCGGGAGTTTCTGCTGCTGGAATCGCTGGCCGACCTGCTGCCCGGACTTCCGGGCCGGGAACGGCCCGTTACTTGACCGGAGTCGGCAGGTTGCGGATCAGGTCCAGCCGGATCTGAACGTCACGCCCCTCGCACTCGCCGTCCAGCCAGTGATATCCGTCCGCCTCGCGGACCTCGCGCGGGGTCACCTTGCCCCACCAGGCCTGGCTGGAGTCGGGCTCGGCCCAGTTCAGCTGCAGGGTCTCACCTGTGAGAATGGCGATCTCCAGGCGTTCGATCACATGTTTGGGAAGGACGGATTCGGTCATCGGGGTGGTTCGCGGTAGTCGGTGGGATCCGGCACGCCCGCCGAGGCGAAAGCCGCGCGGCGCGCCTGGCACTGCGGGCAGCGCCCGCAGTGGAGCGATTGTGCCAGAAGGCAGCTCCAGGTGCGGGACCAGTCGATCCCCAGCGGATCGGTGGTGTAGATGATATCGGCCTTGGACTGCGCGATCAGCGGGGCCTCGATCGCCAGCCCCGGTACCAGCTCGTCCGCCAGCGCCGCGAGGCGCCCGATAAAGGACGGGCGCGAACCCGGGCCATGCCCCTGGTCCTCGCGATTGAGCGCCAGCAGGATGCGCCCCGCCCCCTGGTGCTCGGCGAGATTGATCGCCAGCGCCAGCACCAGCAAGTTGCGCTGTGGCAACGGCACATGCGCGACCCACTCCGAACGTTTGGCAAACGCCTGGCGCAGCGCGCGCAGGTCCATCTCGACGGGGTCGACCCCATAGTCGGCGCCCAGGGCACGGATCGCAGCCCGCTCACGCTCGGCATTGCGCTGGCCATAGTCCACCCACAGGGCGCGCAGCGGGCGGCCCTGCGCATGCCGCTGCGCCAGCAGGGCACTGCTCTCGATACCCCCGGACAGCAGGAGCAGATCGGGGGGCGATTCACCCGTGTACTTGTCCGTGGCGTGCATTCGGGCACCATACGCAAAGCACACGCCCGCAGAAAGGAACCCTGATGATCGACGAGCTGCGCCGCCACTGGCAGCGCCTGATGCGCACGGATCTGAGCGATACCGAATCCGGCGACGACGAACACCGACTGCAGCGTGCGGCCGCCGCGCTGATCATGGAGGTCTGCCGCGCCGATTTCGAACTGCACGAGGCCGAACTCGACTCCGTGCGCGCCAGCCTGATCGAGTTGTTCGAACTGGATGCGGACACCGCCGACGGCCTGCTCGAAATCGCCCGGGAAAAGAGCGACGAACTCGTATCCGTCCACCCGTTGGTGCGCGAGGTCAACGCGGCCTTCGATGCCGACCAGAAGGCCGACATCATGCGCGCACTGTGGCGCGCCGCCTGGGCCAACCAGGACCTGCACAAGCGCCAGGAAGCCGTGATCCGGCACCTGGCCGATCTGTTGTATGTCCCGCACTCGACATTCATCCGCACCAAGCACGAGGTCCTGGGCGATGCCGCCGATCCGAACTGACAGGGAGTGGCGCTGATGGGCGACCCGGGCACGCTGCTTGCCGCCCTTGCAGTGGGCATCCTCGGGGGCGTTCACTGCCTCGGGATGTGCGGCGGCATCGTGGGCGCGATCTCGCTCGGACATGGCCGCCGGGGCCCGGGGTTCGACCTGCTCCTGGCCTACAACCTCGGACGCATGGGCAGCTATGTGATCGCCGGGGCCCTTGCGGGCTGGCTGGGCGCCACCCTGCTGGGCGGGCTGCCGGCCGGGCAGGTGATCCTGCAGGGGATTGCCGCGGTATTCCTGGTCCTGCTGGGGCTGTACATCGGCGGCTGGTGGCCGGTACTCGCGCGTCTGGAGCAGGCCGGTGGCGTGGTGTGGCGTCGTATCGAGCCTCTGGGTCGGCGGTTTCTGCCAGTGCGCAATGCCGGCCAGGCCCTGCTGGTGGGCGGGCTTTGGGGCTGGCTGCCCTGCGGGCTGGTCTACAGCGTGCTGGCCTGGTCGCTCAGCGCCGGCGGGGCCACCGAGGGCGCGCTGCTGATGGCGGCCTTTGCCCTGGGCACGCTGCCGAATCTGCTACTGATGGGGGTCTTCGCGGCGCGTATGGCTGCGTTTGTGCAACAACGCTGGGTTCGCGCCCTGGCGGGAGCCGCGATCCTGCTCTACGGCGGCTGGATGCTACTGCGGCTGACAATGTAACCCCCGCCTCCCGGCGGGGGTACCAATGGTTCAGTCAGCGAAGAACTCGCGGCTGAAGCTGATGGGCAGGGCCCGCTCGCTGCCTTCCGGCGTTACCTCGAGTGCGAACTCGAGGGTCTCGCCGCGGCGAACAGTCACCTCGGAAAGCTGATAGATGGCGTCGCCATCCTGGATCTCCCGAAAGCGCAGGTTGCGCATCTGATCGTTCATGTTGGTCGCGGTGCCGCTGAGATCCGCGGAGACGGCCTTGAGCCCATCGTCAGTCCGTTCCATCACGGTGACGTTGACCATTGCGCGGTTGGAACTGCGGCGCACGTCGTAGGCCTGGGCGACCTCGGGGGAGAGGAAGGTGGTGTTGATGACGTTGTAGTACACCACGTAGTTATCGAATTCCGCCTCGTTGGCGGACGCGATCGAGCTGCCGAGGACAACCGCCGCCAGGGCGACGATGAAGCCGGTGATGACCCGATGCACTCTTACCATGGCTGACTCCTCTGCCGTTGCGGGAATGCAGAGGCGGTGCCGCCGGCATGGCTGACACCATCCCCTGTCTTCGAGTCTAGCGCCTTTTCGCGCGGATGAAACCGCCAAAAAAGGAGGGTTTCGGGGCGCGGATGGTCTCGATCAAAAAGAGCGCACCAGAATCAGCAAGATGTACAGACCGACCAGTGCGACCATCGGCGAAAAATCGATCGCACCGGCCCGCGGCAGCGTCCGGCGCAGCGGACCGAGGATAGGCCGATTGACGTCGCCGACCAGGCGCAGGATGGGGTTGTGCCCCCCGCCACCGCCTCCGGCCTGGATCCAGCTCATCACGACCTCGACAATCAGGGCGATGATGAACACCCAGATCACGGTGGTCAGGACCTCGCGGATGGCAACGTAGAAGATCACGCCAAAACCTACGTCCGCGCCGAGGATCGCGGCGCGCAGCCAGAGTTCAACGCACTTCAGCACGATAATCAGCACGATCGCGGCCAGGTCGACCCGCCCGACCGAGGGGATCACCCGCCGCAGGATGCGCAGCGGCGGGTCGGTCAGCATGACGATCGTCTGCGAGATCGGGTTGTGGTACTCCGCCCGCACCAGCCCGAAGATCGTGCGCAGGATCAGCAGGATGATGTAGATCCCGAAGACGACGCTGATCAGGAAGATGGCAATCTCTTGTCCGGGTCCGGCGGCGTTCATGCGGGCTCCTTGCGGCAATTCAACGGAAAGTGCGCAGCATTGTCCGGCATGCCCGGCGGGATGCCAAGAAGACGCTGAACGGACCGAGGGCGCCCAGCCGCCTCAGGTCCGGTCCAGGGTGTCGCGCACCTGGGTCGCGATCTCCTCGATCGACAGCTCGGTGACATCCAGGTGGGGGATGGCCCAGGTCTCGAGGAACTCCTGGATCGCGGCACATTCCGCGCGGCACTGGGCAAGGCTTGCGTACTGACTGCCGGGGCGGCGGCCCTCGCGGATCTGTGACAGACGCTGGGGGGTGATGGTCAGCCCGACCATACGCCCGCCGAGACCGCGCAGGCTGCGCGGCATGTGCGGGGTATCATCCCGGCCCAGGTCTTCCGGCACCAGCGGGTAGTTGGCCGCGAACAGCCCGTAATTCATCGCCAGGTAGAGACTCGTGGGTGTCTTGCCCGAACGCGAGGCGCCCAGCAGCACCACATCGGCGACGGAAAGATCCTGGGTGGCCAGACCGTCGTCGTGCGACAGCGTGTAGTTCAGGGCCTCGATGCGACGGTCGTAGCGGGTCACGTCCCCCATGCCGTGGGCACGCCCGGACACCGACTGGGCCGTGACCCCGAGCACCTCCTCCAGCCGCCCGACCTGCTCCCCGAACACGTCGATAACCGGGACGGGACTGTGGCGCAGGTCCTGACGCAGGTCGGCGTTGGCCAGGGTGGCCACGACGAGCGCCGGCTGCGGCCCGGCCTCGATCCGCGCGAACACGCTGGACAGCCGGCCCGGGGTCTGCACGAACGGCAGCCGATGCCAGGCCGGGTCCAGGTCCGGGAACTGGGTGAACAGCGAACGCGCCAGCGTCTCCGCGGTAATCCCGGTCCCGTCGGACACCAGATATACCTGCGGGCACCGCGGATCGGCCATCTCCTATCCCCTTACCTTTGCCAGTTGCTCCCAGGTGGAGAGTAGTGCATCCGGGTTCAACGACAAGGAATCGATGCCCTCGTCCATCAGCCAGGCGGCCATCTCGGGGTAGTCGGACGGGGCCTGCCCGCAGATCCCGACGTACTTGTCGGCATCCTTCGCGGCCCGGATCGCCATGGTCAGCAACGCCTTCACCGCATCGTCGCGCTCGTCGAAGGAATCCGCCACCAGGCCGGAGTCACGATCGACCCCGAGCGTGAGCTGGGTCAGGTCGTTGGAGCCGATCGAGAAGCCATCGAAGTGCTCCAGGAAGCGCGCCGCCAGCAGGGCGTTCGAGGGGATCTCGCACATCATCACGACCTTCAGGCCGTTCTCGCCGCGGCGCAGCCCCTCCTCGCCGAGTACGCGGATCACGTCCTCGGCCTCGGTCAGCGTGCGCACGAACGGGACCATGATCTGCACGTTCTCGAGCCCCATCTCCTCGCGCACACGACGCAGGGCCTCGCACTCCATCGCAAAGGCCGGGCGGAAGGTGTCGGAGCGATAGCGCGAGGCGCCGCGGAACCCGAGCATCGGGTTCTCCTCCTCCGGCTCGTAGCCCGAACCCCCGATCAAATGGGCATATTCGTTGGACTTGAAGTCCGACAGGCGCACGATCACCGGCTCCGGTGCGAAGGCCGCAGCCAGCGTGGCAATGCCCTCGGACAGCTTGCGCACGAAGTACTCGCGCGGGCCGTCGTCAAACCCGCGCAGGCGCTCGGCGATGCGCTCCTGCACATCGGCATCCAGCCGCCCCGGGTCCTCGGCATAGTCCAGCAGCGCCAGGGGATGCACGCCGATGGTGCCGTTGATGATGAACTCCAGCCGTGCGAGCCCGATCCCGGCATGCGGCAGCTGGGAGAAGGCGTAGGCACGCCCCGGGTTGGCCACGTTCAGCATCAGCTTGACGGGCAGCTCCGGCAGCTCGCCGACATCGGCCTTCTTGACCGAATAGTCGAGCCGCCCGGCGTAGACATGACCATCGTCACCCTCGGCACAGGAGACGGTGGCCTCCATGCCATCGGACAGGGCCTCGGTCGCATCGGCGCAGCCGACCACCGCCGGGATGCCCATCTCGCGGGCAATGATCGCCGCGTGGCAGGTGCGCCCGCCGCGATTGGTCACGATCGCGGCGGCGCGCTTCATCACCGGTTCCCAGTCCGGGTCGGTCATGTCCGCCACCAGGATGTCGCCCTCCTCCATGGTGTGCATGGAATCCGGGGAGTCCAGCACACGGACGACCCCGGCACCGACCTTCGAGCCGATCGCCCTGCCGGTGACCAGCGGCGTCTCGCTGTGCGGGGCCAGCTCGTAGCGCTCGCCCGCACCGAGCTCGACGCGGCTCTCCACCGTCTCCGGGCGCGCCTGCACGATAAACAGCTCGCCAGTCTCGCCGTCCTGGGCCCATTCGATATCCATGGGCCGGCCATAGTGCTGCTCGATCGCGACCGCAAAGCGACCCAGCTGCTCGGCATCGGCGTCGCTGAGGCAGAAGCGCTCGCGCAGGTCCCGCGGCGTGTCTTCGGTGCGCGTGCCACCCTCGTCCAGGACCATGCGGACAGCCTTGGTGCCTAGGGTGCGACCGATGATCGCGCGCTTGCCCGCCGCCAGTGCCGGCTTGTAGACCTGATACTCGTCCGGGTTCACCGCGCCCTGCACGACGGTCTCGCCAAGACCCCAGGCGCCAGTGATGAACACCGCGTCGCGAAACCCGCTCTCGGTGTCGAGGGTAAAGATCACCCCGCTCGCCCCGACATCGGAACGCACCATGCGCTGCACGCCGGCGCTGAGGGCCACCTCGTCGTGGGCAAAGTTGTTGTGCACCCGGTAGGCAATCGCGCGGTCGTTGTAGAGGCTGGCGAAGCACTCGCGCAAGCGTGCAAGCAGCGCATCGATACCGCGCACATTCAGAAACGTCTCCTGCTGTCCGGCAAACGAGGCCTCGGGGAGATCCTCGGCGGTGGCCGATGAGCGCACGGCGACGGGCACGTCATCGCCCAGTTTGCCGTAGTGCTCGCGCACCGCCTGTTCCAGTTCGTCCGGCAGTGGCGCCGCCTCGATCCAGCCGCGCACCTCGCGCCCCGCCTCGCGCAGGGCCTCGATGTCGTTGATGTCGAGATCGGCCAGGCGCGCCTTGATCCGGGCAGCGAGGTTCTCGTGCTCCAGATGCGCACGGAAGGCGTCGGCCGTGGTCGCGAACCCGCCGGGCACGCGCACACCCGCCCGCCCCAGCTCGCGCAGAAGCTCGCCCAGGGAGGCGTTCTTGCCGCCCACCCTGGCCACATCGTCCATATTCAGATCGTCGAGATCGACTACCCAGCGCATCGCGCCTCCCAAGAAGGTTTGTGAACTGTCTAACATGGGCCGTGACGCCTCTGGGATACACTAGGATCCATTTTGTCCCCCATACCCGAGGAGGCCCCGTGTCCATACGCCCAACCCTTCCGTCCAGCTTAACGAAAACCGCTTTCGGGGGAATGCTGCTGGGCCTGGCCCTTGCCCTGGCCCCAGTACACGCGAAGGAAGATCCGTCATCCCTGGCCATTCTGGGCACCGTCGAAGATGTCGAGATCGTGGGCGAGGGGATTGTGCTGGAGGCGCGCCTGGACACGGGGGCGACATCATCGTCCCTGAACGCACTCAACAAGGAAAAGTTCGAGCGCGACGGCGAGGACTGGATCCGCTTCGATGTCATCGACCCCGATGACGACGACGCCTATATCACCCTGGAACGCCCGGTCGAGCGCATCGTCCGTATCCGCCGTCACAGCGGCGAGAGCCAGGAGCGCCCGGTAATCGCGATGGAGTTCTGCATCGGCGACCAGCGCATCAAGGGCGACACGACCCTCATCGACCGCACTAACCTCACCTATCAGGCCCTCATTGGCCGCACGCACCTGGCCGGGCATATTCTGGTCGACTCCGGGGCCGAACATACCTACGCGCCCGACTGCGGAGACGACGATTCGTGAGACGTTTTCATCTCCCGATCCTGATCGTGCTGTTGAGCACGATCGGGCTCGGGATCTTTGCGTACAAGGTCATCGCCCTGGACATGCCCGTCATGCCCGGGGCATCGGCCGAGACCTGGCAGGTTGAAGCACGCGTTCGCTATCAGCCCACCGGCGGTGCGGCCAACGTGCAGCTGCGCATCCCGGATCGCCTGCCCAATTTCGCCATCCTGGATGAAGGCTTCGTCTCGCGCGGCTATGGCCTGAATACGCTGCGCGGCCAGGACGACCGCATTGCCCAATGGACCACACGGCAGCCGCGCGGAGAACAGGTGCTGTACTACCGGGCGACCCTCTACCGCGACAGCGATGACCGCTCGGACGCTGACTACCCAGGCCCCGTCGGGGCCCCTGAATGGACCGAGCCCTACCGCTCCGCAGCGGATGCGCTGATCGAGGACGTCCGCAGCCGATCTTCGGATATTCAGACCTTCGCCTCGGTGCTGGTCAATGACCTTGCCCACGCCGCGCCCGCATCGAATGCCGCGGTATTCGCCGATGACGGCAGCGACCGCGTGCAACGCAGCCAGACCCTGATCGAACTCCTGGCCACGGCCCGGATTCCCGCGCGCATGGTCACCACGTTGCACCTGCGCGACGGGCGCCGCGACATACGCCCGGAAACCTGGATCGAGGTCCACAACACGCGGCGCTGGGTGCCCATTCACCCGCTGTCGGGCGAGATCGAATACCCGGACGATGTGGTCGTCTGGGCCCATGGGTCCGCGCCCCTGCTGGAGGTCTCCAACGGACGCGACGCCGAGGTCCGCTTTGCCGTCTCGCGGGGCGTACAGGACGCCCTGACCACTGCCCAGCGATTCGGCGAGACCGTCAACGCCCAGTTGATGGAGTTCTCCACCCTGAATCTCCCGCTGGGGACCCAGAACACCTACCGCGTGCTGCTCATGGTCCCCCTGGGGGCCATGATCATCGTGTTCCTGCGCAACGTGATCGGCGTCCAGACATTCGGCACGTTCATGCCGGTGCTGATCGCGCTGTCCTTTCGCGAGACGCAGCTGCTGGCCGGGATCATCCTGTTCACCCTGATCGTGTCGCTCGGCCTGGCCGTGCGCTTCTATCTCGAACACCTGCGATTACTGCTCGTGCCACGACTGGCGGCAGTGGTCAGCGTGGTCATCATGCTGATGCTCGGGATCAGCATCCTTTCGCACCAGTTGGGGTTCGAGCGGGCGCTCGCGCTGTCGCTGTTCCCGATGGTCATCCTGGCCATGACGATCGAGCGCATGTCCGTGGTCTGGGAAGAACACGGTCCATCGGACGCGATCACCCAGGGCATCGGCAGCCTGGCCGTGGCCGCCGCCGCCTATGGGCTGATGGCCAATCGCCACCTGGAACACCTGTTGTTCGTATTCCCCGAACTGCTGCTGGTACTGCTGGCGATGACCCTGCTGCTCGGGCGCTACACGGGCTATCGCCTGAGCGAGCTGTTCCGTTTCGGCCGCATGCAGGAGGCCATGCAGCCCTCCAGACGCTCGGAGGATCGCTAGCATGGGCTGGCTGCCACGCTTCGTGCTCCCACGGACCCTGCGCGAGCAGGGCATTGTGGGGATGAACGCGCGCAACGCCCGCTTCATCGCCCAGTACAACCACCGACGGTTCTACCCGCGGGTGGACGACAAGCTGGAGACCAAGCGCCTCGCCCTGGATGCCGGCCTTTCGGTGCCCGAACTCTACGGGGTCGTCCGTTCGCATCACGAGATTCGCAAACTCGAGCGTCTGTTGCGCGCCTATCCCGACGGCTTCGTGATCAAACCGGCGCATGGGGCTGCCGGCGACGGCATCCTGGTCATTACCGGCTGGCGCGGGGATCGGCTGCGGCGCGCCAGCGGTCGCACGATGGAGATGAACGAGCTGCACGACCACTGTTCCAACATCCTCTCCGGGATGTACAGCCTGGGCGGACGTCCAGACGTCGCGATGGTCGAGCAGCGGGTCCGGTTCTCCTCGGCCTTCGACCAGATCACCTATCGTGGCGTGCCCGACATCCGGACCGTTGTCTACCGGGGGTACCCGGTCATGGCCATGATGCGCCTGCCCACCCAGGACTCCGACGGCAAGGCCAACCTGCACCAGGGTGCGGTCGGAACCGGGATCGACCTGGCCTCCGGCAGGACCATCGGCGGCGTGCAGCACAACCGGCCCATCTGGGAACACCCCGACACCGAACACTCGATTGTCGGGCTGGAAATCCCCGGCTGGAATGAACTGATGCAGCTGGCGTCAGGCTGTTACGAACTGAGCAAACTGGGCTATCTGGGCGTGGACGTCGTGATCGATCAGGACCGCGGCCCCCTGATCCTCGAACTCAACGCGCGCCCCGGGCTCGCGATCCAGATCGCCAATGGCGAGGGGCTGGAGAGCCGGCTGCTCGCGGTGGACGCGCACCTGGTCGGGCGCGACGGCACCGAGCCCCCCGAGCAGCGCGCGCGCTGGGCCGCCGAGGTCTTCGCGCGTCACGAAGCAACGGAAGCGGCGCCTGCGGATGCCGCCTCGGCCACTCCGACTGCACAAGGCGCGGATTCAACAGGGGTCGAACTGCGCTAACGAGATGGGGGCTTCTCGACCAGCGCCGAGAGGCCCGAGCCACTTTCCGCTATCCTAGGTCCCATGACCTCGACAGCGCATTCCCACAGTCCGGCGGATATCGAGCAGGCACTGGCGGACGCCGAGCGCGTCTGCGCCCGACGCGGGGCCCGGCTCACCGAACAGCGTCGCCGCATCCTCGAACAGATCCTGCGCACAGACGGCGTGATCAAGGCCTACGACCTGATCCATGCCCTGTCCTCGGACGACCACAGCATCAAGCCGCCAACGGTCTACCGGACCCTGGCCTTCCTGCTGGAACAGGGCCTGATCCACCGTATCGAGAGCCTGAACGGCTTCGTCGCCTGTTCTCACCCGGGGGAGCGCCACGAGTCGGCGCTGATGATCTGCGACGGCTGCGGCCAGATCACCGAGTTCCACACACCGGAGCCGGCCACCCAGGCGCTCGAGGCCCAGGCCACAGCCCAGGGCTTTGCCATCGACTCGCGCATGGTCGAGCTGCACGGGCACTGCGCGGACTGCCGTAACGCCTGACTGCCGTGCCCGCCACCCTCCAGGCGTTTCCCCCGGTCCTGGACACCCGTACCCGTGCGGTGGTGCTGGGCAGCTTCCCCGGCGTGGCCTCCCTCCAGGCACAGGCGTACTACGCGAATCCGCGCAACCAGTTCTGGCCGATCATGGCCGCCATCCTCGGCGAGCCCTTCCCCGACCTTGAATACCCCGAGCGCATCCAGCGCCTGCTCACGCACCGCATCGGCCTCTGGGATGTCTACGGCACCTGTCGGCGCGAGGGCAGCCTGGACAGCGCCATCCGTGCCGCCGCACCCAATGACCTCACTCGGCTGACACGGGAAGCGCCGGAACTGCGCCTTGTCCTGCACAACGGCGCGGAGAGCGCTCGCCGCCTGCACGAGACCCGGGCACTCGGCGTCGAGGCCCTGCGCCTGCCATCGACCAGTCCGGCCAACGCACGCTGGAGCTTCGAGGCCAAGCTCGAGGCCTGGGCCGAAGCGCTGACAAGCGCCGGGATTCTCAGGCACCTGTAGTCCCTCCGGCCGCCGTCGGGGTTGCGCCCCAAAACGTTATCTTATAACGTGACATCGTCGTGTAACGATATAACAATTTATTCACGCTGAGGCCTTCGGCGTGTCTGTACATGTTTGGGAGTCCGTCATGCCGCACAACACACACCTGCTCCGTCCCGCCCTGGGCGGACTGACCGCCCTGGCACTCGCCGTGCCGACCGCCGCCACCGCCCAGCAGTGGGAGACGCGCGCGGGAGACCGCAACTGGGGGCTGGATATCTCATTGATCCTGGAAGGGGTCTACTACAACGAGATGTCCCGGGGTATCAGCGACCCGGCCGGCTTCGATGACGGCCATGACCATGGGCACGACCACGGCCACGGGCATGACCACGGGTTCGACGACGGCTTCAACCTCGGGCACAACGAACTGGTCTTCGAAGCCAACCTCGGCGACCTGTTCGATGGCGTGCTGATGATCGGTTTCGACGAGGACCATGTTGAAGTCGAAGAGGCCTACCTGACCACCCGCGCCCTGCCCGGTGGCTTCCAGGTCAAGGCAGGTAAATTCCTGTCGGACATCGGCTACATCAACAGCCGCCACGTCCATGACTGGGACTTCGTCGACCGCCCGCTGGTCAACGAATACCTGTTCGGCGATCACGGCCTGCAGGAAACCGGCGTCCAGGCCACCTGGCTCGCCCCGACCGAGACCTACACCCAGCTCGGCGTGGAACTGCTGCAAGGCGAAACCAGCGGTATCGCGAACTATGAAGGCAGCCAGTCGGCTCGGAATGGTCAGGAGCGCATCCTGAGTGATCGTTCCGGACCACGACTGATTACCGCGTTTGCCAAATTCGGCCCGGACCTGGGCCCCGACCATGCCGCCCAATTCGGTATCTCCGGCGGCTACGCGCGCAGCTTCCAGAAGACCGACGAGCACTCCACACGTTTCGAAGATTGGGATGGAAGCGCCTGGTTCGCCGGCCTAGACGCCGTCTATAAATACAGCTCGGGCCGCGCCTATGGCCACGGCGACTGGCGCCTGCAGGGAGAGTATTTTTACCGTGAGATTGATGTCGACCGGCGCGATGTGAATTTCGAAGCGGATGGCAACGGACCGGAAGGCTTCGTCCGCAACGAACAGTCTTTCAAAAACAAACAGGATGGCCTTTACGTCCAGGGCGTATACGGCTTCGCCCCGCGCTGGGAGGCCGGCCTGCGCGCCGAGGCCCTCGGCCTGACCAACGACGTCGGCCGCGGTGATGGCGAGTCGTTCGGCACCTCATACCGTCAGACCGCTCAGGTGACCTTCCGCCCCGTGGAGCCGGTATTCCTGCGCGCGCAGCTGTCGCAGAACGACTTCGTCGACGAGCACGGTGATCGCGACCGCGGGCTGGAATTCATGCTGCAACTGAACGTGGCGCTCGGCGCGCACGGCGCCCACCGCTTCTGATCAGTATCGCGTCGTCGTCCAGGGTCGGCAGGACCGTTGATGCCCTGTCGGCCCCATCCGTATCCCGAAATCACCAGGAGTCCCGCATGTCCTTTAGCAAGACTCGCACCCGTATCACCCGGACCCTCGCCGCCGTTGCCTCGGTGGCCGCACTCACCTTCATCCTGCTACCCGCGCAGGCGGCTGCCGGACTGAACATCGTGGCCACTACATCCAGCCTCGGTGCCCTGGCCCGCGAGATCGGGGGCGACGAGGCCGAGGTCCGCGTGCTCGCGCCGCCGGACCGCGACGCACATTACCTGGATGCCCGCCCCAGCTTCATGGCCGCCCTGCGCCGGGCCGACATGCTGCTGGAACTGGGTGCCGGTCTGGAAGAAGGCTGGCTGCCCGCCGCCCAGCGCGGCGCCAACAACCGCGCGATCAACTCGGGGCAGCCGGGCCACTTCCGCGCGGCCGACAAGGTCGAACTGCGCCGTTCCATCACCATGGACGGGCCGAACATGGGCCACGTGCACGAGGAGGGCAATCCGCATTTCAATGCCGACCCGTTGCGTATGGCCGAACTCGCCCTGGCACTGGGACAGCGCATGGGAGAACTGCGGCCGGATCACGCCGAGGCCTTCGTGCAGCGTGCAGAGGCAGCCGCCGAAAGCCTGCGCGAACACGCCGAGAAGCTGGCCGAGCGCGTGGAGCCTGACCAGCGCATCGTGGTCTACCACGAGGACCTCGACTATCTGGAAGAGTGGCTGCCAGTCGAGATCGTCGGCTATCTGGAACCGGCGCCGGGGATCCCGCCCACCGCGCGCCATCTGCGCAGCCTCGTGGACGATCTCGAAGGCACCGAGGGCACTGTCCTGTACGCCGAGTTCCAGCCGCCTCGCGGCGCGGAATTCCTGGAACGGAACCTGGGCTGGCCGACGCATGCCGTACCACTGGATCCGCCGGCGGACTCCGGCCTCGATGGCTACCTCGAACTGATGAGCACCTGGGCGCAGGCCCTGCCCCAGCGCTGAAGAAAGCAGAAGCCGCTGTCACGACGGACCCGGAAAGCCACTTTCCGGGTCCGTTATCATTGGCCACCGCCCCATTCTTACGAACCTGCATGCCACCCGAGCCTGTCCCGCCCATCCTGCACTCCCAGTCGGCCCTCCTCGGGTTCGACCGTCCGGTGATCGGGCCTTTGTCCCTGGAGATCCCGGCAGGTGCCCGCTGGGCCCTGACCGGACCCAATGGGGTGGGCAAATCGCTACTGCTGAAAGCCATTACCGGACAGGCCCGCGTTCACGGCGGGCGTTTTGAACTCGCCCCCCGTACGCGACCCAGCCTGTTGGCTCAGGACCACGCCCGCCCGCAGCCCTGGCCCCTGTCTGGAGACGACTGGCTTCGCGCGATGGGGGCCAGCGTGCCCGAACATGAAGGAGTTCGGGCCCTGCTGAATCGGCGGCTGGACCGCTTGAGCGGCGGTCAGTGGCAACTTCTGCGTCTGGCCGCCGTGCTGACCAGCCGAGGTGAAGACTCGTCGGCGCAGCGGTTGATCCTGCTGGATGAACCCGCCAACCATCTGGATGCCGAGGTCCGTGCCGACGCGGTGGAACTGATCAGGGCGGTCCCGGCCGAGACGAGCATGCTGATCACCAGCCACGACGATGAATTCCTGCAGGCGCTCGGCCTGGAGAACCATCCACTTGCGGATTACCTGGATGCCGGGTGACCTGCTGCTGACACCCTTCATTGCCGGCGTGCTCGTCACCATGGTGCTGGCGCTCGCCGGGGCCGGTCTGTTCCTGCGCGGATCGGTCTGGCAGGCGCTGGCCCTGGGGCAATGGGCAGCCGTGGGCGGGGTTCTCGCCTCGGTCCTGCACTGGCCGGTGCTACCCGTGGCGCTGCTGCTGGGTGGCGGGATCATGGTGCTGCTGCAGCGCAGCCGGGATCGGGAACGCCTGCCCCTGGCCGTTTTCCTCGCCGGCCTGGCGGCGGTCACGCTACTGGCCGCCAACTTTGCTCAGGCCAGCCTGGCGGCCGCTGCCTGGGCCGAAGGCCAGCTCTACTTTGCCGGCCCCAATGAGCTCTGGGCGGCGACCGGTCTGAGCCTGCTGACCCTCCTGATGGTCCCGGTGCTCCTCCGCGTATGGCTGCATGCGCAGATCGCACCGGATGTGTCGGCGGCAAGCAGGCCGGCTGTCTGGCAGCATCTCGGCGAAATCGTCTGGCTGGTCGCCGCTATCGTTCTGGGGAGCATGGTCCTGGGACTTCCGGCTGCCCTGGCCACCCTGCTACTGCCGGCCTGGGGTGCAGCCTGGCTCGCACGCAACCTCACCGGGCTGGTGCTCTGGACGCAGGGCATCGCCCTGTTCGGGTTCCTTGTCGCCTGGACCATCAGCCTGCCGCTGGATCAGCCCTTCGCACCGGTGCTGGTCCTGGTCAACGTCATGCTCGCGCTCGGCGCCCGCCTCGCCGCCATGCTGCGCTGACCCGACGCGTTCCACCCCACCGCAAGCAACGACTGACGCCATGACATCCAACACCGCCCACTCGTCATCCACCAGTGCGAATGGCACTTCGCCGATTTTCCAGGCCATCGAGAAGGCGCAGGGCGACCAGCCCTGGGGCAGCTTTCTTGATGCCGGGACGGGTCGCAAGTCCATCGAGTGGACCAGCCACTTGGACACCGAGCGCTGGACGGCGGTAACAGCCTCCCAGGAGATGGCGCGCACGACCCGCAAGGCGGCGGGCACGGCGCGGCGCCGGCAGGACCGCATCCTGGTCGGCAACTGGATGTCGGATCAGCTTCTGTTCGGTGAACGCTTTGACACGGTGCTGCTGGACTACTTTATCGGGGCCATCGAAGGTTTCGCGCCCTACTGGCAGGACCGCGCCCTGCACCGGTTGCGGCCGCACGTGGGCGACCGGCTGTATCTGGTGGGCGTCGAACCTTACGTGCTGGTGGAACCGAAAGATGAAGCCGGCGCGCTCGTGAGGGAGATCGGACGCCTGCGTGACGCCTGCCTGCTGATTGCGGGCAACCGGCCCTATCGCGAATACCCATCATCCTGGGTCATGCGCCAGCTTGGAATCGCGGGATTCCGGGTTCTGGATGTCCGCTATTTTCCCATCCACTATCGCGAACGGTTCGTCAACGGCCAGCTCGACCTGTGCCTGCGGCAGCTGCCGCATTTCAGCGACGAGGGTCTGGCCAAGGCCATGCACCACCAGATCGAGGTCCTGCGTGAACGCGCCCTGCCTTTGGCCCGCAGCCAGGAGGGGCTGAAACACGGCGCAGACTACCTGATCGTGGCCGAACCGATGGCCGACCGGCATCGCGGCCTGCACGACCCGCTGCAGCCTCATCAGACCCTCCCGAACCCGGAGTAGCCTCAAGCCGATACCGGCTCACCAAACGGCACACAGCATTACTGACCGAGCATGTTGACACCAATACACAGTTGCGTATGATTCTCATTTAGATGCGCAGCCCGGACAGCTGTGTGTCGCCAGGACGAAAGGCGGCTTTCTGCCTTTGGTCTCTCCAACCTCCGTAAGCGTTGCCGCCGGATATGCAATCCGGCGGCTTTTTTATGCATCGTCGTCACCGCCAGGCATGCCGGTCCGCAACGGGCCGACGGCTTCAGCGACGGTCGGTCACCCTTCGTTCAACACGGGCGACCGCGTCATGCGCATGCAGACTCTCGCGATGGCGAACGTGGATGCGATAGCCGCGGGCGGAGTACTCCGGGCGCAGGGTGCTGTCCAGGCGCCGTACGGCGTCTTCGCAGAACATCAGGTTACGGCCGTTGGCGAGCGCGAAGGCCTTCTCGTCGACACGCTTCACCGCCGTTTGCAGGGCTGTGCCCAGCGTCTGTTCCACACCATCGATCAGATCGGGCAGGGGCAGCGTCGATATCAGCGGATCCAGACCGACCGTAACGGTTGCCTCGCTGCGCTGGCTATGGGGCGTCGCGACAATCCCCTCGGCCCGGCCCAGCCATTCGCGCACGGTTGCCGCATCCACGGCCGAGCGTGTGAAGTCGCGGTCGAACTGCTCCTGGATCGCCTGCCGCGCCAGGGCGGCGGAGCAGGGACAGGTGGAGGAATAGCCCACCTGAACCTCCAGTTCCAGGGACACAGCCCCGGACTCGCTGCGTGCAGCGATCCGGAACGGGTAGCGCTTCCAGCCCGCGGCCGCACTGACCAGGGCCGGCCGTTCCAGCGGCAGCTCCCCGGCAAGACGGACCTCCGCCACGCTGGACAGGCCACCGTGCGAAGCCAGAAACGCCTCGAGCACATCACACAGCCGCGCAACGTCCAGCTCGCGGGACTCCAGCTGCCGCAGGGCCCTGTAGAGCCGTGACATATGGATACCGCGCGCGCCCGCGTCATCGAGGCTCACCCCCGCGCTGGCCCGGGCGACCACTGGCTGGCCGGTCAGATACAGCGGAAGGGTGATGTCTTCCATACCCACCCAGTCGAGTGCGGAGGCGTGCGTAGCAGCCGACGCGGCAATATCCGGTAGCGGATCGGTCGCGGAGGTTTCCGTATCCGGTGAGACCGGAGACACACAGGTAGAGGACATAAGACACCTTGTTGCAGGCGGGTCGACCCCATCACAGGACGGTGGCCGATCCGTGTTGTCGGGGCTCAATCGAAACGTTATGGTATAACATCCTTAGCGCAACCGACGGAACCCCATGACCCGCGACGAACTGCTGGCCATGCCTGCCGAGGCCTACATGAGCGAGGCCCAACTCGCGTACTTCCGCGAGCGCCTGCTCGAAATGCGCGACGAGATCCTGGCCGACATCGAGGGTGCCCGAGATGGACTGCTCGACAACGAGCGCACCCCGGACGAACTGGACCGCGCGGCAATGGAGGAGTCCCGGCTCCTCTCCATGCGTGTACAGGAACGCGAGGGACGCCTGCTGCGAAAGATCGACCAGGCCCTGGATCGTATTCAGACCGGCGAATACGGCTACTGCGAAGTGAGCGGTGAACCCATCGGCCTGCCACGCCTGCTGGCGCGTCCCACGGCGACCCTCTGCATCGAAGTCAAGGAACGCCAGGAAAAGACCGAGCACGTAATCGTTCGCTGAGGCCGCATCCCCATTCGACTCGGGCGCGCTCCAGCGGCCCGAGCATTTCCCCTGGAGGTAGCAATGAAACGTCTTCCCGTCACCGTCCTCTCCGGCTTTCTCGGCGCCGGCAAGACCACGCTGCTGAACAACATCCTGCACAACCAGTCGGGGCTGCGCGTCGCGGTCATCGTCAACGACATGAGCGAGGTCAACATCGACAGCGCCCTGGTGCGCGGCGGCCAGGATGCCGTCACCCGTACCGATGCCCGCATGGTCGAGATGACCAACGGCTGCATCTGCTGCACGCTGCGGGACGACCTGCTGGTGGAGGTGCGCCGCCTCGCCGAATCCGGGCAATACGACTACCTGGTCATCGAATCCACCGGCATTTCCGAGCCCATGCCCGTGGCCGCCACCTTCGCCTTCCGCGACGAGAACGGTCAGTCCCTGGATGATGTCGCCCGCCTCGACACCATGGTGACCGTCGTCGACGCCGGCGCCCTGCTGAAGGACTATGCCTCCACCGATTATCTAGGGGATCGGGGTGAATCACTGGGCGAGGAGGACGAGCGCACCGTCGTCGACCTTCTGGTGGATCAAATGGAGTTTGCAGATGTCATCATCATCAACAAGGTGGACCGCGCGACGCCCGATGAACTCGCGACCGTTCGCGGCGTGGTCCGCGGCCTGAACCGCGAAGCGCATGTGATCGAGGCCACCCATGGCAACGTTCCCCTCGAACTGCTTCTGGGCACCGGCCGCTTCGACTTCGACCGCGCATCGCAGGCCGCTGGCTGGGCGCAGGAGATGATGGGCGGACACACGCCGGAAACCGAGGAATACGGGATCTCGAGCATCGTGTATCGGGTGAATCGCCCGTTCCACCCGGCCCGCTTCTTTGACCTGCTGCACCAGGAGTGGCCCGGCGTGATCCGCAGCAAGGGCTGGTTCTGGCTGGCCTCGCGCCCGGACTGGGCCGGCACACTGTCGCAGGCCGGCGGCGCGTTGACGCATCACGCCGCCGGCTTCTGGTGGGCCGCCGTACCGCCGGAGAAACGTCCCACTAACGAGGACTGGTGGGACACGGCCATAGCGCCAGTATGGGACGAACGTTTCGGCGATCGCCGCCAGGAGATCGTACTGATCGGTATAAAAATGGACGCAGACGCCATGCGCCAGCGTCTCGATGCCTGCCTGCTCACCGACGACGAAATGGCGGCGGGCCCGCAGCAATGGCAGTACTTCGAGGACCCGTTTCCGGTCTGGCGCCTTTCGGACGAGCCCGAGGGATCGCCGGAAGAATCCCGGACCCGAGAGGTTTCATCCGCATGAGTCCGGAGAATCAACCCGCGAATCGCCCAGGGCCTTCCAGCCGTCACCGCTTCGTCGACCAGGCCCGGGAGCTCCTGGGCATCCACCGTGAAGAGGTCAATGCCCTGATCTGGAGGCGATCTCTGGGCCCAGCCCTGTCAACTCAGTCGGAAGCCCTGGCCAGTACCGAGCCGGGTATGCTGCTGGATACCCGCTGCCGTCCCGACCAGGTACGGCTCCGGCTCCTGGAAGCCACCGGACAGCCCCCATTCCAGGTCCATCTGCTGGGCCGGGACATTGAACATCTCGCCCATGCATTCGCCATCGTTGCGAGCGCGGTCAGCGTCAGGATTCAGCTCGAAGTCCTCGATCACCAGCCCTGCCCTTTGTTCCATGTGGACAACAATGTCCTTCGGATGTTGTGCACCTACGTCGGGCCCAGCACCGAGTACGCGGACGAGCGACACCTGAACCGCGAACGACTGCAACAGAACGACAACGAGGGCGTGCTAGGCGGGCGCTCTCCGTTAATCACCGAAGCTGGACAGGCCATCCTGATGAAGGGCAAACGCTACTCGTCGGAAAATGGGCGCGGTGCGGTGCATCGATCGCCCCCTATTCCCCCCGGGCAACGCCGCCTCGCGCTCCGTCTGGACTATCCATGACGATTGTCTCCGGTATCGCGCGGGGCCTGCCCCACTGAAACAACCTCCTGGGCGCGAGCGGCAGGAGCCGCAGCATCTCTCCCTTGGCAACCCGAGAGGCGGATGGGTCTGAATTTTTCACAAAAACCCGGAAAGCCACTTGACCCGTGCGCTGTCTTTCTTCAACCTTCAATTGCGAACGCTTCTCATTTACTTTAGGAGGTCTCGGATGTTCACACTGGATGCCTGGCTGGAACGCACCCACCCTTCGCTGCGGATCATCGACAGCGCCTCACGCCGCGTCATCGCCGAGTGGCAGGGAGAGGATCTGCACCACCTGTTCGAGTCCGGCACAGTCGCACCAGATGACTGCTGCGGACCACGCTCCCGGGAGTCCGAACATGAAACGATTCGGGAGCTCATGCTGGAAGCATGCCTGGAAGGGCTGACCGTCTGTCGGCGCAATTCGCAACGCGAAGCTTCATCGACATCGCCGTGCCCCCTTGCACAATTAACGGCCTGCGAAGACACACATCGCTCCGAACGCCGTGCACGAAACCTCCAGGTCATCGGCTCGACCGGGAGCGCTCCGACCCACCATCAAGCCCACAGCATTGCGAAAAGACCGCATTTACGCTTAGCGTTCCGAACATGACCGTCTCCCTGCTGACCCGGTGAACCGCGCCGAACGCATCTTTCATCTGCACCGCCTGCTGCAGGCGCGGCGCCCGCCGTCACTGGCGGACCTGATGGAACGGCTCGAGGTCTCGCGCGCCACCATCAAGCGCGACCTCGAGTACATGCGCGACTTCATGCAGGCGCCGATTGAGTACGACCCGCAGGCCAACGGCTACCGATATGGGCAGGACGCCCCGGCCTTCGAACTGCCGGGGCTGTGGTTCAACGAATCCGAATTGCTGGCGCTTCTGACCATGGAGCAGCTGCTGGAAGACGTGCAGCCGGGTCTGCTGGCACCCACGCTGGGTCCACTGAAGGGTCGTATCCGCGAGCTGCTCGCCAGCGGCGGGCACCAGCCGGACGCCGTGCGTCGTCGCATCCGCATCCAGCCGCTGGCGCAGCGGGGTGGGCGGAGCGAGGGCTTTCAGGCCGTGGCCGCCGCCACGCTGGACGAACAGCCAATCGCAATCGAGTACCACGGTCGCGCCCGCGACACCGCGACCCGGCGCGTCGTGCACCCGCAACGCCTGCTCTACTACCGCGACAACTGGTATCTGATCGCCTGGTGCGAGCAGGCACAGGACCTGCGCACCTTTGCCCTGGAACGCATCCGTTCGTCAGCCCCGGCCGAGGGCACCTACCGCGATATTGACGAGTCCACGCTGGATGCCCACACCGGCGCGGCCTTCGGCATCTTCACCGGTCCCGCGCAGGAATGGGCGGTGCTGCGCTTCACCCCGGAACACGCGCGTTGGGTCGCGGACGAGACCTGGCACCCGGACCAGACCGGCCACTTCGAAGGCGAGCACTACCATCTGCGAGTCCCCTTCGGGGATCCCACCGAGCTGATCCAGGAGATCCTGCGCCACGGCGCCGGGGTCGAGGTCCTGGCCCCCGAAACCCTGCGCGCCCGCGTCGCCGCCACGCTGCACGAGGCCGCTGCGCAATACCCGGCTTCGTCCTGATGCTGCGCCGCTGGCTGGCCCACCGCAAATCCACCACCGCCTCCGGCCGACTGGAGGCGATCTGGATCGCCGACCAGGCCGGCGCACCCATGTGCGAGCGCGCCGCCGTGGATGTCACCGAAGCGGGCCTGACCGGAGATCGCTACGCCACCGGACATGGCCACTGGCACACGGTGGAAGCCTGCCCCGTCACCCTCATCTGCAGCGCCGAGATGGAGCGCGCCACGCGGCGGGCGCGCCGCCTGCGCCAGCCCGCAACCCCGGTGCCCGGCGACCACCGCCGCAACCTCGTGGTCAGCGGCCTCCGACGCAGCCCGCGCGCGGGGATCCTGCGCATCGGTGCCGTGCGTTTCGCCATCACCCGGCCGCGCCCGCCCTGCGGCTGGCTCAACCAGGTGGTCGGCTACAACCTCGCGGGGGCCCTGCGCCAGGACAGCGGTATCTGCCTGCGGCCCTTGGGGCCGGGCACCATTCGGCGTGGCGACACCGTGCACTGGGAAGCCGTCCAGGGGCATTCAAGAGGTGATTAACAGGGGTGGCTCATTCTGTGAGCCACCCCCAGTGCTACAACGGACCCCAAGATCCAGACCACAGGGAGTCCGAAATGCCGAACAAGACCCAGCAGGCCCGCCCGATCCCCACCCTGCGCGGCTACTACGCCAAGCGCGGGCGCTACAGCGCCACCGCCACCACCGAGGAACTGCTGCAGACCATCCCGCTGGCCGGCTTTCGCCACCACGATGCGCCGAAGCTGTGGAACGCCCTGAAGCGCGGCCAGGCCCTGACCCTGCGCCGGGAGCGGCTGAACCCCCACGACGACAAGGCCGTCGCCATCGACTGGGTCGACCACCAACTCGGCTACCTGCCACGGGACCGCAACGGCCTGGCCGCCGAGCTGCTGGACCGCGACGAGCCCCTGGTGGCCCGCATCCTGGAAAAGCGTGATCACGCCGACCGCCACAGCCGCCTGGAACTCGGCCTGTACCGCGCCCGCCCCCGGAGCGCCCCCGCGCACTAGAGGACGCTCCTGGCCAGGGTGGTGCTATCCCACCCAGATCGTCTTGGCGTTCTGGAACTCCCGGATGCCAAGTTCGGAGAGTTCGCGGCCGTAGCCCGAGTCCTTGACCCCACCGAAGGGCAGGCGCGGGTCGCTCTTGACGATGCCGTTGACGAAGGCGCAGCCGCATTCCAGGCGCCGGGCCAGGACCTCGCCACGTACCGGGTCGGCGGTCCAGACACTGCCGCCCAGACCGAAACGCGAACGATTGGCGAGCGTGATCGCGTGATCCGCGTTGCGTGCGCGGGTCACCGCGGCGACCGGGCCAAAGGTCTCCTCGTCGAAGGCGGGCATACCCGGTTCGACCGCGTCCAGCAGCGTGGGCGGGTAGAAGTAGCCCGCCCGCTCGAGCGGCGCGCCGCCGGTAACCAGCCGCGCGCCGGCGGCGACACTGCGCCGGACCTGGTCGTGCAGCTCGTCACGCAGGTCGTCGCGCGCCAGCGGCCCGATATTCGTGTCATCGCTCATCGGGTCGCCGATTACCAGCGCCTCGATGGCCGCCCGGAATCGCTCGACAAAGGCGTCCGCAATCGATTCCTCGACGATGAAGCGCTTGGCGGCGATGCAGGTCTCGCCGTTGTTCTGAAAACGCCCGCGCACCGCCTGCTCGACGGTGTGGTCGAGATCGGCGTCCGCCAGCACGACGAAGGCATCCGAGCCGCCCAGCTCCAGCACCGAGGTCTTGAGCGCCTTGCCGGCAGCCGCGCCCACCGCGCGCCCGGCCCTTTCCGATCCCGTCAGGCTCACGCCCTGCACGCGGGTATCGGCAATAATGCCCTCTACCGCGCCCGACCCGACCGGCAGGTTCTGGAACACGCCCTCGGGCAGGCCCGCCTCGGTGAACACACGTTCCAGGTGCTCGGCACAGCCCGGGACATTGGAGGCGTGCTTGAGCAGCACGGTGTTGCCGGCAAGGGTCGCCGGGAGCGCCTGGCGAAAGGCCTGCCAGTAGGGGAAGTTCCAGGGCATGACCAGAAGAACGGTACCCAGTGGCTGCCAGGCGATGAACGAACGGCTCGCGTCGGAGGCGATCATCGTGTCCTGGAGAAAGTCCGGACCGCGGTCGGCGTAGTAATCGCAGGCATTCGCACACTTGTCGACCTCGGCACGCGCCTCGACCAGGCGCTTGCCCATCTCCTGCGTGGCAGTGCGCGCCAGCGCCTCGCGCTGATCACGCAGCACGGCAGCCAGATCGCGCAGGCACTGGGCCCGTACCGAAGCCGGATGCGCCGCCCAGTCCTGCTGGGCGCTGGCCGCCCGCGCCAGCGCGGCCTCCAGGGCCTCGGGACCCATCCGCGGGTACCGGGCCAGTGTTTCGCCAGTGGCGGGATTGATGGCAGTCAGGTCGGTCATGTCGAGGCCTCGGAATGAACAAGGGAAACACTGATCAATGTACACGCTCGCGCTCGAGTCCCTTTTGCGTGCGAACAAGGCGCGGTGACTGCCGTGCAGTCATTCTGCACAGGGGAACCGCAACGCAGTTCCCACGCCCGTTTTTGATAACAACGGGCGGCCGAGCCCCTTCGGGGTTGGCTCCCCAGGTTCTCCCATCCTGCATTGCGGCCCGAATCCGTCAATAACGGGCCGGTAGAACCACTACCGGCTGCGCACCGCGCCTTGTCTCGGAAAACCTGGGGTACCAACGCGCGTGTGTACATTGATCAGTGTTTCCCTGACGGAACCCGGTTTGAAGATTGACAGTCACCCGAGTATAAGACCAGCCCCACTGGCTTTCGGAAGGACCTTGGGACCATGTCGATTGATTCGATTCGCTCTGTCTGCCTCCTCGGCGGCACCGGCTTTGTCGGCCACCAGATCATCCGCCGCCTGATCGATCGCGGTATCCGCGTGCGCGTGCTGTCGCGGCGCCCGCACCGCCACCGTGACCTGCTGGTGAACCCCGAGGTCGATCTGGTCGAGGGCAGCGCCCACGACCCGGCCACGCTGGAGCGCGTCTTTGCGGGGCAGGACGCGGTGATCAACCTGGTCGGCATCCTGAACGAGCGCGGCCGCAACGGCTCGGGCTTTCGCGCCGCGCATGTGGAACTGACGCAGAAGGCCCTGGCGGCCGCCGAAAGCTGCGGAGTGCGCCGCTTCCTGCAGATGAGCGCGCTGAAGGCCGACATGGAGAACCCGCCCAGCCACTACCTGCGCACCAAGGGCGAGGCTGAACAGCTGGTATTCGCCTGCGATGCGTTCCCGGTCACGGTGTTTCGTCCGTCGGTGATCTTCGGGCGCGACGACTCCTTCCTGAACCGCTTCGCCACCCTGCTGAAGATCTCGCCGTTCATGCCGCTGGCAAGGGCGGACGCGGAGTTCGCGCCCGTCTACGTGGGCGATGTCGCCGAGCATTTCGTGGATGCCCTGGAGGATCCGGAGACCTTCGGCGAAGGCTTTGAGCTGTGCGGTCCGCAGACCTACAGCCTGGAAGAGCTGGTGCGCTATGTCGGCCGCCTGATCGGCCACCGCCGCCCGGTCATCGCGCTCCCCGACTGGGCCGGAAAGCTGCAGGCCAGCGTGTTCGAGTTCGTGCCCGGCAAGCCGCTGTCGCGCGACAACTTCGCCTCGCTGACCATCGACAGCGTCTGCGAAGGTGAGTCCCGTCTGCCCTGCCCGACGCGCCTCGAGGCGATCGCCCCGGAGTACCTCGGTGGCGGCATCGAGGCACGCAAGCAGGCCCTGCGCACCCATACCCGCGAGGTCGACCGCGGCTAGCGGCCGCGCGGGCGCCATGCAGACCTATCTCGTCGGGGGCGCGGTGCGCGACCGGCTGCTGGGGCGCCCGGTGCATGAACGCGACTACGTGGTGGTGGGCTCCACGCCCGAGGCCATGGAGGCTGCCGGCTTCCGCCCGGTGGGGCGGGATTTCCCGGTCTTTCTGCACCCCGAGACGCACGAGGAATATGCGCTGGCGCGCACCGAGCGCAAGACCGCGCGCGGCTACCACGGCTTCCAGTTCAATGCCTCGCCCGAGGTCACGCTGGAGGCCGACCTCGAACGGCGTGACCTGACCATCAACGCGATGGCGGAGGACGCCGACGGCCATCTGATCGACTGCTACAACGGCCAGGCCGACCTCGAGGCGCGCCTGCTGCGTCACGTCTCGCCCGCCTTCGCCGAGGACCCGGTGCGACTGCTGCGCGTGGCCCGCTTTGCCGCACAACTGGAGCCATGGGGCTTTCGGGTCGCCGATGACACGCGGGAGCTGATGCGCGAGCTGGTCACCTCCGGCGAGGTCGATGCGCTGGTACCGGAGCGCGTCTGGGCCGAGTGCGAAAAGGCCCTGAAGAGCCCGGCCCCGCGCCGCTTCATCGAGGTGCTGCGCGAGGCCGGGGCGCTGGCCCGCCTGTTCCCCGAGATCGAATGCCTGTTCGGCGTCCCGCAGCCGGCGCGCTACCACCCGGAGATCGATACCGGCGTGCATACCCTGATGGTGCTGGACCAGGCCACCCGCCTGTCCGAGTCCCCGGAGGTCCGCTTCGCTGCGCTGGTCCACGACCTCGGCAAGGGCAACACCGACCCCGAGATCCTGCCCAGCCACCACGGCCACGAGGAGCGCGGGGTCGTACTGATCCGCGCACTGGCCGAGCGCCTGCGCATCCCCAACCGCTACCGCGAACTGGCCGTGCGGGTCGCGCGCTATCACGGACTGGTGCACCGGGTCTTCGAGCTGCGCCCGAAGACGGTGATGAAACTCGTAGACGGGCTCGATGCCCTGCGCCGGCCGGACAACGTCGAGCCCTTCCTGCTCGCGGTGGAGGCAGATTTTCGCGGGCGCACCGGCTGGCAGGACAAGCCCTATCCCCAGGCCGATGCGGTGCGCCGCGCCGTGGCGGCCGCGCAGGGGGTCGACGTCCAGACCCTGATGGCCGAGGGGCACAAGGGCAAGGCCCTCGGCGAGGCCCTGGAGCGTGCGCGTATCCGGGCGATCGAGGATGCCCTCCACACCGCCCCGAACCCGTAGGAGGCCAGCCCTCTGGCCGATCGGCTGTCGGTCCGGGCCCATCGGCCAGAGGGCTGGCCTCCTACAGCAACTTGCCTGGACGAGCGTGCGAACGTACTCTTTCGCCGCTATTGACGTACTCGAGGACTCCGCGATGGATTTCGCCCTGGCCCGGATGAACATGGTTGAACAGCAGGTCCGTCCCTGGGACGTGCTGGACATGCGTGTACTGGACGTGATGGAAACGCTTCCACGCGAACGCTTCATGCCGGACGCCTACAAGGCCCTGGCGTACGCCGACTCCGAAATCCCGCTCGGCCATGGCGCGCACACCCTGCCACCGGTGGTGATCGGCCGCCTGCTGCAGGCCGCCGCGGCGCAGCCGACCGAGACGGTGCTGGAGATCGGTACCGGCTCCGGCTATGTCACCGCCTGCCTGGCACGCCTGGCCGCGCACGTCGACTCCATCGAGCGCATTGACGAACTGCGCCTGAATGCGCGCAATACGCTGGTCGACTTGGGGCTGGAGAACGCCAGCCTGCGCACCGCCACCGTGACCCCCGAGTGGGCTCCGCCGCGCGAGCGCTATGACGTGATCGTGCTGACCGGCGCGATGACCGAATACAACGACTTCCTCGAACGCTACCTGACCCTGGGTGGCCGGCTGTTCGTGATCACCGGTGACGGCCCGATCATGCAGGCCAACCTGATTACCCGCACCACCGAGGACAGCGTCCGCCACGACGTGCTGTTCGAGACGCGTGTGGAGCCGCTGGTCGGTTTCGAACCGAAACCCGCGTTCGAATTCTGACTTCCCACCCCCGGCCGTCCGCCCGCCGGGGTCTCCATCGCAGAAACACGGGTCCGCGTGCACATTGCCCGGTGTTTCCCTACGATGGAGCTTTCCCTGTCTATTCAGGAAGCCGCGCCCATGAACCGGTCCGTCAAACGTATTTTTTCCACGCTGGCGACTGCCGGCATCGCCCTGCTGGTGGCCAGTCCGGCCCCGGCCGCCAGCCTGCTGGAGGTCTACGAACGCGCCGCCACGGAAGACGCCGAGCTGCGCGCGGCCAAGGCCGAGTACCGCAGCGTGCTCGAGAACCGTCCGATCGCGCGCTCCGCGTTCCTGCCGCAGATCACCGGCGAGGCCGAGGCCGGCGCCTTCTACAACAACTATCGCAACCAGGACAGCTTCGACGGACGCCAGACCAGCTTTGGCGTATCGCTGATGCAGAGCCTCTACGACCGCCGCAATTTCATTGAACTGACCCAGGCCGATCTCGAGATTGCGCGCGCGGAGGCCGAGCTGGACGCCGCCCGCCAGGACCTGATCCTGCGGGTATCCGAGGCCTACTTCGATGTACTGGTTGCCCAAGAGACACTGGCCTTTCGCGAGGCGGAGCTCGAGGCCATCGGCCGCCAGCTGGAACAGACCGAGCGCCGCTTCGAGGTGGGCCTGATCGCCAGCACCGACGTGAAAGAGGCCCAGGCCCAGCGCGACATCGCCGAGGCCGAACGCATCGCCGCGGAGAACCAGCTGGACGTGGCGCGCGAACAACTCGCGGTAATCACCAATACGTACTGGGACGAACTCGACGTGCTGCGCGAGGATGCCGAACTGACCCCGCCAGAACCGGCCGATGCCCAGGCATGGGTCGATATCGCGCTGGAAAATAACCTGGAGCTGGCTGCCCAGCGTCTGACCACCGAGACCGCCCGCGAGCAGATCCAGCGTCAGCGCGCCGAGGGCCAGCCAAGGCTGAACCTGAACGCCTCGGTCAGCGAAAACCGTTTCCACGGTATCGATGACGGCGGCGCTGGCGCGCAGGGCGTGGGGCCCCTGTTCAACGAAGGCACCGAGGCCCAGGTGGGCGTGCGCCTGGAGGTGCCGTTCTATACCGGCGGGCGCGTGAGCGCGCTGACCCGCCAGGCCCGCGAGGACTTCCAGGCCGCACAGGAAGGCCAGTCGCTCGTTGAACGCCGCACCACCCAGGACACGCGCAATGCCTATCTGTCGGTGATCGCGAACAGCTCGCGCGTGCGCGCCCTGGAGCAGGCACTGATCTCCACCCAGGCCGCCTTCGAGTCGGCGGAAGCCGGGTTCGAGGTCGGCACGCGTACCCAGGTCGACGTGCTGCTGGCCCTGCGCGAGGTGTTCCGCGCCGAGCGTGACTACGCCGAGGCCCGCTACGGCTTCCTGACCGACTCGCTGCGCCTGCAGCGCGCCGCCGGCCGCCTGAGCGTCGCGGACCTGGAGTCGATCAACCAGCTGCTGGAGCGATGACCGTCGATCCACGCGCCCGCTGCGACCGTGCCCGTTCCCGCCTGGTCCTGATTGACCTGCAGGAGCGGCTGCTGGCCGCAATGCCGGACAGCGAACGCGATGCGGTGGAACGCCACACCGCACGGCTCGTCGAGGCCGCGCGCAAGCTGGACATCCCGATCGAGGTCTCGCGCCAGTATCCGAAGGGGCTGGGCGAGGTGACCGCGAGCCTGCAGCAGGCACTGGACGGACATGGCACGCTGACCGACAAGACGGCCTTCTCCTGCTGCGCGGAAGACGACCTCCACGCGCGCCTGACTGGCGGCGACCAGATCATCCTGACCGGCGCCGAGACGCATATCTGCGTCACTCAGACGGCTCTGGAACTGCTGGACGCAGGTGTTACCGTATTCGTCGTCGAGGACGCCGTCTGCTCGCGCGACGCCACGCGCAAGCGCAACGGACTGGAGCGACTGCGCGCGGCGGGCGCGATCATCACGAACCACGAATCGGTACTGTTCGAGTGGCTGCGCGACGCGGCCGACCCGCAGTTCCGCGAGCTCAGTCAACTGATCCGCTAACGATAGACGGGGAGAAACGCAGGGATGCGCATGCTAGGAAACATTCTGCTGGGCGCGTGGCTGATCCTGTTCGGCCTGCGCGGCCTGCTGGGGCTGCAGTTTCAGTACGACCACTATGTGATCAGCGGTCTGGCCGTGATCGCGGGTATCCTGTTCATCCTGCGACGTTAAACGAAACCCGGACATGCGCCTTTCGCCCGAAGAATACCGCCAACTGGACCATCGCCGGATCACCCTGCTAGGGATGTCCGGTGTCGGCAAGACGCGCCTGTCCAACATGCTCCGACGCGAGGAGTGGTTCCACTACTCGGGTGACTACCGCATCGGCACGCGCTACCTGAGCGAACCGATCCTGGACAACATCAAGGCCCAGGCGATGGCCGTGCCGTTTCTGCGCGACCTGCTGCGCTCGGACTCGATCCAGATCATCAACAACATCACGGTGGACAACCTGCACCCGGTCGCGAGCTTCCTCGGCAAGCTCGGCAACCCGGAACAGGGCGGCCTGCCGCTGACCGAGTTCAAGCGCCGCCAGAACCTGCACCACGAGTCCGAGGTGCAGGCGATGCTCGACGTGCCGGACTTCATCCACAAGTCGCAGACGCTGTTCGGCTATCCGCATTTCGTCAACGACGCCGGCGGCTCGGTCTGCGAACTGGACAGCCCCGGCGTCCTGGAGACCCTCGCCGAGCACACGCTGATCCTCTACATCAAGGCGACTGACGAAGACGAGCGCCAGCTGATCGAGCGCGCGGAACGCGACCCGAAGCCGCTGTACTACCGCGAGGCCTTCCTCGACCAGCAGCTTGCCGAGTACATGCGCGACGAGGGGCTGGACTATGTCGCCCAGATCGACCCGGACGCCTTTGTGCGCTGGGTGTTCTCGCGCCTGTTCCGCGCGCGCCTGCCACGCTACGAGGCAATCGCGGAGGCACACGGCTACACCATCAGCACCACCGAGCTCGCGCAGGTCCGCAACGCCGCGGACTTCGACGACCTGGTGTGCATGGCCCTGGAACGGGAGGCACGCCTCTAATGCCTCTCGTTGCCCACTCCGACCTGCCCACCTTCGCCCGCCTGAAGAGCGAGGGCGAGACCGTACTGCCCAGCGACTTCGCCCAGCAGCAGGAGATCCGCGCGCTGCACATCGGGCTGCTGAACATGATGCCGGACGCCGCCCTGGCGGCCACCGAGCGCCAGTTCTTCCGCCTGATCGGCGAGAGCAACCAGATCGCGCAGTTCTACATCCACCCCTTCACCCTGCCGCAACTCAAGCGCGGGCCGAAGGGGCGCGATCACATCAAGCACTACTACGAGGACTTCGAGGATCTGAAGAAGGATGGCCTCGACGCGCTGATCATCACCGGGGCCAACGTGACCCAGCCCGATCTGGCGCTGGAGCCGTTCTGGGAGCCCCTGGCGGAGGTGGTCGACTGGGCCTGGGACAACGTGACCTCCACGCTGTGCTCCTGCCTTGCCACCCACGCCGTACTGCAGGCCCGCTACGGCGAGCATCGCGTGCACATGGGCGAGAAGCTGTGGGGCGTGTTCCCGCATCGCGTGGTGGACCGCGGCCACCCGCTGGTCACCGGCGTGAACACGCGTTTCGACGTGCCACACTCGCGCTACAACGACGTCTCGCGCGAGCAGTTCGAGCGCCACGGCCTGCGTGTACTGGTGGAGAGCGAGCAGTCCGGCATCCATCTGGGTGCATCACCGGATGGTTTCCGCATGGTCTTCTTCCAGGGGCATCCGGAGTACGACTCGATCAGCCTGCTCAAGGAGTACAAGCGCGAGGTCGTGCGCTACATCCAGGGCGAACGCGAGAGCTATCCGCCCCTGCCGGAGAACTACCTGCTGCCGCAGGCGGCGGCGATCCTCGACGAGCACCGCGAGCATGTGCAGGTCGCGGTCGAGCACTGCACCGAGATCCCGGCACTGCCGGAGGCACTGCTGCTCGACCGCCTGGACAACACCTGGCACGACACCGCACTGGCGGTGATGAACAACTGGCTGGGCAACGTCTACCAGCTGACGAACCTCGACCGGCGCAAGCCGTTTCGCGACAGCGTCGACCCGAACGACCCGCTCGCCGGGCGGCGCTAATCCGGCCCTGCCCCTCATGGCGAGGAGGTGACGAGGCAGCCTCCTGACGATGGCAGGGCCGCGGGGCCGGTTGTTTCGAGAATCGATGGATTCGTCGCTTCGCTCCTCGCAATGACAGCGCGGGGGGGATCTCCTCGTAACCAGGGATACCGATGGCCGAGACTGATTCGGAAAAGCTGCCGCGTCCGATCCTGCACCTGTACGAGACCATCGCCGGGGAAGAGGACGCGCGCGTCTGCAAGGACATCCCGGAGGATGCCTGCCGCGCGCAGCCGGTCAATTTCTTCGTCCACCTGGTCTCCAACACGCTGAGCAAGATTGGCGACGAGCTGGCCTCGGCGCGGCTGGTACTGGCCTGGCTGCTGGGGGCGCTGGGCGCCCCGGCCGCGTTTGCCGGCTTCCTCGTCCCGATCCGCGAATCGGGCTCGCTGCTCCCGCAGCTGTTCGTCGCCGCCTCCATTCGCCGCCGCGCCATCCGCAAGGGGTTCTGGATCCTGGGCTCGGTCCTCTCCGGGCTGGCGGTCGCCGGGATGGCGATCGTCGCCCTGACCCTGGAGGGCGCGGCGGCGGGCTGGGCGATCCTCGGGCTGCTGACCGTGTTCGCGCTGGCGCGCGGGATCAATTCGGTGGCCGCGAAGGACGTGCTCGGCAAGACGATTGCCAAGCAGCGCCGCGGCACCGTGATGGGCTATGCCGCCTCGCTGGCCGGCTTCTTCACGCTGGGGCTGGGGGTCTATCTGACCCTGGCGAACCTCGAGGATGCCGGTATTGGCATATTCGTCGCCCTGTTGGCCGCCTCCGCCGGCGCCTGGTGGGTGGCGGCCGCGACCTTTACGCGCCTGCACGAGGCCCCGGGCTCCACCGAGGGCGGCGGCAACGCGATCACCCAGGCGTTGTCCTCGGTACGCCTGCTGTGGACCGACCGCGCGTTCGGGCACTTCGTGTTCACCCGCGCGCTGCTGATGAGCACGGCCCTGGCGCTGCCGTTCTATGTGCTGCTGGCGGAGGATGCGACCTCGGGGGATCTGGGCACGCTTGGGCTGCTGATCCTGGCCAGCGGGCTGGCCTCGGCGGTCAGCGCCCCGGTCTGGGGACGCCTGTCCGATCGTTCCTCCCGCTGGGTACTGATTCTCTCGGGCCTGCTGGCCGCAGGGCTCGGCATCCTGGTCGCCCTGGGTGTCTGGTTCGCGCCGGTGGATACCGATTCGGCGCTGGTGCCGGGCGGGGTCGTCTACGCGCTGCTGTTCTTCCTGCTGGGGGTCAGCCATGCCGGCGTGCGGCTGGGGCGCAAGACCTATCTGGTGGACATGGCCACCGAGAAGACCCGCGCCGCGTTCACCGCCGTCAGCAATACCGTGATCGGCGCGCTGCTGCTCGTGGGCGGGCTGTTCGGGCTGCTGGCCCAGCTCGCGGGCACCGAGGTCGCGATTTTCGTGCTCGCCCTGATGAGCCTGGCCGGCGCGGTCAGCGCCTGGTGGATGGGCGAGGCCTGAGGCCCGTCAGGCCTCGGCGTCGGTGCGCCTGTAGAGGAGATCGGCCACCGCGTGGCCGCGCCGCTCGCCGCGCCGCTCGAACTTGGTCACCGGGCGTTCCGGCAGCCGCCCCGGGGCCGGCACCGGGCCATCCGGCTCGAACCACGGCGCGCATTCTTCCAGTACCGCCATCATGTGCTCGGCGTATTCGGCCCAGTCGGTCGCCAGGTGCAGCCGCCCGCTCGGGCGCATACGCGAGGCCAGCAGGCGCACGAACGGTGGCTGGATCAGACGGCGCTTGTGGTGGCGCTTCTTGTGCCAGGGGTCGGGGAAATACACCTGCACCCCGTCCAGGGCCGCCGGCGCGATGTAGTGCTCCAGCAGTTCCACGGCGTCGTGGTCGGAGACGCGCACGTTGGTCAGACCGCGCTGCTCCACCTCGCGCAGCAGGTGACCCACGCCCGGGCGATGGACCTCGGTGCCGATGTAATCGCGCCCCGGGTTCTGCGCCGCCTGCTCGGCCAGGCTCTCGCCGTCGCCAAAGCCGATCTCCAGCGTGACCGGCGCCTCGCGGCCGAAGACGGCCGCCAGGTCCAGCGGTGCCGCGGGCTCCGGCAGCGCGAGCCCGAAGCGCGGCAACAGCTCGTCCAGCGCACGCTGCTGGCCCGGCGTCAGCCGCCCCTCGCGGCGCACGAAACTGCGGATACGCCGGTAAAAGGGCTTGTCGTCGGAGGCAGAATCAGCAGACTCACTCATGCTCAGCTGAAGAACAGGCCGGTCTGCGGCGAGGAGGCCGAGGCGTAGCGGCGCGGCGCCATGCGCCCGGCACGGTAGGCCTGACGCCCGGCGATGATCGCGTGACGCATGGCCGAGGCCATCATCACCGGGTCCTCGGCAGCCGCGATGGCGGTATTCATCAGCACCCCGTCGCAGCCCAGCTCCATCGCGATTGCGGCATCCGAGGCCGTGCCGACGCCGGCATCGACCAGCACCGGAACGTTGGCGTTTTCGACGATCTCGCGGATGTTGTAGCGGTTCTGGATACCCAGCCCGGAGCCGATCGGGGCGGCCAGCGGCATGATCGCCAGACAGCCGATCTCTTCCAGGCGCTTCGCCAGCAGCGGATCGTCGGTGGTGTAGACCATCACATCGAAGCCCTCGGCGACCAGGGTCTCGGCGGCCTTCACGGTCTCGAAGACATCCGGGTACAAGGTCTTCTCGTCGCCCAGGACCTCCAGCTTCACCAGGTTGTGCCCGTCCAGCAGCTCGCGCGCCAGGCGGCAGGTACGGATCGCGTCATCGGCGGTAAAGCAGCCGGCCGTGTTCGGCAGCAGCGTGTAGCGCTCCGGCGAGATCACGTCCAGCAGGTTGGGCTCGTCCGGGTTCTGGCCGATGTTGGTGCGGCGGATCGCGACCGTGACGATCTCCGCCCCGCTGGCCTCAATGGCATCACGGGTCTGATCGAGATCGCGGTACTTGCCTGTGCCCACCAGCAGACGGGAGGTGAACTCGCGTGAACCCACGCGGAAGAGGTCGTCGGCAGACGCGGCGGCCGATTCGGTCATGGTGATTCCTTCGTTGAAAGTAGTTACGGACGGCGACTCGGACTCAACCGCCCCCAATCGCCTGCACGATCTCCACGCGATCGCCGGGATGCAACGGGTGCGCGGCGTGCTCGCTGCGCGGTACCAGCTCCTCGTTGACCTCCACTGCCAGGCGGCGACCGCCCAGGCCACGCGCCTCGATCAGCGCAGCCAGGGTGGCCTCGCCATCTTCGGGGAGTTCGAAGGGTTCGCCGTTCAGCTGAATCTGCATAGTTCTTCGACTGGTCAATTTGCCGTTGAGCCGGAGGCCAACAAGACCTACAATCGCCGACTCAAGCGGGTGTAGTTCAATGGTAGAACGGGAGCTTCCCAAGCTCTTAATGTGGGTTCGATTCCCATCACCCGCTCCATTCTATCAGAGGCTTGCGCCTCCGGACCCCCATCGGACTGACGTGATCTGGACGCGATCCAGCAGCTGTTATATTGTCCGGAATATGTCTGCTACATCTGACAATCCGAATCTGCTGGACGTCGACGACGCCCGCGCGTTGCTGCGCGAACACACGATCTCTCCGACGGAGCAGCGCGTGGAGATTGCACGCGTAATGTTCGCGCGTCATCAGCACCTGAGCGCCGAACAAATCCTCGGCCGCCTGGTGCAGCATTCGTCGCGCGTCTCCAAGGCCACGGTCTACAACACGCTCAAGCTGTTCGCAGAGAAGGGCCTGGTGCGCGAGGTCGTGATCGACCCGACCAAGCTTTTCTACGACTCCAACCTGAATCCGCACCACCACCTGTTCCACACCGACACCGGCGAGCTGGAAGACGTCGATCCCGCACGGGTCGATATCTCGCACCTGCCCCCGCTGCCGGAAGGCAAAGAGCTGCTGGGTGTGGACGTGATTATTCGGGTCAGCGAGCGCACGGCCTGATCCGGAACCCGCGCCGCCGGTCGCGCGGGATTGTTGTCGAGCCCCACCCCCGCTATTATGGCGCGCTTCGCCGACGTAGCTCAGTTGGTAGAGCAATCGATTCGTAATCGATAGGTCGCAGGTTCGACTCCTGCCGTCGGCACCATTTCCCCCTCCCTGCTCCCTCTTGCGCCTGTTCGCAGAACGGCTCAGGAGCCTTTTGGCTTGCCGCCCCCGCTGCGATGGCGGTGCCCGCCGCCGCCCGACGGTTTACCCGATCCGCGCGCACCGCCACGTCCACCGCCGCCGCGCCGGTCGTCGCGCGGCTTGCGCGGGCGCGGCTTGGGGCGCACCGGGTCGCTGAACAGGGCTGCGGGGTCCACGGTCTCCGTGGGGATCCGTTCGCCGAGATAGGACTCGATGTCCGGCAGGTAGAACGCGGAGTCCTCGCAGCCGAAGCTGATGGCGTCGCCCTCGGCCCCGGCGCGTGCCGTGCGCCCGATGCGGTGCACGTAGTCCTCGCCCGACTGCGGCAGATCGAAGTTGAACACGTGGGTCACGGCCGGGATGTGCAGTCCGCGCGCCGCGACATCGGTCGCCACCAGAAAGGCGTACTCGCCTGCGGTGAAGCGCTCCAGCAGGCTCGAGCGCTTGTTCTGCGGCACATCACCCGAGAGCAGCGCGGCCTTCTGCCCGTTCACGTTCAGCCAGTCGCAGACCTTCTCTGCCCCGTGCTTGGTGTTCACGAACACGATGGCCCGCTCCGGCTTGAGATCGCGCGCCAGCCCCAGCAGCAGCGGGATTTTTTCCTCGTTCGCCGGGTAGTAGATCACCTGGCGCACGCGATCCGCGGTCAGGGTCTCGGCCTCGACCTGGACCTTTTCCGGGTTGCTCATGTGCTCGTAGGCCAGCTCCATCACGCGCAGCGACAGCGTGGCCGAGAACAGCATGGACAGCCGCTCGCTGGCCGGCGCGCAGCGACGCATCAGGAAACGCACGTCCTTGATGAAACCGAGATCGAACATGCGATCGGCCTCGTCCAGCACCACCACCTCGGTGTGCCCGAGCCCGAACACCTTCTGCTTGAAGTAGTCGATGATCCGGCCCGGCGTACCAATCAGGATGTCGGCCCCGGCCTCCAGCTGCTCGCGCTGGCTGTCGTAACCGGTACCACCATAGGCCAGCGCCAGCTTGAGCCCGGTTTCGCGCCCCAGCATCTCGGCATCCTTGTGGATCTGGATGGCGAGTTCACGCGTCGGGGCGACGATCAGGGCGCGCACATCGGTCGCCCGGCGATCGGGCGCGGGCGCCTGGCGCAGCAGACGGTTGAAGGTGGCGATCAGAAAGGCCGCGGTCTTGCCCGTACCGGTCTGCGCCTGCCCGGCGACATCCCGCCCGGCCAGCGCAATGGGCAGGGTCAGCGCCTGGATCGGCGTGCAGGTCTCGAAACCGGTGGCGCGGATGCCCGCCTGTACGGCCTCGGGCAGATCGAGCTGGTCGAAGCGGGGCGTTTCCTGCGCGGGATCGGTCATGTGAATCCTCTATTACTTGAACTGTCTGGCGATCATCGTCGATAGTAAGAGCCGTGCAGCCGGCGTTGCGGGCTGTTCCCCCAACCCAAGTGATGAGGGCTCGGAGTGAGCGACAAAATTGTGTACACGTCAGACGCCGGTTTCGACGAAGACGTCCTGAAGGCGGATCAGCCAGTCCTGGTGGACTACTGGGCCGAGTGGTGCGGGCCCTGCAAGATGATCGCCCCCATTCTGGATGAAATCGCCGAAGAATACGCCGGCAAGGTCAAAGTCGCCAAGCTGAACATCGACGAGAACCCGTCCACGCCGCCGAAGTACGGCATTCGCGGGATCCCGACGCTGATGCTGTTCAAGAATGGCGATGTCGAAGCCACCAAGGTCGGCGCATTGTCCAAGTCGCAGCTGACCGCTTTCCTGGACCAGCACCTCTGATCCGGCATACCCCGGGGTCGCATGCGGCCCCGGGGTTGCAGTACCAAAAAAACGACGCCACCAGGCCTTGCCCCAAGCGGGCGCGTCGCTTACCATCGGTTCAGTTCAGGCGGTCGCCAGACCGCAACCTGCCCCCGATACTCAATCCAAGGCAAGCCGAGCGGCCATCCCCGGTCGCCGATCATCCACGTTGAACACAGCACCCCACGAATGAACCTGACCGAACTGAAGCGGATGTCCGCTGCCGATCTCGTCGCCTTTGCAGAAGAAAAAGGCATCGACAACATGTCCCGCGCCCGCAAGCAGGAGATCATCTTTGCCCTGCTGAAGGCCCATGCCAAAAGCGGTGAAGCCATCTACGGTGACGGAGTCCTGGAGATCCTCTCCGACGGCTTCGGATTCCTGCGCAGCGCCGACAGCTCCTATCAGGCCGGGCCGGACGACGTGTACGTCTCCCCCAGCCAGATTCGACGCTTCGGGCTGCGTACCGGCGACACCATCGCCGGCAAGATCCGCCCGCCCAAGGACAACGAGCGCTACTTCGCGCTGCTGAAGGTCTCGGAGATCAACTTCGAACCACCGGAGAATGCCCGGCACAAGGTGCTGTTCGAGAACCTCACGCCGCTGCACCCCTCCAAGCGCATGCGCATGGAGCGCGGCAACGGCTCCACCGAGGACATCACCGCCCGCGTCATCGACATCGTGGCGCCGTTCGGCAAGGGCCAGCGTGGCCTGATCGTCTCCCCGCCCAAGGCGGGCAAGACGCTGATGCTGCAGAACATCGCCCAGAGCATCGCGACCAACTACCCCGAGTGCTACCTGATCGTGCTGCTGATCGACGAGCGCCCGGAGGAAGTCACCGAGATGGACCGCATGGTCCAGGGCGAAGTGGTCTCGTCGACCTTCGACGAACCGGCCCAGCGCCATGTGCAGGTCGCCGAGATGGTGATCGAGAAGGCCAAGCGCCTGGTCGAGCACAAGCGCGACGTGGTGATCCTGCTGGACTCCATTACCCGCCTGGCGCGCGCCTACAACACCGTCGCCCCCAGCTCCGGCAAGGTGCTGACCGGCGGCGTGGACGCCAACGCCCTGCACCGTCCGAAGCGCTTCTTCGGTGCCGCGCGCAACGTGGAGGAAGGCGGCAGCCTGACCATCCTCGCCACCGCGCTGGTCGAGACCGGCTCGAAGATGGACGAGGTGATCTACGAGGAGTTCAAGGGCACCGGCAACATGGAAGTGCACCTGGAGCGCCGCATCGCCGAGAAGCGCATCTACCCGGCGATCAACGTGAACCGCTCCGGCACCCGCCGCGAAGAACTGCTGACCGCGCCGGACGAGCTGCAAAAGCTCTGGATCCTGCGCAAGTTCCTGCACGGGATGGACGACATCGAGGCGATGGAATTCCTGCTCGGTCGCATGCAGTCCTCGAAGACCAACTCCGAGTTCTTCGACCAGATGAAGCGCAGCTGACGCGAAGCGGGCCCCGCGCCCGCCTCCCGTCATCGCGAGCGCCAGCGCAGCGATCTCCAGGGGCGGGCCAGGCGCTCGCCGTGCAAGGACGGCGTATCAGCCGGGCACCGGCTCGAAGCTGACCAGGCGGTCCAGCCGCCACCACTGCCGCCGACCCTCGGCGTCACGCAGGATCAGATACTCGGCCCCGCGCCGCGTGCGCAGATCCAGCGGCCGCACCACCGCAATCCGATCCATTTCGCCCCGGCGCCAGTGGGTGCGCAGGTGTTGCCCGCGCAGGATCGCCAGTTCCAGTTCGGAGTAGCGCTCGCAGGCAATCGGCGTGTACGGCGGGGTCACACTCATCCCCCCTCCCGAATGGCCTCCACCTGCGGGATCTCGGCGTCCGGGGACTCGACGCGCCGAAACACGATGGGGGCGCAGCACACGGCGCAGTCCTCGATCCATTCCTGGTCCGCACTGACCATGTCCACCGTCGTCTCGCCCGGTTCGCCACACCAGGGGCAGGTAAAGCCGACAAACTCCACCGGTCGCATCACCGCACCTCCTCCGGGCCCGCTATGACCCGGGCCCCGGCTGTCACACCCGCCATGTCTTCCGGCAAAAACCGCTCCAGAATGTCATTGAGAAAGGCCAGGCCACGTTCGGTCGGCTGCAGGCGCTGCGGATCGGACACCAGCAGACCCTCTGCCCGTAGCGTGCCCAGCGCCGGTTCCAGCGTAGTCAGGTCCAGGCCGCAGCGCTCCTCGAAGCAATGCGCGGGCACTCCCTCCACCAGACGCAACGCGTTGAGCATGAACTCGAACGGCAGCTCGGCCTCGGGGACCGCCTGGTCGCGGTGCTGGTCGGGCGTTTCCAGGTAGGCCGCGGGCTGGCGCGGCTTGGTCCGCCGCAACACCCGCCCTTGGGACGGCAGTGTCAGCTTGCCATGGGCCCCGGCCCCGATGCCAAGGTAGTCGCCGAACGTCCAGTAGTTGCGGTTGTGCCGGCATTCCCGCCCCCTCGTGGCGTACGCGGAAACCTCGTATCGAGTATAGCCAGCCGCAGCCAGCACACATTGTCCTTGTGTGAACAATTCCTCGATCGTGGAATCCGGTGGCAATACCGGGGGCCGGGCTGCGAAATAGGTGTTGGGCTCCAGGGTCAGCTGATACCAGGAGATGTGCTCGGGTCCCTGATCGACCGCGGCCTGGAGGTCCGACAGCCCAGCCTCGACAGACTGCTGCGGCAGGCCGAACATCAGATCCAGGTTGATGTTGTCGAACCCGGCGCCGCGGGCATGCTCGACCGCGGCATGGGCCTCGGCCCCGCCGTGGATGCGCCCCAGTCGCTCGAGCATGGCGTCGTCGAAGCTCTGGATACCCAGCGACAGCCGGTTGACCCCGGCCTCGCGGTAGCCATGGAAGTATGCGCGATCTGCGGTTCCGGGGTTGGCCTCCAGCGTGATCTCGGCATCCGGGCGCAGGGGCAGCCGCGCACGCAGACCGGAGAGCAGGTCCGCCATTGCCTCGGGCGGGAACAGGCTGGGGGTCCCGCCGCCGATGAACACGCTGTCCACGCGCCGCCCCCAGACATCCGGGAGCTGCGACTCGAGGTCGCGCATCAGCGCCTCGACATACGCGTCGAACGGGGCCTCGCCCCGCGGCTCGTGGGAGTTGAAGTCGCAGTACGGGCATTTGCGCACGCACCAGGGCAGGTGCACATACAAAGCCAGGGGCAACGGGGTGGCGAATACGCTCATCCCGCGAGCATAGGCGCCGGCTCAGTGATCGGCACGTTCCCGCAGTTGTGCCACCAGTTTGGCCAGGGCCTGGCCGCGATGGCTCAGGCGATTCTTGGCCTCCGGGGGCAGTTCGGCCGAGGTGCAGCCCTCCTCGGGCACAAAGAACAGCGGGTCGTAGCCGAAGCCGTTGGCACCGCTGGGCTGCTCGACGATGCGGCCCGGCCAGACCCCTTCGGCGATCAGCGGCGAAGGATCCTCGGCATGTTCCAGAAACACGACGACTGCGCGAAACCGCGCGGCTCGCTGGGCCTCGGGGACACCCGCCAGCGCCTCCAGCAGCTTGGCGTTGTTCGCGGCATCGTCCGCCTCCGGCCCCGCATAACGCGCGGAGTAGATGCCCGGCTGGCCGCGCAGGGCGTCGACCTCCAGGCCCGAGTCATCGGCGATCGCGGGCAGGCCGGTATGCTGCGCGGCGTTGCGTGCCTTGAGGATCGCGTTCTCGACGAAGGTCAGCCCGGTCTCGTCAGCCTCGGGCACCGCGTGTTCCGACTGCGGCTCGATCGCCAGCCCCAGCGGCTCCAGCAGGGCCCGGATCTCGCGCAGCTTGCCGGGGTTGCCGGTGGCGAGGACGACGCGACGGGATGGGTCCATGGCTCAGCCCCAGGGAGACACTGACTGATGGACACGTTCGCGCTCGAGTCGATTTTGCGTGCTGACAAGGCGTGGTGAGCGACGTGTAGCCGAGCTACATAAGCGAGCCGCAACGCAGTCAGCGGGCAAAATCGGCCGAGCCCCGTCCGTCAAGAATTTGTGGGGTTGGCACCCCATGTTCCCCGATCCTGCGTTGCGCCGCTTGCCGGTAGCACCACTACCGACTGCGCGCCGCGCCTGGTCTCGGGAAACATGGGGCGCCAACGCGAACGTGTCCATCAATCAGTGTCTCCCTTGGCCAGCGCCGCCCGCTGGGCCTCGACGATCTGCTGGATGCCCTTCTCGCCCAGATCCAGCATCTGGTTCAGCTCGTCGCGGCGGAAGGCATGGCCCTCGGCCGTCCCCTGGATCTCGATCACGCCGCCGGCCTCGTTCATCACCAGGTTCAGGTCGGTCTCGGCCTGGGAGTCCTCGTCGTAATCCAGGTCGAGGACCGGCGCACCGTTGAAGATGCCCACCGAGATCGCCGCCAGGTGCCCGTGCAGCGGGTCCTTGCGGATCATGCCCTGCTCGCGCGCCTTGCGGATCGCGTCGCGCAGGGCGACATAGGCACCGCTGATCGAGGCGGTACGGGTCCCGCCGTCAGCCTGGATGACATCGCAGTCGACGATGATCTGGCGCTCGCCCAGGGCCTCCAGGTCAACCACGGCGCGCAGGGAGCGGCCGATCAGACGCTGGATCTCCATGGTGCGTCCGCCCAGCTTGCCGCGCGCGGCCTCGCGCGCCATGCGGTCGTGCGTCGAGCGTGGCAGCATGCTGTACTCCGCCGTCACCCAGCCGCGACCCTTGTTCTTCAGCCACGGCGGCACGCGCGACTCGATGGTCGCGTTGCACAGCACCCGGGTGTCGCCGAACTCCACCAGCACGGAACCCTCCGCGTGCCGGGTGAAATGGCGGGTAAAACGCACCGGGCGCATCTCGTCGGCTTGTCGGCCACTGGGTCGCATGCTTGATCCTTGCTAGATTGGAGTGGCGCGCAGTATACGGGAGACGGGAGAGGCTCTCACATGAGCGCGCCCGCGGCGGATCTGGGGCAAAGGCGGCCGAAGACGCCAGCAAATCACACGCGCACCGGGCTGTTACCACGCGCAGGGCTATCAACAGGGGACCTTATGATCGCGAGCATGACCGGCTTCGCCCGGCAGCCGATGACGCTGGACCAGGGCGTTTACGACTGGGAACTGAAGAGCGTCAACCATCGCTATCTCGAGTTGCGCATCCACCTGCCGGAGGCCCTGCGGGCGCTGGAGCCCGAGGTGCGCAATCGCCTCAAGAAACGGCTGAGTCGGGGCAAGGTCGATGTGGTGCTGCGCGATCGCGGCCAGTCGGGCGGCTCGCCCACCGCATTCGACGTGGACCGCGTGCAGTCGCTGATCGAGGCGACCGAATCCGTCGCCGACATGATGAAACACGATGCCAGCGTGTCGCCGCTGGATATCCTCGCCTGGCCCGGGGTGCTGGAGGGGGCGAAAATCGACACCGACCGCCTCGCCGGCCCCATTCTTGCCGAGCTCGATAGCGCGATCGACGCCCTGGTGGCGATGCGCGAGGCCGAGGGCCAGGAACTGGTCAACGGCCTGCGCGATCGCCTGGAGGCCCTGGCCGAGCATGTCGTGCTCATCCGCGAGCGGCGCGAGCCGATGCTGGTCGAACAGCGCGAACGCACCCTGAGCCGCATCAACGAGCTAGACCTGAGCCTGGACCCGAAGCGGCTGGAGCAGGAGGTGGCGCTACTGGCACAACGCCTGGATATCGCCGAGGAGCTGGATCGCATCGACGGCCACGTGAAGGCGGTGCGCGAGATCCTGGACAAGGACGGCCCCAGCGGGCGGCGCCTGGATTTCCTGATGCAGGAGTTCAACCGCGAGACCAACACCCTCGCCTCCAAGTCGCATGATCTGGAGATCACCCGCGCCACGGTCGAGATGAAGGTCCTGGTCGAGCAGATGCGCGAGCAGGTCCAGAACCTCGAATAATCGGTGTTTCCTTAATGCATCGCTACCGCGTGCACCTGTCCATCTCGCGCCACGAGATGGAGGACTACTACACCGGGCGCGCGGCGGTCGTCTACGCCGAGTCGGAAGGCGGCATCAGCGTGCAGTTTCCCGCCCGGCTGCTGCGTCAGCACCTCGACCAGCGCGGCGTCTATGGCGTGTTCGAGCTGGTCACCGACGACCAGCATCGCCTGCTGGATTTCCGCCGCCTCACACGGCCCTGACAGCGCGCCGCAGCCCCCTTTCCCACCCCTTGAAATTTCCCCGGCGGCCCCTATCTCCATGGGTGAGTCAGAGTTGACACCCGGAAGAGGAGGGTAAAGCCATGACAATGATGCGTTACGAACCGTGGAGCCTGCTGGGTCAGCTGTCGCGCGAACTCGGCCGCATGCCGGATATGCCCGGCACGGACGACTCCGCCGCGACGTCCGACTGGGCGCCTGCCGTGGATATCCGCGAAGAGACCGATGCCTACGTGCTGCACGCCGACATCCCCGGCGTCGACCCGAAGGACATCGAACTCCACATGGAGAACGGCGTGCTGACCCTGCGCGGCGAGCGCAAGCACGAAAGCGAAGAGGAAAAGAACGGCTACAAGCGGATCGAGCGGGTGCGCGGCACCTTCTTCCGCCGCTTCTCGCTGCCGGACACCGCGGATGCCGAAAACATCTCCGCGCGCTCCGAAAACGGGGTGCTGGAGGTTCGTATTCCGAAACAGGCACGCGTACAGCCACGCCGGATCGAGATCACGGGCTGATCCGGCACCAACCCTGCCGGCAGCCGTTACGGCTGCCGGAATTCGGGCGCTGCCGGCGCAAGCGGGCGGCGCCTCGTTTTTTGATGGCGGCAACAGGATCATCGCCACCCGTTTCATGAAGCCGATGCACGGGTGACAGCCGAATCCCGGCTATCATGGGAAAGATCGGGTACGGGCCGACAACCACCAAGGGATCCGGGTGTCCCCCGGGGATCGGACAGAGGCAACTCTGGGAGTGCAATGGAATACAAGGACTACTACAAGATCCTCGGCGTCAGCCGCGACGCCAGCCAGGACGCCATCAAGAAGGCGTACCGCAAGCTGGCGCGCAAGTATCACCCGGACGTCAGCAAGGCCCCGGATGCCGAGACCCGAATCAAGGAGGTCAACGAGGCCTACGAGGCCCTGGGCGACCCGGAAAAGCGCAAGGCCTACGACCAGCTCGGCTCCAACTGGCGCCAGGGGCAGGACTTTCGTCCGCCGCCTGGATGGGACGGCTGGGCCCAGCACCGTGGCGCGGGCGCCGGAGGCGGAGCCGATTTCGGCGGCTTTTCCGACTTCTTCGAGTCCATCTTCGGCGGTGCCGGGATGGGCGGCGCGGGCCGTCGCCGCGGTGCGGGCGGCTTCAACATGCGTGGTGCCGACCGCGAGGGTAAGGTCGAGATCACGCTCGATCAGGCCCTTAAGGGCACGGAGATCTCCGTCAACGATGCCGACGGGCGCGTGCAGCGCGTGCGTATCCCGGCCGGGGCCAAGGACGGCTCGCGCCTGCGCGTGCGCGGCCAGGGCGACCCGGGCGTGGGCACCGGCGGCTCTGGCGATCTGCTGCTCGAGATTCGCATCAAGCCCGACAGCCGCTACCGCGTCGAGGGCCGCAACCTCTCCCGCGACATCCCGATCACCCCCTGGGAGGCCGCACTGGGCGCCACCATCGAGGTCCCCACACCGCACGGCTGGGTCAACCTGAAGATCCCGGCGGGTTCGCAGTCCGGCAAGCAGATGCGTCTGAAGGGCAAGGGCCTGCCGGGCAAACCGCCCGGCGACCTGTACCTGAAGCTGATGATCCAGGCCCCGCCCGAGGACGAGGCCGGCGACTGGTACCGCAAGATGGCGGAACAGTCCTCGTTTGCCCCGCGCGCAGGGCTGACACCGTAGTTCACGGACACGTAGTGCACGGACACAAGGAGCGCGCATGCGTCGGCTGGTCTCTTTCCTGATTCTGCTGTCGACCCTCGCCTGGGCCGGCCCGGCCCTGGCACAACTCCCCGCCGAGGTCGACGGCCAGCCCCTGCCCTCTCTGGCCCCGATGCTGGAACGCACCATCCCCGGGGTCGTCAATATCGCCACCCGCGCCCGCGTGGTGGAATCCGTCAATCCGCTGCTCGACGACCCGTTCTTCCGCCGTTTCTTCGACCTGCCCGAGCGCCAGCGCGAACGCGAGCGTCAGGGGCTCGGCTCGGGCGTGATCGTGGATGCGGCCGAAGGCACCATCCTGACCAACAGCCATGTGATCGCGCGCGCGGACGAGATCCTGGTGACCCTGTACGACGGGCGCCAGTACGAGGCGGAGGTGGTTGGTACCGACCCGGCAACCGACGTCGCCGTGATCCGCATCGACGCGGAAAACCTGCGCGCGATCCCACTGGCGGATTCCGATGCCCTGCGCGTCGGCGACTTTGTCGTCGCGATCGGCAACCCGTTCGGCCTCGGCCAGACGGTGACCAGCGGCATCGTCTCCGCGCTGGGGCGCAGCGGACTCGGCGGCTCCGGGTTCGAGGACTTCATCCAGACCGATGCCTCCATCAACCCGGGCAACTCGGGCGGGGCGCTGGTGAACCTGCGCGGGGAACTGGTCGGCATCAACACCGCCATCCTGGCGCGCGGCGGCGGCAACATCGGCATCGGGTTCGCGATCCCGACCAACATGGCGCGCCAGATCCAGGATCTGCTGGTCGCCGAGGGCCGCGTCGAGCGCGGCGCACTGGGCGTCGGCATCCAGGACCTGACGCCGGCGCTGGCGCAGGCCTTCGATCTCGACGTTACCCAGGGCGCGGTCATTACCGACGTACAACCGGACTCCGCCGCGAGCCGTGCCGGGATCGAGGCCGGCGACGTGGTGCTGACCATCGACGGAAAAGCCGTGCGCAATGCCGCGGACCTGCGCAACCGCCTGGGTCTTCTGCGGGTGGGGAGCGAGGTGGAGATGCTGGTCCTGCGCGACGGGCGCGAGCGCACCCTGACCACGCGCCTGGAACGCCCCGAGATCCGCCAGGCCGAGGGCGCTGCGATCCATCCACGGCTGGAGGGCGTGCGCCTGGCGGAACACACACCGCCCGGTGCCAGTCGCAGCCGTGTCGTCATCATCGACGTGGAGGCGGGCACCCCGGGCGCCCGAGCGGGGATTCGCCCCGGCGACGTGCTGCTGGCGGTCAACCGCCAGCGCGTCGAGCACCTGTCCGATCTGCCGCGCCAGCTATCGCCGCACCAGGCACTGGAGCTGCAGCTTCGCCGCGGCAATCAGACGCTCTATCTGACGTTGCGCTAAAGCGCAGCTTTGGCAGGGGCTTCGCCTGCAGGCAGGCTCCCACAAGGGCTCTTCCAGCGCGCCGCCCCCAATGTCGTCATCCCGGAAAGCGCGCAGCGGTTATCCGGGGTCTCGGGGCCTGATATCAGCCTTGTGCAGGAGATCGCGGCTCTCCGCTTCGCTGCGGCCGGGATGACCGGGCCTGGCAGACTGCACCTCGAGCCGGGAAGGATCAGAAGCCGGGGGTGTTTTTCTCGACCCAGCGGTCGCTGCCGTCGGCGAGGCGTTCGCGCTTCCAGAACGGGGCCTCGTGCTTGAGGCGCTCCAGGATGTCGGAGCAGGCATCGCGCGCGGCGATCCGGTGCGCGGACCAGGTGGCCACCAGCACCAGGGCATCGCCCGGCCGCACGTCCCCTACACGATGCGCGACCAGACAGCCCAGCAGCGGCCAGCGCGACTCGGCCTCGGCGACGATGCGCTCCAGTTCGCGCTCGGTCATGCCGGGATAGTGCTCCAGGAACAGCCCGGTCACAGTGTCGTCTTCGTTGAAGTCACGCATGCGCCCGACAAACACGCTGGCCGCCCCGCGCGCCTCGGCCGGGATGTCCCGCTCGGCACGGGCCACCAGCGCCCAGGGGTCGAAGTCTTCGCTGTAGAGCTCGACGGCCACCTCAGCCCCCGGTCACCGGCGGGAAATAGGCGACCTCGTCACCATCGCGCACAACCGTATCCAGTGCAGCCTGTTCCTGGTTGACCGCCACCATCAGGCGTTCCGGCGGGGCATCGCCATGCAGATGCCGCCAGAGATCCCCCACCGAGATCGATTCGGTGGGCAGCTCGGCCTGCTCGTCGGCGCGCCCCATTTCCTCGCGCAGGCGTGCAAAGTAGTGAACAGTTACGGTCATGCGGGCCCCTGTCATCACGGGTTCAAGTCAAGCATTATAGCGACGATGAACGATTTCACTCACTTCGATGCCGAAGGCCATGCGCACATGGTCGATGTCGGCGACAAGTCGATCACCCACCGGGTGGCGATTGCCGAAGGCCGCATCCACATGCAGCCGGAGACCCTGCAGCGTATCCGCGAAGGCCGCCATGCCAAGGGGGACGTTCTCGGGATCGCTCGTGTCGCGGGTATCATGGGAGCGAAGCGTACCGGTGACCTGATCCCGCTGTGCCACCCCATCGGTCTGACGCGGGTGGCCCTGGAACTGGATATCGAGAGTACCGCCGTCCGTGTGCAGGCGACCTGCGAGGTCCACGCCAGGACGGGCGTGGAGATGGAGGCCCTGACTGCGGTCTCCACCGCGCTGCTGACGGTGTATGACATGTGCAAGGCCGTGGACCGCGGCATGGTGATCGATGGCGTGCGCCTGCTGGAGAAGCGTGGCGGCCGCAGCGGCACCTGGCGTGCGGACACGACGCAAGGAGAACCCCGATGAAATGGATCAAGCGCCTGCTGGCCCTGATCGCGATCCTGTTGCTGCTGGCCGTGATTGTCGCCGTTTACCTGGTCGCGACCTTCGACGCCAACGACTACAAGGAGCGCATCGAGGCTGAAGTCCGCGATGCCACCGGTCGCGAACTGACCCTGGAAGGCCCGATCGGCCTGACCTTCTTCCCCAACCTCGGCCTGCGCCTGGAAGAGGTTCGCTTCGGCAATGCCGAGGGCTTTGGCGACGACCCGTTCGCCGAGCTGGATGTCGTCGATGTCTCCGTGGCGGTGATGCCGCTGCTTCGGCGCGAGCTGGACGTGCGGCACATCGAGGGGGATGGCGTGCGCCTGAACCTGGCGCGCGACGAAGACGGGCGCACCAATTGGGACGACCTGACCGAACGTGCCGAGGATGCCCGCGACGAGGCCGTCACCGGCGACAACGGCGAGGAACGCACCGCCACCGAATCGCGTCTGGCCATGGAGCGCATCGGCATCGCCGGTGTAACCCTGACCAACACCCGGGTGCACTGGGACGACCGCATGACCGGACTGCAGGCCACGCTGGATCCCTTCCGCCTCGAGGTCGGTCGCTTCCGCCCCGGGGTGGAAACACCACTGGAGATGGAGGCCGTGGTCAACGCCGAGGGCGGTGACCTGGACGAGCCGGTCGAATTCGCGATGAACCTGGAGGGCCTGATGAATCTGGACCTCTTGAGCAATCGCTATTCCATCCGCCGCCTGAACGCGAACTTTGGCGTAGAAGGCGCCGGACTGCCGCGCCCGATCGGCGTCTCGCTGGAAACCGACGTCGCGCTGGAAATCGCTGACGAGACCAAGATGCGCTTTGAGCGCGTAACCGTTGGCGTGGGTGATGTGCGCCTGACGGGCTTCACCGAGCTGACCGGGCTGGGCGCCGGCGAAGAGCTGGCCGTGCGCAGCGAACTGCGCAGCAACACCTTCTCGGTCCCGGACCTGATGGAAGATATCGGTCTCGAACCGCCCAAAACCAATGACCCGGACGCCCTCAAGCGTGTAGCGCTGGACCTCTCGGCCCGCGGCAGCCTGACGTCACTGGAGCTGAGCCCGTTCCTGGTGACCATCGACGATACGCGGCTGACCGGCAACGCCCGGTGGGACACCAGTGGCGAGCGTCCGCTGTTCGACTTCGACCTGAGCGGCAACGAGCTGAACCTCGATCGCTACCTGCCACCCGAAGTGGAACAGGCCCGCACCGAGGGCGGCCCCTCGAATGGCGAACGCGACGACGATGACGACATCGCCATCGAGCTTCCGGTGGAGCTGCTGCGCGGGATCGACGTACGCGGCGAGATGGCGCTGGAGCGCCTGGACGCTCTGGGTATGGTGATGCGCAACATCCAGCTGGAGATCCGCGCCAACGAAGGCGACTGGCGCATCGACCCGCTGGAAGCGCAAGCCTACGAAGGCCAGCTGACCAGCCGCGTGCGCGTCGACGTACGCGAAGACACCCCGCGCTACGAACTCGCGGCCGACCTGGCCGACCTGGACATCGGCGCCCTGCTGGAAGACATGCAGGGCGATGACGCGCGGCTCATGGGCATCGGCGATCTGGAACTCGATATCGCCACTCGCGGAAACACCGTCAACGCGCTGCGCAGCGCACTGAACGGCTCCGGCTCCATGCAGTTCTCCGACGGTGCCGTTCGTGGCATCAACGTCGCCCAGGTGATCCGCCGAGCGGAGGCGCGCCTGCGCGGTGAACGGCTGGAAGAAGACGAACCCAACCAGACCGACTTCAGCGACCTGACCGGCACCTTCGACATTCGCGATGGCGTCGTGCACAACGACGACCTGGTGGCCAACTCCCCGCTCCTGCGCGTGCGTGGCGAGGGCAGCGCCGATCTTACCGATGACACCCTCGACTACCTCGTCAACACCACCATCGTGGGCACCCTCGAGGGCCAGGGCGGACGCTCCCTGGAAGACCTGAGCGGCATCCGCCTGCCGATCCGTATCTCGGGTACGTTTGGCGACCCCAGCTTTCGCCTCGACCTGGAAGACATCCTGCGCGAGCGCTTCGAGGACGATGTCCGCGACCGCCTGGGCGAAGAAGAAGACCGCCTGCGCGATCGCCTGATGCAGCGCCTCGACGGCGATCGCAGTGACGACGCCGAAGGCGAGACGGAAGAGTCCGGCGAACGCGATCTTCGACGCGAGCTGGAACGCGGCCTGCGCGAGCGCCTGCGGTAATCGTGCCGGCGAACTCGGCATTCAAGCGGCCGGCCTTCGAGGCCGGCCGCTTCATTTCGACACCCCCGCAATGACACCCTTTGCCGAACGGCTGCTTGCCTGGTTCGCCCGGCACGGCCGCAGCGACCTCCCCTGGCAGCACCCTCGCACGCCCTATCGCGTCTGGGTCTCCGAGATCATGCTGCAACAGACGCGCGTGGAGACGGTGACCCCGTACTTCCTGCGCTTCATGGAACACTTCCCCAACGTCGAATCCCTCGCGGCCGCCGACCAGGACACGGTCCTGCATCTGTGGTCCGGCCTCGGCTACTACGCCCGCGCCCGCAACCTGCATCGCGCCGCACAGCACATCGTGAGCGAGCATGGCGGAGACTTTCCGGATACGCGCGAGGCCCTGGAACAGCTCCCCGGCATCGGCCGCTCCACGGCGGCCGCGATCATCGCCCAGGCCCACGACCGGCCGGAACCTATCCTGGACGGTAACGCCAAGCGCGTCCTCGCCCGCCACGCGGCCGTCGAAGGCTGGCCCGGCAGCCCGAGCGTCCAGCGCGAACTGTGGGCCGAGGCGGAGGCACGCACCCCGACCACCCGCTGCGCTGACTACACCCAGGCGATCATGGACCTGGGCGCCCTGCTGTGTACGCGCACGCGCCCGGACTGCCCGCAGTGCCCCGTAGCCGGCGACTGCCAGGCCCTGGCGCAAGACCGGACCGGAGAGCTGCCCGCGCCGCGCCCACGCAAGAACCTGCCCACGCGCATCCGCCACGCCGCCCACCTGCAAACCGTCCAGGGCAGCCTGCTGGTACAACGCGCGGCACAGGGCATCTGGGGCGGGCTGTACAGCCTCCCCGAAGCGGCCGAGGCGCCCGAACTCGACGAGTGGGTGCGCAGCCAGTGGCCGCAGGCCGAGGCACAAGACACCAACGGGTTGCGCCACACCTTCAGTCACTACCACCTCGATCTGCGCATCCACTGCTACCGGCTCCCGCCGAACGCGTGTGGGATCATGGAAGGCGACAGGGCGATTTGGTATAAACCCGGCACATCACGGGCGGTCGGCATCCCGGCTCCCATCCAGCGTTATCTGCACGAACACAAGGATTCCGGCAATGGCACGAACCGTTAACTGCGTGAAACTCGGCAAAGAGGCCGATGGGCTCGATTTTCCGCCCTACCCCGGCGAGATGGGCAAGAAGATCTACCTGAACGTGTCCAAGGAGGCCTGGCAGGCCTGGCTCGGCCACCAGACCATGCTGATCAACGAATACCGCCTGACCCCGGTCGACCCCAAGGCGCGCAAGTTCCTGGAAGAGGAAATGGAGAAGTTCCTGTTCGGCGATGGCTCGGAAAAGCCGGAAGGCTTCGTAGACCCGAACCAGTCCTGATTCCTGGCGGTTCGGCGGCGATTGCTTGACGTAGCCGCCACGGACCGCTTTAATACCGCCCTTCGCCCGAAGGGCGAATCCCTCCGAGAAATGGCCGGGTAGCTCAGTCGGTAGAGCAGGGGATTGAAAATCCCCGTGTCGGCGGTTCGATTCCGTCCCCGGCCACCATTATCTCTCCTGTGGCACCATCCTTCCCATGAGCGTTCGCCGTATTCTGCGCATGGGACACCCTGATCTGCGTCGCGTCTGCGACCCGGTACCCGAATCCGATTTTGACAGCCCCGGGCTGCACGCCCTGGTGGACGACCTCGTCGACACCATGCACGCCAGCGAAGGCCTCGGCCTGGCTGCTGCCCAGATTGGCGTTCCGCAACGCGTCGCCGTGATCGAGATCCAGCCGGGCAATACCCGCTACCCCGGTGCCGTACCGACCGGCCGCCTGGCCCTCGTGAACCCCGTCGTCACCGTGCTGGACCCAACCCCGCAACGCTACTGGGAAGGCTGCCTGTCCGTACCCGGGCTGCGCGGGCAGGTCGCCCGGCCGCGCCACATCGCCGTGGATTACCACGAGCCCGACGGCACGCCCCGCCACCTGGAACCCGAGGGCTTCCTCGCCACCGTGTTCCAGCACGAGATCGACCACCTCGACGGTACCCTGTTCGTCGATCGCGTCACCGACACCACCCGCCTCGCCTTCCTCGACGAATACCGCGAGTTTCACGCGCAGGCGTAGGCATCACGCCCCGTGTAGGCGCGGCCAGGCGTTGCGCACCACCTCTGCCCCCAGCGCATCCAGCAGCGGGTGGGCAGCCAGGCCGAGCAGGCCATCGGTCAGGGGATTCTCGTCGCCGCAGCACACGGCCAGTTGCAGATGCGTACCGCGCGCGCTCGGTGTCAGCCGGTAACAGCCCTCGCAGGACAACCCGGCCAGCGCGCGCCAACCGAGCAGACGCGGCGGGACCGCGACCAGCACCTCCACGTCGAACGTCAGTGGCACCCCGGCCACCCGGACACGCCAGCGGTAGCGCTCGGGCCCGACGCGAGTGATCGACTCGATGGCCTCGCTGCAGGCGGCGAACGCCTCCACCCGGGCCATCAGCTCGAACACCGCTTCCGGAGCGGCGTCGATCTCCATCTCGTGGTGGATCACCGACATCGCCCACCGCTCCAGGTTGCACGGTCACCGCCGGACGGACCGGCGGCCCAGCCCCGATCAGTCGTGCACGACGATGCGGGAGCCCGCGGCGTCGATATCCACGCGCGAGCTGGAGTAGGCGCAGGCCTTCGCTACATCTTCCAGTCCCGGCATGTCATTGAGCTCCGCCAGACGATGCAGCAGGCTTCCGCCTTCACAATCGCGCGGCATGCCACTGTCGTCCAGTGTGCAGCCGAACTCGCCCTCGTTTACCGACCAGTCCATGCCGGCCGGCATCTTCAGGACCACCGGCTCCTCGTGCATCACCTGGAACTTCGCTCGCATGGCGTTCTTGCCGTCCTGCCAGTCGAGCACCGGCATGTTGTCTACGCTGCGCATGGTGTGCCTCCTTCGCGATTCCGCGAGGTTGCGACGGATTTCGCCGGGCCGTTTCCTGCCCCTTCTCTCTGACGCTAGACCCCACCCGTGAGGCGGTCAACGGTGACCCCGGTCGCGATGGGGACGGGGCTATGGCGTATTTCATCAACGGCATGGTCGATTGTTTCGCGGAGGGACACCGAAGGGCAAAAGGCAAGGTCTGACCCCCGTGGTCCTGGTCGTCCGACCCCGTGATCTCCACTTGGTGGAAACGACTGCCGACATCCACGGCTACAAGAAGAGGGGTATCCATAGCGGTGACCACCAGGCAAGATCCGACGCCAAAACTCATCCGGCGTCTCGTCTACCTTTCAGCCATCACTCCAGAAGAGTGGGCACCATCCACGTGGGACCCTCCGGATGATGCAGGGGCGGCGAAGGCGGCATTTCAGAACCGAGCACCTCCAAGCGGAGTGCGGACCCCACAAGCCACACCTCCCCCGCCGTCTCGAGTCTAGAACACCTCAACACCCTTCGCCGGCCTGCGAAATCCAAAGGTAGACCCCCGTGGTCCCCAAGCTGACCCCCGTGGTCCCACCATAAGCTATGCGTCAGGAGCCGACTTGGCACCTTCATCTTTAGATGGCGCCCAAAATTCCCGGAACAGATGGAGAGGCACAGGAAGACGGTAAAGTCGGCACGCCGTCAAGACAACCGGCCAGAAACCATATTTCACCGCTGAGAGCTCCCAAAACTCTCGCATTTTCTCGCATTCGCCGAAGACCTGTTCAAGGAGATCTTCGGTTGCCGACTCTACGTCTATTCGAGACAGATTTGCTCCGTGCATTTCGTCGTTGACGTATATGTGGTGTTCGCTCGTATCGTTTGGATACCAGTACTGGAAGTTGCAATGCTGAAGTTCCTCCCGTTTGAACGCCTCAACCTCCGCGTAGAGCTCTTGCTCGTCCAACATTGCTGCGAGTATCGAAATGAATGGATAGAGGATGCTTCCGGCGGTCGCATTCTCTCGATACGTCTCACCGGGCTGTGGATGCTCCAGCAGTTCATGGTAAGCCCTGATGTTGCAAGGGTACGGCTTATTAAATCTGTACGCGAAGACGGCGCGGTCTATTATCTGCGATAGCCATCCCCCAATGCTCTCCTTATCGTCATTCATGATCAACACCAAAACGCCTAGCGCGACATCGATACACTGATCGTCGTTGATCGGAAGGAGAAGGATCGGATTGTTGTTCACGAGCTCCTTGAGCGTGCCAGCATATGTGCTGAACGTGTCTAAGAGAGCCTTCTGATGCTCGGAACCCTCGGGAAAGTTGAGGGCATGCCAACGAATCCATAGCCCATACAGGGCTGTTCTTCCGACTAGATCGAACAGCTTAAGATTTATGTCGACGGTTGTTGAGCCATTTACTGCACTCGAAAGCCCATGGATCTTTGACGCGTGCTGAAGCACGCTCTTCGCTAAGAATTCGTTACCAACGCTCAGATAAGTATTAAAGACAGCCGTGTAAACGGACTGGATGGATTTTGCCGTATTGTTCCTTTTTTCCGCGTATCCGCGAACAAGATGCCAAAGGCGGAGCAACAAGAGTTCGGCTGCCCGGTAAGTGGATTCCAGGTTTCCTTGTTCGCGCGCCCATGCGAACAATATCCAGAGGCAGATGCTCAGCTGTCTGGTCGCCCGAATCTTTTGATCCGCCTTCACTATCTCATCGCTCAGAATTAAGTCAACGAGGCTCGAGAAGTGCTTGTAAGAGGCGTCCGCTTGATCGATGAGGGCGAGAGCCTTGCGTAGGCGCGATCTGACCGCCTCAGGGAGTAGCTCTTCCTGCAAGAAATAGGACTCGATCAAGGAGGCGATCCTGTCGCCGTTCCACTCCTCGAAGAAAATCTGCTCATTACTGTGTCTGTCTTTGTATCCCTCGATATCCGGCCGCACTTCTTCACGAATATCGCCGCCGATGCAAATGCAGATTTTTATCTTCTTCTCACGGTGCTGTTTAGGAAGCCTGTTACGGATATAGGCGTCTTGAATCTCGTCCAGAGAAGGCCTCAGAGACTGGGGTGAGGCGCTATTCCAATCAGCACGTCGGAGGTCGCCCGGCTTGATGGAGAACAAATAGACGGTCTCTTCCTCACCATCGATCGATCCGACGGCGGCGACGTCAACACCGTCCTGCCGCGTCCCTCTTCCCGGCCGCGAAAAGACGTTCATACCCATCTGGCTTAACAGGTCAGGAAGAACAGCATCCAACTCTTCGCGCTCTCGCAGGGAGGCGAGATACTCCTTGATGATTAGTTTCATTCTTGCCGCCTTTCTGCCCGAAATACCACGAGCTGATGCTCAAGACCGAGCGGATCGAGATGTGCCATTCTGGGGAGCTCAAACTCTACGGAATGCTCCTGAAGCGGTATTTCCTGACGATGCGCGTTCCCTTGGTCATCGCGGACATAGGTGACTGACGTTCTTCCGTAAAGGAGCGTCTGTTTGGTGAGCAGGCTAGACAAGACAGACTTTTCCTCCGCCTCTTTAAATGACTCTGCCATCTCGCGGCTATGATATCGGTGATAGGCCTCGCGCTGCATCTCCGAAGGGTAGAGCTCGGGAATCTCGTCGATAGACCTTAGCGCTTCGAAGTACTCATCAAGCGCCACGTTGATCTGCCGCAGCACTTCCTGTGCAACCGCAGAGCATGACCCCCTTCGTTCGTTGATGAATGTTCGGGCTTTACCGGGGTAGTTGATCAGCAGAGGGTTGAGAATTAACTTGCCTATCTGTGTGCGCGTCTGATTATCCTGCGCCTGTTGCAGGAGGGACAGCAGCATGCTGGCGGCGCTCACGGGATTCATGAAGAAGTAGGCGCAGACCTTTCTGGCGAGGAAGACGACCTCCCTACCATCTGTCATCTCTATCTCTGACGGGTCGACCTCAGCAGTAACGTTTGCGCCGCGTCCGCCGCCGACGAGAAAGGCGGCTGTGCGGCAAAGTGAGGCGTTGCCATTTAACAGCCATCTCGTGGCGGCTTTGTTCAGTAGCGTGGCATCACGCTGTATCTCATTCAGGACAGAAGTAAATACCGCGGGCTCCAGCTCTTTCTCCGTTATTAGAGGCTCAAGGGTATGGATGGCGGCATCCACTTTTCCGAGCCTGATCAACCGGTGCATCGCGTGGTCAATCGCATTGATCGTGCCCATGTTATTCGGATTCACGCGATTGATCTGGTTTAGGAGCTTCTCAGTCAGTGCTTCCGGCATTCTTTTATCCCCGAAAGCCAGAAGCGACGCGGCTGCATGTATCGTTTGATCTCCGCCCTTCTCGACAGCACTATCGACCAGCTCTATGAGTCGGTTCACCTGCGATGCATCATGCTTAATAAGACTCGCCGCGGTACGTGCTATGGTGGCGAACATATTATCACCGCTATCGGAAATAAGGGCCGCTTCAAGAGCTACATAAACAGCCTCCGAAGGTTTAATATCGTCCGACCATTCAATACTGCCAAGAGCAAAAACCGCCTGTCTGCGAATACCGATATTCTCAGCTTTCGTAAGCTGCAGTGTCTCTTCAAGGTAACCCGGCATATCGAGCTTGCACCCTGCGATTAGTGTTGCCGGTAGCAGGTCGGCGAGCTCCGGCTCAAGCTTAATATAATTTAGGGCCTGCTTCGGTCTGAGAGGGGCTTTCGCGAGAAACGTTGTGAAATAGCCAATGGTGGTTCCTGCAGCAAAATCCTGGCCGGCCTCATGCACCAAGTGGCGCACACACCGAACAACGGACAGGACTTCACTTTCGATTTCTGGCAGTGCGCGCTCGAAGACGGCCCGTACGCCGAAGAAGATGAATCCGGCCTCGCTCTTCCTGAGTGCCGAAAATGCCTCGACGATGTCGATCATCCCGTCGTTGTGCAGCGTCGCGAGCTCGTGGGCGACGTGCTCTCCCCCAATTGCAGCAGTCCGGCAAGCTTCCTCGATCGCCCCCATCAGGCTTCCTGACCGGTGGGCTTCAAGCAGTCTCTCCCGGATAAGCGGTTTAGTCGATGGGTCGTCGTTATCGTCGCTCAAAGGGTTGTGTCCTTTTTTCGACCACGATGCATAACTCGTGCTTCTGGATTTACCAAGTGCCTGATTGAGGGCAACGCGTTCAGTGAGGTCGTTGATTTCCTAGGATGCGCGGTACTATGCCCGCCCAACGCTGTCGGCAACCCGCGCCGCCGGGAACGCCTCGGCGAAGCGCCGCATGCTTTTCCGGCGGCGGGTTCACCAGTTTGTTAGGCGACTCTCAATCGGAGAAATCTTCGTCCCGCTCGTATTCGCAACCACATAACCGGCACCGTTCAAAAATCAGATCGACCGTGTCTTGACCACATCGCGTGCAGCTACCTACTGGGCCACCAACTTCCACCATCAGTTCGGATATCCGGGGCCCGTATTGTTCAGCGAACTCGTATAACTGCTCCACCAAGAGGGTCCAAGTATCGTCGTCCTTAAACTGCTCTTCTAGATCGGCCTCCAACTCTTTCGACGCAAACGCGAACACAAACGATAGGACCCTTCCAATCAGGGCCTTCGCTTCTTTTTCATGAAATTCAAACTCAAAATGCTGTATTGCATTTCGAAGATTGCGGCAGGCCAATAGAGTTTCTTTATCTGCTTCCGCTATAAGCACGCCGCCAATTGCGATCAGGCGAGAAATGGCCTTATCTACCGTGACGGTTCGCGCGGCAAGAGACGGATACTTGTCAACATTTTCCCAGATCAACGCTGGATTCACCTGTCGAAGGCGTTCCTTTAACAGAAGTTCTGAGCAATGGAATATGCTCAAAATAGCCTGCTTGTACCGGTTCGACGGTGTGGCATCCTCCCAGGCGAGCAAATGCACTGCATGGCGCAAGGAGTCGCTCGCGTTATTAAGGATGTCGAAGTGAAGTTTCTTCATTTCACAAGGCTAACAGTAGATTAGACAGAATCTGCGAGATTGGTGATATACAGATTGTGTATATTGTCGCGGCGTTCTCCTGTCGCTGGGAAACCGTTACTGCTTAACCATGCTTTTATCATGGTAGTGTGCGTCGCGTCGAGCGCCAGAGTGCCCCGCCCGCCTGGTCGAACAATATTCGGCTTCTGGTCAGATACTTATATCGGGTGACCGGGCCAACATTGGGGGAGACGGAGGGGCCGACCTTAAAGGCTTGCGGGTGGACTGATTCGGGGCGAGACGTGGAAAGCGGCTCGGGCGTGACAGAGCGCGGTGCTGTTCAGAATCGGTATGTCACTGTTATCGCAGTGTGGCGTGACGTCCGGAGACACCACGCGTGGCCCGAGAAACGTGCTTCCGGCGACAGCCGTGGCGGCGTTGCCTGCTACGATCCGGCCAGAGGTTAATGGAGAGCCGGTGTTGGAAACGCTCATAGAAGCGAAGCAGGCGGTGGTGGTTTGCGGCATTCTGGAGGATGCACAGGGGCGGATCTTTCTGGCGCGTCGCGGGGCCGATCAGGCGCTGGCGGGGTATTGGGAATTTCCCGGTGGCAAGGCGGAGGCGGGTGAGAGCCTGGAAGCCGCGTTGTGTCGCGAATTTCGTGAAGAGCTGTCGATGGGGCTTCGGGTGGGCGAAGAGATCGGGCGCACGCCGATTCCGGGTAATGGGGGGCTTGAGTTGGTGGCGCTTCGGGCCTGGACGGACGACGAAAGCCCGGTGCTGACGGTGCACGACCGGTGGTGCTGGGTGTCACCATTGGAGGCTCGAGTGCTCGAGCTTGCGCCTGCGGACATCCCATTGCTCGAAGCCTTTATTGCCGCACGTTCCGAATGAGCCGAGATAGCGCTGCCAAATCCCTCTCCAGTGGCCAATGGGTCGGCCTGCATGAACGGCTGGATACGCCGCGGGTGCGGCAGGCGCTGGACGCCTTGGGGCTGGAGGAGCACGCCCGTTGGAGCCAGGGTTTGGAGGGCGACGACCTGGCGTTGAGCCTGGTCGCTGAGCTGGCCCAGCGGCTCGCGGAGCGCGCGGGTGAGCTGCGGGAAAAGGGACACGACGATTGGACGCGGGCCGTGCAGGGGCTGGCGGATGCGCTGGCGGCGGCGGGGCATCCGCTATCCGGGATCGAGGAGGACCTTCCGCAGCCGCCGTTTCGGCAGTTGCTGGAGGTGCGTTCCCCGGCCGCCGATCAGGTGGGGCAGCAGGAGACGCCACGGCCGGATGTTCCCTTGGCTCTGTCCAGCCTGCTGACTGGGTCCGATCGCACACCGAGTCTGGTCACGCAGATCGAGAAGGAGCTGGCCAGTGCGGAGCGGGCCGATTGGTTGGTGTCCTTCATCAAGTGGAGTGGGATTCGCACCCTGCGCGAGACGCTGAAGCGCTTTACCGAGACCCCGACGGCCGATGGCTCGCCCAGGCTGCGGATCGCTACGACCTCGTACCTCGGGGCTACGGATCTCAAGGCGATCGAGTTTCTGCTGGGCCTGCCGAACACCGAGATCCGGGTCTCCTACGACACGCACCGCACGCGCCTGCACGCCAAGGCCTACCTGTTCCATCGGAGCACGGGGTTTGGCAGTGCCTACATCGGCTCGGCGAATGTCTCGCGCGTGGCAATGGATGAGGGGCTGGAGTGGACGGCCAAGGTCAGCGAATACGAGCTGCCGCACATGTGGCGCCAGATCCAGACCTCGTTCGAGGCGCATTGGGCAGATCCGGCGGAGTTCGAACCGCTCACCACGGACGACCTACCCCGTCTGCAACAGGCACTGGAATCGGAATCCAGCTCGGGGCCTGGGGCGCAGAAAGAAGCCACCGCGTTCTTCGACCTGCGGCCGTATGCCTTTCAGCAGGAGATCCTGGAGGATATCCAGCGCGAGCGCCGTTCGGGGATCGACCGCCATCTGGTGATCGCGGCCACCGGGACCGGCAAGACCATGATCGCCGCGTTCGACTATCGCCGGTTTGCGCGTGAGCAGGCGGATAAGGGGCGCCCGTCGCTGCTGTTCATCGCCCATCGTGAGGAGATCCTGCGGCAGGCGATGATGACCTTCCGTCAGGTCCTGCACGACCGCGAGTTTGGCGATGTGCTGGTGGGCGGGGCGCGTCCGAGTCAGGACCGCCACCTGTTCTGCACGGTGCAGAGCTGGAATGCACGGGACCTCGATCGCCTAGACCCGGCGCATTTCGATTACGTGGTTCTGGATGAGGCGCATCACAGCAGCGCCGGAAGCTACCAGCGCATCCTCGAGCATGTGCGGCCCAAGTGCCTGCTGGGCCTGACGGCGACGCCGGAGCGCACGGATGCCGACGACATCCGCCAGCACTTCGGCCAGCGTTACACCCACGAGATCCGCCTGCCGGATGCGATCGAACGGCGCCTGCTGGTGCCGTTCCATTACTTTGGTGTGGCCGACCATGAGTCCGTGGATCTGAGCCGGGTGAGTTGGCGGCGCGGGGGCTATGACGCCGACGAACTGGAAGGGGTGTTCACCGGCAACCGGGCGCGCTCCGATTGGGTCCTGCAGCAGGCCCATGAACACGCCACGGATCTCGGCTCGGTTCGCGGGTTGGGCTTTTGCATCAGTCGCGCGCATGCGCGGTTCATGGCCGAGCATTTCTCGGCCAAGCAGGTGCCCAGCGCGGTGCTGACGGGCGACAGCTCGGATCACGAGCGGCAGTCGGTACAGCGCGATCTGCGCGAGGGGCGCATCCGTTTCATCTTTACGGTGGACCTCTACAACGAGGGCGTGGACCTGCCGGAGGTGGATACCGTTTTGCTGCTGCGCCCGACCGAGAGCCTGACCGTCTACCTGCAGCAGATGGGCCGCGGCCTCCGGTTGCACGAGGGCAAGCCGCACCTGACCGTGCTGGATTTCGTCGCGCCACAGGATCGGCGTTTTCGTTATGCCGCTCGGTTCCGGGCCTTGAGCGCGCGGCCGGAGAAGCGGGTGGATCACCAGATCCAGGAAGGCTTCCCGTGGTTACCTAGCGGCAGCCTGATCCACCTCGACCGCCTGGCCACCCAGCACGTTCTCGACAACATCCGTGCGCAGATCAACCGCCAGCGACCGCAGATCGTGCGCGAGTTGAAGGACTGTTTCCGGGAGGACATCGACTCCGCCAGCCTGTCCAAGATGCTCGACTGCCTGCATATGGATGATGCGGAAGACCTGCTGCGCAAGGACCTGCCCTCCCGGCTGCGCGCGGACTGCGGAGGCGAGTCGACCGAAGCGCTGGGACCCTATGCCAGCGGCCTCAAACGCGGGCTGCAGCGCTTGGCGCGGTGTGACGATCACCAGTTGCTGGAAACCCTGCAGACCCATCTGGCGCAGCCGGCCGCGAACGTTGAGCAGCTTGCCGAAGAAGATCGGCTCCGGCTGGCCCTTGTCCACAGCACCCTATGGGGCAAGACGCGGCCGGGGGGCGGGGACCTAACCGCCGTGGACGCCTTCGTCCGCGAACAGCGCCCCCTTTACCGGGACATCCAGGAAGTCGCCGCCTGGCGACACGAGCGTATCGTCCCCGCCAGCGGCATCACCTTCCCGGAGCAGACGGGGCCGCTGGAACTGCACGCGTCCTACACCCGCGAGCAGATCCTGCTGGCGCTGGGACTTGGCAGCCTGGAGAAGCCGATCACCCAGCAGGAGGGCGTGCGGCACGTACCCGATCGACGCGTGGATGCGCTGTTCGTCACCCTGGAAAAATCCGAGCAGGAGTTCTCACCCACCACCATGTACGAGGACTACGCCCTCAACGAGCGGCGTTTCCACTGGCAGTCGCAGTCCGGCACCTCCCCCACCTCGGAAACCGGGCAGCGTTACATCCACCACGAGGCGCGTGGCTACACCCCCATGCTGTTCATTCGACGGGCCAAGCGTGATGCGACGGGCCTCAGTGAGCCATTCACCTTCTGCGGCCCGGTGCGTTACCAGCACCACGAGGGCAGCAAGCCGATGAGCATCATCTGGGAGCTGGAGCACGAACTGCCCACCCGGCTTCTGCACCTCGCCCGCCGTACGGTCCTGTAACGGGAGAGGCTGCCCGCTTGCGGACGGCCGCCTCGACGGAGGATCAGGGGGCGCCGTAGGCGTGGGCGGTGGTTTCCGGCATGGGCAGGGGGCGGAGTCGGACGGCCAGCGGGGGTGCGGCTGCGGTGGTCATGCGGCGTTCCCAGGTGAGGGCGTGGCGGACGATGAGGTCCAGGTCGTCGTACTCGGGTGACCAGGCCAACAGGTCGCGGATGCGGGACGCGTCTGCGGTCAGGGCTGGCGGGTCTCCGGCGCGGCGGGGGCCATGGATGATGGGGAATCGGTAACCGCTGATGCGCTGCACGGACTCGAGGACCTGCAACACGCTGTAGCCGTGGCCATAGCCGCAGTTGAGGGCCTGCGAGGAGCCGCCCGCCACCAGGTAGTCCATCGCGCGCAGGTGGGCGGCGGCCAGATCCTCGACGTGGATGTAGTCCCTTACGCAGGTGCCATCGGCGGTTGGGTAATCGGTCCCGAAGACGGTGATGTTTTCGCGCTCGCCCAGGGCGGCCTGGCAGGCGACCTTGATCAGGTGGGTCGCGTTGGGAGTGGCCTGGCCCAGCGTCCCGTCAGGGGCCGCGCCGGCCACGTTGAAATAGCGCAGGCAGACGTAGCGCAGATCACTCGCCTGGCCGAAGTCGGCGATCATCCGCTCGGACATGACCTTGGATGCGCCATAGGGGTTGATGGGCAGCAGCGGGCTGGTTTCGTCGACGGGGTTTTGTGCCGGGATACCGTACACCGCGGCGGTCGACGAAAAGACCAGGAAACGCACGCCTGTCGCCTGACACCCCTCCAGGAGGTTCAGGGTGTTACGGGTGTTGCTGCCGTAGTATCCGAGTGGATCGGCCAGCGACTCCGGGACAACGATCCTGGCGGCGAAGTGCAGGACGCCGTCGAACACATATTCCCCGAGGACACTGTGCAGGTGCTGGCGATCGGCCATGTCGCCAACGATCAGCGCGGCATGCCCAATGGCCCAGCGGTGCCCCGTGCTGAGATTGTCGTAGACGACGACATCGTGACCATCGGCCAGCAACTGGCGCACGACATGTGAACCAATATAGCCCGCTCCACCGGTTACCAGGATTTTCATCGCCAAACCTTCGCCTCGTCGTTGATCGAACGGCTGTACATAAATGAGTGGCGTGCCGGGCTATTCGGGCCCGTACTGCCAGCGATACCAGGCCATGCCCCAGTACTCGTGCAGCGCGAGCCAGCTGGCCCAGAGCGCACTGGCCTGTGGGCGGAAGGCCTCCAGGGACCAGCCGCTATCACGCGGCACAAAGGCACCGGTCGGGGCCGGGATAATCTCCAGGCCCGCGCGCTCGAATGACCAAGTGGCGCGCGGCATGTGATGGGCATGGCTCACGAGTGCCACGCGCTCGATCCCCTCTGCATGCAGCTGCTCGGCGGAGTGCCGGGCATTGCCCCAGGTGTCGCGCGCATTGGGTTCCCGCAGGATCGGGTGGACGCCATATTCCTTCAGTACCTCTGCCATGTAGTCGGCTTCTGGAACTCGCTCCTCGGGGCCCCCGCCCGAAACCATCACGGGCAGCCCGGTGCGGTGGTGCAGGTACGCCGCGTAACGCAGGCGCACCAGTGCCAGGTCGTGGACGGTCTCGCCCGAGAACTCCTCGGCTCCACTGCGATACCCGGCCCCCAGCACCACAATCGCTTGTGCGTCCGCCAGCTGGTTGTCGTCCGGCGGCGCAAAACCCTCCTGTAAGGGCTTCATGAGGGCGTAACTAAATACAGGAGTAGACAAGGAATAGCTCAATAGAAGGCCGATTACCAACAGCACTTTTCCAACATTTTTTCGGTAAATAACCAACCCGACAATGGCAAGTATGAGAGGCCCGGAAGGAGGCAGAAGAAGCCAATTGGCTAGCAGACGCAGAGGGATGGGGTCCAACGTTTTTCCCCGGTAGTAGACGCAAAATCAAGGACCCTATTTTGGGCCCACCAACGGGATTTGAAAGGACCAAATAAACCGAACGGAAAACACCCCATCGTCAGTCTAAAGACTGATGGTCTGGGCCGGGTGCCACGTCTAACATCGATTATCCAGGGGAATAGCCAATACTAACTAAGTGCTTGCTATTGCCCGCACCGTTTCGAGGCTAAACGGAGACGGGTCCGGGCACGATCAGGGCCGGGTCCGGGTTTCGCCGGACAATGAAGTCGGCGGTGTCAAATTGGACTGACTCAAGGAAGCGGAAGCGTTTCCTTACACGCCCAAAGGGGAGACAAGCGATGACCGTCAAGACCAGCCCACAAAGTGCTTTTATTGTTCTCATTTTGTCCCTGGCATTCGTCCTGGTGACGACCAGCGCCTGCACCACCACGCCCTATCCGGATGCCCCCTCGACCGTGGAAAAAACGGTGGTGGACCAGTACATCATCGGTCCCGGAGACACGCTGAATATCGCGGTCCGCAACAACCCGGATCTGTCCACCGCAGTGGCGGTGCGGCCGGATGGCCAGATCACCACGCCGCTGGTGGAAGACGTGCAGGCCAGCGGCAGAACCCCCAGTGAGCTGGCGCGGGACATGGAAGACAAGCTCTCCGACTTCCTCCGCGACCCGATCGTGACGGTGATGGTGACCAGTTTTGCTGGCCCCTATGCCCGCCAGGTGCGCGTGATCGGCCAGGCGGCCGAGCCTCAGGCGCTGCAGTACCGCGAAGAGATGACCGTGATGGATGTGATGATCGCGGTCGGCGGGATTACCGATTTCGCGGCCGGCAACCGCGCCGTGCTGGTGCGCAACGAAAACGGCGAACGCCAGCAGTACCGCGTCCGCCTGAACGACCTGATCTACGGGGGCGACATCTCGGCCAACGTGGACATGTTGCCGGGCGACATCCTGATCATCCCGGAACGCCGCTTCTGACCGGTGCGGGCACGGCAAGGCCTCTTGCCGCGCCCGCAGGTTACAAGCCGAGCGGACAACCCGGTTTCGGGAAAGAAACAGGCATCGATCGCCTCCCCGGCTCTGGGGGAGGTGACCGGGGGGCATCTTGAGCATGCGCATACTTGGACATTACGTATCGCGACGGATCCTGGCGCTGGTGGGGCTGGAGCTGGCTGCGATCTACATCGCGCTCTACCTGACGCTCGCCCTGTTCGCCCTGTCGCTGGGCCCGGTCGACCCCTGGATGCCGGAACTCCTGATCGCCGTGGCGGTGGTGCTGTTCGCGGTGATGCTGGTGGGGCTTTACGAGCAGGAGTGCCTGGCAAGGTTCAGCCTGCGATCCGCTGTGGTGCGCCTGGGCGGGGCTCTGGTCCTGGCGGGTGGCGCGCTGGCGATCTACGGGTTGCTCACGGCCAGCAGCGTACTGACACCGACGATCGTGGGCAGTGGCGCGGTGATCCTGCTGGCAAGCCTGACGGCCGAGCGCAGCCTCTTTCGCGGGCTGTCGGAGACCGATGCCTTCAAGCGGCGCATCCTGGTCCTGGGCACGGGCAGCCGTGCGCGCTCACTGGAGGTACGCCATGCCGGACCCGACGGGGGCGATGCCACCTATCAGGTCGTCGGCTATGTGGCGACCGAGCGCGAGACCGATCGGCTGGTGGACCAGCAACGACTCCGGGTGCTGGACGACAAGACCAGCCTGCTGGATGTGGCGCGCTCGCTGCGGGTGGAGGAGATCGTGGTGGGCATGCGCGAGCGCCGCGAGAACCTGCCGATCAATCAGCTGCTGGAATGCAAGCTCAACGGCATCCGCATCACGGACCTGTCGACTTTCTTCGAGCGCGAGGACCGCCAGCTCCAGCTGGACGGGATCAACACCAGCTGGCTGGTGTTTGGCGGGGGCTTCCGCCAGCACCGCGCACGCGCCCTGGTCAAGCGCAGCTTCGATCTGCTGGCGAGCACGGCCCTGCTGGTGGCGACCCTGCCGGTAATGCTGCTGACCGCGATCGCCATCAAGCTCGACAGCCCGGGGCCGGTGCTCTACTGGCAGACCCGGGTCGGCCAGGGCAACACGCCGTTCGAGATCTGCAAGTTCCGCAGCATGCGCATGGATGCCGAGGGGGACGGCGTGGCCCGCTGGGCCAGCGGCGACGACGACCGCATCACGCGCGTGGGCCGGGTAATCCGCAAGCTACGCATCGACGAGCTGCCGCAGATCATCAACGTGTTTCAGGGGCGCATGTCGTTCGTGGGGCCGCGCCCGGAGCGGCCGGTGTTTGTGGAGCAGCTCAGCGAGCAGATCCCGTATTTCCTCGCGCGCCACAGCATCCGCCCCGGTATCACCGGGTGGGCGCAGGTGCGCTACGCCTACGGCGCATCGGTCGAGGATGCCCGGCAGAAGCTCCAGTACGACCTGTACTACGTCAAGAACCACAGCCTGTTCATGGATCTGATGATCCTGTTCGAGACGGTCCGCGTCGTCCTGTTTGGCCGCGGGGCCCGCTGAGCCATGAATCTCGCCGCGCCCAGCTATCTCCTGGCCGCCCTCGCCTTTCTCGTCCTGGTGGTGCTGGCCCTGTGGACCTGGCGGCAGCGCCCGGGGAGCCTGTGGGTCGCGGGCGCGGCGCTGCTGTCGGTGATCTGGGCGCTGCACATGGCGCTCGTGGCGCACGAGATCGGCGAGGCACCGGTCTCCGGCGGGGCCTTCGAGGTGCTGCGCAACGCCGGGTGGTTCGCGGTCCTGTTCGCCCTGCTCGCCCGTCGCGGCGAGCCGAGCACGCGCCCACCCGCACCCTTGCGCACGGCGATGATCGTCACCGCCGCGCTGATGTTCGGCGTGTTCGCTGCCCTGGCACTGCCGCTCCCGATAACCTATGGCGCCTGGGTGGGCACTGCGATGCTGGGCATGGCGGTGCTGGGCCTGGTGCTGGTCGAGCAGGTCTTTCGCAATACGCCCCTGCAGCGGCGCTGGGAGATCAAGTTCCTGAGCCTGGGCCTCGGGGCGATGTTCGCCTTCGACCTCTTCCTGTTTGCCGATCTCGTACTGTTCGGGGCGATCAACAGCCCGGCCTGGCAGGCCCGCGGCCTGGTCAATGCGCTCATCGTGCCATTGCTCGCGATCTCGCTGGCCCGCCGGCCGCTGCAGGCCCGCGAGGCCCCGGTGGTCTCGCGCCACCTGCTGTTTCACACCGCGGCGCTGATCGGCGCCGGGCTTTATCTGTTCGCCATCGGGGCCGCCGGGTACTACCTGCGGCATGTCGGGGGCGATCTGGGTGCCTTCCTGCAGGTAGTGTTTCTGTTCGGCGCGGCGTTGCTGCTGGCCGTCATCGTCGCCTCGGGCAGTCTGCGGTCGCGTCTGCGCGTCTTCCTGGCCAAGCACTTCTTTCGCTACTCGTTCGATTACCGCCAGGAGTGGCTGCGGTTTACCGGAACGCTCTCGGCCGAAGATGACGAGATCCCGTTCCGCCAACGCGCCATCCAGGCGATCGGCGAACTGGTGGACAGCCCTGGGGGGCTGCTGTGGGTGCGCGACCGCAACGGCCCCTACGCCCTGGAGGGGGTACTGAACCTGGGCGATCCGAGTTATCCCCCGGAGGAGCCCGACGGGGCACTGGTGGAGTTCGTCGCGCGCACCGGCTGGGTGATCGACCTCAACGAATACCGCCGAGACCCCGAGCTGTATCAGGGCCTGCAACTGCCCGAATGGCTGGCGCAGAACACGCGCCTCTGGGTGGTGGTGCCGCTGCTCAAGGGCGAGCGTCTGCAGGGGTTCGTCGTGCTCGCCCAGCCCCGCGCGCCGCGCAAGATCGACTGGGAGGAACGCGACCTCCTGAAGACCGCCGGGCGCCAGCTCGCGGTGTATGTCGCGCTGGTGCAGACCGACGAGGCCCTGCTGGAGGCCCGCCAGTTCGAGGCCTTTCACCGACTGGCGGCGTTTCTGGTGCACGACCTCAAGAACGTCTCGGCCCAGCTGTCCCTGGTGTGCTCCAACGCGGAGCGTCACCTGTCCAACCCGGACTTTGTCCGCGATGCCCTGAACACGGTGAGCAATGCCCGCGACCGGCTGGAGCGGACCCTGGCCCAGTTGCGCCACGCCCAGGCCACGCCCGACACACCGAGCCGCATCATCCCGCTGGATCGGCTTCTCGCCGAGGTCTCCGAGGCCAGCAGCCACCGCTCGCCCCTGCCGCGGCTCGACCTGCGCGAACCCGCGGCCGTCATCGGGGACCAGGAGGGACTTAAAAATGTACTACTCAATCTTGTAAGAAATGCTCAAGAAGCTACGCCGGATGACGGCTCAATCAATCTCAATCTTTACACCGAAGGGGGTTGGGCTATTGTTCAAATTGAAGACACGGGGAGCGGTATGGAGCCGGCTTTTCTCAAGAATCGGCTCTTCAAGCCCTTTCAAACCACCAAGGGAAATGCAGGGATGGGGATTGGTTTATATGAGGCGCGGGATCGAGTTTTGCGCATGGGAGGACGCATCACCGTCGACAGCGAGGCCGGCGTCGGAACGATCTTTACCCTGAAGCTCCCCTTGCAGATGGCACCGGCCATGGCTGAACCGTCATGAAGGCCGCAGGTGATTGCGAGGGTTCCATGCTGAAGCTTCTCATCGTCGAAGACGATCAGGGTCTGCGCAACCAGCTGAGCTGGTGTTTTGAGGGATACGAGATCCTGGAGGCCGAGGACCGCGAAAGCGCCATGTCCAGGATGCGGCGCCATCAGCCGGAGCTGGTGACGCTGGATCTGGGCCTTCCGCCAGACCCGGCCAATGCTTCCGAGGGCCTGGCCCTGCTGCAGGACATCCTGGCGATGGACCCGGAGACCAAGGTCATCGTTGTCACCGGGAATGACGATCGCGAGAACGCGCTCAAGGCCGTGGCCCTGGGCGCCTACGACTACTACATCAAGCCGGTCGAATCCGACCTGCTGCGGATGATCGTCGATCGCGCCGCCCACCTGTACGGCCTCGAGGCGGAGAACCGCAAGCTGGCGCGCAAGCCCGGGGCGTCCCTGAGCGGGGTCATCACCGCCGACCCGGGAATGCTGGATGTCTGCCGGGTAGTCGAGCGTGTCGCACCTTCGGACGCCACCGTGCTGCTGCTGGGCGAGAGTGGCACCGGGAAGGAGGTGCTGGCACGCGCGCTGCACGACCTGAGCGGGCGCGCGGATGAACGCTTCGTGGCGATCAACTGCGCGGCGATCCCGGAGAACCTGCTGGAAAGCGAACTGTTCGGGTACGAGAAAGGCGCCTTTACCGGGGCCACACGGCAGACCATCGGGCGCATCGAACACGCCAACAACGGGACCCTGTTCCTGGACGAGATTGGTGACCTGCCGCACAGCCTGCAGGCCAAGCTGCTGCGCTTTTTGCAGGAGCGCAAGATCGAACGCCTCGGCGGTCGCAGCGAGATCCCGGTCAACGTGCGCATCATCGGCGCCACGAACCAGGACCTGAAGGCGCTGATCCAGCAGGGCGAGTTCCGCGAAGACCTGTATTACCGCATCAGCGAGATCTCGGTCTCGATTCCTCCCCTGCGCGAGCGCAAGGGGGATGCAACGCTGATCGCGCACTACCTGCTCGACCGCTTCACCCAGGATCAGCGGCGGCCGCGCCGCGGCTTTACCCAGGACGCCACCCACGCGATCGAGTCCTACGACTGGCCGGGCAACGTGCGCGAGATGGAAAACCTGATCCGCCGCGCCGTGATCATGGCCGACAGCCAGTTGATTACCGCAAAGGACCTGGGCCTGGAGCCGCCCGAGGGCGAGGCCCCGGCGGTACGACTACGCGATATCCGCGACAGCGCAGAACACGAGGCCATCCTGAAGGCGATGGCCCGCAGCAAGAACAACATTGCCCAGGCCGCCGACCAGCTCGGAATCACACGGCCGACGCTCTACAGCCTGCTCGACAAATTTGGCCTGAGGTAAACCCGCCATGAAGACTCCCCGTTCTGTATCCCGTGTGGTGGGCGCGCCCCGCCGCACCCTCCCGCGCCTGGCCCCGTTGCTGATGGCGCTGACCCTGGTCGGTTGCGACGCGCTGGGCACCCCGACCGAGGCCGAGCACCGCGAACGCGCCGAGCGCCACATGGAGGCAGGCGAATATGCCGCGGCCACCATCGAGTATCGCAACGTGCTGCAGCGCAATCCGGACCCCGAGGTGCGCGGCCGCCTGGGCCTCGCCTATCTGCGCGACCAGCAGCCGGAACCGGCCGTGCGCCACCTGCAACGAGCCCTGGAGACGGGCGCGGACCCGAACGAGTACGCCCTGCCCCTGGCGCGGCTGCTGTTCATGCTGGGTGGCAGTGGGGCAATCGCCGAGATCCCCGAGGCCGATGGCCTGGAAGGCGAGGATGCCGCGCGCCTGCTGGCCTATCGGTCGCTGGCGGCCTATCAGGCGGGAGACGCCACTGCCGGATCGGATTATCTTGAGGCCGCCCGCGAGGCGCATGACGATCTGGTCGAGATTCATCTGGCGCGCGCCTACAAGGCGATGTCCGATGGCGACGCCGAGCAGGCCATGAAGATGACCGATGCGGCCCTGGAAAAGGACGCCGAATTTTCGCCTGCCTGGTCCCTCAAGGGAGACCTGGAACGGGTGCAGGGCGACCCCGAGGCTGCACTCAAGGCCTTTAGCCGCGCCGTCGAGTTGCGCCCGGATGCGATCGCCGAACGCCTGAAGCGCGGGCTGATGCACGTCGAACTGGGGCAGTTCGACGAGGCCCGGGCCGATGGCAAATTCCTCAAGGATGGCGCACCCAACCACGCCGGCGGCCACTTCCTGATGGGGCTGATCGAGTTCGAGACGGGCGAACCCCTGCAGGCTCGCCCCCACCTGGAAGAGGCGCTGGCGGCCTCGGCCAACTACCGCCTCGCGATGCCCTATCTGGCGGCCATCCAGCTGGAAGAAGGCAACTGGTCCCAGGCGGAACGCCTGCTGGAGCGCCACCATGCGCTGGGCCCGGCCAACGCGATGAGCTATCGGCTGCTGGCCCAGCTGCGCATTGAACAGGGCCGCACCCAGGATGCGCGACGGATCCTGGCCGAGGCACTGAGCGAGCGGCCCGACCTGATCGAAGCCCTGGGCGATCAGCTGGCCGCGCTCTATATCGGCGAGGGCGACACTGAAAGCGGGATCGAGGTCCTGCGCGAGGCCCTGGCCAACCGCGCGGACCGCCCGGAACTGCAGGAGATGCTGGGGATTGCCCTGGTGCGGCACGGCGACCACGAGCAAGGCATGGCGCTGCTGCACCGAGTCGCCAGCGAAAGCGCGGATGTACGCCTGGCCGACTACTCGGTGGCCCTGGCGCATATCCGGGATGGGCAGTACGAGCAGGCCCTGGAGGCCACCCAGCGTCTGCGCGACAAGGACCCGGAAAACCCGCAGGGCTTCAACCTGATGGGCGCCGCCCTGCTGGGGATGGGCGAAACCCACGAGGCCCGCCTGATCTATCAGGAAGGACTGTCGCTCCATCCGGACAACAGCACCCTGGCCCTGAACCTGAGCTCGCTCGAGGTCCGCCAGGGCAACCTGGAGACGGCCCGCGAGATCCTCGAGGACCTGCAGGAACGCGACCCCGGGCATCCCACCTCGGCGATTCGGCTGGCGACACTGCATTTCCAGCAGGGCGAGATGGAGGCCGGCAAGCGCTGGCTGCAGGACGCAATCGAGGCGCACCGGGATCGGATCGAGCCCTACCTGATGCTGGCACGCGCCCAGAACCAGCAGGAGGATCACGCCGCCGCCCGATCCACCCTGGAAAAAGCCCGCGAACATCACCCCAACGACACCCGAGTGCTGGGCCTGCTGGTCGATCTGCAGGAGCGCGAGGGGGACTTCGCGGGCGCGGCACAGACGCTTGGGCACCTGGCCGTACTGCGGCCGGATGCCGCGGAGCTGCGCTTCCGGCAGGCGCGCAATCTCGCCGCGCTGGGCGAGACCGAGCAGGCCGTCACGGCCCTGCGCGAGACGCTGTCGATCGACTCCAGCCACATGAGCGCGCGCATGGTGCTGACCCGCCACCTGAGTCTGGCCGGCGAGGTCGACGAGGCGCGTCAGGTCTTCGAGCCTGTTGCGGAGCGGGCCCCGGAGGCGGCGCAAGTGATCGCGCAACAGGCCTGGTTCGACGCACAAGCCGGCGAGCTCGACAAGGCGATCGAGGGCTACGAACGCGCCCTTGAGCGTGAGTCCCGACGCGACTGGCTGGTGGAGAAATACCAGGTTCAGCAGCGGGCCGGCCATTCCGACGCGGCCCTGGAGACGCTGCAGGGCTGGCTGCAGGACCACCCCGATGATCTCGCCTCGCGCCACCTGCTCGGCTCGGCGCAGATCAACGCCGGCCACGAGGCCGAAGCCCTGGAAACCTACGAAACCGTGCTGGAGCAGCGCCCCAACGATGTCATCGCGCTGAACAATGCGGCATGGCTGGCCCGCGAGACCGACAACCCCCGCGCCCGCGAGTATGCCCAGCGGGCTGTCGAACTGGCCCCGGATCAGCCCGCGATTCTCGACACCCTGGGCGTGGTCTTGCTGGAGGGCGGCGACACCGAGAGCGCGCTGGAGACCCTGCAGCGGGCCTACCGGATGAGCCCGCAGGCACCGGATATCGGGTTCCATCTGGCACAGGCCTACCAGGCCAGCGGCGAAACCGAACAGGCGCGCGCCCTGCTGACGGAACTGCTGGAGGCCCACGAAGATTTCCCGGAACGCGAACGGGCGCAGTCGCTGCACGAGTCGCTGTAAAACCGGAAAAGCGAGAAAGACGCGCCGAGCAGAAGCCCACGTCCGCGTGGGCTTCTGCTTTTCCGGCCAGCGTCGAAACTGGCGCCAGGACTACTGCGATTTCTTCAACAGCAGGTTGTAGCAATTGCCCGAGATCGAGGAGTCGACCACCTGGAACCCGGCGCTGGTGAAGCGACTCAGGATATCGCGGGCCTCGTACGGGGTATGCAGGATGCCTTTGCGCATGCCCCAGCGGTTGATGCGTTCGGCAATCAATTTGAGTGGCTGCGGCGTGCGCGGATACAGCAGGACGTTCGCGGCCAGGGTGCCCCCCGGCTTGAGCACCCGAAAGGCCTCGTGGATGGCGCCGTCCACATCCGGAAAGCAGTGTACCGAGTTGGCGATGTTGGCCGTATCGAACTCGCCGTCGGCGAACGGCAGCTCCGCGGCGTCGGCGTGTTTGACAGTCACGTGCTCGTCCTTTGCGAAGCGGTGGCGCGCGCCCGCCAGCATGGATTCGGCGTAATCCACGCCAACGATTTCGCTCTCCGGCAGTTTGCGCCGGCGCCGCCACTTGAGGGCCATCTCCAGCAACGTCCCCGTACCGCAGCCGATCTCCAGATGCCGGGCCCCCATGTTGCGGCCAAAAAACCGGATCTGGGCGCCCAGGGTGCTGTTGTAGGCAAAGGTCAGGATGAAAAACCCCCGCGCGTCGTACCACCACGGTGGCGACTTGTAGGCCTCGGCAATCTCGTCGCGGGTCTTGGCACGCTTGGACATGTGGCATCTCCTTCACGGAAAGAACGGCCGAGCCCCCAATCCCCGCCGTCCGTTTTTTTTACAAAGCCCTTTTCCAGGACCAATGAAAAACAAAACAAACGCTTTGAAAATCCGATAGTTAACACTTTTGGCACGCAGCCTGCTTTACTTCACTCGCAAGACAGGACGACTAGCAAATTGAAGTGGAAGTAAGCGTTAACCCAAACAAATTGATGCTAACTGGTGGAGGATTACAACATGGAAAGGTTCAAGCAAACAGCGCTGGGGGCGGTACTGGCAGTGGCCAGTCTGGGGCTTGCGAGCACCGCACATGCCGGCGTCTTCACGATTGATGATTCGCAGCTCGATCTCTCGACGATCGCGGTCGGCGAACGTCAGGTTGACCGTATTACCGGCGGGTATGAGGAGCTGCTGACCCTCGATACCGACGGTTCCTTCGACGCGGCGGCCTACTGGAACGTAGGTCAGTACTTCCTTGGGGGTACAAGCGTCAGCAATCGCCTGGGCGCCGGCGGGGACGACGGTGATCTGTTCTATGGCCTGTATGCCGTGTTCGAGTCCTCCGGGACTTTCGACGCGGGTTCGGGCGAGTTCACCGGCACCACCGGCTCGATCGCGCTCTACCTGGATCCGAATCTGGATACCACCTTCGGGTTTAACTCGGGCGATGCGGCCGACGGTGTGGCCCTTGGCGGCACGGGTGATGACATCCTCGTAGGCTGGTCCGACATCTTCGAGCGGGGCGCGGGTCGCTTTGAACCCGGCTCGGACGATATCGGCAGCTTCGCGCTCATCTTCAACGAGTGGATGCTGACGGATGAAGGCAAGCAATTCTTCACCAGTCCGGACCCGTTCTACATGAATGTCCGAGTATCGGGTCAGTTCGACTTTATCGAGGGTTTCGAGGAAGTCGATCAGCGCACTACCTTTGATGTGGTCGGCTCGGCCGACGCCCGGTGGTTCGGGGTACCCGAGCCGGGCATGCTGCTTCTGCTGGGAACCGGGCTGGTAATGCTCGGCTTCGTCGCCACGCGACGCCGCCGCCGCGAGACTGGCCTGGCTGCCTAGCAGCCCTTGTGGTTGGGCCTTCTGCTCCCCCCTGGGTGGAAAGCCTCTCCCGGCCCCTCGTCTTCGGACGAGGGGTTTTTTTATGTCCGAACATACGAAACGCGAGGCTGGATGGCTGCTGTTCAGACCTGGGCCCGGAGACGTGCGAGTCGACGTCGTCCGATCGCCAGCAGCAGGCGCTGCAGGGGATTGCGGTTGCCACCGGGGCGCCAGGTGCGGGCGAGGCGCTGGCGATAGGCATCGAAGTGAACGCCGCGCGGGGCCCAGACGACACGGCCACGTCCCAGCAGGATCTTCAGGGCCTCGGTACCCATCACCCCGGCGCACAGCTCGCAGGCCATCACGGTGGACGGGCCATGCTGCGCCCTCAGGTCGACGGCGGCAGGATCGGCCAGATAGCCCATCTGCATCATCGACGGGGCCAGGCCCATCATGAAACGCAGCGCCAGCTCCTCGTCGGGCAATCCATCGCGCAGGTCGAAGTAGTCATCGAACGACAGACCACCCGGGCGGAAATTGAGCAATGCGGCCCCCATGCCGAGCGGGGCCACGGTGATCGCCGGGATCCCCCGCTCCGCGCACGCGGCGAAGACCTCGCGGCGGACCTGAAACACGAAAAAGTCGAGCCCGTCGACGTAGAGATCCACACCCTGCAGGAAGGCCTCCAGATTGTGCTGGTACACCCCCTCCGGGAATGTGGTGATCTCGAGCTCCGGATTGATGTCCAGCGCCATCTCGCGCAGGACCTCGACCTTGGGTCGGCCCAAACGGGACATGCCGGCCCCCGCCTGGCGGTTCATGTTGTGCAGCTCGAAGCAGTCGAAATCCGCGATATGAAAGCGCCCCACCCCCAGGCGGGCGAGCGTCAGCAGATGGCTCCCGCCGACACCCCCAAGACCGGCGATCGCCACCCGCGCACCGCGCAGGCGTTCCATCTCCGGCCAGGTCACCCAGCCATGAGTACGCCGGAACGCCGCGTGATAGTCGAATTCAGGCATCAGGCCGCGCTGGCAATCGCGTCCCAGAGAGAGTCGGAGGGATGGGGGTCGGAGAGATTGGCATAGGAGTGTGCATACAGCTGGCTCAGCGATGGTGAACGGTGAATCCCGGCCAGGGCTGTAAGCAGACTAATATGAAACGGCGCGCGGCGACCATGGTAGTTCTGAAGCGTGCCGATCTGCTTCACCTTCAGGCCGTGGCGACGCAGGATGCGCGCCAGCGACGGCTCCATCATGGCGAAGGCATGCGAGCGGCCCTCGATCTCCATCATGGCGACCGCACTCATGAACAGACTCAACGCCAGCAGCGGGAAGGTACGCGCCTGTTCCAGAGGCACATTCAGCAGATGAAGGTCCCCGACAGGAGTGACCGACTCCCCCAGACGTCGCCGGAACAGGCCATTGACGGCCAGTCGGGAGACCTCGCAGATCGCGTCCCGCTCCAGCCGGTCCGGGCGAAATTCGGTCTCGTAAAAGCAGTTATCGCAGTGGCGCTCCATCGGGAGTTCGTGGATCTTCTGACGCGCGTCGACATGCACGACCCGGACGCAGCCCGCGTGGGTACCGCTCACCACATGCTCCAGCAGGCAATGCGTGGACTGGGCGTCATATTCGTCGATCTCGCGCTCGCCCGGGCAGTTCTCCGGAGACTCGTAACGAAACTCTCGGCAGTAGACCTCGTAGCGCAGTCGGTACACCGCCTCCAGCTGCTCCTTGTCCGGCTTCACCAGAGAAAAATAGCGGCAGAATGCCGTGATGAGCGGGTCATCCTGCACAGGGCACTTCCATAGCCCTTGGGGCGTGATACACACGCGGGCGCCAACAACGCTTGTACCCCGGCGCCGCGCGGTACGGGAACGGTGGGTGCCCGGCCAGTTGCGCATAGTGGGGACGCGCCGGTGCGTCGCCCAGCCCCAGCCGGCGGCGCCAGGCGGACAGCGCCAGGCCGGACTCGGCAGTCAATGCACGAAACGGCAGCCGCAGCCCCCGGTGATCACAGGCCTCGCCACACAGCTCGATGGGGATATGGTGGCGCTGGAGCAGACGCGCGAGGGCTGGTCGAATCATGAACAGCAGATAGTCATACCCGTGGTCTTCGGCATAGGCCTGGGCGGCCTGGCAAAGGTGATACAGCAAACGCGGCGATCCGCGTTCCGGTGAACCACGAGCAATCAGACGGGAAACCTCGAGCACCCGCGGGGACTCGACCCTGGGCGTCGCGAAGGCATCCTCAAACAGATGCCCGGCGGCCATGGTCGGGAGGAGACCCGCCTCCGGCCGGATCAGACGCATGGCGCCAACCCAGTGCCCGCCGTCGTACAGCCCGCCCATCCGCACCAGAAAATGAGCGGCGTGCTCGTCGTGGATGTCGCGCTCGAAACCTTCCGGGTAACGCTCGGCCGCTTCGAAACCAGTCTCCAGACAGTACACCGCGTAGCGCATCCGATAGTGAATGCGACGCGCCCGGGCGCCCGTGGCGAGATACACCTGATAGGACGGGGAGTGCCCATCCGGCAGGCAACGATCTGAGGTGGGGCGTCCCGGTTCGACGCCAGCATGGGTATACAAACGTTCGTCCTCCATTGCGTAATTCAATACGGATTTCCCCGGCCAGAGGCGCATGCCTTCAAGCCGTCGTGTCGATGCGTTGACCCGGGCCATTGCGCCTGAGAAAACGCAGGCCCAGACCCACTCGGCGATCGGATACCACGACGGCATCGAAGGTCCCGGCGGTCGGGAGCATTAGCTGCAAGGCGGTATCCGGCGGCAAATACGGGTACTGCCCGACCAGCGCAATCCGCGCGCCACCCCGCGAAAGATCCATCAGGCGGCACTTGCGCCACTCCTTTCGGATGCCGATCTCGGTCAGCAGGTTGACCGCATACCGAGGCCAGCAGCGCTGCTCGGGCCGGCCGGGTGTCTTGCGGCCGTAGCGCCAGGCGAATGCGGCCGACCAGTGCCTCGGGTTCGGCGAACAGGCGTAGAGATCGGCCTGAGCCGGATCCGTAATCGGGGGTTCCCCGAGCCGGTCGATTACGGCCTCCACCAGCTGTCCGGCCCAGGACTCGTACTCTTCGTCACTGGCACTGAACCGATGGAGCTGTCGGTAGATGTCGTTCATCAGCGCGAGGCGCTCGCTCCAGTTCCGCTTGAGCATGGCGGGATGCCAGAACTCCGCCAGATTCTGCGCGAGACTTCTCTGGCCCAGATCGTCGTGCATTTGAGAATCCCTCCCAACCGCCAGGCCACCCCCCTGCCGCAGCCGTTTCGAGCCTAATCGAACAAAGCCCAGCAAACTGCGTACCAGTTAACGTAAATCCCTGATCCGTTATAAAACCGCGAAAATTTATTAGAAAACTCAGCTTCAAAATTTTTTCAGGTGTAAACATTCTCGACACGTGTAGACAAGGGAAAACAAACGATCTTCAATAGCCCTAGACGTCTCCCGAGGTGGGGCTCAAGCAAGGTGCCAATCGACCTTGCGGGGAACCCTTTTACCGGAGAACTGTTACTCCGTTCGAAGACCCACAAGGCGTCATTGAACGTCAAAGGGTTTAACAGGGGGCAACAAGAAATGGAAAAGATTGTTCAGGATTTTGTTCAGCGGGCGCGCGCCACCTGGCGCCGCCGCTGGTGGATTCTGCCGATTGCCTGGATTGTGTGTCTGGGCGGATGGGCTTACATCCAGAGCCTCCCGGATACCTATCAGGCTAATGCGCAGGTATTCGTCAACACTCAGTCCGTCCTGAACCCGCTGCTGCGCGGGATGACGGTGCGCCCGGATACAGAAGAGCGGCTGCGGATGGTGACGCGCACCCTGCTCAGCCGCGACAACCTGGAGACCATCGCCCGGCAAAGCGACCTGGACGTCTACATGGGTAGTGCCGACCTCGACGCGCAGGTCAGCCTGCTGCGCAGCAGGCTGACCCTGGACGGCGAACGGCGCGAAAACATCTTCACTGTGCGTTTTCGCCACAGCAATCCTGATGTGGCCGAGCGCGTGGTCCGCGAGACGGTGAATCTGTTCATGGAGCGCGGCCTGGGCGACTCGCGCCTGGATCTGAGCACCTCGCAGCGATTCATCGAGCGCCAGATCGAGATCTACGAGCGCCAGCTGCAGGCCAGGGAAGCCGAGATCGAAGACTTCAAGCGGCAGAATGCGCGCTTTATCAGCGGCGACGGCAACTTCTATTCGCGCCTGGAACGCGGCCGCGAACAGGTGGCCCAGGCAGAGCTGCAACTGCGCGAGGCCCACAGCCGCCTGGCCGCATTGCAGCGCCGTGCCGAGGAGAGCCGGTCGGGTGGCGGCACGGTGAGGGCGCAGTACCGCAACCCGGAGCTGGACCGCCGGATCAACGACCTGCAGGAAAACATCGATGCCATGCGGCATCGCTACACCGACGACCACCCCGACATCGTCGCCGCAAGGCGCATCCTCTCGGAGCTGGAAGAGCGCCGCTCGCGCGAAGCCGCCGACTACGCGCGCAACCCGGCGGTCGTACCCATTGGGGCGACCGGGGGTGGCGACGCGCTGCAGGCCGCGATCACCGACGCCGAGAGCGAGATCGCGATGCTGGAGACCCGGATCGAAGAGTTCCAGGCGCGGGTCGCGCGGCTGGAACAGGATGTCGACCGCGCTCCGGCCGTGGAGTCGGAGCTGACCGCGCTGACCCGCAACTACGACGTACTGCGCGACTCCTACCGCCAGCTCCAGAGCCGCCGCGAACAGGCGATCATGTCGGGCGCGGTGGAGTCGGAAACCGACTCGGTCGATTTCCGCGTCCTCGAGCCGCCGCGCCGACCGACAGCCCCCTCGGCACCCGACCGCCCACTGATGGCCACCGGCATCTTGCTGGTCGGTCTGGGCGCGGGCACGGGCTTCGCCTTCCTGCTTTCACAGCTGCGGCGGACGGTCAGCAATCGGCGGCAGCTCGCGGAGATCGCCGGTCGCCCGGTTCTGGGCACCATCTCGGCCGTACGCACACCCCAGATACGGCGCCGCCGCAGGCTGGAGCTGTCGGCCTTTTCAATCGCCCTGGCCACCCTCCTTCTGGTGTATGCCGTGGTCATGGGTCTTTACCTCACCGGATCGGCCGGTGTTCTCGACGAACTGCTGAGCCTGTTGCGATGAACGGCCGCGGCCATCGGCCCGGTGTATCGCACGCAACGCATCAGGGACCGGGATGCATTTGTTCCATGGAGGCGCGGGCCCTGCGGGCCGGCGCACGGCAAGGGGAGCCAGACGCTCATGAGCATCATTGAAAAAGCCCTCGACAAGAGCCGGTCGGCTCCCATACAGCCCCTGCCCGCCGACGCAGCATCCGGACACACGGACCGGGAAGCGGGGGGCACGGAGGCCCCGGCATCCGGGCACGGCGAGCACTCGGCGGCAGCTCGCATCGACTTCGGACACCTGCGGCGGCAGGGGCTGATCGTGCCTGGCGACCAGCGCTCCACCCTGGCCGAAGAGATCCGCATGATGAAGCGGCCGCTCTTGAACAACGCGTTCGGGCGCCACTCCGCAATGCGGATACCCCGCGGGCGGCTGATCATGGTGACCAGCTCGCTGCCACGCGAGGGCAAGACCTTTCTGACCACCAACCTGGCGATCAGCATGGCGATGGAGGTCGACCGCACGGTATTGCTGGTCGACGCCGATGTGGCCCAGCCGACCGTTCCGAGGGTCCTCGGGTTCGAGGCCGAGCGCGGGCTGATGGATGTCCTCACGGAGCCGGACCTTGGCATCCCCGATGTCCTGATGCGGACCAACATCGAGAACCTCTCGGTGCTGCCCGCCGGGCGCCCGCACGGGCGATCCACCGAGATCCTTGCCAGTGACGGGATGCGGGCCTTGCTGGACGAACTTCACGATCGCTATCAGGACCGCATCATCCTGTTCGATTCCCCCCCGCTACTGGCCACCAGCGAGCCGGGCGTGCTGGCCGCCGGGATGGGACAGGTCGTGATGGTGGTCGACGCCGAGCGCACCCCGGCCGCCTCCGTGGAGAACGCGATGCAGCAGCTCGCCGGCTGCGATGTGGTCCTGACTGCACTCAACCGAGCGCCCTCCACCCCGGGGCTTGGCTATGGCACGGGCTACTATCACGAGCGCCCGTACGGGGAGGTGAGCCATGAGCACTAACCAGGGACGGGTGCGGGTCACACACCGCAGGGAGGCCCCGGTACGGAACGGCCGGGCGATCTGTCTGATCGCCGTGCTGGGCGGCGGCACGCTGGCGCTGCCCGCCTCGGGCCTGGCCACCGAGTGGGACTTCACCCCGCGAGTCACGGTGGGGGTGGAGGCGACCGACAACGTCCGCCTGGCCCCCCGCGGGCAGGAGGATGCGGACCTGATCGGGCATGCGCGCCCCGGCTTCACCCTGCGCCGGGACGGCGTGCGCAATGACACCCGCGTGGACTACCAGCTCAACCATCGCACCCACCTGTCCGAGTCGAGCGAAGACCGCACGACCCACATGCTGCGCGCCCGCAACCAGACCGAGGTCATCGAGGACACGTTCTTTGTCGACGTGACCGCCTCGCGCCGGGAACAGGCCACCTCGCTGCTGGACCCGGTCGGCATCGGCGGCAGCACGCCACGCAGCAACATCGAGGAGACCTCGTATTACAGCGTGTCGCCCAACCTGCAGAACGAGTTCGGCACCTTTGCCCGCCAGGACATTCGCTACACCTACGACGAGCGGCACTACCACCGCAGCAACCGGGCCAGCAGCACCGGCAACCGCGCGGAATACACCCTGGACAGCGGCCCGACCTTTGATCGCGTGTTCTGGCAGCTGGCGGGCTTCTACGACCGGCTGAAGTACGAAGACGGGCTGGAGGGCGAGTTCAGCGAGATCAGCGCAACCCTCGGGTACAACATTGGCCGCACCCTGCGCGTATTTGGCGTCGTGGGCGAGGAGTTCAACGACTACGAAACCCTGCGCGACGACGACGATGGCAGCTTCTGGGAGGTCGGTGTCGGCTGGACCCCGACACCGGTGACCTCCGTCGAGGCACGTTATGGCGAACGCTTCTTCGGCACAACACGAGCCCTCAGCGCGACACACCGCAGCCGCCGCGCCAGCTACGGCGTCAGCTATTCCGAGGGCATCAGCTCGACCCGCGATCGGCGCGAATTCATGTTCCTTGACGTGTCCCAACTGGCCGAACTGGAGGGCATGACGTTCGAGGAGATCTTCGACCAGTACACCTTCGAAGAGCTCCAGTTACTGTTCACGAGCGCGCTGGTTACGCAAGAAGCGCTGATCGAGGGGTTCTATCTGACACGCAGTGCCCGTGCGAACTGGCGCTACGATACCGGGCGCAGCGTGTTCGGGGTTACCGGCTACCAGACCCGACGCGAGGCCGAGTTCGACACCGGTGCCGGCATTTTCGAGGACGACAATCGCCGCACCGGCGTGATCGCCTTCTGGGAGCTGACACTGGGGCCGCGCACCACCACGGAGCTGAGCTCCGGGGTCTCGCGCACGGAGTTTCTGGGCAGCGACCGCGAAGACGACTTCTTCTACTTCCGCGCCAGCCTGAACCGCCAGTTCGCCCCGGACCTGCGGGGCAGCCTGGCCTATCGCTATCAGCAGCGGGATTCGAACAGCCGGGTCAACGAATACCGGGAAAACTCGATCATCGCGCTGATCACCATGGAGTTCTGAGCATGTACGAGAACTTCTATGGGCTGCAGGGCAAGCCCTTCGCCCTCAGCCCGGACCCGAAATTCTTCTACGCCAGCAAGGGCCATCGGCGGGCCATGGCCTACCTCGAATACGGCGTGCAGCAGCAGGAGGGTTTCATCGTCATCACCGGCGAGGTCGGGGCCGGCAAGACGACCCTGGTGCGCAGCCTGTTCGAGACACTCGGCACCAAGCGGGTACTCGCGGCACAACTGGTCAGCACTCAGCTGGATGCCGAGAACCTGCTGCGCTCGGTGTGCCTGGCCTTCGGCCTGGAAGGAACCGGCGACGACAAGGCCAGCCAGCTGCGCCACATGGAGCGCTTCCTGCTGAACACGCGTTCACGCGGGCAGCGCGCGCTGCTGGTCGTGGACGAGGCGCAGAACCTGAGCATGGATGCGGTGGAAGAGCTGCGCATGCTGTCCAATTTTCAGGGCGTTGACGGGCCGCTGTTGCAGAGCTTCCTGCTGGGCCAGCCCGAATTTCGCGACATCCTGCGCAGCGAAAACATGCAGCAGCTGCGCCAGCGGGTGATCGCCACCTATCACCTGGGCCCGATGGACGAGGGCGACACCCGGGCCTACGTCGAGCACCGCCTGTCGCGCGTGGGCTGGGAGGGAACGCCCCACTTCGCCACCGATATCTGGCCCGTGATCCATGAGTTCACCGGCGGCATCCCGCGCAAGGTGAACACCCTGTGCGACCGCCTGCTGCTGATGGGCTATCTCGAGGAGCGCTACGATCTCGACGCCGACGAGGCCCGCCGGGTGATCGACGAGATCGAGGAGGACTTTGGCGCGCAGCAGGAGACGGCCGAGCCGAAACCCGGGAACGCCGTGAATGGCGTGATCGATACCGAACGCGCCGTTGCCAACGAGCTGACCCTGATCCGTCTGGAGGACAGCTACGAGGCGATGGAAAAACGCCTGGACCGGATCGAGCACGCCCTGGCGATCAACTACCGACAGTCGCAGCGCATCCTCGACGCCCTGGACTCGCTGGACAAGTTTTCGGGCCTCGACCACAAGGAGCTCGCCCGGCACTAGTGCCGGGGAAACCGCCATGCCGTCCGCACCGCCCACCGTAGCCAATGCCCTGACCGTCGATGTCGAAGACTATTTTCAGGTCTCGGCCCTGGCGCCGCATTTCCCGAGCCATTGCTGGGAGAGCCAGGAGTGCCGCGTGGAGTACAACCTCGAGCGGATCCTGGCGCTGTTCGATCATCACCGCGTGCGCGCGACCTTCTTTACCCTTGGCTGGATCGCCGAGCGCTATCCCCAGGCGGTGCGCCGAATCGTCGACGCCGGGCACGAGCTGGCCAGCCACGGTTACGGGCACCAGCGGGTGACCGAACTGGAGCCTCAGGCATTTCGCGCGGACATCGTCCGCGCCAAGGCCATCCTGGAAGACATCGCCGGTGTCGAGGTGCGCGGCTATCGCGCCCCCAGCTTCTCGATCGGCGAGGGCAACCTGTGGGCGCTCGACCTGCTGGCCGAAACGGGCCACACCTACAGCTCGAGCATCTATCCGGTCCAGCACGATCACTACGGCACGCCGAGCGCGCCGCGCCACCCCTATCGCCCGCGTGGGCCCCAGGGCGTGCTGGAACTACCCCCGGCCACCCTGCGCGTGGCTGGCCGCAATCTGCCGGCGGCCGGTGGCGGCTACTTTCGGCTGCTGCCCTATGCGGTCTCCCGCCAGGCGTTACGGAGGATCAATAACAAAGACTGTTTGTCCGGGGTGTTCTATTTCCACCCCTGGGAGATCGATCCCGGACAACCGCGTGTCCCCGGCGTGAGCGCCAGGACGCGTTTTCGTCACTACCTCAACCTCGGGCGTACGGAACGTCGACTGCAGCGGCTGCTGCAGGACTTCCGCTGGGGCCGCATGGACCAGGTCTTTGCCCACCTCCTCGCCAGCCCGGCGCCGCCAACCCCGACGACAGCGAACAGCCATGCTCAAGTCCACTGACCAGCGACCCACGACCACGCGCGCGACCGCGTTGCGGGTCCAGGACCTCACGCCTGCCGATGTTGCCCGGTGGGATGCCTTTGTCGAGACCTGCCCGGTGGCGACGTTCTTCCATCGCGCGGGCTGGCAGACGGTCATCGAACAGGCCTTCGGGCACTCGACCCATTTCCTGTTTGCCGAAGGCCCGAACGGGATCGAGGGTGTCCTGCCCCTGGCGCGCGTGCGCAGCTTTCTGTTCGGCCATTCCCTGGTTTCGCTGCCGTTCTGTGTGTACGGCGGCATCGCCGCGCGCACCGAAGAGGCCTTCGTGGCCCTGGACAACCGGGCCCGGGAGCTCGCGCAGCAATACAAGGTGGATTATCTCGAGTACCGCCATATGGCGCCCTACCACCCGGACCGACCGACCAAGCACCTGTATGTGACCTTTCGCAAGGAGATGGCGAAAGAGGTCGAAGAGAACCTGGAGGCGATCCCGCGCAAACAGCGGCGCATGGTGCGCAAGGGCATCAAGGCCGGCCTGGTCAGCGAGATCGACCGGGACATCGAGCGATTCTTCCCGATCTATGCGGCCAACGTGCATCGCATGGGGACGCCCGTGTTCAGCCGGCGCTACTTCCGCATCCTGCGCACCGTGTTCGGCGACGACTGCCGGATCCTGACCGTCACCGACGCGGGGACCCCTGTGGCCAGCGTGCTCAACTTCTACTTCCGCGACCAGGTCCTGCCCTACTACGGCGGCGGCACGCCGCGCGCCCGCGAGGTGGCCGGGTATGACTTCATGTACTGGGAGGTGATGCGCCGGGCCTGCGAGTCGGGTCTGCGCCTCTTCGATTTTGGCCGCAGCAAGCGCGATACCGGGTCATTCAGCTTCAAGAAGAACTGGGGCTTCGAGCCCCAGCCCCTGTACTACGAGTACGACCTGGTGCGTGCCCGGGCCATGCCCGACGTGAACCCGCTCAACCCGAAGTACCGCTACTTCATCCAGGCGTGGCAGCGACTGCCGCTGGCGGTGGCCAACCGGGTGGGGCCCTGGCTGTCCCGCAATCTCGGGTAGTGCTCGTGACCGTTATTAAACACCCCAGCACACCCGGGGACGGGTCGCACTGGGGCTTCCGTTTCGACCGCAGCAGCGGGTGAGCTTGCAATGGATGCCGTACTTTATCTGACCCATCGAATCCCGTGGCCGCCCAACAAGGGCGACAAGATTCGCTCGTACCATATCCTGCGCGATCTGACGCGGCGCTACCGGGTCTACCTGGGCACCTTTATCGACGACCCGGCCGATGCGGCCTACGTCAAAGAGCTGGAGCGCTGCTGCGCGGGCGTCTGCGTGCGCCCGCTCTCGCCGGGGCGCGCAAAATGGCGCGCCCTGCGCGGCCTGCTGACACAGGAGCCGCTGACCCTCCCCTGGTATCGCGATTCGGAACTGCAGCGCTGGGTCGACCGGGTACTGGAGCAGCAGGAGATCTCGCGCGCTCTGGTGTTCTCCTCGGCCATGGCGCAATACCTCCCGCCCCGGGCCCGCCTGACGCGGGTGGTGGACTTCGTCGATGTCGACTCCGACAAGTGGACCCAGTACGCCGCCAGCAAGCCCTGGCCGATGAGCGCGATCTACCGCCGCGAAGGACGCCAGCTGTTGCGCTATGAACGACAGGTCGCGGCGCGCAGCGAGGCCAGCCTGTTCGTATCACCGGACGAAGCCGCGGCATTTCGGGCCCTGGCGCCGGAGAGTGCCGAGCGGGTGCATGCACTGAACAACGGCGTCGATGCGGCGTACTTCGACCCGCAGCACCTCCCGAAGAAAGGCCCCTATCCGGACCGGGTCCAGCCGATCGTGTTCAGCGGGGCCATGGACTACTGGCCGAACGTGGAGGCGGTGGTCTGGTTCGCGGAATCCGTCCTGCCACGCATTCGCCAGGTTCACCCGGATGTGCGTTTTTACATTGTCGGCAGCCGGCCCGCGCCGGAGGTCCGCGAACTGGAGCGCCAGCCGGGCGTTGAGGTCGTGGGACCAGTGGAAGACATGCGCCCCTGGGTCGGCGGTGCCGCGGTTTCGGTGGCGCCCCTGCGGATCGCGCGCGGAGTCCAGAACAAGGTGCTCGAGGCCATGGCGCTGGCGCGGCCGGTCGTGGCCTCCCCGCAGGCGCTCGAGGGGATCACCGCCGTACGCGATGACGAGGTGATCGAGGCCGAGACCGACCCCGAGGTGTTCGCCCGCGCGGTCCTGCAGTGCCTGGAACAGCCCGATCCCGAGATGGCCGCCCGCGCCCGCCGACGCATCACCACGGACTACGACTGGGGCCGCAACCTCGCGTGCCTGCACGACTATCTCGAGAGCGGGCTGGCGCACGAGGGCGAGGCGATCGTCTCCCGGGGGGATGCATGAGCACGCCGGCCACTGTGATGTCCCAGCCGCTGGTGCAACGGTGGTGGGCGCCCGTGCTGGCACTGGCCGCCCTGATTGCGACCACGCTGGTTGTGTTCGCGCCCACATTCGTCTCGATGGTGGATACCTGGGCGCGTTCGGATACCTTCGCGCATGGATTCCTGGTCGTACCGATCGTCCTGTTTCTGGTCTATCTCAAGCGTGACGAGCTGGCGGCTGTATCGCCGCGCCCCTATCCCCTGGCGCTGGTCCCGATCGTGCTGCTGGGGCTCGCCTGGGTCATGGGCGAGCTGGTGGATGTCATCTCGGTGCGCCAGTTCGCCGCAACCCTGATGATCCCCTTCCTGGTGTGGCTGGTCATGGGCACCACAGTCGTGCGCGTCCTGCAGTTCCCGCTGGCCTACCTGCTGTTCGCCGTCCCGCTGGGCGAATTCCTGGTGCCTCCGCTGATGGACTTCACCGCGGAGTTCACCGTCGCGGCGGTTCAACTGTCCGGGATACCGATCTACCGCGACGGCCTGCACTTCGAACTGCCGACCGGACGCTGGTCGGTGATCGAGGCCTGCAGCGGTGTGCGCTATCTGATTGCGTCGGTCGCGCTGGGGACGCTGTACGCCTATCTGATGTACCGCAGCCTCTGGCGGCGGCTGGCCTTTGTCGGTGTCGCGATCATCGTGCCGATCATCGCCAATGGCCTGCGCGCCTACATGATCGTGATGATCGGACACCTGAGCGACATGGAGTATGCCGCGGGCGTCGACCACCTGATCTACGGGTGGGTCTTCTTCGGTGTCGTGATCTTTCTGATGTTCTGGATCGGGGCCTTCTGGCGCGAGGATGGGGCAGCCGGGGAGCCCGCCCGCCGAGTCCCGGCACGAGCCCAGCAAACCGGGGCCATGGGCTTTGCTCATATGGCCGTGATCGCCGCGCTGGTGGTCACACTGGGTCCCGTCTATGCCCACTGGATGGACACCCGGGATCTCGGCCCGATACAGGGCCTGGGCACCGGACCGATCGTTCCTTCCGGCTGGACCGCCGTGCCCGCTCGGGAGCGGCCCGGCTGGCAGCCCGGCTACCAGTTCATGCGTGCGGAGCGCGGGGGCTGGGTCGTAAACGATTCACAGGTGGAGGTCGGCATGCACGTAGGCTTCTACCGCGAACAGGCGCGCCACGGAAACATGCTCGGCTGGCACAACACGCTGGCGGGCCGGGAGCGGGCCGAATGGAGCCAGGCCCGGCGCGGCCAGGCGGAGGTCGCGGGCTATCCCGATCCGCAGCGGGTCCTGCTGCGCGGGCGCCAGCAGCAGATGGTGGCCTGGCAGTGGTACTGGGCGAACGGGCATCTCACCACCCGGCCCTTCGAGGTCAAGGCCCGCGAGGCCATTAGCCGACTGCTGGGCGGGCGCGACGACGCCGCGCTGATCGTAATCTACGCCGAATACCACGACGAACCGCAGCAGGCCGAGGATGCGATACGCGCCTATGTGGAGGCCGCGATGCCGCAGGTGCTGGAACGGCTGCAGGACGTGAACCAGCGATGAGCGCCCTGGCATCCAAGGGGAGTGCCGCCGACCCGCGCCCATGCGTGGCCCATGTCATCCATCGCCTGGATGTCGGCGGCATGGAGAACGGACTGGTCAACCTGCTCAACCACATGCCCGCCGAGCGCTACCGGCACGCGATCATCTGCATGACCGACTACACGCGGTTCAGCGAGCGCCTGCAGCGGGAGGACATCAGCCTGCATGCCCTGCACAAGCGCGAGGGCAAGGACCTGGGCGTACACCGGCGCCTGTGGCGGCTGCTGCGCGAACTGCGCCCCGCGATCGTCCACACCCGCAATCTGGCAACACTGGAGGGGCAGGTCACCGCCGCCCTGGCCGGCGTGCGCGCCCGGGTACATGGCGAGCACGGCTGGGATATCGCCGACCTTGATGGCTCCCGCGACAAGCATCGTTACATGCGACGGTTGGTGCGCCCCCTGGTCGGCCGGTACATCGCCCTGTCGCGCCATCAGATGAACTACCTGCAGCAACGGGTTGGTGTCGGAACCGAGCGGCTGACGCACATCTGTAACGGGGTGGATACCGGGCGATTCCACCCGCGCGAGGGCACCCGCACAGGCCCCTGGCCCCCGGGCTTTGCCGGCCCGGAGGACATCGTGATCGGGAGCGTGATGCGGATGCAGGCAGTGAAGGCCCCGCTGGACCTGGTAGAGGCATTCATTGCCCTGCGCGAAAACACCCCGGTGCCCTTCGACCGTCTTCGCCTGGTGATCGTGGGAGACGGCCCGCTGAGGGAACAGGCCCGCCAGCGCCTGGAGGCCGCCGGAGTCGCGCAACAGGCATGGCTGCCGGGGGCCCGCGAGGACATCCCGCAGTGCCTGCGGGCGATGGACCTCTTTGTCCTCCCCTCTCTGGCCGAGGGGATCTGCAACACCATCCTCGAGGCCATGGCCTCCGGGCTTCCGGTGATCGCGACCGACGTTGGCGGCAATCCTGACCTGGTGACCCCCGGAAACACGGGGGCCCTGGTCCCCGCAGGGGCGCCGGCCGCCCTCGCCGAGGCCATCCGCAATGCACTCGCCAGTCCGGATACCCGCAAGCGCATGGGACAGGCGGCCCGCATTCGCGCCGAGGCCGCATTCAGCATGGACGCCATGGTGGCCGGCTACCTCGGGGTCTACGACAGCCTGCTGGACAGGGCCAACGCCCGAACCCCCTCGGTTCGGGCAAGGGGCCGCCGGCGACAACACGAAACGATGGGGCGCTGACATGTGCGGTATCGCCGGTATTTTCGATCTGCACGGGCGGCGCCCGATTGACCGCGCCTGTCTGGAGGGCATGAATGCCACCCAGTTCCACCGGGGCCCGGACGAAGGCGGTATCCACCTGGAGCCCGGGGTCGGGCTGGCGCATCGCCGCCTGTCGATCATCGACCTTGCCAGTGGCCAGCAGCCACTGTTCAACGAGGATGGAAGCGTCGTCGTCACCTACAACGGCGAGATCTACAACTTCCCGGAGTTGACCCATGAACTCCAGCGGGCGGGCCATCGCTTTCGTACCCACTGCGATACGGAAGTCATCGTGCACGCCTGGGAGGAATGGGGCGAGGACTGCGTCCAGCGCTTTCGCGGGATGTTCGCTTTCGCCCTCTGGGACCGCCACACCCAGACCCTGTTTCTGGCCCGCGATCGCCTGGGCATCAAGCCGCTTTACTACAGCACGCTGCCGGATGGCCAGCTGATCTTTGGCTCCGAACTCAAGGTCCTGCTGGCCCATCCCGGGCAGACACGCGAGCTCGATCCCTGCGCGGTAGAGGAATACTTCGCGTATGGCTATGTGCCCGAGCCGCGCAGCATTCTGGGCGGCGTCCACAAGCTTCCACCGGGGCATACGCTGACCGTACGGCGCAACCAGCGCTCCGCCGCCAGCCCGCGTGCGTACTGGGATGTCCCCTTTGCGACAACCGCCCCCATCGGCATGTCGGAGGCGGCGGAGGAGTTGACCGAACGCCTGCGCGAGGCCGTGCGCATCCGCATGGTGGCCGAGGTGCCGCTGGGCGCCTTCCTGTCGGGGGGCGTAGATTCCAGCGCCGTGGTGGCAATGATGGCCGGGCTCTCCACCGAGCCCGTGCGCACCTGTTCCATCGGCTTTGCCGACCCCGCCTATGACGAGTCGCGCTATGCCCGGGAGGTCGCCGAGCGTTACGCGACAGAGCATCACAACCGCGAGGTCGACCCCAATGACTTCGCCCTGCTGGAACGCCTGGGCGATCTCTACGATGAACCCTTTGCCGACAGCTCGGCCCTGCCGACCTATCGCGTCTGTGAGCAGGCCCGCCGACAGGTCGTGGTCGCGCTGTCCGGTGACGGGGGCGACGAAAACCTGGCGGGCTATCGCCGGTATCGGCACCACCTCGCCGAGGAACGCCTGCGCAACCCGCTGCCCCTGGGCCTGCGGCGGGTCCTGTTCGGCAGCCTGGCCCAGGTCTATCCCAAGGCGGACTGGGCGCCGCGCCCGCTGCGCGCCCGGGCGACCTTCCAGGCGCTAGCGCGGGATGCGGTCGAGGGATACTTCCAGGGCGTGTCGGTGCTGCGCGACGAGCAGCGCAACTCTCTGTTCTCGCCCGCATTCCGCCGCGAGCTGCAGGGCTACGGGGCGGTCGAGGTGCTGCGCGCCCATGCCGGGCAGGCCCCGACCGATGACCCGCTCTCGCTGGTGCAGTACCTGGACCTCAAGACCTACCTCCCGGGCGACATCCTGACCAAGGTCGACCGCGCCAGCATGGCGCACTCGCTGGAGGTCCGCGTGCCGCTGCTGGATCACCCGCTGGTGGAGTGGGCCTCCACGCTCGCACCGGAACTGAAGCTGCGCGACGGCGAAGGCAAGGCGGTCCTGAAAAAGGCGATGGAACCCTACCTGCCCCACTCGATTCTCTATCGGCGCAAGCGGGGCTTCGCCGTACCCCTGGCCAACTGGTTCCGGGGGCCACTGCGCGAGGCGATGCACGAGCGGGTGCTGGGCGAGCAGATGCGTGATTCCGGGCTGTTCGACGAACGTACCCTCAGGCGTCTGGTCGACGAGCACGGCCGGGGCGCGCGCGATCACAGCGCGGCATTGTGGTCGCTGATGATGTTCCAGACCTTTCTGGACAAGGTGCAACCGACCAGCCCGCGCAGCGGCTGCGTCCTGCCTGGAGCCTAGCCATGTATGGACGCCACCCGGTTGCCGATGCCTCGCGTGCCACTCGTGCCATCCTCAGCAACCTACTGGCCCAGGGAGCTCCGAGGCTCTACGTACGCCTGACCCACGAGACCGGCCGTGGCCGTGGCGCGGAGACGGCGGAATCCGTGGCGCAGTACTTCACCACCTGTTTCTTCGACTACTTCGATCAGCTGGGGGTCCCGCCCGAGGCGATCGAGGACGCCCTTCGCGACAAGCACCTGCTGGAGTACGGGCCCGGCGACGTGCCCGGCGTGGCGCTGCTAATGCTGGCCCATGGCGCGGCCCGGGTGACCTGCGTTGACCGCTTTGCGCTGTCGCAGCGCAGCCCCTTTCAGCTGGAGGTCCTGCAGTGCCTGCTGGACGGCCTGGGCCCCGAGGCCCACGAACGGGCGGCCGCGTGCTTCGAGCGCCCCGGCGATCCGGCCTCGGGGTTTCGCAGCGAGCGGCTGGAATACCGCGTGACCCGGGATGGGCTGTCGGGCCTGAACGCCGAGGTCGACCTGATCTATTCGCGCGCGGTGCTGGAACACGTCAATGACCTGGAAGCGACCTTTCGCGACATGGCGACCGCCCTGAAACCAGGGGCGCTGGCGGTCCATCAGGTGGACCTCAAGAGCCATGGCCTGCACCGCGAAAACCCGCTCGACTTTCTCACCTGGCCGGTGGGCCTGTGGCACTGGATGTATGCCGGCAAGGGTGTCCCGAACCGCTGGCGTCTGGACCGCTACCGGCAGGCAATCAAGCGTGCAGGACTCGTGGTTCGGCATCTCGAGTCCACGGCCGAGGCACTGGACGAGGATGTGGCTGCAGTGGCCCCTTATCTGGCCGAACCATTTCGCGGGCTCGACAAGGCCACGCTGCGCTGCCTGGGATTCTGGCTCGTGGTGACCCGCCCGGCGCCCGACGACGAAGCGAGGGCTGCGGCATGAAGATCCTCCACGTCCTCGACCATTCCATCCCGCTGCACAGCGGGTACACCTTCCGCACTGCGGCCATCCTGCGCGAGCAGCGCCGCAGGGGCTGGCAGACCTGTCATCTGACCAGCCCCAAGCATACCGGCGCGAACGCGGACGAGGAGACGATCGACGGCCTGCATTTCTACCGCACGGCCTACAACCCGAGCGCGATCCCGGGGATCGAGCAATGGGGGTTGATGCAGGCACTGACCCAGCGGCTGACCCGCGTCGCCTGCCAGGTCGCGCCCGACATCATCCATGCGCACTCGCCCGCGCTGAATGCCCTGCCGGCCCTGCGTGCCGGTCGCCGGCTGGGCATCCCGGTGGTCTACGAGGTGCGGGCATTCTGGGAGGACGCCGCGGTCGACCATGGCACCGCCCGCGAATATGGCCTGCGTTACCGCCTGACGCGGGAGCTGGAGACCTATGCCCTGAAGCGCGTGGGGCATGTCACCACCATCTGCGAGGGACTGCGCCGCGACATCATCGCGCGCGGCATCCCGGCCGAGCGGGTCACCGTGATCCCCAATGCGGTGGACGCGGATGACTTCCACCTGGGCGGTCAGCCCGATCCCGCCCTGAAGGCCGAACTGGGTCTGGGTGACGCCCGTGTGCTCGGCTTTCTCGGGTCTTTTTATGCCTACGAGGGACTGGATACCCTGCTCGAGGCCTTTCCGCTTATCCAGGCCCGGGCGCCCGACGTACGCATCCTGCTGGTCGGGGGCGGCCCGCAAGCCGAGCGCCTGAAGGCCCAGGCCGAACGCCTCGGCATCCAGGACCGCGTCATCTTCACCGGGCGCGTCCCGCATCACCAGGTGCAGCGCTACTACGACCTGGTCGACCTGCTCGTGTATCCACGCCATTCGATGCGCCTGACCGACCTGGTCACGCCGCTGAAACCACTGGAGGCAATGGCCCAGGGGCGCCTGCTGGTGGCATCGGACGTGGGCGGGCACCGGGAGCTGATCCGGGATGGCGAGACCGGCTGGCTGTTCCCGGCCGACAACCCCGAGGCCCTGGCCACCCGGGTGCTGGAGACGCTCGAGCACCCCGAACACTGGCCACGGGTGCGGGAGAACGGACGGCGTTTCGTGGAACAGGAGCGCACCTGGGCGGCGAGTGTCGCACGCTACCAGTCGGTCTACGACGGGCTGCGGGCCCGGCCGGAGGTGCTGCGTGCCGGATGACGGGCGCCCACGTCTGGTGGTCTTCACGCGCGTGTACCCGAACGCGGCGCAACCCAATCTGGGACTGTTCGTGCGCGAGCGCATGCGCCGTGTCGCCGAACATCTCGACCTGGTCGTCGTGGCCCCGGCGCCCTGGTTCCCGTTCCAGCACTGGCTGGGACGCCTGCGTCCGCACGCCCGACCGCCGCTGCCGGCCTTCGAGCGGCAGGGGTCGATTCACGTCTACCACCCTCGTTTCCTGTGTATCCCGGGCCTGTTCAAGTGGACCGACGGCTTCTTTCAGGCGCTCGGCAGTCTGCGCCTGATGCGTCGGCTGCAGCGCGAGTTCGGCTTCGACGTGATCGATGCCCATTTCATCTATCCCGACGGGGTCGCCGCGCGCTGGCTGTCACGCTGGTTGAACCGCCCCTGCACCATCACCCTGCGCGGCAGCCTGAACCGTTTCCGCGACCGGCCGCTGCACCGGGCGCAGATTCGCCGGGCGCTGGAGGATGCGGCGCGGGTGTTCTCGGTGGCCGGGGCGCTGCGCGACGAGGCGCTGGACTGGGGCATCGAGCCCGACCATGTGCAGGTCGTGGGGAACGGGGCCGATCTCGACCGCTTCAAGCCGGAGGACCGGACCGAGGCCCGGCAGCGCCTGGGCCTGCCCGCCGAGGGGCGGTTCCTGATCTCCGTCGGGGGGCTGTCCGAGCGCAAGGGCTTCCACCGCGTGATCGCGACCCTGCCCGAACTGCTGCAACAGCACCCGGACCTGCATCTGGTGATTGCCGGCGGCGGCACCCCCGAGGGCAACAACGAGGCCGAGCTGCGCCAGCAGGTCCAGGCACTGGGGCTGCAGGACCGGGTGTGGTTCCTCGGGCCCGTCGCGCCCGACGAGCTGCGGTTCGTGTACTCCGCGGGGGACTTGTTCGTGCTGGCCACGCGCTTTGAAGGCTGGGCGAATGTCTTCCTGGAGGCCTCGGCCTGCGGGCTGCCCATCGTCACCACGGATGTGGGGGGCAACGCCGAGGTCGTCGCCTCGGAGCAGGTGGGGCTGATCGTCCCGTACGGGGATCATGACGCACTGCGCGCGGCGATCCACGAGGCCCTGGGGCGCGAGTGGGACCGCGCGGCGATCCTGGCCCATGCGCGGGCGAATGACTGGCGGGTGCGGATCCCCGAACTGGTCGCGGCCTTCGAGACGATCGCCGGGCCCGTCGGACATCGCCTGCCACGGCGCGCCTGAAGATGGGGCTGTACACCTCGCTGGTCGCGCATGGCGCGTTTCCCGTGCACGAGCGGTTGAAGGGGCACTCGACGGTGCGCCTGCGCAAGGCGCTGGAGGCGACCCAGTGGTGGGCACCCGAGGCACTGGAGAACCTGCAGCTGACCCGCCTGCAGCTCCTGCTCGAACGCGTGGCCCAACAGATACCGTTCTACCGCCAGTGGTTCGCCGACCAGGGCTGGTCACCCCGCGCACTGACGAGCCTTGCGGATCTTGAACGCCTGCCGATCATCGACAAGGCCGTGCTGCGCCAGGCAGGCCATGAGTGGCAAGCGGACGGGGCACAACACCTGGTCGCGCAACGTACCAGCGGTTCGACCGGCGAACCGCTGGCCTTCTGGCTGGGGCGCGAGCGCATTGCGATGGACATCGCCGCCAAGTGGCGCGCGACCCGCTGGTGGGGCGTCGACATTGGCGATCGCGAGCTGGTCCTGTGGGGCGCACCGAACGAGACCGACGTACAGAATCGCCTGCGGTCCTGGCGCGACCGCGTGCTGCGGTCGCGCCTGGTCCCGGCCCGCGACCTCGACCGGGCACGGGTCGATGCCATCATTGACCAGACTCGCGAGTTCCGCCCGCGCATGATCTTCGGCTATCCCTCCGTACTGGCACGGGTCTGCGCACACGCGCGGGAACAGGGCCGGCGCCTGGATGATCTGGGTATTCGGGTGGCCTTTACCACGTCGGAGGTCCTGCGCCCGGAGTGGCGGGCGATCATCACCGACGTACTGGGCTGTGGGGTCGCGAACGAGTATGGCGGCCGGGATGCCGGCCTGATCGCACGCGAGTGCCCGCATGGCGGGCTGCACCTGACGGCCGAGGCGCTGATCGTCGAGATCCTGGACGATGCCGGGCGACCGCTTCCGGCCGGCGAGACCGGGCAGATCGTGGTCACCAATCTGATGGGCCCGGAGTATCCCTTCATCCGCTACCGCACCGGTGATCGTGGCGCGCTGGACCCGGCGCCCTGCCCCTGCGGGCGCGGCCTGCCGCTGCTGCGGGAGATCGAGGGGCGAGCCAACGACGGCCTGATCGCGCTCGATGGCCGCTGGGTGCACGGCAGTCATTTCAACTACTGCCTGCGCGAGATCGCGGGCCTGCGCTCGTACAAGATCATCCAGCACGCGCCGGACCGGGTCGAGCTGTTGCTGGTCCTCGACGAGCCCCTGGCCGAGACCGTGGAGCAGCGCCTGCGGCGTGCCTTCACACAGGCCCTGGGGGAATCCTTGACGGTGGAAATCCGCCAGGTCGAGGCGATCGCCCCGGAAGCCGGCGGCAAGCACCGGCACGTGGTCTGTCGGGTTCAGTAACCGCCCGCCTGGGCGCGCGCTTCGGCTGGCATCTCGCTCGGCGGGGCGTGCAGCCAGAGATCCAGCATCATCAGCACCCACACCATGTCGCCGTAATAGGCCGCGTGTCCGTCGCGGTGCAGCGCTATCAGTTCGTCGATGAACTGCGGCCGCAGAAAGCCCTGCCCCTTGAGCCGCAGCAGGCTGTCATAGGCCAGTTCGCGCAGCGGCGCGTGGTCGTGCATCCACACCCCGAAGGGCAGGCCAAAGCCATGTTTCTTCTTGTCGATGATGGCGTCGGGCAGAAAGCCCTGCATCGCCTCCTTGTAGAAGTGGCGCAGCCGCTGCCCGCGCAGTTTCTGGTCGGACGGGATGCCCAGGGAGAACTCCACCACGTCGTCGTCCAGCATCGGAAAGACGACATCCACGCCGGCCAGCTCGCACATGCGGGTCACCTTGCGCAGGTCGTTGTCGGCCAGGGTCTGCTGCCAGTCCAGGTACATCATGCGGTTCAGCGACGAGGCATGCGCCGGCTGGTCGTGGATCTCGCGCATCAGATCCCACGGGGCCTGGGTATCCACCGCCGAGAGAAAGTCCGGCTCGAACATCGCCGTGGGCGAGAGGTGATACAGGTAGTTGTAGGTCTGCAGCCGATCGGGCAGCGGGATGCGCGCCTGCTCCACGTAGCGGCGCGCCTTGCTCAACCAGCCGGCCCCCTGCGGGATGCGGGTCGCCAGGGGTTCCAGCATGCCCTGGCGCAAGGGGCGTGGCAGGCGCTGCCAGTGCTCGAACAGGCCCTGCTTGGCATAGCGTGCGTTGCCGGCAAACAGCTCGTCGCCACCATCGCCGGCCAGCATCCGTGTCACGCCCGCCTGTGCCGCCATGCGTGCACAGAAATAGGCAGGCAGCGCCGAGGAGTTGCCAAAGGGCTCGTCGTAACTGCCGGCAATCAGGGGGACAGCGGCGACGACATCGTCCGGCGTCACGTAGTACTCGTTCGCCTGGGTCGCAAAGTGCCGGGCCGCGATGCGGGCGTACTCCATCTCGTCGTAACCCGGGGCATCGAAACCGATGCTGAAGGTCGGCGGCGGCTCGGGGGTCGTCTCGGCCAGGAGCCCGGCCACGGTCGAGCTGTCCAGCCCACCGCTGAGAAAGGCCCCCGGCTTCGGCGTCTCCCGCTGCTGCTTGACGGCATTGCGCAGCTGATCCCGCAGGGCCGTCCCCATCTCGGCGGCATCGCCCATGCGCGCCTCGCGGAAATGCGGGAGCCAGTAGGGCTTCACGCGGATTGTGTCCGCCTGACCGTCCAGGTAATGCGCGGCGCGCAGCTTCTCGACGCCCGCGAACACACTGACCGGTGCGGGCAGCATGTGAAAGAAGAGATAGTGATAAAGCCCCGAGGGGGTCGGATCGCGGCTCAGACCGGGATAGCGAACTACACTGCCGGCCGTTGTCCCGAAGGCCACCCCGCCCGGCACCGCCGCCCAGTGCAGCGAGGCCTGCCCCATGCGGTCCACGCCCGCGAGCAGGCGCGGCCGCTGCGGGTCCAGGATCGCCACCACGAAATCCCCCGCCACCTGGCTGAACAGGGCATCGCCGAAACGCCGGTAGGCGTCGAGCAAGGCATGGGCGGGCGACTGCTCCAGCGCCAGGCGCTGCAGGCCGCGCTCCCGCCACCGGGGGTGGCCGGCGATGGCCGCGATCAGCCCATCCGGGGCCTGGGCCACCCAGCCGCCCTGGACCAGACACCCGCCCCGGGGGCCATCGCAGCGCGCGCTGGACTCACGCGGGACCGAAGGGAGCCCCGCCTCCTGCAGGCCGAGGATATCGCCCGCCGCCCCCCTGGGCGCTCCAAACCATCCACATAGTCCCGCCATTGGCCTTCCTGTCGCCTGAAGCGGCGTTCAAGGAAACAGCAGCAAGTGCCCGCCTGTGATGGCTCCCGTGGGCATGCCGATATTCAAGTTTCCGCGTTTACCTTCCAGCAAACCAAAAATGCCGGCAAAAGGTAAAACTCAATGATGGAGGGACTGCCGACCACTTTAAAGTATTGATTATTTGGTACCCGCAAGGTCTCCAGTTGTCGGCCACAAACTTTCACAATAGGGCTTCTGGAAGTATGTGGAATGCGCCACCAGGGAACAGGAGATCTGCATCATGTCGACGCTCGAGCACATCAAGGCCTTGCTTGACAGCGCCCTCGGCCTGAATGGCCGCGCCCAGCACTTTGACCGCTCCACCCCCCTGCTGGGCGGGGTCCCCGAACTGGACTCCATGGCGGTGGTTTCCTTGATCAACGAGATGGAAGAACAGTTCGACATCGTGATCGATGACGATGACGTCAGTGCGGAGACCTTCGAGACCGTCGGCGCCCTGGTCGATTTCGTTGAACACAAGAATGGTGCCTAGATGGACGCCGGTTTCCTGCCGGGCTGCGCCGGACCGATCTTTTATGTCCTGCACCCGGCCGCCCGGGCCCCTGCCCGCGGGCGGGTCCTGTTCGTACCCCCGTTTGCCGAGGAGCTGAACAAGGCCCGGCGCATGGTGGCGCTGCAGGCCCGGCGCATGGCCCGCGAGGGGTACACCGTCCTGCTGCCGGACCTGTACGGCTGCGGCGACAGCGGTGGCGATTTTGGCGATGCGCGCTGGGAGATCTGGCTCGACGACCTCGCGCGCTGCCTGGATCACCTGGAGGCGAAATCCGACGACCAGGGCCCCCTGATCCTCTGGGGACTGCGCGCGGGCGCCCTACTGATCAGCGAGCTTCTGGCCACACGCGCCCCGTCGGTGGCGGCGACCGTGCTGTGGCAACCGGTCACCAACGGCGAACAGCACCTGACACAATTCCTCCGCCTGCGCATGGCCGCCGCCATGATGGGCGGGGAGAAGGAAAGCACGGGGCAGTTGCGCGGCCGACTGGAGGCGGGAGAGGCCATCGAGGTCGCGGGCTATACCCTGGCGCCAGCACTGGCAGAGGCACTGGCAAAAGCCCGCCTGGCACCACCGCCACACGGGCCGGTGTACTGGTTCGAGGTCAGCGACAGCGAGGGCGCTGCTCTGTCCCCGGGGAGCACCCGGACGCTGGATGCGTGGCGCGAGCAGGGGGTGGAAGCTCACGCCTCCGTTGTCCTCGGCGAACCCTTCTGGAATGCGCCGGACATCCTCGAGGTCCCGGCCCTGCTGGAACACACCATGGATTGCCTGGAACACACGGTATCCCTGGGGCAGGCGGCGTGAACGAGCGCGCGGTCGTCTTCCGGCTGGACAGGGATGAGCTGCTCGGCATCCTTCACCCTGGCGCCGCCGGGGCCGCACGGGGCGTCCTGATCGCCGTGGGCGGTCCGCAGTATCGCGTCGGCAGTCATCGCCAGTTTCTGCTCCTGGCCCGCGACCTGGCGGCTCGGGGGATCCCGGTGTTCCGCTTCGATTTTCGCGGCATGGGCGACGCGTCCGGCGCCCAGCGCGATTACGAAGAGGTGCACGATGACCTGCGCGCGGCGATGGATACCTTCTCGGCCGAGGTGCCGGGAATGCGCGAGGTCGTGATCTGGGGTCTGTGCGGTGCGGCCTCCGCTGCCTTGTTCTATGCCTGGCGCGACCCCCGGGTGGCGGGCCTGGTGCTGGCCAACCCGTGGGTCCGCACCGACGAGGGCCTGGCCCGCGCCTACCTGAAGACCTACTACCTCCAGCGGCTTGTTTCGCGCGACTTCTGGTCAGGCGCCCTGAAGGGGCGTTTCAACCCCTGGGCCTCCCTGCGCTCCCTGGGACGGATGGTCGGCACGGTACTGGGCCGTGCTACCGGGGCATCCCCGGCTGCGACCGACGAGGGCCGCGTCGATGTTTCGTCTGCGCCCCTGCCGGACCGGATGGCCGAGGGCTGGTGCCGCTTTCGCGGGCCGATCCTGCTGGTCCTGAGCGGAGAGGACCTGACGGCCGCCGAGTTTCGGGATGTGGCCAGCCATGCTCCGGCCTGGGACGGCTTGCTGCGACAGCCTCGCGTGACCCTGCGCGAACTGCCGGACGCGAACCACACCTTTTCCCGTCGCGAATGGCGCGACCAGGTTGCGACATGGACGCATGACTGGCTGCGCCAGGCGCCAGGGCCCAGCCCGGGATGATGCCGCCCATGGAAGCTTCCCTGGCGCACAACGTACTCCCGGCCGAGCCGGAGAGGCTCCCCCGCAAGCCACTGGTGTCGGTGATCATGCCGGCCTTCAACACGGCGGCCTACATTGCCGAATCCGTCGACAGCGTCCTGGATCAGGACTACCCCGGCATCGAACTCATCGTGGTGGACGACGGCTCGACCGACGGGACGGTCGAGATCCTGCGCGGGTATGGCGATCGTCTGACGCTGCTGACCCAGCAGAACCAGGGGGCGGCCGTAGCCCGCAATACCGGCATCGCGGCTGCCCAGGGCGACTTCATCGCCTTTATCGATTCCGACGATGTCTGGCTACCCGGCAAGCTGACCGCCCAGGTGCTGTACATGCAGCAGCACCCGGAGATCGGCCTGGTGCACACGGATTTTCTGGCGTGGAAGCCCGATGCCAGCGGACAGTTCGCCCCGCCCCATACCCTGGCCGATCCCCCGGTTCCGGTGACCGAGGTGCCGGAGATTGTCCCAGAGGGTTCGGGCTGGGTGTACAACCAGCTGTTAATGGAATCCCTGCCGCATACGATCACGGTGATGATGCGGCGCGAGCTGGTGGAACAGGTCGGCCCGTTCGACCCGCAGCTCAAGCGCGGCCAGGACTATGACTACTGGATTCGAGCCTCGCGACTGACCGAGTACCGCCAGCTGGACCGGGTCACCGCCCTTTATCGCCTGCACGGGCGTGGCTGCATGACCCGATACCCGGACGTGAACTACGAGGTCGAAGTGGTCCAGCGGGCGCTGGGTCGCTGGGGTCTGGTGGGGCCCAATGGCGAAAAGACCCCCTGGCCCCGGGTCCGCGAGCGCCTGGGTGATGCCTGTTTCACCTTCGGCTACCACCATTACTGGGAGGGAGACCCACGGATCGCCCGGCGCGCGTTCTTTCAGGCCCTGGTGCGCCGACCGGGACGCATGAAGACCTGGGGGTATCTGGGGGCCAGTACGGTGAAGGCCCTGTTCGCCCGGAGCTAATCTCGGCGGTTTCGATAAACCGCGACACGGCCGATCGGCATCTTTCGCAGCCGCCTGGTGCGGTACTCCCGGTAGGCCACGCGCTCCAGAAATGGGGCCTCGTCCAGCAGCCTTCGCTGGGTCGGGTTCTGGTACACGACCAGCACGTCCCGCTCTCCGTCGGCCTGCAGGGCGCTCTCGAGGTTCGCGAGCACGCGCTCCATGATCGCGGCCTTGAAGGGATTGAACAGGTAGATCAGCAGGTCGCCCGGCGGCAACCCGAACGCGCCGGCGTCGCCACAGACGGTATCGATCCGGTGCATGCAGCGCTCGGGGTGCCGGTAGATCCGCGCATTCGCGGCGGCGATCGCGTCCAGGCGGGAGTTGTATTCGACCCCGATGATCCGGCGAAACGGATGATGCGATGCGAGCAGCAGCGCCTTTCCCTTGCCCGACCCCAGATCAATGAACGCATAGCGCGCGGGGGCGATGCCCAGGGAGCGGATGATCCTGTGGAACAGACGCGGCGGGGCCCCCTCGTATCCCTCGTGCTCCTGCGGCAGACCCGCGTCGTCCCCGGCCTGGATGCCCGTATTGGTGCCATGCTTGCGGTCGAAGTCCGTCAGCCGGAACAGGACGTTCCGCGGGATGAGGGCCAGGGTGCGCCACCAGCCATGCCGGTGCAGGGAGGAGCGCAACTGAACCAGCGCATCCATCATCTCGCTGCCCTCGCAGTGGCAGGGCCTGAAAGCGCTGGGTTATTCACGCTTCGGCCGCCTGCAGCATATCGACGAGCACCTTGCGATCGACCTTGCCATTCGCGTTCAGCGGCAGTTCGTCCAGAAGATGGATCTCCCGCGGCACCATTACGGTGGGGAGCCGCTGCCTCAGTCGTTCACGAATCGCCTCCACGTCCAGGTGTTCGGCGACCACAAAGGCGATGATGCCGGAGGCTCCACTTGCGGTACGCGGCCAGCCGACCGCAACGGCCTGGTCGGTCGCCGCAGCCTCGCGCAGGGCCTGCTCGACTTCTCCCAGCTCGATGCGCACGCCGCCAATCTTGATCTGGTGATCGAAGCGTCCGAGGAACTGCAGGGGCTCTCCGGGATACGGGCGCCGCACGAGATCGCCCGTGCGGTAATACAGGGTGCTGTCGTCCCCGAGCCGGATGAATGCGGCCGCGGTGCGCTCCGGGTCCTTCCAGTACCCGGCGCTGACCTGCGGCCCGCTGATCAGGAGTTCGCCCTCGCCCCCTTCCGGCACCTCGTGAAAGGCCTCGTCGACCACAAGAACCCCGACCTGGTTGCCCGGATAGCCGATGGGGGCCATCCCGTGGGTGCACTCGGCAGGCGAACGCGCCGGGTCCCAACGGTAGAAACAGGCATCGACGGTGCACTCGGTCGGCCCGTAGGCATTGTCGATCGTGGCGTTGGGGGCGGCGGCCGCCATGATCCTGGCCAGTTCCGCCGACAGGGCCTCGCCGCCAAAGCGACACAGCCGCAGCTGGGGGAAACGGCCGGGGGCCCAGCCGTTGCGGCGACTCATGCCGTGGCCGGCCGACGGCGTGATGTCGATGACGGTCAGGGTCTTGTCGGCGATGTAGCGGTTGGGGTTGAACCACTCGCGGGCGGAGGGGCAGCAAAGACACGCCCCGTAGGCCCATCCCACGTACAGGTCGAACATCGAGGAGTCGAAGGTAATGTCGTAGAACTGCGAGAAACGATCGTTCTCGCTCAGCCCCAGAGGGTCATAGCGCTCCCGCGACATGGCGACGAACCGGGCCGCATTGCGATGACGCACGGCCACGCCCTTGGGTACACCGGTACTGCCCGAGGTGAAGAACAGACAGGCGAGATCGTCGGGATTGACCCGTGCCGGCGACCATCCCTCGGGGGGCGAGGCCGCGTCCAGGGCATAAAAGGCATGCCCGGGCCAGCGGGACTGAAAGGCATCGCAGTCCTCCCGGGTCGGCAGCCAGATCGCACAGTCGGAATGCTCCGGCCCCAGCCAGCCATCCAGCGACTGCATCCCCGTGGCATCCACGACCAAGGCCCCCAAGCCGGCCAGATCGACCATCCGCCGTGTTCGCTCGGGGGGGAAGGACGGGTTCAGGGGTACCAGCGTGTGCCCGGCCATCAGCACCCCCAGAAGGCCCTGGTACAGGATGCGCGAGCGCTGGGCCAGGACGCCGATCGTCCGCGGCCCGTCGGCGGGCAGGACGGCCTGCAGGCCCGAAGCCAGGCTGGCACTGGCGGCGTAGAGATCCCGGTAGCGGATCTCGCCCCCCTCCACATCCAGCGCCGGGCGGTCCGCGAACTGCCTAGCCGCGCGCAGGAAACCGGCGTGCAAACCGAACTCGTCCATGGCCATCCGACCACTCCTTGAAGTCACAAATGTACGGGATGGAGGCCGCTCCTGCTGGCGGCAGTTTTTACTTGAATACTGGCCGAAAGCTGGCTGTCCACCCTCTTCTGGGAGAATCCGGAAACCGGTTAAATCACGCAATCCCGACCGCGGGGGATTTACCTGATATTCCGGTTTGGACGGCCGCATGAGTTTTGTAATTAACGGACCATTCCGCCCCGTCAGGCCTCACTTTCCCGTTTCCACGAGGGTAAAAAAACGCTATACGTCATAGGGGTCCCGATGCTGAAAACCGGTTGATTACATGTTCAGAACCTTGCGCAAGTTGAACGCCCTTTTGCACCCCCGGGATCGCCGCAAGGTCGGGCTGCTGGTGATCCTGATGATCGTCGCGGCGTTCATGCAGACCGTGGGCGTCGCCTCGGTGATGCCGTTTCTCGCGGTGCTGTCCGATCCGGACATGGTTCACGGCCACGCGCTGTTAAACGAGGCGTACAACACCCTCGGTTTCGAGTCGACCGGAGAGTTTCTCTACTTTCTGGGGGTAGCCGCGTTTGTAATGTTCATGCTCGGGACGCTGCTGCAGGCGCTGACGCAGTGGTCGATCACGCGCTTCTCCCACATGCAGCAGTACGAACTGTCGCGCCGCCTGATGGCCGACTATCTGCGACGGCCCTACACCTTCTTCCTGCACCGCAATTCGGGCGACCTGGCCAAGACGATCCTGCAGGAGACCACGCACGCGATCAGTGGCGCGGTGATGCCGGCCATGCGCCTGGTCAGCCAGGGTCTGCTGGCGGTCTCGATCATCGCCCTGCTCATCCTGGTCGAGCCGTGGCTCGCGCTCATCGTGGCCCTGGGTCTGGGCAGCGTCTATGCGGCCATCTACATCGTGGCCCGGATCTGGCTGAACCGGATCGGGCAGGACCGGGTGGAGGCCAACCGCGAGCGCTTCACGGCGGCGGCCGAGGCCTTCGCGGGCGCCAAGGAGATCCGCCTGCTAGGACGCGAGCGCGACTACCTGGAACGCTACCGCCACCCGTCCAGGCGCTACGCCCGGCACCAGGCGAACGCGGTGCTCCTGCAGGACACCCCGCAGTACGCGATCGAGGCGATCGCCTTTGGTGGTGTACTGCTGCTCGTGCTGTACCTGATGGCCGGCGACGGGGGGCTCGCCCAGGCCCTCCCCCTGCTCGGCCTGTATGCGCTGGCGGGCAAGCAACTGATTCCCGCCTTCCAGAAGATCTTCCAGAACGTGGCCGCCCTGCGCTTCAATTTTGCGGCGGTCGACAACATCCTGAAGGATCTGGGTGATCGCGGCGGCGACGTCTTGCCCCCGCGCGGCGAGGCCTCTGCTGCACTGGCGCCGCAGCAGGCCATTCGGGTCGAGGGCGTGACCTATCGCTACCCCCAGCATGACCGCGTTGCGCTGGATCACCTCTCGCTGGAGATCCCGGCCCGCACGACCATCGGGCTGGTGGGCTCGTCCGGGGCCGGCAAGAGCACACTGGTGGACGTCCTGCTCGGGCTGCTGGAACCCGACGAGGGAGCGATTCTGGTCGACGGGCAGCCACTCACCGCAGCGAACGTGCGGCAGTGGCAGGCGGCACTCGGCTATGTCCCGCAGCACATCTTCCTGGCCGACCAGAGTGTCGCCGCCAATATCGCCCTGGGCGTACCGGAGGCCGAGATCGATCATGCCGCGGTGGAGCGGGCCGCGCGCCTAGCCAACCTGCACGACTTCGTGATGAACGACCTCCCGCACGGCTACGACACCCTGATCGGGGAACGCGGGACCCGCCTGTCCGGCGGACAGCGTCAGCGCATCGGCATTGCCCGGGCCCTCTACCGCGACCCGGCGGTGCTGTTCTTCGACGAGGCCACCAGCGCCCTGGACAACGCCACCGAACGCGCCGTGATGGACGCCATTCACAACCTGAGCGGCGACAAGACGATCATCCTGGTCGCGCACCGGCTGAGCACCGTCAAACCCTGCGATCAGATCTACGTGCTCGATAGCGGGCGTCTGGTCGACCAGGGCCGCTGGGAGATGCTGGTCGACGGCAGCACGCACTTCCAGCAGCTGGCGGCCGGGCACGCCTGACAGCGGACCCCTCGCGTCAGACGAGGATCTCCGCCGGCTCCGGGTGGCTGAGGAAACCCCTGGGGCTGGCCGTGTAGCCATAGGCCCCGGACTGGAAGACCACCACCAGATCGCCAATCTCCGCGCGGGGCAGTTCCATCTGCTGACCCAGGACGTCCAGCGGGGTGCACAGCGGCCCGACGACGTCCACGACTTCGGTGTCGGCCTCTCCCATGCGGTTGCCGATGGCGACCGGGTAGTTCTTGCGGATCACCTGACCAAAGTTGCCCGAGGCCGCCAGGTGATGATGAAGCCCTCCATTGGTGACGAGGAATACCCGGCCGCGCGAGACCTTGCGGTCCAGTATCTCGGCGACGTAAACGCCCGCTTCCCCCACCAGATAGCGGCCCAGCTCGAGGATGATCTCGGCCTGCGGCATCCGCGCGCGAACCTCCGGCAGGCGTTTCTCGAGCTGCTCGGCGATGGGGCCCAGGGTCAGCGGTTGATCGCCCGGGAAATAGGGGATCCCGAAACCGCCCCCGATGTTCAGCGTCTCCACCGGCCCCGGGGCATGGTCGGCCAGGCGCAATGCCAGGTCGAGGGTCAGGCCCTGGGCCTCCACCAGCGACTCGGCGCGCAGATTCTGCGAGCCGGCAAAGATGTGAAACCCGCGAAAGTGCAGCCCCAGCTCGCCAATGCGCCCCAGCATCTCGGGCACGCACTCGGCATCCACGCCGAATACCTTGGGGCCGCCACTCATCTTCATGCCCGAGGTCTTCAGCTCGAAGTCGGGGTTCACGCGCACCGCGACGCAGGGCGTCCTGCCGGTACGTTCGGCGATCGCCGCGACCCGCGTCAGTTCGGTATCGGACTCGAGGTGGATGGTGATCCCCGCGGCTACCGCCATCTCCAGCTCGGCCGGGGACTTGCCCGGCCCGGCGAAGCTGATATCGGCCGCGGACACCCCGGCGTCCAGGGCAATCTGCAGTTCGCGCCCGGAAGCGACATCCAGGCCATCGACCAGCGAGGCCATATGCCCCACGACCGCCGGCATCGGGTTCGCCTTGATCGCGTAGTGGATCGACAGGTCCCGGGGCAGGGCCTGGCGCAGGGCCTGGACGCGGCGCGTCATGACCTGTCGGTCATAGACATAGAACGGGGTCCGGCCCGCGCGGCGGGCGATCTCGGTCAGGGGGATCCCGCCGATCAGCAGCGAGTGGTCGCGCACCTCGAAGGCCGCCATCGCCGCATGACGGGGGGCGGACGTCATGGATACCTCCCGGTTCATGACAGGGCGACCGCCTGGAACAGGCCCTCGAACTCGGCCGCCAGCGCCTTGCGGTCAATCTTGCCATTGCCATTGCGGGGCAGGGACTGCGACCGCAGCTCCAGGTGGCTGGGTACCATGAAGGCCGGCAAGCGCTCGCGCAGCAGCGCCATCAGCTGGTCATGGGTCACCGAGGGTTCGGCGGGCAGCGCGACCAGGACGACCGCCTGGCCCAGCTGCGGATGCGCGATACCCAGCGCCGCCCCCTCGGTCACCAGCCCCGTGGCATAGGCGACCTCCTCGATCTCCACCGGGCTCACCCGGTACCCCGAGGTCTTGATCATCTCGTCGCGCCGGCCGACGAAGTACAGATATCCGTCCTCGTCCATCCGCACCGTGTCCCCGGACCACACGGCCATCTCCTGGCCCGGCAGGCCTTCGGGTTGTCCCGGCGCGAGACGGAAGCGCTGGGCCGTGCGCGCGGCATCGTTCCAGTAGCCCATCGCGACCAGGGCCCCGCGATGGACCAGTTCCCCGGGCTCTCCGGGGGCGCAGCGGCTGCCGTCCTCGCGCACGACCATGACCTCGGCATTGGGTATGGCCCGCCCCATGGAGTCGGGGCGACGATCGACCTCCTCGGGCGGCAGATAGGTCGAACGGAAGGCCTCCGTGAGGCCGTACATCAGATAGACCTGGGTGCGCGGCAGGTGCGCCCGCAGGCGCTTCAGGGTCTTCAGGGGCATCGCGCCGCCCGAGTTCGTGATGTAGCGCAGGGATCGCCGCGCGGCCTCCGGCCACTCCATCTCGGCCAGCTGGATCCACAGCGGTGGCACCGCCGCCAGCCCGGTGATCCCGCCCTGGCTCACCGCCTTCAGAACGTCGCGGGGCAGGAGGTAATTGAGCAGGGTGGCATGGGCCCCGGTCAGGAACGCGGTGGTCAACTGACTGAAGCCGTAATCGAAGCTGAACGGCAGCACGCAGAGGATGCGGTCCTCCGCACGATTGTGCAGATAGTGCGCGACGCTTTGCGCTCCGGCCACCAGGTTGCGGTGCGACAGCACCACGCCCTTGGGTCGCCCGGTGCTGCCGGAGGTGTAGAGGATCGCCGCCATGTCCGTGTCGATGACCCGATGGGCCGGCCTGCCCAGCCCGAAATCCGCCGCCGACTGCCAGGCCTCGAGCCGCGGCCCGCCCGATGTTTCGGCGTCAGGCGGTGTGTCCACGAACAGGATGGTGTCCAGTTCCGGGCATTGCGCCAGGGCATCGCGCAGCGCGGCATAGCGCACTGCGGACGTGACCAGGATTCGCACCCGGCAGTCCTGAAGGATGTGCGCGACCTGCGAGGCCTTCAGCAGCGGGTTGACGGGGACCATCACCCCTCCCGCCCGCGAGGCCCCGAACATCGCATGGACCGCCTCCGGACATTTGTCCAGATACACCGCAACCCGGTCCTGTCGCTGAAGCCCGGTGGCGAGCAGCCGTCGGGCTGCGTTCTCGATGTCGCTGGCGGCCGCCTCGTATGACTGCGTGACCCCCCGATGGGTGATGGCCGAGGCCATTGGGTTTCGCTCGGCGCTGTGCAAAACGCCTTCGTGCAGCAGGGTGGTGTGACGCATGATCAGAACGGACTCCGTCAAGGTGGATTCGGCACGCAGCCGAGTACGAATCTTTTACAACCCCATACCCACTCGTTCGGTAAATAGGCTACTCTTCGAGTGGGCCGAACACTATCGCCGTTTTCATGTGTCGAAACTCGAATCGACACGCACGTACTGCTGTATAGCGGAATTCTCTGCGATGCGCGACTACCTGCTGTTTTTTATAATAATGGTGTTGATCCCGGTGATCCTGGCAAGGCCCTGGGTCGGCATCCCCGCCTGGTTCTGGGTCGGCCTGATGGCCCCGCATGGCCTCACCTGGTCGTTCATGCGCAGCTTCCCCGTAGCCGCCGTCATTGGCATGACAACGCTGGCCGCGCTGTTTCTGGCCAAGGATCGACGGCCGATGCCGATGACGCGCGAGATGGTGATGTTATGGGTGTTTCTCGGCTACATCACCATGACTTCGTATTTTGCGGTAAATTCCAGCGGTGCATGGGACTTCTGGCAGCACGTTTTTAAGATCCTCTTGATTACATTTATCACACCCATGCTGATATTCGGTCAGCTTCGCATCGTCTGGCTGTTATTAGTTATTACATTCTCCATCGCATTTTTCGGGTTCAAGGGCGGCCTGTTCACGCTGTCCACGGGCGGGCAGTACATGGTGCTGGGCCCTCCGGGCTCCTATCTGTCCGGGAACACGTACATCGGACTGGCAATGGTGATGGTGCTGCCGCTGATCCTGATCAGCGCGCGGCTGTTCCGCGAGCGCTGGGTGGATCTCGAGATCCCGGGCCTGGAGCGCTTCTACCGGCCGATCAGCTGGGGCGTATACGGCGTGTTCTGGCTGACTGCCATCGCGATCCTCGCGACCTATTCCCGCGGGGCCCTGCTGGGGATCCTGGTGGTCGCGCCGTTCCTGTTCTGGCACATGCGCCACAAGCTGGCGATGGTGATGGCCGGCGTGCTGGTCTTCGGGGTGATTGGAGTGACCGCGCCGGATCGTCTTCTGGATCGCTGGGGCACGATCGAGACCTACGAGGAAGACCGTTCCGCCATGCAGCGCATCCAGGCGTGGGGCGTGAACTGGAACATGGCCACCGAGCGACCGCTTACCGGGATGGGCTTTCGCAACCACCACCTCGGCTATGACTGGTGGGTCGGCTACGCGAATTTCGAGGGGGACTGGCGCCACGTACTGTCGCCGCACAGCATCTATTTCGGCCTGATGGGCGAACATGGCTTTGGTGGACTCGCCACCTTCCTGCTGCTGGTCGGGTTCACGTTCTTTTCGCTGAACCGGATCCGCAAGCGAGCCCGACTCGAGACGGGGCAGATCTGGCTGGCGGAATACGCCTGGGCCATCCAGGTGGGGTTGCTCGGCTACCTGGCTGCCGGGGCCTTCCTCGACGTGATCTACTTCAACCTGCTGTTCGCGTTCATCGCCCTGGCTGTCATCATGCGCCGCGAACTGGAAGAAGCACCCCGCGTGGCCGAGGCGCCCGTGTCCGCACCAGTCCAGGCGAATGCGTTTTCGACGCGCGCCGAGCCCGACAGCGCCGCCGGGGCGCCCGGCATCTCGCGCTAGGGAAACACGGATTCATGTACACGCACGCTCATGGGTAAGGTCGTCACCTTGGGCGCCTCCACGCTCCAGCCGTGGGCCGAGCGCCTTGCCCAGGCGGTCGCAGCCCATGTGCGACCGGACACCGGGCTCTGGGACCCCATCGAGCAGGCGCCGAGCCCCGCGGACCATTACGGCCAGACCAGTGCGACCCTGGCGCTGTACCTGCAGGGTGGCCCCGAGATGGAACAGTGGGGCTGGCCATTGCGGGCCTGGCTCACGCGCTGTGGCCGCCACGCCGGGCACGCACCGTTCAACCGCCTGTTGCTGCTGTTGTTGCGGGAACGGGTCATCGCGGGGGTACAACCTGTCACGCCCGCACTGGAAACGATGCTCGACGAGGCGCTGCAACGGTGCCATCCGAGTCGACACTATCCGTCGAATAACTGGACCCTGCTGGCCCAGCTTTGCCGTCTGGTTGAGGCCCGGCCCGGCCGCCCACGCGACCATGCGGCGGCTCGGCTGGCCGCATTGCTGGAACGCTGGACGACCGCCAGCGGCGGTTTTATCGACTATCCGGCCCGCCCGGGGCCACGGGGCGTGGCCACCCCGATGGCGTACCACCACAAGGCTTTGCTGATCGCCTCGATTGCGCTGTGTTACGCACCCACGCCCGCGCTGGCAACGCTCACCCAGCGCCTATATGGCTGGGTCGCGCTGACCTGGGACGGCGGAGAGTACGCGGGAGGTCTTGGCCGCAGCACCCACTCCCTGTTCGGCGACGCCTGCCTGGTGGGCAGCCTGGATCTGCTCGGGCTGGCCGGGGCACAGCAGACGGACGCCCCGGCCGGGCAGATGCTGCGTGGCGTGCTGGCGCGATGGGAGCGGCAACGCAGAGGCGACGGTCTGCTGGGTCTGACGCCCGCGGATCGTGCCTCCACACCCGGGAACCGTCCCGCGGGATGGGACAACTACATGCACCTGTCGGTCTACAACGCCTGGGCCGCTGCGGTCCTGGCATGGGCCGGCGACCGGCGGCGCCGCGAGGGGACGCCGGAGATCGTCGAGGATCTTCAATGGGCAGGAGGGCGGACCGGCGCCTGCCAGCAGGATCTGCAGGCGGGCGTACTGTGCGCCCGGGCCGGGCCGGACCTGTGTGCCCTGATCAGCACCCGCGGGCAAGCGCAACAGGCGTTCAGCCGCGACGTGGCCGAGCTGCGCTATGCCGGTGGTCAGCCCTTTCACATTCGCCACCGCGACCGGATCCTGTGCCCGCCGGCGGTACGGGTCGAGGCCGAAGCGCTGCTGCGCAACCCCGCCCTGGCCGGCTGGGTACCTTTGTTTCGGATCGGCGACCAACTCTGGGCGCTGGCCGATTTTCGCTCGGTGACGGTGGATACGCCGGGGGCCACCGTACGGGTACGGCTGGAAGATGGCCACGCGGTCCCCGTACTTCGGGCAGCGGCCCGCACCCTCTGGAGGCGCGGCCTGGCCGCGCTGGACTGGCGCTGGTTCGGCGGGGCCGTCGGACGCGGGGAGGCCCTGCGGCGCCCGCGCTCGTCCGTCCTGTTCGGCCGCATCACGTTCTGGCTGGACCCCGCCGGGCCCACACTGCGCCAGGAGGTCGCGCTGGAATGCCGAGGCGAGGTCCCGGTCCACTACCTGAACCCGGGCGGCCATGCGCTGGTGGTCGACAACGGCCCGAGTGTGCGGCGCTTTCAGCAGCAGGATCCGGTGACCGGTCAGTGGACCGAAGTGCTCTTTCCCGCATCCGGACGCTCGATCGTCCAGATCCCCCTGCCCTCGACCATCCCCGGCCTGGGCTGCGCACTACCGCCGAAACCGCTGCCCCCGGGCCCCTATGCCCACCGACTGACGCTTGGCTGGAGCGACTGAATACCCGCCCCCGGAACGTGAGGGAGACGCGGGATTCAATCCGCGTCTCCTAGTCGCCTTCGGGCAAGCGCTGCAGGATGATCCCGCGGCGCAGGTCGGACCAGATCAGCACATCCGTCCCGGGCAGTGGGGTGACGCGATGCCAGTTCTCGTAGCGGTCAAACGGGCGATCGGCAAAATCCACCTGCTGCCAGTTGTGCATAAGCCGCCAGGGCTTCCCGCGCGGCGGGTCGCCGATGTACATCTGCCGCGCATTGTTCTGCAGCAGGATGTAGTCCCCGGTTTTCGGGTGATAGGTCAGCCGGCTGCCGCCGGCAACATAGGCCTGTCCGGAGGCCCCGTGCCGCTGGAACCGGCCCTCGCGATCGATGGTGGCCGTGGCCTCGGCGCCGCGGCGGTGGTTGCCGCCGTACTGGGTCATGCCCCCGTAGATCAGCACCTCGCGGTGGACCGGGTTGTAGAGCGTGGTCCCGCCATACCCGGAGGACTGGGTACGGCCCTCGGGGCCCCGGTAATCCGGGTGATTCCGGGGATAGGTCCACGCCCGATCGCCATGCCCCCAGACACGGACCTGCCCCATCGTGTGGGCCTCGATGCCGTCACCCGGTATAAGGTCGTAGCTGGCGGAGCCCAGCGTATAGAGGACGAATTTCTCGATATCGGGATGCCACACGGTCGAGTGATCGCCGACTGCATGCGCATTGCCCTGGCCGGCACCCAGGCCGACCTCCTCCCAGGCCGTCGGGTCGGTATACGGGGCGCGCACCAGGCGGCCGATATCGGAACGCCGCGGCTCGCTCGGCGAGAAGTACAGGTAGCCATCACCGCCATCCATCAGGCGGTTGTACGGGCGCCGCTCGCCCCCGTCATAATCGAGCCCCGGCGGGGCCACGACGCCGGCCCAGGTCAGATCCGGCTCCAGCCAGGTCACCGAGCGGACGGAATTGTCGCGCATCAGGATATTGAACAACCGCCCGGTCTCCGGATCGAAGATGTGGCGGTCGGTCCACCCCACCCCGAAGGTGCCGCGCTTGTCCGGGTCATGCCACTGGGTGTTGTTCATGCGCGCCATGTCCGGGACTCCGTCCGGCAGCTGGGTCTCCACGCGGCGGAACTCGCCCGGTTCCAGGGTCTCGGCGATGTCGTACAGCTTTGAACGTCGCTCCGGCGCGGGCTGCGATGCCGAAACCTGCAGGAACGCCGCGTGTGATTCGGCCCGTGGTGGCGGGACGGCGGCCGCCCGCTCCTGACCGAACGCCGATTGATGCCGGTGCAGCAGCGGGCCGGCCTGGTTGAGCCAGAGGATCACCCCGAAGTCGTCGATCGGCACCGGCACGATCCCGCCATAGCGATCAAACGGCCAGCGCTGGCCGCTCCAGTCGGCCGCCTTGCGCCATTCGTCCTTGTCCGGGTCGAGCTCCCACAACTCGCGCACCCGCCCGGCCCGCAGCACCAGATAGTTCCCCGTTTGCGGATCGTAGGTCAGGCTCTCGTTCATGATCCCGAACACGAACGGGGCGTCGCCGAGGTCGCGCACGTGGCCGTTGCCATCGAGCAGGGAGACCTTGTTGCGGGACTTGTTGCCACCGATGAACAGCATCTCGTCGCGCACGCGGTTGTACTGGGCGGAGGAGTGATAGCCGTCCACCGCGACCTTGCCGTGTTCGACCCAGCGGCCATCGCGGAGGCCATAGACCTGACCCTCACGGAGGTAGATCAGCTGGTCCAGGGCGTCATGCCACTCGATTGGGTCGGTATGCTCCCAGCCGCCACCGGGACCGGGGAAACTGCGAGTCGCGAGTTCCCAGCGATCCTCCGCAATGGAATAGCGATGCAGGGTGCGCTGCGAGCGGCCGGCGCTGATCTTGTAGTAATGCCCCCGCTCGGGATCGAGTGCCACCCCGCCATAGACATGCGCGAAGGGGGGTGGGCCCTCGGCGGACAGGTGCTGCCACTCATGGCCGTCTTCGCGGTAGGCAATGAATACCGGCCGCGATCCACGGTCGCCATACATGAAGAGCTGGCGCCGCTCGGCATCCCAGTGGGCGCTATCGTTCCAGGTATCCGGATCGATCGAGTAGGCACGCAGAAAGTCGTGATAGCGCTGGAACCCCTCGGGCAAACCGGCATCGAGGGGGGCCAGTTCCCCCGGCTGCAGGCTCGCCGCCATCCGCCCCAACGCGCTGTCACTGGCCGCTGCCTGGCTGGTCGCAAGCGCCAGCGCGAGGATGGCCGGCAACCAGACGGTGCTTCGACGCGCGAGCCGGCGCATCAGGCAGCCTTTCCGGTTGGGTGGGCAGCCGCCTGGTGGCGGTGAGGGTCGACCCCCAGCTCCTGAACCGCCTGGAGTAGCGGCATCACCTTGACGAAGGTCGGCGAGAGCGGACGGGTACGCCCTGTGCGCAGGGCCTCGAGGGTGTAGCCGACCACACGCTCGGGACGAGTGAACACATTGAACAATGGCCGCGCCAGGTGGGCCGCACTGCGGCTGATACGCGTCCACTCCGCGCGTGGGCGCGGCTCCGTGGGCTTCTGGCTGTACGGGATGTGCGCGGCGTGGGGATAGTGACTCTTGATCACCTCGTCATGGAACGCGCGCATCGCAAACGACTGCCACGGCAGGCTCAGCAGAAACGCCAGCACGTCGGGATCCTGATAGGGCAGGCATACCGCGTGCTGCTGGCCGGCCATGGCGATCGGCAGCAGGGCGATCTCGCGGCGGATCCGGCTCCAGAACAGGAACGACTTGACCGGGTCGGGCGCACCGGCGTGCGCGGACAGCTCGCGGTTGATCGCCTCACGGGCGATCTGTATGCCCCAGCGCTCCTGAAACGGGCGCTTCAGGAACGCGGTATAGCTGCCCCCCGCCAGCAAGCGATTGGTCGCGCCTGCGAGGTCGCCGGCATCCAGACACTCGGCCATGCGCGCGTCGAAATAGTTGCCATTGCTCAGGATATCGCCGGCCAGGCCATCGAAGACCGGGCCGTCCAGATAGGGCAGCAGCTCGAGATACCAGCTGTTTTCATCCGTGGAGTAGTGGTTCAGGCGATTCTTTTGCCATTCTGCGGCGACGCGATCCTGGGACATCTCGATCACCTGACACTCGATGTCCAGGTGCCGGGACACCGCCTGCGCCGCACCAGTCTCGTCCCCACTCTTCGCCTGCAGGACGAGCGTTCGGGGCGGGGGGGTGCCCTGGCGTGCCAGTTCCAGGCAGATATGGCGCGAGTCGCGGCCGCCGGACAAAGGCAGGCGCCCCACGCCTCCAGCGGCGCGTCGTTCGATGGCCCGCGCAAAGAGTTCCGCGAACCGTGTCCGCGCCTCGTGCGGATCTCCGGGAAAAGCGGCCATCAGGGGGATGGCGGAACGCTCGCCGGAGAGCACACCCTCGCGCCACAGCAGGGTCTCTCCCGGCATCAGGACTTTCACGCCCGCCAGCGGAGTCTGATCACCCACCAGATAGCCCAGGGCCATGAAGACCGCGATGGCTTCGTCGTCAAAAGTGGGCGCCGACAAGCGCGCCGCGACCTCCTGCAGGGAATCGGCCACAATCAGGCGACGGCCCTCGCGGGCATAGAACAGCGGGATGAACCCGAGCCGATCCGCCGAAACGGAGAGACTCGCCCCGTCGAATGACCAGCCCGCGACGAGTGTCGGGCCTCCGGCGACCCAGTCGAACTCCAGATGATGGGAAGCCTGCCCCAGGCACTGGCGACCGATAACCTCTACGAACGCCATCGTATGCTCCCCAAGGGATCCCGGTGGACCTGGAGGCCTTTTCGCCGATCCGCGCAATGAGCTGACAGCGAGGGCATGGCGGCTAATGCAGCTGCGAAGACGAAGGAGGGCACGAGAGGCCGCCGGTTTCCAGATAGCGTTTGTCCGCCAGCAGGGCCTGCCGGATACGCTGAATGCCATCGCCAAACCCGACGTGCTGAAAACGCTCGTTCACCTCGATCAGGACTGGGCCGTTCGGGGTCAGGGCCACGTCCCAGCCGGCGGTCCGGATCGGCAGGAGGTCCCTTGCCGCGGCCTTGACCAGCTGCAGGGCCTCCACCCAGAACGGGACCTCGAATCCTTCGATCAAGGCACCCGTGGTCGGATGGTGGGTGACCCAGTCATAGCCCAGACCATTGGCGTTGAACGCCCAGGCCGTGCCCAGCCGCCCATCTTCGAGCTGTGGCAGGGCCACCACGTTGGCCGTAAAACGTCCGGTGCACGGGTCACTGATGTTATCGGTGACCGAATCGCCGACAATCAGGCGGAAGTGACAGTCCAGCACCTCCGGCTCCCCTTCCGGGCTGACCCGGGTGAACAGCCTCAATGCCGATATGGACCGGGTTCCGGTTAGTTCAGCGACACGATCATGGCTGCGCAGGCGCTGCTCGAGGATGCGATCCTCGCCATCATCGGCCAGACCGGCGACCTCCTTCGCGAACTCGGGCAGTCCGGCCTCCTCCCGTGAATCCAGCCGCAGCGCGACGATCCCGTGTCCCTGGCGCCCGTGTCTGGGCTTGGCCAGAAATGCTGCGGGTAGCCGCCGCACAAAGGCCTCCCATTGCGCGGGCGTTGAGAGCGGCTCTCCGTCGGCGTCACGCGAACCATGACGCGAAACGACCCCGAGCAGGTCGGCCACAGGGAGGTCATGGCTGCGACAGAAGTCGTGGAACATGAGCTTGTCGCGACACATCGCCGCATGCGGCGAGTTCACCGCATGCTGGAGCCCGTGCAGGCGCTCCTCACTGACGTGGGCCAGGTGCTCGTTCATCGGAAGCCGCGGGTCCAGCAGACCCCGGCACAACGACTCACCCGGCAGAAATCGACCGGCGCCGTACAGCCGAAGCGCCTTCCAGGCGATGGCCGGTGTCGAGGAACCGTAGTGGTTGGCGGCCGCCTGAAACTGGCCCCACACATCTGAGCGGCAGAAGTGCCGCACGATGTGATTAGAGCGATAAAGCGCGGATGCCAATAACCCCGAGACTTTACCCACGATGGACTCCACGACTAAAAGTAAACGCCTGAACGCACTTGCTCCCGCTGGCGCAAGAGAATCCCGTTTTCCAGGTCTGAACGAGCAACCACGCCATTCCTGCAAAAGGCCGAATCCGGACGTTTCAGATTAGCAGTTCAAAACGGCGCGAAAAGGCCTGTCGCGTACCAAAAAAACCGTACCGACAGTTGCAACAACGCGATATATGCTAGGGATACGATGATTCAGGATCGCTTTCTGGCGACACATGGGCACGTAGCCGACACCGCCTTTATAGGCAGTTGATTTGAAATCAATCTGCCAACCACGCTTGCGACACTACGTGCGCCGGAACTCAGGAAGGTCTTGCTCGGCAGTCGCTGTCGTCAGCGAAGTCTGCAATGGGGGAAGCGTGTGGCCACCGTCAATGTTTATAGTCCGCGCAGCCTTTTAAAGGAGGCCCTGCACCTGGGGCTGGGCGATTACCAGTACTGGAAGGTCTTTTATATCGACCTCCCGCAACCCGCGGCCGAACTGCCCGAAGGTATCCGGGTCGAGCCGATCACCCCCGAGGACCTGGACGGCGTGGTGGATGAAGGGCTGCTCCAGCGTCGGGAGTTCGGAGGCGAAGGGGCCCAGGGGTTCGGCCTTTTTCGCGACGGTGAACTCGTGGCAGTGCAATGGTACTGGTGGGGCGCGCGTTACGAGGCCGAGCGCCAGGGGCGCAGCTGGAGACTTCCCGAGGGGGCGGCGAAATCGACCGGGCTGTACACCCTGCCCCAGCATCGCGGGCAGGGGTATGCGGCCCTGCTGAAAAGGCAGACGGCCTACCTGATGTCGCAGCGGGGCTTCACCCGCCTGTACAGCCGCATCTGGCACAGCCACAAGAGTTCGATCCGGGTGAGCGAAAAAACCGGCTGGCGGGTCGCCGGCTCCTATATCGAGATCTGCCCGTTCTCCCGGCGCATTCAACTTCGCCTGCCGGTATGACCGAGACGCCCATGCCGCAGCGCGTCGCGGTGTTCTCGGACGGGTCGCCGCTTGCCCTGAAGGTGCTGTACTGCCTGCAGCACCTCGGCGCCGAGATCCACCTGCTGGAGCTCAAGTCCCCGGGGGCCGCCCGTCACTCCCGGTACCGCGATCGCTACCAGCGCATGCCCCTGCCGGACACCCAGCCGGAAACCCTGGAAGCCTTTGGCGACCACCTGCGCGACTACTGCACACGACACCGTATCGACGGGATTATCGGGGCCGACATCCTGGGGGCCGGCGTAGTCCACGCGCTTGCACCGCGCCTGCCGGGCGTGACGGCCTTTCCCTCCAGCAGCCTGGAGGTGCTGGGCATGCTGGACGACAAATGGACCTTTCAACGTTTCATGGAGACCCATGGAATCCCGTGTCCAAGGGCCCTGCACCTCGAAAGCCCCGCAGACCTGGAGCATCTGCAGGATGCCGGAATGGCGTTCCCAGTCGTGGTCAAACCGCTGTACGGCGAATCCAGCCATGGAATCCTTCAGGCGAAGCGGCTCGAGGACATCGAGGCCCACCTGGAGAGCGGTGGCCGCCATGCCCAATTCCCGCTGGTGGTGCAGGAATATGTGCCCGGATTCGACGCGGACCTGAGCCTGCTGGCCCGGGATGGGGAAGTGGTCTGCCATCTCCTGCAATCGCGCCGGAATCCCTGTTCGCTGGAATTCTTCACCGACGAGCGGCTGCTGGAGATCGGTCGCCGGATCGTCCGGGCGGCGAACTATACCGGCGTGGCGAATATCGACCTGCGCGTGGACGAATCGACCGGGGACGTGCGCGTACTCGAGTGCAATCCGCGCTTTTGGTACACCCTGCAGGCCTCGCTGTGGGCCGGGATCAATTTCGTCGAGGCGGGTTTTGCGCTGGCCGCGGGGAGCCCGGCTGTACGCGCCTCCCCCGCGGCCGGTGCCTACCACCTGCACAGCCACCTGCTGAAACACCTGCTCTGGCAGCCCCGCCAGTGGCGCGGGATCGCCCCGTACAACCTGCGCGGCCTGTGGCAGGCAATGCGCGATCCGCTGCCGTTCCTGCTCTAGCGAAACAAGAGCGAGAAACTACCCGCGAAAGATCTGCTCCATCTCCCGCCTGAACCCGCGCTGATGCGCGATCTGGAGGCTGGCCAGCCCATAGGTCGTGTTGCCCTCGAGGATTAGCGGGCCCTCGGGCGTAATCGCGATGTCCCAGCCGATCGTCTTGACCTCGGGCAGGCTACGCTGGGCTTGCAGCGCGAGAGCCTTGACCTCCTCCCACAGCGGCAGCGGAGTGCCCTCGATAGGCTCGCCGGTATCCGGGTGCTCGGTCACCGGCTGGATGACCGGCCACGCTGGACTGCGCGAGGTATATCCAAGAGACAACCGACCGCTGTCCATATCCACGGCAGCAACCATGTTTCCGTTGGCCGCCAGCCCGAAATTGTCGGTGTCTCCCTCACCCGCGGTCAGCTTGATCTCGGCACAGAACAGGCGGGCCTTACCGTCACGCATGTAGGTCACGATCCGCACACAGCCCACGGCCGTGGGGGACATCAAGCCGCTGAGTTTGTCATGGGGCTGGATGCGCGACTGGGCGATGAAACAGGTCTGGCTCTGGCTGGCACGCGCCCGTACGAAATAGAACAGGTCGCTCAGAGCCGTGACCCGACCGCAGTAATGCCAACGATCATTCCGTCGAGTGGCAGAAAATGCCCCGTCGCCATACGCGCCGTCATCGGGCTTGATGAACAGGTCCTCCTCACCGGCCTGCAACACTTCCAGCCAGCGGCGGGCGCTTGTGACAACCGTCCCCGCCCCCTCGGGACTGCCCTCCACGGGAGGGGTTTCATGGCCAGGGGGGATGATCGCCTGCACCGGCGGGGTTGGCAGCCCATGGCGCACGCAGTGAGCAAAGAACAAGCTCTTTCGACTCACGGTGCTTCGATGACGCTCCGCACTGATTGCACGGAAGTGATCGCCGTACGCCTTGTTGTCGATCACATAGTCCTGCCAGTGCGAAGGGTCCACCGTGGCCAGGCGGAAGAGCGAGTAATGACGCGGTCCGATGCGATGCCGGAATCGGGCTTTGAGGACGCCGTGCATTCGGGTCGTGACGCGCGGGGCATCGGGGGTCGGCTGCGATACCGCCAGGTAGTAGCCCCTGGCACAGGTGTAGGCCTTGCGTAGGTGGCGTTTCAGGATCATTTCTTGATCACCTCCCGATCTTGATCGAGCGGGCGGATGTCACCCACGAAAGATCTGCTCCATCTCCCGCTTGAACCCGCGCTGGTGCGCGATCTGCAGGATATCCAGCCCGTAGGTCGAGTTGCCTTCCAGGATCACGGGCCCGTCCGGGGTAATCGCGATGTCCCAGCCAACCGTCCTGACCTCGGGCAGGCTGCGCTGGGCCTGGAGCGCGAGCGCCTTGACCTCGTCCCACAGCGGCACCGGAGTGCCCTCGATAGGCTCGCCGGTATCCGGATGCTCAGTCACCGGCTGGATGACCGGCCAGGCGGGACTGCGCGAGGCATAGCCAACCGACATCCGACCACTGTCGATATCCACCGCCGCAACCACATTGCCAGTGGTTCCCAGCACGAAGTTGTCGATATCCCCCTCCCCCGCGGTCAGCTTGATCTCGGCGCGAAAGAAATGGACCTCGCCATCCTTCATGTAGGTCACGATCCGCACACAGCCCACGGCCGTGGGCGACATCAGGTGCCGGAGCCCGTGATGGACATGGATGCGCGACTGGGCGATGTAGGGCCTGCGGCTCTGGTCGGCTCGCTCACGGACGAAATGGAACAGGTCGCTGAGGGTCGTGGTCCTGCCGCAGTATTCCCAGCGATCACCCCGCCGAGTGGCAGAAAATGCCCCGTCGCCATACGACCCGTCATCGGTCTTGATGAACAAGTCATCGGTGCCATCGCCAAGGCGCTCCAGCCACCGCTGGACGTTTGGGGTGACCGGCCCGGCAATATCGAGACCATCTCCAGCCGGCTTGGCGGCGCTCGTCGGGATAATGGCCCGCAACGTAGGGGTGGGCAGACCATGGCGCTGGCAGTGCTCAAAAAACAGGCTCTTGTGGTTGAGGATGCGTCGGTACCGCTCGGCGCTGCACGCACGGAAGTGGTCTCGGTAGGCTTCGTTGTCGATCACGTAGTCGTCCCACCGCGCGGATTCGACCGCTGCCAGGCGGAAGAGCGAGTAATAGCGCGGCCCGATGCGATGCTGAAACCGAGCCTTGAGTACGCCGCGCAGCCGGGTGGTGACGCGCGGGGCGTCCGGGGTCGGCTGCGATACCGCCAGGTAGTAGCCCCTGGCGCAGGTGTAGGCCTTGCGGAAATGGCGTTTCAGGATCATTTCTTGATCACCTCCCGATCATGGCCGACGGGGCTGCTGGCCCCGCCGCGGCGCAGGAAACGCTTCAGCGATTGCTTGAGGCCGAGCCGGGACAGAGCCGCGGAGACGACGTCCGAAGCCAGCGTGGTGGCGGCATGGGCAAGACCCAGGGCGAGCGGGCGCGGGCGACGCCGCAGGTAATAGACATCCGCACACAGCTGGTGGGCGGAGCCGAACAGGGCCTTGTGCGGGCTGTCGCCCGGGGCGAAATCGAAATAGCGAAACCGGCCCTCCTGGAACAGGGAGTCCAGCACCAGCCATTGCAGTACCGTGCCAGGCGACAGGGCGGCCACCTTCGGGTGGTAGCCCAGGTAGGCGTAGAGCAGGGCCGAGTCGCGGGCCGGGCAATAAAGATAGGCCACCGGCTCGCCGTCCAGGAACAGGAGATAGGCCCGCACCTGGTCGGCGGCGGCCAGCCGCGCGCTGCGCTCGGCGAACGCGTCATCGTCCGGGAGGCCGGCGTTCAGCAGGCGCTCCTGGTAGGTCAGCCGCGAGACCTCGCGCGCCAGGCTGCGAAAGGTCTCGATCTCCTCCGGCGTGCGATAGGTGCGCCAGTCGATCGTGCCCCCGGAGGCATCGGCGAACTTGCGCACCTTGCGCCGCATCGTCTGGCGGGACTTGGAGGAGAACTTCGCCTGATAACCCGCCCAGCCCATGTCGAGATCGATGTAGTGGCGCATGTACTGGCTGGGGACGTAGCGCAGATAGCCCGCCACCCACGACAGCCGCGGCAACGGTCCCTCGACGGGCTGCGAGCGGGCCAGGTGGCCATCGGCGACTGCATCCCCGGCGTACGGTGCCTGGGCTGCTGGACGCTGCAGGAAATGGCGGCTGTCGACCGACATTCGCAGCGAGACATCGCCCAGCGTGATCTCGCCGATGCGCAGGGCGAGACGGACCCGCTCGACCGGATAGCGGGCCACCGAATGTCCGGCCATTGGATGGTCGGCTTTCATCCCCAGAACACCCGCTGACTGGTCCAGTTCTCCAGGGCGCGCAGTGCCGCCTGGGCTGCGGGGACGGTGAGCATGGGCGTCGCCTCCCGAGGCGTGGGCGTGGCCAGCACGTCAGCCATGCAGGCCGGGGTGAATCCTGGTTCCGACCGCAGGAATCGGCACAGTCGCCCCAGGCGGCGGCGGGTCAGCGGATTGATGCCGGGTGTCGGCTGATCGTCCCGATAGCGCACGAACTCGAACGGGTGGGTCAGCACGACCACGTCGCTAAGCCCCTGGCGCCGGGCCTGGAACAGCAGCCTGCGCATCTCCGGCCAGGAGGTGCCGGTAATGGTGAGCGACTTCAGATGGGTCCGCGGCCCCCACTGGAAATCGGTGTAGGTGGTCACCGGGAACTCGAGTACCCCGTCGATCACATGGCAGCCGCCCCGCAACTGCAGCTCCGGCTCGGCCGGCGGATAGATCGCGAGCCCGATATTGGAGGCCCGGGGGAGCCCGGCCTGCCGCATGGCAGCGTAGACCTTCAGGTCGACCTTGAGCCCGCCGGTACGCAGCACGCTGGGGGCATCCAGCCCCCAGCGGCGGAACGTCGCCCTTCCCTGTTCGATCAGGTCGGCCAGTTCCTCGACGCTGCGCCGGGTGACATTGTCGTTCGGCGGGTCGCTTTGCAGCCGCTGAACCCAGTCCGGGTGTCCGAAGTACGTCCAGCAGGGGTGCAGGTGGAGCTGGATATCGTGCCCGCGGCCGGCGATCTCGTGGGCGATCTCGCCCATCGGCTCGTCGCCGAAATAAATCGTGTTCAGCGTCTCGACAAAGAAGGTGGCACGAATCGCATACCGGTCGAGGGTGTCCAGCAGATAGCCAAGACCTTCGGAGCGCCCGTTGCGATGGCAGTAGACCGACGGCGGCCCGACTGGTTGGTGGGTTTGCGGCTCGCGAAAAGCCCCGGCGATGCTGAACTCGGTATCAACGGTCAAATGGACGCGGGTCGTCATCGTGTTCGCACCTTCAGTGGGCTGAAGCCAGATTGCGCGCAAGCCGCAGGCCAAAGCGCAGAGGTGTTCGATCCCAGGGGGTAAAACGCGGGAGTTGCAGCGGATCCGTGTCGCGGCCGGCGGCACCGGCCATGGTTGATACGGCGGCGTCGAACCCACTGGCACGCACCATCTCGACATGCTCCGGCGCATAGTCCTTGCCGGGACGACCGTTGGGATAGGCAAACAGGCGCACGGGACGCCCCACCAGGGCCTCGAGTTCGGCCTTGCCCTCCGCAATTTCCTGCTGCGCGGTCTCCGCATCGGTCTCCGCCAGAATCGGGTGCAGGACCGTGTGCCCGCCGATCCCCATGCCGGCATCGGCCAGCGCGCGAACCTGGTCATCGGTCATCATCAGGTCGCCGGGGGGCATGATGTGGAAGCGCGCGCCCAACGCCTCGGCGCGACGGCTGCGTTCGGCCAGCGGCCGATATTTGAGGGCCCCGATCAGGGCGTGGATCGTGGCGCGGCGCTGCGCCATGGACTCCAGTGGACGCGTGCCCAGTCCCTCCGGGGCCAGATCCACTGCCATGGAGGGAATCCGGCGAACCGTTTCGATCAGCATGTCGTTGAACATGCAGCCGCCATTCAGATAGCCGGTGGCGACAAAGAACGTTGCCGGCACCCCCTCCTCGCGCAGGATCGGCAACGCGATCTCCGCGTTGTCGGCATAACCATCGTCGAAGGTGACCGCTACGGCCCGGGCGGGGAGCCGGCCTTCCTGCAGGCGCTTGATGGCCTCGTCCAGCGGCAGCGGGCTCATCTCCCTTGCCAGCAGGCGCATCTGCCAGCGAAAGGTCTCGGCCACCGGGTCTTCCGGTCGCAGCGGGTCGGGGTCCGCCAGCACGCGGTGATAGGCGAGGATCGTCAGGCGTGCGCGCCGGCCTTGCGGCGACAGCATGGACAGCGGTACTCGCAGCATGCGCACGATCTCCTGAACCCGCTCGGGGCGTCGGTCGGGGGAGCGCGAACGTACCGGTCAGGATTTTCTTGCGTGATTCAGCCAGTCAGCCACGACGGCCACGATGCGTTCTGCGGCATTGCCGTCCCAGTACTCCGGGATGCGCCCCTGTTTGCCCCCATGGTCCATGACCTCGCGGAAAGACTCCATCAGTCGTTGCGGATCATTGCCTACTAAAATATTGGTACCTTCATCGATCGTGATCGGCCGTTCCGTGTTCTCGCGCAGGGTGATGCAGGGCACCCCGAGGGCGGTGGTCTCCTCCTGCATACCGCCGGAGTCGGTGAGCACGACACGGGCATCCTTCATCAGTCCCAGCATCTCCAGATAGCCGGCCGGCGGCAGCACGGCGATCGGTGCCTCGCGCAGCGCAGACTCCAGCCCGAAACCTTGCAGACGGGCCTGGGTGCGGGGGTGCAGCGGGAATACCAGCGGGAGCTCCCGGGCGATGGTCACCAGGCTGTCGACCAGACGCTCCATCACCGGTGCATGATCGACGTTGGAGGGGCGGTGCAGGGTCAGCACGCCGTAGGCCCCGCTGTCGGAAAACGTATCGGCCTCCATCCCGGCCGCCCGCAGGGTCTCCTGCCACGGTACGGCACGGTCCAGGTTGTACAGCTGGGTATCGATCATCACGTTGCCGACAAAGTGCACCCGATCGGGGGCGATACCCTCGCGCGCCAGGTTGTCGCGGGCGTGGCGTTCGGTGATGAACAGCAGATCCGAGATCTGGTCGGTTAGCACCCGGTTCACCTCCTCCGGCATGCTGCGATCGAAGCTGCGCAACCCCGCCTCCACGTGGATGACCCCGACCCCCTTCTTGGCCGCCACCAGGGCACAGGCAATCGTGGAGTTCACATCGCCCACCACGAGAATGGCGCGAGGCTGCACACGGTCCAGCACGCCCTCGAAACGCATCATCACCTCGGCCGTTTGCACGGCATGCGAGCAGGAACCCACCTCGAGGTTGATATCGGGATACGGGATTTGCAGATCGGTAAAGAAGCGCTCGTTCATCGCCGGGTCGTAATGCTGCCCCGTGTGCACAAGCTGCGCCGGTATCTCGGCTTGCTGCAGGGCCCGCATCACCGGGCCGATCTTCATGAAGTTGGGGCGCGCGCCCACCACGCACAGGATGTCGCATTGCGAATCTGTAGACATATAGAGATCCCGTCGACCCCCCGACACGCCGGTTTGGCTGGGGCATTAGCGCCCAATGTAGTTCGAATTGAGGGAAATGGGCATAGGACGAAAGGACGAAATTTGTGCAGATTTTTCATCATTGTCCCGCCATCCATGTTGTGCCTAAGCTCGCAATACCGTGGCTGCCCAGGCGCAAAAGGCACTGACCTGGTGAGACGCCCTGCCACTCAACTCGCTGCACGGAAGAGCCCTCACTCATGCATGCACTCCCCTCATCGGAAGAGATTCGCCTCGGGGTTATCGGACTGGGTTATGTCGGGCTGCCGCTGGCGGTCGAGTTCGGCCGGGTCTGGCCGACCCTGGGATTCGACATCCAGCCCGGCCGCATCCAGGACCTGAAGAACGGCATCGACCGCACCCGCGAGGTCGAGCCGGAAGATCTCGCTGCCGCGACGCAGCTGGACTACACCACGGAACTCGGGGCGCTGCGCGCGTGCAATGTGTTCGTGGTGACCGTGCCGACGCCGATCGATGCCCACCGCCGACCGGACCTGCGCCCCCTGCTCGGGGCCACCCATACCGTGGGCCAGGTGCTCAAGCGCGGTGACGTGGTGATCTACGAGTCGACGGTCTATCCGGGGGCGACGGAGGAAGACTGCGTCCCGATCCTGGAACGGGAATCCGGGCTGACCCACAACGAGGATTTCTTCACCGGCTACAGCCCCGAGCGGATCAACCCCGGGGACAAGGCGCATCGGGTCACCTCCATCAAGAAGGTCACCTCGGGCTCGCTACCGGAGGTGGCGGACTTCGTCGACGCCCTGTATGCGCGCGTCATCACCGCCGGTACGCACAAGGCCGAGAGCATCCGTGTCGCCGAGGCCGCCAAGGTGATCGAGAACACCCAGCGCGACGTGAACATCGCCCTGATCAACGAGCTGGCGCTGCTGTTCGAGCGCCTGGGCCTCGATACGGAAGCGGTCCTGCAGGCCGCCGGGACCAAATGGAACTTCCTGCCGTTCCGGCCCGGCCTGGTGGGCGGGCACTGCATCGGGGTGGACCCGTACTACCTGACCCACAAGGCCCAGGCCGTCGGGCACCACCCGGAGATGATCCTGGCTGGGCGCCGCGTGAATGACGCGATGGGGGCGCACATCGCGGACGCGACCATCCGGGCGCTGGTGCGCAAGGGGATCAATCCGGTGGGGGCGCGCATCCTGCTGATGGGCCTGACCTTCAAGGAAAACTGCCCGGACCTGCGCAATACGCGCGTGATGGACATCTACCATACGCTGAGCGGGTACAACACGGAGGTCGTCGTGTTTGATCCCTGGGTCGACCCGGAGGAGGCCGAGCACGAATACGGCATCACCCCGATCACCGCGCCTCCCGAGGCGGACTCGTTTGACGCCATCATCGTGGCGGTGCCCCACCAGGCGTTCCTGGACATGGGAGTGGAGGCGATCCGTGCACTCGCGCACCCGCAAGCGGTCCTGTTCGATGTGAAATCGGTCTTCCCTCGCGAGGCCAGCGACCTGCGCCTGTGACCGCGCGGGCCGCTACCGGGCTGCCGGCCCGACGCCTTCGCGCCGCCCCGGATTGGCCTCGTAGCCGCCCGCGTAGGCCCCGAATCGGGGCTGACTGCGATCGCGGTCGTTGTAGTCGCGACCCAGACCGGGAGGTAGAGGACTTTGGAACTCGGGCAAACCTTCGTACCCCGGCATCCCTTCCAGCGGGAACAGATCGAGCTCCGCAAGCGGCCCGCGCGGGCGCACCAGGTAGGCCGAAGCCCGTTCGAAGCCGGCCTCGTGGTTGATTTCCGTTTGCGCCGTGCGCGCGGCATCAATCGCGGGGTCGGCGAAGACCGCATTCCCGGCAATGACCTGTTCATAGCGCCGATCGCCGGGAACCAGTCGTATCCCGAACTCTCGTGCGACCACGGTGTTGTGGACGATCAGGACATCCTTCGGGATGTGGTTGTGCGGCTGCACGATCAGGGCACTGCCGGCATCGTTGAAAAACAGGTTGTTGTACAGGGCCAGACGGCCTTCGCCCTGAAAGAGGCGCTGGTGGGGGTTCTGGTAGAAGAGGTTGCCGTAGATCCAGTACCAGTCGTGCTGCCCGGGTCCTTCGGGCGGGAAGTGCCCTACCAGCAGGTTGGGCCGCGCGCGATGGCCGCTGCTCGCGCGCTCCGCCTTGCTGAACACATTGTGACGGATGATGGTGGCATAGGGTTCGGTCGGCATCCCCGCGCGCGGGGCTCGCGGACGCTGGTGCTTGATCTGCATGTTGTAGCCCAGGGTACGGCCAATGAAGTTGTGCTCGATCAGGCCCGCGACAAACGGCCCCGTACCATCCGGCCGACCGAGATACATGCCGGTGCCGACATCGCGAATGTCGTTGTGGCGGATGGTCCAGTTCCAGGCGGCGGCACGGGTGGTGATGCCGCTGTTGCCCTGCGAACGGTCGTAGCCGCGTATGGTCAGGTGCTCCAGCGTGATGTCGTGGGCGTATTCACTGTCGTGCTCGACCACGACCCCGGCAATGTTGTGCCCGCCCCCCTCCAGGGTCAGGTGCCGGATCACCAGGTGCGCGGCATTGATCAGGCGAATGGTATTGCTGCCCGAACGACCGCGGAGGATGGCCGGGTCTCCAGAATCCGGGCCGGTGATCACGATTGGCCGCTCGGCCGTCCCGCTAACGCCTCGCAGCACCAGCGGCTCCGGGTATTCGCCCGGGGCGAGCTGAAGATGATCGCCAGGGCGCAGCTGGCGCACGGCACGGCGCAATCCCTCCGGGTCGGTCTGCAGCACGCGGGTCGCGGCTGCGGGGGCCTCGGACGCCCCGCCCGGTCGTGGCATGTCGGCGCCCGCCGTCATCATGGCCAGCAGCATCACGCCCGCCAGCACCCATGCCCGGGACACAAGCGAGTGGAACATTGACCGCCCTGCCGTCATCACCGCACTCCCTGCCCGGGGCCTGCGAAACCAGCCCGCGCTCTGGCGATTGGAGGGGCCATACTCCGGTGTATGCCCCCTTGTCAGGTTAGACCATGTGCGAGCGCGGCAACCCATGACACGCAGACGCGAACCACTGGCCCTGTGGACCTGTGTCATCGGGGCGTGGCTGTCCCTGGGATTTGCCCTCTACCTGACGTTGCTGCCGTTCGAGTTCGGCGGGATGGGTCTGGAGGAGGCGTGGTCACTCTACCGCGACATGAGCCTGCAGGGACCCGGCGCCAGCGGGCGCGCCCAGTTCATGGCCAATGCCATGATGTTCATGCCGCTGGGCTTTTTCTGGATGGCCTGGCTCACCTATGGCCGCAGTCACCTTGTATGGCACCTGGGTGCCCTCGCGCTGGTCGCCCTTCTGGGGCTGGCGGCCACGGCAACGGTGGAGTTCCTGCAGATCTGGCTGCCCTATCGCTATCCGGCCGGGGCGGACATCGCGGGCAATTTCCTCGGTGCGGTGGTCGGGGCCCTGATGTGGTGGGGACTGCGCCGGCCGCTGCTGCGCTGGCGAGGCCAGCTCGCAGGCCCAAACCGTGTCATCGTGCCTGCCGTCCTGATCGCCTATGCGATCCTGTACGTCGCGATCGGCCTGGCCCCATTCGACCTGGTCCTGTCCACCGCCGAGTGGAGTCAGCGCCTCGACTCCGACACCTGGGGCCTGTGGGTCGCAGCCGGGGCCTGTACGTCCGGTCTTCGCTGTATCTCCGAGCTGGGCCTGACACTGGTAGCCAGTGTGCCCGTCGGGATCCTGCTCGCGTACGGACTCGGACGGCGCCCGTCCGCGAACGGGACCGTGCTGGTGACCCTGGCCGCGCTCCTGGCCATCCTGCTGGAGGCCCTGAATCTTGCCACGCTCTCGGGGATCGCGGAGGGCCGATCGGCCGTGCTGCGGGGCGCCGGATTTGTCACAGGCATGCTCCTGTACGAGTACCTCTCGCCGCCGCAGGTGATGCAGACCCTGCGGCGTGCCGCGATCCCGCTCCTGGTCGTTGCGACGCCACTCTACGGGGTCGCGCTGCTCGCCCTGAACCACGACCTGGGCCCCTACCAGTGGGACCGGGCGGCCATCTCGGCGCAATGGGCCCAGCTCAATCTCTGGCCGTTCTATTACCACTACTTCGTCGGCGAGACCGTGGCCCTGCGTAGTGCGGCACTGCATGTGGCCATGTACCTGCCGCTGGGCGCGCTGATATGGCTGGCGCAGATCCGGCGCCCGCTGCATCCGCGCCAGTTGCAGTGGCTGGCCGCCCTCGGCGGGCTGCTCGCGGCTCTGCTGATGGAAGGTGGCAAGCTGCTGGTCGTGGGGCTGCGGCCCGACCCGGCCAGCCTGGTCCTGGCCACATTGGCCGCCTGGGGCATGGCGACCGCGCTGCACTTCCTGACGCGCCTTGCTACCGAAGCCAGTACCACGAGCCACACCCGGGCCCGGCCACCCGGTTCGGCGCCAGTCACGGCCGAGCGGTCTACAGTCATCAGCGAACCATCCAGGCGGGAACACGAGCGTGACGAACTCCAGTTTTGAGCAGCGCTGGCGCCAGCGCTTTACCCAGCGCGGCAGCCAGTGCGACGACGACGCTGCAATCGCGGGCTGGACGCCCACCGGGCTGGCCAGCCGGGTGCGGCAGTTCCAGTCGCTCTGGCATCAGGCCCGTCCCGAAGGGACGCGATGGCTCGATATCGGCTGCGGTGCCGGCACCTATACCCGGCTGCTGCAGGCCGAAGGGCGCAGCCCGATCGGGCTGGACTACTCCGCCCCGTCGTTGCACAAGGCGCGACAGCGCAGCCCCGCGTCGATCGACTGGCTGGCGGCGGATGTCCACCACCTGCCGTTCGCCGATGGCGAGTTCGATGGCGTGCTCTGTTTCGGGGTAATGCAGGCGCTGGCCGACTCACGCCCAGCACTCGCGGAGATGCATCGCGTGCTGCGCCCCGGCGGCGAGATCTGGGTGGATGCGCTGAACGCCAGGACCTGGCCCACCGTGCTGCAGGAACGCCGACGGGTCCGGGCCGGAAAGGCACCCCATTTGCGCTACGAGGCCACCGACTCGCTGCAGGCAGCCGCGCGGGCCGCCGGCCTGCAGCCTCTGGCGTGTTACTGGCTGCCCCTGGTTCCGGGCCGGCTGCACGGGCTCCAGGGCCCGGCCGAGAGCCGCTGGGCGAGGGCCCTTTGGCAGGCATCGCCGTGGATCGCGGAGCGGTTGTGTCACTCGTTCATCCTGCGTACACGCAAAGGGCAAATGTAAAAGGGGGTGACACTCCTTCATGCCACCGGGCGTGCCGGCATTGGCGAACGACCACAAGTGTCAGCGCCTTTTACAAATCACTTCTCAGAAAAGCCCACGCCGGACCCTTGGTATGAGAAAAAGCCTTCCAAACAGCCGATTACATCGTTGTTGATTTGGGGTATAGATATTGCTCTGTGTTTTGGTTGTCGCGGCGAATACGTGCGGCAATAAAAAATATCGCGACGGAATGCGAGGACCCGGGTAACCCGGACTAGTATCAAACCAGGAGTCTGGATTGTCCGCGTCTCCCTGGACGCGATACCGATCCAACCAACGCCCGGTCCCGAAAATTCTGGAGGGACACGATGGAACAAAACGACAACCAGGACTCAAGCCGGCGCCAGGAGGGGCTGGGTACACACGGCCACAATCGGCGGCGTCTGAGCCGGGCGATGCTCGGGGCCACCCCTCTGCTGATGACCCTGCATGCCTCGCCATTGAAGGCGGCCGGTGCGAACTGCATGCCCTCGGGCTGGGCGTCCGGCAATGTGTCGCGCCACGATGGTCCCCAGGACTGCGGCGGCCACTCCCCCGACTACTGGAGCGGGGGCTATGACCCGACGCATGCCAGTCTTTCACAGAATGTAAGTGGCCAGGGCCGTGGCGGCGGCGGTCAACTGTTCAACAGCGCCTCCTTCCACAGCCATCCGGAATGGCGGCTGGCGGTGGAGTCCGGCGTGCTGTTCGACTCGAACTACGGCTTCCCGGGCGTGAGCCGGGGCTTCCAGGAAGAGGAAGGGGACCTCACCATGATCGGGGCCGTCTCCGCTTCGGTGTTCGTGCTGGATGTGCAGGGGGCCGCCGAACGCGAAGTGATCCGCTACGGGACCGCCGCACTGTTGAATGCCCGATACACCAACGGGTACCCGCTCTCCGAACGCCTGGTCCGGGACATCGTCACCGACACCCTGGAGCATGGCCACTACGAGACTGATGGCGGCGACCGCCTGTACCCCGAGCAGGTGTATCGGTTCCTGGAGAACACCATGGGCCTCCCGAGCTGGGGGTCCGCCTGAGCCATTCATTCCGTAATGGCCGCCGTAATGGCCGGAACCCAGGGGGAACGATATGTCGCGCCGCAGGTGGCAACGGACTGACGGGCTGCAACAGCGCACCCTGGGGCAGGAGTGCGTGGTGTTTCACCCCGGGGCCGGTACCACCCACCTGCTGACACCCGCGGCCGCCGCACTGATGGGCGGTCTGGGCGAGGGCACGGCGATGGACGAGGCCGCCCTGGCGCGACACCTGGGCCTGTCGACGGAAGACGCGGAGGCCGAACTGGAGCGCTGGCTGTCGAGCCTGCAATCGGCTGATCTGATCCGGGAACGCCCCTGATGCGGATCGCGGATCTGGGACAGGCCCGGCTCCAGCGCAGCCTGACGGGCCGTGGCCTTTATCTGCGCACTGGCCCCTTCACCAGCCGCATCCAGAGCCCGATCGCCAGCGTGGCCCGGGGTATCGAGTCGCTGTACCGGGACTTCGAAGTAGCCGACCACTCGAGTTTCTACGACTTCCACTGCGAGCTGCGCGCGCCGCGTTCCCACCGCCGCTTCTATCGGCCCCAGGTCCTGTTTCTCGCCGACCGTCGCAGCGTCTTCAAGCCCCTGGCCTACCACCAGGCCTATCCGATGTTCGAATGGGGACTGAACTGGTGCATCGCCAACCAGGTGCCGCATCGACTGGTGCTGCACGCGGCCGCCCTGGAACGCGACGGGAAGGCTTTGGTCCTGCCCGCCCCGCCGGGCTCCGGGAAAAGCACGCTTTGCGCAGCCCTGGCGCATCACGGATGGCGCCTGCTGACGGACGAGTCCGTACTGGTGGACCTGGCCTCCAGTGAGGTTTCCGGACCCGCGCGGCCGGTCAGCCTGAAAAACGACTCGATCCGCGTAATCCGCGATGCCTGCCCCTCGGCGGTTCTCAGCACACCGATCGCGGACACGCTGAAGGGCGCCGTGGCACACATGCGCCCGCCGACGGATGCCGTGCGCCGCAGTCACGAGACCGCCCGGCCCGGGTGGATCGTGTTCCCGCACTACCAGCCAGGAGCCTCTACCCAGCTGAAACCGCGCACGGCGGGTTCCGGGTTCATGCAGCTGATCGCCAATGCCTTCAATTACGCCGCCCTCGGTGCACGAGGCTTTCACAGCGCCGGACGACTGGTCGAACAGTCCGCATGCTTCGACTTTTCCTACAGCCGTCTGGACGAGGCTATAGAGCAGATCAACAGGCTGGCCGATGGACGCTGACACCGCACTGCGCCTGGCCCTGGCACGGCCGGAGAGCATGGCCGAGCGCACGACGGCCGAATGGGCCCCGCTACTAGCGGCCGCGCGCGAGAGCGCCCTGCTGGGTACGCTCTGGCACCTCGCGGACGACGCGGGCCTGGCGGACGGCCTGCCGGAACCGGTGGCCAGCCACCTCTGGGGCGCCGCCCTGATCGCCGAGCACCGTTCGCAGGCCCTGGCCTGGGAACTGCGCCGCCTGGACAACGGGCTGCTCTCGCGGATGAGTCCGGGTGTCGCGCTGAAAGGGGCGGCCTACCTGGCCGCCGGGCTGCCGAATGCGCGTGGACGGCTGGCCAACGACATCGACCTGCTCTTTCCCCGCAACGAGGTGGAACGGGCCGAGAAGCTCCTGTTCTTCGAGGGCTGGTCGGGCACGCACCACAATGTCTACGACCAGCGCTACTACCGCGAGTGGATGCACGAACTGCCGCCACTGGTGCACCAGAACCGCGGCACCACGCTGGACCTGCACCACAACATCCTGCCGGAGACCTTCCGCGGCCACCCCGATCCCGCACGCCTGCGGCAGCAAAGCCAGGCGCTCCCGGAACCCTTCCGCTTCCGCATCCTGTGCCCGGCGCACCTGGTACTCCACGCAATCGTGCACCTGTTTTCGGAGACGGAATGGGATCGGGGCCTGCGCGACCTCTACGACATCCATGTGCTGCTCAGCCATTTCAGTGCACGTGACGGCGACGCCTTCTGGGAACACTTCGTCGCGGAAGCCGAGGCCCAGAACATCGCCTGGATGGCGGAACGCGCGCTGTGGGCCACGAACCGACTACTGCTGACCGAGATCCCGCCCGAGCCCGTGAAACGGCTGGCCCGGGCACGCGCGGGCATTGCCCTGCGGGGACTTGGCCGCTGGGCGTTCGTGCACGGGCTGCACACGCGCGCCGGCTCGGTCACCCCGCGCCGCGATGCGGTCGCACGGGGCATGCTGTTTCTGCGTGGGCACTGGCTCAAGATGCCGACCGGCCTTTTGGCGCGACACCTGTTCCACAAGGCCTTTCTCGCCGAGAAACCGGAGACGGCCACAGTCCAGCCGCAGCCGGAACAGCACGGTTAGGGAAACACTGATCAATCGCCCGCCCGCGAGCGGTACTGTTCCAGCAGGGGGCGAATACGGTCCGATGGGATGGCGTAGGTGATCCCGCTCGGATTGCGCACGGCCGCTTCCCGCCCGCCCTGGACATAGACCTGGTTGATTACTCCGATCACCTCGCCGGTGTCCTTGCGGTACAGGGGACTGCCGCTGTTGCCCGGGTAGGCCGTGGCATCCAGCTGGAAGACCATTGGCGGGGCATTGCGCAGGGCGCGTATGCGGCTGTCATCCAGCTCCGCGGCACGGCGCGCCGGGATCGCCATCGGGGTCATCGCCGAGATGCCCGCGCGATGCGTGGCCGGGTACAGCCCCAGGATCATGCCGATGGGGTAGCCGGTGAACGCGACCTCTTCTCCGACCCGCACCCGGCTGGAGTTGCCGAGTTGCAGCGCGGGAAGGGAGGGCGCGGCGATGCGCAACAGGACCAGGTCATCGCTCGCGGCACGGGCCACGACCTCGGCATGATGGATCGTGTTGTCCCGACCCTGGCCACTGACCACCACCAGCCTTTCGCGGTTGCCCTGGTCCAGACTCCCGGGCAGGACATGATCGTTGGTGACCACCAGACGGCCATCGTCGATCACAAAGCCGGTCCCGAGGTACTGGGCGCGCGGGCTGCGGGTGGGCTGATAGGTCGCGATACTCACGACCGAGGCCTTCACCCGCTCGGCCGTATCGGGCAGCGGATCGGCGAGCGCGGGGCCCGGCCCAACTACCAGGGCGAGCAGCGCAAGCGGTATCGCCATCCACAACGGGGCCCGCGGGCGCCGGTAACGAACGGGCCATCGAAGGCCCCCAAGAAGGTGTCCCCATCCCCACATGCCGCGCCCTCCAGCCCTGTTGCCAACCCTCTAGAGAATAGCGCGCAGAGCACGGCCCGACGGGCCTTCCGGGCATGCAATAACTCAGCCGTGCGGCGGCAAGAAGGGGGGCCAGACTCAGCCCCGGCTAGGCGGTCAGTCGAAGACGACGGTCTTGTTGCCGTGGGTGAGGACGCGGCCCTCGAGGTGATAACGCAGGCCGCGGGCGGGGGCCCAGCGTTCCACGTCGCGGCCCACACCACTGGGTCGTTCGGCGTGGGCCTTACCGGTTGCGGAAGGCTGATGCCGGCAAGCTGGAGTGGTCCGTCTGGTGCTGTCTCCCGTGCCAGGATTTCGATGGCACTGGCCCGGGGCGCCGGTGCCATAAGCGAAGCCAGGTCCGCACCGAGGATGTGCGCCCCGGCTTCCGCTTAGTCGAAGTCTTTGCGATCCAGCAGGCTGGCATGCTCCTCGAACAGACGATCACGATTGGCGGCATCCAGGTGCGTCTCCACAGGGAGCGTCCTTTACCGAGGAGGTCCCGTTCTCGGCAAGGATGAACGGGGTTGGCGGGTGTCGGAGCGCCAAGAGCGGTGCCACCACGGACGGAAAAAGTGATCCCGTTCAAAAGCGCTGAATAAGCCTTGGTTTTGTCGGTGCATTGACGCATGGCACTACGAGTACCATTTGGAGCCCGAACCAATATGCCGCAACCCAAGCGGTGCTGAAACGACAACTGAAAGGGACTTCGAATGCAGTACCGTTATGCCCTGCCCGTGCTGTGCGCAGGTCTGCTCGCCGCGTGTAATCCCTTCGATGATGACAAGGTCCGCTTCCAGCCGGATGCCGGCGACGAGCGTACCTTCCAGGTGGTCCAGCTGGTCGAAGCCGACGTCGAGTCACCGTTCGGTAACCAGACTGAGCAGTTAACGACCGAGATGCTGGTGAGATACCGGGTCGAGGAAGGTGACGCCGGTCTGGTCATCCGCACGATCCCGCTCTACTTCATGGCCGGGGACGGCCGTGGCCCTCTGTTCAGTAGTGTTGAGGTGGGCTCCCGCGACCTGTCGGTGCTTGGGAACATCATGTCTGCAGGCTTCCTGGCGGATCTAGACCCCGAAGAAGGGCGAATGACCGGGTTCCGGGCCGCCGACGGTGAGCTCTGGGCCCAGTTCGAGGAGGAGCATCCCCATATCTCCGAGGTCATGGGTGATCTGGAGGAGCAGCTTGGGCAGCCCGGGCTCCTTACCGCCTTGCCGGCGGAGGAGGGTGCCGAACTCACCATGGACGGATGGGGCGAATGGCCTGAACTGGGCGTCACGGTTGCGGAGGTGTCCGACAGTCACGTCACCGTGTTGGTGGAGGCGGAGCGACAGGGTGACAGGGTCTTTGGCGTGATGGTGCTCGACCGGGAGACCGGATGGATGGAGCGCCTGTTCGCCGTGTCCGAGACGGACATGGAAGAGGACCGGTTCAGCGGACGTGTCAGGCAAAGCCTGGCCATGGTGCCGGAGGGCTGGGAGCATGACTTGCCAGGAATGTTTGACCTGGCCCGACACAATGCCGGCCTCGAGCCGGAGTTGGCAGAGCTATGGGAGCCTTATGGCGCTGCCACAGAGGACGCAGCGGCCAGTGCCGATGAAGTTTGGCCCTCCGATATCGGCGTGCTCGACCGCGACAACGGTCGCGAGCTTCAGCTGAAGCTCGAACACCTGATCAACCCGGAAAGCGTCCAGACGTTCGGTCAGATGCGGGTTTCCGGCCTGCGGTTGCTGGACAAGCACGGAGACGAGGTGGATCTGGCGGTTCATTCCTCGCCGCCGACGATGCAGTACGGGTTCGATGATTCTCGGCGAATGAGCACCGTGCATACCCTCCATCCGCTGGGCTGGCAGGATATGACCGACCGGCTTCAGGCGGTCGAGGCAATCCAGGCGGAGGCCGCCTGGCACCCGGTCACGGTACATGAAGTTGAAATAAGCCTTGATGACGAGGCCGAAACCCGCGAGGTCGAGACAGGCGGAGCGCGGTTCAAGGTGACGGCCCTGGATGCCGCCGGCGAGTACCGGGTGGACTACTGGGGTGGGCCGGGGCAGCTCTATCCCTGGTGGATCAGCCCGGCTCCGGGTGCAAGAGGAATGCTGCTGAGGACCGAGCCCGATGCCTTGCCAGAATGGTTCGGGTTCGAGGAGGCTGTGATGCTGGATTCGATACGCCATGAATACCAGCGGGTCAGCTTCCATCTCGCCTTCGACGAACCGCCGGAGCAGCTGACCTTGCCCGTTTACAGCCATGCGGATGAGCCGGCCTTCACCCGTTCGCTGCGTTACATGACGCGGGAGCAGCGCCTGGCAGACCTGGATGTCCCACCCCCCGGCTCCAGGCCTCTCTTCCACCAGACCGAAGAGGACTTCGGTTCGGCAGACGGGCGGCTGTCGGACCCGGGCGGTGAGCCGGTGCCTTTCGGAGAAGAAAGCAATCAGCTGCATGTGGTGCTCAGCGGCGATCAGCAGCTCCGTTGTCGGCTCACCGTGGAGAACGATGCGCAGGTTCAGGGACGCGCCCTGGTCTGGACGCCGGAGAGGAGCACCTGGTGGTCCGGTGATGAGGGCGTGCAGTTGCCGCACAGGCAGCGTTACACCCTGCGCACCGAAGATGGACATCACCAGTACTTCTACGACCTGGAGGTCGAGTCGCGGTTGCGTTGCCGCGGCGGCGACGAATGGGTGCCTGTCCGGCACGCTCTGGATGACCGCCCCTGGATGGTGGACCTGCGCGCGCTTCTTGGTGACGAGTTCGATGAGGATCTCGCCATGCGCACACTCCTCACCGATTACCGTTTCCTGGACGCCCAGGGGGAGGCCCTGGGGGTGTTGCCCAATGGCCGGGAAGAGCTGGCAGGCGGATTGGCAGAGGCCAGCCTGTCAGCCTACCTGGAGGAGGAGCATTACATCAGGGTGATGGGAGAGGCCGTGGGTGTCGAACAGCGCGTGGCCCGCGATGAAACCCTCGACCGTCGTTGGACCAGCGAGCTGCCGCCGCTTCCGTGAACAAGCAGGCGAAGGGAACCCTGATCATGAAACATGGCATCCAAACCCGGCTGGGCGCCGTCCTGCTTGCCGCCGTCCTTCTTGCCGGTGCCCCGTCCCTCGCCGTTGCCGATGACCAGCCCGCTGCTCAAAACGAGGGTCACCACCATGAGGCCGAGCGCCTGCCCCAGAGCCATTATCAGGCGAGAGACAGGGAGGGCAAGCACCAGCGTTTCCATGACAATGGCGTACTCGCCGAGGAGGGGCAGTACGAGGCCGACCAACGTGTAGGTGAGTGGCGAAGCTATAACGAAGACGGTGACAAGGTGGCCTTCCGGCTTTACGACCAGGGCCGTCTTGTGGTGGAGCGCCGTTATGACGATAGCGGTGAATTTTCCCGTAAGGTGGAGCCCTGGGATACGCCCCATGGCCCGGGCAGCCGCATTCGCCGGTTTAGCGAGCAGGAACTGGTGGAAGAGGTGATCGAGACCTACACCGGCAACTGGGCTTCGATCAGGCTGTTCGATGACGAAGGAGCCGTTAAAACCCGGGGAGAGCGGCTGGACGGACAGCGGGTGGGGACCTGGCAGAAGCCGAAAGAAGGGGGCGTGTTGACCCGCCGCTACGACGATCAGGGGCATCGGCATGGCCAGTGGGTTCTCGAAAGCAAATCGGGCGAACGCCTGCAGTGGGGGGCCTACGATCGCGGTGTTTCGGTGGGCGAGTGGCGCTACAGAGACGGTTGGGCCCAGGAGCTTAGCGAGGGTCGGTTTGATGATGCGGGTAACCGGGTTGGTGAATGGCGGGTCTTGAACGAGCACGGTTACGTTCGGCGAAAAGAGTCCTATCGGGAGGGTCGCATTGAGGGTCGGCGGTATCACTTCCGTGACGATGGCAGCCTGGAGCGATATGCGGACTACTCGGGCGGCGAGCAGGTCGGGCCATACACCCACTTCGAACCGGGTGATCGCGATGGCCGTAAGGGCTACTGGTGATCATCCTGGCCGAAGGTCAGTGCTCAGTGGCAATAGCGACCGATGCTGTCGGAATTGAAACAGTCTTCTTTCGATCCATAATGCTATGAGCATTGAGCCGCATTTCGCCGAGCCGGCCGGCGGGGCTCTCTTTTGCAGCGCTTCAATTTGACTATACGCGGGGGCAAGTAGACCACCTTCATGGCCGGTTTACCTCGCGACCAAGGGCGGTTCTCATGTGCTGTTAAGGAGGTGCAGCGGTTGATCGGTTCCGATGTGCCCCGGGCCGGGACACCCAGTTGCGTAACGAACCGACCCTGACGGCGGGCGCCGAGCAGATCGGGCGCTTTTGGGAGATGCGCCGCCAACGTTGAACGCGATCGCCGCACCCGCGAAGCGCCGCTGAATGCCGGCTGGGGGATCCTCTTGCTCTGGGAGTGCGGGCTCAAGGGCCGGACAGTCGAGCACGACCTTCAGTGGGTTGCCGGACTGGATACGGCTTGCCGGGCGCTATTGTGCATGACCAGCCTCCGCGCAGGACGCCGGCGACCATGCTTCCAGGCCCTCCGGCCCGGCTCCCTGATGAGCACGGTGCCAAGTTTTGCAGTGCTTCCGGGCCGTTTCGGTCGGTGGGAAGGCCCGCACGGCTTCCGGCCGCGCGCGAGGTTTCCACCCGGCGTCGCGCCGGGGGCGCTGCGGTGCAGAGGACGGCGTTGGGTCTGTTCAATCTTCGTGAACAAGCCGCTGGATTGAACAGCCGGATACCGGCACAGGAAGGGTCCGGCCGGCGGTCGTCAGTCGAAGACGACGGTCTTGTTGCCGTGGGTGAGGACGCGGCCCTCGAGGTGATAACGCAGGCCGCGCGCGAGGACCCAGCGTTCGACGTCGCGTCCCTTGCGGATCAGATCCTGCACACCGTCGTCGTGGCGGATGCGGGTGACGTCCTGCTCGATGATGGGGCCGGCGTCCAGCTCGTCGGTCACATAGTGGCAGGTCGCGCCGATCAGCTTGACCCCGCGGGCGAAGGCCTGGTGATAGGGGCGGGCGCCGACGAACGAGGGCAGGAAGCTGTGGTGGATGTTGAGGATGCGCTCGGGGTATTCCGCGCACAGTCCCGGCGGGAGGATCTGCATATAGCGGGCGAGCACGATGGTCTCCGGTGCCAGGGCCGCCAGGCGTTCCTGGAGCGTAGCGAAGGCGGCCTCGCGATCGACCTTCGGCACCGGGATGTGCTCGAACGGGATGCCGTGGCAGGTGGCCAGCGGCTTCAGGTCGCGGTGGTTGGAGAGGATCGCGGGGATCTCCATCGCCAGCTCACCCGCGCTCCAGCGCGCGAGCAGGTCACTCAGGCAATGCGGCTCGCGCGAGGCCAGCAGCACGACCCGTGGGCGCGTGTCGGCGTTGTTCAGCCACCAGTCCATGCGCAGCTCGGGTGCCAGGGAGGCCAGCCGCTGCTCGAGCAGGGCCTCGCCTTCGGCCGGCAGCGAGAATACCCAGCGCATGAAGAACCAGCCCGCCTCGTCGTCGGTGTGCTGCGCAGCCTCGGTGATCCAGCCATCGGTATCGGCAATGGCCGCCGCGATGCGCGAGACGATCCCGTGCTGGTCAGGACAGCGAATGCTGAGGCGAAAGCGGGGGCGTTCCATCATGCGTGTCTCGGGATCACGAAGGGTAGCGGGGTGCAGCGCCGAGCATAGCCGATCCGGCACTGGGACCCCATGCGGAAATCGCCACGGCGCGGCACGCCCCGCGATAACGGTCCCGGGTCAGGCGGATTCGCGGCGCAGGGCGGAGGGAATGGAGAAGGTGACGGTCTCCTCGCGACCGGACAGCTCGGAGACCGCCTCGACCCCCTGGGCACGCAGGAAGTCCAGCACCTCGTTGACCAGGACCTCGGGGGCGGAGGCGCCGGCGGTCACGCCGATACGCTGCTTGCCCTGAAGCCAGTCGGTGTCGATGTCCGACGCGCCGTCGACCAGATAGGATTCGATGCCGAGGCGGGCACCGATTTCGGCCAGGCGATTGGAGTTCGAACTGTTCTTCGAGCCGACGACCAGCAGCAGGTCGCACTGTTTCGCCAAATCCTTCACGGCATCCTGGCGGTTCTGGGTCGCGTAGCAGATGTCCATCTTGCGCGGACCCTCGATCTTCGGGAAGCGCGCGGTCAGGGCGTCGATAATCTCGGCGGTGTCGTCCATCGACAGCGTGGTCTGGCTGACGAAGGCGAGGCGGTCGGGGTGGGCGACCTCGAGGCTGGCGACATCCTTGACGGTCTCGACCAGCATCATGCGCCCGCCCTGGGAGTCATCGAACTGGCCGAGCGTCCCCTCGACCTCGGGGTGGCCGGCGTGGCCGATCAGCACCACTTCTCGACCCTCGCGGGCATAGCGCGCCACCTCGAGGTGGACCTTGGTCACCAGCGGGCAGGTCGCGTCGAACACCGTCAGGCCGCGGTTTTCCGCCTCCTGCTGCACGCGCTTGGGCACGCCGTGGGCGGAGAAAATCACCACCTGGCCGTCAGGGACCTCGTCCAGCTCCTCGACGAACTTCACGCCGGCCCCTTCCAGGCGCCCGACCACATGGCGGTTGTGCACCACCTCGTGACGGACATAGAGCGGGGCGCCGTAGATCTCCAGCGCGCGTTCGACGATCTCGATGGCGCGCTCGACCCCGGCGCAGAAACCGCGCGGATTGGCGAGCTGGACCTGCATACTCATAGTGGCTCCCGCGAACTATTGAGGTTCGCTAACCGATACCACATCCACCTCGAAGGTGAACGACTGCCCGGCCAGGGGGTGATTGAAGTCCACGGTGACGCTCTCGTCGCCGACCTCTTCGATGCGGCCCGGGACCGCATCCCCCGACGGGCTGGTGAATTCGTAAATGTAGTCTTTCTGCAGCGGCATGTCCGCCGGAAACTGTGAACGGGGCATCGTCTGCACCGCCGCATTGTCCCGCAACGGGAACATGGCCCCGGCCTCGATCGCAAATTCCCGGTGATCGCCAGGCTCCAGACCCACCAGCAGGTCCTCCAGCCCCGGCAGGATCTCGCCCGCCCCGACCTCGAGGCGGATGGTCTCTTCGTCGGTGCCATCCACGACAAAGCCGCTGTCCAGGATCAGGCGGTAGTGCATCTCCACCGTCGCGCCCTTGGTTACCGTTGTCATGCCTTACCCCCGCGAATCCGTCGGCGAGCCGCTGTGGTCGCCTTCAATAAAAGTTGCCACGATCAGAGTGATCGCGCCGACGACGATGGCCATATCGGCCACATTGAACGCCGGCCAGTGATAACCGGCCCAGTGGAAATCGAGAAAATCAATCACCCGGCCATGGGCGATGCGATCGATCAGGTTGCCGACCGCGCCGCCCAGCACTAGCCCCAGGGCGGTGACCGACCAGCGCGCCTGGCGCGGCAGCCGTGCCAGCCACCAGAGGATCAGCAACCCGATCACGACCGCCACGCCGGACAGGAACCAGCGCCCCCAGTCCCCTGCACCGGCCAGGAAACTGAACGCAGCGCCCGGGTTATAGACCAGGGAGAGATTGAAAAACGAGGTCACCTCGACCGGCGCGTACAGGGTCAGGGCATTCTCCGCCCACCACTTGGTGACCTGGTCCAGCAGCACAACCACGACCGCAATCAACAGCCCCGGTCGCAGACCCGATTGCGCCAGCCCCATCAGGCGAAGCGCCGGGTCTCGCCCGGGCCCTCCACGTTGGTTACACAGCGCCCGCACAACTCGGGGTGGGCGTCATGCTGGCCGACGTCCGGCCGGCGGTGCCAGCAGCGTACGCACTTGGCGTGTTCGCTCTTGTGGACGACCACGCCAATCGCGGTGCCATCCTCCAGCTCGGCGGTATGCGCCCCCTCGGGGGCGGCTCCGTCCACCAGCCGGGCCTCGGAGGTGATCAGCACAAAGCGCAGTTCGTCCTCCAGACGCGCGAGGCGCCCATGGGCGGCGGAACCCGCCGGCAGGTAGACCTCGATCGCGGCATTCAGCGAGGCCCCGATGCCGTGCTCGTTGCGCGCAATCTCCAGCGCGCGGGCGACATGCGTGCGCACCTCGAGGATGCCGTCCCAGTCCGCGCTGGAGAACTCGGCACCCTCTGGCAACGGGGCGAGGCCCTCGTACCAGGTGGCGAACAGCACGCTGTCCGGACGCTCGCCCGGCAGCAGCTGCCAGATCTCCTCGGCGGTGAAGGTGAGGATCGGGGCGACCCAGCGGGTCAGGGCCTCGGCCACGTGGTACAGCGCGGTCTGCGCGGAGCGCCGCGCGCGCGAGTCCGCCTGCGTGGTGTACTGGCGGTCCTTGATCACGTCCAGGTAGAACGACCCCAGCTCCACCGAGCAGAAGTTGTGCACGCGCTGGTAGATCTGGTGGAACAGGTAGTCGTCGTAGGCCTTCGTCACCTGCTCCTGCACCTGCAGGGCCCGCGCGACGATCCAGCGATCGAGCGGCAGTAGCTCGTCCAGCTCCAGCGCATGCTCGGCGGGATCGAAGCCGTTCAGGTTGCCCAGCAGGAAGCGCGTGGTGTTGCGGATACGGCGGTAGGCGTCGGCCGTGCGGTCGAGGATGTCCTTGGAGATCGCCATCTCGCCGGAGAAGTCGGTCGCGGCGACCCACAAGCGCAGGATGTCCGCGCCCAGGGTGGAGACGACCTCCTGCGGCGCGACCACATTGCCGCGCGACTTGGACATCTTCTCGCCCTTCTCGTCCACGGTGAAGCCGTGGGTGAGCACTGCCCGGTACGGGGCCTCGCCACGCATCGCGACACTGGTCAGCAGGCTCGACTGGAACCAGCCGCGGTGCTGATCCGAGCCCTCCAGGAACAGGTCTACCGGCAACCCGCCCAGTTCCGGGCGCTTCTCCACCACCGTGCTGTGCAGCACACCGGAGTCGAACCAGACATCCAGGGTGTCGTTCAGCTTGATGTAGTCATCGGCCTTGTCGCCCAGGAGCTCCTTCGGATCGAGCTGGAACCAGGCCTCGATACCCGCCTGTTCGATGCGCTGCGCCACCATCTCGATCAGTTCCGGGGTGTGCGGGTGGAGCCGTCCGGTCTCGCGGTGAACGAAAAACGGGATCGGCACACCCCAGTTGCGCTGGCGCGAGATGCACCAGTCCGGGCGGTTCACCACCATGCCGTGGATGCGGGCCTCGCCCCAGTTCGGCATCCATCGGGTCTCGGCGATCGCCTTCAGCGCGTCCGCGCGCAGCTCGGCGCGCTCCATGCTGATGAACCACTGCGGGGTGGCACGAAAGATGATCGGCGTCTTGTGCCGCCAGCAGTGCGGATAGCTGTGCTCGAACTTCACCGCCACGACCAGCGCGCCGTGCTCTTTCAGCACGTCAATCACATGGCCGTTCGCCTGGTGCACGTTCTCGCCGGCGAACAGCGGGGTATCCGGCAGGAAGCGGCCATCTGGACCGACCGGGTTGTGCACGGGCAGGCTGTACTTCAGGCCGACCGCGTAGTCCTCCTGGCCGTGTCCGGGGGCGGTGTGCACCGCGCCCGTACCCGTCTCGGTGGTTACGTGGTCACCCAGGATCAGCGGCACCTCGCGCTCCAGGAACGGGTGCTGCAGCATCAGGCCCTCCAGGGCCTGACCCTTGACCCGCGCGACCACGGCCCCCTCGCCCAGCGAGTAGCGCGCCAGGCAGTCCTCGACCAGGGCCTCGGCCAGCAACAGGCGCTCGTTGTCCAGCTGCACCAGCGCGTAGTCCAGCTCCGGGTGCAGGGCCACGGCCTGGTTGGCCGGCAGCGTCCAGGGCGTGGTGGTCCAGATGACCACACTGATCGGGCCGCGCGAGTCCTTGGCCCCCTCGAAACGGCGCAGGAAGTCGATGTCGTCGACCACGCGGAAGCGCACATCGATCGCCTGCGAGATCTTGTCCTCGTACTCCACCTCGGCCTCGGCCAGGGCCGAGCCGCAGTCCACGCACCAGTGCACCGGCTTCTCGCCCATCTGCACATGGCCGCGCTTGAAGATGCGACCCAGCGCGCGGACGGTGTCCGCCTCGACCTGGTAATCCATCGTCAGGTAGGGATGGTCCCAGTCGCCCAGCACGCCGAGGCGCTGGAAGTCCGTGCTCTGGCCGTCGACCTGCTCCTGCGCATACTCGCGGCAGGCCTTGCGGAAGGTCGCGGCGTCCACGTCGCGGCCGGCCTTGCCCAGATTCTGCTCGACCTTCAGCTCGATCGGCAGGCCGTGGCAGTCCCAGCCCGGCACGTAGGGGGCGTCGAAGCCCGACAGGGTGCGGCTCTTGACGATAATGTCCTTGAGGACCTTGTTGACCGCGTGACCGACATGGATCGAACCGTTCGCATAGGGCGGGCCATCGGCCAGCACGAAGCGGGGGCGCCCGGCGCAGTGCTCGCGCAGACGGTGGTAGCGATCCTCCGCCTTCCACGCCTCCAGCCACTCCGGCTCGCGCTGGGCGAGGCCGGCGCGCATCGGAAAGGCGGTCTCGGGCAGGTTGAGGGTGTCCTTGTAGGGATTCGGCGGTGCCGGTTTGCGTGCCATGATGTTTTCCGGATCGGCCCTGCGGGCCGGTTTCAGTCGTGTTCGGAGAGTTGCGCGCGGGCGGTCTCGACATCGAGTGCGATCTGCGCGCACAGGGCGTCCAGCCCCTCGAAGCGCTGTTCGCCGCGGACCCGCGCGATCGGTTCGAAGCACACGGCCTCGCCGTAGAGGTCGGGGCTGCCCTCAAGCACATGCGCCTCCAGACGCTGCTCGGTGCCCGCCACCGTCGGACGCCAGCCAATATTGGCGACCGCCGGCAGGGCCTCGCCCGATGCACGGCGCAGCCAGCCGGAGTAGACCCCGCGCAGCGCCAGAGGCCAGGGCCCCATGCGCAGGTTCGCGGTGGGGAAACCGATCGTGCGGCCGCGCTTGTCGCCATGTGCGACCCGCCCGTGCAACCGGTAGGGCCGCCCCAGCAGTTCGGCCATGCGCGCGAAGTCGCCGTCCAGCGCCGCCGCGCGTACCCGGGTGCTGCTGATCCGGCCCTCGGCATCCGCGACCGTCGGGGTGCCCTCGACACTGAAGCCGAGGCGCTCGCCCTCGCGGCGCAGCAGGGCCTGGTCCCCCTCGCGGCCGCGGCCGAAGCGAAAGTCGTCCCCAACGAGTACATGCTGCGCGCCGAGGCGCTGGTGCAGCACCTCCTCGATGAAGGCGGTCGCCGACAGGCCGGCCAGTTTCGCATCGAAGCGCAGGATCCAGACGGCCTCGAGCGCGGTATCCCCCAGCGTGATCAGGCGGTCGCGCAGGCGCTGCAGGCGCCCGGGCGGGTCCGGGGCCTCGGGCCGGCTGCCGAAGTACTCGCGCGGCAGCGGCTCGAAGGTCATCAGGACTGACGGCGCCTGGCGATCCTGCGCCGCCTCGAGCAGGCGCCCCAGAACAGCCTGATGGCCACGATGCAGACCATCAAAGTTGCCAATGGTCACCACCGCGCCATGCACGGCCGCTGCCGTGGAAGCCCTGCTGTCGGACGGCCCCAGGCCGCGAATCAGCCGCATCGCCCCGATCCCGAGCAAAACCGCAAGTATAACCCGCCAGGCAAAGTCCCGGCATCATTCGCTCGCCTCCCGTAACAGGAAGTGTCGGGGCCGAAGCCCTGCGGCCAGCAGCGTCAGGACCAGCGCACCGGCCCCGGCCATGATCAGGCCGGTCAGTGCGAACAGGCGCGTGCTCACCGTCCAGTCCGTCCACTGCCCGAATGACGGCGAGAGAACAGCCAGCACCAGGACCATCACCCCGAGCGCGACGGGCAGCCCCGCACGCAGACGCCTCAACGCGGGCCCCGGCTGATAGATCCCCTCGCGGATCAACCCGCGATAGAGCAGACCCGCATTGATGTAGGCGGAGGCCGAGGTAGCCAGCGCCAGTCCGGCGTGCGCGCCCGGGATACCGGACAGGTACCAGGGCAGCACAAATGCACCGTTGAGGACGATGTTGGCGAGCATCGCGATGATCGCGATCTTCACCGGGGTCTTGGTGTCCTGGCGGGCGAAGAACCCCGGGGCGAGCACCTTGATCAGGATGAAGCCCGGCAGACCCAGCGCATACGCGGCCAGTGCCATCGCGGCCATGTAGGTGTCCCACTGGGTAAAGGCCTGATACTGGATCAAGGTGGCCAGGATCGGGACGGCGAGCACGATCAGGCCGACCATCGAGGGCAGGGCCACCAGCATCGCCAGGCGCAGCGCCCAGTCCAGCGTGCGCCCGAACGCGGCCGGATCGGCCTGGTTGTACTGCCGCGCCAGGCGCGGAAGGATCACGGTACCGATCGCGATGCCGAACAGCGCGAGCGGCAGCTCCACGAAGCGGTCGCCGAAATACAGCCAGGAGATCGACCCGGCCACCAGGAACGAGGCCACCAGGGTGTCCACCAGCAGGTTGATCTGCACGACCGAGGTCCCGAGGATGGCCGGCAGCATCAACTTGACGATGCGCCGCACCCCCTCGTGTGCACGACGGAAACGCGGCCGCGGCAACAGCCCCGCGCGCAAAAGGAACGGGATCTGGAAGGCGAGCTGCAAGGCACCCGCGATGAACACGCCCCAGGCCAGCGCGACGATCGGCTCCGCGAACCTCGGCGCCAGCCACAGTGCGGCGACAATCAGCGCCAGGTTCAGGAACACCGGGGTAAAGGCGGGGACCGCGAAGCGCCCGATGCTGTTCAGGATCCCCGCAGCCATCGCGGTCAGCGATATAAACAGCAGGTAGGGGAAGGTGATGCGCAGCATCTGCCCGGCGAGATCCTGGCGCCCCTCTTCCTGCGTGGCGAGCCCCGGGGCGAACACCCAGATGAGCAGCGGCGCGGCCAGGATGCCGATCAGCGTGACCACCGAAACCACAGCCATCAGCGTGCCGGCGGTGTGATCCAGCAAGTCGCGCAGGGCCTCGCGACCGCGCTTCTCGCGAAACTCCGCGAACACCGGTACAAAGGCCTGGTTGAACGCGCCTTCCGCGAACAGCCGGCGCAGGAAGTTGGGGATGCGGAAGGCGACGAAGAAGGCGTCGGTCGCGGCCCCGGCGCCGAAGGTAACCGCCAGCACCATGTCGCGCAGATAGCCCATGATCCGCGAGATCATGGTCATGCCACTGACAACGGCGGTGGAGCGGAACAGGCGGTTCATCGCGGGCAGCGCGGGTCCATGCACAAAGGCCGGCAGTGTACTGCACATCGAATACGCCCGGCCGTGCGCAGCGTTCAAAAGGGCGTGCGCCGGCCCTGTTTGGGAGTTATTCGACGCCTCGCAATAACGGAAACGCAGACACAAAAAAGGCCGCCCGGAGGCGACCTTTCCTGGACGACCCGCGAGGGGTCGTCAGCCTTGGGAAGTGCGCCTTACAGGGCGGTCACTTCACCGGCGGCCAGGCCCTTGGCGGTTTCCTGGATTTCGAAGGAGACCTTCTGGCCTTCGGCCAGGGTCTTGAAACCCGAACCGCTGATCGCGGAGAAGTGCACAAACACGTCCTTGCCGCCATCATCGGGGGTGATGAAACCGAAACCCTTGCTCTCGTTGAACCACTTAACAACACCAGTATTCACAACTTGTAACCTCTTAAATGTAACTAACAAATGTGGTCGCGGGATGCTGCCAACAGATCAACGGGAGCACTGGTTCAGAAACTAGAAACTTCCTAGTGTTGCCGTTCATCCGCAGACCACGATCACGACTATACGCCTGCATTCCGGCAAAAGCCAACCACCCTCCGAGAAATTTACGTGACATTCAGGAGGTTCGGCTGGAATACCTCCTGCCAGGGAGACGCTGACTGAACCGCGCGCACGGCGTTGCGGCTACCTCAGTCCAGCTGCCGGATGTCCACAAAACTCCCGCGCGTCGTCTGGCGCAGGCGCGGCAGCACCGCCAGCACGGCCTCGGCGGCCTTCTCCGGCGTTGGCATGGTCTCGGTGCCACGCGCTGCCTTCAACCGCTGGAGCACCGGGAAGGCTTCGCGGTCGGCCTCATCGCATAGATAGTCCTGCATCGCGGTGTCGATCAGCCCGGGGGCCAGAGCGTTGATCGCGGTGTCCTCGGGAAACTCGTGGACGTACAACTGCATCATCATGTTCAGCGCGGCCTTGGACAGCGAGTAGCCGCTCCAGCCCGCGTGGCCCGACACCGAGGCCCCGGACGAGATTGCCACGATCTGCCCCACGCGCACGTTGCGACGCAGCAGGGCGTCCAGAATGATCTTGTTGGCGAACGTGTTCACATCCATCAGCAGGCGCAGCTCGTCCATCGAGGCGTCCTGCATGCGCTGCATATGGCCAAGCAGCCCGGCGTTCAGGATCACCAGATCCAGCTCGTCGACCCCTTCGAGCAGACGCTCCATCGCAGCGGCGGTGGCATCGAAATCGGCCAGATCCGCTCGCTCGTCAGCCGCCACACCCGATTCCGGACATCCCCTGCGGCTCATCCCGCGCACGCTCGCGCCGCGCTGCATCAGGACACGCGTCAGGCCAAGACCAAAACCACTGGAATTACCGGTGATCAGGGCGGATCGAATGGGGTTGGTCTCGTTCATGCTCCCGTCTCCTCGAATACGCTGCAGGGCCGTCCCGTGTGGATGCCGACGGGACCGAAAACGGCCCGAAGATTACCAGCAGTATTCGGCCTCGACGAGGTTGCCGCGGCCAACGTGCCGCACGCGGGTGCAGAGCCGGTGCACGAGATTCAGGCCGCGGCCCCACAGCCGCTCGGCCCCCGCGCCCTCGATCGCGGCGCGAACGGCCTCGTGGTCGAAGCCCGCACCGCTGTCGCGGACGCGGATACGCATGCAGTGGGCATCGCCCCGCCGACGATAATGCAGCGAAATCCCGATCCGGCCACGCGGGCAGGCCAGGCCCTCGCTGCGGGCACGGTAATAGGCCTCGAAGCCCTCCACGGTGGTCTTCATCGAGGAATCCAGGCCCAGCACACCATGCTCGAACGCGTTGTTGCACAACTCCGCGATCACCGTATGCAGGGCTTCGGCGTGTTCGCCCAGATCCGGGAACCAGTGCCGCAACTGGTTCCGGGCCTCCTGGGTCAGGTCGGCCCGAGCGAGCTGTGGACCGCCGAGCTCGAGCGACCAGCGCAGGTTTCCGGTGTTCTCGGCACCCGTTGTGACCGGGCTGTCGAGCAGAACCTCCGAGGTACAAGGGATGCAGACGAGGGTCATGTCGTCATCCGGCGTGGTGCCCTCGGCATGCCGCTGCACGACACCCCAGACGGTGTCGTATATCGAATCGGCGCGCTGGCCGCAGCAGGCCCGGTCGAGGGCCTCGTCACCCAGCGCCTCGCCCGCGGCATTCACCGCCTCGATCACCCCGTCGCTGCTGGCGATGATGGTGTCGTCCGGCCCGACAGCATGTTCCTCCGGCAGCAGCCCGCGCTCCAGACGCGGCAGGATCCCGAGCGGCATGGCCTGAGAGGCCACGTGGCGCACCTCCCGAGCGGAACAAATACGCACATCCGGCATGCCTCCATTCCAGATGCGCGCCTGGCGTCCATCCGGGCTGAAGCCGATCAGCACCGCCCCCATGAACATGGTCGGCGGCAGAAAGGTATGCAGGGTGTGGTTCAGCTGATGGATCAGCTCGGCGTCTGCGGCGCCCTCCCGGGTCAGGGTGTGAAAGGTCTCGCTGACCGGATAGGCGCCGATCGCGGCCGACAGCCCGTGGCCGGTGAAATCCCCGAGCAGGACGCGCAGACTGCCCTCCGGGGTGTAGTCCGACAGCACGACGTCACCGCTGAAGGTGGCCGCGGACAGGTGGCCAACCCCCAGGCGCTCGTGCCCGCGATTGCGGCGTGTAATGGCCCGCGAGAACAGGCTTTCGGCGGTCTCCTCTTCCCAGGCCTGACGCGCCGAAGCGCGTAGCAGCTGGTCGTTGCGGCTTCGCAGGTCGGCCTGCAGATCGCGCAGGCGCTCCATGGCGTGGATCTTGGCCTTGAGTACGGAAAGATTGAGTGGCTTGGCAAGAAAGTCGTCGCCCCCGGCGGCGATGGCCCGCAGCAGCGTGTGCTCGTCGTCCAGGGCCGTCAGGAAGATGACCGGGACAAACCGCCCGTCGCAGTCGGCCTTGATGCGGCGAGTCGCCTCCAGGCCATCCATCTCCGGCATCATCACGTCCATCAAGATCAGATCCGGTGGATCGTCCCGACAGATCGCGATGGCCTCGAGGCCATTCTCCGCCTCTACGGTGGTATAGCCGCAGCCTTCCAGCATCATGTGCAGCAGACGGCGATTGTGCTTGTCATCATCGACAACCAGCACGCGGCCCTCGCCGCTGAGGGGATCTTCAGCCGCCTCCTGCCGCGAGAATGCGTCGGAGGCGTACGTCACTGGATGGTGAACAGGCGGCCGAAGTTTGCGATATCCAGCACCTTGCGCACGCCCTCGGACGGGCCGGCAATCGTTACCTCGGCAAACTCGCCCCCGGCGTGTTCGCGCAGCAGGAGCAGCATTCCAAGGGCGGAGCTGTCCATATATTCCGTCTGCGAAAGGTCGACTACGTAGCGAATACCCGTGCCGGGCGTATTGCGATAGGCCGCGCGGAATTCCTGATGGGACTCGAAATCGAAACGGCCGCGGACGCGAATGCGAACTTCCTTGCCGTCGGCGCTGGAGTGGGATTCGATACTCATGCGTTCCTCGCTGTTTGTTGTCGGGGAATGGGTCTTCGACGGTTCAGAACAGTTCCACCTCGCCGGCACTCAGCCCCTCCTGGCTGACCGCGCGGTGATGCGTATTCTGCCGCTCCTCGCGCCACGCCCGCACCCGCCCGGCCATCGCATGGGCATCGTCGGTGGCTCGCGCCTCCTGCAGGATGCCCTGCAGCTCGTGCAGGTGAGCGAGGGCATCCTCGGCCGTGCCGAGGGACTGCCGGGCGATATCCTCGAACTGCAGTGAGCGCACGGCGGTGGCCACCGCCTGGTGCATGCGCTCGCTGAGTTCCGCCTCTTCCTGCATGCGCATGTCCAGTTCGTCGGTGGCGCGCTGCACGTAGCCGAACAGCTCCTGGATGCGCTCCTTCTCCTCCAGGCTCTGGTTCATGTCGCGCGAGGCCATGTCGTGCACGGTGCCCGTGACCTTGGCGATCGCCTCACGGGCGGCATCGATCTGGCCGCGAATGTCCTCGTGGAAGGTCGCCGAACGCTGCGACAGGGCGCGCACCTCGTCGGCGACGACGGAAAACCCGCGCCCGGCCTCGCCGGCCCGCGCCGCCTCGATGCTGGCATTCAGCGCGAGCAGATTGGTCTGGCCGGCGATCGCCCCGGCCGAGTCGAGCAGCTTGAACACCCCGTCCATGTGCTGGCCCATGTCTTCCATGTGGTGCGCACTCTCGACACTCTGGCGCGAGATCTCCACCAGGGTGTCAATGAACATCTGCAGGGTCTCGTCGGAGCGCCGCGTAAGCTCCGCGATGATCTGGGTCTGGCTCATGCCTTCGTCGCCACCTTCCGCCTGCAGGTTGCTGTTCATCAGCTGCATCTGGCGCTCGGTGATCTGGTGCATGCTGGCAAAACTGTCGTTGAGGTCCCCGACCGCATCCGCGATCAGTCCCTTTTGTCGCGTCAGTTCTTCTTCCAGCTGCCCGAGCTCGAACTGCATGGCCTGATCGAGCTCCTCCGAGAATTCGGCGCCCCCGGTCACGCGGGGAGCATGGGAGTCAGTCCCCGATGGTTCACCGGAAGTCGCGGCCTCGCGCAGGCCAAAGCCAACGACGAGGAGCCCAGCCAGCACCAGGGGCAGCACCATCAGCGCGGCCTGGCCAGGATGTCCGCTGGCCGCGATCGCGAGGGCCAGAAGGAACAATACGCCGACCAGGGCCAACGCCAGCCCCCGCAGCGTGCCACTACGCACAATCCAGTCCTTGAGAGTTTGCATGACGACCTCCTGTTCAGATGCCCGTTCGGGCGGATTCGCGGTGGTCGCGGATCAGGGCGGCGGCGATACGGTTCAGTGGCAATACCTGCACGGCTGCATCCCGCTTCACGGCCTCCCCGGGCATGCCCCAGACGAGGCTGGTGGCCTCGTCCTGGGCAACGGTGTGGGCGCCCGCCTCGCGCAGGGCCAGCAGACCCTCGGCGCCATCATCCCCCATTCCGGTCAGCAGGGCGGCGACCACGTTGGCCCCCGCCTGTTCGGCGGCCGAGCGGAACAGCACATCCACACTCGGCCGGTGCCGGTTGACCGGCGCCGAGGTGTCGAGGCGGCAGACATAGCGGGCACCGTCGCGAGCAAGGCGCAGATGGTAGTCGGTGCCCGGGGCGACATAGGCGTGACCGGACATCACGACATCGCCATCGGCGGCCTCCTTCACGCTGAGCGCGGTGTTGCGGTCCATGCGCTCGGCGAAGGCCTTGCTGAAGCCCGCCGGGATATGCTGGGTAATCAGGATGCCGGGGGCGTCCGGCGGCAGCGCGGTCAGGACCTCGCGCAGGGCCTCGGTGCCCCCGGTAGAGGCCCCCAGCACGATGACCCGATCCGTGGTCTTCAGGCGACCGCCCACGGCGGCCAGCCGCTGCGGGGCTGGCGTGGCGGCACTGCGGGCCTGCAGGCGCATCCGCGCGGCCGCGCGCACCTTCTCGGCCAGCACGTCGCTGTAGGCCTGCAGCTCGTGCGACACATCGACCTTCGGCTTGGTGACAAAGTCCACCGCGCCAATCTCCAGCGCCTCCAGGGTCACCTCGGCCCCGGCCTCGGTCAGCGAGGAGACCATCACCACCGGCATCGGGCGCAAGCGCATCAGGTTGCGCAGGAAGGTGATGCCATCCATCTTCGGCATCTCTACGTCCAGGGTCAGCACGTCCGGTTCCAGCTGCTTGATCTTCTCGCGGGCATCATAGGGGTCAGTCGCGGCACCCACGACCTCGATCCCGTCCTGCGCGCCGAGGATCTCGGTCAGCAGCTTGCGGATCAGGGCCGAGTCATCGACGACCAGGACGCGAACGGGCTTGGCAGTGGCGGGCATCTAGAACAGCTCCACGTCGCCCCGCAGGGGATCGTCCTGCAGCCGGCGGCGGTAGTCCTGCTCGCGCTCGAGCAGGGTGTTGTTGTGCAGGGACACGAGCTTCTTGATGCGCACGCGCCCGGTGGCGGGGAAGAACACGACCTTGCGCGGCCAGTGTCCGCCGACGTCCTCGGCGACCAGGTCCAGGTTCTCCTCGCGCAGGAAGCGGCGCAGGAAGGTGATGTTGCCGGCGCCGACATCGGTCATCCCGGCCATTACGCGGCCGCCGCCGAACATCTTTACGCGCAGGTCGCTTCGCTCCGCGCCCAGCTTCAGCAGTTCGTTGATCAGGAACTCCATCGCATGGGTGCCGTAGCGCGTGGCATTGGAGACCGCCGGTCCCCAACCGCTGTCACGGGCGCCGTCCGGCAGCATGAAGTGGTTCATGCCGCCGATGCCGGCGCTGGGCGACCACATGCAGGCGGATACGCAGGAGCCCAGCACCGTGGTGATCAGTTCGGTCGGCGAGACCGATACGTAGCACTCCCCCGGCAGCAGCTTCGCGGCCGGGCAGGCGTGCACTCGGTCCCAGTAGCGATTGATGTGCGCGAAGGCGCCATCGTGCAGCTGCGGCAGGGCGGACATCAGGCCGCCCTCCGGTACAACGTCTGCTCCAGCAGCCGGAAGTCCTCGGTCACGCGGAACAGCGACTCGGAATGCCCGATGAACAGGTAGCCCTCCGGGCGCAGCAGGCGCGCAAAGCGTTCCACCAGCTGCTTCTGCGTCGGCTTGTCGAAATAGATCAGCGTGTTGCGGCAGAAGATCACGTCCAGCGGGCCCTTCATGGGCCACGGGTCGAACAGGTTCAGCTGGCGGAAGTTCAGCATGCCGCGCAGCTCGTCGCGGATCTTGACCCGGCCCACGTTGGCGCCGGTCCCGCGCAACAGCCAGCGCTTCTGGCGCGCTCGCGGGATCCCGGTGACACGCTTGGCGTCATACACCCCGGCATCGGCATGGGCGACCACGCGCGAGTCGATATCGGTGGCGAGGATGCGCACATCCTCCGGCGACGGCAGGGCCTCGGCCAGCGTCATTGCGATGGAGTAGGGTTCCTCGCCGGTGGAGCAGCCGGCCGACCAGACCTTCAGCGGGCCGGTCGGGTTGGCCCGCCGGAGCTCCGCCAGAACCGGACCGCCCAGCATCTCGAAGTGGTGCGGTTCGCGGAAGAACGCGGTCAGGTTGGTGGTCAGCGCATTGATGAACTCCTCCAGCTCGCCCTCGTCGCCGCCCTCGACCCGGTCCAGGTAGGTGTCGAAGGCATCCAGGCCGAGCACGCGCAGCCGCCGCGAGAGCCGGCTGAAGACCAGCTCCTTCTTGCTCTCGTTGAGCATGATCCCGGTGCGTTCCTGCGTCAGGCGCACCACGCGCCGGAAGTCGCGTTCGCTCAGGCGATCGGAAGCGGCCATCTAGCATCGAGCCCCCATCCTCAGAACTCCTCCCATTCTTCGGAGGCCTCCTGGCGCGACGGGGCCGGGGTCGGGCGCTTGCTGACGGCGTTGCCACTGGCAGAGGCCGGCCGCTTCAGCGCAGAGGCGCCGCTCTGGGCGCGGGCGCCCGCCGGAGCCGAACGGGCACTCGGTTGCCTCATTGCCTGCCCGGCGGCCGCGGCCTGCTCGCCCTTGAAGAAGCTCATCAGGTCCAGCAGCTCGCGCGACTGGTCGTCCAGCGATTCGCTGGCGGCCGCGGCCTCCTCGACCAGGGCGGCGTTCTGCTGGGTGACCTCGTCGAGCTGGGTCACGGCCTTGTTGATCTCGTCGAGGCCGGTGGACTGTTCCTCGCTGGCCGCGGCGATCTCGGCGATGATGTCGGAAACCTTCTTCACCGAGTCGACGATGTCCTCCAGGGCCTTGCCGGAGTTGTCGACCAGCTTGCTGCCCTCGCCGATGCGCTCCACCGAGTCGTTGATCAGGGTCTTGATCTCCTTGGCGGCCTGGGCGCTGCGCTGCGCCAGGTTGCGCACCTCGGTCGCGACCACCGCGAAGCCGCGACCCTGTTCGCCGGCGCGGGCCGCTTCCACAGCGGCATTCAGTGCCAGCAGGTTGGTCTGGAACGCGATCTCGTCGATCACGCCGATGATGTCGGCGATCTTCTTCGATGACTGGTTGATGTCGCCCATCGCGGTGACGGCCTTGTCGACCACCTCGCCCCCTTCCTGGGCCTTGTCGCGCGCGGCGCTGGCGAGCTGATTGGCCTGGCGGGCGTTGTCCGCGTTGGACTTGACCGTGGAGGTCATCTCTTCCATCGAGGAGGCGGTTTCCTCCAGCGAGGAGGCCTGTTCCTCGGTGCGTTGGGACAGGTCGGTATTGCCCTGGGCAATCTCGGCGGACGCCGAACGCACGTTGCCGGCGCCCTCCAGGATCTGACCGACCAGGTTGTCGAGGTTGTCCAGCGAGGTATGGATGGCGTCGCGGAACTCGCCGAACTCGCCGCGGAATTCGCCTTCCATGCGGACGCTCAGATCCCCTTCCGCCATGGCCTGCATGACGCGGGATCCCTCCCGAACGGGGGGCACGACAGCATCTAGCAGTTCGTTGACGCTTTCCGCCACGCTTTGGGTGAACCCACTGTAGCGCTCGGCCTCGAGACGTTCACCCAGCTTGCCGCTTGCGGCGTCGCGGATCAGTGCGTCGATCTCGGCCTCTGCGGTTCGCATCTCGGTGACATCCCGCCACTCCAGCATGTTGCCGGCGTAATTGCCTTCGTCGTCGATGATCGCGGTCGCGTTAATCCAGAAGCGCAGGTCGCCCAGGCTGATTTCGGTTTCGTACGGCAGCCTGGACGGGTCCTTCAGGATGGAATGCTGATGCGACGGGACCGAGTGAAACTGGTCAATCGACTGGCCCACCATGTTGTATGGGTCGAAGCCTGGAAACGCCTTGGTGAAGGCCTCGCGGTGTTTCTGGAACATCGCGGTCAGGGCGGCGTTGGAGAATGTGATGGTCATGTTCTCGTCACACATCATGAGCGAGGACGAGGCGCCGTTGATCGCGGCCGCAAAGCGCGCGCGCTCGCGGTCCGCCTCGTTCCATTCCGTCACGTCCTGCCACTCGACCATGCTGCCGATGATCCTGCCGTCGTCATCGGTGATCCCGGATGCCTGCAGCTTGAATTCGAGTCCACCGACCTCGATCTCGGCGGTGTAGGGCATGCGCGCCGGGTTCGACAGGATGGCGCGCTGATGCGACGGATCCTTGTGGAACTGGTCGATCGACTGTCCCACGAGGTTGTCCGGATCGAAGCTCGGGAAGTGCTGCTGCAGGATGTGGCGGCGTTTGCGCAGCAGGCTGACGACCGCCTCGTTGGCGTAGATGATGTTCATGTCGTCGTCGCACATCATCACGGCCATTTGCGAACCCTCGCAGGCGGCACGCATGAAGCGGCCGTCCATCATCTCGTTCGGGTCGATTTCTGCGGCGTCGGTTTGCGGATTGGCGGCCATGGGGGTGTCCTCGCTTGGCTTGTTCGTATGGCGCGCGGCCGAGGTGCGGCGGCGGGCGGGTTTGTTGGTTTTCGGCGTCTCGGTTTTCGGGCCGGACCGGGGTTCGGGGGCGGCTTCGTCCGAAGCCGGGCGCTCGCTCGAGGCCTTGTCGGAGCCCGGTTCGCGGGCCGTGCCGGATGGGTCCATCCAGCCCAGCGGGTCGTTGCCCAGCTTGTTGCGTTTGCGTGTGGTCATGGCCCGTGTTCTCCCTGGCTCGCGGCTCAGGCGTGTGCCGCCGTCAGGCGGGTGCTGGTTTGTGCCCCGGCCGCGATCAGGTCGGCGGCCAGTTGCTGGAAGTCCGCGGCCGCGCGGTGGCGCGGCTGGTACTCGAAGATCGTCTGCCCGAAGCTCGGGCTCTCGGCCAGCACCACCGTCTCGCGGATGGTGGTGGGCAGCAGGGCATCGGCGAAGTGTTCGCGGATGCGCTCGCGCACCTCGCGGGCGTGGCGGCGCTGTTCGACAAAACGCGACAGCACGATCCACTTGCGCCGGCTCGTACCCAGGCGCGCCTCGATGCCCTGCAGGATGCGCATCAATCGCGACAGCCCATTCAGGGCCAGGAAGTCGCCGGCGACCGGGATCAGCATCTCGTCGGCGGCGATAATGGCGTTCATGCCCAGCAGTCCGGCCGAGGGCGGGCAGTCGATCAGCACAAAATCGAAGGGCTGTTCCAGCCGGTCCAGGGCCTTCTGCAGGCGCCAGCCACGCGCGGCTCCACCCTCGTTCAGGTTCTCGACCTCCTGCAGTTGTTCTCCGGCGGGGACGATCTGCAGCCCGTTGCCGGCCTCGCTGAAGGCGTCCTCCAGACGCGCGCCACCCTGCAGGACCTGATCCAGGCCGGCCGGATCCTCCAGCCCGAAGGCCATGGAGAGATGCCCCTGCGGGTCGGCGTCGATCGCCAGCACCCGATGCCCGGCCAGGGCCAGGGCATGCGCCAGGTTCAGGGTCACGGTCGTCTTGCCGACGCCCCCCTTCTGGTTGATCACCGCGATGGTCCGCATCGTCCTTGTCGGGCCGGCCTCAGGCCGTGGCCCCCGCTTCGATGGCATCGGCGCTGGCGATCAGGCCGGCGCCGAGCAGGGTGTCGATATCCAGCATCAGGATCATCTTTTCGTCCAGCGTCGCCAGGCCACGCACGAAGTCGACTCCGATACGGGTGTTGAAGTCCGGCGCCGGCTGCAGGTCCTCGGCGCCGACGTTGTAGACCTCGGAGACGGCGTCGACCACCACCCCCATCACGCGCTCGCGGTCCTCGTTGATCGCGCGCAGCATGATCACCACGGTGGTGGGACCGTAGTCCAGCGGTTCCATGCCGAAACGCAGGCGCAGGTCGATGATCGGAACGATCATTCCGCGCACGTTGATCACGCCACGGATGTAGTCGGGCGTGTTCGGCAGGGGTGTGGGGCGTTCCCAGCCCTTGATCTCCTGCACCCGCAGGATGTCCACGCCGTATTCCTCCTCGGCGAGGATGAAGGTCAGGTACTGGTCTTCGCCGGCCGTGGCCGGGTCGTGGATGGACTGGGTTGCGTCGTTCGCCATGATGCTTGGCTCCTTGTAGGTCAGGCCGCGCGGGTGTCGCGCCTGGCGGCCATTCGCGCGATGCCCGCCGCATCCAGAATCAGGGCGACCTGACCATCCCCGAGGATGGTGGCGCCAGCGGTACCGGGGACCTTGCGGAAGTTGGTTTCCAGTGTCTTGATCACGACCTGCTGCTGGCCGAGCAGGTCATCCACCCGCAAGGCCACGCGCTGGTCGTCGGCCTCGGCTACCACCAGCAGGGCCGGGTCCGGCAGCGGGCTGGGCTCGGCGCGCCCGAACAGGGCGGCCAGGTCCACGATCGGGATGTACTCGTCGCGCAGCCGGTAGAGCGGCAGCTTGCCGAAGGCCTGCTGCACGCTGCCGGCCTGCGTCTGCAGCGACTCGACAATCGCGATCAGGGGGATCACGAAGGTCTCCTCGCCCACCTTCAGTAGCTGGCCGTCCATGATTGAGAGCGTCAGCGGCAGGCGGATGGTCAGGCGCGAGCCCTTACCGGGTTGAGACTCCAGCTCCACGTTGCCGCCGAGCCCGCGGATGTTCTTGCGGACCACGTCCATGCCAACGCCGCGCCCGGAGAGGTCGCTCACCTGGTCGGCAGTGGACAACCCGGGCTCGAAGATCAACTGCAGGACCTCGTGGCGTTCCAGGTGCTGATTCGGGCCGACCAGGCCGGCATCGCGCGCCTTGGCGAGGATGCGTTCGGCATCCATGCCCTTGCCATCGTCGCGGATCTCGATGATCACGTTGCCGCCGCGATGGTAGGCCTCCAGCGTGACCTGGCCGGTCTCCGGCTTCCCGGCCGCGCGACGGGCCTCGGGCAGCTCGATGCCGTGGTCCACCGCATTGCGCACCAGGTGGACCAGCGGGTCGCCCAGGTGCTCCATCACGGTCTTGTCGATCTCGGTGTATTCACCCTTGAGCGTCAGCTCGATCTGCTTGCCGAGCTTGCCGGAGATGTCGTGCACCAGCCGCGGAAAGCGATTGAAGATCTGCGCGATCGGCACCATGCGGATGCCCATCACGCTCTCCTGCAACTCGCGGGTGTTGCGCTCCAGGTCGGCCAGGCCGGTGCGCAGGCGTTCGATCTGTGCCTCCACCTGCGACGGGTCGTCCTCCAGCTGCTCGCTGATATCGGTCAGCATGGACTGGGTGATCACCAGTTCGCCGACCATGTCGATCAGGGCGTCGATCTTGCCGGTATTGACGCGCATGGAGCTGGACTCGGCCCCCCGACTGGCGGCGGGCTGACGGGCGCCACCTTCGGCGGGCTCTCGCTCCCCGGTTGAGCTTTCCTCCACAACCGGCACGTCCTGGTCGCTGGGCGCGGAGGGGGATGGCAGCGGCTCAATGCTCAGGTCGCACTCATCCTCGACCCACTCGAAGACCTCGCGCAGCTGATCCTCGGTCGCGTCACCCTCCAATTCCAGGGTCCAGGCAAGGTAGCAGTCCTCCGGGTCGAAGCCGGCGGCGGTATCCGGCAGATCACCGGTCTCGCAGGTCACCCGCAGCTCGCCGAGCTCCTCCAGCACCTCGAACATACGCAGCGGGTCATTGCCGGTACGCATCAGGTCGCGGTGCGGCCGGAAGTGGATGCGCCAGCCCGAGCCGGCGCGCGACTCCCCACCGGCACTCCCGGGTGCCGGCTCGGCCGATGACGGCTCGCCCAGATGGGCCTCGATCAGGGTGCGCACCTCGGCCACCTCGGCCGGGTCCGCCTCGCCGCCGTCGCGCGCGGCCTCCAGCTGCGCGCGCAGGATGTCCACCGCGCGCAAAAGCAGGTTGACCGTGTCACGGTCGGCGGCCTGTTCGCCATTACGCAGGCGGTCGAGCAGGGTCTCCACGCCATGGGTGAATTCGGAGATCGCGGCAAAGCCGAAGGTCCCGGCCCCGCCCTTGATGGAGTGCGCGGAACGAAAGATGGTATTCAACGTCTCCGGATCGCCACCGCCCTCGAGCGCCAGCAGCTCGGTCTCCATGCGCTCCAGCCCCTCGAAGCTCTCCTCGAGAAAGGCGTCGACGAACTGGGCCATGTCGATGGACATGACTAGCGCAGCACCCGGTTCACGGTGTTCATCAGCTGGTCCGGGTCGAACGGCTTGACCAGCCAGCCGGTCGCGCCGGCCGCCTTGCCTTCCTGCTTCTTCTCCGGGCCGGCCTCGGTAGTCAGCACCAGGATCGGGGTGAACTTGTAGTCGCCGAGCTTGCGCAGCTCGCGCGTCATCTGCAGGCCGTCCATACCCGGCATGTTCACGTCGGTGATCACGAGATCCGCCTTCTGGCCCTGGGCCTTGCTCAGCCCATCATTGCCGTCGCGGCCCTCGGTGACCTCGTGGCCCGCCTGCTTGAGCGTGAATGCGACCATCTGGCGCATCGAGGCCGAGTCGTCCACCACCAGTACCTTCGCCATACGTTATGTCCTCAAATCGGGTCGTGAGTGGCAGGCGCGGCCTGCATCCGGGCATGCAGTTCAGCCAGACCCAGTGCGGCCAGCGCCTGTTCAAGGGTGTTGTTGCAGGACTCGTAGACCAGGGCCTGACCCTGGTGGCGAGCGGCCTGTTCTGCCATCAGCAGCATCTGGGCGCCCGCAGCGTCGACATCCCGCACACCCGCTGCCTCCAGCGCGACCGGCTGGCCTGCCTCGATCGCCCCTCGCAGGCTCTCCCAGCATTCGCCCACCGTGTCGATGCGCAGCCTTTCCGGCAGCGGAACCTTGTTCATGTGCAGTACCCTTTGTGAGTGACGAAGCGACGGATCCCCATGCTCCGGACTCTTTTGTACAGGATCTGTACAAGAAAATACAGGGTCCCTGTAGAATACTTGTACGGCCTCCGAGTCGAAAACTTGAGAACCCGTTCTCAACAATCTGCTGGCAGCGTGGGGCCGCGCGGGCCTCTGCACGATTACCCGGATATTTTGCCGGGCACGCCGAAAGGCGAATGGGGATGGCGGTGAACACCCTTTTTCGGCGCGTGCTCGCGCTCCGCGGGTCGAACCAGGGTCGGGACCAGGCGACGCGCTGGCTGGCGCGCATGCCGGACAACTGCCAACCGCTCTGGGTGGGCAGCCATCCACCAGAAGGCGTGCCCCGTACCCGGCCGGCCCAGGCCGGCCACTGGCTGGGCCACGAGTGTGATGCAGTGGTGTTCGAGGCCACCACACCCCTTCCCGGTGATGCCCTTGCGATCGCCGCCGGGCTCCTGCGCGGTGGTGGGATTCTGCTGTTGCTGGTGGACGAACCCGGCCACGGGGCCTGGTCCAGGCGCTGGCGCACAGCGCTGCGGGCGCCACTGGTGGAATGGGTCCAGGAAGGACCGGATCGCTGGCCACTCCCGCGTAGCGAGAGAACACCCTTTGAGTGGACGCCGGACCAGCAGGCGGCCCGCAGACTGCTGGATGCACTGGTACCCGGCGAATGCGGCGTCCTGACCGCAGCCCGCGGCCGCGGCAAATCGACCCTGCTGGGGGACTGGATGGCCGGATCCTCTCCGACCCCCACGCCCAGGGGCATGGCCCTGACAGCCCCGACCGAGGCGGCTGTCCAGGCGGTACACAAGGCCATACAAGTGCACCTGGGCCGTGTCCCCGAAGAGCTGCGCTACCACGCCCCTGCCGCGCTGGAGGCGGCGGCCGCCCAATCGGAAACCCTGGTGGTGGACGAGGCCGCCGCACTCCCGGTCGACCACCTCCTGCGGCTGGCACGGCGGGGGCAACGACTGGTGCTGGCGACTACGACGGGTGGCTTCGAGGGGAGCGGGCAGGGCTTTCGGCTGCGCGCCTTGCCCGCACTGGAACAGGCGGGTCTTCGCGTGCGGCACGCGCGCCTGGAAACGCCAGTGCGCTGGGAACCCGGCGACCCGCTGGAGCGCTGGATCGATGACCTGTTCCTGTTGGGGGCCCGCAGTGCCGCGCCAGAGCCGCAGGCAGTGCGATGGCACTGGAGTCAGGCATCCGAACTGGCAGCGCGGCCCGGGCGACTGGAGGCCGTGGCCGGCCTGCTGGCCGATGCGCACTACCGCACCCGGCCCTCGGATCTGCAGCGCTGGCTGGACGACGCCGCCATCCACCTGCTGACGCTCGAGGGCATCCGCGACGGGGCCCTGTTCGGCGTGGTGCTGGTGGGCGTGGAGCCGGGACTGGACGCCAGCATGGCCGAAGCGGTCTGGGCAGGAGAGCGCCGACCCCAGGGGCATTTTCTGCCCTGCGTGCTGGCAGCCCAGGGGGCGTTCGACCTGGCCCGGCACCCGGTCTGGCGCATCCAGCGCATCGCGGTGCATCCGCACTGGCAGGGTCGCGGGCTGGGACAGCGGCTGCTGCACCAGATCACCGAACGCGCTCGGGCCGAGGGTATCGGCATGGTCGGGGCCAGCTTTGGCCTGGATCCCGACCTGCTCGGGCTGTGGAAACGCGGGGGCTTCGACCTGCTACGTGCCGGCCTGCGCCCGGATCCCTACAGCGGCCGCCCAGGGGGTGTAGTCCTGAAGGCGGTCGATGACGCGCTCGCCGGGCCGATACGATGCCTGGCAGCCGCACAGGCCCGGGACTGGCCCGCATGGCGGGATCGTCTGTGGCCCTGGCACGAAACGGCCCTGGCACGGGCGCTGGAAGCCCTTTTTCCGGAGGCCGGACCTGATCCGGCGATGGCAAGGGACTTGGCGGAGCTCAAGGCCTTCGCCGAGCGCGCCCGGCCACTGGAATGGGTACTCCCGGCCCTGGTCCGCCAGCTACGCGCGCAGCCGCCGACCGATACAGAAGGAACGGTGCTGGCCACCGCCCTGGAGCCACCGATCGACTGGGACGACCTGGCTGTCCGTCTGGGGGTCTCCGGACGCCGCGGCGTGGTACGGCGTTTGCGTCAGGCCGCGCAGGCCTGGCGCACCCGGGTCGAGTCCGGGGGGCAGCCCCCGGGCTGATCCAGCCGTCATCAGAGCCGGAACTGGGCCAGCGCCTGCTGGATCTCGCGCTCGACCTGCTTGAGCTCGTCGGAGGCCGCGCTGACCCGATCGGCGGTGTTGGCAGACTGATCGGCCCCGTCGGAGATCTGCACGATGTTGCGGTTGATGTCCTCGACCACGGTGCTCTGCTGACGCGCGGCAACCGCGATCTGATCGGTCATCTCCACGATCGTGGTCACCGACTGGCGGATCTGCTGCAGGGCGCCGTTCACCTCGGCGGTGTGCTCCATGGTGGTCTCGGCCTCTTCCTGGCCGTGCTGCATCGCCTTCACCGCAGAGCCTGTGGCGGTCTGCAGACGCGAGATCATGCTCTCGATCTCGTCGGTGGACTCCTGCGTGCGGGTCGCCAGCTTGCGTACCTCGTCGGCCACCACGGCAAACCCGCGGCCATGTTCCCCGGCACGGGCGGCCTCGATCGCCGCGTTGAGGGCCAGCAGATTGGTCTGCTCGGCTACGCCGCGGATGACTTCAAGGATGGTGCCGATCTGTTTCGAGTCTTCACCCAGCTTGGCTACAGTGCCGGCGGCCTGCTCGACCGTGCCCAGCAGGGAGGACATGGACTCGATGTTCTTCTCCATCACGTCGGCGCCGTTGTTCACCGCACCGCTGGCCTCCTGTCCGGCCTGGGAGGTGGCATCGGTATTACGCGCGATCTCCTCGGCGCTGCTTTGCAGCTCGTTGATCGCCGTGGCGACGCGCTCGGTCTCGTCGCGCTGACGCGAGACCACCTCGCGGGCCTGATAGGCCTCCTGATTCAGGTTCTCAGTCGCACGGTTCAGGGTCTCGGTACCGCTACGGGCGTTGCCAATCGCCTGCGCAATCTTGTCGGTAAAGCGGTTGAACGCACGCCCCAGCTGGGCCGTCTCCATCAGACCGTTTTCGTCCAAACGGCGGCTGAGGTCGCCATCGCCGTCGGCGATCTCTTCCAGCGCCTCGGTCGAGTGAGCCAGCGCACGGCGCACCACCAGGATGATGAAGACCGCGCCGACCACTCCCAGGATCACGCCAATCAGCGCCAGGACGCCCTGCGTCACCTGGGTATTGCGCATGGTCGCGGTCAGCTCGGCGGCGGACACTTCAGCACGGCCGGTGATGCGCTCGGACAACTGCTGCAGTTCATTACGTGCCTCGAAGATCACCGGGCCGACCTCGGTACGGATCAGGAAGGCGTCCTGCAGGGCCTCCTCGCTGCCGTGGATGCGAACGATGTCCTGGATCGCGCTATCCAGCTCGTTCAGGAGCCCTTCGAAGTCCTCGACCGCGATCTGCTGCTCGAAATCGAGCTCGTCGTACTGTTCCAGCAACCGCGCCAGCACGTCGTGTGTCTGGCCAAGGTACAGACGCAGGTTCTGCTCGAAGGAGTCATCACGAAACGCGATGAAACCGCGCAGGTTCGAGGTGATCTGCAGAAGGTTGGTACGCAGGCTGTAGAAATCGCCGAGACGCTCGAACGAGCGCTGGAAGCGTGCCCGCGCCATCTCCTCGTCGATCATGGTGCTGGTCAACTGGGTCATCTGCATGGTCGCCGGGTTGGCGCGCGAGTTGGCGACACCCTGGGCCGGCATGTTCTGGGCCACGTCCTCGGCCACTTCAATCAGGCGCTCACGGTGTGCGGCGAAGCCATCGATGTTCGCGCGCACCTGTTCCGCGGAGGCACTCAGTTCATCCGAGCCCTGCACGACCGGATCGTTGACCAGGGCATCCATGGCGACGTCCAGCTCGTCCATCGCATTCAGCCAGGCGTCGCGGTGTTCGTCCTCCTCGCTCATCAGGTAGAAGCCTAGGAAGGCGGCGCTCTCCTGCAACAGCTGCTCCACGTCGTTGACGCGTGCCACCGCCGGATAGTCGGACTGGGTCAGTTCAGCCACGCCCTGTCCACCCACATTCAGGGCACGCAGTGCCAGCAGCGAATTGATGATCAGGATCGCGACGACCAGCCCGAAGCCGGCGATCAGCAGCCCCCGAATGGAGAGTTTGTCCAGCATGGTGTTGACTCCTTCCTCAGCGCCTTCTGCCGGGCGCATGCCATCACGTGCAAACGGATCATTCCGCTGCCTGTAGAGACGATTCATCCCCTGTTACGGCCGCCTTCCCCTGAAGTTGAGCCCTGGCCGTTTTGAGAATCACATCACACCGAATGACGCGGAAAGAGTCAGGGTGATTCCAGCGCCTCCCAGCGCTCGTAAGCCACCGCCAGGTCTCGTTCGACCTGTTCGAGCCGGGCCTGCAACTCGCGCACGCGCTCCCCATCGCGCAATACCTCTGGATCCGACAGGGCCTCGGCCAGCGACTGGTGCTCGTTTTCCAGCGCCTCGATCTGGCCTGGCAGGGCCTCCAGCTCGCGAGCCTCCTTGTAGGAGAGTTTGCGGGCGCGGGGCGGCGGTTCCGCGACCGCGGACGTCGGCTCGGAGCGGGCCTCGGGTGCGGCGGGCGCCTCCTGGGCCCCGGTATCCGCTTCGCGCGTGAGCAGGCGTTGCGTGACGCGTGCGGGCAGGTCCGACCAACCGCCGACGAATTCCTCGACCGTGCCATCGCCGGGCAGCACCAGCGTGCTGGTCGCAACGTTGTCGAGGAACGCGCGGTCGTGGCTGACCACGATCACCGTGCCGGTGTACTCGATCAGAAGCTGTTCCAGCAGCTCGAGGGTCTCGACATCCAGGTCGTTGGTGGGCTCGTCGAGTACCAGCAAATTGGCCGGGCGCAGAAACAGCTTGGCCAGCAGCAACCGGTTGCGCTCGCCACCGGACAGGGCCGATACGGGCTGGCGCGCGCGTTCCGGCGGGAACAGGAAATCCCCGAGATAGCTCAGCACATGTCGGGTCTCGCCATTCACGGTGACGCGGTCACGGCCCTCGCCGACCGCATCCTGCACGGTGGTCGTCTCGTCGAGACGCGCCCGTGCCTGGTCGAAATAGGCGATCTCGAGCTGGGTGCCCAGCTTGACCGTTCCGGAAAATGGCTCCACCTGGCCCAGCAGCCCGCGCAGCAGCGTGGTCTTGCCGGCGCCATTGGGGCCGATGATGCCCAGGGCGTCGCCACGCTGGAGCAGCAGGTTCACGTCGCGCACCACCGGCGTGTCGCCGTAGCCGAAGTCCGCATGCTCCGCCTCGATCACCAAACGGCCGGAACGCTGCTCGGGGGACAGCTGCATGCGTACCTGCCCCCCCAGCTCGCGTCGTTCGGCGCGCTTCTTGCGCAGGGCCTGCAGGGCGCGCACCCGCCCCTCGTTGCGGGTACGCCGGGCCTTGATGCCCTGGCGGATCCAGGTCTCCTCCTGCGCCAGCTTGCGATCGAACTCGGCGCGCTGACGCGCCTCGACCTCCAGGCGCTCGGCCTGGCGCGTGCGGAAGGCCTCGATCGAGGGCGGGTGTTCGTACACCTGGCCACGATCCAGCTCCAGGATGCGAGTGGCGACCTGTTCCATGAACTGGCGGTCATGGCTGATGAACACCACCGTGAGCCCGCTCCCGCGCAGGAACTCCTCCAGCCAGCGGATCGCAGCCACATCCAGGTGGTTGGTCGGCTCGTCCAGCAGCAACAGCTGCGGCTCGCGCACCAGCTCGCGCGCCAGCCAGACGCGACGCTTGAGCCCGCCGGAGAGCGCAGCGAATCCGGCCTCGGGGTTGAGCTCCAGGCGCGAAAGCGTCGTTTCGACCCGGTTTTGCAGGCTCCAGCCGTCGATCGCCTCCAGCCGGGCCTGGACCGGGCCCATCTTCTCCAGGGCCTCGGCGTCACCACTGGCGGCGGCCTGGCTCAGGTGATGGAAACGCTCCAGCAGTTGCCCGGCCTCGCCCAGCCCCTCGGCGACCACATCGAACACCGTGCCCTCGACCCCGGGCGGCAGCTCCTGGGTCAGGTATGCGGTCGCCAGGCCGTCCTGGCGGACCACCTCGCCCGAGTCCGGCTGGATTGCACCCGCAATCACCTTGAGCAAGGTCGACTTGCCCTCGCCGTTACGCCCGGCTACCGCCACGCGTTCGCCGGGCTCCAGGCTCAGATTCAGGCCATCCAGCAACGGCGCCATGCCATAGGCCAGGTGGATATCGCGCAGGGTCAGCAGAGCCATCGAGATCGAGAGGAATCCAGTTGGGGAACCCGGCAAACGCCGGGCAGAAGGGGTTCAGGGGGAATCGTGAACCAGGGAGTGCGACCAGGGAAACAAATGTTTCCCTAGACGTTCAGGCCCTTGACCACCAGCACCGGGCAGTCAGCACCGCCAATCACGCGCTCGGACACCGAACCCATCAGCAGACGCTTGAGGCCGGTACGTCCGTGGCTGCCCACGACGATCAGGTCGCGATTGTCGCGCCGCGCCACGTCAATCAGGGTGACCTCGGCGCGGCCTTCCTCGAAGGTCGCGTCCGCCTGAAGGCCCTGCTCCCGGGCCTCGCCCTGCAGGCGCTGGATCGCATCGACGCCCTCCTGGCGGCGTTCGTCACTCTGGCCGGGCACGGCGACCGAGGCGATGGTGATCGGCAGCTGACAATAGCCGGCCAGTTCGATCGCCGCACGCGCCGCCTGATCGCCCAGTTCGGAGCCATCGGTCCCGACCAGCAGCCCCCGGTGCGGCGCCTGCGCGCCACGCGGAACGACCATGACGTTACACGGCGCCGTGCCCACCACCTTGCGCGTCGCGTCGCCGACCATCAGACGCGCGAGATCGTTGCGGTCGCGGCGCCCGATCACGATCAGGCCGGCCTTGTACTCCTCGGCGATCTTGACGATCTCCTGATGCCGGTCCACTCCGTGGCGCAGGATGGGCAGGGCATCGAGGCCCTGCTCGCGCGCCTTTTTCTCGAGCACGTCCAGGTCGCCCTGCGCGGTCACGCTCGCATCGTGGCTGCGCCGGGGCGACAGTGCGTCGTGCTGCGTATCGGTAGGAATGATACGCGCGAGGATGAGCCGGGCCCCGCAACGCTGGGCCAGATCCAGGCCGACAGCCTCGGCCGACTCGCTGAACTCGGAGCCGTCAGTCGCGAGCACGATCGTCTCGAAACGGCAAAGCGGGGCATCGGACATGGGGCGTCTCCCTGACAGTTTTCGACCAGCATAACCGACCGGCCGGCGCACGACAGCCAGCGTCTCGCGAAAGGTCCGAACGGCCCGCTTTTTGCGTCCAACCGCCCGGGATGAAATAATCGCGCGCTTTCAAGGGGAAGCACCGGCGACGCCTCCCACGCCACTGGCCACCGGCCAGGGCCACTCGCCAGCCCCCTCAGCCCCGGCTCTGCACCGTCCGGTGCGGGTCTTCAGGATACGAAATCGATACATGGAAAACCTTACGCTGACCACCGAGATGATCGTGGTGCTCGCGCTACTGGCGTTCACCATCTTCCTGTTTGTGACGGAGGTCATCCGTGTGGACCTGGCTGCCATCTCGGTGATGGTGCTGCTCGGCCTGCTGACGCTGGTGCCCGGGCTCGGGCTGCTGGTCGCGCAGGACGAACTGTTCAGCGGTTTTGCCTCCAATGCGGTGATCGCGATCATCGCGGTGATGATCATCGGCGCCGGTCTCGACAAGACCGGCGTGATGCACAAGGTGGCCGCCTTCATCATGCGCGTGGGCGGCACCACCGAGAAGAGCATCATCCCGACGGTCTCCGGCACCGTCGGCGTCATCTCGAGCTTCATGCAGAACATCGGCGCCGCCGCGCTGTTCATGCCGGTGATGAGCCGGATCTCCAGCCGCCTCGGGATCCCGCTGTCGCGCCTGCTGATGCCGATGGGCTTCGCCGCGATCGTCGGCGGCACCATCACCCTGGTCGGTTCCAGCCCGCTGATCCTGCTGAATGACCTGCTGCCGTCGAACATGGAGCCCTTCCAGCTGTTCGACGTCACCCCGATCGGCCTCGCGCTGCTGGCCACTACCATCGTCTACTTCGTGGTGCTGGGCCGTTTCGTACTGCCTTCGGTCAAGTCCAAGTCCGCGCAGCGCGAGAGTGCACAGGAGTATTTCCAGCGGGTATACGGCCTGTCCTACGAGATCCACGAAGTATTCGTTCCCGAGAAGGACCCGCTGGTGGGCCGCACCGTGGCCGAGATCGAACGCGAGACCGGGATCGCCATCGTCGGCACCTACGTGCGCGACGAGCTGCGCATGGCCCCCTGGACCGGCTACGAGATCCAGGCCAACTCGCACCTGGCGGTGCTCGCCAGCCCCGCGCGCATGGAAAAGCTGTGCGAGGGCACGCGCAAGCGCCCCACCACGCGCCTGGACGTGTTTGCGAACGCGCTGGACACCAGCCGCTCGGGGGTCGCCGAGGTCGCCATCGCGCCTGGCTCCAACCTCGCCGGCAAGACCGTGACCGAACTGGCCATGCGCCAGACCTACGGCCTGTCGGTGATGCGCATCCAGCGCGGCAGCGAGACCTTCGGCGAGGGCCTGCGTGACATCCCGCTGGAGATCGGCGACATCCTGGTTGTGCACTGCACCTGGGAGTCGCTGGCGCGCCTGGACAAGGATCGCGACTTTGTCGTGATTACCTCCGACTACCCGCGCGAGGAGCTGCGCCCCTCCAAGGTCCCGCATGCGCTGTTCTTCCTGGCGCTGACGGTGGGCTTGATCCTGTTCACCGACCTGATGCTGTCGGTCGCGCTGCTGACCGGCGCGCTGGGCATGATCCTGACCGGCGTGATCAGCCTCGACGACGCCTATCGCTCGGTGAGCTGGAAGACGGTGTTCCTGCTGGCCTCACTAATACCGCTGGGGATGGCGGTGGAGAACACGGGCACCGCCGCGTGGATTGCGCAGAACACGCTGGAACTGCTGGGGACCGTCCCGCCCTGGGTGCTGCAGGCGACGATCTTCGCGCTGGCCACGTTCTTTACGCTGGTCATGTCCAATGTCGGTGCGACCGTGCTGCTGGTGCCGCTGGCGATCAACTTCGCGATCGCCGCCCAGGCCGCGGGGATGGACGCCGACCCGCGCGTGTTCGCGCTGACCGTGGCGATCGCCACCTCGAATTCCTTCCTGATCCCGACCCACCAGGTGAACGCCCTGATCATGGGCCCCGGCGGCTACCGGGTGAAGGACTACATGAAGGCCGGCGGCATCATGACGCTGCTGTTCGGTATCGTGGCCATGCTGATGCTCAATCTCATTTTCTAAACTCGTCCGTACACTATTCGTCGCAAGAAGCTATGCAAGGAGAAACCCCATGTCGCAAAAACATCCCGTGATCGCGGTCACCGGCTCCTCGGGAGCCGGCACCTCCACCGTGAAGCGCTCGTTCGAGTCGATCTTCCGCCGCGAGCAGATCAACCCGGTCGTCATCGAGGGCGACAGCTTCCATCGCTATGACCGCAAGGCGATGAAGGAGGCCATGCAGAAGGCCGCCGACGAAGGCAATCAGCACTTCTCCCATTTCGGCCCCGAGGCCAACCTGTTCGATCGCATCGAGGATCTGTTCAAGACCTACGGCGAGACCGGCCAGGGCCAGAAGCGCTACTACCTGCACTCCGACGAGGAAGCCGCCGCTCACAACGAGCGTCTCGGCACCAACCTCGGCCCGGGCGAGTTCACCCCCTGGGAAGAGATCCAGCCGGGCACCGATCTGATGTTCTACGAAGGCCTGCACGGCCTGGTCGTGAACGGTGAAGTAAATGCCGCGCAGCACGTGGACCTGGGCATCGGCGTGGTGCCGATCGTAAACCTCGAGTGGATCCAGAAGATCTTCCGCGACAATGCCGAGCGTGGTTATTCCGCCGAGGCGATTGTGGACACGATCCTGCGCCGCATGCCGGATTACGTGAACTACATCACCCCGCAGTTTGGCCACACCGACATCAACTTCCAGCGCGTGCCGACGGTGGACACCTCCAACCCGTTCATCGCCCGGGACATCCCCACCCCCGACGAGAGCATGGTGGTCATCCGCTTCAGGGAGCCGAAGAAGTTCGGTGTGGACTTCCCCTACCTGCTGAACATGCTGCCCGACTCCTTCATGTCCCGGCCGAACACCATCGTGGTGCCCGGCGGCAAGATGAGCTTCGCGATGGAGGTCATCCTCGCGCCGATCATCCACGACATGCTGTCGCGTCGCGGCTGAGCGCAAGCGCTCCGGAAGTTCCCCTAGCCCCGCTCCGGCGGGGCTTTTTTGTGGTGACAGGCGTTTGGGCTAGCATTCCGGCGATCCCACCTTGACCCATGGAGTTGCCGTGTTCGGACTGTTCGGGCCACGCCCCGCGCAACAGATGGAACGCTTTCGCAGCCGCTATACCGGCCGCTCGCTGATCGTGCACCAGGGCTTCGAGGGCGACTGGCTGGAGGAACTGCTGAAGCAGCCCGGCGGCGGCGGGCACTTCCGTATCGACAGCCGCCGTCTGCCGACGCGGCGCCCCACGCCGATCGAGTGGCTGGTACAGACCCATGTGCTGCCCCTGGCGCTGCCCCAGCCGCTTTACCTGGACATCCGCGAGGATGCGATCCTCGCGCGGCACCTGATACGGGGCGAACGGGCGGTCCACCCCTCCGAGATCGCCTGGTTCCTGGAGGAGCTGGACACCCGCCACCATGCCCGCCTGGAGTTCACAGAAAACGACCAGATGACCATCCGGCGCGGCATCCCCGAAACCGACAACGAGGCCCTCAGCATGCTGGAACAGCTAGGGAAGCACTGATCAATGTACACACTCGCGTTGGTACCCCAGGTTTTCCGAGACAAGGCGCGCCGTGCAGCGGGTAGTGGTTCTACCCGCAAGCGGCGCAACGCAGGATCGGGGAACCTGGGGTGCCAACCCCGAAGGGGCTCGGCCGCTTTTGCATGCGCACGGCGTTGCGGCTCCCTTGTGCAGAATGACTGCACGGCAGTCACCGCGCCTTGTTCGCACGCAAAAGCGACTCGAGCGCGAGCGTGTACATTGATCAGTGTTTCCCTAGGGCTGTAATGGAGTCCTGAACGTTGATGGAACGCTTTGTCAGTACCGCCGCCAGCGGCAATGATCCGCGCACCCTCGCCGCCGAACTGATCCAGGGGCTGGGCACGCTGCCGCCCCGGGATCCGGAGACCGTGCGCGTGGGCTTTATCTACGTCTCCGACGCGCTGAGCCGCAATGCCCGCCTGGTCATGGACACGCTGCGCAAGGCACTAGGGGTGGACCATTTCGTCGGCGGCATGGGCATGGCCGTGATCGGGCCAGACCGCGAATTCTACGAAGACCCGGCGATTACCCTGATGATCGGCGACCTGCCGGCCGGTTCCGCGCGCGTGATTCAGCGTCCGGTCCACAGCCTGGACGAGCTGAAGCAGGCCCTGGACGGCTTCCTCGACCCCGCCACCCCGGGGCGCCTGCTGCTGAACGCCGATCCACGCACGGAGGGTGTCGAGGCCGTGCTGACCGAAATTGGCGACCAGACCGCCTGGTTCGCCACCGGCGGCATACACTCCGGCGAGAATGGGGCCGGGCAGATCGCCGATGGTGTGGTCGCCTCGGGCATCACCGGGCTCGCGCTGCGCGACGATGTCGCGATCGCCGCACGCCACAGCCAGGGCTGCACCCCGCTGCCCGGCCAGCACGAGCTGACCGAGACCTGGCGCAACATCATCGTGCAGCTGGATGGTCAGCGAGCACTGCCGGCATTCAAGGGCATCATCGGCGACGTCCTGTCGCGCGACCTGGAGCGGGCACTGGGCTACATCCTGGTCGGCTTCCCGATCGCCGGCTCGGACACCGGCGACTACCGGGTCCGCAATATCATCGGCGTGGACCTCGATCAGCAGGTGCTCGCGGTCGGCGAACTGCTGGAGCCCGGGCAGAAGATCCTGTTCGTACGCCGCGACGGCCAGGCCGCTCGCGACGACCTCGAGCGCATGCTGGAGCAGATTCGCGCCCAGGCCCCGAACGGGATCCGCGGGGCGATCTATGTCTCCTGCATCGGACGCGGGCGCCACCAGTTCGGCCAGGAGGGCGCGGAACTGGCAATCGTGCAGCAGGGTCTGGGGGATGTACCCCTGATCGGCTTTTTCGCCAATGGCGAGATCTTCGCCAACCGCCTGTACGGCTACACCGGGGTCCTTACCCTATTCACCTGAACCAAGGGACTGGCATGCAATACCGCAAACTGGGACGCACCGATATCGAGGTCAGCCTGATCGGCCTGGGCACCATGACCTGGGGCGAGCAGAACACCGAGGCCGAGGCACACGAGCAGCTGGACTACGCGCTCGACCAGGGCGTGAACCTGATCGATGCGGCCGAGATGTACCCGGTCCCGCCGCGCGAGGAGACTCAGGGGCTGACCGAGACCTACATCGGCAACTGGCTGGCGAAGCGCGGCAACCGCGACCGCGTGGTGCTGGCCAGCAAGGTCGCCGGCCCCGGGATGATCGACTACCTCCGCGGTGGCCCGCAGCTGAACCGCGAACACATCGAGCAGGCCCTGAACGACAGCCTCCGGCGCCTGCAGACCGACTACCTGGACCTCTACCAGGTCCACTGGCCGGCGCGCGCCACCAACTTCTTTGGCCAGCTCGGCTACGTTCACAAGCCGGACGAGAGCGCGACCTCGATCGAAGAGACCGCGGCGGCGCTGAAGGCCGTGGTCGAGAGCGGCCGCGTGCGCGCCATCGGCATCTCCAACGAGACCCCGTGGGGGTTCATGGAGTGGATACGCGCCCATGACCGCGGCCTGTCCGAGCGCATCGTCTCCATCCAGAACCCCTACAACCTGCTCAACCGCAGCTTCGAGGCGGGGCTGGCGGAGATGGCCATCCGCGAGGACGCCGGCCTGCTGGCCTATTCGCCGCTGGCCTTCGGCATGCTCTCCGGCAAGTACCTGGACGGGGCAAAGCCCGCGGGGGCGCGCCTGACGCTGTTCGAGCGCTTCCAGCGCTACAGCAACGAATCCGGCCTGGCCGCGACCGCGGAGTACGCGCGCCTGGCCCGCGAACACGGCCTGACCCCGTCACAGCTGGCGCTGGCCTTCATCAACCAGCAGCCCTTCGTGACCAGCAACCTGATCGGGGCAACCACGATGGAGCAGCTGCGCGAGAACATCGCCACCGTCAACATCACCCTGTCCGATGCCGTGCTGGAGGCCATCGAGGCCATCCACGCCCGCTATACCTACCCCTGTCCGTAGGACCACCGCCGGTGCACCTGATCGATACGCATGTCCACCTGGACCTGGACGCGTTCGATCCGGATCGCCCGGCGGTGCTGGACCGCGCCCGCGCCGCCGGGGTTCAGGAACTCGTCCTGCCCGGCGTCACCCGCGCACGCTGGCCGGACCTCGACGCCTTGTACCGCCAGCACGCGGGTCTGCATGTCGCCTACGGCCTGCACCCGACCTTTCTGCAGGCGCATGCGGACGCGGACCTTGACGCCCTGGAGGCCTGGCTGGATACGCACCCGGAGACCATCGCGGTCGGCGAGATCGGGCTCGATGGCTATCAAGAGGGGCTCGACTGGGACCGCCAGTGGCGCTTCTACACGCGGCAGCTGGCCATCGCGCGGGAGCGCGACCTGCCGGTGATCATCCACAGCCGGCGCGCGCTGGACGCAGTGCTGAAAGGCCTGCGCCAGCAGCCCGGCGTGACCGGGATCCTGCATGCCTTTATCGGCTCGCCGCAGCAGGCCCGACAAGCGGCGGATCTCGGCTGCTGTCTGGGCATCGGCGGGCCGGTGACCTACGAACGGGCGAAACGACTGCACCGCGTGGTGCGCGAGGCCCCGCTGGAGGCGCTGGTCGTGGAGACCGATGCCCCGGACCAGCCACTGGCCGGGCACCAGGGCGAGCGCAACGAACCGATGATGACCGCCGAGGTGAACCGCCATCTGGCCCGCCTGCGGGACATCGACCCGGCCGAGATGGCTATAATCACGTCACAAAATGCACGCCGGGTCCTCCGGCTCCCGAACGACCCGGATCCATGAGCACGCCCCACAATCCCTACAGCGAACGCACCGACCTCCTGCTGGGTCCCGACGTCACCGCCGGCCTGCGCGACCGGCATGTATTCATCGCCGGGCTGGGCGGGGTCGGGAGTTTTGCCGCCGAGGCGATCGCACGCGCCGGGGTCGGACGCATGACGCTGGTGGATCACGATGTGGTCGCCGCCTCCAACCTGAACCGCCAGCTGGTCGCACTGCGCTCCACCGTGGACCAGCCCAAGACCGCGGTGATGGAGGCACGCATCCGCGATATCGACCCGGAGATCGAACTGAACATCCAGCGCGAGTTCCTGCGTCCGGACAGCATTGCCGACCTGGTGCCGGAAGACGCCGACTTCGTGCTCGACGCAATCGACTCCATTGCTTGCAAGGCGGCGCTGGTCGCCGGGGCCCAGCGCCGCGGCCAGGCGGTGATCTCGAGCATGGGGGCCGGCGGGCGCATCGACCCCACGGCCGTACGGGTCGGCCCGCTGGAGTCCACCCGCGTCTGCCCGCTGGCGCGGCAGATGCGCAAGAACCTGCGCCGCATGGACGCGCGGCTCGACTACCCCGTGGTGTTCTCGATCGAGCAGCCGCGCAAGGGCACCGAACACCGGCCGGTCGAGGGCGGCCGGCCACGCTCGGTCAACGGCACGATCTCCTACCTGCCCGCGATCTTCGGACTGACCGCCGCCGGCCACGTGATCCAGACCCTGATCGCCCGCGCCTGACTCGCCCAGCCCCGTCATTGCGAGGCGCAAAGCGCCGCGGCAATCGCCGAGGAGCTCCCCCAGCGGTCCTGCTATTCGTCGAACACGGCCTCGATGCGGGCCTGGATGTGCTGGTCGGCGTCGGGGCCGTACTGCGTGCCGGCCGGGTCGAAGCGGTCGCAGAAGGCGTAGGCGAACTTCAGGTCCTTCACGCCCAGGGCGCCGAACAGGCGCGCCTCGAAGGAATGATCGTCCGGCGTCTGGATCAGCGTGGGCCAGCCATCCGCCCCCGGCGCCAGCGCGGGCCCGAAGAACACGACGCCCGGCAGGTTCTTCAGCCGCAGGGCACAGGTGCCCTCGGTCACCCCGGCCATCGGCAGGAAATCGATGGTGCGCGACAGGCGCTGCTTGCGGTTGAAGGCGATGTCGATCTCGCCGCCGGCCGCACGGATTGCCGGTGCCTCGGCCTCGAACGCCAGGGTCTCCAGCCCAGCCGCCCGCCAGGCATCCAGGTCCTGCGCGCCATGGCGACTGGGCAAAAACAGGTAGGCGGGCTTTGTGATCGCCCGAATCGCCTCCAGCAGGGATTCGGAATACGCCGGGGCGTTGACCAGCACGCCCCCCAGCTCGCGGTCGTCGATCAGCCAGACGGCCGGGTCCGAGGCGCCCACGCGGTAGATGCTGCGGTCACGCAATTCGACCAACGGGGCACTGATCAGCGGTTCACTGCCCATGCGGCTCCTCCGACGGCGATTTCGCGGGACGCGGCTCGATCTCGGCCATGGTGGTCTCGATCCATTCTTCGGCTTCGCTTAGTACCTCGACGGGCTTGCGCCCGGCGGTCTCGACTGGCGGGCCGACCACCACCTCGATGGTGCCGGGGTAGCGCCGGAGGCCCTTTTTCGGCCAGAAGCTCCCGCTGTTCAGCGCCACCGGCAGCACCGGATAGCCGGTGCGTGCCGCCAGTATCGCGCCGCCCTGGCGGTAGCGCCCGTGCTCGCCCGGGGCCACGCGCGTGCCCTCCGGGAAGACGATCACCCAGCGGCCCTGGTCCAGGCGCTGCTGGCCCTCCGCGACCAGGTTGTCCAGCGCCTGGCGCCCGGCCTCGCGGTCGATCGGGACCGGGTCCAGCATCGACAGCGTCCAGCCGAACAGAGGGATACGCATCAGCTCGCGCTTGAGCACCCAGGTCTGCATCGGAAAGATCGCCACAAAGGCGACCGTCTCCCACGCGGACTGGTGCTTGGACAGCACCACATGCGGCCGCGAGGGGTCGATGTGCTCGGCGCCGTGCACGCGGTAGTCCACGCCGCAGGTGATACGCAGCCACCAGACGTTGAAACGCCCCCACTGGGTAAGGGCCCGGTAGCGCGCCGGGCGCGAAAGCGGCCAGATCAGCGGCGGCACCAGCAGGCCAAACACCAGCGTGGAGCCGATGAACCCGAGCTGGAACAGGAGGCCGCGGATCAGGGGGAGCATGCGGCGGTGCTATCCCGTGGCCAGGCGGCCGATGTCGGCCACGGTCTCGAAGGCGCGGCGCAGCTCGCGCAGCAGCGCCAGGCGGTTGCGCCGCTCGGCGGCATCCTCGGCCATCACCATCACCTGGTCGAAGAAGGTATCGACACGATCACGCAGGCCCGCCAGCTCGCCCAGGGCGTGCAGGTAGTCGCCGTCGGCCACCGCCTGCTCGACGCCGGGACGCACCGCCTGCAGGCCCTGATAGAGGCTCCGCTCCTCGTCCAGCGCCAGGGCCTCGGGATCGAGGTCGGCCTCGGCCTCCGCGCCGGCCTTGCGCAGCAGGTTGTGGATGCGCTTGTTCGCCGCGGCCAGGGCCTCGGCCTCCGGACGCTCGCGGAACAGGCTGACCGCGCGCACGCGGCGGACGAAGTCCAGCGGGGTATCGGGCGCGACCGCGGCCACCGCCTCGATGGTCTCGTGTGCCTGGCCCTGCTCCAGCAGGTAGCCGCGCAGACGCTCCAGGATGTACTCGCGCACCGGCTCCACGGCTTGGTCGGCCTCCGGCACGCGTTCGCGGATCGGCTCGGCCGCGGCCTGCAGCAGTGGGGTCAGGGCCAGCGGCAGTTCGCGCTCGACCAGGATGCGCACCAGTCCCAGCGCGGCACGGCGCAGGGCGAACGGGTCCTTGGTACCCGTGGGCTGCTTGCCGATCGCGAAGATCCCGACCAGCGTATCCAGCCGGTCCGCCAGCGCCAGCGCCTGGGCCAGCGGGACATCCGGTAGTTCCGAGCCGGACTGACGTGGCCAGTAGTGCTGTTCGATCGCGGCCGCAACCGCTTCGTCCTCGCGGTCGTGCAGGGCGTAGTAGCGGCCCATCGTGCCCTGCAGCTCGGTGAACTCGAACACCATCTGGGTGACCAGATCGCACTTGGCCAGGCGCGCGGCGCGCGCGGCCAGCCCGGCATCCAGCCCCATCAGGTCGGCCAGGCGCTGCATCAGGGCCTCCAGGCGCGCGGACTTGTCGCGCAGCGTGCCCAGGCGCTTCTCGAATACGACCGAATCCAGCGCCTCCAGCCGCTCCTCCAGGCGCTTCTTGCGGTCCTGCTGCCAGAAGAACTCGGCATCGGCGAAGCGCGGGCGCAGGACGCGCTCGTTGCCGTCGCGCACCGCGTGCGGGTCGCGCGACTCGATGTTGCTGATCACGATGAAGTGCGGCTGCATGCGCCCGGCCTCGTCGACCACCGGGAAGTATTTCTGGTTGTCCTGCATGGTAGAGATCAGCGCCTCCTGCGGGACATCCAGGAAACGCGGATCGAAACCGCCGGTCAGGGCCACCGGCCACTCCACCAGCGCGGTCACCTCGTCCAGCAGGTCGGCATCGACCAGTGCGCGCCCGCCCAGGGCCTTGGCCTGCTCGTGCACCTGCGCCAGGATGTTCTCGCGCCGCGCCTCGAACGACGGCTCGACAAAGCCAGGGCTGCGCAGCCGCTCGGCGTAGTCGTTGCCGCGCTTCAGCTCCAGCGCACCGGGCTGGTGGAAGCGGTGACCATGCGTGGCCCGCCCGGCGGTCTGCTCCAGCACCGTCATCTCCAGCACCTCGGTCCCGTGCAGGACGACCAGCCAGTGCGCGGGGCGCACGAACTCGGTGCGGCTGCTGCCCCAGCGCATGCGCTTGGGCGTGGGCAGGGCCTCCAGCGCGGCCTCCAACATCTCCGGCAGCAGCTCGCCGAGGGCGCGGCCCGGCTGCATCTGGCGGAAGACCAGGTATTCGCCCTTGTCGGTGGTCTCGCGTTCCAGGCGCTCGACCTCCACTCCGCAGGAGCGGGCAAAGCCCAGCACCGCCTTGGTCGGCTCGCCGGCGGCGTCGAAGGCGGCGGCCACGGCCGGGCCGCGGCGCTCCTGGAGCTGGTCGGGCTGGCGCGCGGGCACATCGGGGAACAGCACGGCCAGCCGCCGCGGGGTGGCGAAGGCCTCGGGCGCGCCCGGTTCCAGCCCGGCCTCGCGCAGGCGGGTGGCCAGGCCCTGGGCCAGGGCGTCACGCAGGCGGGGCAGGGCGGTGGGGGGCAGCTCCTCGGTGCCCAGTTCGATCAGGAGTTCGCGGGCTTCAGCCATGTCGGGTCCAGTTCGGGTCCATCAGGGCCGCGCGGTCGGGCGCACGGTCCGGAAAAGGGTTCAGGCGGCGTCGGGCTTGTTCGCGTCGTCGTCGGCGCATAGCGGGAAGCCCAGGGCCTCGCGCGACTCGTAGTACTTCTGGGCGACGTTTCGCGACAGCTCGCGCACGCGCAGGATGTAGCGCTGGCGCTCGGTGACCGAGATTGCGCCGCGAGCATCCAGCAGGTTGAAGCTGTGTGACGCGCGCAGCATCTGTTCGTAGGCCGGCAGCGGCAGGCCCAGCTCGATCATGCGATCGCTCTCGTTTGCGTGCTGGTCGAAGGCGGCGAACAGGGCATCGCGATCGGCATGCTCGAAGTTGTAGGTGGACTGCTCCACCTCGTTCTGGTGATAGACGTCGCCATAGGTCACCGGGCGGCCGTCCGGGCCGACGGTCCAGACCAGGTCGAACACGCTCTCCACCCCCTGCAGGTACATCGCCAGGCGCTCCAGCCCGTAGGTGATCTCGCCGGACACCGGGTGGCAGTCCAGCCCGCCCACCTGCTGGAAGTAGGTGAACTGGGTGACCTCCATGCCGTTCAGCCAGACCTCCCAGCCCAGGCCCCAGGCGCCGAGGGTCGGGGACTCCCAGTTGTCCTCGACGAAGCGCACATCATGGGTGAGCGTGTCGAAGCCCAGGGCCTCCAGGGAGCCCAGGTAGAGGTCCTGGATGTCCGGCGGCGACGGCTTCAGCAACACCTGGAACTGGTAGTAGTGCTGCAGGCGGTTGGGATTGTCGCCATAGCGCCCGTCGGTGGGTCGGCGGCTGGGCTGCACATAGGCCGCGCGCCACGGCTCCGGCCCGATCGAACGCAGGAAGGTCGCCGGATGGAAGGTACCGGCCCCCATCTCCATGTCGTAGGGCTGCAGGACCACGCAACCGTGGTCGTTCCAGTAGTCCTGCAACCGGCGGATCAGGTCCTGGAAGGTGGGGCTGCTGCTGGACGGGGTGCGTTCGTGCGCCATGCGGGATCCCGGGTCAGGGCAAAGCGGACAGTATATCGGCCGGGCTCCGGCTGCGGCCACCGCTGAAGGCAGTGCAAGCGTCTTGCATGTGGCGGAGGCACGCCCATACTGAGGGCCTGCCCCTGTTCGGGAGGGATGTCCTGAGCGACCCCCGCGCCAACTCCGAGGCCACGATCTCGCCCGAAAACGGCCGGCGCTACCGTGCCACGCGCCGGGTAACGGTCGTGGGCGCGGTGGTGAATGCCTTTCTTGCCCTGGCACAGCTGCTGAGCGGATGGCTGCTGAACTCGCAGGCGCTGATCGCCGACGGCGTGCACACCCTGTCGGACCTGATCACCGATGGTGTGGTGCTGTTCGCCGCTGGCAAGGCCGCGGCCTCGCCCGATCATGACCACCCCTACGGACACGGGCGTATCGAGACCCTGGCCACCGTGGTCGTCGGTGTGTTCCTCGCACTGGCCGGCCTCGGGATCGCCTGGGCCGCCGGACAGCGGCTGATGGATACCAACGCCGCGACCGCGGGGCCGGCACCGGCCGCGCTCGCCTTTGCGGTGCTGACGCTGGTGGCCAAGGAGGGGCTCTATCAGTACACCCACCGTGTGGCGAAACGGATCGGCTCGCGGATGCTGGATGCGAACGCCTGGCATCACCGCACGGATGCGATCTCCTCGCTGTTCGTGCTGGTCGGGGTCGGGGCCGCGGTGGCGGGCTTCCCGTGGGCGGATGCCCTGGCGGCGCTGATCGTTGCCCTGTTCATCCTGCATATCGCCGGGCGCCTGATCGTGCGCAGCGCGGCCGAACTGATTGACACGGCACTGGATCCGGAGGAGGTCGCGCGCATCCACCGCACGATCATGGAAGTGCCCGGGGTGAAGGATGCGCACATGCTGCGCACGCGGCGGCATGGGAGCGACGTGGTCGCCGATGTGCATATCCAGGTCGCCCCGATGATTTCGGTTTCCGAGGGACACCGGATTGCCGATGCGGTGTACGGGGCCGTCACCCAGCGCCACGAGCGGCTGCGCGATTTTACGGTCCATGTAGATCCGGAAAACGACGAAGATCAGGCTCGAAGCTCGAACCTGCCCCTGCGTCCGGAGATCGCCGAAGCGGTGCGCGAGGCCTGGGCCGACACCCCGGAACTGGATCGCCTGGAGCAGCTTTCCATGCACTATCTGAACGGGCGCATCCACCTGACCCTGACGCTGCGCCTTGACGGGGCATGCACGCCCGTGGACCTGAACGCGCGGGGCGAGGGCCTGTCACAGTCGCTGCAGGGCCATCCGCGCCTGAAGGACCGGCTGGGTGAGGTGAAGATCCTCTATCGCCCATGCACCACTGGCGTGCAACAAAAGACTTGATGCACTACTGTGGTGCCGATGGCGCACGGATATTGTGCAGCCCGCCGCGTGGTACGGGCCTGATGAGTCCTGAACGACCGTCACAGGGCCAATCGAACGAACTGGCATGATGCCTGCATAGAACCGATTCAACGCCGGCCGGGCTCGAATCGGCGCGGCGAACCCAAAGACCAAGAGCAAACCTAAGGAGACTCCCATGTCCGCAGCCGACGTGCTGAAGCAGATCCAGGAAAAGGAAGTCCGCTTTGTCGACTTCCGTTTCACCGACTCCAAGGGCAAGGAACAGCATGTAACCGTTCCAGCCCATGACCTCGACGAAGAGTCGTTCGAGGAAGGCAAGATGTTCGACGGGTCGTCGATCTCCGGCTGGAAGGGCATCAACGAGTCCGACATGATCCTGATGCCGGATGCGGAGTCCGCGGTCATCGATCCGTTCTTCGAGGACATGACGATGAACATCCGCTGCGACGTGGTCGAGCCGGCCACCATGCAGGGCTACGACCGCTGCCCGCGCTCCCTGGCGCGTCGTGCCGAGGCCTATCTGCAGAGCACCGGCATCGCCGACACCGCGCTGTTCGGGCCGGAAAACGAATTCTTCGTGTTCGACGACGTGAAATGGGGCTCGGACCTCTCCGGCTCCTACTGCCGCGTGGACTCCTCCGAGGCCTCCTGGAATTCCGAGCGCGTCTACGAAGACGGCAACATCGGGCACCGCCCGGGCGTGAAGGGTGGCTACTTCCCGGTGCCGCCGGTCGACAGCCTGCACGACATCCGCTCGACCATGTGCGAAGTGATGACCGAGATGGGCCTCGTTACCGAGGTGCACCACCACGAGGTGGCCACCGCCGGCCAGTGCGAGATCGGTGTCGGCCCCGCAACGCTGACGCAGAAGGCCGACGAGGTGCAGGTACTGAAGTACGTGGTGCAGAACGTGGCCCACATGCACGGCAAGACCGCGACCTTCATGCCCAAGCCGATCGTCGGCGACAACGGTTCCGGCATGCACGTGCACCAGTCGCTGTCCAAGGACGGCAAGAACCTGTTCTCCGGTGACCTGTACGGCGGCCTGTCCGAGACCGCGCTGTACTACATCGGCGGCATCATCAAGCACGCCCGCTCGCTGAACGCCTTCACCAACCCGTCCACCAACAGCTACAAGCGTCTGGTGCCGGGCTTCGAGGCGCCGGTGATGCTGGCCTACTCCGCGCGCAACCGCTCCGCGTCGCTGCGCATCCCGTTCGTGATGAGCCCGAAGGCCCGCCGCATCGAGCTGCGTTTCCCGGACTCCACCGCCAACCCGTACCTGGCGTTTGCCGCGATGCTGATGGCCGGCCTGGACGGCATCCAGAACAAGATCCACCCGGGCGACGCGATGGACAAGAACCTCTACGACCTGCCGCCGGAAGAGGAAAAGGGCATCCCGCAGGTCTGCCATTCGCTGGACCAGGCGCTGGAAGCCCTGAACCAGGACCGCGAATACCTGACCCAGGGTGGCGTGTTCACCGACGACATGATCGATGCCTACATCGACCTGAAGATGGAAGAAGTCACGCGCATGCGCATGACCACCCATCCGGTCGAATTCGACATGTACTACAGCCTGTAAGGCATCCGCATCCGGCCCCTCGGGGCCAGATGCACCGGCCGCCGCGACCTTCGGGTCCGGCGGCTTTTTTTGTGCTCGGAACCTGGCTCGACCGGGTGTCAGCGATAGGGGTTGGGCTGGCCCTCGGGGGCCGGGTGGAAACGCTTGTAGGCCCAGTTGTACTGCTCGGGGCAGCGCCGGACCAGGGCCTCCACATGGGCGTTGATCGCGGCAGCGGCGCGGGCGAAGTCGCGGTCGGCAACCTCCGGCCCGGCCTCGATCTCGTGATAGCGAAACCCGCGCCCCTTCGGCAGGCGCTCGGCGAACAAGAACACGACATGGTCCTCGCGCCCACGCAGCAGGCGCGGCAGCAGGGTCATGGTCAGCGCCGGGTGGCCGAAGAACGGCGCATGCGTACCCGAGGCGCCCTTCGGGCTCTGATCCGGCAGGATGCCGATGATCTCGCCGCGATCACGTGACTGCTGCAGCACGCGCAGCCCGGAGCGGTCGGCCGGGGCCAGGGTCGCGCCGGTGGAGGCGCGGGCGTCGCGCACCCAGCGGTCGATCTCGGGGGTCTTGAACGGGCTGTACAGGGTGGCCATCGGCCCGTGGCAGGCGGCCTGCAGCCCGGCGAACTCCCAGGAACCCAGATGCGGGGCACACAGGAACAGCGCCCGCCCGCCCTCGCGTTCGCGCAGGCGGGCGTAGCGGGGCGGCTCGACCGCCAGTCGCTCGAGGGTTTGCGGCGTAGCCTGCCAGAGCCAGGGGGACTCGGTCAGTGCCCGGCCCATCGCCATCAGCGATCCACGCCCGACCCGGCGGCGCCAGGCGGTGTCCTTGTCCGGGAAACAGAGTTCGAGGTTGCGGCGGGTGATGCGGGCGGAGCGCGTCGGCCAGTACCAGGCCAGCGCGCCGAGCAACCCGCCCAGCGCATGATTTACGCGCAGAGGGAGGCGGGCGAGCAGGCGCAGACCGCCGGCGATCAACCGGTCACGCAGATGCCGGCGTTCGGCCATGATCGCGGGATTCGGGTGGATCGGCCGGGGTCCGAGGCGGGATGCCGCCCTCGGTCATCAGCGGCTTCAGGGTTGTGCGCAGGTTGCGGAACAACCGCGGGTGCTGGGCCTCCTCCTGCGCGAGCAGCTGCTTCATGTGTTCGCGCTGGGTGGGCATCGCGAAGCAGGCCGGGCAGTTGTCCAGGATCACCGGCAGCCCGGCGGCCTCGGCGAAATCGCGGGTCTGGCGTTCGCGCACATAGACCAGCGGGCGGATCACCCGCAGGTCGCCTGCGTCGATCGCGTAGTGGGCCTTCATCGTACGCAGCTGGCCACCGTGGAAGGCACTCATCATGAAGCTCTCGGCCAGGTCATCCAGGTGCTGGCCCAGCGCCAGCACGTTGTAGCCGTGTTCGCGCGCGGTGCGATACATCAGGCCGCGTTTCATTCGCGAGCAGAAGGAGCAGAACGAGTCGTTGTCCATGTGCTCGCCGGCCAGCTCCGCGATTGGCTCGGAGACGAAGTGATACGGGATGCCGTAACCACCGAGATAGTCCATCAGCCGCTGTGGCTCGAAGCCCTCGATCTCCGGATTGATCGTGACCGCGCCGACCTCGAAGCGCACGGGCGCCCGCCGCGCCAGGCCATGCAGCAGCCACAGCAACGTCAGCGAATCCTTGCCACCGGACAGCCCGACCAGGATCCGGTCGCCCTCGCGGATCATGTCGAAGTCCGCGATGGCGCGGCCGGCCAGGCGGCGGATGGAGGTGGGGACGGCGGGCGTTTCCATGGCCCGCAACATAGGGCGGCGAGGCCCGCTTCGCAAGCGCCGCCATACCCGCAGCGGTTGCCGGATGGCGCCCATTGTCGGTGCAGCCATGCGCCGTTATGCACCCGGTGGAGGCAAGAAGCCCCGGCGCCCAGCGCCGGACGCGGGCCACACGCATGGCACCGCGCTTGCATACGGGTTGGACAGGCGCTTCAACGGTGGGGGACCGGTATGCACGATCGCAAGAGCTTGAGCCTGGCCGCCGAGCTGCGCCGGAACCTGCGCGCAGAGTTCCCGGCGGTGGCGCGGCTGTCGGTCACCAACCCCGACTTCATGGAGGCCATCCTGGACTACGCCTCACGCTCGCAGTCGAGCGCCGCCCAGGCCGCCGCGCTCTCGCTGCGCAGCGAATTGCAGCGTTCGGGGCACCTGGCACCGCCGGAAGCTGGGCCGGACTCGTCGGAACGCCACGTGGAGCCGCAACGGCGCCGGGTCTATCGGGGGCAGATCATCGACGAATAGACGGACTGCGGACTTTCCCTGCGCGAACGTTTTGGCGACACTCGGGGCCCGCAATCTAGGAAACACTGATCAATGGACACCCTTTACCCGGAGATCGAACCGCACAGCACAGGAAGGCTCGCGGTCGGTGACGGCCACGAGCTCTACTTTGAAGAATGCGGCACACCCGACGGGATTCCGGTCGTGTTTCTGCATGGCGGGCCGGGCTCGGGCTGCGAGCCGTGGCATCGGCGCTTCTACGACCCGCAGCGCTACCGCATCGTGCTGTTCGACCAGCGCGGCTGCGGGCGCTCGACGCCTCACGCGAGTCTGGAGGCCAACACCACCTGGCATGCAGTGGCCGATATCGAGCGCCTGCGCGAGCACCTGGGCATCGAGCGCTGGGCGGTGTTCGGTGGTTCCTGGGGCTCGACGCTGGGGCTGGCCTACGCACAGACCCATCCCGATCGCGTGCTGGGACTGATCCTGCGCGGGGTATTCCTGTGCCGGCCGCGGGACATCCAGTGGTTCTACCAGTCGGGGGCCGACCGCCTGTTTCCCGAGGCCTGGGCGCACTACCTACGGCCGATTCCAGCGGAGGAGCGCGACGACCTGGTCGGGGCCTACTACCGTCGGCTGACCGACCCGGATCCGGAGATCCGGCACACCGCGGCTCGCGCCTGGTCAGGCTGGGAAGGACACACCTCCTGCCTGATCCCGAACGATGACGTGATCGCGCATTTCGACGATCCGGAGGTGGCCGTAAGCCTGGCGCGGCTGGAGTGCCACTACTTCATGCACGACACCTTCCTGGAACCGGACCAGCTGCTGCGGGACGCACCACGCCTGCGCGACATACCGGGCTGGATCGTGCACGGACGCTACGACGTGGTGTGTCCGGTGGAGCAAGCGGTGGAACTGCATCGGGTCTGGCCGCAGGCGCGCATGGCGATCATCGCGGACGCCGGGCACTCGGCGGCCGAGCCAGGCATCGTGCGCAAGCTGATCGCGGCGACCGACACCCTGGCCGATGATCTCGAGGGGCAGGTCTCGGGCGGGACCGGGGCTGCCTCGACGTGATCGCGCTGATCCAGCGGGTGACCGAGGCCGCGGTGAACATCGGCGGCGAGCGCGCCGGTACGATCGGGCCAGGGCTGCTGGCGCTGGTCGCGGTGCAGCCCGATGACAGCGAAGCGGCGGCCAGGCGGCTGCTGGAGCGGCTGCTCGGCTACCGCGTATTCGCGGATGCCGAAGGCCGCATGAACTTGAGCCTTCAGGATACCGGCGGGGGGCTCTTGCTAGTGCCGCAGTTCACGCTGGCCGCGGATACGCGCAAGGGGATGCGCCCAAGCTTTACCAGCGCCGCGAGCCCGGAGCACGGCCAGGCGCTGTTCGACTATCTGGCGAAGCAGGCGCAGGCATCGCATCCGCAAGTCGCTAGCGGGTGCTTTGGCGCAGACATGCAGGTCAGCCTGGTGAACGACGGCCCAGTGACCTTCTGGCTGGAGACGCGCGGCTGAGGAGGCCTGACCGAGGGCCCAAACAAAAGACCCGGCGCAAAGGCCGGGTCCTCGACATCACCAGTCTGGAGACCGGATCAGGCGGCGCGACGCAGGAACGGACGCTGGCCGGACTGCACGGCACGACGGATGAAGTCGGCGCGGCCGGCATCGCGACCATTCAGGTTGTCGGCGCACTGGGACGGCTCGTAGGCAGCCGCGGACAGCATCACCTCGAGCTCGCAGAGGTCGACCTTGGGCTCGGTCAGCTCTTCGGGGGTCACGTTCAGCTTGCGGCCGACGTTCCAGAACATGCGCGGGTTCCAGAGCTTGGTCTGGATACGCGGGGACTGAAACAGGGTGACGCAGCGGTTGTTGAGCTCTTGCTGATCCATGGGATACTCCTGATCGTACGGTTATTCGAGCGCGGCCGAATCTAGCCGACCCGCCCGGCGAATACAAGCGTTTCCTGATAGAAACTCCGGGAGTACCGCGTGCAAGGGGCTATTCCACGGTCACCGATTTCGCCAGATTGCGCGGCTGATCAACGTCCGTGCCCTTGAGCACCGCCGTATGGTAGGCCAGCAACTGCAACGGCACGGTCAGCAGGATCGGCGCCAGCCAGGGGCTCAGCGGCTCGCTCTGCGGCAGGCCGATCCAGATGTCCTCCGGGGCCAGGGTACGCGCCGCACTGGACTCGCCAATCACGATCAGCTGCCCGCCCCGGGCGCGCACCTCCTGGAGGTTGCTGGAGAGTTTTTCCAGCTGCGCGTCGTCGGGGGCCACGGCGACTACCGGCATCTCGGTGTCCACGAGCGCGAGCGGTCCGTGCTTCAGCTCGCCCGAGGGATACGCCTCGGCATGGATGTAGGAGATCTCCTTCAGCTTGAGCGCGCCCTCCAGGGCGATCGGGAAGTGCGCCCCGCGCCCGAGGAACAGGGCGTGGTGCCGCTCCATCAGATCCTCGGCGACGCGCGCAATCGGGTTGTCCAGGGCCAGGATGCGCGCCACCTGATCGGGGAGGCTGCGCAGGGCCGTCACCGCAGCGACGCGTTCCTCGGCGGTCATACGGGCGGCCGTAGCGGTCTGGCCCAGCAGGAGTACGAGGGTGGCGAGGGCGGCCAGCTGGGTCGTGAACGCCTTGGTCGAGGCGACGCCGATCTCGGGTCCGGCATGGGTCATCAGGACCAGATCGGCAGCCCGCGCCATGGTGCTCTCGGGGACATTGCAAATGGCCAGACGGGCCAGGAACGGCTCGTCCTGGGACTGGCGCAGCACCGCGAGGGTATCGGCGGTCTCCCCCGACTGGGAGATCACCACCAGCAGCGTGGCCGGGGCCAGCACGTGACGGCGATACCGGTATTCGCTTGCCACATCGACGCGGGCGGGCAGGCCCAGGTGCTCCTCGATCCAGTGGGCGGCCACCATTCCGGCGTGATAGCTGGTGCCGCAGGCCACGATTTGCACGGCGCTGACCTCGGCCAGGCGCTCGCTGGTACCGGGCCCGAGGATGTTTTCCAGGACGGCGTCCTCGCCCAGACGGCCGGACAGGGTCTCCGCCAGTGCGTGCGGTTGCTCGTAGATCTCCTTCAGCATGAAGTGGCGATACTCGCCACGATCGGCAACGCTTGCCTGGCAGCGGGTCTCGCGGACACTGCGCTCGACCGCCTGGCCGTGCAGGTCCTGGACCTCCACGCCCTTGCGCGTCAGGCGGGCGATATCCCCGTCCTCGAGGTCGACGAATCGCTGGGTCACCGGCAGCAGGGCCTGGACGTCCGAGGCGGCAAAGAACTCGCCGATTCCGAGCCCGAGGATCAGGGGGCTTCCGAAACGCGCGACGATCAGCTCGTCGGGATAGTCGGCAAAGACCGCCGCGATGGCATAGGCCCCTTCAAGGTCGGCACAGGCGCGGCGCATGGACTCGAGGGGCGAGGCCCCGTCGACCAGGGCCTGCTCGATCCGGTGGGCAATGACCTCGCTGTCGGTTGCCGACACGCAGTGCCAGCCGGCAGCGGCCAGCTCGTCTCGCAGCCGGGCATGGTTTTCGATAATGCCGTTATGGACAATCGCGACCCGGCCGTCACGGGAACGGTGGGGGTGGGCATTCACCTCGGTGGGCGGCCCGTGGGTCGCCCAGCGCGTATGGGCAATCCCCACCGGCCCTTGCAGGCCGATCGTGTCGATCTGTTCCTCCAGGGTGGCGACCTTGCCGACCGCACGGACGTCGCGTAACGCGCGGTTCTCGATGACCGCTACACCGGCGGAGTCGTACCCGCGGTATTCCAGTCGATGCAGACCCTCGACGAAGATCGGGACCAGGTTGCGCTCACCAATACCTGCCAGCAGACCGCACATGCAAACTCCTTATGTCGAGTCGGACTTTTGTGTCTAGTCGGACTTCTTCTTGGGGCGCGGCCAGTCCTGGATAACGCGCGGGCGTGCACGGGTCAGCGCCAGCGCACGCGGGTCGACATCGTCGGACAAGGTCGAGCCCGCCCCCACCGTCGCGTCATCGCCGATGCGGATGGGCGCCACCAGGGCCGTGTTGGAGCCGATGAACGCTCGCTCGCCGATCTCGGTGCGATGCTTGTTGGCACCATCATAGTTGCAGGTAATCGTCCCTGCGCCCAGATTGGCGCCGGCCCCGACGCTGGCATCCCCGACGTAGGTCAGGTGGTTCGCCTTCGCGCCCGGACCCAGCGTGGCGTTCTTGATCTCGACAAAGTTGCCGACGCGGGCACCGGGGCCGAGCTCGGTCCCCGGGCGCAGACGGGCGAACGGCCCAACATTGGCCCCCTCGCCGATCCTTACACCTTCCAGGACACTGTGTGCCGCGACCTGCGTGCCGGATCCAATCTCGCAATCGCGCAACACGCAGCCGGGGCCAATATAGACATCGTCCGCCAGCGTCACCGTGCCCTCGATCACGACGTTCACGTCGATCGAACAGTCGTGTCCGAATTTCAGGACGCCGCGCACATCCAGGCGCGCGGGGTCCGCCACTGCGAGACCATCCCGCATCATCCGGGAGCACTGCTCCGCCTGGTGCAGGCGCTCCTGGACGGCCAGCTGCTCGCGGTCGTTCACACCGAGCACGGCGACGGGATCGGAACTGCGCACGACATCGATCACCCGTCCTTGACCTCGTGCCACGGCCACAATGTCGGTCAGATACCACTCGCGCGGCCCTGCCGGATCGGGCTCGCAGGAAGCTAGCCAACCACGCAAGTCCCCGGCCGGTGCGGCGAGCACGCCGGTATTGATCAGGTCGACCGCACGTTCCCCGCTGGTGGCCTCCTTGTGCTCGACGATCCGCTCCAGCTGGCCCGCGGGATCGAGGATCAGGCGACCGTATCCGGTGGGGTCGGGAACCTGAGCGGCCAGGACGGTTACGCCAGTGCCGCGAGCACAGGCCTCCAGGTCCGCGACCGGGATCCGCGGGACGTCCCCATAGGTCACCAGGACACGCGCATGGTCTGGGATGTGCTGCAGGGCCTGATAAACCGCATGCCCGGTCCCCCGCGGCTCGCCCTGGTCGATCCAGTCAAGTGCGGGGACATGCTCGGCAAATGCGGCTCGCACACGTTCCTGTTCGTGGCTCACCACGACGTGGAGCGCGTCGGCTTCCAGCGGCGCCACGCGTTGGAGGACATGGTCCAGCAGGGGGCGTCCGGCTAGAGATTGCAGGACCTTGGGGAGGCGCGACCGCATGCGCGTCCCCTTGCCGGCCGCGAGGACCGCGATATGAAGGGGTGTCGTCTCAGGCATGGGTGCAATCATAAAGGGCCAACCGAATCGGTTGGCCCTTGGGGTCGGTCATTCGTCGCAGTTTGCCGGATTATTTCCGGCGCAACTTCTGGATCATCTGCAGGCGGGCGGCGGCCTCCACGAGTTCCGCCTGCGCCTTGGCGTAGTCGAAATCGGCCTTGGAGTTCTCCAGGGCCTCCTCCGCACGTTTCTTCGCCTCCAGCGCCTCGGCCTCGTCGAGATCCTTGGCCCGCACCGCCGTATCCGCCAGGACCGTCACATGATACGGCTGGACCTCGAGGATACCGCCCGAGACGAACACCGGCTGCGGATCGGCGCCTTCCTTTTCCAGGATGCGCAGCTCGCCCGGGTTCAGGCGCGCCAGCATCTGGGTGTGGCCCGCATAGACACCGACCTCGCCACCCTCGGCCGGGGCCGCGATCATCAGCGCGGTCCCGGAGTAGATGGACTCCTCGGCACTGACCACATCCACGTGCATCGTCATGGGCATGTTGCTCACTCCTTAGCCGAGCTTCTCGGCCTTCTCGACGGCTTCCTCGATGGTGCCGACCATGTAGAAGGCCTGTTCGGGCAGATGGTCATACTCGCCAGCCACGATGGCCTTGAACGCGCGGATGGTGTCCTTCAGGGACACGTACTTGCCCGGCGCCCCGGTGAACACCTCGGCCACGAAGAACGGCTGCGACAGGTAGCGCTGGATCTTTCGCGCACGGGCCACGACCAGCTTGTCGTCTTCCGACAGCTCGTCCATGCCGAGGATCGCGATGATGTCCTTCAGCTCCTTGTAACGCTGCAGAGTGTTCTGCACCGCACGGGCGGTGTCGTAGTGTTCCTGCCCGATGATCTGCGGGTCCAGCTGGCGCGAGGTCGAGTCCAGCGGATCCACGGCCGGGTAGATGCCCAGCTCGGCGATCTGGCGCGAGAGCACGACGGTCGCATCCAGGTGCGCAAAGGTCGTGGCCGGCGACGGGTCGGTCAAGTCATCCGCCGGCACGTAGACCGCCTGGATGGAGGTGATCGAGCCCTTCTTGGTCGAGGTGATGCGCTCCTGCAGCACACCCATCTCTTCCGCCAGGGTCGGCTGGTAGCCCACCGCGGACGGCATACGCCCCAGCAGCGCGGAGACCTCGGTCCCGGCCAGGGTGTAACGGTAGATGTTGTCGATGAACATCAGCACATCGCGGCCTTCGTCACGGAAGAACTCGGCCATCGTCAGGCCGGTCAGCGCGACACGCAGGCGGTTACCCGGCGGCTCGTTCATCTGGCCGTAGACCAGGGCCACCTTGTCGAGGACGTTGGAGTCCTTCATCTCGTGGTAGAAGTCGTTCCCTTCACGGGTACGCTCGCCCACACCGGCGAACACGGAGTAACCGGAATGCTCGATCGCGATGTTGCGGATCAGCTCCATCATGTTCACGGTCTTGCCAACGCCGGCACCGCCGAACAGGCCGACCTTGCCACCCTTCGCGAACGGGCACAGGAGATCGATCACCTTGATTCCGGTTTCCAGCAGCTCGGTGGAGCCCGCCTGCTCGTCGAAGGTCGGGGCGGCACGGTGGATCGACCAGGTTTCCTGGGCCTCCACGTCGCCGGCGTTGTCCACCGGGCGGCCGAGCACGTCCATCACGCGGCCCAGGGTCCCCTTGCCGACCGGCACGGAGATCGGCTTGCCGGTCGCGGTGACCGGGGTCTGACGCTTCACACCCTCTGTGGTCCCCATGGCGATCGTGCGCACGACGCCGTCACCCAGCTGCTGCTGGACTTCCAGGGTCAGGCCGTTTTCCAGGGTCAGGGCGTCGTAGACCTTGGGCACTTCGCCGTGGGGGAACTCCACGTCCACGACGGCGCCGATGATTTCGACAATTTTTCCGGAACTCATTTGTTCATCCTCGTAAGTCGTAATTCGTGCCGAGCCGATCGATTCGTGCCGGCGGGCGCTAGACCGCAGCCGCGCCGCTGACGATCTCGGAGATCTCCTGGGTGATCGCGGCCTGGCGCGCCTTGTTGTAGACGAGCTGCAGGTCCTTGATCATCGTGCCGGCGTTGTCGGAGGCCGACTTCATCGCGACCATGCGCGCGGCCATTTCGCAGGCCACGTTCTCGACCACCGCCTGGTAGATCAGCGACTCGACATAGCGCTCGAGCAGGGTATCCATCACCGGAACCGTATCGGGCTCGTAGATGTAGTCCCAGTGATGCTTCAGAGACTCGTCCTTGCTCGGCGCGGTCGGCAGAAGCTGGGTCGCCTCCGGCTGCTGGGTCATCGTGTTGACGAACTTGTTCTCCAGCAGCACGACGCGGTCGACCTTGCCATCGCGGAAGTTGTCCAGCACCACCTTGATGGAGCCAATCAGGTCCGTGATGTGCGGGCGATCACCCAGATCGCGCGCCTCGGCCACGATGTTGCCACCCAGGCGCTTGAAGAACTGCAGCGCCTTGTTGCCGACGACGCACAGGTCCACCTCAACGCCCTCTTCGCGGTAACGCCGCATCTCGCCGACGGCCTTCTTGAACAGGTTGGTGTTCAACCCGCCGCATAGGCCACGATCGGTCGAGACGATGATCAGCGCCACACGCTTCACTTCGCGCTCGACCATGAACGGATGCTTGTACTCCGCGTTGGCCATCGCGACGTGACCGATCACGTCGTGGATCTTCTGGGCGTAAGGCCGGGACTCTTCCATGCGGTCCTGGGCCTTGCGCATCTTGGACGCTGCGACCATCTCCATGGCCTTGGTGATCTTCTGAGTATTCTGGATACTCTTGATCTGCGTCCGGATCTCCTTAGTGCCCGCCATTGCGTGCTCCCGTTACCAGCTGTGCTTGGCCTTGAACTCTTCCAGGGCCTTCTTCAGCTTTTCCTGGATGGAGTCGTTGTAGTCGCCAGAGCTGTTGATTTCGTCCAGGAGCTCCTTCTGCGAGGAACGCGCGTAGGCCATCAGTTCCTTTTCGAAGCTCACGACCTTGTCCGCCTCGACGTCATCGAGGTAGCCCTCGTTGGCGGCGTACAGCGAGAACGCCATCTCGCCGATGGACATCGGCTGGTACTGGCCTTGCTTCATCAGTTCGGTGACGCGCTTGCCGCGGTCAAGCTGCTTGCGGGTCAGCTCGTCGAGATCGGAGGCGAACTGCGAGAACGCCGCCAGTTCACGGTACTGCGCCAGCGCCAGACGCACACCACCACCAAGCTTCTTGATGATCTTGGTCTGCGCGGCCCCACCGACTCGGGAGACCGACAGACCAGCGTTGATCGCCGGGCGGATGCCCGAGTTGAACAGGTCGGTCTCGAGGAAGATCTGGCCGTCGGTGATCGAGATCACGTTGGTCGGCACGAACGCGGACACGTCGCCCGCCTGGGTCTCGATGATCGGCAGCGCGGTCAGCGAGCCGGTCTGGCCCTTCACTTCGCCGTTGGTCATCTGCTCGACGTAGTCGGCGTTCACGCGGGAGGCGCGCTCCAGCAGGCGCGAGTGCAGATAGAAGACGTCACCCGGATAGGCTTCGCGGCCCGGCGGACGACGCAGTAGCAGCGACACCTGACGGTAGGCCCAGGCCTGCTTGGTCAGATCGTCGTAGACGATCAGGGCGTCTTCACCACGATCGCGGAAGTACTCGCCCATCGCGCAGCCGGCGTACGGGGCGATGAACTGCATCGCGGCCGACTCGGAGGCGTTGGCGGCCACAATGATGGTGTTATCCATCGCACCGGCCTCTTCCAGCTTGGCCACCACAGAGGCAACCGACGAGGCCTTCTGACCCACGGCGACGTAGATACACTTAACGCCGGAGTCCTTCTGGTTGATGATCGCGTCGATCGCCACCGCGGTCTTACCGGTCTGGCGGTCACCGATGATCAGCTCGCGCTGGCCACGGCCCACGGGGACCATCGCGTCGATCGCCTTGATGCCGGACTGCAGCGGCTGGTCAACCGACTGCCGGTCGATAACACCGGGGGCAATCTTCTCGATCGGGCTGGAGACTCCGGTTTCCACCGGACCCTTGCCGTCGATCGGGCGGCCGAGGGAGTCGACCACGCGGCCCAGCAGGCCCTCGCCCACCGGCACCTCAAGGATGCGACCGGTGCACTTGGCGGTATCGCCTTCTTTAATGTGCTTGTAGTCACCCAGGATCACGACGCCGACAGAGTCACGCTCGAGGTTGAGCGCCATGCCGAAGGTGTCGCCGGGGAACTCGATCATTTCGCCCTGCATGACATCGCCAAGGCCGTGCACGCGAGCGATACCGTCGGTCAGGCTGACCACGGAGCCCTCGTTGGCGGCCTCGGAGGAGGCATCGAATTTCTCGATGCGCTGTTTGATCAGATCACTGATCTCGGAGGGATTCAGTTGCATGTTAAATATCCTCTTAGCGACTCAAATTGGCAGCCAGGCGGTTCAGCTGGCCTCGCACGGAGCCGTCGATTACCAGGTCGCCGGCGCGGATGATGGCCCCGCCGAGCAGGGAGCTGTCGACTGAACACTCGAGATCGACTTCGCAGCCCAGGCCTTTGGCCAGGGCATCGTGGATCTCTTTCTCCTGCGCCTGCGTGAGCTTGCGGAAGGCGATTACGTCGGCGTGGACGCGCTTTTCGGCCTCGGCCTTCATCGCGGAGAACGCGTCGTAGACGGCGGGCAGCGCGGGCAGGCGACCATTTTCGGCCAGCAGCCGAACCAGGTTGCCGGCCTCGGGGCCGACCTTGTCGCCGGCCACGTCCAGCACGAGCTGCGCGCGATCGGCACGCGGGAGCCGCGGGTTGGAGAGGAGACTGTGCATCTGCGAGTCGGCGGCGATGGCCGCCAGCAACTCGAGCTGCTCGGCCCAGCCAGCGAGATCGTTTTTCTCCTGGGCCCGCTCGAAAGCGGCGCGGGCGTAGGGTCGGGCGACCGAAATCAGGTCTGACATAACGTCTCCTTAGAGCTTGGCCGCGAGCTTCTTCAGCAGATCGCCGTGGGCCTTGGCATCGATCTCCTTGGCCAGGATCTGCTCGGCACCGGCAACCGCCAGCTGGGAGACCTGCTTGCGCAGTTCTTCCTTCGCACGGTTGATCTCCTGCTCAATCTCGGAGTGCGCCTGTTCCTTGATACGCTCGCCTTCCTCGCGCGCGGTGGTCTTGCTTTCCTCGACCAGCTCTGTCGCACGCTTCTGCGCAGAGGCCATGATCTCGTTGGCCTGCTGCTTGGCCTCCTTGATCACCGCGGTCGCGCGCTCCTGGGCGAGCTCCTGTTCCTTTTCGCCACGCTCGGCGGCGGCCAGGCCGTCCGCAATCTTCTTGCGGCGCTCTTCCAGGGCGGCGGACATGGGCGGCCAAACGTAGCGCATCGTGAACCACACGAATACGGCAAACGCCAGGAGCTGGCCGATGATGGTCAGATTGATATTCATCCTGCTACCTCAGGTTGACGAGTGGAGGGGACCTCGGGACTCGCTCAGCCTTGTTAACCCAGGGCGAACAGAACGTACAGGCCGATACCCACGCCGATCATCGGCACGGCGTCGGTCAGACCCATCACGATAAAGAACTGAGTACGCAGCATCGGGATCAGTTCCGGCTGACGCGCGGCGCCTTCCAGGAAGCGACCACCCAGGGTACCCACGCCGATGGCGGCGCCGACAGCGGCCAGACCCAGAAGCAGAGAGCCAGCCAGGACGATCAGAGCGTTAGCCATTTCCATTTTTGTATCTCCAGTCGAGTGTTGAAACGGTCAGTTTGAAGGTGAATCGAATCAGTGGTCTTCGCTGTACGCCATGTCCAGATAGACGACGGTCAGCACCATGAAGATGAAGGCCTGCAGCGGCACCACGAGAATGTGGAAGATCGCCCAGCCGACATGCAGCACACCACCGGCCAGACCCAGGATCAGGCCCGCGGAGTACATAACGCCGATCAGGATGAAGATCATCTCCGCCGCGTACAGGTTGCCGAACAGTCGCAGGGCGAGCGATGCGGGCTTGGCCAGCAGGTTGATGAACTCCAGCGCGAAGTTGATCACCCAGAAGATCGGCTTCAGGAACACGATGTTGGTCTGGAACGGGATGCCCGTCAGTTCCTTGATAAAGCCCACCGGGCCCTTGATCTTCAGCGAGTAGTAGATGATCAGGACGAACACGCCCAGCGCCAGACCCGCGGTCACGTTGATGTCCGTGGTCGGCACGATCTTGAAGTAGGGGATACCCAGCAGATAGGCGATGTGCGGCAGCAGATCCACCGGCACCAGGTCCATCAGGTTGAGCAGGAAGATCCAGACAAAGATGGTCAGCGCGAGTGGCGCGACCATGTCGTTCTTGTGCTTGAACGAGCCACGGACGTTGTCGTTAACAAAGTCCATCGTCATTTCGACAAAGTTCTGCCAGCCACCCGGGACGCCAGCGGTGACCTTCTTGGCGGCAGCGCGAAACGTGAGGATAAACAGGAGGCCAAGACCAATCGACCACAGCATGGAGTCGACATGGATCGCCCAGAAGCCCATTTCGGCGGCCTGGGTGCTGGTCGTGGCGAAGCTCAACCCGTTCTCGGGGTGGAGCCCAAAGGTGAGGTTCGTGAGATGGTGAGCAATGTGCTCTTCCATCGTGGGCAGTTCGCTTTCTGAAGCCATGCAGTTATCTCGTCATTGCTTGATCAGAAACCCGGTGCAGCCACCAGAGCGGGGCCAGATGCACCAGGAGGAAGATGCCGAACAAAGCCAGCAAGTTCGGCTCGTCCAGGTAAGCGAACGCCACCCCGAATGCCACCGCGATGATTACGAGTCGTCCCAGCTCGGCGCCCATCATTCGCGCCGTGAGCGAGCCCACCTGATCAGAGCGGTAGGCTCGAAACACAACGACCGCGGCCACGGCATTGCCGAGGGTCGCGGTCAAGCCGCCGATCATGGCCGAGATCGCCACGATCGGGGGGAACAGGGCCAGTAGTAGGCCCGACAGTATCAGCGTTAGGGCGAGCTGCAGACCGATCGATTGTAAGGCGTGTCTGAAGCGTCGCGGTGTCATTCAGCGGATGGGCACACCCACCCCTCTCCCAAAAAGTGCGCGCATTATAAGAGCACCCTTCTATTAGGTCAAACCGTTATGGGGTGGCCAAAGGGGCGTGGGGAGAGGCTTTGGGCGAGGCAGACGGGCTTTTTACTGGATGTGTTCGAGGATGCCGTCGAGCTCGTCGAGGCTGTTGTATTCGATGACCAGTCGGCCCTTGCCCTGGCGGTTGTAGCGGACCTGGACGGGGGCCCCGAGGCGATCAGACAGGCGGCTTTCGAGTTGCCGGACCTCTGGCGAGGGGCCGGCCTCCTTGCGCGGCTCCGGCTGCGCCGAGAGGACCTTCTTGACCAGTTGCTCGGTGGCGCGGACGGTCATGTCACGCTTGACGACCGTCGCGGCCACCCCCGGCTGGTCGTCCAGCGGCAGGGCCAGCAGAGAGCGGGCATGGCCCATCTCCAGCCGGCCCTCGTTCACATGTTCCTTGACCACGTCGTGCAACTCCAGCAGACGCAGCAGGTTGGTGACGGAGGTGCGCGAACGGCCGACCGCATCCGCCGCCGCCTGATGGGTCATCTCGAATTCGTCGATCAGGCGCCGGATGGCCTGCGCCTCTTCCAGCGGGTTCAGGTCCTCGCGCTGGATGTTCTCGATCAGCGACATCGCGGCCGCGGCCTGATCGGGGATGTCGCGCACCACCGCCGGCACGCTCTCCAGCCCCGCAATTTGGGCGGCTCGCCAGCGGCGTTCGCCAGCAATCAGTTCGAAGCCGCCCTCGACCCGGCGCACGACAACCGGCTGAACAATGCCCTGGGCACGAATCGACTCGGCCAGCTCCGCGAGCGCGGGCTCGGACATGTGCACGCGCGGCTGATACTGACCGCGGCGGATCTGTTCGATCGGCAGCTGCGCCAGGGAGTCACTCTCGTTGCCGCCGCTTTGTGCCCCCGACAGGAGGGCATCGAGCCCGCGGCCCAGTCCACGTTTTGCCATCGTTTCAGTCCTGCTCGTGTATGCGGGATCAGCGGCGCAGCATCTCGCCGGCCAGCGCGAGGTAGGCCACCGCCCCGCGCGAGGAGGCATCATACAACAAGGCCGGCTGACCAAAGCTGGGGGCCTCGGCCAGGCGGATGTTGCGCGGGATCACAGTCCGGAACACGCGTTCGCCGAAGTGCCCGGTGAGCTGGTCGGAGACGTCACCGGACAGCCGGTTGCGCGGGTCAAACATTGTGCGCAGCAACCCGGCGATGCGCAGCTGCGGGTTGGGCCCCTTCTGGATGCTCTCGATCGTGCGCATCAGCGCGGTCAGGCCCTCGAGCGCGTAGTACTCGCACTGCATCGGGATCACGACCCCGTCGGCGGCCACCAGCCCGTTGACCGTCAACAGGTTCAGCGACGGCGGGCAGTCGATCAGGATGTGGTCGTAGTCGGCGGCCACCGGGCCCAGGGCGTCGCGCAGCCGATATTCGCGTCGCTCCTGATCCATCAGGCGCACCTCGGCCACGGTCAGGTCCCCGTTCGCCGGCACCAGATCGAAACCGCCCTCCACACGGTGAGCGGCCTCCGGAACCGTGGCCTGGCCCAGCAGCACCTCGCAGGAGGTCGGGTCGTCGGCGTGCTTGTCCACGCCGGAACCGGTGGTGGCATTCCCCTGTGGGTCCAGGTCCACGACCAGCACGCGCTTGCCCAGCCGGGCGAGCGAGGCGGCGAGATTCACGCAGGTCGTGGTCTTGCCCACCCCGCCCTTCTGATTGGTGATGGCCAGCGTATCGGTCACGTCTCGGCTCTCTCGATAATGGCGATGTGCCGCTGGGCGGCCTCGCCGGGAATGGTAACCGGGTCCACAGCCCGGTACGACCACGGGGCGGGCAGCGGCGCGTCCGCCACCGAGCGCTGCCCGAGCATGGCCAGCACCCGCCCGCCCGTGGCCACCTGCGGTGCGACGCGCGCGACCATGTCCGCCGGTGCCTTGAATGCCCGCGCCAGGACCGTGGTGTAGGGCGCGGCGGGTCCGAAATCCTCGATCCGCATATGCACGGCCTCGACCCGGGTCAGCCCGGCCAGCCCGATCACGTTGCGCAGGAAGCGGATGCGCTTGGCCGCGCTGTCCAGCAGGCAGAAATCGCGCTCGCGCTCGCAGGCGGCCAGCACGAAGCCCGGCAGGCCGGCGCCCGTCCCGACATCCAGGATGCGGTCCCCGTGAAGATACGGGCGCAGGGTCAGGCTGTCGAGGATGTGACGGGGGATCCACTGCGCGGGATCGCGCACGGCGGTCAGGTTGTGCACCCGGTTCCAGCGCCCGAGCTGCTCGAGATAGATCGCCAGGGCCTCGATGGCGGCTGCGTCCAGCGCCCACTCGTCGGCGACGGCGCCCAGGGCCGCCCGCCAGTCGTTACTCGCCACTGGCGCGCTGCTTCAGGTGAACAGCCAGAGCCGAAAGCGCGGCCGGGGTCACGCCCGGGATGCGCTGGGCCTGACCCAGCGTGTGCGGACGGAATTCGGCGAGTTTCTGGCGGATCTCGTTGGACAGACCATGCACCCGCGCGTAGTCGAGGTTGTCCGGCAGCGCCGTCTGATCGGCCTTCGCCTGGCGCGCGACCTCGGCCTGCTGGCGTTCGATGTACCCGGCGTATCTGGCCTGAATCTCGGCCTGCTCGCGCACGTCCGGCGTGCAGCCCGCATCCAGTTCCGGGAGTGCCTGCATCAGGGCGTCATAGTCGGCCTCCGGTCGGCGCAGCAGGTCGAGCAGTGTGGCATCCGGCTCCGGGGCCTTGCCGAGGAGCTCGACCAGGGCCGGGCGGCTGCGCTGATCCCGGTCCGGTCGCGTCTGTGCAAGCCTGCTCATTTCCGACTCGATCGCGGCGGCGCGGCGCTCGAACCGTGCCCAGCGGGCATCGTCGACCAGGCCATGTTCGCGCCCGACCGGGGTCAGGCGCAGATCCGCGTTGTCTTCGCGCAACAGCAGCCGGTACTCGGCGCGCGACGTGAACATGCGGTAGGGCTCCTGCGTGCCGCGGGTGACCAGGTCGTCGATCAGCACACCGATATAGGCCTCGGAACGCTGCGGGATCCAGGGTTCGGCGTCCCGGGTCAGGCGGGCGGCATTCAGTCCGGCGACCAGGCCCTGGGCGGCGGCCTCTTCGTATCCGGTGGTGCCGTTGATCTGCCCGGCGAAGAACAGATTGGCCACCTCCCGCGTGGCCAGCGATGGGCGCAGGCCGCGCGGGTCGAAGTAGTCGTACTCGATCGCGTAGCCCGGACGGGTAATGCGCGCGTGCTCGAAGCCCTCGATGCTCTGCACCAGCGGCACCTGGATCGCATAGGGCAGGGAGGTGGAGATGCCGTTTGGGTAGAGCTCGTGGGTGGTCAGCCCCTCCGGCTCGACGAAGACCTGGTGGCTGGTCTTGTCGGCAAAGCGCACGACCTTGTCCTCGATCGAGGGGCAGTACCGCGGTCCGGTGCTGTCGATCTGGCCGGAGTACATCGGCGCCTGATCGAGGTTGGCGCGGATCAGGTCATGGGTCCGCTCGCTCGTACGCGCGATATGACAGGGGCGCTGTTCCGGGTGGTCGCCGGGCGAGCCGGTGAACGAGAACACCGGGCGCGGGTCATCGCCCGGCTGCACCTCGAGGCGCGAGAAGTCGACACTGCGCCCGTCGATGCGCGGCGGGGTGCCGGTCTTCAGGCGCCCGACCGCAAAGGCCATATCGCGCAGGCGCGCGGCCAGGCGCACGCTCGGCGGATCGCCCGCCCGCCCGCCCGGCTGCTGGGTCAGCCCGGTATGCATCTGGCCGTTGAGGAAGGTCCCCACCGTCAGCACGACGGCGCGAGCCGTAAACGCAAGGCCCGCCTCGGTGACCACACCGGTCACGCGATCGCCCTCCATGGTGATGTCGGCCACCGGCTGCTGGAAGATCTGCAGATTCGGTTCGGCCTCCACGAACTGGCGGATGGCCTGGCGGTAGAGCTGCCGGTCGGACTGGGCGCGGGTCGCGCGCACCGCCGGACCCTTGCGCCTATTGAGGATGCGGAAATGGATGCCGGCGGCATCCGCCGCGCGCGCCATCACGCCCCCCAGGGCATCGATCTCCTTGACCAGGTGGCCCTTGCCAATGCCGCCGATCGCCGGATTGCAGCTCATCTGGCCAATGGTCTCGATGTTATGGGTCAGCAGCAGCGTGCGCGCACCCGCGCGTGCCGCGGCCAGAGCGGCCTCGGTGCCGGCGTGTCCGCCGCCAATCACGATGACATCAAATTCTTCTGCCATGACCTCTTGAAACCCGGCCGCTGGGCGGCCCGAAAAAGTAAAATCAGCAGTTTAGCAGGAGTGGCGGTGGCGTCGAAGCGGCCGCATGGGGATCCATGTTTCCCTACGCCATCACTTGCCGATGCAGAAACCGGCGAAGATCTCGCCGAGCAGGGCCTCGTGGTCCTGGCGACCCAGCAGGGCGTCCAGCGCCGCCTCGGCCAGGCGCAGCTCCTCGGCGATCAGGTCGGGCGCGGCGCTGGCCTCGATGCGGCCCAGATGCAGCGCCGCCAGGCGCAGGCCATCGAGGTGGCGCGCACGCACGCTGAAGCGCTGCTGCCCGCCCTCGCTGGCACCCAGCCGCTCGACGATGGCCTGCTTGAGTTCATCAATGCCCGCACCGGTGCGCGCCGAGATGACGATCCCCTCTGTAGATCGGGAATCCGCGACGCAATCCTGCTTGTTCCAGACCGTGAGCCGCGGGATCTCGGGCGGGGCCTCCAGCTCGGGGACGGCCTCCGGCCGGGTCAGATCCCGAAGGTCCAGGATCAGGTCGGCCCCGGTCGCAGCCTCGCGGGCGCGCTGCATCCCGATCTTTTCCACAGGGTCGTCGCTGGCGTGCAGCCCGGCGGTGTCGATCAGTTCCACCGGGATCCCGTGGATGGCGATCGGCGAGCGCAGTACGTCCCGGGTGGTCCCGGGGCGGTCGGTGACGATCGCCACCTCGCTCTCGGCCAGTCGATTCATCAGGCTGGACTTGCCGACATTGGGGGCACCGACCAGGGCCAGACGCAGGCCCTGGGCGAAATAGCGGGCCGGGCGCAGGCGCTCGAGGAGCGCGAGGATGGTCGTGTGCAGGACCTCCGCCCGCCGGGCGATGTCCGGGGCGGCCTCGGATTCGAGGTCAGTCTCGCCGAAGTCGATCTCGGCCTCGATGACCACGCGCATGTCGCGGATGGCCCGGGAGACCGGCTCCAGCTCCGCGGCCAGCGCCCCGTCGAGGCTGGAGCGGGCCAGGCGCGCGGCCTGGGCCGTCTGGGCATGGATCAGATCGGCGACGGCCTCGGCCTGCGCGAGGTCGAGGCGGCCGTTCAGAAAGGCCTGTTCGGTGAATTCGCCCGGCCGCGCGCGGCGCGCACCGAGGCCGACCGCCGCCGCGACGAGCGCCTCCAGGAGCACCGGGCTGCCGTGGCCTTGCAGTTCGACCACGTCTTCACCGGTATACGAATGGGGCGCGGGGAAATAGAGGATCAGGCCATCGTCGATGGTCTCGCCGCTGGCCGGATCAGTGAGGCGGCCGTAATGAGCTTGGCGTGGTCGCAGGCGGTCGCGCCCGGTCAGGCGCCGTGCGATCACCAGCGACTGGGGGCCCGACAGACGGACCACGCCAATGCCGCCGACCCCCGGCGGGGTGGCGACCGCGACGATGGTATCCGCCACGGTCACGGCCCGGTCAGCTCTTCTGCTTGTCCGGGTCCTCGCCGCCCTCGATCTTGCGCGTGATGTACCACTGCTGGGCGATGGAGAACAGGTTGTTGGTGAACCAGTACAGCACCAGGCCCGCCGGGAAGAAGGCGAAGAAGATCGTGAACACGAATGGCAGCGCCATGAAGATCTTCTGCTGCACCGGGTCCATCGGCGGCGGGTTCAGCTTGTACTGCACGAACATGGACACGCCCATCAGGATCGGCAGGATGAAGTACGGATCACGCGAGGACAGATCCTGGATCCACAGCCACCACGGGGCCTGACGCAGTTCCACGCTCTCCAGCAGCACCCAGTACAGGGCGATGAACACCGGGATCTGCACCAGGATCGGGAGACAGCCACCCAGCGGGTTGATCTTCTCCTTCTTGTACAACTCCATCAGCGCCTGGTTCATGCGCTGCTTGTCGTCCTTGTAGCGTTCCTTCAGGGCCTGCAGCTTGGGCGCAACCTTGCGCATGCGCGCCATCGAGCGATAGCTGGTGGCGGACAGCTTGAAGAACGCGAGCTTGATCAGGATGGTGAGCAGCACGATCGACCAGCCCCAGTTGCCGACGACGCTGTGGATCAGATCCAGCAGCCAGAACAGCGGCTTGGCCAGGAAGGTGAACATCCCGTAGTCGACGGTCAGTTCCAGGCCCTGGGCGATCTGGGAAAGCTCGTCCTGGAGCTTCGGCCCAACCCACAGTCGGGTCTGGAGCTGCCCGCTCTCGCCCGGGCGCACGGTCAGGGGCTCGGCCGAGTGCAGGCCGATCAGGTATTCCTCGCCAACCTCGCCAGGCACGGCGCGGGCATACAGCGCGTTCACCTCGTCATCGCCCGGGACCCAGGCAGAGACGAAATAGTGCTGGATCATCGCGACCCAGCCGCCATGCAGGCGTTGCTGGATGGGGTCGTCGGCGAGCGACTCGAAACGCTCCCGCTGGTAACTGCCGTCGAAATACGCGGCCCCCGTGAACGTATACAACCACCAGGACTCGCGGTCCGGGGTCGGCCCGTGGCGCAACTGTCGATACTGGCGCCCACTCCAGGTGGAATCGCCCTGGTTGCGGACCTCGTAACCCACCTCGATCAGATGAGTCCCGCGGGTAAAGGTGTAGGTCTTGATGACCTCGATCTCGCCATCGTCCGAGACCCAGCGCATCGGGACCTGAAGGGTATCGTCGCCCTCGGCCATCTCGAAGTGGTCGCCGTCAACCTCGAAATTGGCGTGGTGCGAGGGGGCCCGCCCCTCCATCGCGCGGTCGTTGACGCGGTCGTGCGTCAGGCCACTCTGAGCCACGTAGCCGCGCACGCGGTGGTCAAACAGGCGAACCGGAACCAGCGGGTCATCCTGCAGATCGCGCGGATACTGCAGCAGGTCTGCGCGCAGGATGGTGCCGCCACGGGTGTCGATCAGCAGCTCGTGCTTGTCGGTGCGGACGGTGAACTGGCGACGATCCGGCTCCTGGATCGGGCTGATCTCGGACACATCCGCGGCGGCGGCACGTGGATCGTCCTCGTCCTCGAACTGGGGCGCGTCGGGGACATCCTCCGGGCGGGCATCGGGATCCTCCGCCTCTTGCTCGGCCGTTTCCGGCTGGGCAGGGGTGCCGTAGTCCTGGTTCCAGGCCTGCCACATCAGGAACAGGACAAAGGCCAGGCTGAGCCACAAAAGGGGACGCAAGTTATCCATGAGCGCGACTATTTCCGGGATCGATGCGAGTGGGCGGACAGATGGGGTTCCGGCACGGGGTCATAGCCCCCGGGGGACCACGGGTGGCAACGCAGAATGCGCCGCAGTCCGAGCCAGAAGCCGCGTGTGACGCCGTGTTTTTCCACCGCCTCGACGGTGTAGGCCGAGCACGTCGGGTAATGCCGGCAATGCGGCGCCATGAACGGGGAGATGCCGTACTGATAGGCCCGAACCGGCAACAGGGCAATCTTGCGTACAAGGGTCATTGCAGGCGATCCAGCAGCGTTTCCATCTCCGAGCGCAGGGCCCGTCGGTCACAGGTGCCCGCACCGGCGCGGGCCAGGACAATCAGGTCCACCGGTGGCAGCGCCGCGCGGCGTTGGCGGAAGGCCTCGCGCACGATGCGCTTGACCCGGTTGCGATCCGTGGCGTTGCGCACATGGCGCTTGGCGATCGCGAGCCCCAACCGGGGCTCCCCGCCGCCCTCGCGGGCACGATACAGCAGCGTCAAATAGCGGCCACGGATCGGACGCGCGTCGGCGAAGACGTGCCGGTAATCAGCACCGACCAGCAAACGCGCCTGGCGCGGGAAGCCCTGCGCCCCGGCGGTCATGATGGCCAGCCGGACAGCGCGATCAGTTGGTCGGGCAGAGTCGCTTGCGGCCTTTGGCGCGACGGGCGTTCAGGACCTTGCGACCGCCACGGGTGGCCATGCGGGCACGGAAGCCGTGGGTACGGGCGCGGACAAGCCGACTCGGTTGAAAGGTGCGCTTCATGACGAATCTCGGACAATGGGATAAAGGGCGGAGAAAACTACCGTCAACCGTGCGCGAAGTCAATCAGCGGGCGAGACTTGGCTAGCGCACGGGGTCACCATCGGCGTAGACTCAGGGGCCCCCGAACCCTCGTGATCCCGGAGACCCGCGTGTGACTGCCAATACCCTGTGGACAGCCTGTCTGGATCGCCTGCAGGGTCGTGTGAGTGAGCAGCAGCTGAACACCTGGCTGCGACCCCTGCACGCCGAGGAGGAAGCCGGGGCCTTGCGCCTGCTGGCACCCAACCAGTTTGTCTTCGAACATGTCCGCGACCATCTCCTGAGTTCCATCGAAGAGGCCGTCAGCGAACTGCGCCCCGGCACCGAAGAGACCGATAGGCAACGCGTTCGCCTGGGGATCGGGGGCACGGAGTGGACCACCGCGGAGCCCGAAGGCTCCGCACCTTCACGGGCACCCGCGAGCGCGCCAGCGCGGCGAGCAGCGGTCCCCAAGGGGCCGGTCAGCAACCTGAACCCGGCCTTCACCTTCGACACCTTCGTCGAGGGCAAATCGAATCAACTGGCGCGCGCGGCCAGTCTGCAGGTGGCCGAAAACCCGGGGGTCGCGTACAACCCGCTGTTCATCTATGGCGGCGTAGGCCTGGGCAAGACCCATCTGATGCACGCGATCGGCAACAGCATCCTGAGCCGGCTGCCGGAAGGCCGGATCATCTACCTGCACTCCGAGCGCTTCGTCGCCGACATGATCAAGGCGCTGCAGCACAACGCGATCGACGACTTCAAGCAGCACTATCGCACGGCCGATGCCCTCCTGATCGACGACATCCAGTTCTTTGCGAACAAGGAACGTTCCCAGGAAGAATTTTTTCATACATTCAACGCGTTGCTTGAAGGTCAGCAGCAGATCATCCTGACCTCGGACCGTTATCCGAAGGAGGTCGAGGGGCTTGAGGAACGGCTGAAATCACGTTTTGGCTGGGGCCTGACCATCGCCATCGAACCCCCGGAGCTGGAGACGCGCGTGGCCATCCTGCAGCGCAAGGCGGAACAGGCCGGGATCGAGTTGCCAACCGAGGTCGCCTTTTTCATGGGCAAGCGCATCCGGTCCAACATCCGGGAGCTGGAGGGGTCGCTTCGCCGGGTCATCGCGAACGCGCATTTCACCGGCAAACCGATCACCCTGGACTTCGCCAAAGAGGCGCTGCGCGACCTGCTCGCCGTCCAGAACAAGCTGATCACCTTGGAGAACATCCAGAAGACCGTGGCCGATTACTACCGCATCAAGGTGGCGGATCTGCTCTCCACTCGCCGCAGCCGCTCGGTGGCTCGACCGCGCCAGATGGCGATGGCACTCGCGAAGGAACTCACGCAGCACAGCCTCCCGGAGATCGGCCAGGCCTTCGGCGGACGGGACCATACGACGGTCATTCATGCCTGTCGCAAGATCGTCGAGTTGCGCGAGGCGGATGCGAGCCTGGATGAAGACTATGCAAATCTGCTGCGGACCCTGAGCAGCTGACGCTGACGCACATCCCTGCAGGTTGACCGAACAAGCTGTGGATAAGATGGGGGGAAGTCGTGCGCAGTCAGCGTAAATTTTTGGTGCCTGATTTCATCCACAGGATAGACACAGGCGATACAGAGGTTTGAAAGCCGTTTTTTGAATAATAAAAGTCGACAAATCAATTGGTTAAAGGTTTTCCGCACAGGGAGAAGCGGACCTTATTATCATCAGTTTTAAATTACTTAAACCCAATTACAGGACACCGCCATGGAACTCTCTTTCCAGCGCGAAGCGATGACTGACGCCCTGCAACGGATTGTCGGGGCGGCCGAGAAACGTTTGACGATGCCGATCCTCGGCAACGTGCGCTTGCGACCGGATGAACGGGGCGGCATTCGCATGGATACCACCGACCTGGAACTGGCCTGGCAAGGTGAGGCGACGGGAACCATCCCCGGTGAGTGCGACGTGACAGTATCGGTACGCAAGCTGCTGGATGTGGTAAAGGCGGCACCGGAAGACAGCGAGATCCGGGCGACGATCGATGGAGAACGGATGTCCGTGGGGTTCGCTGGCTCGCGTTTCAGTCTGGCCACGTTGCCGGGTGCGGATTTCCCCGACTGGGAGAGCAAGAGCTCGGAGTGGACCCTGGACATCCCGCAGAACCGGCTGCGTCGGTTGCTTGAGGCGACGATGTTTTCGATGGCGCAGCAGGACGTTCGCTATTACCTTCAGGGATTGCTGTTGGTAGCCAGTGGTCACAGTCTACGCGCGGTGGCAACCGACGGGCATCGACTGGCACTGGCCGAGGCCGAGCTTGACCAGGCGATCGATGGACGGATCGAGAAGATCGTGCCGCGCAAGACGATCGCTGAGCTGCGCCGCAACCTGTCGGACGACGATGTACCAGTTCGCGTCGGGTTCAGTGAGGATCAGGTGCTGTTCGATCTTGGGAATGCGGTGCTGCGCAGCAAGGTGATCGAAGGGCGGTTCCCGGATTACGAGCGCGTGATTCCAGCGGATCTTCCGGCGACCCTGACGGTGGAACGCGAACGACTCAAGCAGGCACTGGCACGCGTATCCATCGTCGCGTCGGACAAGTACCGCGGGGTGCGGATGACGCTTGGCGATCAGGGCTGTCAGGTCATGACCCACAACGCGGATCGTGAAGAGGCCCAGGAGTCAGTCGAAGCCGAGTATCAGGGCCCGCCGATGGAGATCGGATTCAACCTCGGATACCTGGTCGATGTCCTCAATGCCATTGAAACCGATCAGGTCCGGATCGGGCTGCGGGACGGGAACTCCTCGATCCTGGTGCAGGCCGATCCTCCGGGTGGCGCGCGTTACGTCGTGATGCCGATGCGCCTGTAGTCGCGACCGGGCGAACAGACGCCGTGCTGGAAGCCCTGTGGTGGAGGGGGGTGCGAAATCTCTCGGAGCAGACGTACGAGCCGGGCAAAGGGATCAACCGGCTCGTGGGTCCAAATGGGGCAGGCAAGACGTCGGTGCTGGAGGCCTGTCATGTGCTTGCCGCGGGACGATCGTTCCGGACGCCGCAGCTTCGTCGGGTCGTTCGGTCAGGCGAGAAGGGCCTGTGGATCGGGGGGCGGGTGCGTGACCTGCGTGGAGGTGAGCATCGCCTGGGCGTGAGCTGGGAAGGCACTCGGCGGTCGCGGGTCGACGGGCGATGGATGGAAGGGCATGCCAGCGTTGCGGAGTGGCTGCCGGTCCGGGTGCTGCACGCGGGATCCTTTGACCTGCTCACGGGATCGCCGGAGGAGCGGCGCCGTTTGCTCGATTGGGGTTGCTTTCATTCCGTGCAGGGGTATCGGTGGCACTGGCAGCAATGGAGGCGGGCGCACGAGCAACGCAACGCCGCTTTGCGCAAGGGCGATCGTCGTGCGGCGCGAGAATTTGAACGCCCGCTAGTCGCCGCCGGTGAGATCATCACGCAGGCGCGACAGGCCTATATCGATCGCTGGGAGAGCAGCACTGCGGAGGCGGCGCGGGCCTTCGGATTTTCGCAGCGCCTAGAAGGCTTCCAGGTGCACCTTCGTGTTGGCTGGGAACGGGATCGTCCGCTCTCGGACGCAATTGCACGCAGCCGGGCCTCGGACGAAGAGAGGGGCTTCGGACAGGTCGGGCCGCAACGCGCAGACATCGACCTCCGCTTTGATGGTCGGGTGGCGGCGGAGGCGTCGCGGGGTGAACAAAAAAGGCTGATCACGGCGTTGACCGGCGGGCAGGCCAGGATGCTCGAACGTGAGGCCGGTAGGGCACCGGTCGTGCTATTGGATGATGTGGTTTCGGAACTGGATGTGGATGCGGTGGAAGGGTTGATGTGCGGCCTCCAGAACTTCGGGTGGCAGGTACTGGTCACCGCAGTCGAGTCGCGTATCCCCGGGCTGGAGGGTGGGCGATCCACGCGATTGTTTCACGTGGAACATGGTGTGGTGACCCCGGACTGAGCCGCGCCCCGGCCCCCGCCTTTGCGTTATACTGCAGTGTCTGTTACCCGCCGGATGCCGTAATCCATGTCCGAATCTGAACCGCTCGACCCCGAAACCTACGATTCTTCCCAGATCCGTGTGCTCAAGGGCCTGGATGCCGTGCGCAAGCGCCCTGGCATGTACATCGGGGATACCGATGACGGGACCGGTCTCCACCACATGGTGTTCGAGGTCGTCGATAACTCGATTGACGAGGCCCTTGCCGGCCATTGCGACACCATCGAGGTCACGATCCACGAAGACAACGCGGTGTCGGTCTCGGATAACGGGCGCGGTATCCCGGTGGATATCCATGAGGAAGAGGGCACGTCCGCCGCAGAAGTGATCCTGACGGTCCTCCACGCCGGCGGTAAGTTCGATAACAACTCCTACAAGGTGTCCGGGGGCCTGCACGGCGTCGGGGTATCGGTCGTGAATGCCCTGTCGGAAGAGCTCCGATTGGAGATCCATCGTGCCGGCCAGCGTCACGAGCAGATCTATCATCTCGGTGTACCTGATGCCCCATTGGCGGTCGCAGGCCCCACCGATCGGACTGGCACCAGGATCTGGTTCCGCCCCAGTGACGAAATCTTCACCGACATCGAATTCCACTACGAGATCCTCGCCAAACGCCTTCGCGAGCTCTCATTCCTGAATTCCGGTGTCCGGATTACCCTGCGCGACCAACGCGACAACCGCGAAGAGACCTTCCTGTTCGAGGGCGGTATTCGTGCGTTTGTCGAGCACCTGAATCAGAAGAAGACGGCGTTGCATCCCACCGTGATCTACGCGAACCAGACACGCGAGGATGACTACGTCGTCGAGGTCGCGCTGCAGTGGAACGACTCCTATCAGGAGAACATCTTCTGCTACACCAATAACATTCCGCAGCGCGATGGCGGCACCCATATGGCCGGTTTCCGCGCGGCGCTCACGCGTACGGTCAATCAGTACCTGGAGAAAGAGGGGCTGATCAAGAAGGCCAAGGTCGCCACCGCCGGGGATGATATGCGTGAGGGCTTGACCGCTGTACTCTCGGTCAAGGTCCCGGACCCGAAGTTTTCATCCCAGACCAAGGACAAGCTGGTCTCCTCAGAGGTCAAGCCGATCGTCGAGAGCGTCTTGTCCGATGCACTGACCAACTTCCTGCTGGAGAACCCTCCCGAGGCCAAGTCGATCACCGACAAGGTTCTCGAGGCGGCGCGTGCGCGCGAGGCGGCTCGCAAGGCGCGCGAGGTGACGCGCCGCAAGGGTGCGCTGGACATCGCCGGCTTGCCCGGCAAGCTGGCCGATTGCCAGGAAAAGGATCCGGCGCATTCGGAACTCTACCTGGTGGAGGGCGACTCAGCGGGCGGTTCTGCCAAACAGGGACGGGATCGGCATTTCCAGGCGATCCTGCCGTTGAAGGGGAAGATCCTCAATGTCGAGCGAGCACGCTTTGATCGCATGCTCGGATCCGCCGAGGTCGGGACCCTGATTACGGCGCTGGGTTGCGGGATCGGGAAGGACGAATACGATCCGGACAAACTGCGCTACCACCGCATCATCATCATGACCGACGCGGACGTGGACGGATCGCACATCCGCACCCTGCTGCTGACTTTCTTCTTCCGTCAGATGCCCGAGCTGATCGAGCGTGGCCACGTCTATATCGCGCAGCCGCCGCTATACAAGATCAAGCGCGGCAAGCGCGAGCAATACGTCCGCGACGAAGCCGAGATGGGCGAAATCGTGGTCTCGCTTGCCCTGGACGGCGCCGCGCTGCATCCGGGTCCGGACGCCCCGCCCGTCACGGGCGAGCCCTTCGAAGAACTGGTGAAGGGCTACCAGAAGGCCGCCCGCGCGGTCGAGCGGCTCGGACGTCTGTACGACTCGCGCATCCTCTGGGCCATGCTCGAGGCCGACGCGATTCCCGAGCCGCGCAGCGTCACCAACCCAGAAGTTCAAGCCTGGTTCTCGCGCATCCTGGAGTCTATCTCCAGTGATCGCGCCGGTGCTACCCGCTACAGCCTGGGTCCGGTTAACAATGTCGACGGTCACGCCCAGCTGAGCCTGGATCGTCTCGAGCACGGCGCCGCGTTGTCGCAGTACATCACCGACGATACGCTCGCCTCGCGCGATTTCCAGACGATCCTGGACCTCTCTGCCCGCCTCAATGCCCTGCTTGAGTCTGGTGCCTACATCAAGCGAGGCGAACGCGTTCACCGCATCCAGGGCTTTTCCGAGGCCATGGAATGGCTGCTCCAGGAGGGCCGCCGGGGCCTGGCCACCCAGCGTTACAAGGGCCTGGGCGAGATGAATCCGGATCAGCTCTGGGAAACGACGATGAATCCCGAAACCCGTCGCCTGCTCCAGGTCCGGGTAGAGGATGCGATCCGCGCGGACGAAATCTTCACCACCCTGATGGGGGATCAGGTCGAACCGCGCCGGGACTTCATCGAAAGCCGAGCTCTGAGCGCGGAGAACGTTGACGTCTGATCCCGGATGGCGATCTTCGTCATCGTCACGATCGCCGGGCTCGTGGGTCTGACTCTGGGCATTGCGCGCTTGTACTCCCATCTGGCCGTCCAGGAACGCCAAGTGGTCGGCACCTGGGATCAACTGGAGCGCCTTCTTGTGCAGCGCAACGGCCACTTGCAGAAGGTCTGCATCCAAGCTGACAGCGGACCACCGGCCGTCCAGGATCTGCACCGATCCTTGCAGCGTCAGGAGACGGCTCGTCGCCGGGGCGACCTGACCACCGTCGCCGAAGCGGAGCGCGAAATCCGCGCCCTGTGGGACTCGATATACCAACAACCTATTGATATTAATAGAGAAAGTTTGGACGAGTCGACGCGACGGGTCGTCGCTTTGGATCAGGCCATTCGCGACACCCTGATTCGCTATAACGCCGCCCTGCAGACGTATCGGCACACCTGTCGCTCGCCCTTCTACGCACCGATCGCCTGGCTCGCCGGAATGGGCCGTTACACACCCTTGCAACCCCCATCCTCCGATCCGGACAAACCTGCCTAGCCTTTCCAGCACCCTCCAGCGACCGGTTCGATGGAGTCTCGCAACGGCGGAACACCCTCCCGGGCCTGTGGTCCGAATGGCATAATTCCCGTCCTACTCGAATCTGGAGTCCACGTGACCAACCCTCTGCTGCAAACGGATCGCCTGCCCACGTTTCGATCCATCGTCCCGGCACACGTTCTCCCCGCTATCGAAACCGTCATTCAGGAGAATCGCGACGGGATCGAACAGCTCGTCGCCCAGGCTGGCGACGCCCCGACCTGGGACGGACTTGTGGCGCCTTTGCAGCACCTGGATGCCCGTCTCTCTCAGGTATGGGCACCGGTCGGGCACTTGAATGCGGTGATGAACAGTCCGGAGCTGCGCCAGGCATACAATGCTTGCCTGCCCAAGTTGTCCGAGTTTGGGAGCTGGGTGTCGCAGCATCAGGGGCTGTATGCCGCCTTTCGCCGCCTGGCCGATGGCCCGGAATACCCCCAGCTCGCGCCCGAGCGACGCAAGGTAATTGATGACGCCCTGCGTGATTTCCACCTAAGTGGTGTCGATCTCCCCGAGGATGCGCGCGCCCGCTTGCGGGAAATCGATGCCCGTCTGTCCGCACTCACGGCGCGATTCGAGGAGAACGTCCTTGATGCGACCCAGTCCTGGACCTGGCAGACCGACAACCAGGACGAACTTGTCGGCATACCCACAGCAGAACAGGCCATGTTGGCCCAGAACGCCCGCGCCCACGAGCAGACCGGTTACGTCGTCACACTGGATTTCCCGAGCTATTTCGCGGTGATGAGCCATGCTGACAACCGCGAGCTTCGCCGCCGCGTCTACGAGGCCTTCGCGACCCGCGCATCTGACCAGGGCCCCGATGAAGGTCGCTTCGACAATAGCGACGTCATGGTCGAAATCCTCCAGCTGCGGGAGGAGAAGGCGCGCATCACGGGGTTTGCGCACTACGCGGAGCGCTCACTGGCGACCAAGATGGCCGAGAACGCCGGTCAGGTCGATACCTTTCTGCAGGACCTCGCCCAGCGGGCACGTCCCCGGGCCGAACAGGATCTGGCCGGGCTGCGTGCCTTCGCCCGCGATGAGCTCGGGCTCGACTCCCTGGAAGCCTGGGATATGGCCTATGCCGCCGAGAAGATGCGTGAGCGGCGTCTTGGACTGAGCCAGGAAATGCTGAAGCCCTATTTCCCCGCCAGCCAGGCGGTGGAAGGCCTGTTTCGCCTGGTCGAGCGCCTGTTCGGCGTGCATTTCGAGGCCGACCCGACTGTCGAAAGCTGGCATGACGACGTTCGCTACTATCGAGTCGTTGACGCGAACGGCGTCGAACGTGCGGGTTTCTACTTTGATCTCTACGCCCGCAAGAACAAGCGAGGCGGTGCCTGGATGGATGTCTGCCGCCAGCGTTTTGTCTCGGCAGAGGCCCAGCAGGTCCCGGTCGCCTTCATGACCTGCAACTCCACCCCGCCCGTGGATGGCAAGCCTGCGCTGTTTACCCACGACGAGGTGATTACCCTGTTCCACGAGTTCGGCCATGGCCTCCACCACATGCTCACACGCGTGAACGAGCCCGAGATCGCCGGGATCAATGGCGTCGAATGGGACGCCGTCGAACTGCCAAGCCAGTTCATGGAGAACTGGTGCTGGGAGCGCGAGGCCCTGGATCTGTTCGCCCTTCATTACGAGACCGGCGAGCCCATGCCGGATGACCTCTATCAGCGCCTCGTCGATACCCGCCACTTCCATGCCGCGCTGCAGCTCCTGCGACAGGTCGAGTTCTCCCTGTTCGATATGCGCCTGCACGCGGGGCCCGCACCCGACAGCGCCCAGGCCATCCTCGATCTCCTGGAGACGGTGCGTGACGAGGTCGCGGTGGTCCGTCCGCCTGCGTTCAACCGCTTCCCCCATGGCTTTGCCCATATCTTTGCCGGAGGCTATGCGGCGGGCTATTACAGCTACAAGTGGGCGGAGGTCCTGTCCGCCGATGCCTTTGCACGATTCGAGGAAGAGGGTCTGTTCTCGCCCGAGGTCGGTGCAGCCTATCTGCGCGAGATCCTGGAGGTCGGTGCCTCGCGGCCCGCCGCCGATTCCTTCCGGGCCTTCCGCGGCCGTGACCCCGAGATCGACGCCCTGCTGCGGCACAGCGGACTGGAGAACGCCGCGTGAAGATCGCCAGCTGGAACGTCAACTCCCTGAAGGTCCGCCTGCCCCAGGTCCTCGACTGGCTGGGTAGCTCGCGCACGGACATCCTCGCCTTGCAGGAAACCAAGCTAACCGACGAGAACTTCCCGGTCAGTGCGATCCAGGATGCCGGTTACGAGGTGGTCTACTCCGGCCAGAAGACCTACAACGGCGTGGCCATACTCTCGCGTACACAGGCAACGGACGTCGTCACTGATCCGCCGGGGCTGGAGGACGCCCAGCGCCGCATCCTGGCGGCCACGATCGGCGATATCCGTATCGTGAACCTCTATGTGGTGAACGGCGAAAATGTCGGGACCGAAAAGTACGCCTACAAGCTCGACTGGCTGGCACGCATGCGCGCCTGGCTGGCCGCCGAGATCGAGACCTACCCGAACCTCGTGGTGCTGGGCGATTTCAACATCGCCCCGGAAGACCGCGACGTGCACGACCCCGAGGCCTGGCACGAGCGTATCCTGTGCTCGACCCCGGAACGGGAGGCCCTGGCGGCCCTCACGGACCTTGGTCTCGCGGACACCTTCCGTGCGTTCGAGCAGCCGGAAGAGGAATTCTCCTGGTTCGATTACCGCGCCGCTTCCTTCCGGCGCAACCGCGGCCTTCGGATTGACCTGGTCCTCGCCAGCCCCGCACTGCAAAAACGCCTGACCGCTGCCGGGATCGACCGCGAGCCCCGCGGCTGGGAACGGCCCTCCGACCATGCCCCCGTCTGGGCCGAATTCAGCGACTAGGCCCGGCCGACGGCCGCGCCCTGGGAGACACCTTTGAAATACAGGGACCTGCGTGACTTCATCGACGGGCTAGAGGCCCGCGGCGAGCTCAAGCGCATCACCACCGAGATCGACCCGAACCTCGAGATGACCGAGATCGCCGATCGTGTCCTGCGCGCCGGCGGACCCGCGTTGCTGTTCGAGAACCCCAAGGGTTCCGATATCCCGGTCCTGGCTAACCTGTTCGGCACGCCGGAACGGGTGGCCATGGGCATGGGCGAGGACTCGGTCGAGGCCCTGCGCGAGGTCGGCCGGCTGCTGGCCTTTCTCAAGCAGCCGGACCCGCCCAAGGGCCTGAAGGCGGCCTGGGAACAGCTGCCTGTGTTTCGCAAGGTGCTCGACATGGCGCCCAAGAAGACGCGCGGGGCCGCCTGCCAGCGCCATGTGATCGAAGGCGACGACGTGGACCTGTCCACCCTGCCGGTGCAGACCTGCTGGCCGGGGGATGCCGGGCCGCTGATCACCTGGGGCCTGGTCGTGACCCGCGGGCCGGAGAAGTCGCGGCAGAACCTCGGCATCTACCGTCAGCAGGTGATCGGCCGCAACCGTGTGATCATGCGCTGGCTGTCGCATCGCGGGGGCGCGCTGGACTACCGGGAATGGTGCCAGGCCCATCCAGGTGAGCCGTTCCCCATTGCGGTGGCCCTGGGGGCCGATCCTGCGACCATCCTCGGCGCGGTCACGCCCGTGCCGGATACGCTGTCGGAATACGCCTTTGCCGGGCTGCTGCGCGGCAGCCGCACGGAGGTCACCCGCTGCATCGGCTCCGATCTCGAGGTCCCGGCATCCGCCGAGTTCGTGCTGGAGGGCCATATCCACCCCGGCGAAACCGCGCCCGAGGGCCCGTTCGGCGATCACACGGGGTACTACAACGAGGTGGACGAGTTCCCGGTGTTCACCATCGACCGTATCACCCACCGTGAACAGCCGATCTATCACTCCACCTATACCGGGCGTCCGCCCGATGAACCGGCGGTCCTGGGGGTTGCCCTGAACGAGGTCTTCATCCCGATCCTGCAGAAGCAGTTTCCGGAGATTGTGGACTTCTACCTGCCGCCTGAGGGTTGCTCCTACCGTATGGCGGTGGTTTCCATGCGCAAGCAGTACCCGGGCCACGCGAAGCGCGTGATGATGGGGGTGTGGTCGTTCCTGCGCCAGTTCATGTATACAAAATTCGTGATCGTCGTCGATGATGACGTGAACACGCGCGAGTGGAACGATGTAATCTGGGCGATTACCACGCGCATGGACCCTGCGCGTGACACGACGCTGGTGGAGAACACGCCGATCGACTACCTGGATTTCGCCTCACCCGTCTCGGGGCTGGGCTCCAAGATGGGTATGGACGCGACCTCCAAGTGGCCGGGCGAGACCGATCGCGAGTGGGGCCGACCGATCACCATGGATCCGGCCGTACGTGAGCGGGTGGATGCCCTCTGGGACGAGCTGGGGCTGTAGCCGTCGCCACAGCCCCGCCCGGCCCCTAGTTGCCCAGGTGTGCGCCGTCCTCGGGTAGCCGCACCCAGGCCGCGATGTCGGCGCCCATGGCCCGTACCGTGCGACCCATCACCGCGCAGCTGCCCTTGAACCCGCCGAATGCCCCGCCGCCAGACACCCGGCGTGAGGTGAAGTCAGCCACCGCCTCGCCGTTCTCGTACAGCGTGCCCTCGGCCTCCGCCAGGGACCGGTGTCCGGACCAGGCGCTGCCGTCATTGCGGGCCTGGGTGATCTCCACCACCAGTACCTTTCCAGCATCCCCGGGGCTCACGTCCGCGCCGGATTCCACGCGGACATCATGGCGAGCCCCGAACTCCTGCACGAAGCCGGGGAAGCGCTCCTCCAGCTCGCATTCGCGGCGAATGGCTTCGGACACCGTTGCATCGTCGCTGTAGGCGAACCGCTCCGGGACCGCGACGATCACCTCCGGATCGGTGACCTCGGCAGCGGCTTCGGCCCCTGCATCGGTCGTCGTGTCACGGGTTTCGTTGGCTGCACATCCGCCCAGAACCATCACCCCGACGGCGGCCAGTGCGGCTGTCCATTTTTCTCCTTGCATTCCTTTCTCCCTGCCTGTGATTGGCGCCCCCGAGTCTGCCCCATCCCGTCCATGGAATGCACCCCGGGACCGCTACATGCGGCTTCCGGGGTTGCTTGCGTTCGCCCGGACCGTGGAGACAATAGGCCCCCTTGTTGGACCAGCAGCGGGAGCAGCGCATGGCCTTTGACGTGATCATCCAGCCCAGCGGGCAGCAACTCGAGGTCGAAGACGACGAGACCGTACTCGAGGCCGCGTTGCGCCAGGGGTTTGCGTTTCCCTATGGCTGCCGTAACGGCGCCTGCGGATCCTGCAAGGGGCGCGTCCTCGCGGGCGAAGTGGACCACGGGCCGAAAAAGCCGCCGGGCATTACCGAGGCCGAACTGGCCGATGGCTGGGCCCTGTTCTGCCAGGCGGTCCCGGTGGATGACCTGGAGATCGAGGTGCGCGAGATCGGCGCGGCCAAGGATATCGTCGTGAAGACGCTGCCCTGTCGTGTCGCGCAGCTGAACCGCCTGGCCGACGATGTCATGGAGCTGCGTCTTCAGCTCCCCGCAACCGAGCGCATGCAGTTCCTCGCCGGACAGTACCTGGATGTCCTGCTCAAGGGCGGCGGGCGCCGTAGCTACTCGCTGGCCAATGCCCCGCATGACGACGAACAGCTGGTCCTGCATGTGCGCAACCTGGAGGGTGGGCGCTTCTCGAAGATGGTGTTCGAGGAGATGCAGCCCAAGGCGCTGTTACGGATCGAGGGGCCGCTCGGCACGTTCTTTGTCGACGAGGAATCGGAGCGGCCGCGCCTGTTCGTTGGTGGTGGCACGGGCTTCGGCCCGCTCAAGGGGATGCTGGACCATCTGGCGGTCGAGGGCTTCGACCGCCCGCACCACCTGTTCTGGGGCGCGCGCAGTGCAGAAGGGATTTACGCCCCCGATTGGCTCGGCCGCATGAGCGCCGAACACGGTGAGCATTTTCGCTTTACGCCGGTGCTCTCCGATGTGCCGGCGGACACGGCGGGCGGGTTCCCGGCTGTCGCGGGCTGGCCACACGATGCGGTACTGGCCGAATACCCCGACCTGTCCGGCTTCGATGTCTACATGGCCGGTCCGCCGGCGATGATCGAGGCGGCGACCAATGCCTTCCTCGCCGCGGGCCTGCCGACCGAACAGCTCTACTACGACAGCTTCGAGCCGGCCGCGCCCCACGAATAGGGGCGCGCGACCCCGCTGATCAGCTGGTCGCGAGTTGCGCGGCCAGGCGGTGCACCGCCTGCTGCATCGCGGCGTCAGTCGGGTCCTCTGCGACCTCTACGGCGGCCTTGAACCCCAGCTCGTGGGCGATCTCGCCGATCCGTTCGGAACCCACCACCAGCGGTGTCTTGCGCAGCCACATGCGCCCGAGCTTGCCGACCATCTCGTAGAGATTGCGCAGCCCCTCGCCACTGGTGATCGTGATGATGTCGATCTGGTCGCGAGAGAACGCATACATCAGCGCGCCGGTATCGCCCTCCGGGCGCCCGCGCCGGTAGGCCTCGGCAAAGGTGACCTCCGCGCCACGCGACTTCAGCGTATCGCCGAGGTATTCGCGCCCGCCGTCGCCGCGAAAGATCACCACGCGCTGGCCGGCCACGTCCTGCATCGCCGGCTGTTCCAGCAACGCCTCGCTGTCGAAGCGCCGCGGCGGGGCGATATCCACGTTCAGCCCGAAGCCCTTCAGCTCCTTCGCGGTGCGGTTGCCGATGGCTGCGATTCGCGTCCCTTCGGGCCAGGTGCGGTCGGCCAGCGCCAGGTTCAGCACCCGCTGCACCGCGTTCGGGCTGATAAAGACCGCAATATCGAAATTATCCAGCTGATTCAGTACCGCGCGCAGGTCGGTCGGGTCGCTGGGCGCCAGGATCTCCAGCACCGGAAAGCGGATCACCTCGGCGCCATCGCCAGCCAGCAAGGTGCAGAACTCCTCTGCCTGCGCCGCCGGCCGCGTGACCAGGATCCCGCAGCCGTTCAGGGGGCCGTCCGCGGTGGGCTTCATGATATCCAGCTCGGCCATTTTCAGGATCCTTTCGTGGAGGCTGCGTTCTCGGCGTGGGCGGCGGCCAGCAGCTCGCCAGCCCCCAGTTCCAGCAGTTGTTCGGCCAGCTGTACCCCGAGGGCCTCCGCGTCGCCGCGCGGCCCTTCCACCTGCCGTCGCAGGAGCTGGCTGCCATCGACGGCGCCGACCAGACCGTCCAGGCGGAGCCGGTCGCCGTCCAGGGTTGCGTGGGCGGCCAGAGGGACCTGGCAGCCGCCCTCCAGGCGGCGATTGAACGCGCGTTCTGCACGCACGCGGTCGGAGGTGTCGCGGTCGTTCAGGGGTGCGATCAGCGCCGCGATCTCCGGGTCGTTCTCGCGGCACTCGATGGCGATTGCCCCCTGGCCCACCGCCGGCAGGCTGACAGCCGGTTCCAGCCGGGCGCGGATGCGCTCGTCGAACCCAAGGCGCTTCAGTCCGGCCGCCGCCAGCAGGATCGCGTCGTACTCGCCGGCATCCAGCTTGCCCAGCCGGGTGTTCACGTTGCCGCGCAGATCGGTGATCTTCAGGTCCGGCCGCCGTGCCCGCAGCTGGCACTGCCGGCGCAGGCTGGACGAACCCACGCGCGCGCCCTGGGGCAGCTCGTCGACATGGGCATAGGTGTTGGAGACGAACGCATCCAGCGGATCTTCCCGATCGAGGATCACCGGTAGCACCAGGTCCGCCGGCAGCTCCATGGGCACGTCCTTGACCGAATGGACCGCGATGTCCGCACGATCCTCCAGCATTGCGACCTCCAGCTCCTTCACGAACAGCCCCTTGCCGCCGATACGGGCCAGCGGGGAGTCGAGCACGCGATCGCCCTGGGTCGTCATGCCGACCAGTTCCACCGGAAGATCCGGGTGCAGGCCCCGCAGGCGCGCGGCGACATGTTCCGCCTGCCACATGGCGAGCGGGCTTTTTCGAGTGGCGATACGCAGGGGTTTCATGCGGGGTCCGGCGGCTGGAGAATAAAGCGCCGTAGTATAACGGTTTCGGCGCAGTGGCCCGAACCCTCCCGGATCCAGGGGCTGTCGCTTCTTGCTATGCCAGATTGCCGCGCAGGAAGGCCCTCACCTGTGGCAGCTGACGGCGGCTGACGGCCACCGGATCGACGTGGCCGTGAAACAGCAGGCGGTGATCGGCCGGGCCGCGTGTCTCCAGCCCCCGGATCGCCGTGCGCACCACCAGGCAGCCCCGGCGCACGCACAGGAGGGCATCGCCGAACCGGGATTCCAGTTCGTGCAGTCGCGTATCCACAAACCCCTCGAGCTGTTCACCGCGCGCAATCACATAGCCGTCTTCGGCCGTGAAGTAGGCGATACGGTCCAGGGCCACGCGTTCCTCGCGCCGCCCGATGGTCAGGCGAACCGTCCGTGGAGCGGGTGCCGAAGAGCCGGCCTTGTGCCGGGCCGCGCGCTCCAGGGCCTGGGTCAGGCGCTCGCCGCGCACGGGCTTGAGCACGTAGTCGCGCACGCCGGCCTCGAAGGCGTCCAGGCTGAACTGCTCGTGTGCGGTGACCAGGATCACCATCAGGTCGGGTCGCCGGGCGCCGATCTCGGCGGCCAGCTCCATGCCCGACTCACCGGGCATCTCGACATCCAGCAGCACCAGATCGGGTGCCTCGCGGGTGATGGCGTCGCGTGCGCTGATCGCCTCGGCCGCCTGGCCAATCACCTGATGTCCGGCGTCGTTGACCATCCCGGCCAGGCGCTGACGCGCAATCGGTTCGTCGTCCACGATCAGGACGCGCAAGGCTTCACTCGACATGTTGATTCCCCCGTTCCAGTGGCAGGCGAATGCGGACTTCGAACTCGCGCTTCCGGGCCACGGTTTCGAAGCGACACCGATCACCAAACGCATGGTGCAGGCGCAGGCGCACGGCCTCGCTGGCGGTGCCGGTCCCCTCGCTGTGTGCCTCCGGGTCGACGCTGTTGGTCAGCGACAGCATCACTGTGCCGGAGTCGAGCCGACAGCGAACGCGCACGAAGCCGGGACCCCGGGCCGGCCCGATCCCGTGCTGGATCGCGTTTTCCGCCAGCGGCTGCAGGATCAGGGTGGGCACGCTGACGTCCAGACCGGCCTGGTCCGGGCAGTCCCATTCCACCTCCAGGCGTTCGCCAAACCGCGTCTGCTCGATATTCAGGAAGGCTCGCACCAGCTCCAGCTCCGCGCGCAGGGACTGGCGATCCGCGGTCGCGAAGGTGGCGCGAAAGAGATCGGCCAGATCCAGCGTGATCTGTTCCGCGCGCGCGGGTTCGCTGCGGCACAGCCCGGCAATGGTGTTCATGCTGTTGTAGAGAAAGTGCGGCCGCAGCCGCGCGCGCATCGCCTGCTCGCGGGCGCGGGAGACGGCCTGGGTCTCGCGCTGCCAGGCCGCCTGCAGGTAGAGGTAATGCATCGCCACCAGGCTCAGGATCGTGGCCACCGCGATCGCCGGCCAGCGCCAGGCCGGATCGGCCAGCTGCAGGCCCTCGGCCCCCAGAAAGACCGCCGCCGTGTTGGCGATTGGCACCAGCGGGGGCAGGACGATCTGGCCCCACAGGGGCAGGCGCACCAGCAGCCGCTTGCCGGCGCACAGGATCAGCAGGCTGGTCAGCGCGACCCAGAAGATGAACAGCGCATGCAGGGCGAGCCCCGGCACCCAGTCCTGCCCGCCCCCGCGCAGCAGGGTCACCGCCAGGGCCAGCAGTACCGCGACCATCAGCACGCGCAACAGCGTCTCGGCGCTGCAGAAATCCGGCAGCGGCGATTGTTTCGCCAGTTCGGTGGTCTCGTCGTCCGGCGCAGGTGCCTTCACGACCCGTCTCCCCTCCGGGTGCCGTCCATCCTTGTATTTGGTCGGGGGACACTGTGCCGCGTCTCCCTTATACTTCCGAGTCTTTCCAACCCGGTTCAGGGTGCACCATGACGCAGGATTCCGCACGCGACAAGCCACAGGCCCCGGCCCCCGAGGGCGAGGCCAAGCTCTGGGGCGGCCGTTTCTCCGAACCCACCGATGCCTTTGTCGAACGCTTTACCGCCTCGGTCGAGTTCGACCAGCGCCTGTACCGGGAGGATATCCAGGGATCGCAGGCGCATGCGCGCATGCTGGCCAAGGTCGGCGTCCTGACCGACGCCGAGGCCGAACAGATCCTGCAGGGGCTGGACGCCATCCGCGACGAGATCGCCGCCGGCAAGTTCGACTGGCAGATCGGCCGCGAAGATGTGCACATGAACATCGAGGCGCGGCTGATCGAGCGGATCGGTGACGTCGGCAAGAAGCTGCACACCGGCCGTTCGCGCAACGACCAGGTGGCGACCGACATCCGCCTGTGGCTGCGCGCCGCCATCGACGACATCCTGAGCCTTGTCCGGGCCTACCAGCGCGGGCTGGTGGATCTGGCCGAGCGCGAGGCCGAGACGGTGATGCCCGGCTTTACCCATCTGCAGACCGCGCAGCCGGTCACCTTCGGGCACCACATGCTGGCCTGGTACGAGATGCTGGAGCGCGATGCCCAGCGCCTGGTCGACTGCCGCGCGCGGGTCAATGTCCTCCCGCTGGGCGCGGCCGCGCTGGCCGGGACACCGTATCCGCTGGATCGCGAGTACACCGCCGAGCTGCTGGGCTTTGACGGGGTGACGCGCAACTCGCTGGACGCGGTCTCGGATCGCGACTTCGCGATTGAGTTCACCGCCGCCGCGGCCACGCTGATGATGCACCTGTCGCGCCAGGCCGAGGAACTGATCCTCTGGACCAGTGCGCAGTTCGCGTTCATCGACCTGCCGGACCGCTACTGCACCGGCTCGTCGATCATGCCGCAGAAGAAAAACCCGGACGTGCCCGAGCTGGTGCGTGGCAAGACCGGCCGGGTCTATGGCCACCTGATGTCCTTGCTGACCCTGATGAAGGGCCAGCCGCTCGCCTACAACAAGGACAATCAGGAGGACAAGGAACCGCTGTTCGACACCGTGGATACCTTGCTCGGCTCGCTGCGCGCGTTTGCCGACATGGTGCCCAACCTGGAGGTGCGTGCGGAGAACACCCTGGCCGCCACGCGCAAGGGCTTTGCCACGGCAACGGATCTTGCCGACTACCTGGTCGGGCGGGGTGTGGCCTTCCGTGATGCCCACGAGGTCGTGGGTCGTGCGGTACGGGTGGCGCAGGATCGTGGGGTCGATCTGGCGGAACTGCCGCTGGCCGACCTGCAGGCCATCAGCGACGCGGTGGGCGACGATGTTTACACGGTGCTGACGCCGGAGGGGTCGGCCGCTGCTCGCAACCTGACCGGCGGCACGGCCCCGGAGCAGGTCCGGCGCCAGGTCGCGGTCGCCCGCGAGCACCTTGCGGGCACGATGGGCTGAGACACGATCGAGGTGGTGCGAAGGCGCACCACCTGATTTACCAGGATCGTCAGTAGGCCAGCGTCGAGTCGATCACTTCCCACATCACGTTACCGTGCACCACCTCGTAGCCGAGCAGGACCTGGCCATGGGCATCGTCGCCCTCGAAGTTCGCCAGTACCCAGCGGTGGTTCAGCACGTGGATGCCGTCGGGCCGGAACGTAAAGCCCTCGTCACCCTCCGCCTCGTGCGGGATCAGCTCCGGATGTTCCATCAGATCTGCACGCAGGCGCTCCTCGGCGCGTGCCATGCCGCGGCGTTGCAGGTCCTGGATGTGCGCGTTCGTCAGGCCCAGTTCGACCGGGCGCGGAATCTCGTGCCGGGTGTATTCCTGTAGCTGCACCTGCGTCTGGTACAGCTCGCGCTGGGCCTCGGTCACATCCTGCTCCAGCCCGGTGGCACGGGCGATGTAGATGGCGAGGATGATGACGAAAAACAGCATGAAGCCCAGCCAGGCCAGGCGTTCGCTGTTCTTCAGGCCACCCTGATTCTTGTTGTCCTGCTCTTCGGTCACGAGTCTCCTCCCGGAAATGGGGCGTACGACATGGTCGCCGTGCCCGCGTGACGGAACACCCGGGCACTGTGGGCCCAAAGGTGCAAAATCGAATCGTCGCGCATCATAACGCCTGAAGCCGCGATCTGCCGAGGTATCGATGTCCCGCGCCGAAGCCCCAGCGCCCAGCACACCCGAACTGCAATGGGTGAACCGCTTTGCGAGTCTGCCGGAGGCCTTTTATGACCGTCCGGCGCCGGCCCCGTTCCCGGATGCCACGTGCCTGGCGACCAGCGCCGAGATGTGCCGGCGCCTGGGGCTGGCCGCGACCGACCTGGCCCGCCAGCCCTGGCTGGGGGCCTGCACCGAAGGACACCCGATGGAGGGCCCCGACCCGCTGGCCAGTGTCTATGCCGGGCACCAGTTCGGCGTCTTTGTCCCGCAGTTGGGGGACGGACGCGCAAAGCTGCTGGGCGAGGTTCGAACCACCTCCGGTGAGCACTGGGAACTGCAGGTGAAAGGGGCTGGCCGCACGCGCTATTCGCGCGGCGCCGACGGCCGCGCGGTACTGCGTTCCTCGATCCGCGAGTACCTGATCTCCGAGGCGATGGCCGCACTGGGCGTGCCGACCACCCGCGCGGTGGCCCTGTTCGGCTCCAGCCTGCAGGTCCTGCGCGAGCGCGTGGAACCGGGGGCGATCGTGCTGCGCGCGGCACCCAGCTTCCTGCGCTTCGGGCACTTCGAGTATTTCCACTACAGCGGCTACAGCGAACGCCTGCGCGAACTGATCGACTATGCGCTGGCGCACGACTATCCCGAGCTGGCGGACGCCGACGACCCGGTGGCCGCGATGCTCGAACAGGTGATCGCGAACACCGCCGAGATGATCGCCGACTGGCAGGCCGTCGGGTTTTGCCACGGGGTGATGAATACCGACAACATGAGCCTGCTGGGGCTGACCATCGACTATGGCCCGTTCGCGTTCCTGGATGCCTACGACCCGGGCTACATCTGCAACCACACCGACCAGGGCGGCCGCTACGCCTTCGACCAGCAGCCGGCGATCGCGCAGTGGAACCTGATCCGTCTGGCCGAGACCCTGGTAATCCATTTCCAGGACGCCACCCGCGAAGCCGCGATCGAGCGGGCCAAGGCACTTCTGGTGGACTTCATGCCCCGGTTCGAGCAGGCCTGGCTAACGCGCATGCGCGCGAAGCTGGGGCTGGCGGAGGAACGCGAAGGGGACCTTGAGTTGATTCACGACCTGCTGGCGCGCATGGCCGCGGAGGGCGTCGATTACACGCGCTTCTTCCGCCAGCTACCGGACCTGGAGCAGCCCGAGATCCGCGAACAGCTCGAGGCCGAGCTGGAGGACGCGGAGACCTGGCGCGCATGGTGGTCGCGCTATCAGGCGCGCCTGGAGACGGAGGCCCGCCCGTTCGAGGCGCGTCGGGCGGCGATGAACGCGGTCAATCCGAAGTACATCCTGCGCAACCACCTGGCGCAGGCCGCGATCGAGCAGGCCGAGGCGGGCGATACGTCCGAGCTGCTGCGGCTGCAGGCGATCCTCGCGCAGCCGTACGACGAGCAGTCCGAGTTCGAGGCCTACGCGGACCTGCCGCCCGCCTGGGCCGCCGGCATCCAGTTGAGTTGCTCCTCCTGAGGCCCCGCTGCGTGGTCAGTTGACCGCGCCCTCCGGGGGCAGCTTTTGCTTCATGGCGTCGGACAGCGGGACGTCGTGCACCACCAGTACCGGCAGGCGTGCATTGCGCACCAGCCATTCGGTCGCGGACCCGGAGAGCATGCTGGCGATCTGGCTGCGACCGCGCGTGCCCATCACGATCATGTCCGCACCCCATTCCTCGGCATGGCGGGAGATCTCCTCCGGCGCACTGCCAATGGCCACGGCGACCTCGTCGTCCTCCTCGGCCCACGCCTCGAGCTGTGCGCGGACCTTGTCTTCCGCGGAGTGACGCATGTCCTTCGCGTTCAGCGGCGAGGTGCCGGCGCCACTGAAGGCGCCAGCGGCGCTGGGCCCGGCCACATCAGAGGGCTTCATCACGTAGAGCAAGCGCTTCTTCGCCCCCGAGCAGTGCTGCCGCGCGACGGCCAGGGCCGCGGCGGAGGCAGGCGAGAAGTCGACGGCGATGATGACGCGCTGCAGCATGGGGATCCTCGGGCTGGTCGTGGGAAGGGGCTCGGCGAGACCCCACAGGGGGCGCGCGGTTCAGCGTCTTGGTGCGAGGTGCTAGACTTCGCCCCCTTTCGGCGGTTTCAGTCTGTACTGGCACCAGACCGCTTGCAACCGCGCCTGCGAGAGGTGGAACACCGGTGAGCCTCCCCTCGCACCTGTCCGCCCGCCAGTCCCGGCCCCGGTCGATACAGCGGCGCGCATCCGTATTGGGGATTCCCACGTGCAGCAGACCCTGACCGACTTCCTGCAACGCCAGCGCAAGATCTGGTTGTTCAATGTGCGCGCGGACCTGATCGCCGGGATCGTGGTCGCGCTGGCCCTGATCCCCGAGGCGATCGCGTTCTCGATCATCGCCGGGGTCGACCCGAGCGTGGGCCTGTACGCCTCGTTCACCATGGCGGTGGTGATCGCCTTCGCCGGCGGACGCCCCGGCATGATCTCGGCCGCGACCGGGGCCATGGCGCTGCTGATGGTGACATTGGTGGCGGAACACGGGCTGCAGTACCTGCTGGCCGCGACCATCCTGACCGGGATCATCCAGATCCTGTTCGCCTGGGCCAAGCTCGCGCGCTACATGATGTTCATCCCGCGCACGGTGCTGGTCGGCTTCGTGAATGCGCTGGCGATCCTGATCTTCCTGTCGCAGGTGCCCTATCTGGTGGACGGCGACACCACCATGTGGGCGCTGGTCACCGCCGGGCTGCTCATCCTCTACGGCCTGCCGATGATCCCGGGCTACCCGAAGCTGCTGCCGCCGCCGCTGGTCGCGATCGTGGTGCTCAGCGTCCTGGTCTACTTCATGGGCCTGCCGACGCTGGAGGTCGGCGACATGGGCGAGCTGCCGGACGGCCTGCCGGTGTTCCTGTTCCCGGACATCCCGCTGAACTGGGAGACCCTGCAGATCATCTTCCCGACCGCCTTCGCGCTGGCGATCGTCGGCCTGCTGGAGTCGCTGCTGACCGCCTCCATCCTCGACGACCTGACCGACACGCCCTCCGGCAAGAACCGCGAGGCCCAGGGCCAGGGCATCGCCAACATCGTCACCGGCTGTTTCGGCGGCATGGCGGGCTGCGCGATGATTGGCCAGTCGGTGATCAACATCAAGTCCGGGGGGCTGGGGCGCCTGTCCACGCTGTCGGCGGGCATCTTCCTGCTGATCTTCATCGTGTTCCTCGGTGACCTGGTCTCGATCATCCCCATGGCCGCGCTGGTCGCGGTGATGATCATGGTCTCCATCGCCACCTTCGACTGGGGCTCGCTGACCACCCTGCACAAGCTGCCGCGCACCGACGCCACCGTGCTGATCGTGACCGTCGGCACCACCGTGATCACCCACGACCTGTCGCTGGGCGTGTTCGCCGGCGTGCTGCTCTCGGCGATCTTCTTCGCGCGCAAGATGGTCAAGGCCGTCGAAGTCACCAGTGCGCTGTCGGAGGACGGCCGGACTCGCATCTACACCGTGCGCGGCCAGCTGTTCTTCGTCGCCGTGGACAAGTTCATCGACAGCTTCGACTACCGCGAGGGCATCCACCACATCGAGATCGACCTGACGCGCGCCTCGCTATGGGACAGCTCGGCGGTGGCTGCCATCGACAAGGTCGTCGGCAAGTTCCGCCGCAACGGCATGGAGGTCGAAGTCAGGACGCCGCGTGGCGAGAGCGGCGAACTCCACGACAAGCTCGCGCAACACGACAAGGGCGCCGACCTGGGGCCGGGCGGGCACTAATGCCGCCACCGTCATTGCGAGGAGTGCAGCGACGAAGCAACCTCCCTCCGAAACCCTCGGACCCCGACACTGCGCAAGCTTCGGGAGGTTGCCGCGGCCCCTGCGGGACCTCGCAATGACGGTGCCCGTGGCGGCGCCGGGGGATGGGAGAGATTGGACCTCCTGTCCAGGCATGGCAGGCTAGGCGGATGATGAATCTTCGCCGGCCGGCGCCTCCGGCCGACCCCCGGGCCGAGCAGGAGCGGATTCGGCGTGCGCTGCTCTGGCCCATGCTGGGGGCCGCCGTCCTGATCGTGATCCACGCCCTGCACGACCTGCTGGGCGGGGACTGGTCGCGGCTGGGTATTCTGCCGCGCGACGCGGTCGGGGCGCTGGGCATCATCACCTCGCCGTTGATCCACGGCTCCTGGGGTCACCTGCTCGCCAATGTGCCGACCTTGTGGGTGCTCGGCATGCTCACGCTCTACGGCTTTCCGCGTGCCACGCGCGTTGCAGTCCCGCTGATCTGGCTGATGGGGGGCCTGGGTGTCTGGCTGTTCGCTCGCGAGGGGCTGCACATTGGCGCCTCGGGCCTGACCCACGGGCTGATGTTCTTTGCCGTGGTGATCGGGATCCGCCGGCGCGATGCGCTGTCCATCGCGGTGGCCATCATCATCCTGTTCCTCTACGGCAGCATGCTCTGGGGTGTCTTCCCCAGCGGCCCCAAGGTCTCGTTCGAAGCGCACCTGTTCGGCGCGGTCGTGGGTGCGGTCTGTGGCTGGTTCCTCTATCGTCGAGATCCGTTCCCGGTGTATCGGCGGCACGACTGGGAGGACGACGACCCCACCGACCCCGAGACCCTGCGCAAGATCGAACAGGGGCGGCTCGACGAGATCGAGCCGAAGGAACCGCCGGAGGGGCCTGGGCGGCGCGATTAGTCGGACACCCTTCCTTGATGCGGTTCGCGCGGCGCTCAGTGCAGCGTGCGACGTAGCGGCTACGGTCCATCTTCACGGCACCGTCATTGCGAGGAGGCGAAGCCGACGTGGCAATCTCCGAACGCTGGCAATGCGGTGCTTCCTGAGGGAGATTGCTTCGTCGGCTTCGCCTCCTCGCAATGACGGCTCAGGGTCCGGCGTGGTGGTGCTCTAGCGCCCGAAGGTCATGCGCATGCCGGCCATCAGGGTCAGGCCGGGGGCCGGCTCGTAATAGCGGCGGTTGCCGTCGTTGATGCGGATGTTGTCGACGTTGTCTGCGTCCAGCAGGTTGTTCGCGGCCACGAAGGCCTCGACATGGGCGTTGCCATCCTGCCAGTGGCGGCCCGCGCGCAGGTTCAGCGTGGTCTGTCCGCCCACTCGTTCGTCGTTGGCGTCGTTCACGTAGCGCCCGCCTGTGTACAGCGCATCGATGGTGAAAAAGTAAGGTCCCTGACGCCAGTCGGCCTCCACGAACAGCTGCTCGCGCGGCAGCCCGGGCAGGCGATTGCCGTCGCGCCGTTCGCCCTGCTGGTCCACGAAATCCCGATAGCGGAAATCGTTCAGGCTGAGCGCGCTGGACAGCGTCCACTGCTCCGTCGCGGACCAGTCGACCGCCAGCTCGAAGCCGTTACGCGCGGTCCGGCCGGCGTTGGTGTAGAACGTGCGACCGTCCACGTTGGGCTCTTCGAACGGGGCGATCTCGTCGCGTACGCGGGTCGCGTAGACCGAGGCATCCCAGGCCAGGCGACCGGTCTCGCGGCGGATCCCGACCTCGATGCTGCGTGCCCGCTGAGGGTCGAGATCGGCGTTGAATCCGCCCCCGCCCTCGGGGTTCGCGAACTCGGTGAAGGTCGGCGTCTCGAAGTTGGTGGCCACGTTCACGTAGGCCCGGTAGTCCGGCTGGAAGTGCCAGATCAGCCCCGCCATCGCGCTGGTCTCGCGGAAGGTCCGCGCATCCGAACGGTCCGGTTCACCCACCCGATCGGCGAAGTGGTCATCGATGGACATGCGGATGCGGTCGTGGCGTGCGCCGAGCACCACGTTCCAGTCCGACCCCAGCGCGGTGTCGGTCTGCACGAACACCCCGCGTGAGCGGGCGCGCTCGCGTTGGTCCAGCGCAAGGTCGTCGATCGAGGGGGTGCCGCCCGGACAGTTCGCCTGTCCCTGGATATCGGTACAGCGGCGGGTGCGGTCGTCGCGCTGTTCCTCCAGGTCGATCCCGGTCAGCACCCGGGTCGGGCCGATGTCCTGTTCGTACTGGGCGTTGAGGCCGTAGAAGTCGCGCTCGTAGGCTACCCGTGAGTCGCCGGGGAATGGCAGTTGCTGCGCGTAGTCGCGCTGGGTCCAGAAACCACCCAGGCGCAGCTCGCCGGGGCCGAGCGACTGCTCCCACTGCAGCCCCGTTGTGAGCTGCTCGGCTTCCTGGGTGCTGTCGAGGGCCGTGGCCAGCGGGGCGGCCGCGCGCCGGTTCTGGCGCATCTCCTCGCGCGTGAGCCCGCCGGGGTCATCGGTGCGCGGGGCATCGAGGTAACGCAGGTGAAAATTCAGCGTCCCCGCCTCCAGCTCCGAGGCGGTATGCAGGCGCAGGTAGCGCTTCTCGGCGGTGGACTGGTCGCGGTAGCCGTCGATGGCGAAGTCGTGGGCGGTCAGGGAGTAGCGATGGGTCCCGTGATCCTGCTCGGCGATCGCCTCGGCGCGGCGATAGCCGTAGCTGCCCAGCATGACTCCGCCGCCAAAGCCACGCGCGTCGCGGCCGTCGCGGGTGCGCGCCGAGATCACGCCTCCGGAGGCATTGCCGTACAGCGCGGCGCTGGGCCCGCGCAGGACCTCGATGTCGCGCAGGTTCAGCAGGTCGATGGCGTCCACCTGCGATTGGCCGTCCGGGGTGGTCTCGGGGATGCCATCCTGCAGGATGCGCAGCCCGCGCACCCCGAACGGTGCGCGCGAGCCGAAGCCGCGGATGGAGATGCGCGCGTCCTGCGCGAAGTTGTAGCGGTTCTGGGCGAACAGCCCCGGAACGCGATTCAGCGACTCGTCCAGCTGCAGGCCCTGGCGCCCCTCGGTGGCCTGGCGCTCGTCCACGCGCGATACCGCCGCCGGCAGGTCCGCCAGCGGCGTGGCCAGCCTGGGTGCGGTCACCGTGATCTCGACCGGGTCGAGCACGGGTACGTCGTCCTCGGCGATGGCCGTCGGAGCGGCCAGGCCCAGCACCGGCAGGGACAGCGGCAGCAGAGCGACCGGTCCCCTGAGGCTCCGGGTCTGCCCGTCTGCCGGTCGCCTGGGCATCGCGCGTTAGTCCCGGAGGGTCAGCTGCTCGGTCAGGAGCTCGCCATGATCGAGGAAGGCGTCGTACAGCGCCCGGCTGCGTTCCGCCAGCGCCTCGTCGTCGCCCCAGGACCCTGGGCGGTCGAAGGCCTCGCCCGTACGGTAGCCATTGGCCACGGCCATCATGAAGGCCGCGACGGATCGGGTGGTCACGGTCGGGTCGGTCACCGACCCATCCTCGTAGGCCAGGCGTGTGGGGACGATGGCAGACCCGAGCTGGTATTCGAGCGCGCCCTCGAGCAGGCGATCGATCGCCGCACCCAGTTCGCCTTCCAGCTCCGGCGCCCGCTCGCTCAGCAGCTTTGCGGTCCCCTCGCGTTCGCGCAGCAGGGAAAAGCCGCCGGTGACCTGGTGGACGAACCGCCATTGCGCGGCGACGTCGACGTGGTCGGAGGCCGCACGGGCCTCGCCGTCCTCGAACGCGATGCGTTCGGGCAGGCCCCAGTCGCGGATCGGCCCGTCTTCGGACACGATGGCGCGGGTGATGGACGCAGTGCGGTCCGCCAGGGTCTCGGCGCGTGCCTGGTCGTCTGCATCCCCGAACAGGTAGAGCGTCTCGTAGACACCCTTGAGGCCACGCAGCAGCGCCCCGACCTGATCCACCGACCATTCGGCGCCCTGGTCGCGGACAAACATCCCGGCATCATCATCCCAGGCCGCGTCGGCGGTATCCGCCATGGCCCGGGCGATCTCGACCATGTCCTCGCGCGAGTGGCCGAGCCAGCCCGCGAGGGTCTGGAGCTCCAGTTGCCCCATGTCGTCCTCGCCACCCGGCTTGTCCTGGCGCACCCAGGCGTATGCGGGGCCGTGCAGGGCGTCGAGGCCGAAGGCGAGGGCATCGGTGTCCGACTCATTCGCCGCTGCCACCTCGCCGTCGGCGTAGCGCTCGTTGACCAGGTGGTCCGCCAGCGCCGACATCAGCGGGGCGGGGTTGTGGGTGATCTCGTCGTACAGGCCCAGGTGCTCGAAGCGACCCCCGCTGTGATGCATATGGTAGAGATACGCGGCATCGGCATAGGCCGCCGGATCGGCCTCGTCGTCGCGGCCGGCCTGGGCGCGCATGCGCCCTTCATCTACCAGCTTGCCGTGCACCGTATCCAGCAGGCCGAGCCAGGTCTCGCCGATCTCCCGCATCGGGCCATCGGCGAGTTCCGGACGGTAGTCGTCATGCCCCAACTCACTGTCGCGCATCAGGCGGCCCTTGACCGTCAGTGCCCCCAGCGTCATGAACGCATCATCGGCGGTCATCCCGTCGGCATGCACGAGCACGCGGTCCTGGTGATCGAGCCCGTGGGCGACCCCAAGCGGAGCGGCCTGTGCGAGCGCGGGCCCCAATAGCGAAAATGCGGCCGCCGCCGCGATTGCGGACTGCTTCATCATGAAACTCCCCTGCCTGATCGTGAGCACTTGAGCCCGTAGGCCTCATTTCCACCTGACCGGCCACGATGGGCTCGGTTCCACTTCCGTTGTCTCCCCCCGGGCAACGGTGTTGCGCCTTAACCGGATCTTCACCGCTTCTTAACCGGCCTTTCATCCGGCCTCCCCATGCTTGCGGCCGGTCGGGATGCCTGTGCGTCGCGACCGCTTTTCGACGCATCGAACGCATTCGCCTAGGGGAGAAAACCTATGAATCGCAAGCAACTGCTGACCAGCCTGATCGCGGCGGGCCTCGTCGTCCCGGCTGTGGCCACCGCCGACTGGACGCTGTACGGGCGTGCCCATCTGTCCGCCGACGTCCTCGACGACGGTGCCGACTACAACGAGTTCAACATATCCAGCAATTCGAGCCGCCTGGGCTTTCGTGGCGAACGCGAGTTCCGCGACCAGCTCACCGGCATTTTCCAGATCGAGCAGCAGATCGACTTCGACACGGATGGTACCCACTTCGCCACCCGTGACACCTTCGCCGGGATCAAGGGCGACCGTTGGGGGATGCTGCGCATCGGCAAGTTCGATACCCCGTTCAAGCGGGCCCGCGGGCCGGCCAACTTCTTTGGCGACCAGGTCGGTGATCTGCGCAACCTGACACGTTCCGCCGCCCAGACCGGGCGCTTCGACGAGCGTTTCAACAACAGCATCCACTATCAGACCCCGAGCTTCGGCGGCCTGACCTGGAATATCCAGTACTCGAACGAGACCGATGGCGCCACGACGGTGGACGGCGCTGACAACAAGGCCTATTCGACCTCGCTGAACCTGAGCATGGGCGACTGGACCGGCGCGCTGGCCTACGAAAAGCAGGAAGACGGTGACGTGAACCCGGACGCCTGGCGCCTTGCTGTCGGCTACCGCATCACGGAGGCCTTCCGCATCGGCGGCCTCTACCAGAATTCCGAGACGGTCAACGGTGACGAGGCGGATGTGTACGGACTGGGCGGTCAGTTTCGGATGACCCCGAGCATGTACTTGAACGGCCACGTCTTCCAGCTGGACTCCGACCTGGACGATGCCGACGCCACGATGTACGCCGTTGGCCTGGAATATCGTATCGACAGCGACCTGCGCTTCTACGGCAACATTGCGCTGGTCGACAACGACGACCACTCCGCCCTGACGCCCTGGGGTGCAGCACGGACCTCCGGCCCGGGCGGAGCGCTGGGCGAAAACGCCACCGCCTTCTCGATCGGCATGCGCTACGACTTCTAGGTCGTGGCCCCAGCCGTGTCCCGGGGTCCGGGACACGGCTGAACAAAAAACCCCCGCCGGACTACGCCCCGGCGGGGGTTTTTGTTTCTCTAGCAGCCAGGCCGGGAGCATCTGGCCCTGTGCCGGCCTAAAGGGCGGAGCCTTGCTGAGTTACCCCGTCGCCTCCTTCAGTCGGATCAGCTTGAGTTCGTGGAACAGCCCCATCATCAGGCTGACGCACATGAACAGCAGCACGATCACGAAGGGCAGGCCGGCGCTGACGGCACCGGCCTGCAGGGCCTGCAGCGCGGCCGCGCCACCCACCGCCAGCAGCACACCGGCGATCACGCCCTCGACCGTGGCCCAGAACAGGCGCTGGGACTGCGGGGCGTCGGTCTTGCCGCCGGAGGTGATCGAGTCGATCACCAGCGAGCCGGAGTCTGACGAGGTGATGAAGAAAACCAGGACCAGGGTGATTGCCAGCAGTGAGGTGATCGTGGTCAGCGGCAGGTGCTCGAGCATCTGGAACAGCGCCAGCGAGGAGTCACTGATGCCGTCGGCCAGTGCACCGACCCCGTCGCGGGCCTGATCCAGGCCGGTCCCGCCAAAGGCACTCATCCAGATCACGGTCACGGCCGTTGGCACCAGCAGCACCGCGGTCACGAACTGGCGTACCGTGCGCCCGCGCGAGACCCGTGCGATGAACATGCCGACAAACGGCGACCAGGAGATCCACCAGGCCCAGAAGAAGATCGTCCACTCGTGATAGAAGGTCTGGTCGTCACGACCCACAGGGTTGCTGAGCGGCCACATGTACTGGGCGTAGGCGCTCAGCGTGATGCCGGTATTGGAGAGGAAGGCGATAAAGCCGCCGAACAGGGCCACGAACAGTAGCAGTACCACCGCCAGCGTCAGGTTGATGTTGCTGAGCACGCGCACCCCGCCATGGATGCCGCGCATGATCGACAACAGGGCAATTACCGTGACGCCGATGATGATCGCGACCTGGGTGTTCAGGCCGGCTTCGATGCCGAACACCGACTCCAGCCCCGATGCCGCCTGCTGCGCCCCAAGACCCAGGGAGGTGGCCAGGCCGAACAGGGTGGCCAGTACCGCCAGGGTGTCGATCACATGCCCGAGCGGGCCCCAGATCCGCTCGCCGAAGATCGGGTAGAACGCGGAGCGGATGGTCAGCGGCAGGCCCTTGTTAAAGGCAAAGAACGCCAGCGCCAGGCCTACCACGGCATAGATCGCCCATGGGTGCAGGCCCCAGTGATACATCGTCGCACCCAGGGCCGCGTGCTTCGCTTCCTCGGTGCCGCCCTCGATGCCCAAAGGCGTCCCGAACCACTCGGTGAAGTAGCCTACCGGTTCGGCCACGGCCCAGAACATCAGGCCGATGCCCATGCCGGCGGCGAACAGCATCGAGAACCAGGACAACACGCTGAAGTCCGGCTTCGCATCCTGGCCGCCAATCCGGATGCTCCCGACCGGCAGCAGGATCAGGGCCAGACAGAACAGCACGAACAGGTTGCCGGCCGACAAGAACAGCCAGTCAAAGGTCTCGCCGATCCAGGCACGCGTGGCGCCCAGGCCCTCGTCGGCCTGTTCCGGGAACATCAGGGACAGGATCACGAACGCGAGGATCAGCAGGGCGCTGACGGCGAATACCGGGTTGTGCAGATCCAGCCCCAGCGGGTTGATGTTCTGTTCCCCGATCTCGTGATCGGTCTCGTAACGGGCCTCGAGCTCCTCGATCTCCCGTTTCGGGTCTTGTGCGTTGTCGCTCACGCTCACCTCCTTGGTGTGATTGGGGGACGCTGGTCCAGACGTTCTCCGGTCCATTGCCTGGAACTGTCTGACCGCCAGGGCGGTAGTCTTCGATTGAGACCGCGTCTCCCGAGGTACGAGTCGTTTCGTTCTGGCATCCGGCCGTCGGAATCCGAAACGAAAAATTCGGGACCTTCATGGCTGACTTCCATTGCTCACCCGCTAGCGGGTGAGCAACAAACGTGCGCGGCGGATTGGCTGCTAGAAGCTGTAGTGCATGCCGACCATGAACACGTTGTTGCTTCCATCCTCGGGAAAGTCAGCCCCGGCCCGGCCGGTGTCTCGGGCCCTTGATGCCGGTACCGCACCGGTTGCTTCTTCTTCGTAGTAGTACTCGGCAAACAGGGACAGCCCGTCCATCCAGTTGAACGCGTAGCCCAGGTGGAAGACGTCTCCGCCGTAGTTGTCGACGTTGGCGTAGGTTCCGTGGAATATATGTTGCCCCACGGCGTAGGCGGCGTAGATGTTCGCGGCGACGTCGCCGTCGTCCCCGAAGGCCCCGGCGTCCTGGTCGCTTTCAATGTATTCGACCTTGGCACCCATCGACCATGGGCCCATGCTGTGCATCGCGGACACCCCCCAGATCCGAGTGTTCTGCTCGCCATTGGCATCATCGACCCCGACGGAAAGAGTCGTGTCGCCGAAGGCGTACGAACCGGTCACCTGGTAGCGATCATCTGGAGAGCCCGATGCATCGTCGTAGCCGCCGTTCGCGCTGTAGGAGGCCGCGAACGAGAAGCCGTTGAAGTCCGGAGAGTAGTACATGAGGCTGTTGCTCTCACGGAAGGTCGTATAGGTCGCGAAGCCGCTCTGGTAGGAGTAGAACATGTCCACCGGGAAGGCGATCGCGTTGTAATACGGCAGCCAATCGCGGCCATACGCCACGGTACCGAATGCGCCGTCGAGCCCGACCTTGCCGATGCGGACGTCCTCGTCTTCGCCACTGAAGGGGTCCTGTACTCGGCCGTTGGCTAGGTCGAGCGGGATTTCCAGCTGCGCAAACGCGTTCAGGCTTTCATTGATCTCATAGTTGGCGTTGAAGCCGATGCGTGAATAGGCATCCCGGAAGCCGTCATAGCTGTCCTCGCCATCCGGGTCCGCCGTTTCGTACTGCAGTCTCAGTGACCCGTAGAAATCGAACTCGACGCCCCCTGCACCCTCCTGTTCTGCGGGGCTGACCGCTGGCGCCAGAAGAAGCGCCGTGGCAACGGCCCCGGCCAGTGGAGTGAGATTCCACGAAATGTTGTTTTTCATTATTCGTTCCTTTTGGCAGTTCGATCCTGGAATCCGAAAGAGAAACAGGCCCCTGTACCCCCGGGGGACCGATGGCGAGCTCCCGAGGAACCGCCACAACCGTTTCTGTCGCGTATGGCTAACGAGAGGCCCGTTTTGTTGCCCAGAGACCGGATCCTGGTGACCTCGGCTAGCCGGAAACCCCATTAATAGAACGCGCTCGCCGCTTTCGCCAGCAAAGGACAAGTTGCAACTCCATTATTTTTGTACAAAACTATATGGCATTTGCCATACTGAGTCCGACTGTGATGTCAGCTGTTTCTGCCCAGAACGAACCTCATCGCCCCGCGACGGAAGGGGAACCGGATCTGTCGCGTTCCGTGATCCGTCAGCTGCGCGTGATCATCCGCGCCCTGCAGGGGCATTCGCGGGCAGTGGAGCGTGCCTGCGGGATCAGTGCCTCGCAGTTGTGGGCCCTGTGGGAGCTGCAGCGCACGCCCGGGCTGAATGTCAGCGACCTTTCGCGCCGGCTGTCGGTGCATGCCTCGACCACCTCGAACCTGCTGGACAAGCTGGAATACAGCGGGCTCGTCGAGCGCCGCCGCCCGGAGAAGGACCAGCGCATCGTGCGGCTGTATGTCACGCCCAAGGGGGAGGCGCTCCTGTCCGACGCCCCGGCAGCCCCCCAGGGCGAGTTGAACCGCGCGTTGCACGCTCTCCCGCCCGAGCGGCTGGCGGATCTGGACGAAGGGCTTACCCTCCTGGTCGAGGCGATGAACACCACCGAGCCTCGTGCCGGTCTGCAGCCGTTCGAGGTGAAAACCTGAGCGGCGTGGCCGCCAGGTAACGCGCCATGCGCTCCCTCCTGCCCGCCAGCCTGCTGCTTCTGCTGCTGCCGCTGGTTGTACTGGCCGAGCCCCGATTCGACGACCCGCCCACGGACTCGCGTGATGGCGGTCTAACCCTCGAATGGAACGCCGAGGGGCCCGTCGAACTCGAACAGGCGAGCGGTCCGGACTTCGACGACGCCCGCGTGATCTATCGCGGTGGCGACACCAGCAGCGTAATCAGCGGCCTCCCGGACGGCGAATATCGCTTTCGCCTGCGGGCCGATGGCGCGGACGACTGGGCCGACGAGGCCCGGATCGATGTGGCGCACCACAGCCTGGCCCGCGCGTTCGGCTTCTTCGCGCTGGGAGGCGTCGTCTTTCTGGTCCTGATCGTGGCCATCCTGCGCGGTCGCCCGCGCGACTGAATTCACCTGCCCCGCCCCGTCGATCCGCGTGTACCGCGACCGGGGCCGGCGGCCCTATCGGAGAACACGATGCACGAACTCAAGATCAACATGCAGCGCCTGCAGCAGGACATTACCGAGCTGGGGCAGATTGGACGCGATGCCGACCGTGGCTTGCACCGCCGGGCGTTCAGCGAGGGCGACCGCGCGGGGCGCGAGTGGTTTCGCGGCCGCCTGGAGGCCGCGGGCCTCGACGTCTGGCAGGATGGCGCCGCCAACCTGCACGGTCGCCTGGACTACGACGGCAAGCGCCCGGTGGTCGCCATGGGCTCGCATCTCGATACCGTCCCCGGTGGTGGCCCGCTGGATGGTGCCCTGGGGGTGCTGATCGGGCTGGAGGTGCTGCGCACGGCCAAGGAACACGAGGTCGACTTGCAGTACCCGCTGGAGGTCATCGACTTCACTGACGAGGAGGGCCGTTTCGGCGGCATGTTCGGCTCCCAGGCGATGGCCGGAAAGCTGACCCCGGAGAGCATCAGCCATGCCCGTGACCTCGAGGGCATCACCCTGGTCGAGGCGATGGCCAACTGGGGCCTGAATGCCGACGACGCCCTGAGCGCGCGACGCGACCCGCACACCCTGCATGCCTTCATCGAGACCCATATCGAGCAGGGCCCGGTGCTGGATCGCCGCGGCCTGAGCGTGGGCGTGGTCGAGGCCATCACCGGCCTGTTCAAGTGGGAGGTGCGCCTGAAGGGCCAGCCGAACCATGCGGGCACCACGCCGATGGACATGCGCATCGACGCGTTCCAGGGGCTGGCCGAATTCGGCGGCGAGATCAATCGCCTGCTGGAGGAGCACGGCAGCCCGAACTCGCGCGCGACTATCGGCCGCGTGGAGCTCTCGCCGGGCGCGGCGAACACCGTGCCGGGCATGGCGACTTTCTCCTTCGAGGTGCGCGATACCGACGAGAAGGTATTGACCGCGCTGGCCCACGCGGCCCGCCGCACGCTGTCCAGCCTCGCGCGCCGGCGTGACCTGATGTTCGAGTTCGACGTGCTCTCGGAGATCGATCCGGTGCGCTGCGACACGGGCATCGTGCAGACCATCGAGGCGACCGCCGAACGCATGGGGCTGGAGTACCTGACCATGCCCAGCGGCGCTGCGCACGACACCCAGAGCATGAGTGCAATCACGCGTACCGGCATGATCTTCGTACCGAGCCTGCAGGGGCGTAGCCATTCCGCGGCGGAATGGACAAACTGGGAGGACATCGAGACCGGCGCCAACCTGACGCTGCAAAGCGCCCTGGCCCTGGCCGCCCGTTCGTGAGCATCCCCGATCACCGCGACCCAAGGACCGCCCGGCATGGCCAATAACGACAACGTCTCCCAGCTCACTGACTACGACTCCCTGGACCCGCTGCGCGAGCAGTACCAGGAGAGCCTGATCACGACCCCGGTGCTGCGTCAGGAACTGCGCGAGCACCACGTCGCCCTGCTGTGCATTGACCTGCAGTACCTGGATGCCGCGCGCGGTCATGGGGTGTTCGCCGACTCGGTGCAGTCCGGCGTGCCGCCCGAGGCGCAGGAGTACTACTTCAACCGCCTGGAGCAGACGGTGCTGCCGAACGTGCGCCGGCTGCAGGATGCATTCCGCGAGCAGGGGCTGGAGGTCATCCACACGCGTATCCGTTCGCTGACCCACGACGGGCGCGACCGCAGCCCGGGCCACAAGCGCCTGAACCTGCATGCCGCGCCCGGCTCCAAGGATGCGGAGTTCGTCGAGCAGGTCGCACCGGTGGGCGACGAGATCGTGCTGGACAAGACCGCCAGCGGCGTCTTCAATTCGACCAACCTGCACTACATCCTGCGCAACCTGAACATCTCGGCACTGTTCATCGTGGGTGTGTATTCGAACGAGTGCGTATCCACGGCCGTGCGCGATGCCTGTGACCTAGGTTTCTATGTCACGCTGATGGACGACGCTACCGCGACGGTGACCCCGGAGATGCAGAAGGCGACGATCACCACCATCAAGGATCGCTACGCCCGCGTGATGACCACCGACGAGGCGATCCGCGAGATCAAGAAGGTGAAGGAGGCCTCGTGACCGGCCTCGACGACCCGATCCTCCCGAGTTCGATCGCCTGGGGGCTGCTGATCGCATTCAGCATCCTCTGGGTGGCGCTCGGCTGGTGGCTGGGTCGTCACAACAAGACCGCCGAAGACCACATGCTGGCCGGGCGCAACGTCGGGCTGGCGCTGGCCACCGCGACCGCGATGGCCACCTGGGTGACGGCCAACACCACGATGACCGCCCCGCAGCTGGCGCTGCAGCTGGGCGTCTGGGGCATGCTCGGGTATTCGCTGGGGGCGCTGGGGCTGATCCTGTTCGCGCCGCTGGCTCGTCGTATCCGCGAGCTGATGCCGCGCGGGTTTACGTCCGGCGACTTCATCCGCCTGCGCTTCGGCACCTTCACCTGGCGCGTATTCCTGGTGGTCTCGCTGATCTACGCCTTCGGCTGGCTGGTCTCGATGGCGATGGCCGGCGGGGTGCTGATCAATGCCCTGGCCGGGATCGACTATCGCGTGGGCATGACCGTGATCCTCACGGTCTGCGTGATCTACACCCTGCTGGGCGGTCTGCGCGCGGTTATCGGTACGGACTTCATCCAGACCATCATCATCATCGCCGGCGCGGCGTTCATCGCCTGGCTGACCATCGACAAGGTCGGTTTCGAGGCGATCCACTTCAACCTGATGGAAGAGCGCCCGGAACTGCTGAGCCTGTTGTTCCCGGCCGCGATCATGTTCCTGTTCAACAACCTGCTGTTCGGGGTGGGCGAGATCTTCCACTCCAACGTCTGGTGGTCGCGCGCCTTTGCCTTTGGCCGCAACGTCGGCTTTCGTGCCTACCTGCTGGGCGGGCTGCTGTGGCTGCCGATCCCGATCGTCGCCGGCTTCATCGCCCTGGCCACGCCGGCGCTGGGCATCAACGTGCCCGCCGCGGACATGGTCGGGCCGCTGGTCGCGGCCGAGGTCCTCGGCCTGACCGGCGCGATCGTGGTCTTCATCGTCGTCTTCGCCGCCTTGGCCTCGAGCCTCGACTCGCTGCTGGCGGCCACCTCGGACCTGGTCACCCGCGATATCTACCGCGGCCATATCCGCCCGCAGGCCAGCGAGCAGAGCCAGTTCCGCGCGACCAAGGTGATCGTTGTGCTGCTGGGTCTGCTGACCTGGCTGGCCGCGAGCTATCGCGGCTCGCTGCCGATCATCGGCTCGCTGGCCGAACTGCTGTACTTTACGGGGGCCTTCGTGGCCTCGGCGATCTGGCCGATCGTCGCCGGGCTGTACTGGCGGCGGGCGAACCCTCAGGGCGCGGCCTGGTCGATGATACTGGGGTCGGGCATTGGGCTGGCCAGCTATTTCCTGATCGGCTTCTATGTCGCGGCACTGGTGGGCGCGGCCGTCTCCCTGGCCGTGATGGTGCTGAGTACCTGGCTGGCGCCGCGGCCGTTCGACTGGGGTCGCCTGTCCCGCGACGCCGCAGCCGAGGAGGTCCGGACCGCATGATGATCTCGTCGACTGCCTTGTCCGTGATCGTTGTGGTTGCCACGCTGGTCGCCACCCTGACCCCGATCCTGCTGCTGGCCCTGTTCATTCGCGACTGGAAAAAAGGATGCCTCTGGTGAACTACACCGAAGATCCCCTGCACGTGCTCCACCCGAAAGACGGCGCCGCCGGCACCGACCGCCCGAAGGCGCTCCTTGAGGCCGTGGAGGAAGACCCGGACCCGCTCCTGAAGCTGGCGGCCGCGCATGTGGTTTCCAGTCAGCAGTTCTCGCGCGATGAACTGCTGCAGCTGTTCCGTCTGGCGGCGCAGTACGAGACCACTCCGGCGCTGATGCACCTGCCGCTGGCCGGCAAGATTCTGATCAGTGCGTTCTACGAGCCGTCCACGCGCACGCGGCTGTCCTTCGAGAGCGCCTGGCACCGGCTTGGCGGGGCGGTGATGTCGATCACCGACCCCAAGAGCACCGGCATCGCCAAGGGCGAGTCGCTGGCGGACATCGCCGAGATGTTCAACAACTACGGCGACGTGCTGGTGCTGCGCTCCTCGGATGGCGAGGCGGCGCACAACATGCTGGAGAACCTGCGCATCCCGCTGGTCAACGCGGGCAACGGGATCGACGAGCATCCGACCCAGGCGCTGGCGGACGTCTACACCCTGGCCAAGTGGCGACCGGAGCTGTTCACCGGCCCGGTGGCGCGGGAGGACCGCATCAAGGTCGGTATCATCGGGGTGCCCTCGCGCATGCGCACGGTGCGTTCGCTGCTGCGCCTGCTAAGCCTGTTCCCGGAGGCAATCGAAGAGGTCGTGATCATCTCGCGCGAGGACGAGAACTTTGACCCGGGTCAGCGCGAGGAGCTGGAAGAGGCCGGCCTGAAGCTGCGCGTGGTGCACGAACTGGACCCGCTGCTGCCGGAGCTGGACGTCGTCTACATCAACGCCATTGCCTGGGTGGGGGATACGTTCGAGTCCATGGGCGAGGGCCTGAAGCTGGATCGCAACTCCCCGCTCAAGAAGGGCGCGGTCATCCTGCACCCGCTGGCACGCGGTGACGAGCTGTCCACGGACCTCGACGACACCCCGCACAACTGGTACTTCGCCCAGGCCCGCGGGGCCGTGTTCGTGCGCATGGCGCTGCTGACCACGGTGGTCCGCCGGATCAGCGCGGTCATGGATACCCCGGAAGACTGAGCCAAAGTCGAACTTGAACCGCGAGCGGCGTGGCGCGCCGTAAACCGCGCCCCGCTCGCACCCACGGAATCGAACCAAGGAGACATGCCATGTGTGGCATCGCCGGAATCTTTCACGCCGACCCCAACCGCAAGGTGGACCCGCAGACCCTGGTCAACATGGCCGCGATCCAGTATCACCGCGGCCCCGACGGCTTCGGCTACAAGACGCTGGACGACCGCGGCGTGGGCTTCTCCCATGCCCGCCTGTCGATCATCGACCTGGACGAAAACCGCGGCCGCCAGCCGTTCTGTATGACCGACGGATCGATCATGACCGCGGTCAACGGCGAGCTGTACGACTACAAGCGCATCCGTACCGACCTGACCTCGCGCGGCGTGCAGTTCCGCACCAAGAGCGACTCCGAGATGGTCATGCACCTGTACCGGCGCGAGGGGCTGGAGGATGCGATCAAGCACTTCCGCGGCGAGTTCGCGATCTCGCTGTATGACCGCGAGCATGATCGCCTGGTGCTGATCCGCGACCGCTTCGGCATCAAGCCGCTGTATTTCACCGAGGCCAATGGCAGCTTCGTGTTCGGCTCCGAGCTGAAGGTGCTGTTCGCCAATCCCGACGTCCCGCGCCAGTTTGCCGATGACGGCCTGTACCACCAGCTGATGCAGACCATGGTCCCGGGCACCACTGCGTTCGAGGGCATCCACCAAGTGAAGCCCGGCCACATGGTCATCGTCGAACGGGCCCACGGCAAGCTGAAGGTGCGCCAGGAGAAGTACTGGGACATGGACTTCCCGCTGGCCTCCGAGCGCCCGCCGGAGGAGGATGCCGACGAGAACTACTGGATCGAGGGCGTGCGGGAACAGTTGATGGAGGCCGTCCAGCTGCGCCTGGAGGCCGACGTGCCGGTCGCCTGCTACCTCTCCGGCGGGATCGACTCCTGCATCACCCTGGGCCTGGCCTCGGCCAGCCAGCAGTCGCCGGTCAAGGCCTTCACCATCGGCTTCGACAACGACGACTACGACGAAACGGCGATTGCCCGCGAGATGGCCGAGAGCGTCGGCGCCGACCAGGACATCCTGAAGCTGAATGCGGATCACCTCTACGACAACTTCGAAGAGGCCCTGTGGCACGCCGAGCGCACCATCTACAACACGCTGGGGGTGGCCAAGCTGTTGATGAGCCGGCACGTGAACGAGGCGGGCTACAAGGTGGTGGTGACCGGCGAGGGCTCGGACGAGCTGTTCGGTGGCTACCCGGCCTTCCGCCGCGACATGTTCCTGCACGGCCTGGACACCCTGCCGGAGGCTGACCGCGCCGCCTGGCAGCAGATGCTGAACGAGTCCAACGAGCTCTTCTCCGGCGCGATGCTGGCCGAGGACGAGGTCGACGACCCCGAGTTCACGAAGATGATGGGCTTTACGCCGTCCTGTCTGCAGCCCTGGCTGGCGGCAGCCGAGCACGTGCCCGGCCTGCTGGCGCCGGAGCGCCGCGAACGCATGCAGGACTACCAGCCCGGCAAGGCGATCGCCAACGCCCTGGACGACGACATGCTGGATGGCCGGCATCCGCTGGACAAGGCCCAGTACGTCTGGATCAAGACCATGCTGGAGGGCCAGATCCTGACCTGGGGTGGCGACCGCATGGACATGGCCAACTCCATGGAGGCGCGCCCGCCGTTTCTCGACCACCACCTGGCCGAGTTCTGCGCCCACCTGCCGCCGACCCTGCGCATCAAGGGCCGCACCGAGAAGTACGTGCTGCGCGAATCGATGAAGGGCCTGCTCCCGAAGGTGCTCTACGAGCGCGAGAAGTTCGCGTTCATGGCCCCGCCGGCGCATACCGACCCAGTCAAGTGGGCGGCGATGAAGGCCCTGGCCGACCGCTATCTGTCGCCGGAGAAGGTGGCCGAGGCGGGTCTGCTGGACCCGGAAGGCGTGCGCCGCGTGTTCGAGATCCACGAGGACGAGACCACCCCGGCGGCCACCCAGGTCCAGCTGGACGCGGTGATCAACCACATGATCGGGGTGCAGGTCCTGCACGAGAAGTTCGTCGCCACTGACATCCCGGCGCTGGCTCGCCAGAAGGCCGACGAGTTCGGCTGGCGGCCGTAAACCCGGGTTACGGACGGCCAGGAACTGCCTCGCAAGAGGGGACCGGGTCGTCCGGTGCTCAATCCCAGCTGTTGCGGGCGTTCTGGTAAAAGCCGGGGTCTTCGCTGGTGGCGCCCTGCAGGGTGCAGACCGCCGCCGCGAACGCCAGCGCGCGTTCGAGGGTGGTCGGCCAGCCCCAGTCCTGTCGCATGCCGAGCAGGACGACACTGGCAAAGGCATCGCCGGCCCCGACCGCATCGCGCAGCTCGGGTACCGGCGGGGCCGGGGCCGCAAAGCGCTCGCCGTTGACGGTACGAATGATCGCCCCGCCGGCCCCGGCGGTGACGACCAGGGCCTGACGGATGCCCGCCTGCTCGAGCAGGGCGGTCTCCGCCTCGTCGTCCGCAGCCCCGGGGACCAGGGTGGCCAGCTCGTCCTGGTTCAGCTTCACCACGTCGGCGTCCCGTATCAGGTCCAGCGTCGTGTCCCGGGTATACCAGGGGTCGCGCAGGTTCACGTCCACGAAGCGGTGCCCGGCGCGTTCGCGCAGGCGTGCCAGCAGGTCGTGATTCCCCCGGCGCAGGGCCAGGGTGCCGTGGTAGAGCAGTGGCGTGGAGGCGGGCAGCGCATCGGCCCAGGCTGCGGGTACGTCGTCGTAGGCCTGGTCCGGCACGATGGTGTAGCTGGGCTCGCCGCGGGCGAGTTCGACCCGGACTTCGCCGGTCGGGGCTTCGGGGTGCCGATACAGCCCGCGGGCGTCCATGCCGATTGCATCCATGCGGGCCTGCACCGCGGCGCCCGCTGGGTCGTTGCCTATGCCGCCGACGAAACAGACCGGCTCCCCGAGCTGATGCAGGTTCCAGGCGACATTGAACGGCGCTCCGCCCAGGACGCGCTGTCCATCGGGAAAGACATCGAACAGGACCTCGCCAAAGATCAGCTGGGGGGATGGCTCGGCAATCACAACGGCCTCCTATCAGGGAAATTCTCCCGGGGGATCAGGAAGGGTGTGGCTCGCGGTCGGCCCGCTCCACGCGATCGCGCCCGAGCTTCTTCGCCTGTAGCAGGGCGTGATCCGCGGCGTCGAAGATGGCCGCGGTGGACTGTCCGGCCGCGATCGGGCACATGCCCGCCGAAATGGTCACGCGCAGCCGCGTCTTGCCGGCCCGTACGATCAGGCGATCCACGGCCTCGCGGATCGAATCGGCACGGCGCTGGCAGGTGTCCGGGTCGGAGGTGAGGATCATCACGAATTCCTCGCCCCCGTAGCGCGCAACGAAGTCCTCGCTGCGCACGCCCTCGGCCAGGATCTCTGCGACGGCCTTCAGCACCTTGTCGCCGGCACTGTGGCCGTATTCGTCGTTGATCGCCTTGAAGCGGTCGATGTCCCAGACCAGCAGGCAGGCCGGTTGCTCCGCCCCCAGGTCCTCCCGCAGGCCATCAAGGTAGCGCTCGAAAGCCGTGCGATTGGGCAGCCCGGTCAGGCTGTCGCGGTAGGCCTCCGCCCGCGCCTGATCCAGCCGCTTGCGCAGGGCACTGACCTGCGACTCCAGCGTACGGCCCTTCGCTCGCAGCAGGCGGTTGCGCTCCAGGGCCTCGAGCAGATCGTTCTCCTGCTGATTGCGAAAGGCCGCCACATGTTCGACCACGCGATCCAGACCCCGGCTGATTTCCTGGCGCAGGGTGGCGATGTCCTCCAGGTCGTCCATGCGGCCCTTCATGGCCCGGACATTGTCCGAGATGCCATCGTGCAGGGTGGCAACCGAGGCGCGTGTACGTTCGCTGCGTTTCTCGTCTTCCGACAGGGCCGAGTCGACGTCTTCCAGGCGATGCCAGATCTCGCCCACGACGTCCGACAGCTCGTCGCGCTCGTGCATGGCGCGCTCGCACTTGTCGTGCAGCACCCGGAAGAGCTGAGAAAGCGTTCGTTCGATCTCCGAGCGGTCGCGCCGTTCGGTCGCGCGATGCAGGTCATCCAGGCCGGGGTCCAGGAAATCGAACCCGTTCAGTCCGCGGCGCACGACCTCGAGCACAGCGCTGGCCAGGTCCTCGTGGTGATCGGAGCTGCGGACCGCGTCGGCCAGCTGTGCACCCAGCCGATCCATCCAGGCAGAGTCGGGCGGGCTGGACTCCACCGCGCGGGACAGGTCCTGAACCGCGCCATCCAGTGCCGGCACGCGGGCGCTGACCACCGCCAGTGCCCTCAGGGCCACCCGCCTCAGTGCATCCTGCTGGACCTGCTCGCGCTCCAGGCGGCGCTCGAGGTCGATGATGGTCCTGCGCATCTCGCTGGCGGACATGGGGCTCCCGAAAGGGCTGTGGGGTCTGGACGTGCCGGGATCATTTAACCGCGTCCGCGACGCGGACGCCAGCGATGGGACTCAGGCGGTGTGGCGGGTTCCGTGCAGCGACTGGGCGGCTGGCAGCTCGATCTCGATACCGACCGGGAGGTGGTCGGACAGGGCCACGTTGTACACGCGCATGTCGCTGACATGCAGGTCCGGGGTCAGCAGGATGTGGTCGAACACGAGGCGCGGATCCCAGGAGGGGTAGGTGGCCGGGCAGCTGATCGGCTCCAGCAGCCCGGTACGGGCGACCAAACGCCGGATCTCCAGGCTGTCCTGCTGGCAGTTGAGATCCCCCATCACCACGGCGTGGCGTTCCGACTGGATCCGTTCGGCGACGTAGTCCAGCTGGGCCTGGCGTGCGCGCCGGCCGAGTGCCAGGTGCAGCAGAAACAGCACCAGCTCCTCGCCATTTTCCATTGCGTAACGGGCCTCGATGGCCCCGCGCCCCGGCAGCGGCCCGGGCAGGCGGTGCATCTCGACCCGTTCCGGCTCAAGCCGCGAAAACAAGGCCAGCGAGTGTTTGGCGAACTGGCCGAGATTGCGGTTGATGCGATTGTAGGTATGCGGGAAGCGGGCCTTTTCCGACAGATAGGAGGCCAGGTCCACGAAGTTCGAGCGCAGGCTGCCACCGTCCAGCTCCTGGACGCCGACGATGTCGAAGTCGGAGATGAAACGCGCCACGCGATCCAGGTTGCCGATCCGCCCCTTATAGGGAAGGACGTGCTTCCAGGAGTTGGTCAGATAGTGGTGCAGGCGCGACGAGGGGATGCCCACCTGGGCATTGAAACTCAACAGGCGCAGGCGCTGCGCGCCCTGGTCGTGCTGATAGGTCAGTCCGCGTACCTCCGGCGAGGCCGGTTGTGCGCGAACGGGTTCGGCATGCTTGCCGCTGGCCGTGGCCGTCATACTGCTTTGTTCCCCAGAGAACGGCGGAAGGTCCGCCCGGATACTACCTAGAATGGACAGACCAACTCGCCCAAACGTTCCGTCAGCTTCAGGTTTTCGCTGTAGTCGACCGGGCAGTCGATGATGGTGACACCGGGGGTGGCGAGGGCTTCGCGCAGGGCGGCCTCCAGGCTGTCGCCCGGGCCGATGCGCACACCGCTGGCGCCGAACGAGTGCGCCAGCTGGACAAAATCCGGGTTGCCGAAATCGACGAAGGCCTTGCGCCCGTACTCGCGCACCTGCTTCCACTCGATCAGGCCGTACGCATTATCGTTCCAGATCAGCACGACAAAGCTCTGGTTCAGGCGCACCGCCGTTTCCAGTTCCTGCACATTCATCAGGAAGCCGGCGTCTCCGGTGACCGCGATCACCTGGCGTTCGGGGTAGAGCGCCGCCGCCGCGATCGCTCCCGGCAGCGCGATGCCCATGCTGGCGAACCCGTTCGAGATCAGGCAGGTGTTGGGGAGCTCGCAGCGGAACATGCGCGCCATCCAGAGCTTGTGCGCCCCGACATCGGTAATCACCACGGCGTCGAGCTCGGCCGCGGTGCGAAGGTCCCAGATCAACTTCTGCGGCTTCAGCGGGAACTGGGTGTCCTCGCGATGCTCGTTCATGTCGTCGATCAGGTTCTGGCGCAGCGGGCGCAGGATGGTCTCCTCGCGCGGGTCCACGAGATCCGTGAGGCGGGCGAGGCAGGTATTTAGGTCGCCGATCACCTCGGATGAGACATTGTAGTGGCCATCGACCTCGGCCGGGGCGGAGTCGATGTGGATCAGCGTGCGGTCGCCGGTCGGGTGCCAGAGCCTGGGTGGATATTCCACCAGGTCGTAGCCGATACAGACGATGACGTCGGCCTTGTGAAAGCCGAAATTGACGAAATCCTGGCTTTGCAGGCCCACCGAGCCCAGGGCCAGCGGGTGGCGGAACGGCAACACGCCCTTGGCCATGAAGGTGTTCGCGACCGGGATATTCAGCGCGGAGGCCAGCTGCGAAAGGGCTCCGCTGGCTCCCGAGCGGATGACGCCGTTGCCCGCCAGGATCAGCGGATGCTGGGCCTCGTTGAGCAACTTCGCCGCGGCCTCCAGGGAGGCCTCGGCCGGCACCGCCTCGGGTCCGGCATGGACCGGGAGTGGCGGGTTGGGGCATGGCAGGGCGGCCACGTTTTCCGGAAGTTCAATGAAGCTGGCGCCGGGCTTGCCGCCCTCGGCCCACTTGAAGGCTTTGCGGACAACCTCCGGCAGTATCTCGGGCTCGACCACGCTGGAGCTGTACTTGGTGATCGGCTGGAACAGGCCCTTCAGGTCAAGGACCTGGTGCGACTCCTTGTGCAGCCGGTGAGTGCTGGCCTGGCCCGCGATCGCGACCAGCGGGGCGTGATCCATGTTGGCATCGGCGACACCGGTGATCAGGTTGGTCGCCCCCGGGCCAAGGGTCGCCAGGCAGACCCCGGCACGGCCGGACAGGCGACCATGGACGTCGGCCATGAAGGCCGCGCCCTGCTCGTGGCGCGTAGTGATGAACTCGATGGGGGAATCGGCCAGGGCGTCGAGAACGGCCATGTTCTCTTCGCCCGGCAGGCCGAACACGCGCTCGACCTGTTCCTGTTCCAGGCATTCGACCAGTCGCTGGGCCGTAGTGACGGTTGTGCTCACGCGTTACGCCACCCGACGCTGGACCCTGGACACGGGCGGGGTCAGCCCCGGGCCCGTTCGATCAGGAAATCGGCGACTTCGAGCATCTCCTCGTGGCTGCGCGTCATGCTGGCCGAGACCACGGCCTCGCCGTCGATGACCAGGGTAGGCACACCCTCGACGCCGTACTCCTGAACGTCCTGGCCGGCCTCGGTGACCTTGCGGCGGATCTCCTCGGAGCGCATCACCTCGCGGAACTCGTCGGCGTCGAGGCCGCGCTGGTTGATTAAGCGCAGGATGGCGCTTTCCGAGCGCAGCTCGCGACCCTGGTCATGGATGGCGTCGTAGAACGGTTGATGGACCTCGTTCAGCACTTCCAGCTTCTGTGCGGTGTAGAAGACGCGCGCATGCAGGGCCCAGACATCGTTCATCGGCGCGGGCAGATAGACGAACTCGACATCGTCATCCAGCCCCTTCTGCCACTCCTGCACATAGGGCTCGAACGAGTAGCAGTGCGGGCAGCCATACCAGAAGACCTCGACCACCTGGATCTTGCCATCCTCCAGGCCGGTGTCGACCGGCGGCTGGATGGTGCGGAAGTTCTGACCATCCCGGTATTCGCGGGCCAGGCTGGTGCCGGTTGCCAGCAGCAATCCGGCACCGCCCATGGCACCCAGGAAATCACGACGCCTCATTTACAGCTCTCCGTAGGAATGCAGCCCGGACAGGAACATATTCACGCCCAGGAAGGTGAAGGTGGTCACGAACAGACCGATGATGGCCCACCAGGCCATGACCGGGCCGCGCCAACCCTTGGTGAAGCGCATATGCAGCCAGGACGCGTAGGTCAGCCACAGAATCAGGCTCCAGGTCTCCTTCGGATCCCAGGTCCAGTAGCCGCCCCAGGCCTCGGCCGCCCACATCGCGCCCAGTACGGTGGCGATGGTGAAGAAGGCGAAACCGATCGCGATGGCCTTGTACATCACACTGTCCAGCGCATCCTTGCTGGGCAGCCGATGGGTGATCGCGGCATCCGGCCGGGTGCGCTCGAAACGGTGCTTGATCAGGTAGGCCACACCCAGCATGGCCGCGATGGCAAAGCCGCCGTAGCCGACGAAGTTGGTCGGTACGTGGATCTTCATCCACCAGGAGTTGAGGGCCGGCACCAGCGGTTCGATCTCGTGCGCCTGGCGGTCCCACATGTACCACAGCAGGAAAGTCACCGAGGCGGCGATCACCAGCATCACGAAGGCGCCCATGGTGCGCTGACCGGTGCGCTGCTCGTAGTACAGGTACATGAGCGTGGTCATTACCGCCAGCAGGATGAATACCTCGTAGAGGTTGGACACCGGGATGTAGCCCCAGCTGGGGTCGGTCAGGTAGATCTCGCGCCAGCGCACCATCAGCGCCATCATGCCGGCGCCCGAGCCGATCCAGGCGAAAGCGGCCCCGAGGCGCGACGGGAAGTCGGATTTGCTGAACAGGCCGAGGATGTAGGTCGCGGTGGCCATGTAGAGCATCACGCTCATCCACATCACACCGGCCTGGCCGGAGCCAATGTAGTTCAGCCAGAAGTTGGTGCTGCCCCGGGCCAGATCGTCACCGTACAACCAGACCCCGAACAGCGAGAGCGCGGCGACGATGATCGAAAAGAGCTGCCAGGGGCGCCAGAACCAGCCCAACCAGGCACTCATGCCGGCGGCGAGGATCAGGCCGCCGGTGTCGTAGCGATCCATCAGGTGGCCATACTGCCAGTGAGCGATCACCGCAACGGCGAGCACCAGCGCAAAGTATGCCCAGTCGAGCGGCCGGATGCGCCGGAAGATACTGGGCCGTTCAAAATCCAGGGCCTCATGGGGTACTGACATGGATCGCTCCTCCGACTGCTACCGGTTAGTCGTTCTTATTAGTTGATTCACTTCTGGCCATCGCCCGAGCCGTTGGCCGGCTTCTGATCGATGATCCAACGCTTAAGATGCGCGAAACGGTTCTCGAATTCTACCTTGTGCCGGTTACTGGTTCCGGCCATGGTCACCTGCGTCCCGCTGCCGTCTTCACGGCGTCGGGCGATGATCCACAGACGCTGATACGACACGTAAAACATCAGGAAAATCCCGATGATCAGCATCACGCTGCCGGTGTACACCGTGCTTTGCCCCGGGGCGCGCGCAATCTGGAGACCGGAGGCCTCGCGGTGCTCGAAGTCGCTCAGGTGGAAATAGAACGGTGACTCGTAGAGGCTGATCGCGTTGATTGCGGAGACAGCGTCTTCCAGCCAGCGCTGCTCCTCTTCCTGGATCGAGACCACACCCTCGTCTTCCAGGACCTCCATGTACAGGCCCTGTAGTCCGGCGTGCAGCACCCGCATCAGGAGCTGGCCGACCTGCTCGCGCTGTTCTTCCGGCACGCGGCGGTCAATCTCCGCGTGCACCGCGCCGTATCCGCCCTCGGCGAACAGGCGCATCAGCTCCGAGGTCGTCTGGGCGATCGCGGTGCCGGAGGGATCGTCGGCCGCGACTTCGCGCGCGATGGTGTTGCGCACCTCGGCGTTGTGCAGCATTGCCAGGTAGGTGCGGAAACGGTCCAGCGAGTCATCGGCATCCGCCGGCAGGAACAGGTACACGAACTCGTCACTCGGGCTCTCGCGTACGCCACTGAGGAAGTACATCGCCCCTTCCTGCAGTGCAGGCCGCATGTAGTTGCGGTAGTAAAGCCCGTGCCCGGTGCGATCCATCAGGCGGAAATCGAAGCTCGGGCCCAGCTGACGGTTCTCGCGCTGGCCTTCTTCATTCAGCAGCGGTACGACATTCTGGTCCTTGAAGTCGATGAACTCGATGATGCGCGTGTCACCCTGCGGGGTCGGGATTTCCTGCTCCTGGAATACGCGCCCGGGGACTTCCAGCGAGCGCAGGGCTTCGCCGCCGAGCGGGATCGCCTCGATATCGAGGCGGGTGCCGCCATCGGCGAAGCTGGCCTGGTAGATCGCGTACCCGTTGTAGATCAGCGGGTGGTTGACCGAGATGGTATGCCGCAGCGGCTCGTCGCGGTTGGGGTCATGGATCACGAGATCCGACTCGTAGGAGCTTTCCGCGCCGGTCGAGAAGCGCTCGATTCGGAACTCTTCCAGCTCGATACGAAACGGCAGTTGCTGGACGAAATAGCCCTCGCGCATCGGCAGGAACACCACGTCCGCGGAGGAGCCCTCCGGGATTTCGACCATGCCGCGGAACGAGGGATTGGAGACCGGCACCCAGGCCGAGCGCGGTACTTCGGACACCGGGACGCCCCGGGTCTCGATCTCGATGATGCCCAGCCACTCTTTGGCCTTGAGCAGCGTCGAGCCGTCTGCCAGCGCGCCCACGCAGATCACCACGATCCCGACGTGGGTCAGCAGATAGCCGAGGCGGTTCCAGCGGCCCTTCATGGCCGCGATCACCGTCTGGCCCTCGGATTCCTTCTCGCGTGCCTTGAAGCCCTGGGCCTTCAGCACACGCCGGGCATGATCAATGAATTCTTGCTGCGACTGGTCCAGCTCCCCGGTCGCGCTCGAGTGGAACGAGCGCAGGGACTTTTCCTTCACCTGCAGGTTGTAGCGCCGCAGGTCCTTCAGGATGCCCGGGCTCTGACGGTAGACGCAGAACGAGGTGGAGACCACCAGGAAGGTGACGATCAGCAGGAACCACGTGGCGGAATAGACCTGATAAAGCCCCATGCCGGCAAAGATCTCATGCCAGAAGGGACCGTAGTCGATCAGGTAGTCGGTATAGGGCTGGTTCTGGACGAGCACTGTACCGATTACGGAGGCGATGGCCAGTGCCACCAGCAGGGTGATCGCCAGGCTCATGGAACCCATGAACTCGACCAGGATGCGGCTGCGCCGCGGGGCGCGGGCGGACTTGCTGCGGGCACCGGTCGCGGGAGCAGACCCGGCCACCTGTTCGTTATTCGACATGCTGAAACCTGCGTTGACCTTCGCGACTATGCGAAGCACCCCTGTCGGGGTTCAATTTCCTAGACAAACTGCACGGAAGTTTCGTGCAAACCCTGTTACTGGAGCGGGCCAGTTTCTCTGATCCGACCTGTCTGACGTGCCGAGCCCCCGCTCCATTCCCGGTGGCGGAAAATTTGTCTGCCCCGGACAGCAAAAAAGGGGCGGCCTATGGCCGCCCCTTCCCTGGGAGGTTCGCCGCCCGGACTGCACGGCGCTCCGGCACGATCAGTCGGACGACAGCCCGGCCATGTACTGTGACACGGCCTCGATGTCTTCGTCGGACATGCGCTGAACCACATTGCGCATCATCCGACCCGCGTCGTTGGAACGCTCTCCGTCACGGAATTTGTAAAGCTGGTCCGCGCTGTAGGTGGCGTGCTGCCCCGCAACCTTCGGGAACATCGCCTCCGGGTTGCCCTGGCCATTCGGGCCGTGGCATGCGATGCAGGCGGCGACGTTCTGGGAGGGGATGCCGCCACGGTAGATGCGCTCGCCGCGTTCGACGACGTCTTCGTCGGCGGTTTCGGTGGTGATGGACTGCTCGGCGAAGTAGGCCGCCAGGTCGCGCATATCCTGCTCGTCCAGATCCGCGACTTCGCCCGCCATCAGCGAATCATAGCGGGTCTCGCCTTCCTTGAAGTCACGCAGCTGCTTGACGGTGTACTTCGGGTGCTGGCCCGCGAGCTTCGGCCACTCCGGGTTGGTCGAGTTGCCGTCCGCCTGGTGGCAGGCCGCGCAGGACTGGGAGATTTCCTGGCCGCGCTGAGGATCGCCCGCCTGAGCCGCCGACAGCGGGAGCAGCAGGGAGACGGACAGGGCAGCAAAGAGAGCGGAAAGCTTGTGGTTCATGATCGAAGATTCTCCTGCATGTAAATGCGTGCCGGGTCGGACCCGCGTTCCTTGTGCCCCTTGGCAGGGCGATCAACATGAAGGAAACACTGGTCAATGTACACCCTCGCGCTCGAGTCGCTTTTGCATGCGAACAAGGCGCGGCGACTGCCGTGCAGTCACTCTGCACAAGGGAGCCGCAACGCCGTTCGCGCGCAAAAGCGGCCGAGCCCCTGCATTGTAATGGGTTATGGGGTTGGTACCCCAGTTTCCCGATCCTGCGTTGCGCCGCTTGCGGGTAGAACCACTACCCGCTGCACGGCGCGCCTTGTCTCGGAAAACCTGGGGTACCAACGCGAGGGTGTACATTGACCAGTGTTTCCTTGAGCGGCGCAGTTTATAGCACAATGCTAAATTGCGCTCAAAAATATTCCGAGCTCCGCACTCGGCCAAGGACGTCCCCCGCCCCATGGAACCCCGTTTTCGCGAGACCGCCTTTATCAAGGGCGTGGCCCAGGTCGAGCAGCTCCCGGAGGATGACGGCATCGAGATTGCCTTCGCCGGGCGCTCGAATGCCGGCAAATCCAGCGCCCTGAATGCCCTGTGCGGGCGCAAGGCCCTGGCCCGGGTGGGCCGCACGCCCGGGCGCACCCAGGAAATCAACCTGTTCGCCCTGCCGCCGGACGAGGCATGGCGGCTGGTGGATCTGCCCGGCTATGGTTACGCGAAGGTGTCCGCCGGCCAGCGCCAGCATTGGGATCGGCTGCTGGGGGATTACCTGCAGTCGCGCGAGTGCCTGGCAGGGCTGGTGCTGATCATGGACATCCGTCGTCCCCTGACCGAGCTCGACCGTCAGCTGCTGGAGTGGGTGCCGCTGGAGCGTTGCCAGTTGCACTGCCTGCTGACCAAGGCCGACAAGCTCTCGCGGCAGGCGGCCGACAAGCAATTGCACGCGACCCAGCGTGAGCTGGAAGGCTTGGGGATCGAGGCGACCCTGCAGACCTTTTCTTCATTGAAAAATCAGGGGGTCGATGACCTGCGCGGCCTGTTGACCGAGTGGCTCCAGCCGGTCGAAGACTGACCGTGGCCCGCCCCGGGCGCGAACCATGAACCCCAGACAAAAAAATGCCCCGGCCTTGGGGAGGGCCGGGGCAAGATTCGGCCTCGACAGGGGGGAGCGAGGCCTGCCCGCTCAGGGAGAGAAGCGGGCTCGCGCTGGGCTAGAGCGCTTGTAACGTAAGAAAGCGTCAGTTGCCTTGAGTTCCATCCGTTCCCGAAAATGAACGTGATTGGCTTCACACTCCTGAATGCAGCGCTCCTGTGGCTGTTGCCCCGTCAGTCATCGGTTCCCTGGGACTGGGCGTGTGCCCTCAGGGTCTCGACCAGATCGGCCGCGCTGGTCCCGTGAGGGTGAATCTCCAGCAAGTCGCCTTCGGGCCCGATCAGATAGGTCGATGAGCTGTGGTCGATGATGTCGCCCATCGCCGAATCCGTTGCGCGGCGTTCGTAGAAGACACCAAAGCGCTGAGCGGCGGGCTTCAAGTCTTCTTCGGATCCGGTGGCCGCGTGAATGTCGGCATGAAAATGGGCCACGTAATCGGCCAGGCGGTCCTCGGTATCTCGTTCCGGATCGACGCTTATAAACACACCGTTCACCTGGCCCTGCAACTCTTCCGGCAAGCGGTTCAGCGCCCCGCCAATCCACCCCAGGCTCGTCGGGCAGGCATCCGGGCAGCTCGTATAGCCGAAATACAGCCAGACGTACTGGTCCGTGTAATCGCCCAGGTCGAAGCGCTCCGCGTGCGTGGCGACCGGCAGCTCGATCGGTCCGCCCTGTACCTCGTCGGCGATGGGCAGTTGCGCATGACCTGCAAGATCGCGCGGCGGCGGCTCGCCCGGCTCCAGAGTGACATACACCAGCAGAGCACCTGCGGCGACCACCGCGAAGGCCCAGAAGAGACTGCTGACGGGGATACGGTTCATAAGGGGTTCATCAGTGATCGCGGGCAGTGACAAAGCGGAATTGTACGAAGGCGGCCTCGGATTTGCCTGCCGGCATCGCGGTGGCTGCCCAGGTCATGGATTCGGTGGTACAGATCGGCAGCGTGGTCGTGCCGCGGTAGCGGCCATCACCCGTGTGTTCCAGGCGCGGGCGCTGGTAGCCCATATACATTTCGACTCCGGCCAGGTCCAGGTCCAGGGCCTCAGGGTTGTTCAGCGCGGTCTGCGCCGCGGCATCCAGCTGCAGGTCCAGCGTCAGCTCCCGCAGCATCGGTACCGGGCGCGGCGTGATCTCCAGGCGCACCTCGCCGCCCTGTGCCAGGGCGGTGCTGCAGGGGCCGGCATTCAGGTCGCAGGCCTGTGGCTGGACGATCGGCACCTCGGCGGCGCCACTGTCCAGGTAGCGTTCGGCCAGCATCCAGGCGCTCGCGAGTAGCAGCAGCGCGACCAGCCAGGCGGCGATTCGGTTGAAGCGATGGGCCAGCATGGGGGCTAGTGGGCGTCGTCCCAGTTGGCGCCGACGCCGACGTCTACGACCAGTTCCACGTCCAGGTCGGCGGCCCCGCTCATGGCCTTGCGCACCAGCGTGGTCAGGTCCTCCACCGCCGCGTCGGCCACCTCGAACACCAGTTCGTCGTGCACCTGCATGATCATGCGCGCGTCAATCCCGGTGTCCTCGAGGTCGTGCGCGACCCGTACCATCGCGCGCTTGATGATGTCGGCGGCCGTGCCCTGCATCGGGGCGTTGATCGCGACACGCTCGGACTGCTGGCGCCGCGCCCCGTTGCGGCTGTTGATCTCCGGCAGGTACAGGCGGCGGCCGAACAGGGTCTCGACGTAGCCGTTCTCGCGCCCGGAGGCGCGCGCCCGTTCCATGTAGTCGTGCACGCCGGGATAGCGGCTGAAGTAGCGGTCGATGTATTCGCGCGCCTCGCCCTGCTCGATGCCGAGGTTGCGCGCCAGGCCCCAGGCGGACATGCCGTAGATCAGGCCGAAGTTGATCGCCTTGGCCGCGCGGCGCTGATCGCCGGAGACCTGCTCCGGGTCCAGCCCGAAGACCTCGGCGGCGGTTGCGCGGTGGATGTCCTGACCCTCCGCGAAGGCCTTCAGCAGGCCGGCATCCTGCGACAGGTGAGCCATGATGCGCAGCTCGATCTGCGAGTAGTCTGCCGCCAGTAGCTGGTGGCCCTCATCCGCGATGAACGCGCGGCGGATGCGCCGGCCGGCCTCGGTGCGCACCGGGATGTTCTGCAGGTTCGGCTCCGAGGATGACAGCCGCCCGGTGGCCGCCCCCGCCTGGTGATAGGAAGTGTGCACCCGACCGGTCTCCGGGTGGATGCGCCGGGGCAGGGTCTCGGTGTAGGTGCTGCGCAGCTTGGACAGGCCGCGGTGCTCGAGGATCAGGCGCGGCAGGGCGTAGTCGTCCGCCATCTGCTCCAGCACGTCCTCGGCGGTGGAGGGCTGGCCCTTGGGGGTGCGCCGCAGTACCGGCAGGCCCAGGCGTTCGAACAGGATCTCCTGGATCTGTTTGGGCGAGCCGAGGTTGAACTCGCCGCCGGCCTCCTCGAAGGCCTCGCGCTCGATGCGCTCCATCTCGGCCAGCAGCTCCTGGCTCTGCTCGCCGAGCCGATCCGGGTCCACCTTTACGCCCACGCGTTCGATATCCGCCAGCACCGGGACCAGCGGCATCTCGATCTCGCGGTAGACAAACGCGGGGCCTTCGGCCGCCTGCAGACGTGGCTGGAACACCGCATCCAGCTGCAGGCAGATATCAGCGTCCTCGCCGGCGTAATCGGTGGCGATGCCGATATCCACCTCGGCGAACGGGATCTGCTTCGCCCCCTTGCCGGCCACGTCTTCGTAGTGCGTGGTCTTGTAGTCCAGGTGGCGCTCGGCCAGGGAGTCGAGGTCGTGGCGGTTGGCCCCGGCGTCCAGGCAGAACGACTCGAGCAGGGTGTCGTCGACGATCCCGCGCAGGGCGATGTCGTGATTGCCCAGCACGTTGCGGTCGTACTTCAGGTGATGGCCCAGCTTGCCGTGGTCCTCGGATTCCAGCCAGGGCTTCAGACGTTCCAGCGTCTCCGCGCGCGGCAGCTGCGGGTCGGCGTCCGGCCCGGTGTGGGCCAGCGGCAGATACCACGCGGTGCCCGGCTCGAAGGCGAAGGACATGCCTATGATCTCGGCGCGCATCGCGTCGAGGCTCGTGGTCTCGGTGTCGAAGGCGACTCGGTCGGCCTTGTCCAGACGCTCCAGCAGCTCGGCCAGTTCGGCCTCCTCGCGCAGCGTCCGGTAGTCGCCCTTTGCCTGCGACGGGCCCGGATTGCCGTCAGCGGCCTCGTCCTCGCTACCCTCCAGCTCCGCGCGCCAGCGGGTGAAGCCGTAGCGGCGCACCATCTCCAGCAGGCGCTCGTGATCCGGCTCGCGGATGTTCAGGTCGTTGGGGCCGGCATCCAGCTCGACATCGCGCTTGACCGTGATCAGTTCGCGCGAGGTGGGCAGGCGCTCGGCCGCGGCGCGCAGGTTCTCGCCGATCTTGCCGCCGATGTCGTCGGCCTGCTCGAGGATGGTGTCGAGATCGCCGTACTTCGCGATCCACTTGGCCGCGGTCTTGGGGCCGACCTTGTCCACGCCCGGGATGTTGTCGACGCTGTCGCCCATCAGCGCGAGGTAGTCGACGATCTGCTCCGGGGCCACGCCGAATTTTTCCTGTACGCCCTCGCGGTCCAGCGTGACCCCGCTCATGGTGTTGACCAGCGTGATGCGGTCATTCACCAGCTGGGCGAGGTCCTTGTCGCCGGTGGAGATCACCACGTCATGCCCGGCCGCGGCGGCCTGATCGGCCAGGGTCGCGATCACGTCGTCGGCCTCCACGCCCTCGACGCACAAAAGTGGCAGGCCCATCGCCCGCACGAGTTCGTGCAGCGGCTCGATCTGGGCGGCCAGCTCGTCCGGCATCGGCGGGCGGGTGGCCTTGTATTCCGGGTAGATGTCGTCGCGGAAGGTCTTGCCCTTCGCGTCGAACACCACCGCCATGTGTTCCGGGCCGTAGTCCGCGCGCAGCTTGCGCAGCATGTTCGCCACACCAATCATCGCCCCGGTCGGGGCGCCATCCGGCGCGGTCAGCGGCGGCAGGGCATGGAAGGCCCGAAACAGATACGACGAACCGTCGACCAGAACGAGGGGGGCTTGTGACATCAATGCGGTATCCGTGCGGAAGGTGCGCGCCATTCTACAGCCCCGTTTTGTGCCGCGACCATTTGTACCGACCCGGGGCGCCCGTTACGCTTGGCTTTCGACACGAGGAACCCTCCGCATGAACGACCGCGAACGCGCCGAACACCCCGGCCTGCGCCCGATTGACGACTCCGCTCTGACCCGCGAAAGCTGGAAGATCTTCCAGATCATGGCGGAGTTCGTGGAGGGCTTCGAGCGCCTGGCGCACATCAAGCCATCTGTGAGCATCTTTGGCTCCGCGCGCTTTCCACCCGGACATCCGCATTACCAACTGGGCGAAGAAGTCGCCCGCCAGCTGTCGGATGCCGGCTTCGCGGTGGTGAGTGGCGGCGGCCCGGGCATCATGGAGGCTGCCAACAAGGGCGCCTTCGCCGGGCGCTCCCCCAGCATCGGCCTGAATATCCAGCTCCCCCACGAGCAAAGCGCCAACCCGTATCAGGACATCAGCCTTGGGTTTCGCCACTTCTTCTCGCGCAAGGTGATGTTCGTGAAATACGCCTCCGCCTATGTGGTCCTGCCGGGCGGTTTTGGCACGCTGGACGAACTGGCGGAGATTCTGACGCTGGTGCAGACCGGCAAGACCCGGCGCATCCCGATCGTGCTGGTCGGCTCCGAATTCTGGAAGGGGCTGCTGCACTGGTTCGACGACACTCTTGTGTCCGAAGGCACAATCGATGCCGAGGACCTGAAGCTATACTCGTTGGTGGATGCCCCGGAAGACGTGGTGGACGTGATCTTCGAGCATTACGAGGCGCGCAGCTTCGAGCCTTCCGCGGAAGAAAAGAAACGCATGATGGAGCTGTGAGCATGGCCGCTAAGTGCACCCATTATCCCGCCGCCCTCCTGGTCGGTCTGCTTCTCGCGCCGGCTCTGGCCATTGCCCAGCAGGAGCGCGAGTGGGACGATGCCCCGCCGCCGCCCGAGATGCCGGACGAGGCCGAGGCCGACCCCGCGCCGCCCGTGCTCGACGAACGCGCGCGCGAGCAGCGGGGCCTGGAAGAGGCTGACATTGTGATCATCGAACGCGACGGGGAGACCCGGCGCGAGTACCGCATGGGCGGGCAACTGGTGATGGTGGAGGTGATCCCCGCGGCCGGTCCCTCCTACTACCTGATCGACAGCACCGGCGACGGCCTGCTCGATCGCCGTCAGCGTGAGCTGGAACCCGATTTCGTACCGCCGTCCTGGGTGATTTTCCAATGGTAATGAACGAACACGACTGCCAGGCCTGTGCCGAGGCCTGCGGGGTGAGCATCGAGTTTCGCGAGGGCGAGGCCTTGCTGGCGGGGCAGCCCGTGCAGTGCCTGCGTCTGTCGGCGGATGCCGCCTCCGGTATCGAGGCGGCCCTGAAGGGTGCAGGCATCAGCCCGCTGGCCACCGCTGATGCCGACGGGACGCGGATTCTTTTCCTGGATCAAGGTCAGGCATTGCGCGAACCCCTGTCGGCCGAGGGCCCCGGAAGCCTCAACGCCCTGGGGGAGCGGGCCGCGAGCTGGCAGGCCCTGCACCCGGCGAGTGCGATGCCGGAGGCCACGGGCTATCGCCGCGGGGTGCTGCAGCAGCTATTGCGCGAACGCGCCGATGCCCTGGGCCAGACGCTGTTGGCCGGCGAGCGGGAGACGCTGGATGCCGAACTCCACCACCAGAGCCTCTATCGTTTCGAGGATCTGCCGCTGGCCGGGAGCTACTGGCACTCGGTGCGGGTCTATTCGGAAGGGGCCGGGCTCGCGGATCTGGTGATGCCGCCGGCGCCGGTGCCCGCTTTCTGGCAGCTCGCGCGCATCGCATTGGCGATTGCGGTGGACGAGGCCGGCGAGATTCGAGCCGATGCCTACCGCGCGTTGCTTGCGGGCTACCATGCCAGACGCCCGTTGGCCGCGATCGAGCGCGGGGCCGCACCGACATTGCTGCGCCTGGCCGCACTGGACGACTGGATCGGTCGTCGCGAATCCGGCGCGACGGGCGAGGCCGAACGCCAGCGGCTCGTTGCGCTGCAGGGGCACGCCGCCCGTGTGCAGGGCATGTGGGTACGTGCCGCGTAGGTGGCTCGGGGGTTTCGGCCCAAGGAGATCGACGATGAACAAGGTCTGGGCGCTGTTTCTAGTCGCGATGTGCCTGCCGGCGCTCACCCAGGCCGAGGTCTATCGCTGGACTGACGACCAGGGCAATGTGCACTTTGGCGACCGTCCTCCCGAGGGCAGCGCCAGCGAGTCGGTCGATGTACGTGAGCCCATGCGCGGGGTGCCGCTCGAGGGTGCCCGAGAGATCCTTGAACGTCCGGTGCGGCCTCAGCAAGAGGAGGCCGATGCCAGTGGCTACGAACGCGTCGCGATTACGCAGCCGGAGGACGGGGCCGGCGTGCGTGCCAATGACGGCAATGTCACCGCCGAGGTGGCGCTGGAGCCCGCCCTGGATACCGAGGCCGGCCATCGCGTCGTCTGGCTGCTGAACGGCGAGGAGGCTGGCGACAGCACCGGCTCCAGTATCACCTTCGAGGGGCTCAACCGCGGCGAATACAGCCTGCAGGCGCGAGTAGAAGACGACGCCGGGCAGGAGCTCGCCAGCAGCGACACCATCCAGTTCAACGTGCTGCGCATCGCGATCCCGCGCGAACAGCAGCAACAACAGCGCCCGCAGCAATTCCCCCAGGGCGGCGCCCCGCGGGCCCCCCAGGCCCCGCGCGCACCTCAGCCCCAGGTCCAGCAGATTCCGCAGAACTAGTCGGCCGCACCAACTCCGTGCGCATTCTGCCCCAATATGGTGCCGTATTTGCACTATAATGGGGCGGCGCTTGGTGATTGCCGCCACGGCCGCCTTGCCTGGGCGCTCTCCTGCCCGCGGATGATCCACCCTGTGCTGTGCCCCTGTTTGGCGCGATTCCTGCTTGAGGCCCGTTGATGAACAATCCTGTTGCCAAGCCCGCCCCAGCGCCATGGCCCTGGTGGGACGACCTGTCAACTGCCGTGCTGGTGACGGATGGCGAGCTGCGCCTGGTCAGCCTGAACAGTGCGGCCGAGGTCCTGCTGGGGCTTAGCCGCGAGCGTATCGTCGGCCACGGACTGGGGCAGTGCCTCAGGCTCGACCGCAGCCTGTCCAATCGGCTGCGGTCGGTGTTGTCACTCGATCAGCCGATTACCCTGCGCGCCCGACAGATGGAGCCACTGCGCGCCGAGCCCTTCCTGGCGGACATCACCATCACGCCTCTGCGCGGTGACGATGGCCGCGAGCCACAACTCTTGTTTGAACTTAACGCCATTGATCGCCATGAACGGATCAGTCGCGAGGAACAGCTGCAAAAGCAGCAGGCGATCACGCGTGCGGTGACCCGGGGGCTGGCCCACGAGATCAAGAACCCGCTGGGCGGCCTGCGCGGGGCGGCGCAGCTATTGGCCAGCGAGCTGGATGACGACGGGCTGAAGGAATACACCGGCATCATCATTCGCGAGGCGGACCGGCTGCGCAGCCTGGTCGATCGCATGCTGGGCCCGAACAACCTGCCCCGCCTCGAGGCCGTAAACCTCCACGAGGTGCTGGAGCACGTGCGCGGCCTGGTCAGTGTGCAACTGCCGCTGGGTCTGAAGATCCGCGGCGACTACGACCCGAGCATCCCGGATGTGCAGGCCGACCGCGACATGCTGGTGCAGGCCATCCTGAATCTGGTGCAGAACGCGGTGCAGGCGTTGAGCGAGGGCGGCGAGATCACCCTGGTCTCGCGCGTACTGCGCCAGTACACCATTTCCGGTCACCGCCACCGCCTGGTGGCGCGCCTGAGCGTGCGCGACAACGGCCCGGGCATCCCGGAGGAGATCCGCGAGCGCATCTTCTTCCCGATGGTGACCGGCCGCGCCGCGGGCACCGGCCTGGGCCTGCCCATCGCCCAGAGCCTGATCCAGTTGCACAACGGACTCATTGAATGCCGTTCGCGACCGGGCAGCACCTCGTTCGACATCCTGCTGCCGATCGAACCCCAAAATGCCAAGGAGGCCGGCAACTGATGGACCCCATCGTCTGGATCATTGACGACGACGACTCGATCCGCTGGGTGCTGGATCGCGCCCTGCAGCGCGCCGGTATCAATGTGCGCGGGTTCGAGACGGCCGACGCGGCCTGGGCTGCGCTGGAGACTGACGAGGCCCCGGATACGGTGGTGGCCGACATCCGCATGCCGGGGCTGAACGGCCTCGATTTTCTCGCCCGTATGCAGACCCGCCCGGATCCGCCACCGGTCATCATCATGACGGCGTTTTCGGATCTCGAGAGCGCGGTCGGCGCTTACCAGACCGGGGCTTTCGAGTATCTGCCCAAGCCGTTCGATGTCGACGAGGCCGTGGCCCTTGTTCAGCGTGCGCTGGAGGCGCGGGCGACTGCGCAGCAAAATGCCGAGGGTGGCGCCAGGATCGAGGACACCCCCATCATCGGCGAGGCGCCGGCGATGCAGGAGATGTTCCGCGCGATCGGGCGTCTGTCGCGCAGCAATATCACCGTACTGATCAACGGCGAGTCCGGCACTGGCAAGGAGCTGGTCGCGAGGGCCCTGCACCAGCACAGCCCGCGGGCCGATCAGCCATTGATCGCGTTGAACACCGCCGCGATCCCGAAAGACCTGCTGGAGAGCGAGCTGTTCGGTCATGAGCGTGGCGCCTTTACCGGCGCCAGCCAGAGCCGCAAGGGCCGCTTTGAGCAGGCCGATGGCGGCACACTGTTCCTCGACGAGATCGGCGACATGCCGTTCGACCTGCAGACGCGTTTGCTGCGGGTGCTGGCGGACGGAACCTTCTATCGCGTCGGTGGGCATACCCCGATCCGGGTGGATGTGCGCATCATCGCCGCCACCCACCAGGACCTCGAGGAGCGCGTGCGCGCCGGGCTGTTCCGCGAGGATCTGTTCCATCGCCTGAACGTGATCCGTATCCATGTGCCGTCGTTGCGCGAGCGCCCGGAGGACATCCCGCTGCTGGTGCAGCACTTCATGGCCGAGGTGGCGTGCGAACTGGGGGTCGAGGCGAAGACCATGCGGCCGGAGGTGGTGCGCGAGCTGCAGCGTCTGCCCTGGCCGGGTAATGTTCGCCAGCTGGAGAACACCTGTCGCTGGCTGACGGTCATGGCCTCGGGACGTGAGGTGCACCTGGACGACCTTCCGGCCGAGCTGCATCAGGATGCGCCGCCCATGGAGACCCACGGAGGCCTGTCGGACGCGCAGATGGCCACGCCGCGTGACTGGACCAGCGAGCTGGCCCAGGTCGCTCGGCAGCACTGGCAACAGGGCGAGCGCGACCTGCTCGGCCGGGTTCTGCCACAACTGGAGCGTACGGTGATTCGCGAGGCGCTGAATGTGACCGGTGGGCATCGCCAGCAGGCCGCTGCCCTGCTGGGCTGGGGCCGCAACACCCTGACTCGCAAGATTCAGGAGCTGGGCATCGACGACGAGTAGGGCAGATCAGGTCGTGGGGTCTTCCGGGGCCGGGGCGGCGCAGGCGGAGATCGCGCTGTTGAGCTGCAGGCTCCCGGTCAGCTCGCTGACCTGCTGGATGCCGTGGCGATCCATGTAGTCGCGGATGCCGTCCAGGATCTTCGGCAGGCACAGCGGATCGTAGAACAGCCCGGTACCCACGCCCACGGTGCTGGCGCCCGCGATCAGGAATTCCAGCGCGTCGCGCGCATTCATCACGCCGCCCTGGCCGATGATCGGGACATTATGCGGTGCGGCCACCTGATAGACCTGCTGTACTTTCAACAGCGCGATCGGCTTGATCGCCGGGCCGGAGAGTCCGCCCTGGTTGTTGCCGATCACCGCGCGGCGGTTTTCCACGTCGACGGCCATCCCCATCAGGGTGTTGATCACGGCAAACCCGTCGGTCCCGGCATCGATGCAGCGGCGGGCATTCTCACCGATGTCGGTTTGGTTGGGCGACAGCTTGGTGATCAACGGCTTGGAGGTCACGGAGCGGCAGGCCTCGACCACGCGCGCCGACATCTCCGGGTCGTTGCCGAACGCCACGCCGCCTTCTTTCACGTTGGGGCAGGAGATATTGATCTCGATGGCATCGATCGGCGAGTCGTCGAAACGCCGGGTGACCTCGATGTACTCCTCGATCGTGGAGCCCGAGACGTTGGCGAAAAAGCGCGTCTCCTCGAAATCCAGCGCGGGCAGGATCTCGTCCACCACCCGGTCCACGCCCGGATTCTGCAGCCCGATCGCGTTCAGCATGCCGTCCGGGGTCTCGTAGACGCGGTGCGGCGGGTTGCCCAGTCGCGCCTGGCCGGTCGTGCCCTTCAGGCAGATCGCACCCGCGTCGCGATTGGAGAACCCGGCAACCCGGGTGTATTCCTCGCCAAAGCCGACACAGCCGGACAGCAGCACCAGCGGCGTGTTCAAATGCAGCCCGCAGAAATCAACGGCCAGCCGCGGATCGGTGCGCGAATCACTCATGCTTCACATCGTCCTTTATGAACCGGAAATCCCGCCGAACACGGGCAATATTATTCGTCTGGCGGCCAACACCGGGGCGGCGTTGCACCTGATCCATCCGCTCGGCTTCGAGCTGGATAGCGCCCGGGCGCGCCGCGCCGGGCTCGACTATCACGAGCTGGCCCGGGTGCAAGAGTATGACAGCCTCGAACGGTGGCGGGAATCGATCCGGCCGCAGCGCGAGTTCGCCCTGACCACGCGCGGGCAGGCCCGTTACGACCAGGCCGGGTTCCAGTCCGGTGATGCCCTGTTGTTTGGGCCGGAGACCCGCGGACTGCCCCAAGCGGTACTCGACGCACTGCCTCCCGAACAGCGATTGCGTCTGCCCATGCAGCCCGATAGCCGCAGCCTGAACCTCTCCAACGCGGTGGCCGTGGTCGTCTACGAGGCCTGGCGCCAACTCGGTTTTCCGGGCGGGGTCTAGGGTCCGATGTGCTGGGCAGGACGCCGTGCTTTGCTCTAAGCTCGAAGGCGTGGCTCACGGCTGCGGGACCCCCAGTTGGGTCTTCTGCGCGGCTCCAATAAGAAGGGGTTCGGGATTCATGGTTTCTGCTTTTCGATCGTTCTGCCTGCTGGCCGCCACCAGCCTCCTCGTCTCGCCGCTCGCCGCGGATGAACCCACCGGTTCTGACAACTGGTGGTGGGATGACGACTGGTGGGAAGACGGCGTGCTGTATTCCGATCTCGAGAATCACGAGGTCGAGGTCGAGCGATTCGAGTATGAGCGCGACGGCGTGGACATCCCGGCGCTGGTGGCGCGCCCCGCCGATGGCGAGGCCTATCCCGCGATCCTCTGGGCCCATGGCCGGCGCGGGCTGGACGATCTGGCGATCCTGCATGTGAAGCGCCTGGCCGCGCGCGGCTTCGTGGTGATGGCGCCGGACATGTACACCGGCCGTTTCATGGAAAGCCATCCGCTGGATCATGACTACGAGCTGGAGGGCGACCTGAACAAGGGATTGGATGTCCTGCTCGAGCGTGACGACATCGTCGGTGACCGGGCCTGCCTGGTCTCCATCACGCGCGGGGGCTACAAGACGCTTAAGGTGGCCGTGACCTTTGAGCGGCAGGTCGAGGATGTTGCCTGCTGGGCCGGCTACTACCCGCACCTGCAGGACCCGAACCTCGGCGAGCCGCACCAGGTGTATCGCTACGCCAACGAGGTCAATCAGCTCGAGATCCCGATGATGATCCTGATCGGCGACGAAGAGCAGTATCAGCGCCACCGGACCGCGAAGATGGCCGCGGACGGTCTGGAAAGCCGCGGCGGTGATGTGACCTGGATCGAATATCCAGGCGTTGGCCGCGGCTTCGATTTTCGCAATGGCAGCAACCGCACCTTCGCCGACGATCTCGCCTCTCGTGACGCGATGATCCGGGTCACCCGCTTTGTGAACCAGCATCTGCGCGACTGAGTTCTCCCTCGACTTCCTCCCCTGGCCTGCGAGCCGGCACCACCGACCCATCGGGTTGGTGGTGCCGTTGTGCCTTCAGGCCCTCTCAGGTCAATAAGTCTTTGATAATACAATTAAACGTTTCCGTGCGGAGAGTGCGGAATTTGCTATCTTCGGGCCTTATGTCACTGAGATGCCCGGTCGTTGCGCGGCCGATTCACGGTTGGAACGCACTAAAGTCGCAGAAGGAGGACGAAGATGGCCAAGGTTCTGATCGCCCAGGGTGGAGGCCCGACGGCGGTAATCAATCAATCCATGGTGGGCGCAGTCCTGGAAGCCCGGAAATTTACCGACGTCGAGCTGGTATACGGGGCCTTCCACGGGGTCCGCGGGATCATCGACGAGGAGTTCCTGGACCTGACCCAGGAGACCACCCACAATCTGGAGATGGTCGCGCGGACGCCCTCCTCGGCGCTGGGCTCTACGCGTGACAAGCCGGATCTCGACTACTGCAAGGAGATCTTCAAGGTCCTGAAGGCCCACGAGATCACCTACTTCTTCTATATCGGTGGCAACGACTCCTCCGACACGGTGCGTATCGTCAGCGAGGAGGCGCGCAAGGCCAACTATCCGATGCGTTGCGTGCATATCCCGAAGACGATCGACAACGACCTGGTGGAGAACGACCATACGCCGGGCTTCCCGTCCGCAGCGCGTTTCGTGGCCCAGGCCTTCGTCGGCGCCAACCTCGACAACTATGCCCTGCCGGGAATCTATCTGGCGGTGGTCATGGGCCGCCATGCCGGGTTCCTGACCGCGGCCTCCGCCCTCGGGAAGAAATTCCCGGACGACGGGCCCCACCTGATCTACGTGCCCGAACGCGTATTCGAAGTCGACCGCTTCCTGTCGGACGTCAAGGCGACCATGGACCGTTACGGGCGCTGCGTGATCGCGGTCAGCGAGGGGATCCATGACGCGGACGGTGAGCCGATCGCGACCAAGCTCGCCAAGGACGTGGAGAAGGATGCCCACGGTAATGTTCAGCTCTCGGGCACCGGCGCCCTGGCCGACATGCTCTGTGGCGAGATCCGGGACAAGCTGGGGGTCAAGCGCGTACGCGGCGACACCTTCGGCTATCTGCAGCGTGCCTTTATTGGCTGTGTCTCGGACGTCGACCAGCGCGAGGCCCGGGAAGTGGGCGAGAAGGCCGTGCAGTTTGCGATGTGGCAGGGCCGCGACGGCTCGGTCGCGATCAAGCGTACCGGCTTTTATTCGGTGGACTACGAGTACGTGCCGCTGGAGGCCGTCGCTGGCAAGACCAAGGTCATGCCGGACGAGTTCATCGATGCCTCGGGCACCGACGTCACCGACGCCTTCCGGATGTATCTGCGTCCGCTGCTGGGCTCGGGCATGCCGGATGCCTACCGCCTGCGTCAGAACAAGGTGACCAAGGTGCTCGGTCGCTAGTAGCAAGAAAGCCCCTGGTCCCGTGTCCGGGCCCAGGGGCGGCAGGCGCGGGGCCGTGGCCCAATCAAGACGACCCGCCCGGAATACCTGGCGGGTCGTTTTTTAGCCCAGGGCCTTGAAGATCTGGTCGCGGATGTCTTCCACCGACCCGGTTCCCTTGATGTGGACATATTTCGGCGCGTCGGGCTCGCCGCTGTCCGCCCACTTCGAGTAGAAGTCCACCAGCGGGCGCGTCTGGCTGTGGTAGGCCTCGAGGCGCTTGCGCACCGTTTCTTCGTTGTCGTCTTCGCGCTGGATCAGGTCCTCGCCGGTGACGTCGTCCTTGCCTTCGACCTTCGGCGGATTGAATTCGACGTGATAGGTGCGGCCGGAGCCCGGATGTACCCGCCGTCCGCTCATGCGGCGGATCACCTCTTCGTCGGGGACATCCACCTCCACGACAAAGTCGAGCGGCACGTTCTGCTCCTTCAGGGCCTCGGCCTGCGGGATGGTGCGCGGGAAGCCATCGAACAGGAAGCCGGTGTCGCAGCAATCGGGCTGCTCCACGCGTTCCTTCACCAGGCCCAGGATGATGTCGTCGGAGACCAGGCCGCCAGCATCCATGACCTCTTTGGCCTTCAGACCCAGTGGGGTGCCTGCCTTGACGGCTGCACGCAGCATATCGCCGGTGGAGATCTGCGGGATGTTGTACTTCTCGCAGATGTACTGGGCCTGGGTGCCCTTGCCGGCGCCAGGCGCCCCCAACAGAATCAGTCGCATGCTCTCGCTCCTATGAGGAGTGGGTGGTTGTGCTATGGTCGCTGCAGACACTCCCGATCCGCGCAAGTTACAGTACAGGGGTTGTGGTTGTCGGTACAACCCTGCCCTTCCTTATGTGACACCCGCCCCCTGCAAGGAGTCACCGACCGTTATGCAAGCCGGCCCCCGCGAGATCACCACGCCGTTTCGGCCCATCCCCCTGGATATCCCGGAGGGCATGAAACCCAACGAGTTCTTCAACAGCACCGAGAACCTCGCCGACCTGGTGAACAACAACGGGCTGCTGGTCAATCCGGAAAACCTCCTGCTCTACCGCAAGGCGCTGGGGCACAGCAACGAGTTCGACTGCTCTATCATCTACAACACCTCGCAGACCATCCTCGACCCGATGGGGCGCCCGGTGCGGCGCACCCAGGTGCCGGAGCCGGTGCGGCATGTCTGGAACCGGATGAACGGAGTGATCATCGAGTACATGCTGGAGCAGTACCCGGACCCGGCCGAGGCCCTGGTGCTGGCGGGCGAGGCCAGCCTGGACGCGACCTGGCCGCTGACCGCGCCCGGGGTGCCCAGTATCCGCATGCTGCACAACCATTTCATCGTCTTTCCGATGGCGACGCTGGCTGAAGCGCCGCTGGCCGATCCCGGTAACCCCAACCTGACCGATGGCGGCCAGCACAGCCTGTTCCAGGCCTATATGCGCGATGTCTACCGGGCCTTCTTTACCCGCGCCCTGGACCTGCAGATCCTGCGGCCCGCGCCCGATCACGAGGCTCGACTCGCGCTGACCGGCTACCCGCACGGCCTCCCGAGCTGGGAGATCCAGGGTGGGGTCGAGGCGTTGAAGGACATCCGCTTCTGGCGCGAATACGACGCGGTCCTGCAGGGCTTTCTGGACTTCTACCGCACCTTCTTCTCGCAGGTCTCCACCCGCAATGCCCCGATGCCCGAGGGCGTGCACTTCCCCGATGCGGTGGAGGAGGTCCTGCTGTTCAACAACGACTTCCTCAAGACCGCCAAGAAGGTGCGCGATCGCTGCTTCACCGACGCCAAGTACGCCCATGCGATCCGTTGGCAGCCGGCCTTCAAGCAGCTGATTTACCGCAACGACGAGGGCCGCTTGATCGTCACGATCAGTCAGAATTCGATCGGCAACGCGATCACTGAGCTGCTGGGGGTGGTGGTCAACCGGGTGCCGGACGCGGAGGCCTACGAGCACGTCGAACCGGCCCTGGTCGAGAAGTTGCTGGAGGTGCGCCGCCGCCTGGTAGAGCTCGATCTGGGTGAGGGGATCACGACCGAGGCCTGGTCGGCGGTCTGATCGGAGCGATTTGGGGCTGGGCCCCGAACCTGGATGGGCCGGGAGCGGTCAGGCCGCCCCCGGCTGTGTCCTCAGGCCACCGACTGGTAGTAGATGTTCTGCGGGTGGTTGGCCTGGGCGAAGAAGAACCAGCGCTCGGCGACCATGCCCAGATACTGGATCACGAACGCGGCGATCAGCAGGTTGACCGGGTCGATGCGGGCGACCAGCACGACCAGCAGCAGGATCGCCGGGACCACGAATGCACCCAGCAGGAAGATCCACTTCATCCCGCGCAGGAACGCGGCCGACATGTGGTGGAAGAATTCCCGCGTATTGAATGACCCGCCCATGAAGCCCTGGGACTTCTGCTGGATCTTCGGGTGCTTCACCCCGATCGCGGTCTGCAGCGTGGACTTCGACTTGATACGGGAGTTGCGCACCAGCGATGCGCTGCGGGTACCCAGTCCCAGAAGCGTCAGGACGATCGCGACCGTCGCCAGGAAGGCGACCAGCGGGACACCGGCCCAGGCCGCATAGGCGGCCGCCAGGGTGAAGCCGTTGGCGGCCCCCAGCACGGTGTAGTTGACCACGGTCAGCGGGGAGTGCCATTCCTGCAGGAACTTGATGCAGGCGTAGATCATCGCGGTCGTTACATACAGCACGATGGCCAGCAGCGCCCCGATGGCGCCAAGCACGACGGTCAGCAGGACGGGGACATCCCCGGCCAGCGTACCCAGGGCCGGGTTGAACCCGAACGCATGGGCCGCGCCGTACAGGAACACGACGCCCATGAACGCCGGGAGCACGATCACCTCGCGCGAGAGCCAAGAGGTGCGCCACTTGGTGGCGGTGCGCCAGGCGCGTTCCGGCCGCCCCAGGTGAAAGAACGAGGCGATCAGCCCCAGCACCAGGAAGGCCAGCGCGAGCGCGGAGCCCAGGGCCAGGAAGTCCGAACCCGGGGGCGGCAGCACGCCCAGCAGGCTCAGTGCCTCGGCACCGAACAGGCCGAGAAACAGGCCCTGGCCGGCGCCGATCAGGGTGGTGAGGAAAATGACCGAGAAGGCTGGATGCATAGTGTCTTCGTCCCTGTTTACCAGCTGGTGACGTCGTCGAGCGAGGGTTCGTCCTGCCCGGGCTTCGGCAACTGACTGTCGATCTTCAGCGGGTTGTCCGCGCGTTCGACCTCGTCTTCGCGGATGGTGAGCTGGGTCTTGCGCCGCGGCAGGTAGTGGTTGGCCGGCTTGGACCCCCATTCCGGCATCAGCTGGTAACCACCGGCCTCGCGGATGGCCTTCGAGACGACCGACTCGGGGTCATGGATATCGCCGTAGAGCCGCGCATTGGTCGGGCAGGCCCGCACGCAGGCCGGCTTGCGATCCCATTCCGGCAGCTCCTCGTTGTAGATGCGGTCCACGCACAGGGTGCACTTGGTCATCACCTTGCGTTCGGCATCCACCTCGCGCACGCCATAGGGGCAGGCCCAGGAGCAGTACTTACAGCCGATGCACTTGTCGTAATCGACCAGCACGATGCCGTCCGACTCGCGCTTGTAGGACGCCCCGGTCGGGCAGACCGGCACGCAGGGCGGCTCTTCGCAGTGCAGGCAGGACTTTGGAAAGTGCACCGTCTCGGTGTTCGGGTATTCACCCACCTCGAAACTTTGCACCCGGTTGAAGAAGGTGCCGGTGGGGTCCGCGTCGTAGGGGTTCTGGTCGACCAGTGGGCCGGCATCGCCGGAGGTGTTCCATTCCTTGCAACTGGTCACGCAGGCGTGGCAACCCACGCAGACGTTGAGATCGATGACGAGGGCGAGTTGGGTCATTTCTTGCCTCCTATGCCCGCAAAGAAGTTCAAAACACGTGCCCGTGTGGACTGGCCGGGGTACGGTTTGAGCGGCTTGAACTGGGGAGAGGTCTCCTGCGGCTCCCCTTCTTCGGCCTTGTAGATTCGTACGCGGACGTCATACCAGGCCGCCTGACCAGTCACCGGATCGGAGTTCGAGATCGGGCCGCTCTGCCCCGGCAGCTCCTCGGAGATCAGGTGGTTCAGCAGAAAGCCCTTGCGTGACTCGTTGGCGCCCGGGGTCAGGTTCCAGGCCCCCGCGGCCTTGCCGATCGCATTCCAGGTCCAGACGGTGCCGGGCTCGACAGCCTCCGAGTACTTGGCCATGCAGCGCACCCGGCCCCAGGGGCTTTCCGCCCAGATCCAGTCCTCGTCTTCGATGCCGGCGGCCCGCGCGGTGCGCGCGTTCACGTACAGCAGGTTGTGGGCGTGGATCTGGCGCAGCCAGGCGTTCTGGGAGTCCCAGGAGTGGTACATCGCCATCGGCCGCTGGGTGACGGCCGCCAGCGGGTAGGTGTGCTTGTCCGTGGACTGGTGTTCCAGCGGGTCATAGTAGAAGGGCAGCGGGTCGAAGAAGGTCTCGACGCGCTTGGCCAGGTGCGCCGGCGCCTTGCGCGTGGGCCCCTTGCCCTGGGCGGCGGCGCGGAACTTCATCAGCACCTCGGAGTAGAGGTGGATCAGCACGGGCTCGCCATAGCGCGTGATGCGGTTGCGCTGCGACCACTCCAGATAGCCCTTGTTCCAGTTACGCATGTACTGGTAGCTGCGCGGCAGTTCGTACTGGAAGACGCAGTTGTTCTTCGCGTACATCTCCCACTGGTTGGGGTTGGGTTCGCCACGCAGGGACTTTTCGCCGCCCTTGCCGCGCCAGCCGGCCAGGAAACCGATGCCGGAGCCCGGCTCGGTCTCGTAGTTGACCACGAAGTCCGGGTAGTCGCGGAACTTGCGATCGCCCTTCTCGTTCACGAAGGCCGGTAGCTTCAGGCGCGACCCGAGCTCGATCAGTACATCCTGGAAGGGCTTGCACTCGCCCTTGGGCGGCACCACCGGGATGCGCACCGAGTCCACCGGGCCGGTGAACTCGGAGATCGGGCGATCCAGCATCGACATTACGTCGTGGCGTTCCAGATAGGTGGTATCCGGCAGCACCAGGTCGGCAAACGCGGTCATCTCGGACTGGAAGGCATCCGCCACGACCAGGAACGGGATCTTGTATTCCCCGTTGTCGTCCTTGTCGTTCAACATCTTGCGGACCTCTTCCGTGTTCATGGTCGAGTTCCACGCCATGTTGGCCATGAAGATCAGCAGGGTGTCGATCGGGTAGGGGTCGCCGCGCCAGGCATTGGTGATCGCGTTGTGCATCATGCCGTGCACGGCCAGCGGGTACTCCCAGGAGAAGGCCTTGTCGAGTCGCACCGGCTCGCCCTTGTCGTCCACGAACAGGTCGTCCGGGCTGGCCGGCCAGCCGAGCACCATGCCGTCCAGCGGCTTGCCGGGCTGAACGCCCTCCGGCCCCTTCGGCGTGCGGGCGCAAGGCGGGATCGGACGCGGGAACGGGGCCTTGTGGCGGAAGCCACCGGGGCGATCGATCGTGCCCAGCAGCGACATCAGGATCGACAGCGAACGGATGGTGTGGAAGCCGTTCGAGTGTGCGGCCAGCCCGCGCATCGCATGGAAGGAGACCGGGTTGCCGGTCACCGACTCGTGCTCCACACCCCAGGAATCGGTCCAGGCGATCGGCAGCTCGATGCGCTGATCGCGCGCGGTCACGCCCATCTCGTGGGCCAGGCGGCGGATATCCTTGGCCGCTATGCCGGTGACGCGCTCGGCCCATTCCGGGGTGTACTCCGCGACCCGGTCCTGCAGCAGCTGGAACGAGGGCTTCGCCCGTGTCCCGTCGTCGAGTGTGAATTCTCCGAGCAGGTAGGGGTCGGCGCCCGGGGTGTGGGTGGCGACCGGGCGCCCGGTCTTGCGATCCCACCAGAGCTGGTTCTGCGCGTCGTAGCAGCCTTCTTCCGGCGGATCCTCGGTGCGCAGGAACATGCCGAACTCGTCCTGGTCCTCGTCCATGTTCACCAGCTGGCCGGCATTGCTGTAGCGGACCAGGAAGTCGCGGTCGTACAGGCCCTTGTTGATGATCTCGTGGATCAGGGCCAGCAGCAGGGCGCCATCGGTCCCCGGACGGATCGGGACCCATTCGTCGGCGATCGCGGAGTAGCCGGTGCGCACCGGATTGATGGAGATAAAGCGCCCGCCCTGGCGCTTGAACTTGGAGATCGCCACCTTCAGCGGGTTGGAGTGGTGGTCCTCCGCGGTGCCGATCATCACGAACAGCTTCGAGCGTTCCAGGTCGGGACCACCGAACTCCCAGAACGAGCCGCCGATCGTGTAGATCATGCCGGCGGCCATGTTCACCGAGCAGAAACCGCCGTGCGCGGCGTAGTTGGGGGTGCCGAACTGCTTGGCGAACAGCCCGGTCAGGGCCTGCATCTGGTCACGCCCGGTGAACAGCGCGAAGCGCTTCGGGTCGGTCTCGCGGATGTGCCCGAGGCGCTCGGCGAGGATCTCGAAGGTCTCCTCCCAGGAGATCGGCTCGAACTCGCCGTCGCCCCGCTCGGCGCCGGGCTTGCGCCGCAGGGGCTGGGTCAGCCGCGCCGGGGAGTGCTGTTTCATGATCCCGGAGGCGCCCTTGGCGCAGATCACGCCCTCGTTGATCGGGTGCTCGGGGTTGCCGTCGATGTACCGTACCTCCCCGTCGCGCAGGTGCACCCGGATGCCGCAGCGGCAGGCGCACATGTAACAGGTGGTGTTCTTGATTTCGTGCGACGGGGTCTGTGCCATAAATCGTCAACGCCTTGTAAGTTAGACAATCGCGATATACTGCAATACCCCTTACTTCGGTCGGGGTTACCCCCACTATGCAGTTCCGGGGTGCCCACCACAAGGGAGTCAAAGATGGATTCTGCGTGCCCGTTCGGATGCCTCGAATTGGGCCCGGGGGCAGGGCGGGGCGCGGCAGTGTTATCGTCCCGGCACTGGAATTTGGCAACAGAGGCCTGCGAACCCATGAAGGTATGCATTGTTTCCGACAGCCATGACCGCGGCCCGATGCTGGCCCGCGCGATCGAGGCCGGTATTGTCGAGGGCGCCGAGGCGGTCATCCACTGTGGCGACGTGATCGGCGGCAATACGCTGCGGGCCTCGCTGAAGCTGGGTGTGCCGATACACGCGGTGCATGGCAACAACCTGGGGGACCCGGTCGCGATCTCGCGCATCGCCCATCAGTCCAACGGCCTGCTGCACTACTACGGGCTGGATGCCACGATCACCCTGGGGGGGCGCCGCATCTTCGTCACGCACTACCCCCATTACGCCCATGCGATGGCATGCACGGGTGACTACGACCTGGTCTGCTGCGGCCACAGCCACGAGACCGAGATCCGTCAGCAGCCGCATGTGCAGGATGGCTCCACTTGGGTCGTGAATCCCGGCACGGTCGCGGGTCTCGGCGCGCCCGAGGCGACCTGGGCGCTGGGGGATCTCGACCGCATGTCGTTCGAGATCCGGCCAACGCCGGAAGAGGCAGCAGCCGGAATCGAGTGACCCATCGGGGTTCCCTGGCGCCTCCCCGGCGCTGCGCCGCCCCGCGGTTTCGTCAGACGGGACCCGCTTGTCAGCGCGCCCATCTCAGGGCATCGTCTAGGTTCCCACCCTGGATGGAGAAATGCGATGACCGCAGAATTCCCGCACAAGCCCCTGCCATCGAGCAAGGCAGCTCCCGGAACCGGGCTTCAGCAGGTAACCGACGAGGAACCGCGGGTTACGCTGGCCTCCTCCGCGTTGTGTGTGCTGACCGACTTCCGCCGAGTGCCGGTGGCCACAATTGGTCCCGACGCGACCCTCGGTCAGGCGACGGAGCAGATGATTGCCAGGGGTGTGCGGTTGCTGATCGTGGTCGACGACGCGCGGCAGGTGCGCGGGTTGATTACGGCTCGCGATACGCAGGGGGAGCGCCCGATCCAGATGGTGAATGAGCGTGGTCTGCGGCATGAGGACCTCCGGGTCCGTGACCTGATGGCGCCCCTGGATGATGTGGATCTTCTGGACATGCAACGGGTGATGCAGGCGGACGTTGGCGACATCATCGCAACCCTGAAGGACTGGGGGCGTCAGCATGCGCTCGTGGGCCAGACGGATCCGGCGACCGGCGAGACCCGCATCCGGGGCATGTTCTCGGCCACGCAGATTGGCCGCCAACTGGGCGTGTCGGTGCAGACCTTTGATGTCGCGCGGACCTTCGCCGAGATCCAGGCGGCATTGTCGAAGACCTACTGAGAACGCAAAAAGGTGGCGGGATCTCCCGCCACCTTTTCTGTTTCCGGGCTTTGACGCAGTCGAGCCCGGTTACTGATTGATGCTCTGGTAGTAGTCCATCAGGATCTCGGCCACCTCCGGGCGGGAAAACTCGGGCGGGGGTGCCTCGCCGCGGCCCAGCATCTCGCGCACCTTGGTGCCGGACAGGAGCACGAAGTCCTCCTTCGTGTGGTCGGGCGCATCACACATCATGACCACGCGGCCGAGCTTCTTCGAGAAGGCGGTGTGGTCCGCTCGGAAGATCTCGATCTCCAGTGCGTCGCTCGGGACCTCCGTGTCGAAGATGGTCTGGGCGTCGAACGGTCCGTAGTAGTCCCCAACCCCGGCGTGATCGCGCCCGATGATGAAGTGGGTCGCCCCCATGTTCTGCCGGAACAGCGCATGGAGCACGGCCTCCCGCGGCCCGGCATAAAGCATGTCGAAGCCGTACCCGGTGATCATCACGGTGTTCGGGGGGAAGTAGATCTCGGCCATCTTGCGAATGGCGGCGTCGCGCACCGGGGCCGGGATATCGCCGGGCTTCAGCTTGCCCAGCAGCATGTGGATCACCAGGCCATCGGCGCCCAGCTGGTCCAGTGCCATGCGGCATAGCTCCTCGTGAGCGCGGTGCATCGGGTTGCGGGTCTGGAAGGCCACCACCTTGTTCCAGCCGCGTTCCGCAATCTCGTTGCGGATCTCGACCGCAGTGCGGAAGGTGTCGGGGAAGTCATCCTGGAAATAGGAGAAGTGGAGCACCTGAATGGGGCCCGACACGCAGACGCGGCCCTCGCTGTTGAAGGCGGCCACCCCGGGGTGTTCCATGTCGGTCGTGCCGTAGACCTTCTGCGTCATGGTCTCCATCTGTTCGGGGGTGAACTCCTCGATGGCCTCGACTTCCTGGATGGCGAGTACCGGGTTCCCCTCCATGTTGGGATCGCGCAGGGCGATTCGCTTGGCCCCGCGGATGGCGTCGGCATTCTCCAACAGGTTTACCACCGGGACCGGGAAAAACAGACCGCTGGTGGTTCGCATGTCCTCCGCGCAGCCCATTGCGTCTGCGACATTCATGAAGCCGGTCAGGGGTGTGAAATAGCCCCCTCCCATCATCACGGCGTTGCCGGCGGCCGCAGAGCTGATCACCACGGAGGGGAGGCTTTCGGCCTCTTTCAACAAGGCATGGTGTTGTTCGGGGTCGTAGACAAACAGGGGCTTCAGGGTGTCTGCACCGTGCGGTTTGATCATGGGGCTTTATCTCCTGCCGACGCTGGATGTGGACTGCATGGATTGGGCGGATTATCCCGCCGAGTGTCGTGCTCGGGCCGTACGTGGCCAGCCGGTCTGGTCGCCGGCCGTGCTGCAAGTCGACCCTGAACGTAGCACAAGATAGTCCATAAAGCGCCGGGTTACTTGACCCCTTGTCGGCCGCGTCTGGAGCGGCGCGGTTCATCAATCGGCTGCCGTTCGGTCCCAATGCGGGTTTCGTGGTTGATTAAAGGTTCTTGTGCTGGTCGCCACATTACTTTCCAGTCGCGCGACCGGCTTGTGGCGCGCAAAGCCCGTGAAAGCAGCTCCATAGATTAGCGTTTCCCTAAATAAGCATATGACCCCATACATTGAACTTATGTCTCGGCAAGCAAGTTTGATTTGAAGCACAAGATGGAGTTGGCACAGACTCGGTGGGCCAATTGGACACTCTGAGGAGGCCTGACGCCGTGATCACTAGTAATCCCTTTGCCGAACTGGCTGCGTTTATTCCACCAGCCGCAATGCAGTGGTATGTCGTGCTCATGGTCATTCTCGTGGCCGGCGGCACGATCCTCGACATGATGCACAAGAGGAGTGCCAAGTACTTTTTCGAGAACGCCAAGAAAGCCGAGAAGAATGCGAGCCGAAGCGTGAGCGGTGGCGAGAAATTCTCGCTGGCGATGCAGACCATCGGGAAAGAGGTCATCACCTCCGGCGAATTCAAGAATCCGACGCGTCGTGCCTCCCACCTCTTCACCATGTGGGGCTTTATCGTTTTCGTCGTCTCCTCCGCCGTGCTGATCTTTGGCTACGCGGCCGAGCCGGCCGCCGGCGTGTGGCCGCTCCTGTGGCACCTGGGCGCCTTGTCGCTCGCCTTTGGCGGCTACTGGTTCTGGTTTTTCATTCGTGTCGATGTCAATTCCGAAGGCCGTCGCTGGTACCAGCTGGTCCGCGCGGACCTGTTCATCGTGTCGCTGCTGGCGATGTCGACGTTCGCCATTCTGTGGTCGCTGACCCAGGGCGCAGGTGCCCTCGGCTGGCTCTTCTTCGTGCTCTTCCTCGCGGCTACCACGACCCTGTTCGCAACCGTCTACTGGTCGAAATTCGCGCACATGTTCTTCAAGCCCGCCGCGGCCTACCAGAAGCGCCTTACCCGGGCCGACGGCTCCGCCGAGAACCTTCCGACCCTTACGCGTGATGACCCCGAGCAGCAGCAGCGCCATTCCATGGAGTTGCTGCGCGACGCGCCGATGGAGATGGGGAAGGGTATCCAGCGTGAAGCGCCCAACCACTACTAAAGCCATTTACCCGAACATCAGCATCGATCGAGGACTACCATGCCAACTTTCGTATACATGACCCGTTGCGATGGCTGTGGATACTGCGTGGATATCTGCCCGTCAGACATCATGCATATCGACGAAACCACCCGTCGTGCCTACAACATCGAGCCCAATATGTGCTGGGAGTGCTTCTCCTGCGTGAAAGCCTGCCCGCACCACGCCATTGACGTGCGCGGCTATGCGGACTTCGCGCCGCTTGGGCACAGCGTACGCGTCGACCGCGACGAAGAGCGGGGAACTATCGCCTGGAAGATCAAGTTCCGCGATGGTCGCGAAAAGGAGTTCCTGTCGCCCATTACCACCAAACCCTGGGGCAAGCACATCCCGCAGCTGGCCGACGTTCCTGCGCCGGACAAGTCGATGAGGGACAGCCAGCTGCTGTTCAACGAGCCCAAGTACATCCGTATGGATGAGGGGGATCTGCACACGCTTGAGGCCGCCGGTCTCAAACTGAAAGAAGGGGTGTACTACTGATGGCCTACAAGACAATCGTCGAAGACAACATCGACATCTTGGTCTGTGGCGCCGGCCTGGGCGGCACGGGCGCCGCCTGGGAAGCCCGGTTCTGGGGCCAGGACAAGAAGGTCGTGATTGCGGAGAAGGCCAACATCGACCGCTCCGGCGCCGTGGCCCAGGGCCTGTACGCGATCAACTGCTACATGGGCACCCGCTGGGGCGAGAACAACCCCGAGGACCATGTTCGCTACGCGCGTATCGACCTGATGGGCATGGTGCGCGAGGATCTGCTGTTCGACATGGCGCGCCACGTGGATTCCACCGTGCACCAGTTCGAGGAATGGGGTCTCCCGCTGATGCGCGACCCGAAGACGGGCGCCTACCAGCGGGAAGGCCGCTGGCAGATCATGATCCACGGCGAGTCCTACAAGCCGATCGTGGCCGAGGCCGCCAAGAAGTCGGCCGATACGATCTACAACCGCATCTGCGTCACCCATCTGCTGATGGACGAGTCCAAGGAGAACCGGGTGGCCGGCGCCGTGGGCTTCAATGTGCGCACCGGCAACTATCACGTCTTCAAGTCGAAGACGGTAATCGTTGCTGCCGGCGGCGCATCGATGATCTTCAAGCCGCGCTCGGTCGGTGAAGGGGCGGGTCGTGTCTGGTACGCGCCCTGGTCTTCCGGCTCGGCCTACGGTCTGCTGATCAATGCCGGTGCCAAGATGACCCAGATGGAAAACCGCATCGTGCTGGCCCGCTTCAAGGATGGTTACGGCCCGGTAGGTGCCTACTTCCTGCATCTGAAGACCCGCACGCAGAACTGCAACGGCGAAGAGTACGAGTCCAAGTGGTGGCCGCAGCTGCAGGAGATGGTCGGCAAGGAGTACCTGGATCCGGAGGTCTCCCACCGGACCCATCGCCCGATCCCGACATGCCTGCGCAACCACGCGTTCCTCAACGAGGTGAATGCCGGCCGTGGCCCGATCCACATGGTCACCATGGAGGCCTTCCAGGATCCGCATCTTGAAGAGGTGGGCTGGGAGAACTTCCTGGGTATGACCGTCGGCCAGGCCGTGCTCTGGGCCGCCACCGACGTGGACCCCAAGAACGAGAACCCCGAGCTGACCACCTCGGAGCCCTACGTGATGGGCTCGCATGCCACGGGCTGTGGAGCCTGGTGCTCCGGTCCGGAAGATGTTTCCCCGCCCGAGTACTTCTGGGGCTACAACCGCATGACCAGCGTCGAAGGCCTGTTTGGTGCCGGCGACGCCGTGGGCGGGACGCCACATGCGTTCTCCTCCGGTTCCTTCACCGAGGGCCGGCTGGCCGCGAAGGCTGCCTGCAAGTACATCGACGATGGCAAGGCCGACGGCATCCGCGTCTCCGATTCGCAGATCAACAAGCGCAAAGAGGAGATCTACAAGCCGCTCGAGCACTACAAGATCTATAGCAACGAGGTTGTGGCCGGTTCGGTCAATCCGAACTTCATCAATCCGCGCCAGGGTCTTGACCGCCTGCAGAAGCTGATGGATGAATACTGCGGCGGCGTGACGGTCAGCTACATGACCAACGAGAAGCTGCTCAATATCGGCCTGAAGAAGATGCACATCCTCGAAGAGGATCTGGACAAGCTGGCGGCGGAGGACATCCACGAGCTGCTGCGTGCCTGGGAGCTGAAGCACCGCGTGCGCACGGCCGAGAGCGTCTTCCAACACACGCTGTTCCGCAAGGAAACCCGCTGGCCGGGTTACTACTACCGAGGCGACTACATGAAGCTCGACGACAAGAACTGGCATCACCTGACCGTCTCTCGTCGTGACCCGAAGACGGGCGAGTACACCATGGAGAAGGCGCCGTGCTATCACCTGGTCGACAAGGACGAGGCCCCGGCCGAACCCGAGAAGGCGGAAGCCTAGGGTGCTAACGTGACGGGGTCGGGTGCGGCCCCGTCACCACGGCTGGCAAGCAGCGATGGCCAACGCGTTCGCGCGTTGGTCTTCTCTTTCAACCGTCACCCCCGGGGGTTTCAACATGACCAGTGCAGCTGAAGCACAGCCAATGCCGGAGACCTCGATGAACATCATCGATCACTCCGACGAGGAGATCCTGGAGATCGCCCATCCCATGTGGAGCGATCTGATCAAGTACTCGAACAAGGGCCAGTACGGCAAGTTCGTCCGCCGGTTCTCCTACCACCTGCTGTTCGGCCTTAACGAGGTCGAGGTGGGCAAGCAGTTCGCCCAGAGCGAGCTGACCCGCAACCTGAAAGATGACTGGGATTACCTCGGCATCATTCGCCGCGGCGAACATGTCACGGTCCTGTATCGGGTGCGCAGCACGAAGAAAGAAGGGGAGTGGCTCGGCCGCATGGTCCTCGGCTACGAGGAAGGCGAAGTGCGAATCTTCGGTGCGTCCATTTTCTAAGACAGCGGGACTTTGAATGACAGATGTAATCAAGGACAACAAGTACGTCGAGCTGAATTACCAGGTCATCGACGAGAAATCCGGCCAGGTCCTGACCGAGGTGGAGTTCCCCCTGGGATACGTGCACGGCGTCAATGAGGTCCTGTCGCCCAAGGTGATGGGCGAGCTTGAGGGCAAGGCGCAGGGCGAAACCATCGAGGTTCCCATCGATTGCAATGCGCTGTACGGCCCGCGCGACGAGTCCCTGGTGATCACGGAAGCGATCGAAAACGTGCCGGAGGAGTACCGCGAGCTCGGTACGGCGATCCTGATGGAAAACGATCGTGGCCAGACCAAGAATTTTCTGGTTACGCGGCTCGACGACAAGACGATCACCATTGATGGCAATAACCCGCTGTGTGGTCGGCAGGTGATTTTCAAACTGAATGTGTTGTTGGTGCGTGATGCCACTGCGGACGAAATCGAGCATGGTGGCAAGGTGGAGTCGGGCCCGGAAATCGACAGCGGACGAGCGGTGCCCATCGAGTGATGGGGCCGGTTTGCCCGGCCTTTCAGTATGTCTGGGGGCGAGACGTTAATGTCCCATCCCCTCTTTTTCATCGAAGCGAGGTGAATGAACCATGAGCCAGGATACCGAGAAGAAACACCCGCAGGTCCCGGACGGCAAGTCCCGTTACCTGGTGACCCGCCAGATGCCGCCCAACGAAAAGGGCTTCGTCGGTTACGAGACGATCTGGGAGTCTTTCCAGAAAGAGGCGGAATACCAGACGCCGAAGCGCCCCTGAAGCCGGGAGTAGTCGATAGCCGCCCCTTCGATACCGGGGGCGCTGCCCTGCCGTCCGCTTGCGATCGTCATCGCCGGCGGACGTTTTTGTTTTGGTAGGCCCCGGACGGACGGGCCGACGTTCGGAACCCGGGCCCGCCTCTTACGAGGGGGCGCGTTCCGGTCCCTCCGGCGGCGCCTGCAACTCCGACGGTCGGCCCGGCTGGGCCATGCGGTCCGGATTGGCCCAGCGCATCAGGGCGAGGGCCAGCAGGATGGTGGGGATGCCAATGAGCGCGGAGCTGGCAAAGAACCAGAACCAGCCCAGGTGCTCGGCGAATACGCCGGTAAATCCGGCCAGGAACTGACCCGGGAGGGTCATGATCGAGCTGAACAGGGCGTACTGGGTCGCGGTGTAGGCCGAGTTGGTCAGGCTGGAGAGATAGGCGATGAACACCGATATCGCCATCCCGCCGGAGAGATTGTCGGCCATGATTGCGAACACCAGGCCGTAGGTTTCCGGGCCCAGGGTCGCCAGCCAGGAGAAGGTCAGGTTGGTAGCCGGCGCCAGGATGGCGGTGGCGATCAGCATGCGCATGATCCCGAAACGCACGACCAGCAGTCCGCCCAGGGCGGCCCCCGTCAGCGTCATCGCCAGCCCGAAGGCCGCGGCGATGTTGGCGATCTCGTCCTTGGTGAAGCCCAGGTCGAGATAGAACGGGTTGGCCATCACCCCCATGAAGATGTCGCTGATGCGGAAGATCGCGATGAACGCGATCACCAGCAGGGCGATTCGTCCGAAGCGCTGCCAGAACTCCACGAACGGGCATACCACCGCGCCGATGAACCAGGCCTTGAAGTCCCGCCAGAGGCCGGTGTCGGCGGTGTTGTTGATGTAATGCACCACGCGTTGTTCGAGCCGGGCGGTCTGTGCGTCGCGGGTGGCCACCTCGGGTTCGCGCACGATCAGGGTGCATACGACCCCGACCAGCATCAGCGCCGCCATCGCCATATAGGACAGGCTCCAGCTGCCGGCGGCCGCAATATGCAGCGCCCCCGCCCCGGCCGTCAGCAATGCCACGCGATAGCCGAAGACATAGGCTGCGGCCATCGCGCCCTGGCGCTCCTGGCTGACCGCCTCGATGCGGTAGGCGTCGATCGCGATGTCCTGGGTCGCGGCACCAAAGGCGGTCAGTACCGCCCAGACCGCGACCAGCCAGAGCTGTTCGGTGGGGTCGGTAAAGGCGATTCCGAACAGCCCCAGCATGATGGTCGCCTGCGCCGCCAGCATCCAGGCCCGCCGTCGCCCGAAGATCCGGGTCAGCAGCGGTAGCCGCATCCGGTCCACGATGGGAGCCCACAGCACCTTGATGCTGTAGGCCATGCCCACCCAGGAGAGGAAACCGATGGAGGCCAGTTCGACCCCGAGGTCGCGCAGCCAGGCGGTGAAGGTGCCGCCGGTCAGCAGTAGCGGGAGTCCGGCGGCAAAACCGAGGAACAGCATGCCCACCACCCGCGGGTGGCGGTAGACGGCCAGCGCCTCGCGCCAGTCGCGGTTTGGCCGGTTCTGCGACTCGGCAGCCGTGCTCACGAAGAGGCCCGCGAACGACGATCAGGGGGTGTAGTCATAGTCGATCCAGAACGGGGCGTGATCGGAGTAGCGGTCGTCCGTATGGATGTACGGGGCCCGCGCGGTCTCCGCGATGCCGGGGGTGGCAATCTGGTAGTCGATGCGCCAGCCCACATTCTTCGCCCAGGCCTGGCCGCGATTGGACCACCAGGTGTACTGCTCGGGTCGGTCGTCCAGCCGCCGGAATACATCCACCATTCCGATCTCGTCGAACAGGTGATCCAGCCAGGCCCGCTCCTCGGGCAGGAAGCCCGAGTTCTTCTGATTGGATTTCCAGTTGCGCAGGTCGATCTCCTTGTGGGCGATGTTCCAGTCGCCGCAGATCACCCACTCGCGCCCGTCCTGCATGCGCTCCGCCAGCCAGGGCCGGAAGAAGTCCAGAAACCGCCACTTCGAATCCTGCCGGTGGTCCCCCGAGGAACCCGAGGGCAGGTAGAGCGACACCACGGACAGGTCCCCGAAGCGCATCTCCACGTAGCGGCCCTCGTTGTCCGCCTCCTCGAAGCCAATGCGCGTGATCACCTCGTCCGGCTGACGCCGGCTGTACAGGGCCACGCCACTGTAGCCGGGCTTGACCGCATCCACATAGGCGCAGTGGTAGCCGGGGGGATGGAAAGGCTCGCCCTGAATCTGGTGGATCTGGGCCTTGGTCTCCTGGATGCAGACCACGTCGGCCTCGGTCGTCGGGAGCCAGTCGAAGAAGCCCTTTCGGGCGGCGGCACGGATGCCGTTGGCGTTCATCGAGAGTATGCGCATGGCCGGGAACGATACCGGCGCGCGCGCGTGCAGGAAAGGGCTGGCATGATGAATCCAGCCCCGCCTGTGTCAGAATACGGCGTTTTCCGACCGGAGCCCCACGATGACCGCCCATGCCTTTCTCGACTATGCCCTGGAACGCGATGTCCTGCGCTTTGGCGAGTTCACACTGAAGTCGGGGCGGGTAAGCCCGTATTTCTTCAATGCCGGCCTGTTCAACCGCGGCTCCGATCTCGTACGCCTGGGCGAGTTCTATGCACAGGCGATCGTCGATTCCGGCGTCTCCTTCGACCTGGTCTTTGGTCCGGCGTACAAGGGCATCCCGCTGGCTGCGGCCGTCACCGAGGCGCTGTACCGCGACCACGAGATGGACCGGCCCTGGGCCTTCAACCGCAAGGAGGCCAAGGACCATGGCGAGGGCGGCAACATTGTGGGGGCACCGCTGGCCGGGCGCGTGCTGATCGTGGACGACGTGATCACCGCCGGCACTGCCATCCGCGAATCGGTGGAGCTGATCCGCGCGGCGGGCGCCACGCCGGTGGCGGTGGCCATTGCCCTGGATCGCGAAGAGCGCGGCCGCGGCGAGCGTTCGGCAATTCAGGAGGTCGAGGACGAGTTGGGCCTGGAGGTCGTGCGCGTGGCTCGGCTGGGGGACCTGGTGCAGATGCTGGAGCAGACCGGCCGCGCCCCTGAGCACCTCGAGGCCCTGCGCGCCTACCGCGCCGAATACGGGGTCTGACTGGCTCAGGAAGCGCCTTCTTCCGAGCGTCCCAGACGCTCCAGGCGGCGCTGCAGTTCCAGGGCCCGCAAGCGGTATCCGCGAGCGGCCTCGAACTCGGGGTCCAGCTCCAGCGCCTTGTCCCAAAGGGCAATCGCCTCGTCCAGGTCCTGGTTGCGATAACGCTGGATGGCGGCCGAATGCAGCTCGTCCTTGCGCTGTTCGCGCAGTTCCTCGCGCGCCTCCCGGGCCTTGGCGCGCCCGGAGTCGGCCTCCAACGCCCGGTCGTAGGCGGCCAGCGCGGCCTCGGGGTCACCCGCATCCCGCGCCGCGTGCCCGTGCCGCTCCCAGTAGCGGCCGTCCACCGTGCGTTCCAGCTCGTCGAGTCGTTGCCCCCGAAGGCCATTGCCGGCCTGTGCACGCGCCTGTCGCACCCCGTCGCGCGCCTCTTCGTAACGCCCCGCCTCCAGGTCGGCCTCGATCGCGCGCAGGTAGGCCTCTTCGTCGTCCTGTCCGCCTAGGGCGGTCAGCTGGTCTTCGAGTCCCTCCGCATTGGCGGCCGGTACCTCGCGCGCGGCGCTCTGCGGTATGCGCAGGCGCTGGCCGGCCAGTAGCCGCGACGGGCGCTCGATGTCGTTGTAACGCGCGAGGACCAGGAAGCGGTTGGCATCACCCAGGTACTGCCGGGCCAGCTGGCCCAGTGTCTCGCCCGGCTCGACAGTGTGCGTGAAGTAGGCCGAGCCCAGTTCCTCGCGCGGGTCCGCATCCAGCTGCGCGCGCAGGCTGCGCGCGACCCGGTGCCCGGGCTCGCCCTTCAGGAATCGGTCCAGGGCCGGGGCTGCCCGTTCGATGTCCCCCTCTTGCAGGGCCTCGATGATCTGCGCGATGGTCAGGTCCTCCGCTGGCGCGGGGCCTTCTGCAGCGGCCTCTTCTGACACCTCGGGCGCCTCGGTGGCCGGTTCATCTCCTTCGACTCCCAGCATTGCACAGCCGGTCAGCAGGGCGACGAGGGGCAATGCTGCCCCGACAGCAAGACGCGTCATGTTCAGTCCAGAGGCCAGAAGAGGATTGCAAGGACGGCGAGCAGGAGCAGGGCCCCCAGCAGTAGCGGCCGGATGGCGGCACGCAGGTGGCGCCGAGCCGGGGTGGTCATGGCCTGTGCACGCCAGGCGGCGATGGCCACATTGTCGCCATGCACGCCGCCGCGCTGTGCCGCGCGGGCGGCCGTCTGCGTACAGGCGGCCTGAAGATCCGGCTGACTCATCCATTGAGCACTTTCCTCGGGGTCCAGCTGTTCCCAGTACCCATCGGAGCACAGCAGGAAGCGGCTATCGGGCGTTAGCGAGGCCTCGCCATGTTTCACCCGGATCGGATCGACCACGCCCAGGGCCTGCAGGAGCTGGTTCTGTTCCGGGTGGGTTGCCATGTCTTCTTCGCGGATCTCGCCGGCATCCGCCAGCGCCTGCACCCGCGTGTGGTCCCGCGTGCGGGCGATCAGGCGCTCCCCCTCGAAGTGATACAGACGGCTGTCGCCGCAGTGGGCCCACCAGGCCCGCTCCGGCCCGACATACAGCGCCACCAGCGTGGTCCCGGATTGTTCGCCGGGTGCCGCGCCGGGGTTGTGCAGGGCGGCCTGGGCCTCGCGAAAGAGGCGCTCCAGGAGTGCCGCCGGGTCCTCCGGGCGACCGTCGCAGTCGTGCCACAGGCGCTCGGCGGTGGCGATGGCCATCCGGGCTGCCTGAGCGCCGTCCGCGTGCCCGCCCATGCCGTCCGCGACGACCAGCAACGCGCACCGGGTATTCGGGCAGGTCCATACACCGGCTGCGTCCTGCTGCTCGCGCCGCCCGCCGATTTCCTTGGCTACCGCGGTCTCCATCCCCTGTTGTCCCCGCACCTGGCTCCGAGACCATCATGGCCCAGGCGACGGGTCGCTGTCAGCGCGAGAGGGCGTTTCCTACCCGGTGGCGCCGATCCAGAAGTCGATGGAGCGGCCGAGGAAGTCGTCCCAGGTCATGTAGTGGGAGCCGTCGCAGGAGAAAGTCAGGCTGACCATGCCGTTGAACAGGTTCACCGAGGCCGAGCGCAGGTAGATGGTCTCGTCGGCAAAGCGCAGGGCCTTGAGCCCTTCGAGCACGCGGCCCACGGACTCTTTCGGGATCAGCGCTTCCTCCGGGTAAGGCTCGTGGGGAAAGGCGAGGCAGACATCGGGGTCGGCCAGGGATTCATGGGTCAGGATGCGGTAGCGGTAGGGGTCCTCCGTAGTCCAGAGCGTCGCCCGCGAGCTGGAGAAGTGGAACACGCCCTGGAATACGCCGCGCTCGGTGAACAGCTCTTCCAGGATGGCCAGCGCGGTGTCGATGTGCTGGTCCATCAGGCTCTCGGTGCGGCTCTGCAGGAACAGGGTACCGCGGATGGACGGGTCGCCCTTGATCTGGCGCCACTCGTTCGGTTCCTCGTAGAGATCCTCCGACAGATCCGGCAGGTTGCGCAGGTCGAAATCCGCGCCGAGGAACCCGAGAGCCGTGCCGTTCTCGTCGCGCACCAGCTGTAGCGAGGTGAGCGAAGGGCGGCGTCCGAGCAGGCTGATGTAGGCCTCCGACAGCAGGAAGCCCTCGGCTGGCACCGCCTCCTTCATGTAGGGGCGCTGCGAGCGGTCGCGACCGAAGTGCTCCGGCAGCACGCCGCTGCGCGAGATGTTGTCGGATAGCTGGATGCCCTCGGTGTTCAGGGCATAGACAAACGTGGCTTCCGGGATCTGCCGGATCGCCTCTTCCAGGATCGAATCCAGTGCCTCGCGTCGCGGCCAGGCCTTGCTTATACGGGCTGCGATTTCGGCCAGCGGCTCCTGTAGCCGGGCTTCCAGATATTCGCGCTGGTGCTCGATGGCTTTTTTCAGTTCCGTCATGGTGCGCTGTCGTCTCTTTTCGGTGCGGCGTGATTATCTCTGATCGAACATGTCGCTGTCGTGAAGCCCTCGGCATGGGGCACTCCTGACCCCTCTCGTGGTCCCAGCATGAACCGTGCCGAATAAGGGGTGTCCGATGGCCGCCAGCGTTGTCCAGAGTTCGGGCCTGCGCCCCGCCTGCCGTGAGGACCTGGGGGCGATCAATCAGCTGGTCGCCGAGGCGATCGAGGACTGGCCCTTGCCGGAGCGGGTACGCCGGCTGGCACTGCCGGCCTATCGCTACACCGAGGCCGATCTGATGTTCCTGGACGCCGTCGTGCGGGAGGAGGCCGGACAGGTGGTCGGTGTGGCGACCTGGGAATCGGTAGGTGCCCGCGACCTGCCCGAGGGCGTGACGGCGGGTCTGTTGCTGCACGGCCTGTACGTGGCCCGCACCGCCCGTGGTACGGGTGTCGGACGGCAACTGGTAGTGGCCTGCCAGGAGGCCGCCCGCGCTGCGGATGTAGACGGGGTGCTGGTCAAGGCGCAGACGTCGGCGGCCGGCTTTTTCGCCCGGGTCGGCTTCCAGTCGGTGCCGGTACGCGACCGGGACCGGGACTTCGAGCAGCGCTACTGGTGGCCGCTCGAAGCCGGCGCATGAACGCGCGGGGCGCCTGGATCAGTCCTGGCGGTTGTCACGGCTTCGGCGGCGCAGCCACCAGCCGACAATGCCCCCGCCGACCATAGCGAGCAATACCAGTCCTGCCACATGTTCCGGGGCGCTCAGGTAGTGCAGCAGAGAGAAGCCGTCGCCATGGCCGTGCCCCGGGTGGGCGAGGGCGGGGCTGCTGGCGAGCGCGAGGAATGCGGGAATCAACGGGCGCATCGACATCGTGGGTTTCTCCTGACTGAACCGTGAGTTTCACCATAACGTCCGGCGGGCGCCGCCGTCATGCCCGTCATCCCGTGTCTCTGTCAGACTCCATCGGGCGGTTTCAGTGGTCCCTCAGCAGATGCGGGGCAACTGCTCGCCGGCTGGCAGGATCACCCGGCGTTCCACGCCGGTCGCGAGGCGTCGGATGACCGCGGGCTCGCCCGCCTCGGCCTGGCCGATGGCGACGGCACCGGCCGTCTCCGGTCGTGATCGCAGTACGCTCAGGGCGTGTTCGGCCGCGGGTTCCGGCACGGCGGCCAGGAAGCGGCCCTCCGAGGCGCTGTGCAGCGGGTCCAGCCCGAGGATCTCGCAGGCCCCGCGCACGTCCTCGCGCACCGGGATGGCTGCGTCGTCCAGCACCAGGCGGCAGCCGGAGGCGTCCGCCAGTTCCTGCAGCGCAGCCACTGTGCCGCCGCGGGTGGGGTCGCGCAGGGCATGCACGGGCACGTCGGCTGCCAGCAGCGCGGCCACTGCCCCGGCGACCGGGGCGCTGTCGCTGGGGATCGGCGGGTCCAGCCCCAGACCCTCGCGCGCGGCCAGGATGGCGACGCCATGCCGGCCCAGATCGCCGCTGGCCAGCAGCACGTCTCCCGGCCGTATCGCATCCGGTGCGATCCGCACCCCCTCCGGCACGACGCCCACGCCACTGGTGTTGAGATAGGCCCCGTCGCCGCGTCCGGCCTCGACTACCTTGGTGTCGCCGGCCATCACCTGCACACCACATTCTTCGGCAGCCGCGCTTACGGAGGCGAGGATGCGCCGCAGATCCTCCACTGGGAGCCCCTCCTCGAGGACCAGGCCCAGCGTCAGCCACAGCGGCCGCGCCCCGGCCATCGCCAGGTCGTTGACCGTGCCGTGTACCGCGAGGCGGCCGATGTCGCCACCGGGGAAGAACAGCGGCCGCACCACGAAGCTGTCGGTGGTTAGGGCCAGGCGTCCGCCCGGTGCGTCGAGCACGGCCGCATCGGGGGCCCCGCGGGCCGGGCTGCCCAGCGCCGGCAGGATCACCTCGTCCAGCAGCTTCGCCTGCAGCCGGCCCCCGCCCCCATGCGCGAGGCGGACCACCTCCGTGGTCATGCCCCGCCCCGGTAGTGCAGGTAGGCGGCACAGGCCCCCTCGGAGGACACCATCGGCGCGCCCAGCGGGGTGTCCGGGGTGCACGCGCGGCCGAAGGCGGGGCAATCGGTCGGTCGGCGCAGCCCGCGCAGCACCTCGCCGGCGATGCAGGGCCCGTCCGCCCCGGTCGCGGGGGCCGCGATCCCGAAACGCGCGACGGCATCGAAGCGGGCGTAGGCCGGGCGCAGGCCCAGCCCGCTGGTGGGCAGGCGGCCCATGCCGCGCCACTCGCGTTCCACCGGCTCGAATACGCGGGCGACCGCATCGCGGGCGGCCGCGTTGCCGTCATCGCGGGCGGCCCGGTCGTAGCGGTTCTCGACCCGGGCCTCGTCGCGTTCCAGCTGCTCCACACAGGCCCGGATCCCGGCCAGCAGGTCCACCGGCTCGAAGCCCGTCACCACGATGGGCACCCGGAAACGTTCGGCCATCGCCTGATAGGCCGCGGCCCCCTCCACGGTGCAGACATGCCCGGCGGCCAGAAAGCCCTGGATGCGGTGGGCCGGGTCCGTCAGCAGGGCCTCCATCGCCGGCGGCACCAGCGAGTGCGAGACCAGCAGCGACAGGTTGGACAGCCCCAGGGCCTCGGCCTGCAGTACCGTGATCGCGGCGGCCGGGGCGGTGGTCTCGAAGCCCACCGCCAGCAGCACCACCTCGCGCTGCGGGTGTTCGCGCGCCAGGGCGACCGCATCCAGCGGCGAGTAGATCACGCGCACGTCCCCGCCGGCCGCGCGCGCGGCGTTCAGGTCGCCCAGCGCACCGGGCACGCGCAGCATATCGCCGAAGGTGCACAGCATCACCTCCCGGCGGCGGGTCAGCAGTACGGCCTGGTCCAGGGTCTCGGTCGGGGTCACGCAGACCGGGCAGCCGGGCCCGTGGAGCAGCTCGACCGAGCCCGCCAGCAGGTCGTCCAGCCCGTGGCGCAGGATCGCGTGGGTCTGGCCGCCGCAGACCTCCATCAGCGTCCAGCGCCGGGTGCAGGCCGCGCGGATCGCCTCCGCCTGCTGCAGGATCAGCGCCGGGTCGCGGTATTCGTCCAGGTGCCTCACGGGCCCTCCGGGGTGGGCGGCTCGTGTTCGGGGATCGCGCGCAGCGCGGCCAGGGTGCGTTCGGCCGCGGCCTCGTCGATGGTGGCGATCGCGATGCCGGCATGCACCAGCACGTAGTCGCCGGGCCCGGCCTCCGGGGTGCAGGCGAGCGACACCGTGCGCGCAACCCCGCCGAATCGGACCTGCGCCTGGCGGAACAGCGGGTCGTCGCCCTCCACCGCGTCGATAAGGCCGGGGATCGCAAGGCACATGGGTCAGTCTCCTCCTTCCGGTCGGGCCGGGTGTGCGGCGTGGCGCGCGACCACCGCCTGGCCCAGCGCCAGTCCACCATCGTTGGGCGGAACGGCCTGTGGCCACAGCGGGTGAAAGCCGGCGTCCCGCAGGGCCGCCACGCAGCATTGCAGCAGGTGCCGATTCTGGAAGCATCCGCCGGTCAATGCCACGGTCTCGCGCCCGCCCGCCCGTGCGGCGGCGACCGCGAACCGCGCCAGCGCGACATGCAGCTGCGCGGCGATCCCCCCGGGGGATGCACCGGCCGCCTGCGCCGCCAGCAGGGCGGCGATCAGCGGGCCCCAGTCCGCCTGCCAGGGCATCGCGTTATCCAGCACCAGATCCGGGGCATCCGCTGCTCTCGGTGAGGCCTCCGCCGCCTGCTGCACGAGCATCGCGGCCTGCCCCTCGAAGCCGGCACCGGTGCGCAGCCCGGTCAGGGCCGCCACCGCATCGAACAGCCGCCCGACGCTGCTGGTCCAGGGCGCATTGACCCCGCGATCCAGGGCGCGGAGCAGGGGTGCCCACTCGGCATCGCTAAACAGCGCCCGGACCGGGCTGGCCGCCAGGGCCGCCGTATCGCCCGCGAAGTGCGCATGCAGCAGCCCGAGCAGCGCGCGTCGCGGCTCGCGGATCGCGGCCTCGCTCCCCGGCAGGCGGAACGGGCGCAGGTGACCCAGACGCTGCCAGTCGCCATCGGCGCCCACGGTCAGGCACTCGCCCCCCCAGAGCGTCCCGTCGGCACCCAGCCCCGCGCCGTCCCAGATCAGCGCCAGAGCCGGGGCCTGCACCCCGTGCTCGGCCAGGCAGGCCGCGGCATGGGCGTGGTGGTGCTGCACGGGGAAGACCGGCACGCCCGTGCCCTCGGCGAGCGTGGTGGAGGCATAGTCCGGGTGCCGGTCGCAGGCGATGCGTTCGATCTGCACGCCGCAGAGCCCGGCCAGCGCGCGGGCCTCGCTGTCGAGGCGGCGCAGGGCCGCATCGCTGTCGAGGTCGCCGACATGGGCGCCGACCACGGCCTCGCGGTCCAGGGCCAGCGCCGGTGCCGCCTTCAGGTGGCCGCCCAGCGCCAGCGTGACCGGGCCGGGCTGCGGCAGCGGGATGCGCAGGGGCAGGGCTCCCCGTCCCAGGCGCAGGCACTGCGGCTGCCCGGCCGCGATCTGGAACACGCTGTCGTCCAGCGGCCGCGCAATCGGCCGGTCGTGGTCGAGGATGGCATCCGCGATCACGCCCAGCCGGGCCACCGCTTCCTCGCCGTCGATACAAAGCGGCTCGCCACTGCGGTTGCCGGAGGTGCAGACCAGCGGGATCGCGAGCGCGTCCAGCAGCATCTGGTGCAGAGGCGTGGCCGCCCGCATCAGCCCGAGGCGGTTCAGCCCCGGGGCGATGTTCCCGGCCAGCGGCGCGCCAATCTTGCGATCCACCAGCACGATCGGGGCCTCCGGGCTGTCCAGCAGTGCCCGTTCCGCTTCGGATGCATGGGCCAGACGGTCCAGCCAGCCGCCATCCGGCAGCAGCACCGCCAGCGGCTTTTCCGGGCGCTGCTTGCGCGCGCGCAGGCGGGCAACCGCGGACTCGCGGGTGGCGTCCGTCAGCAGCTGGAATCCGCCCGGGGCCTTCAGGGCCAGAATCTGCCCCTCTCGCAGGGTGGCCACGGCGGCATCCAGTGCCGCATCACCGGTGGCCTGTTCGGTACCGTCCGGCGCGCGCTGCACGAGCCGCGGCCCGCAGTCCGGGCAGGCCATCGCCTCGGCATGGAAGCGCCGATCCCCCGGGTTCTCGAACTCCGCCCGACAGGCCGGGCACAGCGGGAAGTCAGCCAGGGTGGTGTGGACACGATCCCAGGGCAGCGCGGTCGTGATGCTCCAGCGCGGGCCGCAGGCAGTGCAGGCGATGAACGGATAGCGGTAGCGCCGCGATCCCGGATCGCGGATCTCGGCCAGGCAGTCAGGGCAGGGGGCACGGTCCGGGGCCAGGGCGGGGGCACCGCCCCGGTTCGGCCCCGCGGTGACCCGGAAACTGGCCGCGCCAGTCGGGATTACGGGGCTGACAGAGATGCCATCGATCCGCGCGGCCACCGGCGCCTCCTGCACCAGTGCCGTACGAAACGCATCCAGGCTGGCCGCGTCCCCCTCGGCCTCGATCACCACGCCCGCGGGCGTGTTGCCGACCGTCCCGGTCAGCGCCAGGCGTTTTGCCAGCGCCGCGACGAATGGCCGGAATCCCACGCCCTGCACCCGGCCGGTGACGACCAGGCGCCAGTGCTCCCGCGCCGGGGTGCGTGTCGTGGCCGTGTTCACGCCACGTCCAGGCTCCGCAGCAGGATCTGTTGCGCCTCGGGGTGGGTCTCGTCATCCGAGGTCTCTACCTCCAGCTCGGCGCCCTCGGCCAGCGTGCCGCGGGTGCCATCCTCGAAGTGCTCGCGGAAGTGCTCCGGCGTGATGTGCGACAGCGCGCCCAGCCACACCCGCACCCGGGTCACCCGCTCGGCGTTATTGTCCGCCGCCACATGCTCGATCTTGCGCATCAGGTCGGCCATCAACGAAAACTCGTGCATCTCGACTCCTTGGGAAACACGGATTAATGGACACACTCGCGCTCGAGTCGCTTTTGCGTGCGAACAAGGCGCGGTGACTGCTGTGCAGTCATTCTGCACAAGGGAACCGCAACAGTGTGTCCATTAATCAGTGTTTCCCTTGGGTTCGGTGCGCCAGCGCAGTCGGTGTCAACCTCAAGCTTCCTCCAACCCGGGGGTGCGCTCAACCGCACAGGCGCGGATGTTTTCCGGGACTGAATTTTCGCTGTCCCGTATGGCGTCTCTGGTGCGCCTGCCCGTCGTGCGCGAGGCTGTGCATCCAGGTCACAGACCCCTTCCGCCGGAGACGCCCATGCACATCCACCTCGATACCCCGGACCTGATGACCCGCGTGCGCCTCGAATCCCGCTGGCGCTCGGCCGGGGCCACGGTCACCAGTGGCGATGGGGCCGAGCGCCCCGATCTGGTGGTGGTCGACCTGGCGACCCGCGACGTGGACACCGTGGCCAACTGGCGCGAACGCTGTCCCGATGCCTCCATCCTGGCCTTTGGCCCCCACGTCGAAGGCGCGATGCTGAAGGCCGCGCGCCAGGCGGGAGCCGACGCGGTCGTGGTGAGAGGCAAGGTCGCCGACCGCGTGAGCCAGCGGATCGAGGAAGCCATGTCGTAGCCGCCTCATGCCCCGCCAGCAGAGCAGCCAAAGGCCTGGCAGGGTACCGTGGTTCTGGACGCGCCCTTCAGGGCACGTATCCTGCAGGGGCTCCAAGCGGGATGCCGGCGCCTTCCCAGCCAGCGGACGGGCAGGTTGCCCGAGAACCTCGGCCTTGTTCCGTCCCCGATGACGGCCCGTTGCATACAACGAAACAAAGGGAGCTATTGATGGGCCTGGGTGTGGGACTGGTGGTGCTGGCGGCCTTCTTCTGGGGGCTGTCCGGCGGGATTGGCGGCATCCTCATGGCCGAGGGATGGGATGCCTTTGTGGTCTCGTTCTACCGCGGGGCCATTGGTCTCTTGTTTGTGCTGGTGTGGCTGGCCTGGCGCCCGGGTGGCAGCGGGCTGGGGAGTGGCCGGATGTGGTTCTGGTCGGCCGTGGCCGGTCTGGGCGTGGCCGGTAACTTCGCGTTCTACTTTCTCAGCATCGCGCATGGCAGTGTGGCGGTTGCCGCCACGCTGATGTACTGCGCCCCGGTGTTTGTCTACATCATCTCTTTCGCTCTGAAGCTGGAAACCCCCACCACGCTCAAGCTGGTGGCCATCGCGATGGTCATGGTCGGCATCGTCCTGCTCACCCAGATCTACGACACCGGAGCCGGCGGCGTGACGCTCATCGGTGCCGGTGCCGGCCTGCTGGCGGGCCTGTCCTACGCGATCTTCATTTTTGGCTTCAAGTACGCGGGCCAGCATGGCAGCCCGCAGGCGATCCTTACGATTGCCTTCGGCGTGCTGGTGATCCTGCTGATGCTGCCGGGCGACAACACGCAGATGGCCGCAGTCCTGACTACCACGGACTGGCCGCTGTTCGCCGCGCTGGGCGTGTTTGGAGCGGGCCTGTCGTTCGCGTTCTACATTAACGGGCTCCGGACGACCGCGCCCGCCGTGGCCTCTATCGTGGCGATGATCGAGCCGGTCACCGCCACGCTGTTCGGGGTCGTGATCCTGCACGAAAGCCTGGCAATCGTTCAGATCATCGGGATGGCCCTCATCCTCGTCACGGTCACCGCCCTCAGCGTCTCCTCCCGCGCGACCCCGCCCGCGCCCGAACGGGACCGCGTCTCGGAGTGAGTCCGCTTCCGCGCCCCAGGGGCGCCTCCAGGGTTCCCGCAGACGCCCATCGGCCCGAGAGTCGGTCAAGCGGGTGGCGCGACAGCCGCGCAGCCCCGGCATGGGGCGGTCGGGATTGTTTTCCTGCTGCTCCGCGCCTAAATTCGCGTGAATCTGACCATCAGGATACGACCCAATGAACGGAAGTCTCGACGAGAAGCTTGAACCCATTTATCAGGAAGTCCTGCACCGCAACCCGGGCGAGACGGAGTTCCACCAGTCGGTACACGGCGTGCTGGATACGCTGGGCCCGGTCCTGGTGAAGTACCCGGAATTCGCCGAGCTGAAGATCATTCAGCGGATCTGCGAGCCCGAGCGCCAGATCATCTTTCGTGTCCCCTGGCAGGACGACCGCGGCGAGCTGCACATCAATCGTGCGTTCCGCGTGCAGTTCAACAGTGCCCTGGGGCCGTACAAGGGAGGCATTCGTTTTCACCCGTCGGTATACCTGGGGATCATCAAGTTTCTGGGCTTCTCGCAGGTGTTCAAGAATGCCCTGTCCGGACTGCCGATCGGTGGCGGCAAGGGTGGCAGCGACTTCGATCCCAAGGGCCGCTCCGACGCGGAGATCATGCGCTTTTGCCAGAGCCTGATGACCGAGATGTACCGCCACCTGGGCGAATACACAGACGTCCCCGCGGGCGACATCGGTGTGGGCCAGCGCGAGGTTGGCTACATGTTCGGGCAGTACAAGCGCCTGACCAACCGCTTCGAGTCCGGCGTATTCACCGGCAAGGGTCTGGACTGGGGCGGCAGCCGTGCTCGCACCGAGGCCACCGGCTACGGGGCCGTATTCTTCACCGAGGACATGCTCAAGGCCCGCAATGACTCGCTGGACGGCAAACGCATGGTGATCTCCGGGGCCGGCAACGTGGCCATCTATGCGACCCAGAAGGCCCAGCAACTGGGCGCCCGGGTGGTTGCCTGTTCCGACTCGCGTGGGGTGCTGCTCGATGAGAACGGTCTGGACCTGGAGCTGGTCCGCCAGATCAAGGAACGCGAGCGTGGCCCGATCAGTGCTTATGCCGAGCGCAAGAAGAGCGCGAAGTACACCGAGAACGGCTGTATCTGGGATATCCCCTGCGAAGTGGCCCTGCCCTGTGCCACGCAGAACGAACTGACCGGCAAGAATGCCAAGACGCTGGTCGAGAACGGCTGCATTGCGGTGGCCGAGGGCGCCAACATGCCGGTCACGCCGGAGGGCATCCAGACCTTCCGCGAGGCCGGAATCGCCTTCGGGCCCGGCAAGGCGGCCAACGCCGGCGGTGTGGCCACCAGCGCCCTGGAGATGCAGCAAAACGCCAGCCGGGATTCGTGGACCTTCGAACACACCGAGGCCCGCCTGCAGGAGATCATGTCCAACATCCACCGGACCTGCCACGAGACGGCCGAGGAGTACGGCGCACCCGGCAACTACACGGTGGGTGCCAACATCGCCGGTTTCGTCAAGGTGGCGCGCGCCATGGAGGCGCTGGGTCACATCTGAGCCAGGGAATGCCAGTACCGCCCGGGGCTTCACGCCGCGGAGTCCTGGTGCGGTCGTGAGGGGTGCGCCGAGCCGTCCGAGCGGGCACGCGCGATTAATTCAGTGTCTCCCCCGGGTCCGTCCTCGGTCGAATGGCTGTGGGCTTCTCAATCGACCTCGTCGTTCGGAGCCCATTCCTCCGCTTCGCCCGAATGATGAAATTATTCGCCTGGCCAGTGCCCTAAGCCTTGGCTATACAAGAGTAATTACTCATACAGCGAGGTCAGGGCCATGGACATCAAATCAGCCATGCACCGCGGAGTGGAGTGGTGCGCTCCGGATACGTCCATCATCGAAATCGCAAAGCTCCTGCGCGAGAAGGATATTGGCGCAGTCCCGATTGGCGAGAACGATCGCCTGATCGGCATGCTGACCGATCGTGACATCGTCTGCCGTGGCATCGCCGAGGGCAAAGAGATGGCGTCCCTAACGGCGCGTGATGTCATGACAGCGGGGATCATCTACTGCTTCGAGGACGATGACCTCGAACACGCCGTACACCTTATGGAAGAGCGCCAGATCCGCCGTCTGCCGGTTATGAACAAGGACAAGCGGATGGTGGGCATGCTGTCCCTCGGAGACATTTCCCACTCGGCCACCCACGAGCTTTGCGGCGAGTTTGCGGCTGCGGTTTCCGCACACCATTAGGGAAACCTGGGGTGCCAACCCCACAAGCCATTGCCAGCAGGCGCCCGGCCGCCCGTTGTTGACGAAAACGGGCGCGCCCGATGCTGCGGTTCCGTTGTGCTGGCGGATCCTCTTGGGCTACCGCCTGCCAGGCCCGTGAGCCCGGGTCCGGCCTCTCGTTCGCAGGGCATCGTGGAGCCCCATTGCAACGCCGAAACCGCGCCTCCAAGCGCCTGAACGTCGTCGTGGCTGTGCATTCTCGTCCCCGTTCAGCCGGTTGCCGAACTCCAACCCCGGTTCGTCCGGTTAGCGGTTCCTGCGACACTGGAGCAAAAGGCCCCGAAGGCCATGTCGGGGCCATTCGCGAGGGGGTTCGCTGGTGACGCCACTGTTCCACCCCCATCTGGTCAACGGACCCTGCGGCGACCCGGCGCTCTATATCGACTGCCTGTTCCAGCGCCGCGCGCTGTTGTTCGACCTTGGCGAGATGAGTCGCCTGCCTCCGCGCCGGGTCCTGCGCCTGTCGGACGTGTTCGTCTCGCATGTCCATATGGACCATTTCATCGGCTTCGACACCCTGTTACGGCTGCTACTGGGCCGCGATGCGCACCTGCGGCTGTACGGACCGCCGGGTCTGATCGAACGTGCCGGCCACCACCTGCAGGGTTACACCTGGAATCTGCTGCACCACTTCGCGACCGAACTGGTGTTCGAGGTAACCGAGTTCGGCGCCGATGGTCGCCATGCCCGCGCACGGTTTCGTTCCGGCGATAGCTTTCGCCGCGAGGACGCCACTCCGCCGGCACCCGACGATGGCGTACTGCTCGACGAACCCGGCTTCCGCATCCGTGCGGTGCACCTGGATCACGGCATCCCCTGTCTCGGTTTTGTGCTGGAGGAGAAGACCCACATCAACGTCTGGCGCAACCGACTCGAGGCCCTCGGCCTGCCGACCGGTCCGTGGCTCGCGCACCTGAAGCGCCTGGTGCGGGAGCAGGCGGCGGACGACACCCTGGTGGAGGTCGCCTGGCACGACCGCCACGGCGAGCATCGGCGCGAACTCCCGCTCGGGCGCCTGCGCCGGGAGGTACTGCAAGAGACTCGCGGGCAGAAGATCGCCTACGTGACCGATGTCGCCTTCCACGAGGCCAACCGCCGCGCCATTGTGGAACTGGCCCGGGACGCGGACCTGTTCTACATCGAGGCCCCGTTCCTCCACGCCGCGGGACAGCGTGCCGCCACCACGGCCCACCTGACCGCGCGTCAGGCGGGTCAGCTGGCCCGCGAGGCCGGTGCGCGGCGGGTCATCCCGTTCCACTTCTCCCCTCGCCACAGCGGCGATGAATCCCTGCTGGAGGCCGAAATCCTCGCCGCGTTCGAGGGACGCTGACAGTGCTTCGGGCTCCAGACTGTCGCCGGCGGGTCACCTTGACCCGCCATTTGGCCACCATAGCCGGCCCTCCAAGGTCCTGAGCGGTCTCCATATCGCGTCTTTCGCCAGCACGTTCAATCAGTTCGAGTGCTGTGACCCTGCTCTGTTGGTGCACGGAGGTTGCCCGTGCACGGCCGCCGCGAGGTCGTCGGTGATTCGGGAGACGGCTGAGGCAATGGACTCGCGGACCTCGTGCGAGAGATCGGCGGCGTCCTTGAGGCACGTCGGTTCGATGCCGTGGACGATGAGGGTGTCCGGCAGCTCGCCCAGGGAGCGGGCCAGTTCGACGGCCTCGGCGAGGCCGATGCCGTGGGAGGAGTAGCGGGCGCCGCGCGGCAGCGGCTCGCGGGCGTCCAGGCGGTGGAGTGTGCCGGGGGCGGCGCCGGTGACGATGGCGTCCACGAGGATCACCGGATCATGGCCCTGCCACAGCTCCATCAGTTCGGCGGGTTCGCCGTGGCTTTTCGCGGTGGCGAGGCCCGGGGTGTCGACCAGCGCGTCCACCACCGCGTGGCCGATGCCGTCGTCGCCGCGCCAGGGGTTGCCGATGCCGATGACCAGCGGCCCCTTGTGCGCGCGATCCATGCCTGCGCTCACTGGCGCTCGACGGTGAGGTCGAGGAAGTGGGTGGCGCAGGAGATGCAGGGGTCGTAGTTGCGGATGGCGACCTCGCAGTGGTGGCGCAGTTCGTCGTCCGGCAGGTGGAGGTGGGTCTGCACCAGTTCGCGCAGGTCGGCCTCGATGGTGGGCTGGTTGACCGAGGTGGGCGGGACGATCTTGGCGTCGGTGATGATGCCTGTGTCGTCGATGCTGTAGCGGTGGTAGCAGATGCCGCGCGGGGCCTCGGTGGCGCCGAAACCGGTGCCGGCACGCGGGGTGACCGGCCGCGCGGGTTCGGCCGGTGCGCCCCGGTAGCCGTCGACCAGGCGCAGGGCCTCCTCGAAGGCGAGCAAGATCTCGATCATGCGCACCTGGATGCTGCGGAACGGGTTGCGGCAGGCCGCGCCCAGCCCGGCGCGTTCGGCCAGTTCGGCGGCGCGCGGGGTGAGGCGCTCGCGGTTCAGCGCGAAGCGCGCCAGCGGACCCATGAACACCGGTTCGCCGCTGTCGGAGCGGTGGCTGTGCAGGGCGTTGGAGTGGGCGACGTGTTCCTCGGTGAAGACGTTGTCGTAGTCGCGGATGGCGGCGTCCAGACCGCTGCCGGAGCCGAGGCGGCCATGGGTGATCGGGTATTCGTCCGGGTGCACCAGCGACACGAACTCGTAGTCGCGCTCCAGGTTCGGGTAGTCGAGGGTGGCGAGGAATTCGGCCACCTCGCAGGCAGCCTCCAGGCCCCAGGCCAGCTCCTCGCGCAGCCCGGCGACCTCGGCGGGCGTTGGCGTGCGATAGAAGCCGCCGACGCGCAGGTTGACCGGGTGGATCTCGCGCCCGCCCAGCAGGCGCAGGATGGCGTTGCCGGTCTTCTTGATGCGCAGGCCGTTGCGCACCATGTCCGGGTGGTCCTTCGCGGCGGTGACCGCGTCGGGATAGCCGAGGAAGTCCGGCAGGTGGAGCATGAACACGTGCAGGGCGTGGCTCTCGATCCATTCGCCGCAGTAGGCCAGCCGGCGCAGGTCCTGCAGCACGCCGTCCACGGTCACGCCGCAGACGTCCTCCATCGCCAGCGAGGCGCCCAGCTGGTAGGCGATCGGGCAGATGCCGCAGATGCGCGCGGTGATGTCTGGGGCCTCGCGGAAGTCGCGCCCGCGCAGGAAGCCCTCGAAGAAGCGCGGGGCCTCGAAGATCGACAGCTTCACCTCCTCCACGCGGTCGCCCTCGGTGCGCACGTACATCGCGCCCTCGCCCTCCACGCGGGCGAGGTAGTCGACTTCGATGGTGCGGGTCTCGCTCATGGTCCGTTTCCTGATTCTTCGCGCTCGCTCTCCTCGCGGAAGGCGTCGGCGCCGGCATTGAAGGTGCGGTAGAAGCGCACGCGGGTGGCGCGGTCCATGCCGAGCTGCTCCAGCTGCCCGGACAGGCCGGGCGCGTTGGGCGTCTCCTTGGGGCCGAAGCAGCCGTAGCAGCCGCGGTGACAGCCGGGGCACAGCGCGCCGCAACCGGCGTGGGTGACCGGGCCGAGGCACGGCGTGCCGTGGGCGACCATCACGCAGACCTGCCCCGCCCGCTTGCACTCCTCGCAGACGCTGGCGCTGGAGACCTGCGGGCGACGGCCGTAGAGGAACGCGCTGATGACCTCCAGCAGCTGGTACTTGTCGATCGGGCAGCCGCGCAGTTCGAAGTCCACCGGCACGTGCTGGCTGATCGCATCCGAGGTGGCCAGGGTCTCGATGTATTCCGGGTGGGCGTAGACCTGGCGGGTAAATTCCTCGACGTCCGCGAAATTGCGCAGGGCCTGGATGCCGCCGGTGGTGGCGCAGGCGCCGATGGTCACCAGGAACTTCGAGGCTCGGCGGATCTCGCGGATCTCCTTGGCCGCCTCCGGCGTGGTGATCGAGCCCTCCACCAGCGTCAGGTCCCAGGGCCCGTCGATGCGAGTGCGCGTGGCCTCGGGAAAGTGTGCGAGCTGAATCCGGTCGGTCACCGCCAGCAGCTCGTCCTCGCAGTCGAGCAGCGAGAGTTGGCAGCCATCGCAGGAGGCGAACTTGAACACCGCGAGGGTAGGCTGTTCCCGTCTCATAGCTCGCGTATCCGGAAGGCCGGCTCCATCACCGGGTAGGGAAACACGGGTCCGTCGCGGCAGACGAACTGCGACCCGATCTGGCAGTGCCCGCAAAAGCCCACCGCACAGCGCATGTTGCGCTCCATGGAGACAAAGATGTCTCCCGGCTTCAGCCCGCGGCGCTCCAGCGCGGCGGCGGCGAAGCGCATCATCACCTCCGGGCCGCAGGTCATCGCCAGCGTGTTGCGGCGGTCGAAGCCGCCGCGATCAACGAGCTGGGTGACCACGCCAACATCGCCGCGCCATGCGGCGGTGCCGCGGTCTACGGTAATGCGCAGGTCGAGATCGTCGCGCGCGCCCCAGGCCTCCAGCTCGTCACGAAAGATCATGTCCCCGGGCGAGCGGGCGCCGTAGCAGATCACCATATGGCCGAAGTCGTCGCGCCGTTCCAGCGCCGCATGGATCACCGGGCGTAGCGGGGCCAGACCGATGCCGCCGGCCACCAGCACCAGGTCGCGGCCTCGGGCCTGCTCCACCGGCCACGCGGTACCGAACGGGCCGCGCAGGCCGACCACCGCGCCAGGCCCCAGATCCTGCATCGTGCGGGTCACGCTGCCCACCGCGCGGGTGGTGTGCACGATGCCGCCGTCCGCGGTGATCGCGGACACCGAGATCGGCACCTCGCCCACGCCGAACAGGTAGAGCATGTTGAACTGCCCGGGGGTCGGCAGCGGCCCCGGCTCCACCCCCGGTTCGGGGTACAGCGTCCAGCTGAACACCTCGTTGCTGGCGACATCCGGCCGCACCGAACGGATGCGCCAGGGCTGCGGCGCCATCGCCTGTTCCGGCAGGGCGCTGTCGGTGCGGGGCTGCAGGGTCTCAGGTGCCATGCCCGGGCCCTCCGTGGCTGTAGATGTCCAGCGCCTGCAATCGCGCGGCCTGCAGCCGCTGCACGATCAGCGCGGAGAAGTGTTTCATCAGCATGTAGCCGAAGGCCGGATCGGCCTCCATGTGTTCGCGCAGCACGCCGGCATCAAAGCGCAGGGTATGCAGCTCGGTCAGGGCGCGGGCGTCGTAACTGGCACGATACGGCGGCAGCAGCCACGACCAGCCGAGGATGTCCCCGGGCCCCAGGGTCTGAAAGGTCACGCAGCCTTCGCGCAGCGGGCTCTCCAGCGCGACCTGGCCCTCGCGGATCAGCCAGAAGGTCTCCGTCGGCTCGTGGTCGCGCATCAGCCGCGTGTCCGCCGGGTAGCTGAGCTTCGCGGCGCAGGCCGCCAGCAGGCGCAGATGCTTCGGGTCGAAGTCCTCGAAGAACGGCTGGTCTTCGAGGATGGCCAGCAGTTCCTTCATGGCGAGTCCCCCGCATCACGGCGCACCGCGGTCACCTCCTCGGTGATGTCGATCCCCACCGGGCACCAGGTGATGCAGCGTCCGCAGCCGACGCAGCCGGAAGTGCCGAACTGGTCGTGCCAGGTGGCCAGCTTGTGGGTGATCCACTGGCGGTAGCGCGCGGCCACCGAGTCGCGGTGCGGCCCGCCGACCAGGTGCGAGTGCTCCTGGTTGAAACAGGAATCCCAGCGCCGCACGCGCTCGGTGCGCTGGCCCTCCAGATCGGGCACCTCCTCGACCTGCGAGCAGAAGCAGGTGGGGCAGACCAGCGTACAGTTGGAGCAGGACAGGCAGCGCTCGGCCGTCTCCTCCCAGCGCGGGTGCTCGAAGGCCCGGTTCAGCACCTCGCGCGCGTCGCCCGGCATCTGCCGGCCCATCTTGTCTGGGGCCTCGGCCCAGACGCGTTCGGCCGCCGCCTGTTCGGCAGCGCTGGCGGGGCGCGGTTCCAGCCGCTCGAACATCGCGCGTCCCGCCTCGCTCCCGGCCTCGACGACCAGGAAGTGCGTGGCGCCGTCGATCACCTCGGTCAGGGCCAGGTCGAAGCCCTCCCGCGCGCGCGGCCCGGTGTCCATCGAGGCGCAGAAGCAGGTGCCGCCGGGCTCGGCGCAGTGGGCCGCGACCATGAACACGTCCCGACGCCGCGCCGCATAGCCGCGATCCTGCACCACCTGGCCGAGGAACACCCGGTCCTGCACGCCGATCGCCGCCAGCTCGCAGGCACGCATGCCGATGAACGCGCGCCGGGGCGGTGCCGGCTCGCCCGGCTCGGTCACGAAGCTGCCGTCCGGCTGACGGGTCAGCCGGAACAGGGTCTCCTCGGGCGGGAACAGGTGCTTCTTCCAGGAGTGCGGCCCGACCACGTAGCCGAACAGGGCCGCGTCGTCACGCGCGCGCAGGCGGTAGTGGCCGGGGGCGTGCTCGTCGGTCCAGCCCGCCGGCAGGTCGTCGAGACCGTGCACGCGATCGTAGACGATCGCCCCGTCGCGCCGCGTCGGACCCACCACCTCGTAGCCGTCGCCGGCCAGCAGGCGGATCAGCGTATCCACGACTTGTGGTGCGATCACGTGCATGGGTCATCCTCGAACGCTCGCCGCAACCTGCATCGACCTTCGTTCGATGGGCGACCGTGGCTGAAATTATAGTGCGCCAACCCTGGATCGTGATCCATCCCGAAGGGGCCCCTTCCCGGTTATGCTGGGACGGAATCCAGACAACACCCGGGAGAACCGATGAAGGTCGCCGTCTTTAGTATCCAGCAGCATGATCGCGAGTCCCTGGTACCCGCTCTGGTGTCCGCCGGAATGGTGCCGGTGGTGTACGCCGAGCGCCTGACTGCGGAGACGGTGCACCTGGCGCGGGGCGCGGATGCGGTCTGCGTGTTCACCAACGACGACCTGCACCGGCGGGTGATCGACGGGCTGGCGGACCAGGGTGTCCATGTGGTGGCGCTGCGCTGCTCCGGCTACGACAACCTGGATGTCGCGCGGGCCCGCGAGCGCGGGGTGCGCGTGGGGCGGGTGCCGGCCTACTCGCCGAACGCGATCGCGGAGCATGCGGTCGCCCTGCTGATGACCCTGAACCGTCAGGTGCACCGGGCCTGGGACCGGACTCGGCGCGGCGATTTTCGCCTTGACCACCTGACAGGCTTCGATCTCGTCGGGCGCACCGTGGGGGTGGTCGGCACTGGACGCATCGGCCAGGCCTTCGCGCGGATCATGCTCGGCTTTGGCTGCCGCGTCCTCGCGCACGACCCCTACCCGAATGCGGAACTGCAGGCGGCGGGGGTGGAGTATCGGGACCTGGATACGCTGCTGGCCGAGTCCTGGGTGCTGAGCCTGAGCTGTCCGATGACGCCGGAGAACCGGCACATGATCAATGCCGACACCCTGGCGCGGATGCCGCGCGGGGCCTTTCTGATCAATACCGCGCGCGGGGCGCTGGTGGATACCAATGCCGCCGAGGTCGCGCTGGACTCGGGTCAGCTGGGCGGATTTGCGCTGGACGTCTACGAGGCCGAGGCGGGGCTGTTCTTCCACGACTGGTCGCTGGCCGGTCTGCCGGACCGGCGTCTGGCGCGGCTGATGCAGCGCGACGATGTGCTGGTCACCGGCCACCAGGCATTCCTGACCCACGAGGCGCTTACCAACATCGCCGACACCACCGTGGCCAACCTGACCACCCTGCACCGGGATCCGGACGCGCAGCCCGAAGGCCGCGTCGTCTGATTCGACTGCGGCTCGCCCCGGGATTCACAAACACCCCGGGGCGAGTCGACTTCCACGCTTTTCTAGAACAAGGCGCTTTCGGCCTCTTGGTAGGCCAGATTCGCGTTGCGTGGCGCCAGGTCGTCGAAATCGGCCAGGTCCTGCCAGGGCGAAGCATCGAAGGAGCGGATGGCCGATTGCATGTCGGTGCCCATGTCCGCCGCCTCAAACATGTGGTCCCACAGCGCGCGCAGGTAATCGTGGGTTGCGTGGTCGAAGGTCGACAGTGCGCCCGGTTTCCCGTGGCCCGGGATGAATTTCGCATCTGCGTACTCATCCTGCAGGAGTTCGTAGGCCTCCAGCCAGCCCTCCATGCTGCCGTCGGGCAGGATGGCCAGCAGACGGCCGCCGTAGAGAACGTCGCCGGCAAACACGACGTTGTCGGGCTCGACCACCGCGATCAGGCTGCCGTGGGTGTGTGCGCTGCCCACATGACGAACCGTCAGCGTGACACCGCCCAGGTCCAGTTCCTCGCGATCTTCGACCATCACGTTCGGTGGTTCGGGATGTTCGGCGGAGCCTTCCGGTCGATCGAGCGCGTTCTCGAGCTGCATGGCGAACATCGAGGCGCTGCCCTGCATGCGGTCGATGGCCTCGGGAGCGGCCAGGATGTCGGCTCCCGCCTCGCGGAAGACGTCATTGCCCATGAAGCGGTGCGGCTGTGAGTTGGTGTTGATCATGTAGCGCACCGGCTTGTCCGTCGTGGCGCGGATATGCTCCAGCATCTCTTTGGCCATCTCCGGGGTATGGCCGGAATCGATCACGGCCACAGCATCTTCGCCGACCACGTAGCCGAGGTTCATACGAAACCCCTGGTTCTCGGTGTCCGGCCCGCCGTACGGCCCGATCCAGGCATGGGCATGATCCGAGACGGCCTCGGGTTCTGGCAGGATCGGGGTCTCGCTGGCCGCAAGAGCCGGACCCAGCGCGAATGCCGCCAGGGCCAGGACCGACAGGCCCCCTTTTCGTCCTTGTTTCAGCATGTCAGGTACTCCTAGAGCAGAAGCTGATACCCCGCACCGAGGGCGGCACAGACAGCGATCAGCGGGATGATCCCGACCCGAAAGCGGGCAAGGGCGATAAAGGCAGCGATGCCCAGCAGCGCGGAGAACCATTCGAAGGCCCCCTCGAATCCGTCCGGCCACAAGACGTGCCAGGTAAAGAAGACCGCGAGATTGACGATCACCCCGACCACCGCAGCGGTGATGCCCGTCAGCGGCCCGGTAAAGTGCAGGTCCCCGCGGGTGCGCTCGACCAGCGGTGCGCCGACCAGGATGAACAGGAACGACGGCAGGAAGGTAAAGAAGGTCGCGACCAGCGCACCCAGCAGGGCGGCCAGAACGACTTGATCCGGCCCGAGAAAGGCCTGCGTCCAGCCACCGATGAAGCCAACAAAGGTGACCACCATGATGAGCGGCCCGGGCGTGCCCTCGCCCAGCGCGATCCCGTCGATCATCTGCGTCGGGCTCAGCCAGCCATAGGTCTCCACCCCGCCCTGATAGACATAGGGCAGTACCGCATACGCCCCGCCGAAGGTGACCAGCGCGGTCTGGGTAAAGAACTGCCCCATTCGGGTCAGCGTGGCGTCCCAGCCGAACACCGCGAGCAACGCGCCGAATACGGCGGCCCACAGGCCCAGACCCACCACCAGAAATCGGACGACCCGCAGCCAGCGAAACTGCATCCAGGGGGCGGGCGGCGTGTCGTCGTCCACCACCGCCGGGCCGCGGGCCTCGTGGGCGCCCTCACCGTGGGATTCGCCGCCACGAAAGCGCTCCGGCCACACACGGCTGCCCAGCCAGCCGAGGATGCCGGCGGCAATGATGATGTACGGAAACGGGATATTGAGCGCGAAGATGGCCAGGAAGGCCGCGATCGCCATCAACCACAGCAGGCCATTGTTGAGTACCCGTCCGCCGATGCGCCAGCCCGCGTAGACGATGATCGCGACCACCGCCGGCTTGATGCCATAGAACACGGCCTCCACCGCCGGTACATCGCCAAAGGCCAGGTACACCCAGGACAAACCGATCATCAGGAACAGCGAAGGCAGGATAAACAGCAGCCCGGCCATCAGGCCGCCGAAGGTGCCGTGCAGCAGCCAGCCGAGATAGGTCGCCAGCTGCTGCGCCTCGGGCCCCGGCAGCACCATCGTGTAGTTCAGCGCATGCAGAAAGCGGTTCTCGGAGACCCAGCGTCGGCGCTCCACCAGTTCCTCGTGCATCATCCCGATCTGCCCGGCGGCACCGCCAAAACTGATGAAGCCGAGCTTCAGCCAGTAGCGAAAGGCCTCGGCCCGAGTGGGCGGGTCGGGTCGTTGTGTCGAGGAGTGTCGGGGATCGGTCATCTGGGGTCGCGTCCGGATTGTTGCTCAAAGGCCTGGCGGAGGTCGTGCAGCACCGGTGTTACCCGGGCCAGCAGGGCATCGTCGTCCGTGCACTGCTGTTTGGCCCCGGTCAGGATGCTTTCGAAGCCCGCCGCCTCGGGGATGGGGCGGCCCCCGACATCCAGGAAATGCACCATCTCGGCGAGCCCGGCCAGACCGCTGTCGCGCTCCAGGCCGAAGGCGGCCAGCAGTACCTCGAACGTGACGCGGTCGCCGACGTGGGTGAAGGCGGCCCCGTCGAAGTCGAAGCCCAGGGCCTCGGTCGGGCAGTCGGCCGGGGTGGGAATCCAGACGAAGCGGGCTTCCGGGTCGATGAATTCGCGGATCAGCCAGGCACTGGCGACCCGGTCCACCCACATGGCCGCGCGCGTGGCCCACAGCCGGCCCCGGTAGTCCGCCAAGTCCAGCCGGGGGATTCCGGAATCCGGTGCGGGTGAAGGTTCGTCCGGCGAAAGCATCGACTGGGCCGCGGATTCGAGCCGGGCCAGCTGGGCCTCCAGTGGCCCGCGTCCGGGGCCCGGGAAGTAGTCCGTGTGGCGCAGCTGCTCCGCCTCGCGATGGACCTGGCGCAGGCGCTTGAGCAGTTCGGCCTCGCCCAGCCCAGGCAGCTGGCCCAGGAGGGTTTCGGCGCTGGTCTGCAGCGTGCGGTACTCGGCCTCGCGGTCGAACAGGCTGCGGTAATGCGCCTGCTCCTCGGCGCTGGCCGCCACCGGCAGGTGGTAGGCCTGGTTGCCCGCCGCCCGGGCGGATTCCGCCAGTTCCAGCAGAGCGTCGCGCAGATCCGAGCGATTGGGCAGCAAGTAGACCCCGTCGCGCAGCGTAGCGGCGCCCAGCGCCTTCAGCGCGCGCCAGAGCCGAACCCGGGTCGAGTTCTGCCCACTCTGAAAGGCGAGGATGAGCAGTTGCCAGTCGGTATCCGGAAAATCCATGTTACAGGTATAGCAGTAACGTAACGTCCGTTACAACCAATGGCTTCCGGGCACAAGAAAGCCCGGCGCCTTGCGGGGCCGGGCCTCTTGGAAGGCGCTGACTTGATCGCGCGTCCGCGCTCGCGCCAGCGTCTAACTGACTGCAAAGGGCGTAGGGATCAGCCCTCGTTGTGGTAGCCGGTGATGCGCTCCACTTCGTTCTTCGCGCCCAGGACCACCGGCACGCGCTGGTGGATGCCCTCGGGGCTGATGTCCATGATGCGCTCGCGCCCGGTGGTGGCGGCACCGCCGGCCTGTTCGACGATGAAGCTCATCGGGTTGGCCTCGTACATCAGGCGCAGCTTGCCGGTCGTGCCCTTGGCCTGCATCTTCGTATCCATCGGGTACATGAACACCCCGCCGCGGCACAGGATGCGGTGCACCTCGGCGACCATGGAGGCTACCCAACGCATGTTGAAGTCCTTGCCGCGCTCGCCTTCCTTGCCGGCCAGGCATTCGTCGATGTAGCGCTTGACCGGGGCCTCCCAGAAGCGGCTGTTGGACATGTTGATCGCGAACTCCTGGGTGTCTTCCGGGATCTGCACGCTGTCCTTGGTCAGCAGGAACTCGCCGAAGTCCTTGTCCAGGGTGAACATCTTCACGCCCTGGCCGGTGGTCATCACCATCATGGTGGACGGGCCGTACAGGCAGTAGCCGGCGGCGACCTGCTTGGTGCCCGGCTGCAGGAAGTCCTCGGTCTTGGGATCGGTGACGCCTTCCGGGGCCTTCAGGATGGAGAAGATCGTGCCGACGGAGACGTTCACGTCGATGTTCGAGGAGCCGTCCAGCGGATCGAACAGGACCAGGTAGTGGCCGCGCGGCTCGTTGGCCGGCATCTCGCAGATCTCGTCCATCTCCTCGGAGGCCAGGCCGGCGGCGTGGCCGTTGTGGCTCAGGCTCTCGATGAACACCTCGTTGGTGATGATGTCGAGCTTCTTCTGCGTCTCGCCCTGCACGTTCTCGGAGCCGGCGGAGCCGAGCACGCCGACCAGATCACCCTTGTCGACGAGGTCGGAGATCTTCTTGCACGCCACGGAGATGTCGTTCAGCAGACCGGTGAATTCGCCGGTTGCGCCCTGGATGCCGCGCTGGGTTTCGATGATGCAGTTGGTCAGAGTGGTGCCGATATGCATGATGCAATCCTGATGCTGTTGTGAATCGGGCGACACGGCGCGAAATGGGGCACAGCAGCCCCGTCGCGGGGCGAACGGCCCCGGCGCGCCGGGTGTCAAAGGCGGCATAGTGTAGCAAAAGCACCCGGAGGGGCCGATCCGCAGCACTGATCGTGGCGTGACCGGCCTGGCACTGTGCTTGCTCGGCCTTCGGGGTCCAACAAAAACATGGAGGATTCGCATGCCCCAGAACGCGCTGTACGCCCAGTCGGGCGGGGTCACCGCTGTCATTAACGCCAGCGCCTGGGGGGTAATCGAGGCGGTCCGCGCCCACCCGGCCCATTTCGGCAAGATCTATGCGGCGCGCGACGGCATCCTGGGCGTCCTGCGCGAAGAGATCATCGACCTCGACCACGAGGACCCGCTGACCCTGGCCGCCCTGCGCCATACGCCGGGCGGTGCGTTCGGTTCCTGCCGCTTCGATCTGGGTGACCCCGACAAGGACCCGCAACAATACGAGCGCCTGGTCGAAGTCTTCCGCGCCCATGACATCGGCACCTTCTTCTACAACGGCGGTGGCGGCTCCATGGATACCGCCTTGAAGATCGCGAAGATGGGCGAGCGCATGGGCTTTCCGATCAAGGCGATTGGCGTGCCCAAGACGATCGACAACGACCTTGCCGTGACCGACTCCAGCCCGGGCTTTGGTTCCGCCGCCAAGTTCATCGCCACCGTGGTGCGCGAGGCCAGCCTGGACGTCGAGTCCATGCACACCAGTTCCACCAAGGTGTTCGTGATGGAGGTGATGGGGCGCCATGCTGGCTGGCTGGCGGCTGCGGCGGCGCTGGCGCAGGAGTTCGACGGCCAGCCGCCGATGCTGATCCTGTTCGCCGAGGTCCCGTTCGATCAGGACGACTTCCTGGATCATCTGAACCGCACCATCGAACGTCACGGGTATTGCGTGGTGGTCGTTTCCGAGGGGCTGAAGAATCCCGACGGTGGCTTGTTCTCGGTCGCGCAGAGCCACGATGTCTATGCCTACACCCAGCTCGGCGGTGCCGCCCCGCGCCTTGCCGAGCTGATCCGCGAAAAGACCGGGCACAAGCTGCACTGGGCGGTGGTGGACTACATCCAGCGTGCCGCGCGCCATATCGCGTCGAAGGTGGACGTGGAGCAGGCCTATGCCTGTGGCCGCGCGGCGGTGGAGGGGGTGGTCGCCGGCGAGGATGCCTTCATGCCGATCATCCGGCGTGACTCCAGCAAGCCCTATCGCTGGAGCATCGGCTTTACCCCGCTGGAGACCGTCGCCGATATCGAGCAGGGCATGCCGCGCAACTACATCACCCCGGATGGCTACGGCATTACTCAGGACGCACGCGACTACCTGCGCCCGCTGATCCAGGGCGAGGACGCCCCGCCGTTCGAGCGCGGCCTGCCCTGCTACCCGCGCATCCGCGGCGAGCTCTTGCCCAAGCGCTGCCCGCCGTACGAGGTCAACACCGACTAGTGTCGCCTGCCTGCTGCTCGGGTGCTTTGTTCGGCCCGCAGCAGCCGCCGGGGCCTTCTTGCTGGATGGGTGGGCAGGGCACGGTTCCGTAGGAACAGAAGACGCAGCAATCGCCCGGCAACGGCCTCAGCAGGGCACCGCAGCCGGTGCACTCGTAGAACCACTGGCAGGCATCGGTAGGCATGGTTTCCCCTTTCTCGTGCCCGCATTCGGGGCAGGTCAGGGTCGACTCCAGGACGACTTCATTCATCTGCGTTTCAGGCGAAGGCGGCATGATGAGCAATGTACAAGGCGCCTGTGGGCGGAAAAACCCCGTGTGCTACCCGGAAACGGAGTAGCCAGTGCAAGCCGGGCGTCTAATCTGTGATAAAGGCCACGCAAGAGGGCCAGCCGAAGTCCAGAGACTGTGGAGGAGATCATGAAGAGCCAAACCCTGAACCGGACGCTGGCGGGCTTTGCGGCCGTCGCCTTGATGGGGGCTTTCGCCGCCCCGGGCACGGTGTCGGCCCAAGGTGCTTACTGGCTGGCGGCCGACGGTTCGCCCGACGACATCAAGGTCGAATACCGGCTGCGCGATCATGGCTGCGACAACGTCCGCGGTGAGTGGCGCGTCGTGAACGAGAGCGATGACTACGTCGATGTAACCGTGACCAAGACGGCCTACACCTGCCCCGGCGAGCTCGACGATGACGTACGCACCACGGTGCGTCGCTTCGGCACGATTGCGCCGGGCGACATGCGTGAGCGCACGCGTGACGACAGCGTCTGCGGCGGGGCCTGGGCGCGTTCGGTCGAAGTGCTCGAGTACGAGATCGAAAAGGTCGATCCGCCCGAAGAGAGTTGAGCCAGCTCGCGTTTCGTGGTCCGCGTTTCCCTGACCGGGGCTTGATAGCGTGACCGGGCGCGAAAAAATGAGCAGCCCGGGGCTTGGCGAGCAGGTGCCGGCGGGTACACTTAAGTGGTGTCACCCCGGCGGATTGCCGGCCCTGTTCAATCGAAAAAGGAGTTCGACCATGTCCCACGCACCGCATCGTCGTTGGTTGTCCGCCCCGGCCGCTTTCCTGATCGCAATGGCGCTGGCCCTGCTGCCCGCGACCCCGGCCTTTGCCGGTGCGGGAATGCTGGACACCGGCTCCATGATCCAGCAGGCCAGCGCGGATGACACCCGCGCTCAGCTGCTCAAACAGCTGGATGATCAGGCCGTTCGCGAGAAGCTGGTCGAGATGGGCGTGGACCCCGACCGGGCCCAGGAGCGCGTCGCCCGCCTGACCCCTGAAGAGCTGGCCCACCTCGAGGCCCGCATGGAAACCGATCCGGCCGGTGCCGCCGGCGTGGTCGGCGTGGTTGCCATCGTGTTCGTCGTGCTCGTGATTCTGGACGCGGTCGGCGTGACCGACATCTTCTCGTTCGTTGGCCCTGCCCGCGAACGCTAGGTCTCTTATGGCACCTGTTTACTGGCGGCGAGCCCCCGGGCTCGCCGCACTCGTTTGCGGCCTGGTGGCCGTGCTCTGGCTCAGTGGCTGCGCCACGGCGCCACAGAGTGCGCAGCTCTCCAGTCAGGCCCCGGAAGACATCCCGACCCGCGTGGAGCTGGAAGACACCCCGTTCTTCCCGCAGGAGGATTACCAGTGTGGTCCGGCGGCGCTGGCCACCGTACTGGGCGCGCGCGGGATCGACACCTCGCTGGAAGAACTGATCGACGAGGTCTACATCCCGGGTCGCGAGGGCAGTCTGCAGGCCGAGATGCGTGCCGCCGCGCGTGCCCGTGACCTGGTCGCCTACCGCGTCGAGCCGCAGCTGGAGTCCATCCTGCGCGAGGTGGCCGAGGGTAACCCGGTGGTGGTGTTCCAGAACCTCGGGGTCGCGATGTTCCCCGAATGGCACTTTGCCGTGGTGATGGGTTACGACCTGGAGGAGCGCGAGGTGTATCTGCGCAGCGGGCCTATCGAGCGCCACGTGAATTCGTTCGCCCGCTTCGAGCGCACCTGGGCGCGCGGCGATCGCTGGGCCTTCCTGGTGACCGAGCCGGATCAGCTGCCGGCCACGGCCGAGCCGCTGCGCTGGCTGCGTGCCGTGAACGAACTGGAGCAGGTGGGGCGTCTGGGCCCGGCCGCCACGGGATATCAGACCGCGATGGAGCGCTGGCCGGAACACCCGATCGGCTATGTCGGGCGGGCGAATGTGGCCTTCGCCCAGGGCGACCTGCTAACGGCGGAGGACACGCTGCGCCAGTTGATCGAACGGGACCCGCAACGGCACGAGGGCTGGAACAACCTGGCCCATGTGCTGATTGCCCGCCAGTGCGGCGAGCAGGCCCGCGAGGCTGCCAGTTGCGCGGGTGAACTGGCCGGTCCCGGGAGCTATGCGCCTACCCTGGGGGCGGCGGCCGGGGCGCCTGACGACGGCGATCAGTGTCGCGCCCTTCCGCCCTGCCCCGCGGCGCTGGAAGCACGCGCGCCGCAGGAGTAGCGGGCGGCCCGTCAGGCCTTGCGCTTCTCCAGGGTCTGTTCGGCGTGCTTGAGGACCAGCCCGAGGTTCTGTTTCTCGACGTCCGTGACTTGCGGGTCTTCCTTCACGGCGTGGCGCAGGTGCTCGACCAGTTGCGCCAGTTCCTCGCGCGAGATCTGGTGGAAGTTGAACCCGCCCCCGTAGCGGGCCTCGAGCTGGTCCCAGTAATCGGCGAGCGGCGGACGGTAGTCATCGGTCATCGGTAGCCCTTGGCGGCGGTGGACGAGACGGGGCAGTGTAAAGCCTGGCCCGGCGATTTCCGAACATGCCCGGGTGGGGGTGTTTGGTTTGCCCCCACCCCTTGCGGTCTAATACGGGCCTTGTTCCCTGCTGGCTGTTGGCATGTCCCAAGTCACTGCGATCTACCCCGGCACCTTCGACCCAATCACCCACGGGCACACGGATATCGTGCGCCGAGCCGCGCGTCTGTTCGATCGTGTGGTGATCGCGGTGGCCGCCAACCCGAACAAGGGGCCAGCCTTTCCCCTGGAGACGCGCGTCGCGCTGGCCGAAGAGGCAGTGAAGGGGATCGACGGGGTCGAGGTTCAGGGCTTCAACGTGCTGCTGGCCAAGTTCGTTCATGCCCAGGGGGCCAACGTGATCCTGCGCGGCCTGCGCGCGGTATCCGATTTCGAGCACGAATTTCAGCTGGCGGCCATGAACCGTCAGCTGGCCCCCGAGGTCGAAACGCTGTTCCTGACGCCGGCGGAGGAATACAGCTTTGTCTCCTCCAGTCTGGTACGGGAAATCGCCCGTTTGGGCGGTGACGTCTCAAAATTCGTGAGCCCCGGCGTGGCGCGCATGCTGGCCGAACAAAACGGCGAGACCCGCTAGCCGGGCCCTGCGACTGGATACGAGGACAACCCCATGGCTCTGATGATCACCGACGAATGCATCAACTGCGATGTCTGCGAGCCCGAGTGCCCGAACGAGGCCATCTATCCCGGTGACGAGATCTACGAGATCGACCCGGAGCGCTGCACCGAGTGCGTCGGGCATTACGACGAACCGCAGTGCCAGGATGTCTGCCCGGTCGATTGCATCCCGCTGGACCCTGACCGCAAGGAAACACGCGAGCAGCTACAGGCGAAGTACGAGAAGCTGATGGGCGCGTAACGATGCTCGCGCGCCTGCTCCCCGCCGCCCTGGCTGCCACCCTGCTGGCGGCACCCGTTCAGGCCGAGGGGCCCGGCCAGGGGGCAGTGGCCTCCGCCCACCCGGAGGCCACTGCGGCGGGCGAGCGTATCCTCGCCGCCGGGGGCAACGCGTTCGATGCCGCCGTCGCTGTAACAGCGGCCCTGGGCGTGGCCGAGCCCTATGGTTCCGGCCTCGGCGGCGGTGGGTTCTTTCTGCTCTACGACGCGGCGAATGATCGCAGCGTGATGCTGGACGCCCGCGAGACCGCTCCGGGCGAGGCGCATCGCGACATGTACCTGGACGACGATGGCGAGGTGGTCGAGGGTCTTTCGCTCGACGGGGTCCTCGCCGCCGGGATCCCCGGCATGCCCGCCGGGATCGACCACCTGTCCCGCCACTACGGCAGCCTCCCGCTTGGCGATGCGCTGGAGCCGGCCATCCGCCTGGCCGAGGACGGGGTCGAGGTGGGCAGCCGTTACAACCAGATGGCTAGCTTCCGCCACCAGGCGCTGCGGGATGGCGCCGATGCGGCGCAGATTTTCCTCGACAACGGCGGCGTCCCCGACGCGGGCATGCGCCTGGTGCAGCCGGATCTGGCCGACACCCTGCGTCTCTTGGCCGAAGAGGGTCGCGACGGTTTCTATACCGGCGCCCTGGCCGGGCGCCTGGTCGAAGGGGTGCGCGAGGCCGGCGGCATCTGGACGCTGGAAGACCTTGAGGGCTACGAGGCCGTCGAGCGCGACCCGATCCACATCGAATATCGGGGTGCACGGATTACCACGGCCTCGCCGCCGTCCTCGGGCGGCGTCGCCCTGGGGCAAATCCTGAACATCCTCTCGTTCTACGACCTCGAAGAGCTGGCCCCGGACCTGCGCGCGCATCTGACCATCGAGGCGATGCGCCGCGCCTACCGTGATCGTGCCGAGTACCTGGGCGATCCGGACCATGTCGACATGCCGCTGGAGCGGTTGTTGTCGCGCGACTACGCGGCAGGGTTGCGCGCGACCATCCACCCGGACGAGGCCACGCCCAGCCGCTACCTGCCGCTATCGGTGGACCCGCAGGCGGATGTCCCGGACCCGGCGCAGGCCACCGAGAGCCCGGAGACGACCCATTTCTCCGTGATCGACGCCGACGGTAACCGCGTGGCCGCCACGCTGACGTTGAACTACCCGTTCGGCTCCGGCTATGTGGTGCCCGGCACCGGGGTACTGCTGAACAACGAGATGGACGACTTCTCGGCCAAGCCGGGCGAGCCCAATGCCTACGGGCTGATCGGTTTTGAGGCGAATGCGATTGCCCCGTATCGGCGGCCCTTGTCGAGCATGAGCCCGACCTTTGTCGAGACCGATGATCGCGTGGCGATCCTGGGCACCCCGGGCGGCAGCCGTATCATCACCATGGTGCTGCACGGCATCCTGGGTGTGGTGGAGGGCCTGGATGCGGAGGCGATCGTGGAGCAGCCGCGCTATCACCACCAGTACCTGCCGGATCGCGTGGAACACGAGACCAGTGCATTCGATATGGAAACGCGCGGGCAACTGGTGTCGCGCGGCCACCGCCTGGTGCCTCAGGTGCGCCCCTTCGGCGACATGCAGGCGATCCTGTGGGAGCGCGGGGAAGGGCGGCTGGAGGCAGCCTCCGACCCGCGTGGCGAGGGTGGCGCCCGCGTGTTCTCCGAGTAACCAGTTCGCGGTTCGCGCCCAGCTGCCGCGGCTGCCATGTTTTCCTGAAGCGAGCCACGCAAAAAGCCGCGCCCGGCTCATGTCCGGGCGCGGCTTGGCAGGCAATCCCGTTCGGGGCTGGGCCCCGAACGGCCGGGGCATTTAGCCCTGGGCCAGGTCGCGGATGCGGGCGTTCAGGCGGCTCTTGTGGCGCGCCGCCTTGTTCCGGTGGATCAGCCCCTTGCTCACGGTCGCGTCGATGACCGGCACGGCCTTCTTGTAGGCCTCGCTGGCTGCCTGGGCATCGCCCTGCTGCAGCGGCTTCAGTACGGCCTTCATGGCCGTACGGAAACGGGAGCGAAGCGCCACGTTGTGAGCGCGATTTTTGACCGCCTGACGGGCCCGTTTACGGGCAGAAGCAATATTCGCCAAAGTACTTCCCTCGCGTTGATGCGCTAGGTTCTGGAAAAGGCGGCAGAGCATACCGCTGGCCCCGGTTCGCGTCAACCTTGTGCCGCTGGGGTTCTGGATGGCGTCGCGGGGTCGTGGCGTCTACTGTATAAGACACGACAACCCCACAAGGAGAACCACGATGTTTCCGCTCCCCCGCGCCGCTCGAATGGCACGCCTGCCCGGTTTTGCGATGGCCCTGATGCTGACGGGTCTGCTGTTCGCCGCGTTGGCGTTCACGCCCCGTGCCGAGGCCATGGAGCCCGAGGCCAAGGTGGTATATCACGCCGATTTCGCCGATCCCCGGCGTTTCTCCGCGATGCTGACCAGCATCAACAATATGATGACGCACTACCAGGACGAGTTCATGGACGTGGATGTGCGCATCGTGTTCGTCGCACACGGCATCCGTTTCCTGACCGATGACGACCTCGACGGCTCGCCCTTCGAGGCTGATGAGGAGCTCCAGGAGCAGCGCGATGAGCTGCGTGGTCGCCTGTCCAGCCTGGTCAGTTCTCACGGAGTGAAACTGGAGCTGTGCGAGATCACCCGTAGTCAGATCAATCTCGACGAAGACCTGGTGTACGACAACGTCGAGATGGTGCCCTCGGGCGTGGTACGTATCGCCGAGCTGCAGAACGAGAAGGGATTCGCCTACATCAAGATCGAGTAACCGGCGCCGCTGAAGGCAGTCTCAAGCCCCGCCTCGGCGGGGCTTTTTAGTGCTGGCCCAGGACCTCGAGCTTGGCGAATCCGAGTACCAGCCATTTGGAACCCGCGTGGGCGAAGTTCACCTGCACCCGTGCCGAGTTGCCCGAGCCCTCGAACTGGGTGATCAGGCCCTCGCCGAATTTCGCATGGTGCACGCGGGCTCCGATCGACAGACCATTGTCGCGGGCCGCGGCATCTGAGGTATCCAGCGACCCAAAGCCCGCGGTGCGCTGGCGGCTGGCGGCAAAGCGCCCCGCACCAAACGGCGAGGCCTGCGGGCGCAGCACCTCCAGGGCCTCTTCCGGGATCTCGTTGATAAAGCGCGAGGCAACGTTGTAGGACTCGCGCCCGTACAGGCGCCGGGTCTCGGCGTGGATCAGGTACAGCTCCTGCTCCGCGCGGGTCATGCCGACGTAGGCCAGGCGGCGCTCCTCCTCCAGTCGCCCCGGCTCCTCCAGCGAGCGCGAGTTGGGGAACAGGCCCTCTTCCAGGCCGGTAAGGAAGACCAGCGGGAACTCGAGGCCCTTGGCGGAGTGCAGGGTCATCATCTGCACCGCGTCCTCGTGCGGGTCGGCTGCGCCCTCGCCGGCCTCCAGCGCGGCGTGGGCGAGGAACTCGGTCAGGCGGTTGCCTTCGCCTTCCTCGCTCTCGGCGGTGGGCTCCATGTCGAAGGCGCGCGCCGCGCCTACCAGTTCGTCCAGGTTCTCCAGGCGGGCCTCGCCGCGCTCGCCCTTCTCCTTCTTGTAGTGCTCGCGCAGCTGCGCGCGCTCGATCGCCTGTTCCACCTGATCGGCCAGCGGCTGGCGCGGCAGCTCCTGCTGCAGGCTGTGGATCAGCTGGATGAAGCCGGCGACCGCGTTGCGCGCGCGGCCGGGTAGCGCGTCGGCGTCGACCGCATGGACAGCCGCCTTCAGCAGGCTGGTGTCCGCCGCCTGGGCCGCCCCGCGCAGGCCCTCCAGGGTCTTTTCGCCGATCCCGCGCGGCGGCTGATTGACCACGCGCAGGAAGGCGGCGTCGTCATCGCCGTTGCCGGCCAGGCGCAGGTAGGCCAGGGCGTCGCGGATCTCCTGGCGCTCGAAGAAGCGCAGGCCGCCGTAGACCCGGTAGGGCATACGCCGACCGATGAAGGTCTCCTCCAGTACACGTGACTGGGCGTTGGAGCGATACAGCACCGCGCACTCGCGATGCAGCCCGCCCTGGTCCACATGGCGGGCGATGGTCTCGGCGATGAAGCGCGCCTCTTCCTGCTCGTTCAGCGCGGTGTACAGGCGCACCGGGGCGCCTTCCTTGTCCTCGGTCCAAAGCTCCTTGCCGAGACGCCCGGAGTTGTGGCGGATCAGTGCGTTGGCGGCGTTCAGGATGTTGGCGCTGGAGCGGTAGTTCTGCTCCAGGCGCACGACCTGGGTGCCCGGGTAGTCCTGCTGGAAGTGCTGGATGTTCTCGATCTTCGCGCCGCGCCAGCCGTAGATGGACTGGTCGTCGTCGCCGACCGCAAACACGGGGCTGTCGCCGGCCAGCAGGCGCAGCCAGGCGTACTGGATGTCGTTGGTGTCCTGGAACTCGTCGACCAGCACATGGCGAAAGCGCGTGCGGTAGTGCTCCAGCAGCGCCTTGTTGTCGCGCAGCAACTCCAGCGAGCGCAGCATCAGTTCGGCGAAATCCACCACCCCGGCACGCTCGCAGGCCTGCTGGTAGGTGGTGTAGACGCGCACCCACTGGCGGGCGACCGGGTCGCCGGTATCCGGCAGGTGTTCCGGGCGCGAGCCCTCGTCCTTGCGCGCATTGATGTACCACTGCGCCTGTTTCGGCGGCCAGCGCGCCTCGTCCAGCTCCAGGCCGCGCAGCACACGCTTGACCATGCGCAGCTGGTCGTCGGAGTCGAGGATCTGGAAGCCCTGCGGCAGCCGCGCGTCCTGCCAGTGCTGGCGCAGCAGACGGTGGGCCAGCCCGTGGAAGGTGCCGACCCACAGCCCGGTCGCCGGGTGCCCCAGCAGCGCCTCGATGCGCCCGCGCATCTCGGCCGCCGCCTTGTTGGTGAAGGTAACCGCCAGCAGGCTGTGCGGGGCCACGCCCTCCACACCGATCAGCCAGGCGATACGGTGCACCAGCACGCGGGTCTTGCCGGAGCCGGCGCCGGCCAGCACCAGCAGCGGTTGTGGCGGGGCCGCCACGGCCTCGCGCTGGGCCGGGTTCAGGGAATCGAGCAGGGGGGAGACATCCATGCGCGAATGGTAGGGAAACCCGGCCGGAATCGCACGTTGTGCACGCGGGGCGTGTGCCTTCCGCCGCGCAAACGCGCTACTCTCGGGCAAAGTCCTCATCGGCCCCGCGCGGGGAACCTCGCAGCCGAGAACGGTCCCAAGTAACAACACCGCGCACGCGCAATCGGAACATCGCGAATGAATGACATGCCCTCGCTGCACCGGCTGGATACGCCGGTCTCCGGACAGGAGCTGCACCCGGACAACCTGCTTTTCGCCGAGACCCTGCTGGAACGCTACCGCGAGGACCCGGAGTCGGTGCCGCCGGCCTGGGCCGACTACTTCCGCTCGCTGGAGGGTGCGCCGCGGCTGGAACGGCGTCGTTCGACCGATCGCCCGGATCTGGCCCATGAGCAGTTGCAGATCCGGGTGCTTCAGTTCATCAACTCCTATCGCTACCTGGGCCACTTCGGGGCGCGTCTGGATCCGCTGGAGCGGGAGGCCCCCGAGCCGCCGGTGGAGCTGAGTCGGGGGTATCACGGGCTGGACCGGGTCGGCCCGGAGATCCTGTTCGATCCCGGTTCCCTGTTCATCGAGGGCCCGGTGTCGCTGGACACGATCGAGCGGGTGCTGCGCGAGACCTACTGCGCGAGCATCGGTGCCGAATACATGCACATCGCGGCGACCGAGGAAAAACGCTGGCTGCAGGAGCGGCTGGAGTCGGCCCATGGCCACTTCGGCTTTGGCGACGAGACGCGGCTGGCCATCCTCGAGCGCCTGACGGCGGCCGAGGGGCTGGAGCGCTATCTGCACCGGCGCTATGTCGGACAGAAGCGCTTCTCCCTGGAAGGCGCGGAGAGCCTGATTCCGCTATTGAATGCCCTGGTCCAGCGCGGCGGTGCGCGCGGGCTGCAGGAGGTCGTGCTGGGCATGGCGCATCGCGGGCGCCTGAACGTGCTGGTCAACCTGTTCGGCAAGGCCCCCGCGGATCTGGCCGGCGAGTTCGAGGGCCGCCCGCGCGACGATCGTGGCACCGGGGACGTCAAGTACCACATGGGCTTCTCCTCGAATGTCGAGACGCCCGGCGGTCCGGTCCATCTGGCGCTGGCGTTCAACCCCTCGCATCTGGAGATCGTGACGCCCGTCGTCGAGGGCTCGGTGCGCGCCCGCCAGGTCCGCATAGCCGATCGGAAGGGCAACCGGGTGATGCCCGTGGTGATCCATGGCGATGCCGCGTTCGCCGGCCAGGGCGTGGTCATGGAAACCCTGAACATGTCCCAGACCCGGGGGTTTTCCACCAAGGGCACGGTGCACGTGGTGGTGAACAACCAGGTCGGGTTTACCACATCGACCCTGAAAGACGCCCGCTCGACGCATTACGCGACCGATGTCGCCAAAATGGTGAACGCGCCGATCCTGCACGTGAACGGCGACGATCCCGAGGCTGTGGTGTTTGTCACCCAGGTCGCGCTGGATTACCGCATGCGCTTCGGCAAGGACGTGGTGATCGACCTGGTCTGCTACCGCCGCCAAGGACACAACGAGGCCGACGAGCCGGCCGCCACGCAGCCGCACATGTACCGCCGTATCCGCGACCTGCCGACCACCCGCGAGCTATACGCGCGCTCACTGATCGAGGCCGGGCTGACCGAAGAGAAGGCCCAGGACGAGGCGGTCGAGGCCTATCGCGCCCGCCTGGATGCCGGCGAGCCCGTGGCCCTGTCGCTGCACGACGACGGGCATGGCACCACAACCAACTGGGCGCCCTATGTGAACCAGACCTGGGATCAGGACGTGGAGACGGGCGTGGAGAGCGCGCGCCTGTCGCGTATGCTCGACCAGCTCTCGACACCGCCGGAGGGCTTTCAGGTCCACCCGCGCGTGCAGAAGATCCTCGACGCCCGCCGGGCGATGGCCGCGGGCGATCAGCTGCTGGACTGGGGCGCGGCCGAGACGCTGGCCTACGGCACGCTGATCCAGGATGGCTACCGTATTCGCCTGTCCGGCCAGGACTCCGGGCGCGGCACATTCTTCCACCGCCACGCGGTGTTGCACGACCAGGAGACAGGGAAGGCGCTGGTGCCGCTGCGTCGGCTGGACCCGGATCATCCGCGCTTCCTGGTCATCGATTCGCTGCTGTCCGAGGAAGGCGTGCTCGCATTCGAGTACGGCTATGCAACGGCCGCGCCGGAGGCCCTGGTGGTCTGGGAGGCGCAGTTCGGTGACTTCGTGAACGGCGCGCAGGTGGTGATCGACCAGTTCATCTCCTCCGGCGAACAGAAATGGGGCCGTTTGTGCGGGCTGACGCTGCTGCTGCCGCATGGTTACGAGGGTCAGGGCCCGGAGCATTCCTCGGCCCGGCCCGAGCGCTTCCTGCAACTGGCGGCTCAGGAGAACATGCAGGTCTGTGTGCCGACCACGCCCGCGCAGATCTTCCATCTGCTGCGTCGGCAGATGGTGCGCCCCTATCGCAAGCCGCTCATCGTGATGACGCCGAAGAGCCTGCTGCGGCACCAGGATGCGGTCTCCGATCTCGAGGCGCTGGCGCACGGGCAGTACCAGACGGTGATCGACGATGCGCGCATTGAGGACCCCAAGGCCGTCAAGCGGGTGCTGCTGACCAGTGGCCGCATCTACTATGACCTGGCTACAAGCCAGTCCGAGGGCCAGCACTGGGATGTCGCAATCCTGCGCCTGGAGCAGAGCTACCCGTTCCCCGAGGAGCGCCTGACCGAACTGCTGGGGCGCTACCCACACGCGGAGGAGTTCGTCTGGGTGCAGGACGAGCCGGAAAATCAGGGCTATCTGGGATTCCTGGCGCCGCGCATCAATCCACTGCTGACGGTGCGTGGTCAGACGCTGCACGCGGTCGCACGACCCCCGGCCGCCGCGCCGGCGGTCGGCTACCCGGAGGTCCACAAGGCGCAGTTGAAGGATCTGCTCGAGCGGGCATTCGGCCCGATCAGCTCGCGCGACACCCCGCACCCCACGCCCTGAACACTGACGCACAGCACAAGGAAGCGAGATGGCACCCGACCCCACCCCGATCAAGGTCCCCGAACTCCCGGAGTCCGTTGCCGATGCGACCGTGGTCGCCCTGCACAAAAAGGCAGGCGACACGGTCAAGCGCGATGAACTGATCGCCGAGCTCGAGACCGACAAGGTCGTGCTCGAGGTCTCCGCCCCGTCTGCGGGGGCCCTGACAGCGCTGGAGGTCAGCGAGGGCGATACCGTGAAGACCGACGCGGTGATCGCCTACCTGGGCGCGGCCGATGAAGCGGCCGAGGAAGACTCCGAGTCGGAAGGGGAGGAGGCCTCGATACCTTCACAGCCGGCTGCTCGGGAATCGTCCGATGACAAGACCTCGTCACCCCGTGCCGAGGACAGGGGCAAGGCCCGGGACACCGCGAACGTTGTGCCCGAAGGCGGCTCCGGTGGCGCCGCCCCGCCCCCCAGCCCGTCCGTGCGGCGCTTGTTGCAGGAGGCCGGGCTCAAGGCCGAGGACGTCGAGGGCACGGGCGAGGACGGCCGTATCCTGCGCGAGGACGTTGAGCGAGTGCAGACGGACCGATCGCGCCGCAGCGAGGCGCCTTCTTCGGCGTCGCCTCAGGGGCGTGCCCCGGAGCGCGAGCGGGCGCCGTCCGCCGGCAGTATCGAACGCGTCCCGATGACGCGCCTGCGTGCGCGCATCGCCGAGCGGCTGCTGGAGGCCAAGCAGTCCACCGCGATGCTGACGACCTTCAACGAGATCGACATGTCCGCGGCGATGGACCTGCGCGCGCGCTACAAGGAGACCTTCGAGAAGCGCCACTCGATCAAGTTGGGCTTCATGGGCTTGTTCGTGGCCGCTGCCAGTCGTGCGCTGGAGCGCTTCCCGATCATCAATGCCGCGCTGGATGGCGAGGAGATCGTCTATCACCATTTCAGCGACATCGGCATCGCCGTGTCCTCGCCGCGCGGGCTGGTGGTGCCGGTGCTCCGTGATACCGGCAACGCCAGCGTCGCCGACATCGAGCGACGCATCCGCGACTTCGCGGAACGCGCCAGCGACGGCAAGCTGGACATCGACGAGCTGCGCGGCGGCACCTTCACGATCACCAACGGCGGTGTATTCGGCTCGCTGTTTTCCACCCCGATCGTGAACCCGCCACAAAGCGCCATCCTCGGCATGCACGCGATCAAGGAGCGCCCCGTTGCGGTGGACGGCGAGGTGGTGATCCGGCCGATGATGTATATCGCCCTCTCCTACGACCACCGCCTGGTCGACGGCGCCGATGCCGTACGCTTCCTCGTCGCGATCAAGGACGCAATCGAGGACCCGGCACGCCTGCTCCTCGACGTCTGACCCCGCGTCGGCCCCGAACCCCGCCCCCTGGAGGAGGCCAGCCCTCTGGCCGATGGGGACCTGTCCAACGCCCCATCGGCCAGAGGGCTGGCCTCCTACTGTCTGCGGCGACACGGCCCATGAATGAACGGGCGACGCTGCCTGTGGTGTTCAGGTGCGATCGACGGGGCGGCGGTACGGGCCCGGGCGCAGCCCGAATAGCAGCATGGCGGCGCCGACCAGGCCGAGCGGCCAGGACGGCCAGGCCAGTCCGAGCCAGGTGGACACGTCGAGCTGGGTGGCCAGCCCCGCCAGGGCGAGCAGACCCGCGCCTCCCCAGGCCTCGTGCCGCCTGCGGTTCTGGCGGCGCAGCCCCTCTTCCAGATCGCGGATCTGCTGGCGCAGGGCGGCGTCGCGCTCGGCGCGCTGTTCCTCCACCGTGAGGGCCTTTTCCAGGTGCATGGGCATTTCGGGCAGCTGGGCGAGCAGACGCGGCAGGTGCTGCTGCGCATTGCGGATGAATGCGCGCACGCCCATGCGCTCGTGCATCCAGTCCTCGATGAACGGCTTGGCGGTTGTCCACAGGTCCAGCTGCGGATAGAGCTGGCGGCCCAGACCCTCGATGTTCAGCAGGGTCTTCTGCAGCAGCACCAGCTGCGGCTGGACCTCCATGTTGAAGCGCCGGGCCGTCTGGAACAGGCGCAGGAGGACCTGACCGAAGGAGATCTCCTCCAGCGGGCGCTGGAAGATCGGCTCGCAGACAGTGCGGATCGCCGCCTCGAACTCGTCCACGCGGGTGTCCTTCGGCACCCAGCCGGATTCCACGTGCAACTCGGCCACGCGGCGGTAGTCGCGGTTGAAGAAGGCGTGGAAATTCTCTGCCAGGTAGCGCTGGTCGGAGTCGAGCAGCGAGCCGACGATGCCGAAGTCCACCGCCAGATAAGTCGGGTTGTCCGGGTGGGTGGCGTCCACAAAGATGTTGCCCGGGTGCATGTCGGCGTGGAAGAAGTTGTGCTGGAACACCTGGGTGAAGAAGATCTCCACTCCGCGTTCGGCCAGCAGCCTCAGGTCCACGTTGCGTTCACGCAGTGCCGCGATATCCGCCACCGGGATGCCGCCGATGCGCTCCATCACCAGCACGCTGCGGCGCGTGTAGTCCCAGATGATCTCCGGGATGTACAGCAGGTGGCTGTCCTCAAAGTTGCGGTGGATCGCGGCGGCGTTGGCGCCCTCGCGGATCAGGTCCAACTCGTCGGTGACGGTCTTTTCGTATTCGTCCACCACCTCGCGCGGGCGCAGGCGCTTGGCCTCGGACCAGTAGCGATCGGCCAGGTCCGCGATCAGGTGCATCACCTCGAGATCCGCGCGGATGGTCTTGAAGATGCCGGGGCGCACGACCTTGACCACCACCTCGCGCCCGTCCTGGAGCGTGGCCGCGTGCACCTGGGCGATGGAGGCCGAGGCGATCGGGGTGTCCTCGAACGTGGCAAAGGCAATCTCGATCGGACGCTCAAGTTCGGACTCGATCAGTGCGCGCGCCTGGTCGCTCGGGAACGGCGGGACCCGGTCCTGCAGCCGTGACAGTTCGATGGCGATGTCGTCCGGCAGCAGGTCGCGCCGGGTGGAGAGCATCTGCCCGAATTTGATGAAGATCGGCCCCAGGTCTTCCAGCGCGCGGCGGATGCGCTCGCCGCGTGTGCCTTCGGTGCGGCGAAACCAATTCCAGGGTGCGAGATAGAGCAGGAAGCTAAGCGGGCGCAGCGGCTTCAGCGTAAACAGGATGACATCGAGGCGATAGCGCACCAGGACCCGCGCGATGGTCCACAGCCGCAGCCCCCGGTACAGCGCGCGGCGCATCAGGCCTGCCGGTCGTCGGTATCGGAGGCGGCCCCGGCCTCCAGCCGGTGCAGGCGTGCATCCAGTCGCGCGACGCCGTCGCGCAGGTCGGAGACGTCCTCGGCAAAGGCCTCGAAGGCCCCGCCTGCTGGCAGCCACTCGAGCTCGTCACGCAGATAGTCGGCCGTGTCCTCGGCGGAGCGGCGGCCGAGGTGACGCAGACTGCCACGAGCCTGATCGAGCAGGTGGCGCAGCGGCCCAGCGGCCCCGACGCCGGCAAAGCGCTCGAACAGCCCCTCCCAGTCGACCCCGGAGTCGCGCAGCGCATGCTGCAGGTCGGAGAGCACGGTGGCATCGCCGGTGATAGTCAGCCCGGAACGGTCGTCCCGGCCCATGGCCGCCGCGAGCGACAGCGGCGATCCCGCCAGCTGCACATCCACCGGTTCCTCGACACCGCCGATGACCTGCAGCCGGTCGGCGGCCCCGACCAGCGAAAAGGCCAGCCCCGGGGGCTCGATCACGATGGCGATTGCACGCCCGGCCAGGCGTGCGCGGTCCTTCTCCGGCGCGCTCGCCAGGTGCTCGTTGAGCGTGGCCTCGATCAAGGCCGTGAGCGGGCTGGGCAGGGCGAGGGGTTCGGTCATGGTGAGGCCCGCATCTCCCTAGAGTTTTGTGCCGCGATGCAGGGCGACGATTCCGCCGGTCAGGTTGTCGTACTCGACGCGCTCCAGACCGGCGTCGCGCATCATGCCGGCCAGGGTCTCCTGATCCGGGTGCATGCGGATGGACTCCGCCAGGTAGCGGTAGCTGTCGGCATCGTTGGCGACCAGCTTGCCCATCAGCGGCAGCATCTTGAACGAATAGATATCGTAGATCGGGCGCAGCGGTGCCATCGGCTGCGAGAACTCCAGCACCAGCACGCGCCCGCCGGGCTTGATCACCCGGCGCATCTCGGCCAGCGCGCGTTCCTTGCGGGTCACGTTGCGCAGGCCGAAGGCGATGGTCACGCGGTCGAAGTAGTCATCCGGATAGGGGAGCTGTTCCGCGTCCGCCTGCACGAAGTCGAGGTTGCCCACGTGGCCCTCGTCCAGCATGCGGTCGCGCCCGGCCTCCAGCATCGAGGCGTTGATGTCGCAGACCACGATCTGCCCCTTCGGCCCGACGCGTGGGGCAAAGGCCCCGGCCAGGTCCCCGGTACCCCCGGCCAGGTCCAGGATCTTCATGCCCGGGCGCACGCCGGTGCGCTCCAGCGTGTAGCGCTTCCAGATGCGATGGACGCCCATCGACATCAGGTCGTTCATCACGTCGTAGCGCGAGGCGACCGAGTGGAAGACCTCGCCGACCCGTGAGGCCTTTTCGGACTCGGGGACGCTCTGGTAGCCGAAGTGGGTCTTGCCGGGTTCTTCTTTCATTGTCAGTGCGTCTTGCGCTCGTGGCCGGCCTCTTTCAGCCGATCCAGGTAATCCTGCCACAGACTTTCCTGCTCCGTGCCGAGCTTGTGCAGGTAATCCCAGTCGTAGATGCCGGTGTCGTGGCCGTCGGAGAACTCCAGCTTCACTGCATAGTTACCGACCGGCTCGATGCCGGTGATGTTCACATCCTCCTTGTCCACCTGCAGCACCTCCTGGCCCGGCCCGTGCCCGCGCACCTCGGCGGAGGGCGAGTACACGCGCAGAAACTCGCAGGGCAGCTCGAAATGCGAGCCATCGGAGTAGGTCAGCTCCAGGATGCGCGACTTCTGATGCAACTGGATATCGGTGGGTCGGTGCTTACTGCTCATGCGGCCTCCAGAATCCTCGGTCGGGGCGAGCCCGGAAAGATCTTGCGCAACCGCCCAAGGCGGCCATCGTCAAAGGACTGCGAGGATACCAGCCCAGCACGCTAGCGTGGCATCTCCCACGCGCAGCGCGGGCCTGACGGAACGGCCGGTCGCGCGCGAAAGCCTGAACGAACACTGAGGCCAGCGCTGCTTGTTACCCGTAGTTCCGGGTGAATGGGAAACAAGCTGGGTTGATGTTAACGGAACAAATGCAAGGAACCTTGGTGTTAATTTGCGGGGATTTTTTGAACACAAGTGCCACCATTTGGGGCGATTTGTTGACGCCAACGGCACTTGGGACGGATGGTCCTGTTTCTTCCTGGATGCCGTAAGCGAACAGGCCCAAAGCAGCACGCACGTGGCTCGCTCCATCCGCGATCACTACGAGGCGATGAAGGTGCGTTTTGCCGAGGTGCTCGGCTCGCGGTATTTCGTCCTCGCCCTGGACTATCTGGTTACCTGGACGGTATTTCCCAACAGTCGCCTCACTTGAAGCACCCGGATTCCCCGACAAACGGCCGCACGGTTCACCCGCGTGCTCCTTGAAGAAGGCCTTCTGCAACCGGTACGCGGGGTGGCAGGCGGCAGGGCCGGCTTTAGAGGATGTAGCGGGAGAGGTCTTCGTTTTCGACCAGGTCGCCGAGGCGTTCGTCGACGAAGCTGCGGTCGACTACGACGGCGCCGTCGACGTCCGGGGCCCGGTAGGCGACGTCCTGCAGCAGGCGTTCCAGCACGGTGTGCAGGCGGCGGGCGCCGATGTTCTCGGTGCGCGCGTTCACGTCATGGGCGATCTCGGCGAGGCGGCGCACGCCGTCTTCCTCGAAGCGCAGTTCCACGCCTTCGGTCTTCATCAACTCGGTGTACTGCTCGGTCAGCGAGGCGGTGGGTTCGGTCAGGATGCGCACGAAGGCGTCCACCGACAGCGGGCCCAGTTCGACGCGGATCGGGAGTCGGCCCTGCAGCTCCGGCACGAGGTCGGACGGCTTGGACAGGTGGAAGGCGCCGGAGGCGATGAACAGGATGTGGTCGGTGCGCACCATGCCCAGCTTGGTGGAGACGGTGGTGCCCTCGATCAGCGGCAGCAGGTCGCGCTGCACGCCCTCGCGCGAGACCTCGCCGCTGCTGCCCTTGTCGCTGCCCTTGGCGACCTTGTCGATCTCGTCGAGAAAGACGATGCCGCTTTGTTCGACGCGGTCGATCGCCTGCAGCTTCAGCTCTTCTTCGTTGATCAGGCGCGCGGCCTCTTCTTCGATCAGCAGCTTGCGTGCCTCGGCGATCTGCAGCCGGCGCGATCGGGTCTTCTGGCCGCCAATGTTCTGGAACATCGACTGCAGCTGGCTGGCCATCTCCTCCATGCCCGGCGGGGTCATGATCTCTACGCCGTGCGGGTTCTGCTGCACCTCGATGTCGATCTCGCGCTCGTCCAGGCCGCCCTCGCGCAGGCGCTTGCGCAGTTTCTGGCGGGTGTCGCTGTTGGAGTCGTCTTGCGCGGATTCGGTGAAGCCGGCGTTGCGCGGGCGCGGTAGCAGGGCATCGAGGATGCGCTCCTCCGCCGCGTCTTCGGCCTTGACGCGGTTTTCCTTGATGGCCTCGTCGCGCAGCTGCTTGACCGCGGCCTCGGCGAGGTCACGGATGATCGATTCGACATCGCGGCCGACATAACCGACCTCGGTGAACTTGGTCGCCTCGATTTTGATGAACGGCGCGCGGGCGAGCTTGGCCAGGCGTCGGGCGATCTCGGTCTTGCCGACGCCGGTCGGGCCGATCATCAGGATGTTCTTGGGGGTGACCTCCGGCTGCAGCTCCGGGGGGAGCTGGCGGCGGCGCCAGCGGTTGCGCAGGGCAATGGCGACGGAGCGCTTGGCCTCGTCCTGGCCGATGATGTAACGGTCCAGTTCCTGGACGATCTCGCGGGGGGTCATGTCGGTCATGGCAAAAGGGGCCTTGGTCGAATCGTTCGTGCGGGGCCGGGCGCGTTATTCCGCGTCCAGGCTCTCCAGCGTGAGGTTGTGATTGGTGTACACGCAGATGTCGGCGGCGATGTTCAGCGACTTCTCCACGATGTCGCGGGCCGACAGGTCGGTGTTCTGCAGCAGGGCCTGGGCGGAGGCCTGGGCATAGGGGCCGCCGGAGCCGATCGCGATCAGCGCGTTTTCCGGTTCGATTACGTCGCCGTTGCCGGAGATCACGAAGGAGTTCTCGCGGTCGGACACGGCCAGCAGGGCCTCCAGCCGGCGCAGGGCGCGGTCGGTTCGCCAGTCCTTGGCCAGCTCGACCGCGGAGCGGGTGAGGTTGCCGGAGTGTTTCTCCAGCATGCCCTCGAAGCGCTCGAACAGGGTGAAGGCATCGGCCGTCCCGCCGGCAAAGCCGGCCAGGATGCGGTCGTGGTAGACGCGGCGCACCTTGCGCGCGTTGCCCTTCATCACGGTGTTGCCAAGCGATACCTGGCCGTCGCCTCCGAGGGTGACGGCGCCGTCCTTGCGGACGCAGACGATGGTGGTGCCGCGAAACTGTTCCACGGGCGCTCTCCTTTGTGCTGCGGTCGGGGCCGGCCGCCCGCCTTGCTGCATTGCGAGACCGCCAGGGGCTGCTCGCAGGCACGAGGGGGTCGGGTTGTGCCGACGTCCGAGGTTTTTGCGGTCCGGAAGCGGTTGGGTCCCGGTCGTTGCTGTTGGTTCCCCGCCCGGAGAAAGCTGGATTCAGCGTTTGCCTGGCGAACGGTTTCTCCGGGCACGCGGGTGGGCGGCATCATACACCTGTGCCAGGTGCTGATAGTCGAGATGGGTATAGATCTGGGTGGTTTCAAGGTTGGCGTGACCAAGAAGTTCCTGAATGGCTCGCAAATCGCCACTCGATTCCAGCAGGTGACTGGCGAAGGCATGGCGCAGCCGGTGCGGATGCAGGCGCACGTCCAGCCCGGCGCGCCGGCCGGCCTCGGCCACGCGGCGCTGGACTGCGCGGTTGCCGATGCGGGCGCCGCGGCGGGTCACGAACAGGGCGCGTTCGCCGGGTACGGCCCAGTCGCCACGGCGCTCAAGCCAGCTGCGGATCGCATCACGCGCCACCCGCCCCACCGGGACGCTGCGCTCGCGCCGGCCCTTGCCGAGTACCCGCACCAGCCCGGTATCGAGGTCGAGATCCGTCAGGTCCAGCCCGGTCAGCTCGGACAGGCGCAGCCCGGAGGAGTACAGCAGCTCCAGCATGGCCTGGTCGCGGGCGGCCAGGGTCGGATCGAGGTCCTCGGCCGGGGTCAGGGCCTGCTGGGTCTGGTCGACGTCGAGATTGCGTGGCAGGGCGCGCCCCGCGCGCGGTCCGCGCAGGCCGGCGGCAGGGTTGGCTGGCATGCGGCGGTGTTCGACCTGAAAGGCGAAGAAGCCGCGCGCAGCGGACAGAAAGCGCTGGATGGAGCGCGGGTGGCGCCCCTGGCGGGCGAGCTGCCCCGCGATGCGCCGCATGTCCGCGGCCCTGAGGTCGGCCCACGGGCCCGTGTGCAGGCCGCGCAGGCGGTTCAGGTCGCGCCGGTAGGCGTTGACGGTATGCGGTGAATGGCCGCGAACATCGCTTAAATGCCCGAGAAAGGCCGCGATATCCGCATCCTGCGGCGGGCTGGAATCAGTCGCCGCCTCAGGCGGCGGCGTGGGTCCGCTCGACATGGCAGCGGATCGATTCGGCCAGCAGGTCGCCGATATGGGTGACGAAATAGATGCCCATGTCGGGCTGGAAACGGTCCGGAGAGTCGCTGGCCAGGCCCAGCACCCCGATGCGGTCGGACTCGTCACCCAGTGGCATCAGGATCGCGGAACCGATGTCGTCGGCCGAATCGAACAGTACGTCCAGCATCTCGCCCGGCACACGGCCGCACTGGGCCTTGCCGCGCGCGAACAGCGGATCGAACGTGCTCAGCTCGCCGGACTCCAGGGCGTGCAGGTCGTCCACCTCGCGGTCGGCCAGGCGGATGCTGACGCGCTCGGCACCCAGCTCGTTGCGCAGGGCGTCCTGGGTCAGCGCCAGTACGGCATCCAGGTTTTCGGCGCGCATCAGGGTCTTGGCCAGTTCGTGCAGGTGCTGGCCCATGCGCTCGTTGTCGCGGGCGCGTTCGACCAGCTCGCCCATGTGCTGCTCCATCGCGCGGTGTTTCTCGCGCAGCAGGGCGACCTGGCGCTCCAGCAGCGACACCGCCCCGCCGGCCGGGTGTGGCAGGCGCAGGATGTCCAGCAGCGGCAGGTGGTCCTGGAAGAAATCCGGGTGATCGCGCAGATAGGCCTCGACGTCGGCCGCAGTAAGCGTTTTGTTGTTCTTGTCGTCCGTCGCCTGCGGCTTGGGGGTGTTTGCAGCAGAGGCGTTGGAGGATTGCCCAGTCATAGATCGATCCAGCCGTTGAAAACCGTGGTGGCCGGTCCGGTTAGCCAAACCGGGGCCTCGGCCTGTGCGTTCCAGCTTAGCACAAGGGTACCGCCCGGCAGCGAGACTTCAACCTCGTCGTCGACCAGGTTGCGGCGGCGCAGAATGGCCATCGCGGCGGCCGCGCCGCTGCCACAGGCCAGCGTCTCGCCGACCCCGCGCTCGAAGACCCGCAGGTTCACATGGCCGCGGTTGCGCAGCGCGGCAAAGCCGACATTCACGCGGCGTGGGAAGCACTCGTGCCGCTCGATCAGCGGCCCGACCTCGGCCACGGGCGCACTCGCGACGTCGTCGACCAGCAGCACGGCATGCGGGTTGCCCATGGACACCGCGCCCAGCGTGAGCGCATGGCCCTGCACGTCCAGGGTGTAGGCGTCGGCCTCGTGTTCGGCGACCAGCGGGATCTGTTCGGGCGTGAACACCGGCCGCCCCATGTTGACCCGCACGCGCTCGTCGTCCTCGACATGCAGCACGATGCGTCCGCCCAGGGTCTCGACCGGGATCTCGCGGGCCTCGGTCAGGCCCTGCTCCCGCACGAAGCGGGCGAAGCAGCGCGCACCGTTGCCGCACTGCTCCACCTCGGAGCCATCGGCGTTGAAGATGCGGTAGCGGAACAGGGCCTGCGTCGGGTCGCCCGGGGGCTCCACCAGCAGGATCTGGTCGCAGCCGATGCCGAAGTGGCGATCCGCCAGATGGCGCAGCGTCGCCTCGTCGAGCCGGACGGTCTGGCGCGTGCCGTCGATGACCACGAAGTCGTTGCCCAGCCCGTGCATCTTGGTGAATTCCAGGCGCATCAGGTGGCCTCCGGCAGCTGCCCGAAGATGACCATGTGCCGGTCCGAGGTGGCGCGGACGGTGAAGCCGTCGAGTCCGGCATCGGCCAGCTGCGCGCGCACCTCGTCGGGTGTGAAGGCGGCATGCAGGGAGTGTTCGAAGTCGCGGCGCAGCACGTCCGGGTCGTTGGCCGCGTACTGCGCGACCAGGGCCTTGAGCGTTTGCTCCGAGTCCGGGCGCCGCAGGTCCATCACGAACACGGCCGCGCCGGGCGCGCCATCGCGCACGATGGCCTGCCAAAGCACCGCGGGCTCATGCAGGTGATGCAGCAGGGAATTGCTGATGATCGCGGCGTACGGGGCGCGCGGGCCGCGCGCTTCGGGCAGGCAGCCCTCGGCCAGGTGTACGCGCGGCGCGGCCGGGTGGCCGGCCATCAGCGCGTCACCGGCGGCCAGCATCGCGGGCGCGCCGTCGAGCCCGTCGACCTCGCAGGCCGGGTAGCGTGCGGCGAAGCGCAGCGAGACATCGCCCGGCCCGCAGCCGAGGTCGAGCACGGGTCCGCTGACCGGGCCGGGGAAGGCCTCGGCGAAGGCGTCCACGAAGCCCTCGTGCGGCGCGGCGAAGTCGGCCTCGGCATAGGCGCGGGCCTGCGCAGGCTCCAGCATAAGCTCCGGTTCGGGGCGGCGCGGGATCATGGGTCCACGCTTCCGGGCGGATCGCTATCGTCCGGGTCTTGCGGCAGCATGCTCTCGCGCATCATCAGGTGATCGACCTGCTCGCGTCGGTTGATGATCTGGAAATGGTCGCCGTCGACCATGATTTCCGGTGGGCGCGGGCGCGAGTTGTAGTTGCCGGCCATCACATAGCCGTAGGCCCCGGCCGAGCGCACGGCGAGCACGTCGCCCGCGGCCAGCGTCAGTTCGCGCTCGCGGCCGAGGAAGTCGCCGGTCTCGCAGACCGGGCCGACGATGTCGTAGGTGCGGGGCTCGGAGTCCTTGCGCTGCACGACCGGGATGATCTCCTGCCAGGCGCCGTACAGGGCCGGGCGTAGCAGGTCGTTCATCGCCCCGTCGACGATCGCGAAGTCGTGGGCCTCGGTGTGCTTGAGGTACTCCACCCGGGTCAGGAACACGCCGGCGTTGGCCGCGATCGCGCGCCCCGGTTCGAGCAGAACCTTCAGCGGGCGCTCGTCCATTACCTCGCGCAGGGCGCTGGCCCAGGCGTCCGGCTCCGGCGGCGTCTCGTCGCGGTAGCGCACGCCCAGTCCGCCGCCGACATCGATGTGTTCGAGTTCGATGCCGTCTGCGGCCAGCTGGTCGACCAGCGTCAGCACGCGTTTCAGGGCATCGGTGAACGGGTCGATCCGGGTCAGCTGCGAGCCGATGTGGAAATCGACGCCGGTGGCCTCCAGGTGCTGGCTGTCGCGTACCCGGGCATACAGCGCCGGCGCCTCCTCGATGGCAACGCCGAACTTGTTCTCGCGCAGGCCGGTGGCGATATAGGGATGGGTCTCGGCATCGACGTCCGGATTCACGCGGATCGAGACCGGTGCGGTCACGCCTATCTCGGCCGCAACGGACTCCAGCCGCTCCAGCTCCGGGGCGGACTCGACGTTGAAGCAATGGATGCCGACCTGGAGTGCCCGGCGCATCTCGGCCGCAGTCTTGCCGACGCCCGAGAACACGACCTTCGCCGGGTCGCCGCCGGCGCGCAGTACACGTTCCAGTTCGCCGCCGGAGACGATGTCGAAGCCGGCGCCCAGGCGCGCGAGCACGTTCAGCACCCCCAGCGCGGAGTTCGCCTTCACCGCGAAGCAGACCTGGTGCGGCGTGCCGATCAGGGCCTCGCTGAACGCGCGGTAGTGGCGCTCAAGGGTGGCGCGCGAATACACGTAGGCGGGCGTACCCACCAGCTGGGCGAGGTGGTCCAGCGCCACGCCTTCGGCATGCAGCGTGTTGCCGTGGTAGTCGAAGTAGTCCATTCAGCGGCGCTCCTCGGTTTCGTCGTCATCGGGCAGGTAGAGATCACCCTTCTGTCCGCAGGAGGCGAGCATCTGCATCGTGCCGAGCACGACCACGACCGCAATCAGGAGCCACTGGGCCTTGCATGAACGCATGTTCGTTCCGGGGTGTCGTTGCAATGAAGGGCAATAGTGTGCCATTGATACGGCGCTGGCTTCAGGTCCATCCGTTGTCATTCACCCGATTTTGAACCCTTGGTGATCTGTTCATCATCGATTCAGCGAACTTTGGGAGGATGAACCTGCCAGACCAGCAGAAGACCACTGAAGCTGGTCAGCGATGGAGCCCGACCCCAAGGAATAGATCCCCGGGGGTCGCCGTCCAAAGCAACAGGCGTAAACGCGGGCAACCGCTAAAACGCCGCCGGATAACCCGGAACTGACCCAAAAAGATGAGAGGAGATCTCCATGATTAGCACCAAGCGTCGTGTCTTCCTGAAAGGCACTCTCGCCGCCGGCACCGTCGGCGTGGCCGTTGGGGCTGGCCTGCTGGCTCCGAGCAAGCTGCTGGCCGCCTGGCCGTCCTCCACGTTCGAGGCCGAGGGCCTGGACGCCGCGATGGAAGCTGCGCTCGGCTCCACCGACATCCCGGATAGCGACGACATCGATCTGAGCGCCCCGGAAATCGCCGAGAACGGCGCCGTGGTCCCGGTTTCGATCGAAACCAGCCTGGACGACGTCACCGAGATCGCCCTGTTCGCCGAGGAAAACGACTTCGCCGCGACCGCCCACTACATCCTGGCCTCCGGCACCAAGCCGAAAGTGTCCAGCCGCATCCGTCTGGGTGAGTCCTCGAACGTCGTGGCCGCCGTGAAGTCTGGCGACAGCTGGTACAAGACGGTCCGCGAAGTGAAGGTCACGGTCGGTGGCTGCGGCGGTTAAGCCGCGCGCCCCAATCGCTGATCGAACCCTATTGGAGGAATAAGATATGTCTATTCGAGTTCGCGCCCAAGAAAGCAACGGCGTTGTTAACGTCCGCGCTCTGATGAGCCACGACATGCTGGTCCCGGATGATGATGGTGGTCCGCACTTCATCGAAACTGTGGAAATCAAGCGTAACGGCGAAGACGCCATTACCGCCTACTGGAACTTCACTGTCTCTCGTAACCCGTTCCTGCAGGTCGAGTTCGACGGTTCCGCCGGCGACACCGTGTCCGTCTCCTGGACGGACAACAAGGGCGAATCCGATTCGACCGAAGTCGAAGTCGGCTAAGGAAGCCTCGCTTCCTGACGTCCAGCCGGGGCCCTCGGGTCCCGGCTTTTTTTTGCCAATTGCATGGCAGGCGAGTGCCCCGATCCGGTGTGCGTACCGGGCCGTGGCCAGCCTTGCTACACTGAGCCTTTGTCGTCTTGAATCGGAATCATGACTGAACGTACTGCTAGCATCCGCCGCGACACCCTCGAGACCCAGATCACCGTCGAGCTCAACCTTGATGGCAAGGGCACAAGCCAGCTGGAGACCGGTGTCCCGTTCCTCGATCACATGCTCGACCAGGTGGCCCGCCACGGCATGGTCGATCTCTCGGTGCGTGCGCAGGGCGACCTGCATATCGACGCGCATCACACGGTCGAGGATGTCGGCATCACGCTCGGGCAGGCGCTGGCCAAGGCCCTGGGGGACAAAAAAGGCATCCGCCGCTACGGCCATGCCTACGTCCCGCTGGACGAGGCCCTGGCGCGGGTGGTGATCGACTTTTCCGGGCGCCCGGGGCTGGAGATGCACGCGGACTTTCGGCGTTCGCACATCGGCGAGTTCGATGTGGATCTCTTTCACGAGTTCTTCCAGGGGCTGGTCAACCACGCCTGGATGACCCTGCACATCGACAGTCTTCGCGGAGACAACGCGCACCACGTGGCCGAGACCATCTTCAAGGCCTTTGGGCGCGCGCTGCGCATGGCGGCCGAGGCCGACCCGCGCGCGCAGGGGATTACCCCGTCGACCAAGGGCAGTCTTTAAAGGGATTTCCCGGCCATGGAAACAGTTGCCGTCATTGACTACGGCATGGGTAACCTGCACTCGGTCGTTCGCGCGCTCGAACACGAGTCCGGTGCCGGCCAGCGCATCCTGCTGACGGACGATCCCGACACCCTGCGTGAGGCCGATCGCCTGGTCTTCCCGGGGCAGGGGGCGGCCGGTGATGCGATGCGCGCGCTGGCCGCGCGGGGGCTCGACCGCCTGTTGCCCGAGCTGACTGCGGATCGGCCCTTCCTTGGCCTGTGCCTGGGGCAGCAGATCCTGATGCAGCACAGCGAAGAGAGCGGCGGGGTCGATCTTCTGGGCATACTGCCGGGGCGGGTCGCACGTTTCCCGGAATGCGATGGCCCGGACGGCCGGCGCCTGAAGATCCCGCACATGGGGTGGAACCGGGTCCTGCCGACCGGCGAGCACCCCCTGTGGCACGGCCTGCCCGAGACGCCGTGGTTCTATTTTGTACACAGCTATCGCGTGTTGCCGGAGAATGAGGCGGATATCGCCGGGCGCACCGATTATGGCGAGACCTTTGCCTCGGCACTGGCGCGCGGCTCGCTGTTCACCATGCAGTGCCACCCGGAGAAGAGCGCCGCCTGCGGGCTGCGCCTGTTGCACAACTTTCTGCGCTGGGACGGTGAGGGTCCCGGGGCTGCGTGAGGAGTCCAAGATGCTGGTCATTCCTGCAATTGATCTGAAGGAAGGCAAATGCGTGCGCCTGCGCCAGGGCAAGATGGAGGATTCCACCGTGTTCGGCGAAGACCCGGTCGAGATGGCGAAGCGCTGGGTGGATGCCGGGGCGGAGCGCCTGCACATCGTCGACCTGGATGGCGCCTTCGCGGGCCATCCGCGTAATGCCGAGGCCGTGCATGCGATCGCCGAGGCCTTCCCCGACCTGCCGATCCAGATCGGCGGCGGAATCCGCGACGAGGACACCGTGCAGGCCTATCTGGATGCCGGGGTGGAGTTCGTGATCATCGGCACCCGCGCGGTGAGCGCGCCGCACTTCGTCAATGACCTGTGCCTGGAGTTTCCCGGGCGCATTATCGTCGGGCTGGACGCGAAGGACGGCAAGCTGGCGGTGGATGGCTGGTCGAAGCTGTCGCACCACGATGTAATCGACCTGGCCCAGCATTTCGAGGCCGATGGCGTGGTGGCGTTCGTCTATACGGATATCGCCCGCGACGGGATGATGAAGGGGCCCAATGTGGAGGCCACCGCCCGCCTGGCGAGCAACGTGCGTGTGCCGGTGATCGCCTCCGGCGGGATCAGCTCGCTGGACGATCTGCGCCAGCTCGCCGAGAACGAGGAAGAGGGCATCACGGGCGCGATCGTCGGGCGCGCGCTGTACGAGGGCGCGTTCACGCTCGAAGAGGCGCGCAAGGCGGCGTCCGGGGGCTGAGATGCTGGCCAAGCGCATCATCCCCTGCCTGGATGTCGATGCCGGCCGCGTCGTCAAGGGCGTGAACTTTGTCGGCATCCGCGATGCCGGCGACCCGGTGGAGATCGCGCGGCGCTACAACGCGCAGGGCGCGGACGAGATCACCTTCCTCGATATCACGGCCTCCAGTGATGATCGCGACACCATCCTGCATGTGGTCGAGGAGGTGGCGCGCGAGGTCTTTATCCCGCTGACCGTGGGTGGCGGCGTGCGGGCGGTGGAGGACATCCGCCGCCTGCTGAATGCCGGGGCCGACAAGGTCTCGATCAATACCGCCGCCGTGCACCGCCCGGAGCTGGTGCGCGAGGCGGCCGACTGGGTCGGCAGCCAGTGCATCGTGGTGGCGATCGACGCCAAGCGCGTCAGCGCGGAAGGCGAGTCCCCTCGCTGGGAGGTGTTCACCCACGGTGGGCGCCGCGAGACCGATCTGGAAGTCGTCGAGTGGGCGCAGCGGATGGAGTCCCTCGGGGCCGGCGAGATCCTGCTGACCAGCATGGATCGTGATGGCACCCGGATCGGGTTCGATCTGGAACTGACCCGGGCGGTCAGCGATGCGGTGGGTATCCCGGTCATTGCCTCCGGCGGCGTGGGCGAGTTGCAGCACCTGGTCGAGGGCGTGACCGAAGGCCATGCCGACGCAGTGCTGGCGGCCAGCATCTTCCATTTCGGTCAGCACACGGTGGGCGAGGCCAAGGACGCGATGGCCGCGGCAGGTGTGCCCGTACGGCCGAACGACGCTGGGGTGGCCGCCTGATGGCCGGGCGTGCGTCAGATGCCCGGGCGGGTGCCGAACTCCTGAGCGCGCTGGCCGAGGTGATCGAACAGCGGCGCCAGGCCGACCCGGAGCAGTCCTACGTGGCGAAGCTGCACGCCCGGGGGCTCGACGAAATGCTGAAGAAGCTCGGCGAGGAGTCGGCGGAGACCATCATCGCCGGCAAGAACGACGACAGCGACGCGCTGGTGTCGGAGATGGCGGACCTGTGGTTTCATAGCCTGATTGTGCTCGCGGCCCGGGGCCGCCACCCCGACGACGTCCTCGACGAGCTGGCTCGGCGCTTCGGGTTGTCCGGTATCGCGGAAAAGGCCGCGCGCCGGGCCAGTGGGCAGCGCTCTGATAAAAACGATAAATAAAACGCTGCGTATTGATTATGGGCCTGGCGCCGTTCAGGCTTATCCCAAAGTTGAATGATCTTGGAGAGAGTCCATGGGTATTGGTGGCATCAGCATCTGGCAACTTCTTATTATCCTGCTCATCGTCGTGCTGCTGTTCGGCACGAAGAAACTGCGCAACATGGGCGGTGACGTCGGCTCCGCGCTGAAGAACTTCCGTCAGGCGGTCAAGGACCCGGACGGCCAGAACAAGCAGGATGACAACGCGGAAGGCCAGGATGGCGAGACCCCTGAGGTCGAGGACCAGACCGGCGACAAGGGGCGTGTGGTCGACGGCGAGGTGAAGAACAGCTCGGAGCAGGAAACCGAGACCTCGCAGTCGGACAAGAAATCCTGATCCGCGCCCCGCGCGGAACGGCCGGACTCGGGCGGCGCTAGCGCATGTTCGACATCGGTTTCTGGGAGATCATCATCATCGTGCTGGTCGCGCTCCTGGTCGTCGGACCGGAGCGGCTGCCCGGCCTTGCGCGCGAGATCGGCCGCTGGGTGGGCAAGACCCGGCGTTTCGTGCACAGCGTGCGTTCGGATTTCGAGCAGGAACTACAGACCGACGAGCTGCGCAAGATGCTCCAGAGCCAGGAGCGCGAGATCCGTCAGCTCAAGGGCACCATGGAGGAGACCGAGAAGGATCTCCGCGAGGACATCGAGGAAACCGAAAAGGATCTGCGCGAGGACATCGAGGGGAAGGCCGCCGCCCGCAAGGGCCTGACGCAGGACCACCTGAAGGCCCTGGACGACAAGCGCGCTGCAACGGATAAACAGACGAAGAAGCCGGCCGTGCGTGAGCGCCGCCCGGCGGATGCGGACGACGCCCAGGACGAGGCCGATCCCGAGCAGGCTGAAGTGCGTCGGGTGCCGACCCGCTCGGGTATAGACGGCAACCTGATGACCGACGACCCGGCGCTGGAAGCCGAACGCAAGGCACGCGCTGGAGAGGCGGATCGACCCAAGCGCAAGAAGCCGGCTGTGCGCCCGCGTCGCACCGCGAAGTCGGATACCCCCGAGTCCGCGGACCGCCAGGATGCCGCCCCGGACCAGTCAAGCGACTCCACTCACGACGACCAGGCCCCCGACAAGCACTCATGAGCAAGACCAAGCCGGAGGTCGAACCGAGTCCGGAGGCCACCGAAACCCTGCTCACGCACCTGATCGAGCTGCGTGATCGTGTCCTCAGGATGTTCATCGCCATTCTGGTGGTGTTCCTGGTGCTGTTCCCGTTCGCCAACCCGATATACACGTGGCTGGCGGATCCGCTGATGCAGCACCTGCCGGAAGGCACCAGCATGATCGCGATCGACGTCGCCGCGCCGTTCCTGATCCCGTTCAAGCTGGTCCTGCTGTTGGCGGTGGTGATCAGCATCCCGTACCTGCTCTATCAGGTCTGGTCGTTTGTTGCGCCGGGGCTGTACAGCCACGAAAAGAACATGGCCCTTCCGCTGGTGGCCTCGTCCACCATCCTGTTCTACCTCGGGATGGCCTTCGCGTATTTCGTTGTTTTTCCGCTGATCTTCGCCTTCTTCACCGCGACCGCCCCCGAGGGGGTCTCGGTGATGACCGACATCTCGCGCTATCTCTCGTTCGTGATCATGCTGTTCATCGCGTTCGGCATCGCATTCGAGGTGCCGGTGGCGACGATTCTTCTGGTCTCGCTGGGGGCGACCACACCCGACAAGCTGGCCAAGAAGCGCCCCTACGTGATCGTGGGGGTGTTCCTGATCGGCATGGTGCTCACGCCGCCGGATATCATCTCGCAGACGCTGCTGGCCTTGCCGATGTGGCTGCTGTTCGAGATTGGCCTGATCCTCTCGCGCATCATGGAGCGCAAGAAGGCCGAGAAGCGTCGCGCGCAAGGGGGCGATGAGCCCGATGACCTGAGCGATGACTCCGGCGATGGGCCCGACGACCCGGACGGTGGGCCTGGTGGTGGCGGCAAGGGTGCGTCTGGCACCTCTAGCCGCAAGGCCGCAGCCGCCACGGCCACGGCTGGAGCGGCCAGCTCCAGCTCCAGCGCCGGGGCTCGGGAGACCCCGGCCTCCGCGCGCGCGGGCTACACCCCGATGACCGACGAGGAGATGGATGCCGAACTCGACCGCATCGAGGCGGAACAGGCCGAGCTCCAGCGCCAGAAAGAGGCGCGCAAGTCCTCGGAATCGCAGACGGACGAAACTCCAGGCACCGATCTGTCGCAAGATGACACGCCTCAGGAACCTGCCCGTGACGATGCCCGGGCCGACGAGGGGCCCTCGCAGGAAGACTATGACGAGGGGCGTTTCCGCTAGGAAACATTGATCGGTGTTTCCCGGTAGACGCTGACTGTTTCACACGCCAGCGTCTACTGGATCCCCGCGGTGTCCATCTGCGCATTGGAACTTGCTAAAATGCCCGGATAACCCATTGACCCAGGTAATGAACCCGCGATGGCCGACCCGCGTCCGACCCCCCGCCGCCCCGTCCTGCTGATCGTTATGGACGGGGTCGGAGTAAACCCCTCCAAGGTGAACAACGCCTACGCCGAGGCCAACACGCCGCGCCTTGACGAGTACCTGTCTACCCATGCGCATACCACGCTGGATGCCTGTGGCCGCGCCGTCGGCCTGCCGGATGGCCAGATGGGCAACTCCGAGGTGGGCCATTTGACCCTGGGTGCCGGGACCGTGATCAACCAGGATCTGGTGCGCATCGACGACTCCATCGCCGATGGCAGTTTTTACGAGAACGACGCCCTGGTCAGTGCCGCCCGCGCGGCCGCGAATAATGACCTGCCGCTGCACCTGATTGGCCTGGTGTCCGATGGTGGCGTTCATTCGCATATCCGCCACCTGCGCGCGCTGGTCGAGATCTGCCAGCGCGAAGGCGCCCGGCCGATGGTGCACATGATCACCGACGGTCGCGACACGGCCCCGCGTTCCGCGCTCAACTACCTCGACCCGCTGGAAGAGGAGCTGGCCAGCGCCGGCGGCGCCATTGCCACGGTATGCGGTCGTTATTACGCCATGGATCGCGACAAGCGCTGGAGCCGCACCGAAAAGGCCTTCCGCGCGATTGCCTACGCCGAGGGCGAGCCCGCAGGGTCGGTGCGCGAGGCCATCGAGGCCGCCTACGCCGCCGGCGAGGACGACGAGTTCATCAATCCCCGCATCATCAACGGCGGTGCCCCGCTCGGGCAGGACGCGGTCTGCGTGCTGTTCAACTTCCGCAACGACCGGCCGCGTCAACTGACGGCCGCGCTGGGGCTGGACGACTTCGACGGCTTTGACCGTGGTGAATTCCGCCCGGTGGCCGAGACCTGTCTGACCGAGTACGACCCGCGCTTCCTGTCGCCGATCGCCTTCCCGCCCGAGCGCCCCTCGACCACCCTGGGGAGCACGATCGCCTCTGCCGGTATCCCGCAGTTCCACTGCGCGGAGACCGAGAAGTACGCCCACGTCACCTTTTTCTTCAATGGCGGGAAGGAAGAGCCCTACGCCGGAGAACAGCGCGTGATGGTGCCCTCGCCGCCAGTGGATACCTACGACGAACAGCCGGAGATGAGCGCGGTTGAGGTGGCCGACGAGACCATCAAAGCCATGGAAGGCGGGCGCTACGGGTTCATCCTGGTGAACTTTGCCAATGGCGACATGGTGGGCCACACGGCCAAGCGCGAGGCCCTGCTCCAGGCGGTCGAGGTGCTGGATCGCGAGGTCGGACGCGTGCTGGATGCCGCGAAGGATGCGGGTTATTCCGTGATCGTGACCGCTGACCACGGCAACTGCGACGAGTACATCGACCCGGTGACCGGCGACCCGCACACCCAGCACACGATCTACCCGGTGATGTGCATGATTACCGACTCGCAGCGCTGGCGTCTGCGTACCGGCGGCGGTCTGGCCGATGTGGCCCCGACGGTGCTGGAATTGATGGGGGTACCCAAGCCCGCCGCAATGGGTGGCTGCAGCCTGTTGCTCGAGGAAGTCCCCGAGCCGGCATGAGGCCGATCATGTATACGCGCTACGACGACATCCCGGCCTATGACACCAAGGACGGCTCCGAAATCCGCGAGCTGATGCACCCGGATTCCCATGGCAATGCGGCCCAGAGCCTCGCCGAGGCAGTGGTCGCCCCGGGTGCGACCACGCACCTGCATCGCCATGCGCAGACCGAGGAGCTCTACCACATCACCCGCGGACGCGGAGAGATGCGGCTCGGGGAGGAGACCTTCGAGGTGACGGTCGGGGATACCGTCTGCATCCACCCCGGCACCCCGCATAACATCCGCAATACCGGGACCGAGCCGCTGCATATCCTGTGTAGTTGCGCGCCACCCTATTCGCACGGCGACACCGAGCTCTTGTAGCCGGGGCTCGGCTTGCTCAGGCGGGGGGCGTCCGTTCCGGGCGGTCCGCCTCCGTATCCTCCTCCAGTATCAGCGTCCGCTCGCTGTCGGATTCCGCTTGCGGGGCTTGCTGTTGGGGTGCCGGGCGCTGCTTCATGCGCGCCTCCAGCGAGTCCGCCATCGCGTTGTAGGCGGCATATACCCGTTCGAAATCATCGCGTCGCCGGGCGCGGATGCGCGTGTCCAGCCGGCCTTGTCCGATCTGATCGAGGGCCCCGCGCAGAGTGTCCAGTGGCGCCTGCAGCCGTCGTGCGAGTACGTAAGCACCCAGCGAAACGGCCAGCAACGTCACCAGCGCGAGCAGCGTCAGGGCCAGCAGTGTGGTCTGATTGGCGGCACGCAGCGAGCGGGTCGAGAGGCCCACCTGCAGCCGCCCGATCTCGATCTCCTGAAAGCGCACGGGTGCCTCGAACAGGAACATCTCGCGCCCGTCCGGGTCCTCCAGAGACCAGATCGCCTGGCCCCCGCGACGGGTCAGCAGGTGCTCCTCCGGGGGCGATTCAAATGGGCTGCCAAGCGATGCGCGATCGCTGCTCGCCACCACGCGCCCCTGGTGGTCCGCCACGCTCAATAGCGCGATCTCGCGATTGTCCTGCATGTCCTGCAGCCGCCCCTGTACGGCGATGGTGTCCTCCAGCAGCAGGTCCTCCGCGCTCTCCACCGAGATGATCTGCGCCAGCGTGGACCCGTAGTCGAAGGCCAGGTCCGTGATCACCTCGTTCTGTTTTTTCTGCACCAGGGCGCCGGCGGCTGCCAGCGTGATGGCCACGGTCGCTCCGAGGATTGCCGGCCAGCGCCACCGCAGCGGGATGATCCGCCGTCCGGCGCCGGCGCGTTCGCGTTCCATGCGCTCTTCGTCGATCCGTTGCAGCTCTACTAGCAGCTCTCCGGCTGACTGGTAGCGCTGGTCCGGTTGTTTCTCCAGCAGCCGTTCGACCAGCTCGATCAGCTCCGGGGGGCAATCCCGGACGATCGGGCGCAAGGGCGGTGGCGGGTCGCGCACCACTCGGGTCAGCAGCCCTTCGACCTCGTGCCCGCGAAAGGGTGTCGAGCCGGTGAGCAGTTCATACAGGACGACCCCCACCGAGTAGAGGTCCGCTCGGGCGTCGGTGGACAGGCCACGAATCTGTTCCGGAGCCATGTAGTGGGGCGAGCCGGCGACGTAGCCATCCGAATCGGCCCGCCAGGCAGGATCATTCAGGGTCTGGGCGATGCCGAAGTCCATCACCTTGATGTTCACCGTGGCGCTGGTGACGATGATGTTCTCCGGCTTGATATCGCGATGCACCACACCATTGCGGTGGGCGTAATCGAGCGCCTCGGTCAGCTGGATCGCGATCTTGAGTACGTTGCGCAATAGCAGCGGGCGGAACTGCTCGGCGAAGGCGGCGAGCGTAATCCCGTCCAGCAGTTCCATCGCGATAAACGGGCGGTCCCCGGATTCGCCGACGTCGAAGATCGTCACGATCCCCGGGTGGGTCAGTGTGCCGGCTGCGCGCGCCTCCACCAGAAACCGGCGGCGATACTCGGGCCGGCGTGCGTAGTCATCCTGCAGGCACTTGATCGCAAGTTCGCGGCGAATCTCCGGGTCGAAGCCGCGATAGATTACGGCCATCGCCCCGCGACCGATCTCCTCGCCTACGCCATAGCGACCGATGCGCTGCACGCCGGACGGCTCGTTCAGGTGTTTTCGAGCAGGATGCGCGCGACCGCGGCGAGCACCAGAATCGCCACTGCCACGCCGATCCAGCGCCAGGAGGACCGCCGGACGCCACCGACGGGCACGGCCTCGGAGCCGTCATCCCGGCGCCGGAAGATGAACTCCGCGCGCCCGAAACGGACATGGTCGCCGTCATTCAGCGTGGCCTCGTGCACCTTGCGCTCGTTCACCCAGGTGCCGTTCGTCGAGAGAAGGTTGACCACGCGGCAGGCCCCGCCGTCGTTGACCAGCCAGGCGTGTTGCGACGAGACACTGCCTTCCTGCAGCACGATGTCATTGTCGCCCTGTCGGCCGACGGACTGCTTGCCGGGTTTGAGGGTCAGGCGTTGCTGGCGGAAGGGTTCGGCGACGCCCACCAGGACGGGGTGTCCACCGGGGGGCGTTCGCGACTGCTCTGCGGTGGCTTCCGTCTCGGGCAAAGTCGCGCCCTGGAACAGCATGGTCCCTTGCGGCCCACTACGCTCGCGTTCACTGTCTCGTCCCTGATCGCTCATGCGGCCTCCATTGCGCAGCTGCGGTGTACCGCCCGAGTATGCCTTTCGCCCCAATGGCGAACAATGCACGGTGCCCCGGTCAGGCTGCTATGCTCGGAACCGTTCCCAACCCAACGGACAGGAGTATTCGCATGGAAGCAGAATCGACAGGCAACCCGCAGCTTCGCGAACTGATCGAACCACTGGTGCGCGGCAAGTTCTGGATGCAGCTGATCGGTATCATGCTGATCATCTCGGGCGTGCTCACTGCCCTGTCCATTGTCGGCATCCTGATTGCCTGGATCCCGATCTGGGCCGGGGTGGTGCTGATGCAGGCGGCGGGCGCCTCGCAGCGCGCCTTCGACAGCGCCGACCCGCTGGAGATCAAGTACGCACTAAGCCGACTGCGCATCTACTTCACCATCTTCGGCGTGCTGCTGCTGATCTACCTGGCCCTGATGATCGTCGGCATGCTGTTCGGCATTGGCGCTGGCATGATGGGCCTCGGCGCCATGGGCGAACACATGTAGGTGCGCAGCAGGCCCCCGGTCATTTGGTCGGCGGCTAGAACGGGATCTGCACCCGCATCCCGATGGCGTGATCCGTCATGTTGTTGGAGAAGCGGCCACGGTAGTCCACACGAACCGAACCGGAGTCCCCAGCGAGAATTTCCAGACCAGCGCCCATGTCCGCCACTGTGCGGTCACGGCTTCGGCTGATTCGAAACGAATCGCCGCCCCCCTGGAACGAGGCTGTAAGTTGGGTCTCGTCCGAGGTATACCGAGTGGCGCCCGCCGAGAGATAGGGGCGTACAAGTGTGTCATTTCCGGTCTCGAATTCGGTACCCCAGCGTGTACCCAGCGCGATACTGCCGGCGCGGTCGCGCTCGCTGTCCACGTCCAGTGCCTCGGGCCCACCGCTTTCGGAGAATCCACCCAGGCGGACCTGCCGGTAGCCAAGCCCGGCATAGGGCTTGAGGTAGGACCCACCTAGATCGATCTCGTACTGCGCATGGAGGTCGATCCCCAGGTGGCGTACGCGATAGTCGGCAGTGAGTTCGGATGGTTCGCCGGTGAAGTCGACGACGCGCGTGCTGTCATGCCAGCCGTAACCGCCCGACACTGACCCAGAAACCATCCACGGCCCTGGAGCATATTTGAGTACAGCGCCGGCATGCATGCGGTCCACTTCTGTCTGCGCGCCGGAATCCGACTGTACATCGCCGCGTTCGAATCCCACTCCGCCTCCGAGATGCCAGTCGTTGGCAAGTGCGCGTTGCACGCCGGTGGATACCGAGATACTGTTTTCCTCGAATCCAGCCTGGCGCGAGGTGGAATCCTGGTCCAGATTCCGCCGTCCGAGCCGTACCCAGGCGCACTCGCCCTGGCGCACATGGACATGTGCGCCGGAGTCCACGCTGCAGCTAAGCAGGTCACTGGCGAACACGCCGGCCGCGTGGGTCGCGCTGGCGGCGCTGTTCATATGGGGCTCGGGGCTGAGCTGTTCGTAGGCCTGTGCCAATTCGGCAACATCCGAGGCAGAGAGCAGGGCGCCGAACACGGTGTCGAGGTCTCCTGTTGACCCCGTCGCCCACAGCCCTTCGATAACCCCGTGCACGGACTGCTGGTTGGAGTTCAGTCCGGTTACCGTTTCGGGGATGTCGATTTCCGCGCTCAGGCCCAGCTCGCTGGCCGAGGAGAAGTCCAGTTTGTAGTCCACGAAGAGCGTATCTTGAACATTCATCCCCTCGTCCGTGACCCCGCCCGTTGCCGCGGCGATGGTGAAGCTTCCGGAATCGTCCGGAACCAGGATTCGGGGGACGACCTCGCCATTCAGGGAGGCGGTTCCGGAGATATCCAGGAAATCGGAATCGCCGGAAACCATGTCCAGGGAAACCTGATAGCGCCCAGTAGCGGTGTTGGTCCAGTCACCGGCGACCTGGGTGGTCACGATCCGATTTGTGCCACCCGGGTTGAGCCAACCGCGGTTCTCCAGCGTGCCGCCGTTTAGGTCGACGATGGCCTCGCTCTCGAACCGGCCGGCCTCCTGATTGAACAGGGCGTTACTGCCAGTTCCGAGGTCCACGTCCCCTGCCAGCAACCCCGTGTTGTAAATCGTGTCGTCGCCATCACCACCGAGTACGGCGCGCCGCGACATCGAGGTCAGCACCCCGTCGTTCCAGACCGTGTTGCTGCCCGACCCCTCGAGTTGTAGCCCATAGTATCCCGGCCCCCCGATCACCGACCCATCCGTGATCCGTACCTCGATATCGCGCGCCGACCCGCCGTCGCTGATGGCATGGATCGCCTGTTGCCCGGCCCGGATGTGGCCGGAGCTCAGGACAGACACGGCAGTCGCGGAATCCGACACCCCGCTGATCGAGGAATGGGCGACGATACCTCGGCCGTCCGCGTCAATCTCGCCGTGGTGTTCCACCCGGACCCGCGCGACCTCCACTGCATCGATCACCATGATCCCGGCCCGGTGATTGGATTGATCGACCGATATGTCGTTTATGGCCTCCCCATCGGGCTCGCCGCCTGCGCCGTCTCCTGCTTCCTGCATCTCATCGGTATTGGCCTGATTGACATGCTCCTTCTGGACGACCTCGGCGTTCGCACGCGCCACGATGCCGTCACCCCCGGCACGGATGTCCCCGTGATTCGAAACTTTCGTGCTGGCCAGCGATCCCCCGGATATCAGGAGGATCTGCTCGCTTTCGTTTTCTTGACCCAACCGATGGTGGTATTCGGCGGAGCCTCCGGCTCCTCCGTCACCATCGTTGCCGTCCGACCCGATGCCTCCTTCGCCTCCGTCTCCGCCCACAAGTCTGGTTTCGACTTCTGCCGAGTTGGTCTGATCGAGAATCTGTACCTGTACCAGTGACACCCCACTTTCGGCGGTGATGCCGCGGCCGCCGGCAAACACGCGACCGGAGTTCTCCACTTCGACTTCGGCAAGACGGCTATGCGACAACAACACGATCTGGCCTGCCTCGTTGGATTGCGACCAGATGAGCTCTGCCAGAGTGTCCCCACCATCCCCACCATCCCCACCATCCGCACCGGCGCCACCGTCGACATCCCCGGCGCCTCCGGCACCAGCATCGCCCGCGGTCGCGTCAAACGCATCCATTGCCTGATTGGCCTGCTCCCCTTCCTGCACCTGTACGATGTCGGTAGAGACGCGTGCGACGATGCCGCCCCCTCCCGCCTGGACCGATCCCGCGTTGCGTACCTCGGCCTGGCCGATACGCGAATCAGTCAGTACAAGGGTTTGAGCCAGCTCGTTGGACTGATTCAGGCGCAGCTCTGCCAGCGCATTGCCCCCGGCGCCACCGTCTGCACCCGTGTCTGGATCGCCGGCACCACCGTCACCGCCCGACCCGGCCACCGAGCTGGCGTCGCCTGTCACGTCGTTGATCTGTTCGACCTGTTGCACCTGGACCCGGCTCGCATCGACCTCTAGGGCCAGCCCGTATCCTTCTGCGGATACGCTTCCGGTATTGTGGATCCTTCCATGGCCCACGCTGGTCGCGGTCGCGATGTCGGTCTGGCTGGCCTCGCTCGATTGCTCAACATACCGAGTGGAAAGGGCAAGACCGCCAGGCGTGCCCGTGCTGCCCGAATCATCCACCTCGCCCGAGGGCGCGCTCAGTTCGGCCGTGCCCTGCCAGGTATTTTCCTGGATGGCATCCATGATCTGAGTGTCGGGGGTGGTCAGGATTGCTGCGACTCCGTGATCGCCGCTGGTTATATCGCCGTGGTTCTCGATCGCAAGTTCGCCCAACCGAGAATCCGCGGCCACATGGGTCTGGCCCAGCTCGTTGGCCTGCTCGACTGAGACATCACCCAGGATCACTCCCGAGCCGTCCCCGGTGATTTCGGTGCCCGTTCCCACGAAGTCCTGCCCCGAAGTATTGACCTGGTCCGTGTCGAAGACCTGGACCCGAGACGCCGAATGGTCGGCGCGCAGTCCGGCACCTCCGGCCGTTATACGGCCCTTATTCACCAGGCGGGAGCGCCCGACCGTGCTTTCCGACACCACCCGGTGCTGCCTCAGGGTATTTCGCTGCAGGCTGGACTGAATGCCTGCAGAGAGGCTGTTCTCGCCCGCCTCGGCCTGCGCTTCGAGTTCCGCAACGTTGACCTGACCGGCGCCCTGCGTCTGCAGGGTCCGTGCGCGGGAGATCAGCCGCAGGCCGTCGTCACCCGCTACGGCATGCCCGGTGTTTTCCAGGGACGTCCAGCCGGCTTGGCTTTGCACGACCATCAGGTCGCGTTCAATGTGGTTTTCCTGATCCACGTCCTGAATGACCAGCGCCGTCGCATCCACCTCGGACACGGTGGATGCCATCCCCACCATGAAGGCCGCGTTCTCTTGCTGGGGCTCGTGGTCCTCCTGCGACTCGATCCAGTCGTGCACGAGCTCGATGCCTGTGGCTTCACGGGTGAGAGGCAGGCTGTTGCGGCGGGTCAGCCACCCCTCCGACTGTTCGACGATCCGGGCTTCCATCCGGTCATCGTTAATCTGGAGGACCATCTCGATCGTCTCGTCATCGGCATGCAGTGGGGCTGCGATACTGGCACCAAGCGCGGCAGCAACCGCAAGCACGAGCGTCCGGGGCTGCGGGTAAGCGCCAAGGACTCGCTGAAATGATGTCCGACAACATGCGAACCCTTGTTCGGAAATGACGCGCATGCTGGTCCCCCTATTTGTGACAGTCGGCCCGGCCCGCTTGAGGCGGGTTCTCGAGCCTACAAGTCCCATAAATAGGTATTCGAGTGAAAGGTGACGCGTGAGTCCGGCGTTAGGTTTCGCAGCGACCGCTCGTTGGGGTACCCCCCGTACGCGTGGGCGAGCCGTAGCACGGTGCGAAAGGCTGATCCGCTCGGACGTGCTCACCGCCCTGTCCATTGTCGGCATCATCATCGCCTGGACCCCGATCTGGGCCGGTGTGATGCTCATGCGGGCGGCGGGTGTCTGGCATTGCGCATTCGACAGCAAGGACCCGTTAGAGATTTAATACGCGCTGAGCCGACTGCGCATCTACTTCACCATCTTCGGCGTGCTGCTGCTGATCTACCTGGCCCTGATGATCGTCGGCATGCTGTTCGGCATTGGCGCTGGCATGATGGGCCTCGGCGCCATGGGCGAACACATGCAGTAACCGCAGGGCCATCTCCCGCCCGGAACGGCTTCCGCAAGCCGGGGTCATAACGGCCGACCCTGGCAAGCAAGGAACAGGATCTTGGATATAGCAAGGCGACTGCGGGGACGGATGGATCCGCTATACGCGGAGGGCGAGGACACACGGCGAGGGTTTGCGGCCTGGCTGCGTGCCACGCGCATTCCGCAGGTGCGCTACATCGCGTTTCTGACCGCTGCGCTATATCTGTTGTATGCCGCCATCGAGCAGACGGTAGCCGTCGATGCGTCGGGCCAGCGGCTGCTGGCCCATGGCTTGCTGGTGCCCGGCATGTTGCTGGCCGTGGCGGCGATGACTTTCCGCGCGTCGCTCCAGCGTCCGATGTGGGCCTTGCTGATTATCGCGCCAGTGGTCGCGAATGCCGCCAACCTCTACCTGAATGCCGGTTCGCCACAGTTTCTGGTGTTCGCCCCCGAGATCTATCTGAGCATCATGTGGACCTTTGCGATCTCGGGCCTGGCCCTGCGTCAGGCCGCACTGGCCGCTACCGGGATCGTGGTGCTGGTCGTGGCGGCCAGTCTCCTCCAGACCCTGGAGACCGGCTTGCTACAGCTGCACCTGCTGTGGGTGCTGGCGGCGTTTTCGTTTGGTTGCCTGAGTGCCTTCGTGCTGGAACGGGCCCTGAAACTTACCTTCCTGCAGCAACGGGAGCTGGCGCATTCGGCGCAGGTCGACGAGCTGACCTCATTGTCGAATCGTGCGCATATCGAGCAGTTGTTCGAGGAGGAGTGTGCGCGCACCGAGCGCTATGGCCAGCCATTTTCTGTGATCCTGATCGACATCGACTACTTCAAGGCCGTGAACGATACCTGGGGCCACAGGACCGGTGACACGGTCCTCAAACAGTTCGCCGAGCTTCTGCGCCAGAACCTGCGCAAGGTGGATGCCATTGGGCGTATTGGCGGCGAGGAATTCTTCGTGCTGCTGCCACAGACCGACGCCGAGCAGGCGCAGGCGGCGGCCCGCGACCTGCAGGCCCGGATCAACGCCTTTGACTTTGACGCCGTCGGGCGGCGCACCGCGAGCTTCGGTGTGACCGAATACCGCCCGGGCGAGCGCCGGGTCGATACCTTCGACCGGGCCGACCAGGCCCTGTACGCGGCCAAGAAGAACGGCCGCAACCGCATCGAGGTGCGTTGAGCCCGGACAAGGGCACAGTAGTGGTTTTCCGACGGCCGCTGGTGTGGCCGGTTAGCGTGTTATCGAGGGCCGAAGTGAAAGCGGACACCGGTGCCGATGAAATTGGAACCGCTGGCATCGCTGACCACACCAAAGACGCCGGAGCGGTGATGGATACGCAGGAAGGCGTCCCATGAACTTTCTCGTGACGCGGACGGCGCGAAGGTGACTTCGGCCATCATGAACGCCTGGGTGCGGCTGGGGCGGCGATCCTCGATGACCGGATCGCCGAAGGCACGCGAGGGGCCGATGCCCCAAGCGGCCGAGGTGTCCACCAGGTGGTCCCAGGGGAAGCGGGTCCAGCGCAGGTTGGCGGCCGCGTTTAGTTCGAAGTGATCCTGCTGACCCCAGTGCCGGGCGACATTGATCTCGCCTCCGAGATGCAGATGGTCACTGAAGCGGTGGAGGCGGCGAGAGATGCCCACGGCCGCCAGGTGCGAGTCCTGCATCGCGGTCTGGAACTGGAGGATCTCGACGAAGCGGGTGTCGGTCCAGCGAGCGCCATAGGCGAAGACCGAGATGTCTGGCCGCTGCTGCACGGCCGCTCCGTCGTCTCGGGCTGTGGCCGCCCCAATCTGACAGGCGGCCAGCAACGCGGCGAGGGCGCTGGCGCTGCGATAGCGGCTGGCGGTCGCGATGCCGTGGTCCTCCTGGCGGTACTTGTGCCGGGCGCAGTACAACAAGCGTAGACGTCCATTCTGCGCGGGGCGAGCGATCGGTTAGTGGCTCGTCACAGAACCCGCCTCCCCGTCAGCCGATAACGCCGCCATGATCGCCTCTTGCGATTGAATCAGCGTGTCCCGGGCTGCCACCCGGGTTTCGTTGTTGGGGCCTCAGGTCTTCCGGTAGATCTCCGCGCCCTTCTCGACGAATTCCACCGCCTTCTCCTGCATGCCCCTCTGCAGGGCCTCGTCAGCGCTGATGCCCTGGGCCGCGGCATAGTCGCGCACGTCCTGGGTGATCTTCATGGAGCAGAAGTTCGGGCCGCACATGGAGCAGAAGTGGGCGACCTTGTGCGCCTCCTTCGGCAGGGTCTCGTCGTGGAATTCGCGCGCGCGCTCCGGGTCCAGTGCCAGGTTGAACTGGTCCTCCCAGCGGAACTCGAAGCGTGCCTTGGACAGGGCGTTGTCCTGCAGCTGCGCGCCGGGGAAGCCCTTGGCCAGGTCGGCGGCGTGGGCGGCGATCTTGTAGGTGATGATGCCGTCGCGCACGTCCTGCTTGTTGGGCAGGCCCAAATGCTCTTTCGGTGTCACGTAGCAGAGCATCGCGGTGCCGTACCAGCCGATGTTGGCCGCGCCGATGCCGGAGGTGATGTGGTCGTAGGCCGGGGCAATGTCGGTCACCAGCGGGCCAAGGGTGTAGAACGGCGCCTCGAAGCAGTCCTCCAGCTCCTTGTCGACGTTCTCCTTCACCTTCTGCAGCGGGACGTGGCCGGGGCCCTCGATCATCACCTGCACGTCGTGCGCCCAGGCCTTCTGCGTCAGCTCGCCCAGGGTCTCCAGCTCGCCGAACTGGGCGGCGTCGTTGGCATCGGCCAGGCAGCCGGGGCGCAGGCCGTCGCCCAGCGAGAAGGAGACGTCGAAGGCCTTCATGATCTCGCAGATCTCGTCGAAGTGCGTATAGAGGAAGTTCTCCTGGTGATGCGCCAGGCACCACTTGGCCATGATCGAGCCGCCGCGGGAGACGATGCCGGTCACGCGGTCGGCCGTCAGCGGCACGTACTGCAGGCGCACGCCGGCGTGGATGGTGAAGTAGTCCACGCCCTGTTCGGCCTGTTCGATCAGGGTGTCGCGGAACAGCTCCCAGGTCAGGTCCTCGGGCTTGCCGTCGACCTTCTCCAGCGCCTGGTAGATCGGCACGGTGCCGATCGGCACCGGCGAGTTGCGCAGGATCCACTCGCGGGTCTCGTGGATGTTCTTGCCGGTGGACAGGTCCATCAGGGTGTCGCCGCCCCAGCGCGCGGACCACACGAGCTTCTCCACCTCCTCCTCGATCGAGGAGGTGACCGCGGAGTTGCCGATGTTGGTGTTCACCTTCACCCGGAAGTTGCGGCCGATGATCATCGGCTCGAGTTCCGGGTGGTTGATGTTGGCGGGGATGATCGCGCGGCCGCGGGCGATCTCCTCGCGCACGAACTCGGGCGTGATCTCGTCCGGGATCGCGGCGCCGAACGACTCGCCGGCGTGTTGCCGCAGCAGCTTCCGGTAGCGCGGGTCGGCGCGCAGCTCCTGCAGGCGGTTGTTCTCGCGGATCGCGACGTACTCCATCTCCGGGGTGATGATGCCCTTCCGGGCGTAGTGCATCTGCGAGACGTTCGCGCCGGCCTTCGCGCGGCGCGGCGGGCGGATGTGCTCGAAGCGCAGGCGGGCCAGTTCCGGATCGGCGGCGCGGGCGCGGCCGTACTCGGAGCTCGGGCCGTCCAGCCACTCGGTGTCCGCGCGTTCGTCGATCCAGGGGCCGCGCAGGTCCGCCAGCCCCCGGTGCAGGTCGATGCTTGCGTCGGGGTCGGTGTAGGGGCCGGAGGTGTCGTAGACCGGGATCGGCGGGTTCTCGTCGGGGGTGCCGGAGGTCATCGTCGGCGTCTGCGCGACCTCGCGATACGGCACGCGGATGTCCGCGCGCGAACCCTCGACGTAACGCTTCTCGGAGTTCGGGAACGGGCGGGTGACCTCCGCGGAGACCTCGGCGGTCTTGCGGGCAAACGACTCGGGGATGGCGCTCATGATCGGACCTCTGCTGACGCGTGGGGCGAAGGGAGCGCGGGCAGGGCGATCGCGGGGGCAGGAACCCCAAGTACAGCAGACCGTTGACCGAGCTTCCCTCCGCCGGTGTTAACCGGTTCAGGTTCAAGGGGACTCTCTCAGCCCGACATGTGGTACGGGCACCCCCAGCTCTGGGCCACGATTGTAGCGCACGCGGCACACATTCGCCTGCAGGCGACAGGGTATCGAGGGTTGTTTTGCGGTACATTGCGCCTTTGTGACATTCTTCGCGCCGCCATGAGCCCCAAGAACTTCGTCTTCGAACTGTTTGGCCGTTCGCCGGTGCGCCCCCTGCAGGCGCACATGGAGAAGGTGCGCGCCTGCATCGCCGAGCTCCCGCCGTTCATCGAGGCCATGGCCCGGGATGACTGGGACACCGCGCGCGTTCAGCAGAAGAAGATCGTCAAGCTCGAGCACGAAGCCGACCGCCTGAAGAAGGACCTGCGGCTGCACCTGCCCAAGGGCATGATGCTGGCGATGTCGCGCCGCGACGTGCTCGACACCCTGCTGATCCAGGACCGCATCGCAAACATGGCCAAGGACATCGCGGGGCTGATGCTGGGCCGCCAGATGCAGTTCCCGGCCAATATGCAGGGTCCATTGCAGCGCTTTCTGGATCGCAGTGTGGATGCGGTCAATCAGGCCGGGCGCGCGGTCAACGAGCTGGACGAGCTGGTCGAGGCGGGCTTTCGCGGACACGAGGTCGAGGTGGTCAACGACATCCTGACCGAGCTGGACCAGATCGAGCACGAATCCGACGAGGCCCAGCGCGAGGTACGCGAGATCCTGTTTGCCCAGGAGGCGGAGCTGCCCCCGGTGAACGTGATCTTCATGTATCGCGTGATTGATTCCATAGGCGAGCTGGCCGATCTGGCCCAGCGCGTGGGCAGCCGCCTGCAGCTGATGCTGGCCAAGTAACCACTCGCACCACGTACCGAGGACCGCATGGAATACGGCACCCTGTTGCTCGGCCTTGCAGTCATCTTCGGGCTCTTCATGGCCTGGGGTATTGGCGCCAACGATGTCGCCAACGCAATGGGTACCTCGGTCGGCTCGCGGGCCCTCAACATTCGCCAGGCGGTCTTTGTGGCCGCGGTGTTCGTGTTTGCCGGGGCGTGGCTGGCGGGCGGCGAGGTGACGCAGACCATCCGCAGCGGGATGGTGGACTCGGCACTGCTCGCGGACAGTCCTTCGCTGCTGGTCTACGGCATGCTCGCGGCGCTGGCGGCGGCGGGCACCTGGCTATTGACCGCTTCCTATTTCGGCTGGCCGGTCTCCACCACGCACTCCATCATCGGCGCGATCATCGGCTTTGCGGTGGTGGGCCTCGGATTTGAAGTGGTGCGCTGGGAGCGCGTCGGGACCATCGCGATCTCCTGGGTGCTGTCCCCGATGATCGGCGGGATGATCGCCTTCGCGCTGTTCCGCAGCATCCAGTTGCTGATCCTCGACACCGTCGACCCGTTGAAAAACGCCAAGCGCTGGGCGCCGCTGTATATCTTTCTGACGGCCTTCGTGACTGCGCTGGTCACGATGTTCAAGGGGCTGACGCACGTCGGGCTGGACCTCACTACCGCCCAGGCCTACAGCTTCGCCGTACTGATCAGCGTGGCGGTGGTGGTGGTCGGACTCTTCGCGATCCGGCGCCTGCGTTTCGAGGAGGCCTCCTTGCAAGCCCACGGCTCGCACTTCAGCGATGTCGAGAAGGTCTTCGGCGTGATGATGGTCGTCACCGGTTGTGCGATGGCCTTCGCGCTGGGCTCCAACGATGTCGCGAACGCGGTCGGGCCGCTGGCCGCGGTGGTGGACGTGATCCAGACTGGCGAGGTGGACCCGGAGACCGTGGTGCCGATGTGGGTCCTGCTGCTGGGCGGCTTCGGGATCGTGTTCGGGCTGTTTACCTATGGCCACAAGGTGATCGCCACGGTCGGCACCGGCATCACCCAGCTCACGCCCAGCCGCGGTTACGCGGCCACCGCGGCGGCGGCTGCGACCGTCGTACTGGCCTCCGGTACCGGGCTGCCGATCTCCACCACCCATACGCTGGTGGGGGCGATCCTGGGTGTCGGCATGGCGCGCGGGATCGCCGCGATCGACCTGCGCCTGGTGCGCATGATCTTCATGTCCTGGATCGTGACCCTGCCGGCCGGGGCGATCCTGGCCATCGTGTTCTTCTTCATTCTGCGCGGGTTGCTCGGTTAGCTGCAGAGGCGGCAAGCCCTGGCCCTAATAAAGCGGCCCCCCTAACAAGAAAGGCCCGTCTCGCTGGACGGGCCTTTCTTGTTAGCAAGCCTTGCGGTGGTGTCATCCGCCGGTCATGGACATGAAGCGCATGACCTTCTCCGGGCGTTCCGAGAACTCGTGACGCTCGGGTTTCAGGTTGATCGCCTGGATTACCAGGTCTTCCAGCTCCGAGTCGCTGCAGCCTTCGCGCAGGTAGGGGCGCAGGTTCAGGCTGTGTTCGTTGCCCAGGCAGGTGTAGATGGTGCCATCCACCGACAGGCGCACACGGTTGCAGGTGTCGCAGAAGTGCTGCGAGATCGGGGTGATGAAGCCGATGCGCACGTCGGTATCCGGGATCTGCATGTAGCGCGCCGGGCCGCCGCCGGGCATCACGCCGGGGACGAGGTTGTAGCGCTGCTCCAGACGGGCGCGCACGTCCTGCAGGTTCACATAGTGCCCCTCTTTCGCCTCGCGGCCGGTATCGCCCATCGGCATGGTCTCGATGAAGCGCAGAGTGAAGCCGTGTTCGATGCAGAAGTCGACCATGTCCTCGACCTCCGGCTCGTTGATCCCGCCCATCACCACCATGTTGATCTTGATTGGGTCGAGCCCGGCGGCCTTGGAGGCCATCAGGCCGTCCAGCACCTTCTCCAGCTTGCCGCCGGTGATCTCCTTGAAGACCTCGGGTTTGAGCGAGTCGAGGCTGACGTTGATGCGGGCCACGCCGGCGTCCTTCAGCTCCTGGGCGTGGCGCGCCATGCGCGTGGCATTCGTGGACAGCGAGATGTCGTCGATGCCGGGCAGGGCGTTCAGGCGCGCGGCCAGATCCGGGAGGTTCTTGCGCACCAGCGGCTCGCCGCCGGTCAGGCGCACGCGGCGGGTGCCGAGTCGCCCGAAGGCCCCCATCACGCGCTCGATCTCCTCGAAGCTCAGCCAGTGCTCCGGCTCCTCGAAGTCACGAAAGCCCTTGGGCATGCAGTAGAAGCAGCGCAGATCGCAGCGGTCGGTAACTGAGAGACGGACATATTCGATGCGGCGGCCGAAGGCGTCGACCAGGGCGTTCTCGTCCTTGAGGGCGTGTTGCATACGGTGTCCCGTCCTGCCGCTGGGGGCGATATGTTTCATGGTACACATCGTAGACCACTTTTCCGTGATTGCCACAACAAGGCCCCAGATTCGATGCGGCAATAAATAAATTCTCTCGCAGATTATTTCTGCTTATTCCTAGATAAGAACTTTTCGTTAGCCAAAAGGCTTCTTTATGGCCAATATGCCCAGCGTGAATAAGCAAACCATAATCTATGGGGTCGCCTGAATGAGTGCCTTACCCGAGTTCGAGAACCACAGCGAGCAGGAGATCAAGTACACCACCTGCTACATGTGTGCCTGCCGCTGCGGCATCAAGGTTACGGTCCAGAACAACAAGGTCCGTTATATCCAGGGCAACCGGCACCACCCGATCAACAAGGGTGTGCTGTGTGCCAAGGGCAACGCCGGCATCATGAAGCAACAGTCCCCGGCGCGCCTGCACCAGCCGATGCGCCGCAAGCCGGGTACCGAGCGCGGCGCCGGCGAGTTCGAGCCGATCTCCTGGGACGAGGCCCTGGACATGCTGTCCACGCGTCTGCAGAAGATCCGCGAGACCGACCCGCGCAAGCTGGCGTTCTTTACCGGCCGCGACCAGATGCAGGCCCTGACCGGCCTGTGGGCGACCCAGTTCGGTACCTACAACTGGGCGGCCCACGGCGGCTTCTGCTCGGTCAACATGGCCACCGGCGGCCTGTACACTACCGGTTTCGCGTTCTGGGAATTCGGCGACCCCGACTGGGACCGCACCAAGTACCACATGCTCTGGGGCGTGGCGGAAGACCATGCCTCCAACCCGATCAAGATCGGGCTGGAGAAGCTCAAGCGCCGCGGCGGCAAGTTCGTTGCGATCAACCCGGTGCGCACCGGCTACCAGGCGATCGCCGACGAGTGGGTGGGCATCAAGCCCGGTACCGACGGCCTGTTCGCGCTGTCGATGCTGCACGTGCTGCTGAAGAACGACCAGTTCGACTGGGACTTCCTGGTGCGCTACACCAACGCCACCCAGCTGGTGGTGCAGACCCCGGGGCAGAAGGGTGATGGCCTGATCCTGCGTGACGAGGCCGGCAACCCGCTGGTCTGGGAACTGGAGCAGGAAGCGTTCGTCGACGGCACCCAGGTCGATATCAAGCCGGCGCTGTTCGGCGAGTACACCGCGCCCGATGGCCGCCCGGTCAAGACCGTGATGACGCTGCTGGCCGAGCGCTATCTGTCGGAGGAGTATTCCCCGGAAAATACCGCCAAGATCACTGGCGTGCCGGCCGACCAGACCGAGCGTCTGGCGCTGGAGATGGCGCACGTCGCGTTCAAGGAGACGATCGAGCTCGACATCGAGTGGACCGACTCCTGGGGCCGCAAGCACGACAAGGTGTTCGGCCGTCCGGTCTCCATGCACGCGATGCGCGGCATCTCCGCGCACTCCAACGGCTTCCAGACCTGCCGCGCGATCCATCTGCTGCAGATCATGCTGGGCTCGGTGGACTGCCCTGGTGGTCACCTGGCCAAGCCGCCGTACCCCAAGCACGTCCCGCCGGGCATCAAGCCGGCCAAGGAATGCGCGCCGAACACCCCGCTGAAGAGCCCGCCGCTCGGTTTCCCGACCGCGCCGGAGGACCTGGTCATCGATGACGACGGCAACCCGCTGCGCATCGACAAGGCCTTCTCCTGGGATGCCCCGATCTCCAACCATGGCCTGATGCACATGGTGGTGACCAACGCGGTCAACGGCGATCCCTACCCGATCGACACGCTGATCTTCTTCATGGCGAACATGTCCTGGAACTCCTCGATGAATACCGCCGAGGTGATGGACATGCTGCGGGCGAAGGACGACAGCGGCGAGTACAAGATCCCGTTCCTGGTGGTCGCGGACGCGTTCCACTCGGAGACGGTCAACTTTGCCGATCTGGTGCTCCCGGACACGACTTATCTGGAGCGTTACGACACGATCTCCATGCTGGACCGCCCGATCTCCGAGCCGGCCGCGGCGGCGGACTCCATCCGCCACCCGATCCTCGAGGTCGACCGCGACGTGCGTCCCTGGCAGGAGGTCATGGTCGAGCTGGCCGGTCGTCTGAAGTTCCCGGCGTTCACCAACGACGACGGCAGCCGCAAGTTCGACGATTACAAGGACTTCATCGTCAACTTCGAGAAGGAGCCGGGGATCGGCTTTTTGTCCGGCTACCGCGGCAAGGACGGCAAGAGCCATCTGCGTGGCGAGCCGAACCCGAAGCAGTGGGAGGCGTACATCGAGAACCAGGGGTTCTTCGTGCATCACCTGGCGCCGAACCAGCAGTTCTACCGCTACGCGAACAAGGAGTACCTGGAGCTGGCCAAGCACGCCGGCTGGGTGGGCAAGACGGATCCGATTACGATCGAGCTCTACTCCGAGACCCAGCAGCGCTTCAAGCTGGCCGGTCAGGGCCTGTATGACGGCCCGCAGCCGACCAAGCAGGAGCACAAGGATCGCCTGACCCAGTTCTTCGATCCGCTGCCGATCTGGCACAAGCCGCTGGAGCAGACCCGTATCGACGAGGACGAGTACCCGTTCTACGCGGTCAACCAGCGCCCGATGTTCATGTACCACTCCTGGGACTCGCAGAACGCCTGGCTGCGTCAGATCTGCGCCCAGAACTACCTGTACATGAACCGCGGCAAGGCCGAGTCCATGGGCATCGAGGACCTGTCCTGGGTGTGGATGGAATCGCACAACGGCAAGGTCCGTGTGCAGGTCAAGCTGATCGAGGGCTGCGAGCCGAGCACCGTCTGGACCTGGAACGCGATCGGCAAGCAGAAGGGCGCCTGGGGCCTGAAGCCGGACGCGAACGAGTCCAACAAGGGCTTCCTGATGAACCACCTGATCAGCGAGCTGCTGCCGAAGAAGGGCGATCCGGTGGACAACATCACCAACTCCGACCCAGTAACCGGCCAGGCCGCGTGGTACGACCTGAAGGTCAAGATCACCCCGGCCGATCCGGAAGAGGCCAGCACCTGGCCCGACTTCGACACGGTCAAGCCGGCCCCCGGCATGTCCGAGGCCCCGGATCAGCTGCGCTACGCCGCGCACAAGCCGGTGCACCTGAATCGTTCCATCCGTGACGTGCTGACCCGCGGCTCGCTGGACGAAGACCGCTAGGTATCACGGATCCGGGCCATGCCGCCGGCCCCGGCCGGCGGCCCGAGGAAATTTGAGGAGTAGTTGTATGCGACTTGGACTCGTAATCGACATGGACACCTGCGTGGGCTGTCACGCCTGTGCGGTGGCCTGCAAGCAGTGGAACACCAGCGGCACCACCGGTGCGCTGACCGACTATCGCCCGTACGGCGAGGACCCGAGCGGCGTCTGGTTCAACCGCGTGCGCCACTACGAGGTCGGGGACTACCCCAACAACAAGACCGTCAACATCCCGATGTCCTGCATGCACTGCCAGCATGCTGACTGCGTGAATGTCTGCCCGACCGGCGCTTCCTACAAGCGTCCGGAAGACGGCATCGTGCTGGTCGACCAGGACAAGTGCATGGGCTGTAACTACTGTGCCTGGGCCTGCCCCTACGGTGCGCGCGAGCTGGACCGCGAAGACGGCGTGATGAAGAAGTGCACGCTGTGCGTGGACCGCATCTACGACGAGGCCCTGCCGCCGGAAGAACGCCAGCCGGCCTGCGTGATCACCTGCCCGGCCCATGCCCGGTTCTTCGGTGACTTCGACGACGACAACTCCGAGGTCAGCCGCCTGGTGCGCGAGCGTGGCGGCGTGAAGCAGATGCCGGAGCTGGGCTACAAGCCAGTCAACACCTATCTGCCCCCGCGTATCACCCGTCCCATCCCCATCGACGACGTGCGGGCCAACCGTCTGGTCAGCTCGGTGAAGGACTGGGTCAACAAGATGGTCGCGCGCTAGGCGCGGCCCGATCGGGAGAATTCATATGCATCCGGCATTTTCCGTCATCCTGTTTACCGTCATCTCCGGTGCGGGCTACGGCCTGTTCATCCTGCTGGCGGCCTTCCACCTCGCGGGCATCGGTCCGGCCATGAGCCACGGCGAGCTGCTGGCACACGGCGCGGTCTCGCTGGGGATGATCACCCTGGGGCTGATGCTCTCCACCGGCCACCTGGCGAACAAGAAGAACGCCTGGCGCTCGTTCATGCGCTTCAAGACCTCCTGGCTGTCGCGCGAGGCCGTGTTCGCGGTGCTGTTCTATCCCTTCGCCGGGATCTATGGCCTGGGCGTCCTGCTGCAGGGCGCGGCCATCGGGCCGTTGCCGGCGCTGGCCGGCGTGATCGCCGCCGTGCTGGCCGTGATCACCCTGTTCTCCACGGGGATGATCTACGGTTGTCTGAAGACCATCCGCCAGTGGAACACCGCGCTGACCCCGGCCAACTACATCATGCTGGGCATCGCGACCGGCACCACGCTGTTTGCCGCCATTGCCACCGTGTTCGGCAATGCCACGGCGATGCATGCGGGTGTCGCGATGGTCGCGCTGGTTGCTGCCGCCGTGCTGAAGGCGATCTACTACTTCTGGATCTCGCGCGTGAATGGCCCGACGATCAATACCGCCACCACCTTCAACCGTGCGACCGTGCGCCTGCTGGATACCGGCCACACCGCCGGCACCTTCCTGACCGACGAGTTCGGCTACGACCCGCGCAAGGACACCATCGACAACGTGAAGATGGGCGTCTTCCTGCTCGGCTTTGTGGCCCCGGTCCTGGTGTTCGCGTCGATCCTGTCGGGCGCCCCGGCCGGCATCGCCTGGCTGGCCGCTGTCTCGAGCCTGATCGGTATCGGCATGGAGCGGTGGCTGTTCTTCGCCGAGGCCAAGCACGTCGTGCGCCTGTACCACGGTGCCCAGACCTGCACCAACTCCCTGGCCGAGCCCGCTCGCGGCCGTACCTCGGTCGCGCCGGTCACGGACCCGACTGACGCGCGCCGCTGGGAGCTGGGGGATACCCCCGGGGGCTCCGGCTCCTGATGTCGGCCGGCCTTCGGCGGTTGCCGGGCGCAGTTGCCGGGTGACCACCGAGGGTCTCGTCAGGGAATACCCAACTAAAACGGGCCAGCATGCTGGCCCGTTTTTTTATGGTGCCTGGTTTCCCCGAGGCGGGTTATTTCGCCTTGTCGTCCTCGTGCATGCCATGAAGGATGAAGTAGCCGACGTACACGAAGAACGCCACGATGCCCACCAGGGTCAGGATCGTCAGGATCCCGATGGGCGATTGAAACATGATTTCAGTCAACATCACGCACTCCCGGTTGCAGTGGTCACCTTCAAGCTAGCGCTGCTGCCGGGGCTTCGATTTGATCTGGATCAAGGGAGTGGCGGCATTTGCCGGTCAGGATGCCGGATCGCCGCGCTGGCCGGGCCAGGGCATGTTGGAAGCGGAACTGATGTTGCGCCCGAGAGGGTGAGCCGGGGTTTCGCGAAGCACGGCTTCGCGCCGGCGAACGCCCCGAGGCTGTCGCCGAGGGGGTGACTTGCGATGCCGTGCCGCTGCGCAGGCCTTGATTCGACGGGGGCGCGGCGTTGGGCTCGGGGGTGTTCAGGCGGCGCGCCCGAGAGGATGGCTTCGCCGCCTTTGGCGGCTCGGTCCTTCGGACCGGTGCAGCCGTTGGCTGCACCGCGATGTCGGCCCGCGGTGCGGGCCTCGATTCGAACGGGAGGTTCGAATCGGGCCCTCCAGCACCCCATTACGCAGAAAGGGACCTCGAGGGTCCCTTTCTGCGTAATGGCGCGCCCGAGAGGATTCGAACCTCTGACCTCTGCCTCCGGAGGGCAGCGCTCTATCCAGCTGAGCTACGGGCGCAAGACGAGTAATGATACGGGGCGCTGAACGGGTCCGTCCAGCGCATTTTTGACTGCCCTACTGGGTTTGTGGTCTCGAGAGGGACGATGCCCTATACTCGGCGCCCGATTTGCGCGCCTGGCGCGTGGGAATACTTGGGCTAGGAACCATTACGGCCGCGCGCGGCCCGCACCTTTCGGAGGGAGAGCAAGTGGCGAATCAACCGATCAAGATGGACACCGGTAACAAGGTGTTGATGTTCATCGCATCCGTGGCGCTGCTCGCCACTGTGATCTACCTGTTGATCCAGTTGGCGAACTTCATGGGAGGGCTCCAGCTAGGCGAGCCCAGTGAGGCCGAGCGCGATCGGATCGTCGAACGCATCCAGCCGATCGGTCGCGTGGCCTCCGGTCCGGTCGATATGGAGGAAGAGACCGCCGACCTGAGTCCGGGTGACATCTACAGCAATGTCTGTGCGGCCTGTCACGACACCGGGGCTTCCGATGCCCCGATCAAGGGCGACTCCGACGCCTGGGCCGCCCGCCTCGACGAGCGCAGCCTGGACGAGGTGTTCGACAACTCCATCAACGGCATAGGTGCGATGCCGGCTCGCGGCGGTGATTCCAGCCTGAGTGACGAGGAAGTGAAGCTGGTGGTGGTCTACATGCTGGACGAAGCCGGTATTGATCACGGCTGGGAGCCCGAAGACGCTAACGGCGATGAGAACGGCAATGGTGACGAAAACGGTAACGGCGAGGCCGTGACCGAAGATGACGATGCCGCTGTCGAGGACGACGACGCACTGGAAGGGATTGCCCTGGATACCGGTGACGTGAGTCGTGGCGAGTCCCTGTACAGCACCTGCATCGCTTGCCATGGTGCCCAGGGTCAGGGTTCCCCCGCGTTCCCGAAGATTGCCGGCCAGACCGCCGAGTACACCGCCGACAAGCTCGTGCGCTACCGTGCCGGCGAGACCGTGGGTGACCGCACGGCCCTGATGGCGCCGAATGCGGCCCGCCTGTCGGACCAGGACATTGCCGACCTGGCGGTGTACGTCGCGACCTTCGAAGACTGATCGGTTTCGATCCGATCTCAAGGCCCGCGTCGGCAGCTGCCGTGCGGGCCTTTTCTTTGCCTGGTTACTGGGTGCGCCAGTGATCCAGCGCGCGATAGCTGAGCGCCTCGGTCAGGTGACCGGTCGTGATCGGATCGCTGGGTTCGAGGTCGGCGATCGTCCGCGCGAGGCGCAGGATGCGGTGGTAGGCGCGTGCCGACAGGCGAAAGCGCTCCGCAGCGCGGTCCAGCAGGGCGCGATCGCCTGCCTCCAGGGTGGCGTGCTGGTCCAGCATCTGGCCCGCCAGTTCGCGATTGAGGGAGCCCTGGCGTTGCCGTTGGCGTTCCTGCGCCAGGGCGACGCGTTGCGCGACGGTCCTGGAGTCTTCGCCGGGTTCGCCATGCGAGGCCAGTTCGGGCGGCGGGATGCGCGGGACCTCGATCGCCAGGTCGATGCGGTCCAGTAGCGGCGCGGACAGGCGTCGCCGGTGGCGCGCCATCTGTTCCGGGGAGCACTGGCAGCGCGCCCCGAGGTCGCAGTCGAAGCCCTGTGGACAGGGGTTCATCGCCGCTACCAGCTGGAACCGGGCGGGAAACTCGGCCTGCCGGGCGGCTCGGGCGATATGAATCGTCCCGGTCTCAAGCGGCTCGCGCAGGACATCGAGCACACTGCGCTGGAATTCGGTCAGCTCGTCCAGAAACAGCACGCCGTGATGCGCCAGCGAGATCTCGCCCGGGCGTGGTGTGGAGCCACCACCGACCAGTGCGACCCCCGAGGCCGTGTGGTGGGGCGAGCGGAACGGTCGGGCGCGCCAGTCGCGCTGCAGGTGGCCGGTGTCGCGCAGACTGTGGATCGCGGCGGTCTCCAGTGCTTCCGCCTCGGACATCGGTGGCAGGATGCCCGGTATGCGTGCGGCCAGCATGGACTTGCCGCTGCCGGGCGGGCCGACCATTAACAGGTGGTGGCCACCCGCGGCCGCGATCTCCAGTGCGCGACGTGCCTGGTGCTGACCGCGCACATCGGCCAGGTCGGGGTAGCGATCCGGTTCCGCTTCGACGGGTCGGCCCTCGTCCAGCTCCCCTTGACCCTGCAGCCCGGCGCAGACCGCGATCAGGTGGTCGGCGGTGCGCACCCGCGCGGCGCTGGCCAGTGCCGCCTCGGCCCCGTCCTCGGGGTTCACGATCAGCTCGCGCGCCTCATTAGCGGCTGCCAGTGCGGCGGCCAGCGTCCCGCCGACCGGTCGCAGGGTCCCGTCCAGTCCCAGTTCGCCCAGAAACTCGCGCCCTTCGAGGGCGCTGCCCGGGATCTGCTGGCTGGCGGCGAGGATGCCCAATGCGATGCCGAGGTCGAAACGCCCGCCATCCTTCGGCAGGTCGGCCGGGGCCAGGTTGACGGTGATGCGGCGGCGGGGAAAGTCGAAGCCGCTGGTCTGGATGGCCGCGCGGACGCGGTCGCGGCTCTCGCGCACGGCCGCCTCCGGCAGGCCGACAATCTGGAATGACGGCAGGCCGTTGGCCAGGTGAGTCTCGATGGTGACCAGCGGTGCCTGGATCCCGGCGACCGCACGGGCATGGCTGATGGCAATGGGCATCCTTGCCCTCCCTGTTGCGGGTCCGGGCCTCCGTGCCCGGTGGTTCTATGGGGAGTGTGTTACTCCGCGGTCTTGCGTTCGGCCTCGAGGGCCTCCACGCGGGCTTCCAGCTCGGCCAGGCGTTCGCGGGTGCGTTCCAGCAGCGCAACCTGGACGTCGAAGTCCTCGCGGGTGACCAGGTCCATGCGCTCGAAGCCGTGCTGCAGCGACGAGCGGACCTGACGCTGGACATCCTCCTGCATATGGCGCACCGACTCCGGCAGGCTCTCGGTGATCCGGCGCGCGAGATCGTCAAAGCGTTTGGGGTCGATCATGGGCCGTTCTCTTCTTTTGATTCGAGGATGTATTCAGTGTAGCGCGTCGCGCGGATCGTTACTGCGAGGCGGAGCGCCCGCCATCCACCGGGATCACCTGTCCGGTGATGTAGGGCGCATCCAGCAGCAGAAAGCGTACCGTACGGGCGATGTCGTCGGGGTGGCCCTCGCGTTTGAGGGCGGTGCGCTCGACCATCGCTTCGTGCGTCCCGGCATTGTTCGGATCCTCGGGCGAGAGGATTGCGCCGGGTGCGACGCCGTTAACACGCACGTCCGGGCCCAGTTCGCGGGCATAGGCCTGGGTCAGGGCCCAGAGTCCCGCCTTCGCCGCGGAATACACGGGGTAACCCTTCAGCGGGCGCAGGGCATGAATGTCCACGATGTTGACCACTGCGCCCCGGGTGCGCGCGAGCGCCGGCGCACAGGCCTGGGTCAGAAATGTGGGGGCCTTCAGGTTGGACCCGACCAGGTCATCCCATGCCTGCGTATCGATCGCGCCGACCGGGGTCGCGTAGAAGGTCGAGGCATTGTTGACCAGGTAATCCAGCCGCCCCCAGGCCTCTTCCGCCTCGCGTGCCAGGCGCTGGATGTCGTTCAGGTTCAGCAGGTCGGCTTGCAGGATGCGCGCGCTGTCCTCGCGCCGGGCATTCAGCGAGTCGGCCAGGGCGGCAGCGTCGTCGCGCGATCCTCGATAGTGAATGAGCACGCGCAGGCCCTCGCCGTGCAGCCAGCGCACGATGGTCGCGCCGACCCGGCGCGCGGATCCGGTGACCAGCACCACGCCGGTTTCCGATCGCTCTCCCTGTGTGTGTTCCGTCACGTCATGCCTCGCCTTGGTACCATTTGTCGCCATGCTGCCGCCGAAACCTAGCACACCCACGCCGGACGACCCGGCTGCCGCCATCGGGCGGCAGGTGCACGACTCCCTGCAACAGAGTATCGCCGCGCACGGCGGGTTCCTCCCGTTTGTCGATTACATGCACCAGGCGCTGTATGCGCCGGGGCTCGGCTATTACGTGAACGGGGCGCGCAAGTTGGGCGCGGGCGGTGATTTCGTGACCGCGCCGGAGCTGTCCTCGCTCTTCGGCGAGACCCTGGCCAGCTGGCTGGCCCCGCTGCTGCGCGACGAACTGGCGGGCGGCGGGCAGTTGCTGGAGTTTGGCGCGGGCAGCGGCCGGCTGGCCGGCGATGTGCTTGTGACGCTGCGCGAGCTGGGCGTGGGCTGGCAGTGCTACAAGATCATCGAGGTCAGCCCGGACCTGCGGGCCGTGCAGCAGGAGCACCTGGCGGAACGCCTGGAGCCGGAGGAGTACGCCCGGGTGGAATGGCTCGATGCCCTGCCCGAGGAGCCGATCCGGGGTGTGGTACTGGCGAACGAGGTGCTCGACGCACTGCCGGTGGAGCTCTTTCGCTGGCGCGAGGGCCAGCCCTGGCAGATGGGTGTCACAGTGGATGGCGACGGCAGGCTGGTGCTGGCGGAGCAGTCGGCCCCCGAGCCACTGGCGGACGTCGTGCGCGGGCTGCAGGCGGTGCATGGCCCCTGGCCCGACGGATACACCTCCGAGTGGCGTCCGGCTCAGGCGGCCTGGGTTGCGAGCGTGGCCGCTTGTCTGGAGCAGGGTGTAGCGTTGCTGGTCGACTACGGGTTTCCGCGGGCCGCGTATTACGCCGCGGAGCGTCACCAGGGCACGCTGGTCGGCTATTACCGTCAGCAGATGATGCTGGACCCCCTGGCACAGCCCGGGCTGATGGACCTGACGGCCAGCGTCGATTTCACTGCGGTGGCCGAGGCCGCGGATGCGGCGGGGCTCGATGTGCTCGGTTATGCCGCGCAGGGCGAGTTCCTGCTGGGTGCGGGCCTGGCGCAGCGCTTCGAGGCGCGCGTCGGCAGTGGCGAGGATGCCCGCAAGACCATGCAGGCCGCCCAGGCCGTGCGCATGCTGACCCTGCCCGGAGAGATGGGCGAGCGCTTTCAGGTGATGACCCTGGGTCGAGCCTGTGCTGCGCTCGACTTCTCCGCGATCCCCGATCGGCGCGGCCGCCTGTGAGGGACTCGCAATCCCGTCCGGTTCGCCCGGAATCCTTCCCCGTACCCGCGCCCCGAGGCATGCTGCTCCTATGAAAGTCCTGGGTATCGAGACCTCCTGCGACGAGACGGGCGTGGCGCTGATCGATGATCAGCGCGGCCTGCTCGCGCACCGGCTGTACAGCCAGACCGACCTGCATGCGGTCTACGGCGGCGTGGTGCCGGAGCTCGCTTCGCGCGATCACATCCGGCGCCTGCTGCCGCTGCTGCGGGCGGTGCTGGACGAGGCGGGCGTGAAGGGGCCCGAGCTGGATGCAATCGCCTATACCGGCGGGCCGGGACTGCTGGGGGCCCTGCTGACGGGGGCCTCGGTCGCACGCTCGCTCGCCTGGGGCTGGGGCGTGCCGGCGATGCCGGTGCACCACCTCGAAGGCCATCTGCTGGCCCCGTTCCTGGAGGACGCCGGGCTGGATTTCCCGTTCCTGGTGCTGCTGGTCTCCGGCGGGCACACGCAGCTGATCCATGCCCGGTCTCTGGGTGACTACGAGCTGCTGGGCGAGAGTATCGACGACGCCGCTGGAGAGGCCTTCGACAAGACCGCCAAGCTGCTGGGGCTGGGCTATCCTGGCGGTCCCGCCCTGTCGCGCCTGGCCGAGCAGGGGGTGAGCGATGCCCTGCGTCTGCCGCGCCCGATGCTCGACCGGCCGGGGCTGGACATGAGCTTTTCCGGCCTGAAGACGGCCGTGCTGACGGCCCTGAACAAGCAGGAATACCGCCCGCAGGATGTCGCGCGCGCATTCGAGGAGGCGGTCAGCGAGACCCTGGTGGAGAAGACCCGGAGGGCGCTGGAGCAGAGTCAGGCCCCGGCGCTGGTGGTCGCCGGCGGGGTGGCCGCGAACACCCGGCTGCGCGCGGGACTGCAGGCGATGGCCGCGCAACAGGGGGTGCCGGTGTATTTCCCGCGGATCGAGTTCTGCACGGACAACGGGGCGATGATCGCGCTCGCCGGGCTGCGCCGCCTGCAGGCGGGCTGGGCGCCCGACGACCAGGCCCCGGCGATCACGGCGCGTGCCCGCTGGCCGCTGGCGGAGCTCTCCGCCTGAGGCAGATCGCTAGTCTCGCGGCGGTTCTGCCGCCTCGTCCTTCTTGTAGCCGATCTTCCCTTCCTCCCCGCGCATCAGGCGGCGGATGTTGGTGTCGTGGCGGATGAACAGCACCACCGCCATGGCCGCCACGATCAGCGCGAGCCAGAAATCCGGTTCCAGGAACACGAAGTAAACGGGTGCCAGCGTCGCCGCGACCAGGGCCGACAGCGAGGAGTAGCGCCAGATCGCGGCGACCACGAGCCAGGTCAGCAGCGTGAGCCCGCCGACCAGCGGGTTGAGTGCCAGAAGCACGCCCAGCGCGGTGGCCACGCCCTTGCCGCCGCGAAAGCCGTAGTACACGGGAAACACATGTCCGAGGAAGGCGGCCAGGCCGATCAGGCCGAGGGCCCAGGTCGGAAAGATGCTGAGCTGGGCGGCGACGAACACCGGCAGCCAGCCCTTGCCGACATCCCCGATCAACGTGATGATGGCCGCCTTCTTGCCTCCGTAGCGCAGTACGTTGGTCGCACCGGGGTTGCCCGAGCCTGTGTGACGTGGGTCCGGCAGCCGCAGCAACTTGCTCACGACGATGGCCGTGGAAAGCGATCCCAGCAGATACGCGATGACAATGCCCAGTACGATGTCCATGCAAACTCGACCTGAAGATTCGGTTGGGTGGGGTGTGGCGCGAAACGGCGCCCATGATACGCAAGCCGGGGCGCTGCGTTCAGGGTGGCGGCGGGTTGGCCCGCGATGACGCGCCCGACCCTTGTGCTGCTGCACGGCTGGGGGTTCTCCCCGGCCGTCTGGGCGCCTTTGCGTGCCGCGCTGCCCGGGTTCGAGATCTACGCGCCGGCCCTGCCGGGGCACGGGGAACTCGCTGGTGGAGAGGCCCTGGGCGATCCTGTGGCTACCTGCGAGGCCATCCGGGCTCAGCTGCCGCGCCCGCTGTCGCGCCCCATCTGGCTGGGCTGGTCGCTCGGCGGGCTGGTTGCGCTGGAGCTGGCGCGCCAGATGCCGGATACCCGGGGGCTCATGCTGCTCAATTCCACGCCGCGTTTTGCAGCGGCCCCGGACTGGGGCCATGCGCTGCCGGCCGCGGAGCTTGCGGACTTTCAGTTGGCCCTCGAGGGGCCCCGGCGGCGGCTGCACCGGCGACTGGCCATGCTCTGCGCCAGGGGCTCGCCGGAAGCGGCCTCGCTGGCCGCCGACCTGACGAGCGAGCTGGAGGGTACCCCGGCGACCGATCAGGGCCTTGCGGCCGGGCTGGCCTGCCTGATGGGCCGTGACCAGCGCGCCTGCTGGCAATCCAGTCCGGTGCCGGTCGCGGCCTGCCTCGCCGAGGGGGACGCGCTGGTGCCGTCCACCGTGGCGGACGGCCTGCGCGGCCTGCGCCCGGACGCCCGACTGGCCGTGCGGCTCGGGGGGCATGCGCAGTGGTGGCGGGACCCGGCGCCCGTGGCGGCCTTCATAAACGAGTTTGTAGCGGCACTGGAGTGATCGGCGATCCATGACGGGGGCAGATGAATACGCACTGGACAAGGCGCGCGTACGCGAGGCCTTCGGGCGGGCGGCCGCGGGCTACGAGGCCCATGCGGTGCTGCAGCGCGAGGTCCAGGGGCGGCTGCTCGAGCGACTCGATCTGGTCAAGCTCCAACCGGTCCGCGTGCTGGATCTGGGCTGCGGCACCGGGGAGGCGCTGGATCTCCTGGCGCGGCGCTACCGCAAGGCCGAGCTGACCGGTGTTGATTTTGCCCCGGGTATGGTCGCGGCGGCGCAGCGCCGGGGCCGCTGGTGGCGACGGCCGCTGGCCGTGTGTGCGGACATCGAGGCACTGCCCCTGCCGGAGGCGCACTACGATCTGGCGATCTCCAGTGCGGCGTTGCAGTGGTGTGCCAGCCTCGATCAGACCTTTGCCGAGGTGCGGCGTGTGCTGGCCCCGGGGGCGCTGTGGACCTTTTCCACCTTCGGCCCGGATACCCTGCGTGAGCTGCGCGCGGCCTTTGCCGAGGTCGACGGCGGGGACGCGCAACACGTGAATGCCTTTGTCGATATGCACGACATCGGTGATGCCCTGGTGCGTGCGGGGTTCGCGGACCCGGTGATGGATCAGGAGAGCCTGACGCTCACCTATGGCGATTTCGAGACTCTATTGCGTGATCTGCGTGGGGTGGGGGTGCGCAATGCGCTGGCTGGGCGTGGGCGCGGGCTGCTGGGTCCGCGTCGGCTGCAGGCCGTGGCCGAGGCCTATGCGCGGGCGTTTGCGGTCGAGGGTCGACTGCCGGCGACCTGGGAGATTGTGTACGGCCATGCCTGGGTGCCGGAGGCTCCGCCGCCCTCGAAGCCGCAAGGCCGGGTGATTCCCGTTCGGCCGGTCTCTTGATCCAGATCAATCCGGGGCGATTGGCCCCTCGCGGAGCAAGGCCATAAAGATGTATTCTCTCTGGCGCTGAAAGTTCCGCCTGACTTGGGGCTAATTCCGAGTGTTACAGGCGGTATTGGTTTTTTGTGCGTCTGGAATGGGGTAAAGTTCACGCCCCCCGAAACCATCGGGACATCCGTGTTCCCCGCAGCAAGGTGGAAAAAGTCATGTCGCAAGCAGCCACTACGGCGGGTTCCGTACCCGCAACGTCAGTCGCTTCAACCGAGCAGTACAACTACGCGATCGTCAAGCGTTTCGCGATTGCCGCCGTCCTCTGGGGCGTGTTTGGCATGGCGGCCGGGGTCTGGATTGCCTCGCAGCTCGCGTTCCCGTTCCTGAACTTCGATATCGCCCAGATCACCTTTGGCCGATTCCGTCCGGTGCATACCACGGCGGTCATCTTTGGTTTTGGTGGTAATGCCCTGTTTGCGACGTCGTACTATGTCGTCCAGCGCACCTGTCAGACACGGCTGTACGGTGATTCGCTGGCGAGCTTCACCTTCTACGGGTGGAACCTGGCGCTGATCCTCGGCGTGATCACCTACACCATGGGGATCACCCAGGGTCGCGAATACGCCGAGTTCAACTGGCAGATCGACCTGATCATCCTGGTCGTTTGGGTGGTCTACTTCTGGATCTACCTGCAGACCCTGCTGCGCCGGACCCAGCCGCACATCTATGTGGCGAACTGGTTCTTCATGTCGTTCATCCTGGCGACAGCCCTGCTGCACATCTTCAATAACCTGGAAGTGCCGGTCGGCATCTTCCACTCGCACTCCTACCCGCTGTTCTCCGGCGTGCAGGATGCGATGCGTCAGTGGTGGTACGGCCATAACGCGGTGGGCTTCTTCCTGACCGCGGCCTTCCTCGGGATGATGTACTACTTCGTGCCCAAGCAGGCCGGTCGACCGATCTACTCGTACAAGCTGTCGATCATCCACTTCTGGGCGCTGGTGTTCCTGTACATGTGGGTGGGCGCGCACCACCTGCACTGGACCGCCCTGCCGGACTGGGTCTCCACCCTGGCGGCGACCTTCTCCATCCTGCTGCTGCTGCCCTCCTGGGGTGGCATGATCAACGGCATCATGACCCTGTCGGGGGCCTGGGATAAGCTGCGCACCGACCCGATCATGCTGTTCCTGATCACCGCGCTGTCGTTCTACGGCATGTCGACCTTCGAAGGTCCGATGATGTCGCTGAAGAGCGTGAACGCGTTGTCGCACTACACCGACTGGACCGTCGGCCACGTGCACTCCGGTGCGCTGGGCTGGGTGGCGATGATCACCTTCGGTTCGCTGTACCACCTGATCCCGCGTCTGTGGGGCGTCAACCTGTACAGCCTCAAGCTTGTGTACGTGCACTTCTTCCTGGCGACCATCGGGATCGTGCTGTACATCACCGCGATGTGGGTGGCCGGTATCGGTCAGGGCCTGATGCTGCGTGCCTTCGACCAGTACGGGAACCTTGCCTACACCTTCACCGAGTCGGTGGTGTTCCTGCATCGTCCGTATGTGGTGCGTGCCATTGGTGGCGGGTTCTTCCTCGCCGGCATGCTGATCATGGCCTGGAACGTCGCCATGACTGTCCGCATGGGCATCAAGTCCGAAGCTCGCGAGCGTGAAGAAGCCCGCGCGGCCGAAGCCCGCACGGCCTGATAGGGAGAGACTAGATCCATGAAGCACGAAAGCGTTGAAACCAATGCCGGCCTGCTGATCATCCTGACGCTCGCGGTGATCAGTGTGGGCGGCCTGGTCGAGATTGTCCCGCTGTTCTACATCGACGACACGATCGAAGAAGTAGACGGCGTGCGCCCGTACACCCCGCTGGAGCAACGCGGGCGTGACATCTTTGTCCGCGAGGGTTGCTACACCTGCCATTCGCAGATGGTGCGCCCGTTCCGTGACGAGATGCTGCGCTACGGCCACTACTCGCTGGCGGCGGAGTCCAAGTACGACCATCCGTTCCAGTGGGGCTCCAAGCGTACGGGGCCGGACCTGGCGCGCGTCGGTGGCAAGTACTCCAACGAATGGCAGGTCCAGCATCTGATTGACCCGCAGTCGCTGGTGCCCGAGTCGATCATGCCCGGTTATCCTTGGCTGGCGACCACGCCGCTGGACTACTCCGATGTCGCGGCGCGCATGCGTGCCCTGAAGCGCGTCGGCGTGCCGTACTCGATTACCGAGGAAGAGTACGAGGCCAATGTCGAGAAGTTCGGCGAACAACACGCCCGGATGTTCGACATCAACAACGCCGAAGAGATGCTGATCGAGCAGGCGCAGGCCGAGAACTTTGACGGCGACTCCTCGTTCATCTCCGAGATGGATGCCATGGTGGCCTACCTGCAGGTGCTCGGCACCATGGTGGACTTCAGCGAATACGACGACGGCCACTTCGCCGAATTCCGTTAGGGAATTCGGCCCGGCCAAGGTTGGGAGACATGGCAGCAGCCTGGGAATGGATTACGGATCTCGGCAACAGCAAGATGTTTGCGCTGGTGCTGTTCATGAGCACGTTCATCGGGATCGTGATTTACCTGTTCGCCAAGCCGAGCCGGGCCAAGAAGTTCGAGACGTATCGCTACATTCCTCTGGAAGAAGATGATTCGCACCTGGAGCCCACGGCCCGGCGCGACAAAACCGAGAGCGAAAAGCAATGAGCACACAGGACAACCGCGATAAGAACCAGGTCGAGACCACCGGGCACGTCTGGGACGGGGACCTTCAGGAATACAACAACCCGCTCCCGCGCTGGTGGCTGTGGGGCTTCTACGCCACGGTCGTGTTCGCGCTGGTCTACTGGCTGATCTATCCGGCCTGGCCCATCGGCGACAGCTTCACCAAGGGCTTTGCCACCATCACCTACGAGGTGAACGGCGAAGAGCGCACCACGCACTGGAACACCCGTGCCCTGCTGGCGCGCGACATGCAGACCGGCGAGTACGCGGTGCGCCAGCGCGAGATGCTGGAGCAGGTCGCCAGCCAGGACTACGAGACGATCCTGGCCGATGCCGACTCCATGAGCTTCGTCAACGCGTACGCCCAGGGTTCCTTCGGGACCTGGTGTGCGGCCTGTCACCAGGTCGGCGGCGCGGGTGTGATCGGGCAGTATCCGAACCTGCGCAACGACCACTGGAAGTGGGGCGGCACGGTCGAGCAGATCGAGCACACCATCCGTGAAGGTCGTCTGGGCTACATGCCGGGGTATCGCGACACGCTGACCCGCGATCAGATGAACGAAGTGGCGGCCTACGTCCTGTCGCTGAATGATTACGACGTTGACTCCGACATGTCCGATGCCGGCGAGCGGATTTTCGCCGGCATGGAAGGCGGCTGCTTCCAGTGCCACGGTGAGGATGGCCAGGGCCTGGCGTCACAGGGCGCGCCGAATCTGACCAACAACATCTGGGGCCTTATCGACGTGCAGGGTGCGGAGAGTGACTCCGAGCGCCTGCGCCTGGTGGCCAACTTCGTCCGTGATGGCATCCAGCGCGAGATGCCGGGATTTGCCGACCGCCTGTCGGACGACGAGATCAAGATGCTGACGGCGTACGTCCATTCGCTGGGCGGCGGTCAGTAAACGCATTGCTCCCGGGGTTCACCAGCGGGTGAATCCCGGTTCGCACTACAGGGGTTCCGCACGGGTTTCTTGACGGCCGTCCGGGCCCCTGCTTCCGTTGGGGAGACACTCCCTCGCACATGGTGGTGTGCGCACGCCGGGTTCATTCCCGGGAGGATTCATGGCGCAAGGCCAGCCAATCTACGAGGCTCGCATTCCGATCCACCCGCGATCGGTCAAGGGCCGTTTTCGCAACCTCAAGACCGGGATCCTTCTCCTGGCCTACGGGGTGTTCTTTGGCCTCCCCTGGCTGCGCTGGGACCGAGACTACGGTCCGAGCCAGGCGGTGCTGTTCGATATCCCCAACCGACAGTTCTTCCTGTTTGATCTGGTCGTCTACGCCCAGGACATCTTCTGGCTGGCGGGCTTCCTGGTCGTCGCGGCGCTATTGCTGTTCTTCGTCACCGGCGTGCTGGGTCGGGTCTTCTGTGGCTATTTCTGCTTCCAGACGCTTTGGACCGACGTGTTCATGTACCTGGAGCGCAAGATCCAGGGCGAGCGGCCCGCCCGTCTCCGCCTGTCCAAGCAGCCCTGGAATGTCGAGAAGCTCTGGAAACTGGGCGCGACGCACCTCTCCTGGCTCCTCGTCGCCTTTGCCACGGGGCTCGGCTTCGTCCTGTACTGGGCTGATGCCCCGACTCTGGCACGCGACTTCTTCAGCGGTGATGCCCGGTTCGCCGCGTACGTGACTGCGGGCTTGCTGACTGCCACCACCTATACCTTTGCCGGGCTGGCGCGCGAACAGGTCTGTACCTTCATCTGTCCGTACGCCCGATTCCAGAGCGTGATGTTCGATCGCGATACCCTGATCGTTTCCTATGACCAGAACCGCGGCGAGGGCTCAGCGGGTCGCGCGAAGGTGAAAGCGGGCCTGAAGACCCGAGAGGAGCGACAGGCGGCCGGGGTCGGTGACTGCATCGATTGCGGGTACTGCGTCCAGGTGTGTCCTACAGGGATCGACATCCGCGATGGGCTGCAGGTCTCGTGTATCCACTGTGCCCTGTGCATTGATGCCTGCGACACCATCATGGACAAACAGGGCTGGCCCCGCGGCTTGATCGGCTATTCGTCGGAGCGTGAGCTCGAAGGCGGCAAGACCCGCTGGCTGAAGGGCAAGACGCTTGGATACGGGGCGGCGGTGCTAGTGGTCGTCGGTGCGTTGGTCTTCAGTATCCTCGAACGCCCGCCGGTCGATGTGAACGTCAACCAGGTGCGACAGCCGCTATTCGTGCAGATGTCCGACGGTCGGGTGCAGAACAGCTACGAATTGCGCCTGAACAACGTCTCCGACCAGGAGCTCGATTTCACGCTCGATATCGATGGGCTCGAGGGCGCGACGCTCGACCTGGGCCAGGTCGAGCAGATCCGGCTTGAACCCGGCCAGCGGCTGACCGTACTGGCCCGCATACGCCACGACGTGGAGGCCGGGGCGGATTCGCCGCTCCGCTTCTATTTCGTGATCCGCGATCGCGAGGGACGGATCGACCCGGTCGAGGCCGATGCCCGCTTCAGCCACCGCTGACCGCGCGGCCAGGGAAACGCTGAATTATCGGCGTTTCCCTGCGGCACATGGACGGGCCGCCGGAAATCGACCACCGCAGGTGGTTGATTCCGAAGCAAGCTGCAAATCCCTTTGCTCGTGCAAAGGCCGAAAGACGGTGAAGCGCCGCGTGCGGCTCTGAAAGCCAGGACGGCTTTATTGAGCGCTTTTATAAGATACGACAATCCGGCTGGCGAAACTGGCGCGCCGCCAACCGAGTGATACCCTGCTGCGCCGGAACGACACGATGAAGACATCATGAGCAATCTCGTCATCTCCCTTGGACTGGGCAGCGCCGCGCTCGCGCTGCTGTTTGCGCTGATCTACAAGTTCACCCGTCTGCGCGCCTACAACACGGCCGCCGTGGTGGTGGCGATCATGCTGTTCGTGTTCATCCCGACCTCCATCCTCACCTGGCAGGGCGCGGATGTGTTCGCGATCCATCTCGCGCTGTACATCATCGTACCCTACGGGCTGGGCATCATCCTCACCCAGAAGGAGGCGGAAGCCGAGGACGGACAGAAGGGATCGTTCAGCCTGCACTGGGCGCCGCTGGTGATTGTCGGCTTTTTTACGATCATCGCGTCGGTCCAGGCGGTCCTGATCACGCTCGCCCACAACGGCATGCCGGAGCGCTTTATCGGCACCCTGCTGCCCGAGCCCGAGACGCCGGCCGAGCGCGTGACCTCGGCCTTCCCCGGGACGGTCGGCGGCATCCAGGAGCGCGACGAGGCCCTCGCCGTGCACCGCATGACGCGGCTCCAGGAACAGCGCGAACTGGGCTGGCAGGTGCGCCAGGGCTGGGTGGAAACCCCGGTCGAAGGGGAGAGCGCCACCTTCCAGGTGGAAGTCCTGGATGCCGAGGGGCGTCCGATCTCCGATGCCGATATCAGTGGCCTGTTCATGTGGGTCGCCGACGAACGCCGCGACCAGGCCTTCGAGATGCAGTCGATCGGTGAAGGGCTCTATCAGGTCGAGCTGTCACTGCCATCGCCGGGGCGCTGGGACCTGCGCTTCCATATCGAACACGACGGCCAGCTGGTCGAACAGCAGGCGCGCACCCGCGTTCGCGGCCAGTCCAGCTAATCTCGCCGACCGCCGGTGAGCGGATCACGCCCCGAGCCCGATTCCACGGCCACGCCCGCTGACACGGGTGGTGGCTGTTTTCACTGTGGTCTGCCGATTCCGGGCGGTGCGCATTACCCGGTCCTGTTCGAGGGACGCGAGCAGTCAACCTGCTGTCCCGGCTGCCAGGCCGTCGCCGGCGCGATCATCGAGCGCGGCCTGGGCGCTTACTATCACCATCGTCCGGCGCCGCCCGGGCAGGCCGGCGAACCCCTGGTCCCCGACGAGCTGCGGGAGCTCGAACTCTTCGATACCGAGGCCGTCCAGCGCTCGTTCGTGACACCGGCATCAGACGCCGCCACCAGCGGCGGCCCCCGGCTCGAGGCCGCACTGATCCTCGAGGGGATCACCTGCGCCGCCTGCGTCTGGTTGAACGAGCGCCATGTGCAGTCCCTGCCGGGCGTGATCGCCTTCAGCATCAACTACTCGACCCATCGCGCCCGCCTGGTCTGGGACCCGGAGCGCATCGCCCTGTCCGCGATCCTCAAGGCGATCCGCGATATCGGTTACCACGCCCACCCGTACGATCCGGGCACCCGCGAGAAGGCGATCGCCCGCGAACGCGGTGTGGCGCTGCGCCGGATCGGGGTGGCCGCGCTCGGCATGATGCAGGTGATGATGCTGGCCCTGGCCATCTGGCTGGGCGAGGACGACGCCCAGCACGCCGACCTGATGCAGTTCATGCGCTGGGTGGCAGCGGCCCTGACTACCCCTGTGGTCTTCTACTCGGCTATCCCGTTCTACCAGAGCGCATGGCGCGATCTGCGCCAGCGAAGGCTCGGCATGGATGTTCCGGTGAGCCTGGCGATCATCGTGACCTACGTGGCCAGTCTTTACGCGGTCCTGCTCGGGACCGGCGAGCATGTCTACTTCGAGTCGGTCGTCATGTTTGTCTTCTTCCTGCTGACCAGTCGCTACCTCGAGTTGATCGCGCGACAGCATGCGAGCCAGGCCATCGATCGCCTGGATCGACTGGTGCCGGCCCTGGCCCATCGACTGGATGCCGGCGGCCAGGAGGAGCCCGTGGCCCTTGGCGACCTGAGCCCCGGCGACCGTGTACGCGTCCGGCCCGGAGAGTCGGTCCCGGCCGATGGCGTGGTCGCCCAAGGGCGTTCCACCATTAACCGTGCCTTGCTGACTGGCGAACCGGATCCCGAGCCGGTTGCCGCGGGCGACGCAGTCGTGGGCGGCACCGTCAATGTCGATGGGCCGCTGGTCGTGGAGGTCCGCCGCGTCGGCGCCGAGACCACGCTGGCCGCGATCCAGCGCCTGCTCGATCGCGCGCAGAGCGAGAAACCCCGGATCGCCCGTCTCGCCGAGACCGGGACCGGCTGGTTTGTCGGGGCGGTCCTGCTCCTGACCGCCCTCGCAGGCCTCGTCTGGTATGCCTGGATCGACCCCAGCCGGGCGCTGTGGGTGATGGTGGCGATGCTGGTCGCCACCTGTCCCTGCGCATTGGCGCTGGCAACACCCGTCGCGCTCACCGCGACCACGGGCACGCTGTCACGCCTGGGGCTCCTGGTAACGCGCGGCCGCACCCTGGAGGCCCTGGCGCGTGTCGATACCGTCTGCCTGGACAAGACGGGCACCCTGACCGAGGGCCGCCCGCGCCTCGTGGCACAGCAGGATCATGTGGCGCCGCCACCAGGGCAGGACTGGCGCACGTGGGCCGCGGCGCTGGAGGCCCATTCGGAACACCCTCTATCGCGGGCCTTCCGTGAGGCCGTGCCCGCCCCCGGCGTGGCTGCCCGGGCCGTCCATAACGAGCCGGGCAGTGGACTGGTCGGCCAGATTGACGGGCGCGAGGTGGCGATCGGGGGGCGCGGAATGCTGTCGCAAGCGGACCCTCCGGCCGCCGAGGCCCCGGCGGATAGTCCGTTCGCCTCGCCGGTCTGGCTGGTGGTGGATGGTCAGCCGGTTGCGACCTTCTGGCTCGCCGACACGCCACGACCCGAGGCGGCCGAGACGGTCGCGACGCTGCGCGCGCGCGGGCTCGAGGTGATACTCCTGACCGGCGACCGTCCGGAGGCGGGGCAGCGCTTCGCTGAGCACCTGGGTATCGACCGGTTCCATGGCGGCCTGACGCCGGAGGACAAGCTGCGCCATGTACGCGACCTCCAGGCTGAGGGCCGCACCGTGCTGATGGCCGGGGAGGGAATCAACGACGCGCCGGTGCTCGCGGGGGCGGATGTCTCCCTGGCCATGGGTGGTGGTACCCGTCTGGCGCAGACCCAGGCCGATCTCGTGCTAACTTCCGACCGCCTGGATCGGTTGCCGGAAGCATTGGATCAGGCCCGCCGCACGACGCGAATCGTGCGCCAGAACATTGCCTGGGCCATCGGCTACAATGCAGTCGCCCTGCCGTTTGCCGCTGCCGGCCTGCTCACGCCCTGGCTGGCCGCGTTGGGGATGTCGATGAGTTCCCTGCTGGTGGTGGGCAATGCCCTGCGTCTGCGTCCGGGGCGCGACCGTGTGGCCGCTCCGCGCGAGCACGCCAGTCGTGCGCCTGCCGAGGCGTCTGCCTCGCCCCCGGGTTGAGGCTCGGCGCAGGACGAGTAGACTGGTCGCCATGTCGATTCTTTACCTGTTGATCCCGCTGGCGATGCTGTTTGCCCTGGTCGTGGGGATGGTCCTGCTGTGGGCGATACGGTCGGGTCAGTACGATGACCTCGAGGGTCCGGCGCACCGTATCCTGATGGATGACGATGATCCGCGGATCCCGACTACCGAAGACGACGAGAAGGACCAGACTTCCAGGGAGACGCAGCGACCGGAAGACCGACCGCGCTGATCCGGAAACTTGCGCCGGGGCCTCCTGCCGCTTAACCTTTACCCATTCTTAAATCGATGTGTGTTGAGGGCTTTGGCTATGCGTGAGTGGTTTACCTTTGCGAACTTCCCGTTGACGTTCACTGCCGCCCTGATCATCTGGTCCTGGATCAGCTTCTTCTCGGTGATCCTGTTCGGCGGCTGAGCCAGGGATTCCCGTGCGCCGCGTGAGCGGCGCCGGAAGCCATCAAAAAGGCCCCGATCGCATAAGCGGTCGGGGCCTTTTTCGTTGGGGGGTTGCCTAGGTAGCGAATCAGTCGGCGAACGCGGTGCGGATGCGCTTGATCGCGTTGTTCTCGATCTGTCGGATGCGCTCGGCGGAGACGCCATACTCGGCCGCCAGTTCATGCAACGTCGCTTTGGGCTCGCTCATGTAGCGGCGCGCCAGGATGTCGCGGGAGCGTTCGTCCAGCTCGCCCAGAGTGCTTGCCAGCCGCTCCTGGTAATGGCGGTCCCAGTCCTCGTCCTCGGCCACCTGCGCCGGGTCGTCGCTCATGTCCTCGAGGCTCAGCCGCTGGGCCGGGGCCAGGTAGCTGTGCTCGTCGTCGCTATCGGGCGCGGGATCAAAGCTCGCGTCCTGACTGGACAGGCGCCGTTCCATCTCCCAGACGTCATTCTCGGATACCCCGAGGTCCCTGGCGACCGCCGAGACCTCGTCGTTCGACATCCAGCCGAGGCGCTGCTTGGCGCTGCGCAGGTTGAAGAACAGCTTGCGCTGCGCCTTGGTCGTCGCCACCTTCACAATGCGCCAGTTGCGCAGGATGAACTCGTGGATCTCGGCGCGGATCCAGTGCACCGCGAACGAGACCAGGCGCACCCCCTGGTTCGGGTCGAAGCGCCGCACGGCCTTCATCAGGCCGACATTACCTTCCTGGATCAGGTCGCCCAGGGGCAGGCCGTAGCCCTGGTAGCCGCGGGCCACATGCACGACGAAGCGCAGGTTGTGCAGGATCAGCTGGCGCGCCGCATCCAGGTCGCTGCGTTCTTGCAGCGACCGGGCGAGTTCGCGCTCGTGTTCCGGGTCCAGAACCTCGATCCGGCTGACCGCCTGCATGTAATGGTCCAGGTTCCCGACGGGAACGGGCAGGTCTGCATGCACGGTTGCCAGGGCCTTGCTGCTCATCGTGATGGATGCCTCCTGAGAATAAAGATAGAGATTAGCACTCGTGTCAGTAGAGTGCTAAACCCGCTGAAAGTTCCGGGAGTTATTGTTGTTTCGCATGCGCTCAAGGCGCGTCGCGCAGCGCGTGGCCGCTGCCCAGTCGGGCGCCCAGCCAGCCCAGTATCAGGCCCGCCACGATCAGGCCCAGCAGATCCCCGGCATGCGGCAGGCGCAGGGTGAACTCCAGGTCGAATGCGGCAGCCGCCTCGGTCAGCGGTTCGCGACTCAGCGCGACCCCCACCAGCAGCAGGATAACGCTGAAGACACCCCCACCGAACCCGGTCAGCACACCCCCGTAGAGCGACGGGCGGCGCAGAAACCGGTGGGTGGCGCCACTGATGCGCGAGATCGCGATTTCTTCCTGGCGCTCGCGCAGTTCCGAGGCGGTGGCGAGCGCCAGGATCAGTACGGCGCCGAGCCCCAGCAGCGCGGCAACCACGGACAGGATGCGCAGGCCCAGCTCGTGCAGGCTGTTGAGTTGGCGCACCCACTCGTCGTCGGCGACTACCCCGGCCTCGGGCGCCAACGCCCGCAGGTCGTCACGCAACGCCGCCACCGTATCCGGCTGGGTGCTGGCGGGAACGACGTCAATCACGTCCGGTAACGGGTTGTCCTCCAGCCAGTCGAGCAGTTCCGGGTCCGGCAGGCTGTCGCGGTAGGCACCCAGTGCGGTGTCGGCGTCGATGCGCTCCCAGCGAGCGACACGTTCGTCATCGTCCAGCGCATCCTCGAGCCGCCCGGCCGTCTCTTCGTCGACATGATCGAGATAGAGCGCGATGCGCGGGTCGTGGTCGACATGCGCCGACAGGGCGCGCGCGTTGTCCAGCAGGACCCAGAGATAGGCAGGGAGCGCGAGGATGAAGCCCAGTACCGCGATGGTGATCAGGCTCAGGACCGGGGCCTGCAGTCGCCGGCCAAGACTGCGCCGGGCGGCATCGCGGTGGCTGTCCAGCCAGGCCGGTAGGGCATCAATCAGGCGGCGCCCGGGTCTCATGCGCTCGCCCCGCCGCGAGCCTCGATGCGGCCATTTTCCAGGTGCAGCACCGGTTTGCCCATGCGGCCGATCAGTTCCTGGTCATGGCTCGCGATCAGGGCGGTCATGCCGACGCGGTTGAAGTCGTCGAACAGCGCGAGGATCTCCTCCGAAAGGGCCGGGTCCAGGTTGCCGGTCGGCTCGTCCGCAAGCAGCAGTACCGGCCGGTGCACGATGGCCCGGGCGATGCCGACGCGTTGCTGCTCCCCTGCGGACAGGGTGCGCGGGTTGACCGTCTCCTTGTGCAGCAACCCGACCTTGTCCAGCGCCGCGCGCACCCGCTTGCGCATCTCCGGGCGACGGTAGGCCAGGATCTCCAGCGGCAGGGCGACGTTGTCGAACACGGGGCGGTCGAACAGCAGGCGATGGTCCTGGAAGACCAGGCCGATGCTGCGGCGAAAGCGCGGGATGGCCCGAGCCGACAGGCGGTCCAGTTCGTGCCCGTTCACGCGGATGCGGCCGCGGGTCGGGCGTTCCAGACCGGCGATCAGGCGCAGCAGCGTACTCTTGCCGGCCCCGGACGGGCCGGTGACAAAGGCCATCGCGCCGGCATCCACGCGCAGGCTGACATTGGACAGCGCATCGGCCGCGCTGCCAAAGCGCTTGGTTACGCGCTGCAACTGGATCATGCCGGCTAGTTTTCCTCGCGACCCAGCAGTGCCCGGACGAACGCGCGGGCATCAAAGCGCTGCAGGTCTTCGGCCTTCTCGCCCACGCCGATAAAGCGCACCGGTACCCCCAGTTGCTCGGCCAGCGCGAACAGAACGCCGCCCTTGGCGGTACCGTCCAGCTTGGTGACCACGATCCCGGTCAGCCCCAGGGCCTCGTGGAACTGCCGTGCCTGGCTCAGCGCGTTCTGGCCGGTGCCGCCGTCGACCACCAGCAGCACCTCGTCCGGGGCGCTTTCGTCCAGCCGGCCCATCACGCGCTTCACCTTGCGCACTTCGTCCATCAGGTTGGTCTGGGTGTGCAGGCGTCCGGCGGTATCGGCGATCAGGATATCGGTCTTGCGCGCTTGGGCGGCCTGGAGGCCGTCGTAGACCACGGAGGCCGAGTCGGCCCCGGTCCCCTGGGCGATTACCGGGACGCCATTGCGTTCCCCCCAGGTCTGCAGCTGTTCCACCGCGGCCGCGCGGAAGGTGTCGCCTGCGGCCAGCAGCACCGAGCGGCCCTCGTCCTTGAAGCGATGCGCCAGTTTGCCGATCGTGGTGGTCTTGCCAGCACCGTTGATGCCGACCACCAGGATCGAAAACGGCCGCTCGGCCTGCGGGATATCCAGCGGCCGCGAGACCGGTTCCAGGATCTCCACCATCGCGGTCTCGAGCGCGTCCATCAGCGCGTCGGCGTTGTCCAGCTCGCGCCGTTTTACCTCGCGGGTGATACGATCCATGATCCGCTGGGTCGCATCCAGGCCGACATCGGCCAGGAGCAGGCGCTCTTCCAGTTCCTCGAACAGCTCGTCGTCGATCTTGCGCCGGAACAGGCTCTTGAGGTCGCCGCCGAGGGCCTGGCCGGTCTTGGCCAGGCCCTGGCGCAGGCGCTGGAACCAGCCGCCACGGGCCGGTTGCGCGTCGGGTTCCGGCTCGGGCGCCGCCGCGGTTTCCGGCGGGGCCTCCGGCGTGGTATCCGGGCTGGGCGTGGCGGATTCTTCGGATTTCTTCTTGCGGAAACCGAACATGTTTCAGGTGGTCCAGTAGAAAGTGTTCATGCTAGCACGGGGATCGTATTGCAATGCGTAGAGCAGTGCTCGGAAGTCTCGTTGGATGGATGGCCGTCTGGCTGATCAGTGCCAGTGTCGTGGCCGGGGAACTGGAGATCGAATCGGATGTGGTGGAGGCCACGCTCGACAACGGTCTGACCGTGCTGGTCCTGGAGGACCGGCGCGCACCGGTGGTGGCCAACATGGTCTGGTATCGCGTCGGCTCCGCCGATGAACACAGCGGCATCACCGGTATCTCGCACATGCTGGAACACATGATGTTCCGCGGTTCGGAGAAGTACGAGCCGGGCGAGTTCTCGCGGATCGTTGCGCGCCTGGGCGGGCGCGAGAACGCCTTTACCGGGCGCGACTATACCGGCTACCACCAGGTGATCGGCTCCGACCACTGGGAGACCGTGATGGCCATGGAGGCCGAGCGCATGCGGCACCTGAAGCTGCAGGAAGACGAGTTCCGTCCGGAGCTGCGGGTCGTGCAGGAGGAGCGGCGCCTGCGTGTGGAGGATCAGCCGAATTCTCTGCTGCGCGAGCAGTTGATGGCGACGGCCTTCTTCAACCACCCGTACGGCCAGCCCGTGATCGGCTGGATGACCGACATCGAGGCCTACACCCTGGAAGATCTGCAGGACTGGTATGACCGCTACTACCACCCCAGCAACGTAGTGGTCGTCGTCGTCGGCGATGTCGATGCCGACGAGGTCATCGCGGCTGCCGAGAAGCACTTCGGTGCCATCCCCAGCGGCAATGTGCCCGAGGCCAAGCCGCGCCGGGAGACCCCGCAGGCCGGGGAACGCCGGATTACGGTGCAGGCCCCGGCCCAGGTCCCGTTTCTGATGATGGGCTGGAAGACCCCGGTGCTGAATACACTGGACTCGCACGAGGACGCCTACGCCCTGCTGGTGGCCGCCGGGATCCTGGATTCGGGCGAGGCCTCGCGCTTCGCGCGCGAGCTGGTCCGGGGGCAGGAGCTGGCGAGCGCCACCTCGGCGCGCTACAGCCCGTTCGCGAGGCTGGACGATCTGTTCATGGTCGCCGCCGTGCCGACCTCGGACACGGATGTCGAGACCCTGGAGCAGGCCCTGCTGGACGAGATCGATCGCCTGGCCGAGGAACCCGTGGATGACCGAGAGCTGGAACGCGTGCAGGCGCGGGTGATCGCCTCGGAGGTCTTTGAACGCGATTCCGTGCGTGCCCAGGCCTTCCAGCTGGGCATGCTCGAGACCGTTGGCGTTGGCTGGCGGGAGAACGATCGTTTCCTGGAGCGGGTACGCGAGGTGACGGCCGAGGATGTCCAGCGCGTGGTGCGCGAGTACCTGGTGCCCGAGCGGCGCACGGTCGGGATCCTCGACCCGCAGCCGATGGATGACGAAGAGGCCCCGGCACCCGGGCCTTACGGCGCCCCGGATCTCGATGGCGGCTATCCGGAGGGGGATCACTAATGCTGCACGCACTCAAGAAACTCTCGCGTCGTTCCCGGTTGGCGGCGCTGGCCCTGGTCCCGCTGACCCTGCTGGTGATGCCGGTGCAGGCGGTGGAGATTGATCGCTGGGAAACCGACGAGGGTCTGCGCGTCCTGTATGTCGAGGCGCCGGACCTGCCGATGGTGGATCTGCGCCTGACCTTCGATGGTGGCGCGGCGCGCGACGGTGATCTACCCGGGCTGGCGATGATGACCTCCCGTGGTCTGCGCCACGGCACCGAGGACATGGATGCCTCCGAACTGGCCGAACGCTTCGAGTCGGTCGGCGCCCGCTTCGGTACCAGCTCCCTGCGGGATATGGCGATCGTCAGCCTGCGCACCCTGACCGAGCCGGACTGGATGGAGACGTCGGTCGGCACCCTGGCCGACGTGCTGTCCGCCCCTGCCTTCCCCGAGGGCGATTTCGAGCGCAGTCGCCGACAGGCCCTGCAGTCCCTGCAGCGCGAGCGCCAGGAACCGGCCGTGGTGGCCAGCCGGCGATTCTACGAACTGATGTATGAAGACCACCCCTATGGCAGCTGGCCGGGCGGCGAGGTCGATACGCTGGAGGCGATGACGCGCGATGATGCCCGGGCCTTCTTCGAGCGTCACTACGCGGCGGGGAACGGCTCGCTGGCGATCACCGGCGGGGTAAGCCGCGAGCAGGCCGAGGAGCTGGCCGCCCGGATCTCGGCCGCGCTGCCCCGTGGCGATGCAGTTGACCCGTTGCCGCCGGTGCCAATGCGCGAGGAGCCGGTGGAGGAGCGCATCGCGTTCCCGTCGGAGCAGGCGCACATCTTCATGGGGGCCCCGGCCCTGCGCCGCGGCGACGAGGCGCACTTCGCTCTGACGCTGGCCAATCATGCCCTGGGCGGGGGCGGATTTACCTCGCGCCTGTTCCAGGAGGTGCGCAGCGCCCGCGGGCTGGCCTACTCGGTGCACAGCCGCTTCCAGCCGATGGCGGTCGAAGGCCCGTTCGTGATCAATATGCAGACGGGCGTGGACCAGACGGACGAGGCCGTGGAGGTCCTGCGCGAGCAGGTCCTGCGCTGGCACGCCGAGGGGGTGGACCCTGAAGAGATGGAGGCCTCGCGCGAGAACGTGATCAACTCGTTCCCCTTGTCGCTGGCCTCCAACAGCGACATCGTCAGCCTGCTCGGCATGATCGGTTTCTACGGACTCTCCGATGACTATCTGGAGCGCTATGTCGAGCGCATGCAAGCGGTGGAGCTGGAGACTATGAACAACCAGCTGGCCGACCGTCTCAACCCTGAGGCCCTGGTCACGGTCATTGTCGGTGGCCAGGAAGACTAGGCGCGGCCCGCCAGGGCGCAGCGCGCGTATCCGCATCATTGGGGGTGCCTGGCGCCGCCAGTGGTTGCCGGTGCCGTCCGTCGGGGGGCTGCGTCCGACCGCGGATGCCCAGCGCGAGACCCTGTTCAACTGGCTGCAGCCGCAGCTGCCGGGGGCGCGAGTGCTGGACCTGTACGCCGGCACGGGTGCCCTGGGGTTCGAGGCCGCCTCGCGGGGCGCGCGCCAAGTCTGGCTGGTCGAGCGCGACGCGCGGGCGGCGGCCCAGCTCGAGGCCAACCGTGAACGCCTGGGGGCCACCCAGGTGCATATCCGGTGCGATGATGTGGCCCGTTTGCTGGGCCAGCCCCCGGAGGGCGGCCCCTTCGATGTCGTGTTTCTCGACCCTCCTTTTGGTCAGGGCCGGGTGGCCCCGACGCTCGCCGCGCTGGCCGCCCAGGGCTGGTTGAGCCCCGGTGCACGCGTCTACGCGGAACTGGAGTCGGAGGTCGACCCGGGCTTCGTGGAGGAGGGGGGGTGGGCGATCGAGCGCGAACGCGTGTGCGGGCAGGCGCGCGGCCTCCTGCTCACACGCAGCGGCGGCGAGGACGACCCGTGAAGTGTTTTGCAGTTTGCCGGGGCATTGGCTACGGTAGGAACGTCGTCCGCCGGCCCTGTTTCGCCGGCTGAGCGCGTCCCCGAACGTCAGGCGCACGGGAAGGCTCGGGATGCAAGGTCCCGAGATGTGCACCAACACGCCGGTGCGGCGTTTGAACGCAACACAAGAATAGGGGAGCCAAGCATGGAAGAACCGTCTTCAAGCCCGGGGCTGAACCAGACCCGGATCGCCGGCTTCGGCATCATTTGCAGCCCGGTGTTCTGGATCTCCAGTGCCGTGATCGCGGCATTCGTCCTGTTCGGGGCGATCTTCCCGGACACGGCGGAGCGCATCTTCGAGAAGCTGCAGACCGGTATCTCCGAGTATCTCGGCTGGTACTACGTGCTGGTCGTGACGGTCTTCCTGGTCTTTTCCGTGTACCTGATGTTCTCGCGCTACGGGGGCATACGGCTCGGAGACCAGTTCGAGGCGCCGCGTTTCAGCTACGCCGCGTGGTTCGCGATGCTCTTCTCCGCAGGCATGGGGATCGGGCTGCTGTTCTGGAGCATTGCCGAGCCGATGTACCACTACCTGGATCCGCCGCATGCCGATGGCGAGACCAGCGCGGCCGCGGCCGAAGCGATGCGTTACACCTTCTTCCACTGGGGGCTGCATGCCTGGGCGATCTACATCGTCGTTGGGCTGTCGCTGGCCTACTATGCCTACCGGCATAACCTGCCCCTGCTGATTCGCTCCTCGCTTTATCCGTTCATCGGGGACCGCATCTATGGCCCCTGGGGGCACCTGATCGACATCGTGGCCCTGTTCGGGACCATGTTCGGGGTGGCCACCTCGCTGGGCCTCGGGGTCATGCAGATCAACTCGGGTCTGAACTACGTGTTCGGGATCGAGGAATCCACGGCCATGCAGATCATCCTGGTCGCGATCATTACTCTGATCGCAGTGGGCTCGGTCGCCCTCGGGGTAGATCGCGGCATCAAACGGCTTTCCAATTTCAATATCGGGCTGGCGGTGATCCTGCTCGCGCTGTTGCTGATCATGGGGCCGACACTGTTCATCCTGCGCTTGCTGGTGGAGTCGACCGGTGTTTACGTGCAGCACCTGCCCGAGATGAGTCTGTGGGCCGATACCATCGACGAGACTGGCTGGGCCACCGCCTGGACCATCTTCTATTGGGGCTGGTGGATCTCCTGGGCCCCGTATGTCGGCATGTTCATCGCCCGTGTCTCGCGCGGGCGCACGATCCGTGAATTCGTGGCCGGCGTGCTGCTGGCGCCGACGGCCGCCGCCTTCGTCTGGCTTTCGGTGTTCGGCGGTACCGCGATGGGCTACGAGGTGGGTGGCGTGGCCAATATCTCCGGCGCGGTCGAGGAGAGCGTGTCCACCGCGTTGTTCGCGACGATCGAGGCGATGCCGCTGTGGGACTGGCTGGCGGTGCTGGCCATGGCCGCGGCCACGGTGCTGATCGTGACCTTCTTCGTCACCTCCTCGGACTCCGGCTCGCTGGTAATCGACACCCTGGCCTCGGGTGATGTGCGCAACCCGACCGTGACCCAGCGGGTCTACTGGGCGATCCTTGAGGGGATCGTGGCGTCGATCCTGTTGCTGGCGGGGGGGCTTGCCGCCCTGCAGGCAGCGGCGATCAGCGTCGGCCTGCCGTTCTCGGTGGTGATGCTCGTGATGGTGGTCGGGCTGTGGAAGAGCCTGCATTCCACCGAGGCCGTGACGCCCACCAAGTACCAGAAAGAGGCGCCACCGCCGCATACCCTGCTGGGGTATACGGAGGACCTGGACGACAAGATCAAGTAGGAGGTCACTATGGCTGCGTCCCGCGTGGCGCTGCTGGGCTGCGGGCTCATGGGGCAACCCATGGGCCTGCGTCTTTTGCGCGCCGGTTTTTCCGTCGAGGCCTACAACCGCACCCCGGAGCGTGCCAGCGACCTGGCCAGCGAGGGGGTAACGGTACACACCGAGCCGGCGGCGGCCGTCGCCGGAGCCGATACCCTGGTGCTGATGCTCTCGGATGCCGCCGCGATCCAGGCGGTGCTGAGGGCGTTGCCGGAAGGCGCGCTGAACGGGCGTTGCGTGATCCAGATGGCGACGATCCTGCCGGCCGAGAGCCGCCAGCTGGCCGAGCACCTGCGCCGCTCTGCGGCCTGTTATGTCGAGGCGCCAGTACTGGGGTCGATCCCGGAAGCGCGCGAGGGCCGCTTGCTGGTCATGGCCGGCGCCGATACGGAGGCGGATTTCGATCGCGCGCGTCCGGTCCTCGCGGCGCTGGGCGAGAACCCGCGGCATGTCGGTCCGGTGGGGCAGGGCGCGGCCCTGAAGCTCGCATTCAACCAGCTGATCGCCAGTCTGACCGCCGCCTTTTCCCTGAGCCTGGGGCTGGTCCGCCGTGAAGGGGCGAACGTTGATACCTTCATGGATATCCTGCGCGAGTCGGCGCTGTATGCGCCGACCTTCGACAAGAAGCTCGACAAGATGCTCTCCGGTGACTTCGGTACGGCGAACTTCCCGGTCAAGCACCTGCTGAAGGACGTGCGCCTGGCCGAGCGCGCCGCAGAGGACGCGCAACTGATCGGCCCGTGGCTCCCACTGCTGGCGGAGCTACTGGAGCAGGCGCAGGATCGCGGGCTGGCGAACGCCGACTACTCCGCGATCTACAGCGCGATCGCCCCCGAGCCCTCGGCACACTGACCCGTCAAGCGGCCCCGTTGGTCTTGGAGGGGGCAACCGGCTCCGGGGTGACGTCCCAGATCTGGTTGGCGTAGTCGCGCACCGTGCGGTCGATGGAGAAAAAGCCCATGCGAGCGACATTGTGGATCGCCGCCTCGGCCCAGGCGGCCGGGTCCGCGTACAGGGCATCGGCCCGATCACAGGCCTCCGCGTAGGCCGAGTAGTCGGCCAGTACGAAGAACGGATCGTCTTCGCGCAGGTAGCGCCCCAGTTCGCGGTGGGTATCCGCGTCGTTGCAGGTAAAGAACCCCGACTCGATCATGTCCACCGCGGCTGCCAGGTCGGGTGTGCGCTTCAGGATGGCGGATGGTTGTTCGCCACGGGCGCGGTGCTCGACCACTTCTTCGGCGGTCATCCCGAAGATGAAGACGTTCTCGTCGCCAACCGCATCGCGGATCTCGATGTTGGCGCCATCCAGCGTGCCGATGGTCAGGGCCCCGTTCAGCGCCAGTTTCATGTTGCCGGTGCCGGAGGCCTCGAAGCCGGCGGTGGAGATCTGCTCGGAGATGTCCGCGGCCGGGATGATGATGCTGGCGGAGCTGACCTCGTAGTTCGGGAAGAACACGCACTTCAGGCGATCGCCAACGGCCGGGTCGTGGTTCACGATGTCGGCCACCTCGTTGATCACCTGGATGATCGCCTTGGCGCGGGCGTAGCCCGGTGCGGCCTTGCCGCCGAACAGCACCACGCGCGGCGGGATGTCTTCGCCGGCGCGGATGCGACGGTAGAGGTCCACTACGTGCAGCAGCTTCAGCAGCTGGCGCTTGTACTCGTGGATGCGCTTCACCTGAACGTCAAACAGCACGTCCGGGTTCAGCTCCACGCCGGTGCGTTCGCGCACAAGGTCCGCGAGCCGGGCCTTGTTGGCGCGCTTCACCGCCATGAATTCGCGCTGCAATTCCGGATCGGTGGCGTAGGGTTCCAGTGCGCGCAGGCGCTCCAGGTCGTATTGCCAGTCGTTGCCGATACGTCGGCCCAGGAGCTCGGTCAGGGCCGGGTTGGACTGGATCATCCACAGCCGTGGCGTCACGCCGTTGGTTACGTTGACGAAGCGTTCCGGCCAGAGCTCAAAGAACTCCTCGAACAGGGTCTCCTGCAGCAGGCGCGTATGCAGTGCGGCGACGCCATTGATGTGGTGCGAGCCGACCACCGCCAGGTGCGCCATGCGGACCCGGCGCTCGCCTTCCTCGTCGATGATCGACAGGCGCGCCAGGCGGTCGTTGTCCCCCGGGTAGCGATGCCGGACCTCTTCCAGGAACTCGTGGTTGATCTGGTAGATGATGCCCATGTGGCGCGGCAGCACGTGCTGCATCAGCGGGACCGACCAGGTTTCCAGCGCCTCGGGCATTAGGGTGTGGTTGGTATAGGCAAAGGTCCGCCGGGTCAGATCCCAGGCGCGATCCCAGGGCACTTCGTGGTGGTCGACCAGCAGCCGCATCAGTTCGGCCACGGCGATCGCGGGGTGGGTGTCGTTCAGCTGGATCGCCGCCTTGTCCGGCAGGGCATCCAGCGGGTAGCCCAGCCCCAGGTGGCGTTCGAGGGCGTCCTGTAGCGAGGCAGAAACAAAGAAGTACTCCTGCTTCAGGCGCAGTTCCTTGCCGATCGCGGTGGCGTCGTTCGGGTACAGCACCATGGAGATGGTCTCGGACTCGTTCTTGTCCGCGACCGCCCGGATGTAATCCCCTTCGTTGAAGTAGCGCAGGTCGAAGTCGCGGGTCGCCTTGGCGGCCCACAGGCGCAGGTTGTTCACGTTGCGCCGCCCGTAGCCCGCGGTCGGATAGTCGTAGGCCATGGCCAGGACTTCCTCGCCATCTTCCCAGGTGTAACGGGTCTCGCCGTTCGGATGATGGTGCTCGACCACGTAGCCGTAGAAGTGGATCGAGTACTTGCGATCCGAGCGCGGGAACTCCCAGGGGTTGCCGTAACGCAGCCAGTTGTCCGGGTGTTCGACCTGGCGGTGGGGCTCGAACTCCTGGCGGAACATGCCGTACTCGTAGCGGATGCCATAGCCATAGCCGGGATAGCCCTGGGTGGCCAGTGACTCCAGGATGCAGGCCGCGAGTCGACCGAGGCCGCCGTTGCCCAGGGCCGCGTCGTCCTCGAGATCCACGATCTGGTCGAGATCCACGCCGAGGTCACTCATTGCCTGGCGCGCCTCGTCGAGGATGCCCATATTGCGCAGATTCGCCTCGAGCATGCGCCCGATCAGGTACTCCATCGACAGGTAGTAGACGCGCTTGACGTCTTCTTCGGCGAACTGGCGGCGGGTCAGCAGGCGGCGTTCCACCATGCGCTCGCGGATGGCGAAGGCCAGGGCCTCGAGCCAGTCGCGGTGGGTGGCTTTGCGCGGGTCTTCACCCACCACGCGGACGATGGCATCGCGAATCGATTGCCGCAGGCCCTCCACGTCATTGGGGAGGTGAGGCAGGTGCGTTACTTCGGGGGCGGCCATCAGATGGTCTCCAGAACTAGGGAAACACGGATCAATGTACACGCTCGCGCTCGAGTCGCTTTTGCGTGCGAACAAGGCGCGGTGACTGCCGTGCAGTCATTCTGCACAAGGGAGCCGCAACGCCGTGCGCGCGCCCGTTTCTGATAACAACGGGCGGCCGGGCCCCTTCGGGGTTGGCACCCCAGGTTCCCCGATCCTGCGTTGCGCCGCTTGCGGGTAGAACCCCTACCCGCTGCACGACGCGCCTGGCCTCGGAAAACCTGGGGTACCAACGCGAGCGTGTACATTAATCAGTGTTTCCCTGGGGTGTGGGCCGCCGCCTTGGGTTACCCCTCGCGGGCGACGGCGCGATAGCCGATATCTGTCCGGCAGTATATATCCTCGAAGTGGATCCGGTGCACGGCCTCGTAGGCCTTTTTTTGGGCGGATCTCACGTCCCTTCCAAGGCCCACGACGCAAAGCACGCGGCCCCCGGCGGTCACGACCGCGCCATCTTCGCGCGTTGCGGTCCCGGCATGAAATACGTAGGCCTCGGGGTCATTCTCCACCGCTTCGAGCCCGGTGATCGCGTCGCCCTTGCGGTAGGCGCTCGGGTATCCTCCGGCGGCCAGTACCACGCCGAGGGCGACGCGGGCATCCCAGTGTGCTTCGATCTGGTCCAGGCGCCCGTCCAGCGCGGCCTCGACCAGATCGGTTAGGTCCGACTCCAGGCGACTCAGGATCGGCTGGGTCTCCGGGTCACCGAAACGGCAGTTGAACTCCAGCACCTTCGGGTTGCCCTCGGCGTCGATCATCACGCCGGCATACAGGAAGCCGGTATAGCGTTCGCCGTCTTCGGCCATGCCGCGCACGGTCGGTTCGATGACCTCGCGCAGGATGCGCGCGTGCAGTTCGTCCGTGACCACCGGGGCCGGGGAGTAGGCGCCCATGCCGCCGGTGTTCGGGCCCTGGTCGCCGTCGTCGCGCGCCTTGTGGTCCTGCGAGGAGGCCAGCGGCAGTACATGCTCGCCGTCCACCATACAGATGAAGCTCGCCTCCTCGCCGCGCAGGAACTCCTCGATCACCACACGATGGCCCGCCTCGCCAAAGGCGTTGCCGGCCAGCATGTCGCGTACCGCGGCGCTGGCCTCGTCCTCGGTCTGCGCCAGGATCACGCCCTTGCCGGCGGCCAGGCCGTCGGCCTTGACCACGATCGGGGCCCCGTGGGACTTGATGAAATCCAGCGCGGCCGCCTCGTCCTCGAAGCTGCCGTAGGCGGCGGTGGGGATGCCGTGGCGTTGCATGAAGTCCTTGGCGAAGCTCTTGGAGCCCTCGAGCTGCGCGGCCTTTGCCGAGGGACCGAAGCAGCGCCGTCCGGCGGAGCGGAAGGCGTCTACCACCCCGGCAACCAGGGGCGCCTCCGGGCCGACCACGGTAAAGGCGATGTCTTCGCGCTCGGCCAGGGCCAGCAGGCCGTCGATGTCGGTGACGTCCACCGCGTGGTTCTCGCACTTGTCCGTGCGCGCGGTGCCGGCATTGCCGGGGGCGACCAGCACGCGCTGCACGCGCGGGGACTGGGCCAGTTTCCAGGCCAGGGCATGCTCGCGGCCGCCGTTGCCAATAACGAGTACGTTCATCACGGACCTCAGTGGCGGAAGTGGCGCATGCCGGTGAACAGCATCGCGATGTCGTGTTCGTTGGCGGCGGCGATCACCTCGTCGTCGCGCATCGAGCCGCCCGGCTGGATCACGGCGGTGATGCCGGCCTCGGCGGCCGCATCGATGCCGTCGCGGAACGGGAAGAAGGCGTCCGAGGCCATCACCGAGCCGGCCACCTGCAGGCCCTCGTCGGCCGCCTTGATGCCGGCGATGCGCGCGGAATACACCCGGCTCATCTGGCCGGCGCCCACCCCGATGGTCTGTTCGTCACGCGCATAGACGATGGCATTCGACTTCACGTACTTCGCGACCTGCCAGGCAAAGCACAGGTCCCGGGTCTCCTGCTCGGAGGGGGCCCGCGCGGTCACGGTCTTCAGCTCCACATCCGCGAGCGAGCCGCGGTCGGCATCCTGTACCAGCAGGCCGCCGCCGATGCGCTTGAAGTCGAGGCCCGGGGCGGCCGCCGCGGGCGGGATCTCCAGTACCCGGACGTTTTTCTTGGTAGCGAGGGCGCGCAGTGCACCCGGGGTGATCTCCGGGGCGATCACGACCTCCACGAACTGGCGGCTGACGATCGCATGCGCGGTGTCGCCGTCCAGCGGGCGGTTGAAGGCGATGATGCCGCCGAAGGCCGAGGTGGGGTCGGTCTGGAAGGCGCGTTCGTAGGCCATCAGCTGGGTCGGGGCGACGGCCACGCCGCAGGGGTTCGCGTGTTTCACGATCACGCAGGCCCCGGCCTCGAACTGGCGCACGCATTCCCAGGCCGCGTCGGCATCGGCCAGGTTGTTGTAGGACAGGGACTTGCCCTGGTGCTGGCGGTAGCTGGCCAGCGAGCCGGGTGCCGGTGCGGGATCGCGATAGAACGCGGCGCGCTGGTGCGGGTTCTCGCCGTAGCGCAGCGCCTCGACACGCTCGAAGGTGGCATTAAGCTGGCCCGGGAAGGGTTCCGCCTCGCCGTCCTCGTCCAGCGCCGAGAGGTAGTTGCTGATCGCCGCGTCATAGCGGGCGACATGGTCGAAGGCCGCCACCGACAGGCGAAAGCGCAGGGGCGCCGGGACCTCGCCGTGCTCGGTCAGGGTATCGACGATGGCGCCGTACTGGTCCGGGCTGGTGGCGACGGCCACGTCGCGATAGTTCTTGGCCGCCGCGCGCAGCATCGCCGGCCCGCCGATGTCGATGTTTTCGATCGCCTCCTCCAGCGTGCAGCCGGGCCGCGCGACCGTCGCCTCGAACGGATAGAGGTTCACGACCAGCAGGTCGATCGGCGGGATGTCCTGCTCGACCATCACGTCGGCGTCGATATCGCGCCGCCCGAGCAGCCCGCCGTGGATGCGCGGGTGCAGGGTCTTCACCCGGCCATCCATGATTTCGGGGAAGCCTGTGTGCTGCGAGACTTCGGTAACCGGCAGGCCTTCCTCGGCCAGCAGGCGGGCGGTGCCGCCGGTGGACAGGAGTTCGACGCCCCGTTCGTGCAGGGCGCGCGCGAGCTCGGCTACGCCGGTCTTTTCGGATACGGATAACAGGGCGCGGCGGACGGGGCGGCTGGCGGTCATTCGGGGGCCTCTGGGAAAGGATCAAAAGCCCCCATTATAGCGAAGCTCGTCGGGAGGGGTGGTCCGTGTTCGAGGCCCCCGTGGCGGCCGTTCGCTCGTACTTTTGCGCAAAACAACTTGTAATTTTTGTGCAAAACCTTCAGGGTATTAAAACGATTTCGGAACCAAATCGCCCGCGACCCGACGCGTTGCGAGGCGCCGTTACCGTTTCCCCGAACCAGGCGGGTGGGCCCGCCAGACCACGGTTCGGCATCCGGGCCCGATTGCCCTTCCGGATGCGAGGGAAAACCGGCCTAGGCCGGCCGCAGGCGCTGCCCGACAACGCGCTTGCGGGAGAGGACGCCTGATCGCCGGGCGCAGTCAGCCCGGTCCGGATCATCGTCGATGTGCCGCCCGAGCGAGGTGCGCGACGGCGTCCGGTGGGCTTGGTTCCGGCGGTCCGGCCGAAGGTCGGCTGGACCGCGTGAATAACGCAGTACAGCCAAGAGGAATCAGCATGTCCGCGAACATCAAGAATGATCAGGATTTCGGCGAGAAGCCGACCGAACGTCGCGATACCGAGAACTATCTCAACGAATACACCACCGGTTTTGTCGACAAGTGGGACGACCTGATCGATTGGGATAACCGTGCCAAGAGCGAAGGCACCTTCTTCATCGAAGAGCTGAAAAAGCGTGGAGCCAAACGCGTGCTGGATGTGGCGGCCGGGACTGGCTTCCATTCTGTGCAGCTGCGTGAGGCCGGTTTCGATGTGGTGACCGCCGATGGTGCCCCGGAGATGCTGGCCAAGGCCTTCGAAAACGGTCGCAAGCGGGGTCACATCCTGCGCACCGTGCAGGCCGACTGGCGCATGCTGAACCGCGACATCTACGGCCGCTACGACGCGGTGGTCTGCCTGGGTAACTCCTTTACCCACCTGTTCAACGAACACGACCGCCGCAAGGCCCTGGCCGAGTTCTACTCCGCCCTGAACCACGATGGCGTGCTGATCCTCGATCAGCGCAACTACGACACCATCATGGATCACGGCTACTCGTCCAAGCATACGTACTACTACTGCGGCGACGACGTCCAGGTGCAGCCGGCGCATGTGGATGAGGGGCTGGCCCGCTTCCAGTACCGCTTCCCGGATGGCTCCGAGTACTTCCTGAACATGTTCCCGCTGCGCAAGGCCTATGTGCGTCGCCTGATGCGCGAGGTCGGCTTCCAGCAGATCGAGACCTACGGCGATTTCCAGGAAACCTACCGCGAGACGGATCCGGACTTCTTCATTCACGTCGCCGACAAGCGTTACATCGAGGACGAGAACCGATGAGCAACCAGTATTCCGACGTCGTCGAGACGGCGCGCGACTACTACAACAGCGAAGACGCCGATACCTTCTACAAGCTGGTGTGGGGTGGCGAAGACCTGCACATCGGCATGTACGAGTACCAGGGTGAGCCGATCGGTGACGCCAGCCGGCGCACCGTCGCCCATATGTCCGACCTGCTCGGCGAGCCGCAGCCGGAATGGCGCGTGCTCGACATGGGTGCCGGGTATGGCGGCGTGGCCCGCTACCTGGTCGAGAACTACGGCTGTGACGTGACCGCGCTCAATCTCTCCGAGAAGGAGAACGAGCGTGATCGCGAGATCAACAAGGCGCGTCATCTCGACCACAAGATCACCGTGGTCGACGGCTCCTTCGAGAAGGTCGACGAGCCGGATGCCTCCTACGATGTCGTCTGGTCGGAGGACTCGTTCCTGCACAGCCAGAACGACAAGAAAAAGGAAGTGATCAAGGAGGCCGCGCGCGTGTTGAAGCCGGGTGGCTGGCTGATCTTCACCGATCCGATGCAGACCGACAACTGCCCGGATGGCGTGCTCGATCCGATCCTGGCCCGCATCCACCTCGACTCGCTGGCCAGCCCCTCGCTTTATCGCGAGGCGGCCAAGGAAGCGGGGCTCTACGAGGTCAGCTTCGAGGAGCACTCCAACCAGATCGCGACGCATTATGGTCGTGTGAAGCAGGAACTGGAGTCGCGCGAAGAGGAGCTGCGTGGCTATATCTCCCAGGACTACATCGACCGCATGAAGCAGGGTCTGCAGCACTGGGTGGATGGCGGCCAGTCGGGTTATCTGACCTGGGGCATCTTCCGCTTCCGCAAGCCGGCCGAGTAAGTCGACCGGGGAGGGCTGGCGGCCGCTACGGGTGGGTCGTCAGCCGCTTCCAGACCCCGTTCACCCGGCCCTCGATGGGCCGGAAGCGGGTCTTGTAGGCCATCTTCGGGGCCTGGTCGATCCAGTACCCGAGATACACATGCGGCAGGCGCAGCCGCCGGGCATGCGCGATCTGCGTAAGCACGGCGAGGGTGCCCAGGCCGCGATCCGGGGTCTCCGGATCGAAAAAGCTGTACATGGCCGACAGCCCCTGTGGGGTGCGGTCGGTGAGCGCAACGGCCACCAGGTTGTGGTCCCGGCGGAATTCGAGGATATCCACCGGACCGTTGCGGTGGCTAAGCATGCCCGCGTAATCGTCGCGCCCCATGCGTTCCATGCCGCCGCCGGTATGGCGGTGGGCGAGATAGCGTGAGAACAGCGGCATGTGCTCGTCGAGATCCGCGCAGGGCGTATGCCCGGGCTGGTCCGGAGGGCGCGTAATTGTGACCGCGAGATCATGATTGCGTTTCAGGCAGCGGCGCTGACTGCGGCTGGGTGCGAAATCCGCAACCGGGATCCGCACCGGAACGCAGGCCGAGCACGTCGGGCAGTGGTGGCGATAGACGAACTGGCCGCTGCGGCGAAAGCCCTCGGCGAGCAGTTGCCCATAGCGCGCCCCGCCCAGGCTGACCGCGGGGTCGACCAGCAGGCTCTGCATCTCGCGGTCGTCCAGATAGGGACAGGCCTGTGGGGCCGTAACAAACCAACGGATCGGGTGCTCCTGCATACGGCTATCGTGACACGACTCGCGACGGGCGCAAAAGAGGAGACCGGGCCCGTACATCAATATCCGGAACACCGCCCCAAAGGCGGGTTCCCGCCGGGCCGGGACGCCCGGCCATGACCATGAATCCATTCAACACAATGGTGTACCGCACATGACGGCAACGCGAAACGACATCGAGAAAGCGCTGAAAGAGCGCATCCTGATTCTGGACGGCGGGATGGGCACGACCATCCAGCTGTACAAGCTGGAGGAGGCCGACTACCGCGGCGAGCGCTTCAAGGACTGGGAGTCCGATCTGAAGGGCAACAACGACCTGCTGTCGCTGACCCGTCCGGACATCATCGAGCAGATCCACAACGACTATCTCGAGGCCGGCGCCGACATCATCGAGGCCAACACCTTCAACGGTACCCGCATCGCGATGGCGGACTACCACATGGAGGACCTGGTCCCCGAGCTGAACCGCGAATCCGCGAAGCTCGCGCGCAAGGCCGCTGATGCCTGGACGGAGAAGACCCCGGACAAGCCGCGCTTTGTCGCCGGCATCCTCGGGCCGACCAACCGCACCGCGTCGATCTCGCCGGACGTGAACGACCCGGGTGCGCGTAACGTCGACTTCGACACCCTGGTCGATTCCTACAAGGAGGCTGCCGAGGCCCTGGTCGAGGGCGGCGTGGACCTGCTGCTGATCGAGACGGTGTTCGACACCCTGAACGCCAAGGCCGCGATCTTTGCGGTGAAGACCCTGGAAGACGAGCTCGGGAAGGAACTCCCGATCATGATCTCCGGGACGATCACCGACGCCTCCGGCCGTACTCTGTCCGGGCAGACCACCGAGGCCTTCTGGAACTCGGTGCGTCACGCGAACCCGGTCTCCATCGGCCTGAACTGCGCGCTGGGCGCGAAGGAAATGCGCCAGTACGTGGAAGAGCTGTCGCGCATCGCCGACACCCACGTGTCCGCGCACCCCAACGCCGGTCTGCCGAACGAGTTCGGTGACTACGACGAGTCCCCGGAGCAGATGGCCGAGGACGTCGGCCCCTGGGCCGAGCAGGGCATGCTGAACATCATCGGCGGCTGCTGCGGCACGCTGCCGGAGCACATCCGCGCGATGCGCGAGGCGGTCGAGAAGCACGCCCCGCGCAAGGTGCCGGAGATTGCCCCGGCCTGCCGCCTGTCGGGTCTCGAGCCGTGCAACATCACCGACGACTCGCTGTTCGTGAACGTCGGCGAGCGCACCAACGTGACCGGCTCGCGCAAGTTCCTGCGTCTGATCCAGAACGAGGAATTCGACGTCGCGCTGGAAGTCGCGCTGAACCAGGTCGAGGGCGGCGCCCAGATCATCGACATCAACATGGACGAGGGGATGCTGGAGTCTCAGGACGCGATGGTGCGCTTCCTGAACCTCCTGGCCGGCGAGCCGGACATCGCCCGCGTGCCGGTGATGATCGACTCCTCCAAGTTCGAGATCATCGAGGCCGGCCTGAAGTGTGTTCAGGGCAAGCCGGTGGTCAACTCGATCTCCATGAAGGAGGGCGAGGAAAACTTCATCAAGCAGGCCCAGCTGTGCCGTCGCTACGGCGCCGCGATCGTGGTCATGGCCTTCGACGAGGACGGCCAGGCCGATAACGAGGACCGCCGTGTCGAGATCTGCACCCGCGCCTACAAGCTGCTGACCGAGAAGGTCGGCTTCCCGGCCGAGGACATCATCTTCGACCCCAACATCTTCGCGGTCGCGACCGGGATCGAGGAGCACAACAACTACGGCGTGGACTTCATCGAGGCCACCCGTCGCATCAAGCAGGACCTGCCGCACGCGCTGGTCTCCGGCGGCGTGTCCAACGTGTCGTTCTCCTTCCGCGGCAACGAGCCGGTGCGCGAGGCGATCCACGCGGTGTTCCTGTACCACGCCATCAAGGCGGGTATGGACATGGGGATCGTCAACGCCGGCCAGCTGGCGGTCTACGACGACATCGATGAGAAGCTGAAGGAAGCGGTCGAGGACGTGGTCCTGAACCGTCGCGATGACGCGACCGAGCGGCTGCTTGACCTGTCCGAGGAGTACAAGGGCCAGGGCGGCGGCAAGAAGGAAGAGAACCTCGAGTGGCGTGAATGGGAAGTCACCAAGCGCCTCGAGCACTCCCTGGTCAAGGGCATCGACACCTACGTGGTCGAGGATACCGAAGAGGCACGCCAGCAGTACGACCGCCCGATCCAGGTGATCGAGGGCCCGCTGATGGACGGCATGAACGTGGTCGGCGACCTGTTTGGCGAGGGCAAGATGTTCCTGCCGCAGGTGGTCAAGTCCGCGCGCGTGATGAAGAAGGCCGTGGCCCACCTGATCCCGTACATCGAGGCCGAGAAGACCGGCACCGAGAACAACGGCAAGATCCTGATGGCCACGGTGAAGGGCGACGTCCACGACATCGGCAAGAACATCGTCGGCGTCGTGCTGCAGTGCAACAACTTCGAGGTCATCGACATCGGCGTGATGCAGCCGGGTGCCGAGATCCTGAAGGCCGCCAAGGAACACGATGTGGACGTCATCGGCCTGTCCGGCCTGATCACCCCGTCGCTGGAGGAGATGGCCAACTTCGCCGCCGATCTCGAGCGCGAAGGCATGACGACGCCGCTGATGATCGGGGGCGCGACCACCTCGCGCGCCCATACCGCGGTCAAGATCGAGCCGAACTACTCCGGCCCGGTGGTCTGGGTGAAGGACGCCTCGCGTGCCGTGGGCGTGGCCCAGAGCCTGATCAGCCCCGAACTGCGCGAGAACTACGCCGCCGAGATTCGCGAGGAATACGAAAAACTGCGCGTGCAGAACGCCGGGCGCAAGAAGAAGACCCAGTGGGTCACCCTGGAGAAGGCGCGTTCCAACAAGCCGCAGATCGACTGGTCGAGCTACACCCCGACCAAGCCGAAGGCGCTGGAGACCGACAAGCTGCCGGGCGAGCCGAAGCTGCTGCACCCGCATGGCGACGGCTCCGTGCTGCTGCGCTTCGATGACTTCGACCTGAACGAGGTGAAGAACTTCATCGACTGGACGCCGTTCTTCCACTCCTGGCAGCTGCACGCCGCCTACCCGCGCATCCTCGATGACGAGAAGGTGGGCGAAGAGGCGCGCAAGCTGTTCAAGGATGGCCAGGAGATGCTCGATCGCATGATCGAGGAGAAGTGGGTCACCCTGCGTGGTGTGGTCGGCTTCTTCCCGGCGAACACCGTTAATGACGACGACATCGAGGTCTATACCGACGAAAGCCGCTCGAAGGTGCTGAAGAAGCTGCACCACCTGCGTCAGCAGACCGAGAAGCGCCGCGGTCAGCCGAGCCACTCGCTGGCCGACTTCCTGATGCCGAAGGAGGCCGGTGGCCCGGACTACCTGGGTGCGTTTGCGGTCAGCGCCGGTGGCGATGTCGACGCGAAGGCCGAAGAATACGAGAAGGCCAACGACGACTATCACGCGATTCTCGTGAAGAGCCTGGCGGACCGCCTGGCCGAGGCCTTTGCCGAGTGCATGCACCAGTACGTGCGCAAGCACTACTGGGGCTATGTCCCGGACGAGGCGCTGCCGAACGAGGACCTGATCGACGAGAAGTACCAGGGCATTCGCCCGGCCCCGGGCTACCCGGCTTGCCCCGAGCACACTGAGAAGGGCACGCTCTGGGAGCTTCTGCAGCCCGAAGAGCACGCGGACATGACGCTCACCGAGAGCTACGCGATGCTGCCGGTCTCGGCCGTGTCCGGTTGGTACTTCGCCCATCCGGAGTCGCGCTACTTCGGTCTGGGCAAGGTCAACCGCGACCAGGTCGAGGACTACGCCAAGCGCAAGGGCATGTCGTTCGAAGATGCCGAGCGCTGGCTCGCGCCGAACATCGGCTACGACGACAGCGACGAGGCCAAGGCGGAAGCCAAGGCCGAGCGCGAGGCCCGGTCCGCCTGATCGGCTGCAAGATGTGCCGCTAACGGAAGCCCCGCCTCGTGCGGGGCTTCTTTTTGTCTGCGTGTTCGCCCGTGATCAGGGCACCGGGGCCAGTAGCGCGATCCCGGTCAGCACGGTCACCACCTCGAACGTCCGCTTGACCAGTCGATTGCCGTAGCGGTGGGCCAGGGCCGCCCCCAGATAGCCGCCAATGAAACTGCCGACCAGCAGCGCCGGCAGCCAATCCCACTGGACGGTGCCGAAGGAGCCGAGCAACAGGGCCCCGGCGCCATTCCAGACCAGTCCCACCAGCACCATGGTGTATCCAACCGCTTGGGTGTAGCTCATCCCGTACCAGCTCACCAGCCAGAGCGTCACCATCAGCCCGGTGCCGGAGGCCAGCGAGCCGTTCAGGATGCCGATGATGAACAGCCCCAGTGCGCCGATCACGGCGTGCTGCAGGGTCTTGTCGGTCTCGCGCACGGCCTGCCCTAGTTGCGGCCGGCGCCAGGAGTACCAGCCCAGGGCAATTGTCAGCAGGCCCAGGGCGATCTCGCCGGCCCGTGGAGGGATTCCCAATACCAGCCAGGCACCGATCAGCACCCCGGGAAGACCGGCCGCGAGAATGACGGCTAGGCGCGCCGGTTCGAATGTGCTTTGCTTGAGGTGCCGCAGACTGGCCCCGGCGCCCAGCGCGACGGTGGCGATCTTGTGTGTGGCCAGGGCAACGGGATAGGGGAGTCCCAGAAAAATGAGGACCGGCAACTGCAACAGGCCGGCCCCGCCGCCCGCAAGGGCGGAGAATCCATTCGCCAGGATGGCGATGAAGAGCAGGCCGAGGTGTTCGAGTATGGTCATGTCAGGGGGCAGAAAGCGCGGTTCCGTGTGGTGGCGCGGCGTTTTTTGGGGGGTGCTGGCACTGGTGCTGGCGCTGCCGGCGCACGCGGATATTTATCGTTGGGTCGATGATGACGGCACCGTGCATTACTCGAACACCCCACAGCCCGAGGCCAGCCAGCGCGAGCGCCGCGTGTTTGATTCCCGTGGCCTGATGCGGGAGATCATACCCGCTCCCCCTACCGCCGAGGAGCGTGAGGAGGCCCGGGCCGAACAGGAACGTGCGCAGCAGGAGTTGGAGGCCGCGCGCCAGGCGCGGGCCGACCAGGCGGCGCGCGAGCGTCAGCTGCGTCAGGCCTACGAGAATCTGGACGAGATCGAAGAGCTGCGCGCGCGCCGTGTGGCGGCCATTGGCGGGGATATCGCGCGCTCCGAGGCGCAGGAGATCACGCTCTTGCGCGAGCGCGAACGTATTCGTCGTCAGTATGAATCCAGCGAGTCGGCTTCGGCGCGCGCACGGTTCGAGGTGCAGCTGGAGGATCTGGAGGCGCGTATTGACCGCGAGCGCGCGTACCGCCGGGGGCAGGAAGACCGCCTTGCCGCCATCCAGCAGAGGCTGGATCTGGACCGTGAGGACTATCAGCGCCTGGTCGGCAACGGCGAAGGCTAGAAACGCCCGTAAACGTCCGTCGGTCTAGCGACTGATCAGGGTGCCCACGCCCTCGTCGGTCAGAAGCTCCAGCAGCACCGCGTGTTCCACGCGGCCATCGACGATATGCGTGGCATTGACGCCGCTGCGCACCGCATCCAGCGCGCAGCGGATCTTCGGGATCATCCCGCCGTGGATCGTCCCGTCGCGGATCATCTCGTCCACCTGCGGGGCCGACAGCTTGGGCAGTAGTTCCCCGTTGCCGTCCAGTACCCCCGGGGTGTTGGTCAGCAGGAACAGCTTTTCCGCGTCCAGCACCACTGCGAGCTTCTCGGCCGCCGTGTCGGCATTGATGTTGTAGGCCTTGCCCTCTCGATCGAAGCCGATTGGCGCGATCACCGGGATGAAGTCGCTGTCATCCAGTGTATGCACGATCGCCGGGTCCACGCCCTCGACCTCGCCCACGTGCCCCAGGTCCACGGTCGGCTGACCCTCGGACGCGCCGTAGTCGCGCAGCGGGTTTGCGCGGATCATCTGGCCGTCCTTGCCGGTCAGGCCCACCGCGCGCCCGCCGAAGCGGTTGATCAGCGAGACGATCTCCTGATTCACGATCCCGCCGAGCACCATCTGCACCACGTCCATGGTCTCGCGGTCGGTCACGCGCAGGCCGTTGACGAACTCTGTCTGCTTGCCCAGCCGTTCCAGTAGCTGGCCGATCTGCGGCCCCCCGCCATGCACCACCACCGGATTCACACCCACCTGCTTGAGCAGCACGATGTCGCGCGCGAACGAGGCCTTCAGGTGGTCCTCGGTCATGGCGTTGCCGCCGTACTTGATCACGATCGTCTTGCCCGCGAAGCGCTGGATATAGGGCAGCGCCTCGATCAGGACATGGGCTACGGAATGGGCCGTCTGGGTATCCATGGCGTTTCGGTGGTCCGCGCAATAGGGGGCGCAGTTTACCACTGCCAATCGCCTTTCGTGCGGCCACCGCCATGAACATGTATAGCATATACATCGTTTGACGATTCAGTGGCGCCCCGGTATAAAGCTGCATTGTATCTATAACAAAAGGGAGCTTGCGATGCTGCAATCCGTCTCGTTGTTGCTGACGATCCTGCTGGTTGTCCCGGTTACGGCCGTCTTCCTCTGGGCCGCCTTTTCGCGGCCGACCCCGGTCGATGCCGGTGAGCTGGCGGCCCGTTCCTATCGCCTGCGTGACTGGAGCTTCTGGGTTCTGCTGGCCGTGGTCACGCCGGTGTTTCTCTACACCCTGACCTTGATGCCCTACGCCGCCGACGCGGAGGCCGAAGGGGTTCAGACGGTCAACGTGACCGGCCACATGTGGCGCTGGGAGCTGTCGCAGGACGAATTTCGCGTCGGTGAGCCGGTGCAGTTCCGCGTCACCAGCCAGGACGTGAACCACGGGTTCGCCATCTACGACGAGGACATGACCCTGCTGACCCAGACTCAGGCGATGCCGGGCTACACGAACATCCTCGAGTACACCTTCGAGCAGCCGGGTACGTACCAGGTCCTGTGCCTTGAATACTGCGGCGTCGCGCATCATGCGATGGTCGCCGAACTCACCGTCACGGAGTAAACGGTCATGAGTGATACGACGATGGAACCGGCCGTGCCGCGCGGCGCACGCAACGCGGTGATTACCTACCTGGCGACCACGGTGGTCGTGCTGCTGCTGATGATGGTCTTTGGGCTGCTGATGCGTCTGGAACAGGCGGGCATGGACCTGATGGGAGCCGCCGGCTTCTACCAGGTGCTGACGGCGCATGGCGCCGGCATGGTCGGGGCGGTGGCCCTCGGTTCGAGCGCGGTGATGTGGTATTTCCTGCGTCGTCATGTGGAGTTGTCCACCGGCGTGTTCCTGCTCAATCTGGCGCTGTTCCTGCTGGGTGCCGTCCTGATCCTGGGCGGCATCTTCATTGGCGGCTTTGCCGGCGCCTGGACCTTCCTCTACCCGCTGCCGCAGACCCCGATGGGCCTGTGGACGCAGGCCGCCGCGGCGTCGTTCTTCCTCGGGCTGCTGGCAATCGGCGTCGGCTTCTTGCTGCTGTACATCGATATCGCGCGGTCGCTGATCACGAACTATGGCGGGCTGGGCCGCTCGCTCGGTCTTCCGCAGCTGTTCGGTCGGGCGGGTGATCCGCCGCCGCCCGCAGTGGTGGCCAGCACCATGGTGCTGATCGTGAACACCCTCGGCATCGTGGCAGGCGCGGCGATTCTGAGCATGAGCCTGATCAACCTCTACCAGCCGGGGTTCGAGATTGATTCGTTGTGGGCGAAGAACCTGACCTACTTCTTCGGCCACGTGTTCATCAACGCCACGATCTACATGGCGGTCATCGGGGTCTACGAAATCCTGCCCCGTTACACCGGGCGTCCCTGGAAGGTGTCGCGGGTGTTCCTGGCGGCATGGGCGGCTTCTACCGTGATGGTGCTGCTGGTCTACCCGCACCACCTGCTGATGGACTTCTCGCAGCCGACCTCGCTGCACGTGCTGGGGCAGGTGATCTCCTACACGAGTGGTCTGCCGGTACTGCTGGTGACGGCCTGGGGCGCGCTGACCAACGTCTACCGCTCGGGCATCCGCTGGGATATCGCCTCCGGCTTCGTCTTCCTCGGTGTGTTCGGCTGGGCGGCCGGCGTGATCCCGGCCATCATCGACGCGACCATCGTGGTCAACACGGTGATGCACAACACCCTCTGGGTCCCGGGCCACTTCCACTTCTATCTGCTGCTGGGTGTGGTCGCGATGATGTTCGGCTTCATGGCGTGGCTGACCCGTTCGCAGGCGGAGGGCGATGGCTTCTTCGACCGGTTGGGGTTCTGGACCTTTACCGGTGGCGGCCTGGCCCTGGTGGCCGTGTTCCTCTACAGCGGCGCGTCCAGTGTGCCGCGACGTTTCGCCGAGCACCTGCCCGAATGGGCGGCCTATGCCCAGCTGGGTTCGGTTGCCGCGGCTCTGGTGATCCTTGGAACGCTGTTGCTGGCGTTGCGTTTCTTCCTCGGACTGAAGCGGGTGGCGAAGAATGTGGCGTAATGCGATCTACGGGCTGACCATCATCGCCCTCGGGCTGGGTGGTTTTACCACCCTGTCCCTGGCCACCGACGGCTTTCGTGCCTTTACTGCGGAGGAGGCGCGCCGCCTCGCCGCCCGCGAGAATCCGGCGCCGGTGCCTGCGATGACGCTGGAGGATGCGCGGGGTGGGGAGTTGGACCTGGCCGAGCTGGGCGATCGGTATGTGGTACTGGACTTCATCTACACCGGCTGCCACCACGCCTGCACCACGCTGGGGGCAAGCTTCCACCGCATCCAGGAGGCGCTGCCGGAGGATGTGTTGGGCGAGCGCGTAGCCTTGCTCAGCATCACCTTCGATCTCGAGAACGACGATGCCGCGCGCCTGCTCGAGTATGGCGAGCGCTTCTCGGCTAACCCCGAGGCCTGGCATCTCGCACGCCCGAAAACCCGAGAGGACCTGGATCGCCTACTGCGCCACTTCCAGGTGGTGGTGATCCCGGACGGCGAGGACTTCGTGCACAACGGTGCCATTTACGTGGTGGAGCCAGACGCACGCGTGGCCGGGATTCACGACATCGATGCGGTGGACGACGTGCTGGCCTACCTGGAGCCGCGTTGGTGATGCGGCCGTCCACCGTCTGGGCGGGGCCGGCATTCCTGGCAGTACTCGTCCTGACGCCGCTGCGGCCCTGGCTGGAGGCCAGCCTGATCGGACACATGCTGGTGCAGATCCCGCTGCTGGTGCTGGCGGGTGCGCTGATCGCCCGGTCGCTGCCGGAGGCCTGGCGCATCCGGGCTGCGCGCCTGGATGCGTACGGGGTGCTGGGACTGCTTCTGGCGCTCTTCGTTGTTGTCTACTGGCTGTTGCCCCGCAACCTGGATGCGGCCGTACTCGAGGCCGGGGCGGGCTGGATGAAGATCGTGACACTCGTGCTGCTGGCCGGGATACCGCTGGGGTTGACGGCACACCGGCTCCCATTACTGGTGCGGGGCGTGCTGTGGGTCAAGGGTACGGCCATGTTCTTCGTGATGGGCTGGCTCTACCGCGAGGCCCCGGACAGGCTGTGCAATGCGTATCTCCTGGGCGAGCAGTTGATGCTGGGCAACATCATGCTGGGGCTGGGGGCGATCAGCCTCATCGCGATCCTGGCGCTGCTGTTGCTGGGGCCGCCAGAGCGGCACCGGCGGGTGGCCGCTGAGGGTGTCGGTCAGCGTCGCGAGGTGGCGATTTCCTTCGCTGCCGCCACCAGCGCCCGGAACAGGCGCTGATGGCGGCGTTTTTGCGGCAGGTATTCGGGGTGCCACTGTACGCCGATACACCAGCCGTGTTCGGCCTCGATCGCCTGGACGACACCTGTCTCCTCGCGTCCGACGATGCGCATCCCCTGGCCCAGTTGGTCCACCGCCTGATTGTGCAGCGCGTTCACATGGATCGTGCCCGCGCCCAGTATCTCGGCCAGATGGCTGCGGCCATCGAGCAAGACCGGCTTGACCGGCAGCAGACTGCGCGCTTGCGGGGTCTCGACATAGAACTCGGCCAGATCCTGCTGTAGCGTCCCGCCGCGCACCACGTTGACCAGCTGCATCCCGCGACAGATCCCCAGTACAGGACGGTGCTCGTCCAGCGCGCGATGGATCAGCGCCTTCTCCAGCCGGTCACGTTCCACATCCAGCACGCCGCCATGCGACTGGAACAGCCGCCGCAGCAGCCAGAGCGCGGGATAGAAAAGGTACCCGATCAGCCGCTGCGACAGGCGCCGTTCCGCGCCGCGAATGGCCTCGGGGTTCGGGCCCTGAGGCAGCGACTCCCCGTACAGTTCGGGATCGACATCCGCACCGCCCCCGACCACCAGTGCGTCGAACGATTGATGGGGGCGCGGCTTGCCGGGGCGTACGCGCAGGGGTCGACCGCCGGCGCGCCAGACGGCCAGCGCGGTGAACAGCCAGGCGGGGCCTCCGCCCTGGTCGGGTCCGGTGATCGCGACCACCGGACGCCGCGCCGGTCCGGCGTTGCTCATGGTGTCGTACTCAGAACCAGCCACGCAGCTTCCTGGCCCAGTCGTCGGCCCAGCGACCCAGTGCCTGGGTGGGGCGTTCCAGGTATTCACGGCTCATCCGCTGCAGGCGTTCCCGGTCCGCGGCGAGCCGTTCCACTTCGACCCAGCCGTTAAAGGGGTGGGCCAGGCTCCATTCGGGATCGTCGATCTCGCAGTTGGGCAGACGATAGTGGAACGCGGGCCGGGCCTTGACCAGCTCATGTTCGACCGGGGCCGCGTCGATCCGCTCCTGATCCAGTTCGGCAAACAGCGGCAGCATGTCCAGCGGCCGATTACGCGTGGTGTTGTGCGCGAGGTAATGGTCGATCAGTTCCCCCTGGTCCGGCTGGAAGTCCGGGTTCAGGGTCTCGCGGACGAAGGTGCCGGGGAATGCGCGGATGTAGGGCGACAGGCGTCTGGCCAGGTCGATCTCGCCCGCGTTCGTCAGCATCTCGTACAGCAGCAGGAAGGCCCGCAGGACATCGAGGATCCAGGCGGCATCGGTGCTGTGGACCTCGATATTGAGCTGCAGCCCGAACGCGTAGAGCAGCGAACGCTCGGTCCCAAGGGCACCGTCTTCCTGCAGTGCGGCCCGAACGCGATCCAGCCGGGGAAGCGCCGAGGCCGGTATCGGTGGTGCGACGATCTCGTGCGGTACCAGGCGCCCGGCGGCATCGGCCAGCCAGCGGTCGAGCGCCGCCTCGTCGGTGTCGTCGAGCTCTATGCCCAGCCGCCGCAGGTGGCTGCGATACGCCCGGTCCTTCAGTACCCGGGCATCCAGCTCCACCTGGAAATCACCCTGGTCCGTATCGCAGACCCGGGCGACGAACGGGCTTTCACAGCGGACCTGCCCGCCGAACTCGGCGCGGATGGCCTCGGCCATGCGTTCGAGCGAGACGCCGGCCATCTCGATCTCCACGCCGACCTTTCGGGGTGACCCTTCCGGATTGTCTGGCCAGGGCAGATCGTGAAAGCGCTCGGGCATCAGGAATGTCCTTGGGAAGCTGCCGCGCCATGATACCGGTTCGGTGTACCTGCTGTGGGCAAGCCAGTACGATAGGCGCCGGCCGCCAGGGCCGGACCGCAAAGGTACGGGATGGATCGAATCTACCTCAAGGATCTGCGCATTGATGCCGTCGTCGGCGTCTATGATTGGGAGCAGCGCATCCAGCGCCCCCTGCGCTTTGATATCCAGCTAGCTACCGACACGCGCATCGCCGCGCACTCGGGCGAGATCACGGACACGGTCGATTACGAGGCGGTGGCCAATGCCGTGCGCGCGATCGTCACGCGCGAACCCCACGCGCTGCTGGAATCCCTGGCCGAGGAGATCGCGGAGGCCCTGATGGCCGAGTTTCGCACCCCGTGGGTGCGCATCGAGCTGGGCAAGCCCGGCGCGGTCGCCGGTGTGGCCGAGGTCGGCATCGTGGTCGAACGCGGCACCCTGCCAGCCTCCACCTGATCCCTTTGCGTCGGTTCCTGTCCTAGTTCGCCTCGACCCCGGCCGTGCGGCCGGTCACAGATTTATCATTCCTTGACCCAATATGGTGCGTGTGCACTTTTAGTGCGCACCGCTTTTGTGCGTGCTGGCGTCGTTCACCTGCAACAGGTGTTGTGAAAAGCCGATCTGGCTCCGTTTTCCCGATATGGCACGGCCTGTGCAAGGACCGGGTGTCGACTACGCGACACTCGATTGCACAACTGGGAGAACACAATATGAAGAAGTTCACTCGTTCCGCGCTGGCCGCCGCCATCGTCACTGTCGGCTCCACCGGTGGTGTGGCCTTTACCTCTGCTGCCACCGCGGAGCTTTCCGTGAACATTGGGGCGGTTTCCAACTACTACTTCCGCGGCTTTTCCGAAACCGATGATGGCGCCGCAATTCAGGGCGGTATCGACTATGAGCACGAATCCGGCTTCTACGTCGGCACCTGGCTCTCCAACGTCGACTTTGGCGACGACACCAGCTACGAAATGGATCTTTATCTCGGCTTTGCCGACGAGTTCGACAATGGCTTTGGCTACGATGTTGGGTATCTGTATTACGCCTACCCCGATGCGCGCGATGACAGCGGTTCCCTGAGCGCCGACTTCGGCGAAGTCTACGGTGAAGTTTCGTTCGATACCGGGCCCGTTGGTTTGTACGCCGGTATGGCCTATGTCGTGAACGACAGCAGTGATTCCGCGCTCGAGAAAAAGGATATGTACTACTACGCCGGCTTGGATATCCCGTTCATGGATGTCTATAGCGCTGGCTTCCTCGTGGGCCGCACCAACTTCGATGACTCCGATCTCGACAACTACACCCACTACACCGCGAGCCTCACCCGCGATGCGGGCGACTGGGGCGAGTTCAGCTTCAACCTTGAATACGTCGACGAGTCCGACGAGGACGTTGGCGCCTGGGTGGGCTGGACCAAGACGTTCTAAACCCGGCTTTTCCACTCAAGTAACTGCGGGTCCGCCCTCAGGCGGCCCCGCTCAAGGAGTCCGACATGAAGATGATTACCGCCGTGATCAAGCCGTTCAAGCTTGATGATGTCCGCGAGGCGATCTCGGAGATCGGCGTGCAAGGAATGACCATGACCGAAGTAAAGGGTTTTGGTCGTCAGCGCGGCCATACCGAGCTCTATCGCGGCGCCGAGTACGTGGTCGATTTTCTGCCCAAGGTGAAACTGGAAGTGGCTGTCGACGAAAACCTGGTCGATCAGGTGGTCGAGGCCATTTCCAAGTCTGCCAGTACGGGCAAGATCGGCGACGGCAAGATCTTTATCACCCCGGTGGAGCAGGTCGTGCGTATTCGCACGGGCGAGACCGGCCCGGAAGCCCTTTAAGGGTTTTCCCTCTTCCATCGAATGAGGAATTTCAATCATGGAAATTGAACAACAAGTTGTCGAACTCGCCTATGCGATGGACACCTTTTATTTTCTGGTGGCCGGTGCACTGGTGATGTGGATGGCCGCGGGCTTTACCATGCTCGAGGCCGGGATGGTGCGCACCAAGAGTGTCGCCGAAATCGCGACCAAGAATATCGCCCTGTATTCGATCGCCAGCATCATGTACATGCTGATCGGCTACAACATTATGTACGGCGATGGCCTGAGCTCCGTGATCCCGAGCCTGGGCTTCCTGATCACGGGCGACAACGCCGTGGGTGACGTGCTGGGTAGTGATGGCGACATCTACTACTCCGATCGTGCCGACTTCTTCTTCCAGGTCGTGTTCGTGGCGACCGCGATGTCCATCGTCTCGGGTGCCGTAGCCGAACGGATGAAGCTGTGGGCCTTCCTCGCCTTTGCGGTCGTGCTGACCGGCTTCATCTACCCGATCCAGGGCTTCTGGAGCTGGGGCGAAGGCTTCCTCGATCAGATCGGCTACCTCGACTACGCCGGTTCCGGCATCGTCCACTTCACGGGTGCCGCTGCGGCGCTGGCCGGTGTGCTGCTCCTTGGGGCGCGCAAGGGCAAGTACGGCAAGGACGGCCAGATCAACGCGATCCCGGGCTCCAACATGCCGTTGGCCACTCTGGGCGTGCTGATCCTGTGGTTGGGCTGGTTCGGCTTCAATGGCGGCTCCGAGCTGAAGGTCTCGGACATCGAATCCGCCAACGCCGTGGCCGCCGTGTTCGCCAACACCAACCTGGCCGCGGCCGGGGGTGTGATCGCTGCCCTGATCACCACTCGTCTGGTGTTCGGCAAGGCCGATCTGACCATGGCGCTGAACGGCGCGGTCGCGGGCCTGGTGTCCATCACCGCCGAGCCGCTGATGCCCAGCCCGTTCCTGGCGATGATCATCGGTGCCATTGGTGGCGTGATCGTGGTCTTCTCGATCGTCGCGCTGGACAAGCTGAAGATCGACGACCCGGTCGGGGCGATCTCCGCGCACGGTACCGCCGGTATCTGGGGTGTGATGGCAGTGCTGCTGTCCAACCCGGACGCGACGTTCTTCGGCCAGATCGCGGGCCTGCTCGCCATCTTCGCCTTCGTCTTCACGGCTTCCCTGATCGTCTGGGCCATCCTGAAGGCGGTGATGGGCATTCGCCTGAGCGAAGAGGACGAGGACATCGGTGCCGACATCACCGAGTGTGGCCTCGAGGCCTACCCGGAATTCACCGGGAAGCAGTAAACACTCGAAACGCGCGTAGGGGTTCGGCCCGGAGGGCCGGGCCGAACCCCAAAAGTGTCTCCTCCGACGCCGACAACAACAGTCTCCCAGGACTCAAGGATGTTGGCTTTCAGGGCGCCTCCCCGGCGCCCTCTTTTTTTGCCCCCGCGAAGCCCCGCGGGTTCGGTTACGATTCCGCTTTCGCCTGACCGGAACCGCCAGCATGGATCGCCTGTTCGAAGCACACGAGCTGAAAACGGCCCACTTGGGCCCGCTGGAACTGCAACTCCAGCCCGGCGAACTGGTGCAACTTACCGGTGACTCGGGCTCCGGCAAGTCCCTGCTGTTGCGCGCGCTGGCCGATCTGGACCCGAACACTGGCGAGGTCCGTCTGGCTGGTGCACCCCGCGACTCGATGCCCCCGGTGCAGTGGCGCCGGCAGGTCGCCTATGTGCCGGCCGAGACCGCCTGGTGGAGCGAGCGCGTGGACGAGCACCTACCCGCCGATTTCTCGCGCGAGACGGCGCTGCACCTGCTGGAGCAGGTTGCCCTTCCGGAAGAGTCCCTGCACTGGGAGGTCGAACGCCTCTCCAGCGGCGAGAAGCAGCGCCTGGGCCTGTTGCGCGCATTGCTGAACCAGCCGCGTGTCCTCCTGCTGGACGAGCCCACCGCCAACCTTGATCTGGAAAACACTAGGCGCATCGAACGCGCGGTACGCACATATCTAGCGGAGGAAGAGGCGGCGGCCCTTTGGGTCAGCCATGACACGCTGCAACGCCAGCGCCTCGGTGGACGCATCCTGACCATCAGCAACGGCAAGCTGGAGGCCCCCGCATGGAGCTGATCTCGCTTTCCCCATTCGATCTGAGTCTGGCGGCGCTGCTGGTCGTCGCGCTGGCCGGGGTGACCGTCTGGGCGCGTATGGGGCTGGGGCGCAGCCTGTTGATCGCCGGAGCGCGCACCGTGATCCAGCTGCTGCTGGTCGGGCTGATCCTGCAGACGCTGTTCGACCACGCCCAGCTTGGCTGGGTGGCGCTGATGGCCGTGGTCATGCTGGCGGTGGCCGGCTACGAGGTGATGGCGCGCCAGCAGCGCCGCTTCGCCGGGCTGTGGGGCTACGGGATCGGCACCGTGACCATGTTCATCTCGGCGTTCGCGGTCACGGTGCTGGCGCTGACCACCATGGTCGGCCCGACCCCCTGGTGGGAGCCGCAGTACGCGATCCCGCTACTGGGCATGCTGCTCGGCAACACCATGACCGGCATCGCGCTGGGGCTGGACCGACTAACCCAGACCGTCTGGCGCGAGCGCCGCACCATCGAGGGCCGGCTAGCGATGGGGGCCTCCTGGAGCGAGGCGGTCACGACCATGCGCCGCGAGGCCGCGCGCTCCGGCCTGATGCCGACCATCAACGCCATGGCCGCCGCCGGCATCGTCAGCCTGCCGGGCATGATGACCGGCCAGATCCTGGCCGGCGCCCCGCCAGTGGAGGCCGTGAAGTACCAGATCCTGATCATGTTCCTGATCACCGCCGGTACCGGCTTCGGCACCCTGGGCGCTGTCTGGTTCGCCTCCCGCCGCCTGTTCGACACCCGCGAGCGCCTGCGCCTCGACCGCCTCAAGGCCGGCCGCCACGCCTAGTCACGAGCTCAATGCACCCTGCGGCGTTTGTGGTGCCCGTCATCGCGAGGCGCGCAGCGCCGTGGCGATCTCCGTGGGCGGCCCTGACGCCGGCCGGGGAAGGCGTCGGGGGGTTCGTTGGGAGATTACTCGCTGCGCTCGCCCTTCGGGCCGGCCGGCGGCCGTTCAACGCGCTTCGCGCTTTTGTGCCACGGCCCCTGCGGGGCCTCGCAATGACGGGTTATTGAAGCCCCGTAGGATGCGCTGAGCGCAGCGAACCGCATCGGTCAGATACACGTCCGGGCGGCATTAAGAATCGCGTTTCAGGTCCCGGTAGAAGTTCTCGTGTGTCCCCAGCAGGAGCAGGTGGCGCGTGCGAGGATCGTACTCATAGGCGAGCAGCATCAGTTGCCCGCGTGATTTGAACTTGTAAACCATGACCCCCGCCAGATCCCCTTTCTTGCTGGTACCCAGCTCGGGGTCGCGGATGATGTCGGCGACCGCGTCGTCCACGTCCGCCTTCTGGGCAGGGTGCAGGCGCTTGTAAGCCCGTCGGAATCGGGTGCTTTGCAGCACCTCCAGGTCCGTGGTCATCAGTCGCGCTGGCCTTCGGGGGTGAACGGCGTGGCCAGTTCCCGGCCCTCGGCACGGGCGATCAGGAGTTCACAGATGAAGTCGATGGGCAGGTCGGGATTGTCCATGGCGGTACGCCCGACCTCGGCCCAGAACTCGATCTGGCCGGCGATGGTCCGGTGCTCGGCCTTCGCGTGGGCGCGGGCCTGCTGGTAGAGCGTTTCATCAATGCGGACGGGCAAACTCATGGCCTGCTCCTTTTGCTACAAATGTAGCAATGGTAGCGCGCGCCCGAATTGCCAGCAAGAAAACGCCCGGATTGGTGCACCCTGCGGCGTTTGTGGTGCCCGTCATCGCGAGGCGCGCAGCGCCGTGGCGATCTCCGTGGGCGGCCCTGACGCCGGCCGGGGAAGGCGTCGGGGGGTTCGTTGGGAGATTACTCGCTGCGCTCGCCCTTCGGGCCGGCCTGCGGCCGTTCAACGCGCTTCGCGCTTTTGTGCCACGGCCCCTGCGGGGCCTCGCAATGACGGGTTATTGAAGGGCCCCGCCAGGGGCCTGGCGCGCGATCAGGCGAACAGCTTGCGACGGAAGAACTCCGGAGTAGCACCGGCGGCGCGGTGGATCGCGGCGTTGTAGTAGTGCGTGACAAACGGCAGTTCCTCGGCCGCCTCTTCGCGCAGGAATGACACCGGGCAGTCCTTCGCGGCGATGGTGCAGGTCCACCAGCCGGAGGGGTAGGTGGCCTGCGGGAAGTGCATCGTCAGGGCGTCGATGAAATTCGCCGCGCGCAGGCTGTCGTGCATCGGGCGGATGATGCTGTCGGTGTGCAGCAGCGGCGATTCGCTCTGCTGCACCAGCAGGCCATCCGCGCCCAGGGCCTTCACGCAGTCCTTGTAGAACGCGGTGGAGAACAGGCCTTCGGCCGGGCCGACCGGGTCGGTGGAGTCGACAATGATCACGTCGATGGAGCCGGGGGCGGCGTCCTTCAGGTACTGCACACCGTCATCGAACAGCAGCTCGGCGCGCGGGTCGTCGTTGGCGTCGCACAGCTCCGGGAAGTACTGTTCGGACAGGCGGGTGACGCGCTCGTCGATATCCACCTGCACGGCGCGCTCGACCTCGTCGTGCTTGAGCACCTCGCGCAGGGTGCCGCAGTCGCCGCCGCCGATGATGACCACGTTCTTCGGGGCGCTGTGCGAGTACAGCACCGGGTGCGACATCATCTCGTGGTAGATAAAGTTGTCGCGGCCGGTGAGCATCACGCAGTCGTCGATCACCATCAGGTTGCCGAAGGCCTCGGTCTCGTAGATCTCGATCTTCTGGTACGGGGTCTGTTCCTCGTGCAGCTTCTGCTTGATGCGCAGGGACAGCGCCATGTCTTCGTGCGGTTCGCTGAACCAGTTGTTGTCGAGTGCCATTGGCGGCTCCCCTTGCCGGTGCGGTGGACGGTATGATGCGCCGCTATGATAGTGCCCTGTATCCTGCGGGCAACTCCGCTCTTCTCGTCATTGCGAGGAACCGTAGGCGACGACGTACAAAAGCAGCGAAGCTGCGTTGAACGGCCGCCGGCCGGCCCGAAGGGCGAGCGTAGCGAGTAATCTCCTGAATGAGGGCAGTGCGCTTGGTTGCCCTGATCGCCCCTGGTGTTCGGGTGGATGATGAAGGCGATTGCCACGTCGCTTCGCTCCTCGCAATGACGGGGCTTTCCTAGCTTTTAAAATCCGGGAATACCATGACCGTCACGCCCTGGAATCTGGATGAGGCCCGCGCCACCTACGGTATCGATCACTGGAACGGTGGCTTCTTCGAGGTGAACGCCGCGGGCCACGTGGCGATGCGCCGTGCGGACTGGCCGGATCACCCCGGCGTGGATCTGTACGAGCTGGCGGGTCGTCTGCGCGAGGAGCATGTGGGTCCGCCGGTGCTGGTGCGATTCCAGGATGTGCTGGACGGCCGGGTGCGCCGCCTGGCGCGGGCCTTCGACACCGCCGCGCGCGAGCTGGAGTACGAAGGTACGTTCACCGCCATCTACCCGATCAAGGTCAACCAGCAGCGCAGCGTGGTGGATCAGATCCTGGCGGCCGGCGATCAGCCGGATGCCGAGGGGCTGACCCCACGCGTGGGGCTGGAGGCCGGCAGCAAGCCGGAGCTGATGGCCGTGCTGGCGCAGTCGCGCCCGGGTGCGGCGATCATCTGCAATGGCTACAAGGACCGCGAATACGTGCGCCTGGCGCTGATCGGCCGGCAGCTCGGGCATCGCGTGTATATCGTGATCGAAAAGCCCTCCGAGCTGGAGGAGGTGATCCGCCAGGCCGAGGCCATGCAGGTCGAGCCGCTGCTGGGCCTGCGCGTGCGCCTGGCCTCAATCGGCAAGGGCAAGTGGCAGAACACCGGTGGCGAGAAGGCCAAGTTCGGCCTGTCCGCGGCGGATGTGCTGGGCATCCTGGAGCGCCTGCGGGGTCTTGGCCGGCTGGACCGGCTGCAACTGCTGCACTTCCACATGGGCTCGCAGATCGCGAACATCCGCGACATCCAGAATGGCATGGGCGAGGCGGCCAGCTACTTCGCCGCGCTGACCGAGGCCGGTGCGGCCCTGCGGGTGGTGGATGTCGGCGGCGGTCTCGGAATCGACTACGAGGGCTCGCGTTCGCGCAACGAGTGCTCCATCAACTATTCGGTGGAGGAGTACGCGCTGAACATCCTGCGCCCGCTCAAGCGCATCTGCGAGGAGCAGGGCCTGGTCATGCCCGAGGTCTTCAGCGAGTCCGGCCGCGCCCTGACCGCGCACCACGCGGTGCTGATCACCAACGTGATCGACTGCGAGCCGGCCCCGGGTGATGGCGACGTCCCGCCCGCCGAGAATGGCGAGCTGCCCGAGATCGCCGCCATGCGCGCCCTGCTGGAGGACGGCGAGCGCCCGGCCTCCGAGATCTACCACGATGCCGCCTACGGCCTGTCCGAGGTGCAGGCACGCTTTGCCCGCGGGATGCTGTCGCTGGCGGACCGTGCCCGCGCCGAGGCGATCTACTTCGCCCTGTGCCAGCGCCTGCTGGCGCGGCCCGAGGCCCTGCCGGCGGAGATCCACGCGGAACTGACCGACAAGCTGGCGGACAAGGTCTTCTGCAACTTCTCCGTGTTCCAGTCGATTCCGGACACCTGGGCGATCAACCAGATCTTCCCGATCATGCCGCTGCACCGGCTGGCCGAGCGGCCCACCCGGCGCGCGGTGCTGCAGGACCTGACCTGCGACTCCGACGGCCACATCGAGCACTATGTGGAGCGCGAGGGCACGCACACCACGCTCGCCCTGCACCCGTGGAACGACCGCGAGCCGTACTACCTCGGCATCTTCCTGGTCGGTGCCTACCAGGAGATCCTGGGCGATCTGCACAACCTGTTCGGGGACACCGACACCGTAAACGTGGAGCTGCTGCCGGAGGGCGGCTACCGTCTGGTCGACCCGGAACGGGGCGACACCGTCGACGAACTGCTCTCCTATGTGCACTTTGCCCCGGATGACCTGCGCCGCACCTTCCGCGCCAAGATCGACGCCGCCGGCCTGCGTGGCGAGGCCGCGGGCCGGCTGCTGGCGGAGCTGGAACAGGGCCTGACCGGCTACACCTATCTCGAGGACTGAACCCATGCAGTGCTATGTCTACCGCGCGACCCGGCGCGCCGATACCTACGTCTACCTGCCGCAGAAAGACGACTTCTCCGAACTCCCCGATGGCCTGACCCGTGCACTCGGGCGCCTCGAGTTCGCCCTGGAGTTCGAACTGACCCCGGAGCGCAGCCTGGCCCAGGAAGACCCGCAAAAGGTCCTGGCCAACCTCAAGGAGCAGGGCTTTCACCTCCAGCTCCCGCCCCCGGAAGACGAACCCAGCACCTGATCTCCCGCGCGGTCGCCCGCACATGGCGCCGCCAACCCCCTCGAACCGACCCTTGCTCGGGCTATCCCGGACCCTCGAAGCCTCCACACGGTCATCCCGGAAACCGCCAAGCGGTTATCCGGGATCTCATGCGTCGGGGTATTCCCAACCCTTGAGGCCGATCCGGCGCGGGAGATCCCGGCTCTTCGCTGCGCTGCGGCCGGGATGACCAGGGCAGGGTGACTGTGGGCGGGGTAACGAGGTGAATCGGTTGCGGCCGAGGGCGCCGGTTACCGATGCAGGGCAGGTGGTCGATGTGCTGCGCTGGCGGCGCGTGAAGGCGAAGGAGCCTGCGCACAAAACAGGGAAGTCGCAGCGCGGTCACGAATAAGTCTGTATAGTGTCGGCCCTTTTGCCAGTATCCAGAGTTCGTATTCCATGACCGAGAAGCTTCGCAACATCGCCATCATCGCCCACGTTGATCATGGCAAGACCACGCTGGTCGACCAGCTCCTGCGCCAGTCCGGCACGCTTGATGCGCGCGGCGACCACGGCGAGCGGATCATGGATTCGAACGCGATCGAGAAAGAACGCGGGATCACCATCCTGGCCAAGAACACGGCCATCGAATGGCAGGACTACCGCATCAACATCGTCGACACCCCCGGACACGCCGATTTCGGTGGCGAGGTCGAGCGGGTGTTGTCCATGGTCGACTCCGTGCTGCTGCTGGTGGACGCGGTCGACGGCCCGATGCCGCAGACCCGCTTCGTGACCCAGAAGGCCTTCGCGATGGGCTTCAAGCCGATCGTGGTGGTCAACAAGGTCGACCGCCCCGGCGCGCGCCCGGACTGGGCCGTGGACCAGGTGTTCGACCTGTTCGATCGCCTCGGCGCGACCGACGAACAGTTGGACTTCCCCATCGTGTTCGCCTCCGCCCTGAACGGCTTCGCCGGCATGGATTCCAGTGTCACCGAAGGCGACATGACCTGCCTGCTGGAGACGATCGTCGAGCATGTGTCCCCGCCGAACGTCGACGCCGACGGCCCCTTCCAGATGCAGGTCTCCTCGCTGGACTACAACTCCTACCAGGGCCTGATCGGCATCGGTCGCGTGAAGCGCGGGCGCATCAAGCCGAACACCCCGGTCAAGGTGGTGGACCGCGAGGGCAAGGTACGTAACGGCCGCATGTTGCAGATCATGGGCTTCCATGGCCTGGAGCGTGTCGAGGTCGCGGAGGCCCGCGCCGGTGACATCATCACCTTCACCGGCATGGACGAGCTGTACATCTCCGACACCCTGTGCGATCCGAATAACGTCGAGGCGATGGAACCGCTGACCGTGGACGAGCCGACGGTGACCATGACCTTCCAGGTCAACACCTCGCCGTTCGCCGGGCGCGAAGGCAAGTACGTGACCTCGCGCGTGCTGCGCGACCGCCTGCTGGAAGAGCTCAAGCACAACGTTGCCCTGCGCGTGGAAGAGACTGACGACGCCGACAAGTTCAAGGTCTCCGGGCGCGGCGAACTGCACCTGGGCATCCTGATCGAGAACATGCGCCGCGAGGGCTACGAGCTGGGCGTCTCGCGCCCGGAAGTGGTCATCAAGGAAGTGGACGGCGTGAAGCAGGAGCCCTACGAGGCCGTCACCGTTGACGTCGAGGAGCAGCACCAGGGCACGATCATGGAAAAGCTCGGCGAACGCCGCGGCGACATGACCAACATGGTGCCCGACGGCAAGGGCCGCGTGCGCCTGGACTTCATCATCCCGTCGCGCGGGCTGATCGGCTTCCAGACCGAGTTCATGACCGCGACCTCCGGCACTGGCATCCTGCACCACATCTTTGACCACTACGGCCCCTATCAGCCGGGTGCGGTCGCCTCGCGCCAGAACGGCGTGCTGATCGCCAACGCCGCCGGCAAGGCGCTCGGCTTTGCCCTGTTCAACCTGCAGGATCGCGGCAAGCTGTTCATCGGCCCCGGCGACGAGGTCTACGAGGGCATGGTGATCGGCCTGCACTCGCGCGAGAACGACCTGGTCGTGAATGCGCTCAAGGCCAAGCAGCTGACCAACATCCGCGCTGCCGGCACGGACGAGAACATCCAGCTGACCCCGCCGATCCGCATGACGCTGGAGCAGGCCATCGAGTTCATCGACGACGACGAACTCGTCGAGGTCACGCCGGAAAACATCCGCATCCGCAAGAAGTTCCTGCTCGAGCACGAACGCAAGAAGGCCGCCCGCGCCGCCTCGGCGTAACGGTCAACGCCAGCGCCTCCTACAAGGGGCAAGGCAATAACAGGCGCCCGGCCGGGTTTACCCGCCGGGCGCTTTTGTTTGGGCATCGGATCGCCGGGGCTTGTTCGGGCTGGCCCGTCGATTTCACCAGCAATCGGACGCGGTACCGTTGGCACCGCGTTCGCCGCGCTCGTTCAGGGTAAGGGTGCCGCACCGGGTGTCACGGCTGGCCTGGACCCCCTGGGGTACGGCCTCGAGCCGGAACGAGGCCCGGTCGACCTCGGCCAGACGGAAACTGTACCGATCCGGCATGCCGCTTTCGGTCATGCAGCCGCGACTGGGCAGGTCGCCCTCGTAGCTCATTTCACGGGTGTAGCGCCGCTCCATCGACTGTGCGGCCTCGGTCAGGCAGCCGGCGGCATTGCCCCGCCAGGTGTTGGTCACATGGTTCTGGTAGGAGGGGTAGGCAATCGCTGCGAGGATGCCCACGACGGCGACCACCACCATTACCTCGATGAGGGTGAACCCGAGACCGCCCCGAGGTACTTTGGGGGTCATGGCTTTCGCTCCAGCTGCACGACTCGGCCGTTAGCGATTGTGGCCCGTACCCGGTCGCCGACCGCCGGACTCGTGTCGCCATGAGTGCGACGATGCTTCGGATGCGGTAGACGCGAATGCAGGCGCAGTCGTTCGCCATTGATGACGACCTGCTTCTGTTCCGGAAGGCTGCGTTCCAGCACGCCTTCAACCGTGCGTTCCTGCTCGACGTAGGCCATCGCGAAGGTCGGGGTCAGACCCAACGCAACCAGCACGCCGATCGCCCGTCGGCGGCCCATCGCGGGGAAGGTTGTTCCCGGTTTGTTCATCCTGTATCTCCTGTTAGCGGAGCTGACGCCAGCTGCGCCAGGTGAAGCCCGGGCGTTCCTCGTCCGGCATCTGCCAGACCTCTCCTCCGGAGCCGACGGGCAGTTTGTATTCGCGATCCCGCCGTTGCTGGTCCTCGACCACCGTTGGCCGCGAGGGAATGCCGACTGGCGAGCGGATTCCGTGGGCGGGCAGGGCGATCGATTCCACGGTGCCATCCTCGTTCTCGACCGGGACTTCCACGAAGCTTTCTTCGCCAAAGCCTTCGCCGCTGAGGTCCCAGGGCGATCGCTCCAGCCGGCCGCCGCTGAAGGCATCGAACTCCATGATCCAGCCGGTCCCGCCACCGGGGTCGCAGGGATCGCTGCTGGGCTCGGGGATCAGGGTGGCAAAGACGACGCGGTCGCCGTGCCGGATCAGGGCATCTTCCACCACCCGTTCGCCCTGAAAACCGAACAGCGGCGAGACAAGATCCATCACCCAGCCGGCGTGGCTGTCCTCCATGGTGTGATCGCTGGTAACGCGCAGATCAAAGCCGAATGCCTGGACCTCGTGCCGGATCGCCTGGACCAGCAGATCGGCGCGCTCGACGATGCCCTCGTCGCGATCTCGTACCCCGTACAGGCTCTGCGTGGAGCTGTTGTCGGGGTTGTTGTCGTCGACCTCGAAATACTGGCCGGTGCCAAAGAACAGGTTCACGTGCCCACTGTCGTCGCGCGCGACCGCTGGACGCGCCGTGATCGGTTGACGGGTGCCGCTCGCATCACGGGCCTGGAATAGCGGTGTAGTCTGGTTGCCGGTAGTGAGGAACCCCGGGGCACCCCACTGCGCGGGACCGTTTCCACCCAGATCCAGACGCCAGAGGTTGCCATTCAGATCCCCGGCGTAGATGCGGTCGATCTTGCGGTCGCCGCTGGTGTCGACGGGTACGGGGCTGAACATGCCGTTGTCTGCGGTGTTGTCCGGGTGGTTCGGTATCCATTCGGACAGCTGTTCGCCGCTCAGGGTGTCGAGAATCAGGATTGAAGCCTGGCCGTTCTCGCTGCCGTAGCCGTTCGGAATCGCGGTGATCCATTGCCCGCTGGCGGCGCGCCCGAGCACGGGGTCGCCGATGACCCGGCCGAGAGAGGACTCGAATGCCTCGTGACGGTGGTCGATCTCCCACAGAACTTCCTGCCGGTCGATATCCAGCGCGAACACGGCGGTTCCACCCGCCCCCTGCGAGGCCACCACGATGCGCCGCCAGCCGGTTCCGTCATGCACGTGACCGAGCCGGGGTGAGCCATCCAGCACATAGCGCCGGTCGTAATCGGGTCTGGAGAGGTCCTGGAAGTCGCCATAGACGGCGTTGGGGACGAGCGCGAAGACCTCGTGTCCGCCTTCCGAGGAGCAGCCACCAATGGGTTCGGGGAGGTTGTCCTGACAGGGGAGTCGGCCGTCGAACGCATGGAACTTGCCGTCGTTCGCGTTGACGGCCACCAGCGGGGCCTGGGCCCTCCAGGAATCGAGCGCGTCACTGTAGGATTCGCCGATGCCCTCAAGGTGCCCATACCCGAAGTCCTGCGCATGCACAAACAGCGGGCGTGAGTTCACGATATCGCCCAGAAGGCGCTGCCGGGGGCGGAACTGGTCTGCGCCAAAACCCTCGTTATCTGACACGCCACGCAGCCAGTCGAGAAGCTGCGGGCCGGTCCCGTCTCCGCCCAGGGCTTCCTGCTGGGTATCAGTGAGTGCCGAGAATTCGAAGGCGACGGTTTCGCCCTGGCTCCAGGTCGGCGAGAAATCATCCGGTTCTTCGCTGGGTGCCCAGGTCAGCAGGTCGCGCCCCGCAGGTGATGGCAGCTGGGCCTCGCCATCCCAGGCTGGGCTCGATTCGATCAGTTCGCCGCCATCCAGGGCGGGGCTGGTCAGCCGAAAGGCCCGCAACTCTCCCGACCAGTCGCTGGAGTCAAAACCGGCCTGGAAGATCGCGGACCCGGCCTGCAGGCTGGTGGAGTTGGCCGCCACGGCAGCGGAGCTGCCGGTCGCCTCCGCGATTACGCCCTCGAAGATCCGCGACATGGCGTCCTGCAGGCCGTCCTCGCTGGCCGCGTCAAAGGCGGAGCCGGTGCCCCCGGATTCGGCCAGAAGGTTCAGCGGGTTCTCCGGCATGTCGTCGTCCAGTTCCTCGATTCCGGGCGGCAGCGCGAAGCCCACGATGTAGGTGTCCACGTCGGTTGTGGCGTGGAAGTCCTCGATCGCGTCGGACGCCTGGCGGATTGCGGTGGCCGGGTCGTCGCCCAGTTCGGTACCGTCGGCCTGCACCGAAGGGAGGCCGTCGGTGACCCAGACCGCGGCGTTGACATCGCAACTGCGCGGGATCTCGGGCGTATCGAGATTCCCCTGATCACTGCCGAAGTGCTCGGTTTGTCCGAGGAAGTAGTCACGCGCGGTGCGCATCGTCCCCTCGAGTGGCGTGAGCCCGGCGGCAATCAGTGGCCAGTCCGGGTCCACCAGCACATTGCCATCGCCGGGTGACCAGTCGTGGCGTTGAGGCTCCAGCTTGCGCTCGATCGCTTCCCAGTGGTCGGGGTCCACGTTGCCGTCGGCGTCGAACCCGCCGATGGGTACATGCAGATAGCCGAGGCCCGGTGAATGGTTGGCGCGCCATTCCGGTTGATTGAGCTGGGAAAAGATCATGTGTTCGCCCCAGTGCGTAACACCGCGCTGGCGCATGCTGTCGGTCAGGGTGCCGAGCAGGTTCAGCGGGATCTGGTTCGAATAAACGGGCTGCCCGCCGAAACCCGTGGCGACATCGCGGTAGCAGTCGAACGGAAATAGGTCGTCCTCGGCGAAGTTTCCGGTGTATTCGCAGAACCAGGTCTCGTCGTGTTCGGGAAAGCCGGTCGCCCCATCCTCCGCCGTGATCCACTGATAGCCGGGCACGGCCACGTTATAAAAGACCCAGACATCGTCGCGCGTGGGGTGGGGCTCGCGGAAGCGCTTGGTATCCGAATCCCATGGGCCCTCGTGGTCCGGATCGTAGAAATCGGGATTCGGCGTGGGGGCGTAGCGCACGTCATGCGGGCGGTGGACCAGACGCCAGAGCACGGTGCCCAGATCGGCTGGGTCGTCTACCGCGCTGATGAAGACGTCGTTGCGGGCGTTGCTGGGCGGATGTTGCTGATAGGCCATCAGTCCCAGGTTGATGCGCCCTCGATACTCGTTGATCAGGTTTTGTCCTACACGTTTGACGATGCTGCCCTTGCTGTCTTCGTAGCGGGCACCGGCCGGGCACGTGTCGGGTTCCAGGTCCTCGCCCGGGGCACACTGATCCCAGTCCATCGCGACCCGGCCCTGGCTCAGGCCCTCCTGCATGCTGTCCGAGTTGTCGAGAATCAGCAGTACGTTGGGCGGCAGGCCTGGCCCGGTGAGGAACAGCGGCTTGTTGGCGACCTGTGCCGTCACGATCGCCGGCATACTGGCTAGCGCGACGCCCAGCGCAGCTGTAACCAGGGTGTGGCGGGTCGCGGCTCGCGGCGTGGAGATTCCTGGCGTCATGGGCATCCTTGCGTCATGCGGTGGCCGAGGGTTAGTGGCGGAAGGTGGCCTGCAGGATCACGACAGCCTCGGGTGATCCGCCCTGCGCGCGCACCGTGATCCGGTAGAGATCCTGGTTGGGCAGGGCTTCGTCTGCGGCGAGTGCATCCACCGGGGGAACTGGCACGGCCTCGATGTAGTAGCGCGGCATCGCGTACAGCCCGAAGCCCTCTGCGTCCGGCGGGGCATAGGCTGTTCCGCCGCCGTTGGCGAGTCGTTCTTCCCAGGCGAGAGGATCGGCTGGTGCGTCCACGGGCTCCGCCGCTGCACCCGGATCAAGATTCATCTGGCCATGCCGCAGGGCAGCCTCGGCGGCCTGAAACGCCAGGTTGCGGTCCAGCATGTTGCCGGTCATCCGCTCCTGCAGAATGGTGTTGCGCATGCCGGTGACGGCGACCAGCGTGATCACCAGCAGCAGTACCAGACCGACGATCAGGGCCGAGCCCTGCTGCCGATGCCGACGGGAAGCGCTTCGAGGTGTCACGTTCATGGTCATTCCAGCCGGTTGCGCGTGGCGACGGTGGTAGTGAACACCTGGTACAGACGCCGGTCCGGCGCATCGAACAACTCGTTCGCGAACAGCAGTCCGCTGCGGGGCTGATCCACCACGTTGTTGTCCAGCCCGTTGTAGACGAGAAGGTGGACGCGCACCGCGGCGACCCGGGCCCAGTCGCTTTCGCTCCAGCTGGTGGTATTGCCCGCGGCCACGAAGCGGTCGACCTGCTGGTTGTCGTTGGTGTCCTGCCCAAATTCCAGCCGCATGTCATACACCCCCTCGGCGATCTCGCGGCGCACCGGGTTGCCGTTGCTATCGGTATCCGCCGTGCTGCGGCGGAACAGGCTGGTCACACCGGGGCTGGCGGAGGATTCGCCGATGTAATAGGTGATGGTTTCGAGCCGGGAGATCGAGAGGGTGGCGGGCCCGGAGAAGTCCGTGAGGTCTCCGCCCACGTTGCCTGGCGAGATGTTCGCGCCGGTCGCACGGCTGAGCACGCCGGGCTGGGCTGGGGCGTTCTGGAACAGCTCGCAGGTGGTGCCGGCCTCGTCCGCGACCAGCACGATCTCGCCCTGGGAGACATTGACCGGGTCCACCGTGTTGATCGGCGCGGTGGTATTGGGCACCGCGACGGCAACCGACCCGATCGAGGTCATGCCATGCAGGGTCAGGACGTCACCACGAAGATGGTCGCTGGGTGGCTGCGGGGGCAGGAATGCAGATTCGACCGTGTGCGACCAGGGGTCGAAATCCGTGCTAGCCGTGTCGAGCAGGTTGTTGATATTGCCGCCACGGCAGCCCTGGTGCCCGGCCTCCCGTGCGTCGCGAGCGATGCGTTCGATGACAAAGCGCCCTGTTTCCTGCACGCGCGACATGGCCTCCTGTGTGCGCGAGGTCTGCTGGGTGGAGACGAACAGGGCGATGACCCCGCCCACGATCAACAGTCCGAGCACCATCGCGACCATCAGCTCCACCAGGGTGAAGCCGCGCACACGGTTCCTGGTCGGGCCAAATGAGGGGCCGGCATTCATATCCCGGTCCTCGTGACGAACTCTTCAAAGGGCTCTTCGCCGTCCTCCACCAGGCGCCGGTTGTCCCAGCGAATGGTGATGGTGAAAACATCACCGTTGCGTTCGATGCGGCCTTGTCCTTCCGGAAGGGCACAGGCCAGCGCCACCCGCCATTGCGTCAGGTCGGCGCTTGCCAGGTCGGGCCCCGTTCCCGGGGCCTCGCAATCGGGTGGTGACTGGAAGCTCGTGTCATAGGTGCCATCCAGGGCGGCCGCCCGGTTTGTGCGCATGCGATCGGCGATGTCGTAGGCAAGGTTGGTCGCCTGTGCACGCATGTAGGCACCCTGGTTCATCTGAAGCGCCTGCGCCTGAAGGGCCGCCAGCCCAATGACGCCAATGGAGAGCACCACCAGGGCGACGAGTACCTCGATCAGGGTGACGCCACGGGCGCGGGCCAAACGGACAACGGGGAGTGAATGTGATGGCATCGACGTGGCCTATTCCGGGCAGCTGTCGGGCTGTGTCGATACGCGCCCGCCCGGCTCGACATGCAGCGAACGCGCGCGCTCGCCGTTGCAGCCTTGCGGCCAGACGCGAATAGCGGCATCGGTCGGTTCCGGACTGGACTGGGCACCCAGGGCGTCGAAGGCGAGTGAGCCATTGGCCGCGAGCCGAATGGGGCTGGCCGGGCCTGACCATTGCCGCATGGCCGTGCCCTGGCTGCAGTCGTTCGGGTCTTCGTCCACGGCAAACACCCGTGCCTCCCAGCCACCCTCCCAGTCGTTGCCATCCGGGCATACGGCTGCGGGCCGCCCGCGGCGGACTGCCTCGCTGCGGGCGAGATTCAGGGCATTGACGAGTTCGTTGGTGGTCGCCGAGGTGCGGTGGTTCTCCACGTGGGTGGAGAAGTGCGGGATGGCGAGGCTGATCAGGATCACCAGCGCGGTAATCGTGATCATCAGCTCCACCAGCGAAAATCCCTTTCGCCGGGTTTGTCGGATAGCCGAGTCTTCCATGACGGGCTCATTTCTAGATGATGGGAAGGGCCGCGAGTAGTCCTGTTCTAACCGGCGGTCCAAATACGGCAATGGACGGTGTTTTTATCACTTCAGCCGCATGTTGCTTCTCCCACTCGTGGTCGCCCCGTATTCGACAGCACGATCGCCCGCCCCGAGTCTTCGCCCGCGCAGACACGGACGGTCCCCATTAGCCAGGCACCGGAGAGCTGCTGCGACTGCCCTAATGCGTCGAAACTGATGTAGTGACGGGTGGGGGTGTTGCCGGCGATTTCGACGCGCGGGGCCTCAGGCCCCACGCGCACGATCGCATCAGGCCCCGGCGGCTGTGTGGCCAGTCCAGCGTTCTGATAGAGAATCCAGCCGCCGTCCCAGTCGCCGGCTGCCGAACAGGTAGAACCATTCTGGGATGTGCACAGCGTGACCGGCGAGCCGCGACGAATCGCCTCGCTACGCGCCAGGTGCAGGGTGGTCAGAAAGGAGTTCGTCGCGCCGGTCACGCGATTCTGCTCGACCAGCTTGCCGAAAGCGGGCGCCGCGATGCCGATCAGCACCGCGAACATCACCAGCGTCACCATCAATTCTACGAGCGTCAGCCCGAGCGCATCCTTGCGCATACCAGACTCCTCCCTGAGTTGGATGTCACCTCAATATAGTTGGGCCCGCCACGTCGATCAAACCATGCTTGGCTCGCGAGGGCACGCAATTTTAGTTCGCAAAGGCCCTTGCTAGAGTCACCAGTCCACGATTAGGTGTACCCCTTGTCGGCTCTCATGGGGAGAGCGGGAAAGGGCAAGGCCTGTCCTTGTGCACTATTACAGGCACTGGGTTCCTGGCGAGGGCGCATGTTAATCCGACCCAACAGGACAGTAATCGCCCGTATTGAACTCGAACGTGCAGTTATTGCCGCTGCACAGCGTCTCCGCGGCAATGCGGCAACAAGACTGATCGCAACCCTCTCCACCGCTTGCAGAGTAATTGTTGCTGCCTCCGCTTCGGCTGCAGAAACAATCGTCTGCTGGGGCAGGCTCCGTTGAGCCATTCCCATCCCCATCGTCGTCATCCTCAACGGTGCGGGCCGTCAGAGCGAAGCCAAAATCTGTGAAATCCAGAAGCTTCTCGATATCGAGAGAGGAGCTGCTGCGTCCAGCTCGCTTCTCGATGAGAACGCCCTGTTCATCACGTTCTATCCTGTAGCCCCAAAGTTGGTCGACTTGGACCCCAGAGCCAGAAGCCGCCCCTACGACGCCTTCGGCACTGTTCCGCAAGGGATCTGTGACCGGACACCAGTAGGCTCCGCTGCCATCCCCGCCCCCGAGCCGCCCGAACGTCTGGCACTCGAGCGAGCCACCCGACATCCGTGCATCAGCGGTCGAGACGTTGCTACCTGCGTCGAGGAATCCGCTCATTCGGGTGCGGAAGGTGGTGCGGGTCTGGGTTACGGCGCCACAGGTGGGGCGAGTGGTGCACACCAGGCCAGCCGGGTTGTCGTAGAACGGGTTATTGGGGTTGTCTGCGCTGTCTGCGTCGTACATCTCGTGAGCGACATGTTCCGAGCTGAAGCGAGTCATGGCCTCATTGCAATCGGTTCCTTCTCGGGTCACCAGGAAGTGATGCCCGCCGGGGACGAACACTTCAACCTCGGAGCCTTCACAATCTTCGTCGCGCTCGCAGACTGTGCCAATGCTGGCCTTGTCCTCCTCGCGGCTTCCTGTGATGCCAATCTCGACGATCTCGTCATTCTCGGTGATGCGCGCGCCAAAGTAACGGCGCTCAACGGCGCCCCCCCCGCCGCCCGAAACCGCCTGCGGTCGGTTGTTCGGGGAGCCCATGCAGACTTGGGCGGAGGGTTCCATAGAAAAGGCGACAATATTACCCAGCCAGCCGTTGGAAACGTGACAGGAATACCCCAGTGCCTCGTAGTCCCCGAAAGACGTGCTGTTGGTGCGCCCCTGCCCGGGGAATACGCGGCAGAGTGAGTTTCCTGTAGCGGTTACCTGTATCGGCGGCAAGCTCCCTTCAAAGTCGGTGTCGAGGAAGAAGATGTTCCCGCTGATTCGGGCGCCACCATTCGGTAGTTGCAGGAAATCGCCCGAGTCAGGGTCGATAATCTCGCTCACCTCCCCGTTCTCCCTCCGGACTTCGAATCCGTCTACGGTCCGGCCGGGCTCAGCGTCGGTCGGCAGTTCTGGATCTCCTTCGCTGTCCACGGGATATGAACCAGTGACCCCATCGCCATCGCTCTGAGATAGCGCGATATCCGCCACTCGGGAAATGGCAGTATAGAGTTGAATCCCCTCAATCTCCGAGCCGTTCACTCTGACAAAAACCTGAGCGAGATCCCCGCCATCCTTGGCGACGCCCCACTCAATATCAAAAATATCGTTAGTGCCCTCAATGCCGGTCTCGCTCCCACTTTGGAGCTCCTCCCAGCCCACAGATCTCAGCTCGTCGACCTTCTGTTGGGCTATGTACAGCGCTTCACTGGAAGCTTTGCTTTCGGCGCTTGTTTTGAGTAGCGTTCCATGGAACTGCGCCACTGCCAACAAGCCGACGGCGAAGACGACCAGTGCGATCATCGCCTCAAGAAGGGCGAAACCTTGGTTCCGGTGATGGAGGGCGTGCTTCGATTGGTCGATCGCGATGCGATAATTTTTTTTCATTCGAAGTCCACCCAGCTGCCGTCGATAATTCCCGTCTGGATGCCAGCCCCATAAATATTAGGGCCTGACGGTCCGGAGGGATCTTCTAGATGCCAGAGGTCTCTTGCTTGCTCGCTTAGTAAGTCGCGCGCGGCATTGAGAGCATCAAAATTGAATGTGAACTGTGCGTTGCCGCCGCCTGAGCTTTCGAAGCTTGTCTCACCATACTGGTACTGCGTTTCACCGTTGACGGTGCTCTCGATGAGGTTGCTTACAAAAACGGACCCACCTTTTGCGTCGCCTCCATCTTGGCCTCCCCCTACGCCGCCTTGGCCTCCCCCAGTCATTGTGTAGCTACCACCGAGGACGATAATGAGTCCATCGAAGCTTGGCGTTCCTGTGGTCGTGAATCCTCCTTTCACCACCAGAATTCCAGAGCCGCTGTCGTTGCCCTTCATTTCGAAATCCCCATCAATGACGTTGATGCCGTCGAGTCCTTGTGACCCGTCGCCCGCGCCGGGGGTGCTTTCGATAGCGGTGACGAATTCATTGAGCATTGCGGGGCTGTCCCAAGGTTCGCCAAAGCCGCCATCTGAAATGGGGCCGCTATAGTTGTCGGCCCGGCCGACTTCGGCGATTGCATTAATCACAGCATCACGGTTGGCAGCATCCTGAAGCGAGATTGCTGGGCCGCCGGATCCGTCCACCCGGAAAGCGTTACTGTTGGGTGCTTCGAAATTGACCTGTCCAGCAAAATTGAGCGGGGCGAGAGTCCCTTCTGACTCCCCTTCGCCGAAGTCCATCAGGAAGACGCTTTGTGACAGGTTTCGGATGGCCGAACCATCGTCGCTGCGCCCTTCTACCTCGATGTTGACGGTCCTGTAACCAATGGCGTCTACGTCGGAGGGCGCTTCGTACGAGTCGCAAGGTTCGTTATCGATGCGAATGACCGCGAAGCTTCCTCGGTCACCGTTCGGACCCAGCGAATGCGGTCCGCAGAGGTCATCGGTCCCGCCCGAGATGAAAAAGGATTGAACATGGCCTAGGCCCGCTTCAGCGGCGTTTAGTGCCTGAAACGCCCGGTACTCGTTACCTGCCACCTGTTGCTCGGTACGGACTGGGTCGGTTGTATATAACGCGATCAAAGTCGCCCCAAAGAACAGGATCACCCCGACGACTAGAGCCATGGCGCCAGATTGTCGCTGCGGCGGAGCCGAGTGGAAGGGCGAGCTTTTTGATGTGGTAATTGGCATGGCGTATGGCGCTCCTGGCTATTGCAGGGTGACGCGCCGGTCGTTCCGGACACGCACGGTTTCGGTCAGGGTGGCTCTGTGGTTACCCATCTGGCCTTCCATGATTACTTGAACTCGGCGCTTCTGGAGTACGGTTTCGCCGGTTTCGCCGGCGTCGGATGCATCGGCGGAACAGGCTGAGAAATTGGCTTCTCCAGTAGTGATGTTCCGGCAGAGGAATTGACCTGGAGCGTCGTCAGGGTTGCCGATCGCGGTGAATCGCAGGCCCGTGATTTCGACTGGGTCGTTTGAGCCACCGACGAGTGTTACCCATTCTTCTTCGTCGGGATCCGCCGATGGGTTGCGCATCTGGATGGAGCCGTCGATGAAGCGGAAACCGTAGAACTCTTCGTTAGCGATAGAGCCGTCGCGGTTGCGGTCGAAGGCGTAGTTCAGGCGGCTGCAATCACGGGCAGGGTTGGCACAGTCCGAAAGTTCCAGTCCTCCGCCGGTGCCAGCAGGAAAAGGGTTGGAGGCATTCATGTTCTGATTCCAGTACCCGGCGCGACGCAGGTCGGACGAGATGATCAGCATGGAGGAGCGCATGTCCTGGTTAAGGCGAACAGACGAGAGCGTTTCGTTGCTGGCGCTTACAGTCACGATGTATATCGTGGAGAGGGCCAGCAGCACGACCAGGCCGACCACAAGTCCGATCATGAGCTCGATCAGGGTTACGCCGCTCTGGCGACGACGGTCAGGTCTGTGCGGTGGCGTGAAAGCGCAAATATTTGGAGGCAGATTTCGCGTGCTCATTATGTGCAAGCCCCGTAACGTCCGCTGCCGCCGGTCTGGCAAATCCAGGCTCTGCCCAGCGCATTCAGGCGAACTTCGAGTGCGCGGCCTCGGGGGTCTGTAACGGTAATGCTGGCCATCGGGGAGATCACCTGATCTGCGCTGTTGGCGCGCAGCGCCAGGCCGCGTACCGGGTCCATCAGAACGCCTTCGTCCCATATGTCATTGGAAGCGAACTCGATCCGTGGGTAGTCCTCTGCGTCGAGCGCCCGGATCTGCGCGTTGTCGGCGTCTCGTGTTAGCAGCCAGGTGCCATTGGAGCCCAGTTCGAGTGTGATCTCGCGCGAACGCATGATGGCTTCTGACCGGGCGAACTGGAGCTCTGCCAGGATCGCTTCGGCCGCCCCGTTGAGGCGTCGGTTGTCTAACAGCGCCATCAAATTCGGCGCGGCAAGCGTTGCGATGATTGCGAGCACCGAGACCACTACGATCAATTCGATCAAGGTGAAGCCGCGTATCGGGCGCAGCCGGGTTCGGTGCTGGCGTGGTTCGGATGGCATCCGGGTGGGGCCTCGGGAATATAGGTTGCTGTGCATATAGTATGGGCCTCAGCGGTCAGGGCGTGTAGCCGTTCGCTGAGCCCAAAGGACCGTTCGCGCGTCGGTCGCGGCAGGTGTCCCTGTCGGTGATATGCTCGTTGTGAACCCGCTGGTTCGCAGTCGCCGGAGAATGCCATGGGCAATAAGCGCTTCGTCTTGGGATTTACCCTGATTGAACTCATGATTGTTGTCGTCGTGATCGCCATTCTCGCCGCGATCGCGTTTCCGGCCTATCAAACCTACGTCATGCGGGCCGAGCGGGCAGATGCCCGCAACGCGCTAACGGACGTAGTACTTCGTCAGGAGCGCCATCGTGCCAACAACCGGGAGTTTGCGGCCGAGCTATCGGATCTGGGCCTCGAGGCGGTGAGTGATGAAGGGCTATGGACTATCGAGATTTCCAGTGCATCCGGTGATGAGTTCATTGTTCGGGCGACGAAGGTCGATGGGATAACGGATTCAACTTGCGGAACCGGAACCGGAACCGGAGCCATGAGGATCGAAGTCGTGCGTAGTGAAGGTGTGACCCGGCGTAAGCCCCAAGAATGCTGGTGATCTCCAAGTCTTAGTGGTGCCCTGATCTTCCTCAGGCCCCTCGATTAGTTGCATGGATAAACCTTGTAGCGCCTAAGCCGGGAACGGCTTTGGACGGATGCTGCCTACACACTGAATACAGTACTGCACGTTCGGTTATCGGCTAGCCCAAAATTCTGTGTGAGAGGGTCTGATGGCGAAGGACGTTCGGGCGATGGAACAGGCGGATCTGCTGGATCTGCAGCAGCGGGCGGCGCGCAAGGCGCGGCTGGATGTCACGTTCCGTGACGAGACGCGTTCGGGTGCGCTGACGCCCGAGTTGCAGGTGATTCCCCCAGGCGAGTGCGAGATCGGTTCGGACGCCTCGGAGTACGGACATCAGGAGCATGAGTCACCGCGGCGCTATGTGGTGCTGGAGAAGCCCTTTGCCTTGGGCCGCTTTGCCGTTACGCGCGAGGAATGGGATGCCTTCGCCGAGGCAGCAGGCTGGGAGCCCTGGGACTGGCTGGTGTGGCCACGGACTCCACGCACGCCGATCTTCAACATCAAGCCCGCGTCGATCCAGCAGTATCTCGATTGGCTGAGCGAGGAAACCGGCAAGCGCTATCGTCTGCCCACCGAAGCCGAGTGGGAATACGCCTGCCGGGCCGGTACACGCACGCCTTTTGCCTTCGGCGAGGTGGTGGGCTGCCGCGACGTGCACTTCAATTCCCTGTTCCCCTACGAGGAGCGCCGGCAGCGCCGCAAGTGGTATCTGCCCGCCTGTTTCCCCTTGTCCCGTCCGCTGGATGTCGGCAGCTTCCAGCCGAACCTGTGGGGCCTGTACGACATGCACGGCAACGTGCAGGAGTTCACTTCCACGCCCTGGCATGACGATCACGCGAACATGCCGCGCGACGGCGTATACCGTCGCGACCCGGACAACGAGTGGGTCGTGGTCAAGGGCGGCTCGTGGTTCGACCCGGCGGTCGCCACCCGCAGCGCCGCCCGGCGTCGTCGCAACATCGACGAGATGGATACCAACCTCGGCTTCCGCGTCCTGCGGGAGTTGGATGATTAAACGCTCGGTTGCCTGAGCACGATGCGTTTCGCTTTGCTCAACGCATCCTACGGTTGGGTGGCGATGCGTAGGGTGCACTGAGCGCAGCGAACTGCACCATTAGTTTGCTGCTTACCGTTAAGCGTTATATTCTGTTTCCATGATCAGAAGCTTTCGGTGTAGGGAAACCCGGGCGCTGTTCGAAACGGGCAGGAGTCGGCGTTGGTCGAGCGTCCGAACAATCGTGGAGCGCAAGCTGATTCAGCTTCAAGCGGCGGAGACACTGCAGGATTTGCGCTCTCCGCCGGGGAACCGGCTGGAGGCCCTGTCTGGCGACCGCGAAGGGCAGCACAGCATCCGAATCAACGCCCAGTGGCGCATCTGTTTCCGGTGGACGGACGAAGGTCCCGAGGATGTGGAGATCGTCGATTACCACTGAAGGGTTCCGGAAGGAGGTTAGACCATGAGCACAAGCGGTATGCGACCCATCCATCCAGGTGAGGTCCTGCGCGAGGAGTTTCTTGCCCCGTTGGGTCTCAGTGTGAACGCGCTTGCTGGGGCATTGCATGTTCCGACGACGCGCATGAACGACATTGTGCGCGAGCGTCGTGGCATTTCGGCTGACACGGCCATGAGGTTGGCGCGTTATTTCGGCACTTCCGAGCGTTTCTGGCTGAACCTCCAGCTCGAGTATGAACTGAGGCAGGCGCAACTCGAACTTTCGGAACGCGTGCGTCGTGAAATTGAGCCGCGGGCGGCTTGAGTGGCGGCAGCGAGGGCGCGGGTGGATATGAGGTCGGCGTGGGGTGCGCTGAGCGCAGCGAATTGCACCGTCTCGACGTGAGACTGCTCAGTTTTCCCTACAACCAGCGGGCGAGCCAGAGGCGCAGGCGCAGTTCCAGGGGCGGGGCGTAGCCCTGCTTGCGGAAGACGATCTCGCCGTCGGGGTTGAAGATGAAGGTCGCGGGTACGCCGCGGACGTTGTATTGCGAAGCGAGTTCGCCCTGCGGGTCGTTGACCACGGCCAGTTCGCGCTCGCGTTCGTTCAGGTGCTCCAGCACCTCCTCCGGCGTGCCGGACTGCATGGCGACCGTGAGCACCGGGTGACTCTGCGAGAGGCGCACGATCTCGCCTTCCTCCAGGCGACAGATCGGGCACCAGGTGGCCCAGAAGTGCAGCAGCATGGGCTCGTCCGCGTAATCCGCGAGCGTTACCGGCGTGCCATCCAGCAGCTGTGCCTCGAATTCGGGTGCGGGGCCCTCGACCATGTCGCGCGCCATCCAGGCGCGCACGGCCAGGAAGATCACCAGAGCGATCCCGATCTGGATGCCCCAGCTCAGGGCGCGGCGGCGCCGGGAGGGCTTCGGGCGTTTCGGTTTTTCGGGACGGGTCTCGGTCAACGGATCATCTCGGCTTGTCCGGGGCGGGCGCGGGTCCCGCGTTTTTTCGGGCCCTTGCGCACCGCGATGCGCACCAGTTCGTCTTCGTCATCCATCAGTTGTTCCCGCTGTGCTTCGGTCAGAAGCGGATTGCGCGCGACGAAGTAGCGCAGGTTCGGGTCGCGGTCGTTCACGCAGGCCTCGACCTGTTCCGGTGTCAGGTCGGGGCGCTTGGCGCAGTTCAGGCGCACGGTCTGGTTGGGGTCGGCCAGCAGCAGGGCGACCTCCTCGGGCGTGAGGTCCATGCGCCGGGAGAAGTAGGCCTTCACCTGGGCGTGCTGGTCGCGGACCAGCAGGGGGCGCCAGTGCGCCTCCAAGTCCGCGGACAGGGCCAGGTCCATGCGCTCTTCAAATGACAGCGCCTTGTATTGGCGGGTGAGGTCGTCCATCGCGTGGGCATTATAGGCGCCCGGGTTGGGATGCGCGGGCACGCCCCCACAATGTGTAGGAACGACAGCGCCCTGGGGCCTGTCGTACTATTAGCTAACGATAATTTGCCCCGTATGCCGGGGTGTTGAGGACCCATGACTGCACCGGTGGCCGAAATTCCGATCTTCCAGGTTCCGCGCACGGATCACGTGACGGCCTCGCTGCATGCGTTGACCGATGCCCAGCGCGACGAACTGGTGCGTCGCATCAAGCGCCTGCTGATCGAGCGCAACGCGGTGCTGGTGGCGCACTACTACGTGGACGAGTCCCTCCAGCGTCTGGCGGACGAGACCGGCGGCTGCGTGTCCGATTCGCTGGAGATGGCCCGCTTCGGCAAGGAGCATCCGGCCGAGACGCTGGTGGTGGCCGGGGTGCGCTTCATGGGCGAGACGGCCAAGATCCTGAGCCCCGAAAAACGCGTGTTGATGCCGACGCTGGAGGCCGAGTGTTCGCTGGATCTTGGCTGTCCGGCAGAGGAGTTCGCGAAATTTCGCGCCCAGTATCCGGACCACACCGTGGTCGTGTACTCCAACACCTCGGTGGACGTAAAGGCACAGGCCGACTACGTCGTTACCTCGAGCATCGCCGTGCCGCTGGTCGAGCATCTGCGCGATCAGGGCAAGAAGGTCCTGTGGGCGCCGGACAAACACCTGGGCGACTACATCCGCCGCACCACCGGTGCCGACATGGTGCTGTGGGACGGCTCCTGCGTGGTGCACGACGAGTTCCGCGCCTGGGCGCTGGAGGACCTGCGCGGCCGCCACCCCGGCGCCGCGGTGCTGGTGCATCCGGAGTCCCCGCGCGAGGTCATCCATCAGGCCGATGTGGTCGGCTCCACCAGCCAGCTGATCGCGGCGGTGAAGAACCGCCCGGAACAGGAATTCATCGTTGCCACGGACAAGGGCATCTTCTACAAGATGCAGCAGGTGGCCCCGGGCAAGACCCTGATCGAGGCGCCCACCGGCGGCCACAGCGCGACCTGCACCAGTTGCGCCCACTGCCCGTGGATGGCCATGAACGACCTGGTCTCGCTGGCCGAGACGCTGGAAGATACGGCGGAGCCGGCGAAGAACGAGATCTTCGTCGACGAAGCCGCGCGCCAGAAGGCCCTGGTGGCCACGCAGCGCATGCTCGACTTCGCCGCAGAACACCGCAAGGCCACCGCCGGCGACGCCTGAATATTTGAATGGGTAAGACCGCCGTGCAACAACAGGACGAGGCAATGGACCAACCATCTCGCAGCCTGAGTCGTGCTGCCGTATTGCAGGCGCTAAGGGAGCATCGGGCCCATCTCGAGCGTGAATTCGGTGTACGTGGGCTGGCGTTGTTCGGATCGCTGGCCCGTGACGAAGCCGGCGAGCAGAGTGATGTGGATATTCTTGTCGGCTACGACGGTCCGGCCTCAGCCCAGCAGTATTTTGGCGTTCAGTTCTATCTTGAAGACCTGTTAGGACACCCGGTGGACCTGATCTCCGAAAAGGCCCTGCGCGCCGAGCTGCGTCCGTACGTCGAGCGCGAGGCGATTCGTGTCTGACTCAATGGGAGCGCGCGAGTGGCACTTCTACCTTGACGACATGATTCGATTTGCACGCAAGGCCATGGCTTATACGGATGGCCTTGATCGTGATGCGTTCGTACAGAACGAGCTGGTCTACGATGCGGTGCTTCGAAACCTCGAACTGATCGGTGAGGCGGCCGGGCATATTCCTTCCGAAGCGCGGGAGGCGCACCCGGATATCCCCTGGCGCATGATTGTCGCGACCCGAAACCGGTTGATTCACGCGTATCTGGGTATCGACAGCGACACGATCTGGAATCTGGTAGATGAGCACCTTCCCGCTTTGGTCTGCCACCTTGAGAAGATGCAGCAAGCGTTGTAGTGATCAGTGCTTTTCTGTGGCGGGCCTCGTTGTAGAGGGCCAGCCCTCCGGCCAGTCGGGCACTTGTGCGCAGTGATGCCCTTGGGGCTCAGCGGTCGTTCAGCCAGGCGGCCCACTGGGAGTGGGTGGAGACGTCCACGCCGTCGGCCTTCGCGGCCTGTTGCAGGTGGGTCTGCAGGTCGGCCATCAGTTCGGAATCCATCAACTCCGGCGCCAGCGTCAGCTGCGCGTGCAGCGTGCTGTAGACGAGCTTGAGTTCATTCACCGGATAATGCGACCAGTCGAGGTGGGCCATGCCGTCCGTTCTCCGTTGTCATCCATTGCGTTATAGCCTGCCGCCGGTTGGTGGTGTCATTCAAAAGCACCTGCGCGGGGGCGGAGATGTATAAGCGTCGTGCGCGGCTGCTGGTGGCTGCGGAACGCCCGGACGGGCGCGCCGTGCGCGTGGCGGAGCTGGCCGCGGCGGCCGAGTTCGAAGACTGGATCGAGGTGCGCCCGGCGCGCGCGATGGCCGAGGTGACGGATGCCGATATGGCCTGGGCCGATCTGCTGGTGGCGGTCGATACGGCCGCCGCCCGTGTCATGCCCGCGCACCGCCCCGCGACCTGCCGGCCGAAGTACTGGCAGCTGCCCGGCGAAACCGGGGTGGACTTTGACCTGCAGACCCTGGAGGCGCTGCGCTGCATGGTCGGTGGTATGCGCATGCTGGCGCGCGTGGATGCCGAGGACGACGCCTGAGGCACTGTCTTCTTGCGGTTTGTGCGCTTCCCGTGTCATTCCGGCCGGAGCGCCCCGCACCCCTGTCACTCTGGACGGAGCGTGCTCTGACCCTGTCATCCCGGCCGGAGCGTAGCGTAGAGCCGGGATCTCCTGCGGCTGCCGTGGCCCTGGTGCGTGAGATCCCGGATAACCGCTGCGCGGTTTCCGGGATGACGACGAGAAGGAATGCGGTTGGTGTTGCCCCAAGCGATCGCCACGGCGCTACGCGCCTCGCAATGACGGGTGCTATTCGGGGTGGTACGGGACCGGTGTGCGGGCGTGCAGTTGGGCCAGGTGGTCTTCGTAGAGGGTCCAGATGCGCGGGGCGATGGCGCCGCGCGAACCGGGGTAGGTCAGGCGGTCGGGGTTGAAGCTGGCCAGGCGCTCGATCTCGGTGCAACGCAGTTCCTGGTCGACCACGTTGAAGATCAGGATCTGTGTGCCCTGGTCGGCGATCGGCAGCAGGGCCCCGATGATCCCGGTGTCATTGAGCCCGGGCTCGCCACGGGCATCGCCCAACTCGGCTGGCGGGCGTACCAGCGTGCCCAGCAGCTCATGGTAGGCCTGGCCGCAGGCAAAGCAGATCTCCGGCGCACGCAACCCCTGCACGCGTTCACAGGCCTGACGCACGGTATTGTCCGGCAAGACCATGCGCGCGGGCGGGATCGGGATGCGGTTGCTCTCGCCATTGGGCAGCAGGCGCGGGACGGCCTCCTGGCAGGAGGGACAGCGCCAGGTGGCGACCCGCGGGCCGTCGATCACGTTGCTGGGCGGCATGCGGTGGCCATGGTTCAGGGTGTGCGTTCAGTATACGGCGGGCGCGGCCGCTGCGCGGGCCGGCCCGCTCCGGCAGGTGCATCAGCCGTAGTAGTCTGGCTCGTTGCCCGGGCGCCACTTGATGTTGCAGCCGAGGCTCGGGTGCTGCGGCTCGGGGGCCGGCTGACCGGCCAGCAGGGCATCGCTGGCGGCGCGCAGGTCACGCCCGGTGACCGGTGTGTCGGAGCCGGGGCGGGTCTCGTCGAACTGGCCGCGGTAGTACAGCTTGCGGTCGGCATCGAACAGGTACAGGTCCGGGGTGCAGGCGGCGTGGTAGGCCTTGGCCACGGACTGGTCCTCGTCCAGGCAGTAGGGGAACTTGTAGCCGAAACGACGGGCGTCGTCGCGCATCTTGTCCGGGGCGTCGTCCGGTACCGCCTGGATGTCGTTGGAGTTGATTGCGATCACCGCAATGCCCTTGTCCGAGTATTCGCGGCCGTAGCGCGCGAACTCGTGGCGGATCAGTTGCACGAACGGGCAGTGATTGCAGATGAAGGCAATCATGTAGCCTTTCGCGTCAGGGAAGCTGTCGAGGCTGATGGTGTCGCCGGAGATGGCGTCCGGCAGGGAGAAGTTCGGGGCCTCGGTGCCCAGTTCGATCATCTGCGAGGGGGTGCGGGCCATGGTTGCTCCGTTAAGCTTTGATTGGGGATTCGGGCGCCGATTATACGGATTGGGGCGGGGCGGATTAATCCGCATCGTCTGAAGGACAGCTTGAAACCATCCGGGCGCGGCACCAGTCTGGATAATACTTGAGTCATGGAGTCGGAAATATGGGCTGGGTCACGGGGACCGTGCAGGAGTGCAAACAGTGGACGGATCGCCTCTTCTCGCTGCGGGTAGAGGCGGATGTGGAGCCGTTCAAGGCCGGGCAGTTCAACCGGCTGCGCCTGGAGATCGACGGCGAGCCGGTCGCACGCCCCTATTCCTATGTGAACGCGCCGGACGAAACCCCGCTGGATTTCTACCTGATCACGGTGCCGGAGGGCCCGTTGTCGAACCGGCTGGTGCAGCTGGAGCCCGGGGATACGGTTGAGCTGATGCCTCGCGCCACGGGGTTCTTCACCCTGGACGAGCTGCCGGACAGTCGCGACCTGTGGTTGCTGTCCACCGGCACCGCGCTGGGGCCCTTCCTGTCGATGCTGAAGACCGACACCCCGTGGGAGCGCTTCGAGAACATCCGGCTGGTCCACGCCGTGCGCAAGGCGGACGAACTGACCTACCAGGATACGATCCGGCAGTTCCAGGAACGCGCCCCGAAACAGTTTCAGTACATCCCGTTCGTTAGCCGCGAACCCTGCCCGGGCGGGCTCGAGGGCCGCGTCCCCGCGGCGATTGCCGAGGGCCGCCTGGAGCATCACGCCGGGCTCGAGATCGCGCCGGAGCACTCGCAGGTGATGCTGTGCGGCAACCCGGCCATGGTAAAGGACACCGCCACCATCCTCCGCGAGCGCGGGCTGGAGAAGAACCGCCGCCGCAAGCCGGGACAGATCACCACCGAGAATTACTGGTAGGCCCTGGGTCATGGTGTAGGAGGCCAGCCCTCTGGCCGATGGTTTTTTCCGGCGTCCGATCGGCCAGAGGGCTGGCCTCCTACAGTTCGGCGTGCGCTGGGGCTAATCGAGCAGGTTGGCGGCCCAGGCGTGGATCAACCCGGCGACATACCGGGTGTGCTCCGGGCGCGAGAGCAGGTGGTCGGTCTGGTGCAGGGCGACGAAGCTCTTGGGGTGGTGGGCCTGCTGGAAGATCCGGCGGGCGTGATCGACGCTCACCACCGTATCGCCGGGGGCGTGCAGCAGCAGCAGCGGCTGCGTCATGCGTTCCAGGGCACTGTCCAGTGTCGGCTCTTCGATCGAATCCAGGAATGCCCGTCCGATCTCGACCGGGCGGCCGCCAATATTGACGCGGGCGAAGCCTTCGCGCTCGATGGTGTCAGCGATGTCACCAAACAGGTGCGCGACATGGCCGGGCCGGCTGGGTGCGGCGATGGTGACAATGCCGCCCAGTTCTTCGCGCTGGCTGCCGACGTGGATGGCCATGGCCCCGCCGAAACTGTGGCCAATCAGGAGGTCGGTGGGCTCGCCGGTCGCCTGTTTCAATGCATCCAGGGCCGCGTTCAGGTCCTCGCAATAGGTATCCAGCGTGCTGTCGCGAAACCGGCCCTCGGAGTCGCCCAGGCCGGCGAAGTCGAAACGCAGCGTGGCGATGCCTTCCTCCGCCAGGGCGCGCGCCAGGCGTACGGTCGCGGGGAAGTCCTTGGAACAGGCGAAGCAGTGTGCGATACAGGCCTGGCCCAGCAGCGGACCGTCATCCGGTTCGACCAGGACGCCGTTCAGGCGTATGCCGCGGGGGGTGTCGATAGGCAGGCTGGTGTTGCGGATGGCCATGGGCGCGGGATGGTCCGGGCGGGGTGGGTCTGCGATGATACGCGAGCTGGAAGTATCTCGTGACCGCACAGACAAGCGAGGAGGGGCTGTTGGAGACGGAGAGTCAGATTCGTGCACGACTGGCGGAGCTTGAGTCCGAGCATCGGGCGCTGGATTCCGCGATCGCGGTGATGCACGAGCAACCGGCGCCGGATGCCTTCGCGATCCAGCGGCTGAAAAAGCGCAAGCTGCAGCTGAAAGACGCCATCCAGCGGCTGCGCAGTCGCTTGATCCCTGACTTGAACGCCTGAGCCGCCCCACAAAAGAAGACGGCGCCCGCAGGCGCCGTCTTCATCCGTCGTTTACAGCCGTCATGGCTGTGAGTGAGGCTAGCCCCAGATGTCCTGGGTGATCCCGGCGTACCACGCCTGAGTGTACGCGGCCTCGCGAGCGCGGAAGCTGGAGGTCTCGCCCGAGGGGCTGACACCGCCAGAGCCTTCGACGCCTGCTTGAGCACCATCCTGGTACTTGTACACGGCCGCCACGCTGATCCCGTGTTCCGGGGTGATCAGGCTGTAGCAGGTGTTGGCCGACGAGGGATCGAGCGGCTCCTGGTCCATCAACTCGCGCACAATCGCCGCGGCGACGATCTTGCCCTGGTTGTTGGCCGAGTGGCCGGACTTCGGCATGGCGCCCGCCACGCTGGCGTCCCCCAGTACGTAGATGTTGTCGTCCATCTCCGACTTGAAGGTTCGCTGGTCGACCGGGACCCAGCCTTCGTCGTTGGTCAGGCCGACATCGTGGGCGATCTGGCCGGCCCGCTGCGCCGGGATGAAGTTCATCACGTCCGCGCGCACGCGTTCGAAGCCACTGTCGGCCCGGGCGGTCATCTCGCCGACATCGATTTCCTCGACCAGGCCACCATCCGACGCGGCACGCCATTCGATCATGTCGCCGTAGTGCATCTCCCAGCCTTCCTCGAACAGGCCCTGCTTGGAGAAGTTGTCCTTGGCGTCGAGCACGATGATCTTGGAGCGCGGCTTGTGCTCCTTCAGGTAATGCGCGATCAGCGAGACGCGTTCGTACGGCCCCGGCGGGCAGCGGAACGGGTTCGGCGGCGCGACCATGACGAACACGCCACCGTTCGGCATCTCCAGTAGCTGCGAGCGCAGCAGCTCGGTCTGCGAGCCGGCCTTCCATGCGTGCGGGATCGTCTCCGCGTCGGCCTCTTCGATGCCGGGCATGTCGTCGTACTTGAAGTCGATTCCCGGCGACATGACCAGCTTGTCGTACTGCAGGCTGTCGCCGCTTTCGAGCCGGACGGTGCGGCTGTCGGCGTCCACGCCAACGACCTTGTCTTCGATCACGTCGATGCCGTCACGGTCGCGCAGGTTGTCGTAGCCGTGCGTGATTGCATCCATGCTCTCGAATCCGCCGATCACCCAGTTGCTGCCGTAGCAGGTGACGTAGGTGGCGTTGGGTTCGATCAGCGTGACCATCATGTCCGGAGAGAACTGTTTCAGGTAGCGCGCCGTGGTGGCACCGCCGGAGCCGCCCCCGACCACGACCACATGGGCCTTGGCGCCGTTACGGGCGGCACGCGGGGCGCAGCCAATACCGGTCAGGGCGGCCGCGCTGGTGATCCCGAAGGCCTTCAGGAAATGGCGTCGAGTAAAATTGTGCATTGTTGTCATCCCCCGTGATCAGAAGCGCGAGAAGTAGACCGACATCGCTTCGATCTCTTCGTCCGTGTAGCCCTTGGCGTGACGATCCATGATGGTCGCGTCACGGTCGCCATCGCGGAATGCGCGCATCTGGCTCTGGATTACCTCCGGCGGGATTCGGCCCAGATCGGGCACGCCCTTTTCGGCGCCGGCGGCGTTGTGGCAGGCCTTGCAGGAAGCGGCCATCAACTGGCCACGGGTGATTTCGTCATTGTCGGCGATAGCCTGGGATGCGGTACCCGCCATCGCCAGCGAGGCCACCAGCCCCGCCACGAACAAACGTGATTGCTTCATGTGAACGGACTCCTCCGTCGTGAAGTGACTTTGTTATATGGCGACAGCTATCTCGGTACTGCCTTGTTTCTACTGCCCGGTGCGGTTGCCGGGCCGGTATGCACTTCCGGGTGTGTTCGCCCGGAGTTGCGCCTGATCGTGTGATGGAACGATCATTGTTCTGGGATATAGCACAACGTATCCATCTTTTCGATGCCTTGAGAAGGCATCTGCAGCAGGAGAGAGGCCATGACAGGGGAACGTCGGCGCCATCCGCGCATCCCGATGACCGTCGAGGTGGTGGCGGAATGCAGTGATGGAAGCCAGGTACGGCTCACCACAAACGATATCTCCGGCGGTGGGGCCTTCCTGGCCTGGGAGGATCGTGATCAGTCCGGGATTGATGTCCTGAAGGGGCTGAGTCCGGGCGATCAGTTTATGTTGCAGGTGTTCGGCCTGCTGGGGGATGGCGGTGAACCGCCGCGGGTGCAGGCGCAGGTGGTGCGAGTGATGGAAGACGGGGTCGCCGTACAGTTCGATTCTGCCGCGCTGGGGGTGTAATTCGACTCCGGCTGAGCCCGGAGCGCTTTTTACTGATCGGCGGCCTGCATCTGTTCCAGCCCGGCCTCCCATTCGTCCGCGATCATCGGATTGGCAACCAGGCGGTGGGCTGTGTCCGGGCTCCAGTCGTCGCGGGCATCCTCCAGAGCGCTTTCCCATTCCTCGACTGCGTAGTCGCCTCGGCCGACCGCACTGAGCGCTTGCAGCTCCGCCTGGTATTCCGGCCCGAGCCCACTCATTGTGTCCTCCAGCTCGCGCAGGGTCAGATCGCCCGCGTGGTCCGCCAGGACCTGCATGGCCCAGTCATCGTCCGAGGTGTCGGGGTTCGAGTCGGGGAACACGACCTCCTCCTTGGCGTGGAACTCCCGCGCCGCCTGGATCAGGCGGGCCAGCGTGTCGTCCTCGATGCCCAGGGGGGAGGCCATGGCCGGGTCAGTGCGCCGTGCTGCGCTCCTGGGCGAGTACCCAGGGGGCGGCGACGATGGCGGTAAAGACGGGGTTGTTCGCCGCCCAGCGCCGTGCGTCGTCATCCGTGGCACGGGCGACCTGATCACTGGCCAGCCATTCGCTGACCTGATGCGTGGCATCGTCGCGAATTGCGCGGGCCACCTCGATCAGGTCCAGTTCGGGGGCCACGCGAATCACCACACCACGGGCGAAATGCGGCATCAGTTCGTCCCAGCGCAGGGGGCCGGCTTCTTCCTCCAGGGGTACCTCGGGTTCGGAGGGGGCAGGGGCTTGGGTCATGACGGGAACATCCGGTTTCAGATAACGTTCAGGCTAGGCCTATAGCCTTGTAGCTGCAAGAGTTTGTTCGCCCACACCGTCACGGAGACTACCGCTATGCGCCCCGGACCGGAGACCGTTGCCAAAGGCGGTGGCCGGAGACGCCGAGTCATCGGCGGCGCGGGTGTGCTCGGGCTTCTGCTGGCGATCCTGGTGGCGCCCTTCGCGGCGCAGGCCCAGTTCATCACCGAAGACCCGCGCGCGGCCGTCTGGACCCTGGACGAGGCGGTGTCGCGGGTGGAGGCCAACTACCCGGGGCGAGTCCTGTCCGCACGCGAAGATTTGACCGAGTACGGGAATCGCGTGTTTATCGTGCGTATCCTGACCGACAACCAGCAGGTACGAACGATCAAGATCGAGGAAGGGACGGAGCTCGACCCATGAATCTGCGCGTGGTAGTAATCGAGGACGACCTGGCTCTGCGCAGCCAGATCGCCGAAGAGATGGAGAACAATGGCTGTCGCGTGGATACCGCCTCGGACGGCGACACCGGCCTGTACCTGCTGACCGAGTACCACTGCGATATCGCGGTGGTGGACCTGGGGCTGCCGGGCATGGACGGGCTCGACGTCATTCGCAAGGCCCGCGAGGTCAAGCCACAACTGCCCATCCTGATCCTCACGGCCCGTGACCGCTGGCAGGACAAGGTTGAAGGGCTCGAGGCCGGGGCCGATGACTACCTGACCAAGCCATTTCACATCCAGGAGCTGGTCGCGCGCCTGCGTGCCCTGGCTCGCCGCAGCCTGCAGGCCGGCCGCGAACGGCTGTTGTTCGGGCCGCTGGTGATCGACACCGCCACCGACGATGTCCGCCTGAACGACGAGCCGGTCTCGCTGACCACCTTCGAGTACCGCCTGCTGCTGACGCTGGTGCGCCAGCCGGGGCGCGTGCTGAGCAAGGAGGTGCTGGCGGACTACCTCTACGAGCACGACGAGGATCGCGAGAGCAACGTGATCGAGGTGTTGATCGGCCGCCTGCGCCGCAAGCTGGACCCGGACGGCAGCCTGGGCCTGATCGAGACCCTGCGCGGTCGGGGCTACCGTTTCGTGCGCGAGGCGGATGCCACGACCCCGTCCGATTCCACCTCGGACTCATGACGCCGCATACAGGCTGCATCGCCCCTTCGTCCGCCATCTCATGAGACGCCCCCTGCGCCAGATCCGCAGCAGCCTGACCCTGCGCCTGGCACTGGTCGCGGGGGCTACCGTGCTGGTGTTTTCCCTGCTGACGGCCTGGGTGCTGGAGGCCGCCTTTCGCGACAACGCGGCAGATGCCGTCGAGACACGCCTGGAGGCCCAGGTCCTGCTGTTGATGGGGCTGGTCGAGGTCGTCGGGCGCAACGAGGTCCGCGTCCCCGATATGCTGCCCGAGAGCCGCCTGCAACTGCCCGCCAGTGGCCTCTATGCCCGCATCCTCGGTCCCGACGGTCGCACACTCTGGCGCTCCCCGTCCGCGGTGGGGGTCTCCCTGCGCGGCTGGTCGGAGGACGACTTCTTCGCCTTCAGCCTCCCCGTGCAGTGGGAGCTGGACGGTGGCCAGGTCGGGCTGACCTTCCAGATGCTGGAGGACCGAGAGGCCTTCGAGGAACAGGTGGAGCAGTATCGCGCCAGCCTCTGGCAGGGGCTGATGACGATGACGTTCTCGCTGATCGTCGCCCTGGGGCTGGCGCTGTGGTTCTGGGGGTTGTGGCCGCTGCGCCGCGTACAGGGCGACCTGGAGGCGCTGCGGCACGGGGATCATGGGCGACTGGAGGGCCCGTACCCGACCGAGGTGCAGGCCCTGACCGGAAGCATCAACGATCTGATCGAGTTCGAGCGCGCGCGGCTGAACCGCCAGCAGAACGCCCTGGCTGACCTGGCCCACAGCCTGAAGACCCCGATTTCCGCGCTGCGTCTCAACCTGGAGAGCCAGAACCCCGACCCCGAGGACATGCGGCGCCAGGTCGACCGGCTGCAGGCCATGGTGCAGCACCAACTCAGTCAGGCGCAGCGCCTGGGTCCGGCGCCGTTCCAGGCGCCCGAGCCGTTGGCCCCCATCATCGAGCGTACCTGCCAGGCGCTCGGACGGCTCGCCAGCCAGCAGGGCGTGGACCTGGACAGCGAGCTCGACCCTGGCTGTGCCCTGCGCATGGAGCCGGGTGCGATTTTCGAACTGCTGGGCAACACCCTGGACAACGCGATCCGCCATGCGACCAGCCGGGTGCGGATCTCGACGCATTGCACGCCGCAGGCCGTCACCCTGACCATTGATGACGATGGGCCCGGCATCGCGCCAGCGGATCGCGCCCGGGTACTGGAGCGGGGAGAGCGCGCCGACGTGCGCGGCGATGCCGAGGCCGGCCAGGGCCTGGGGCTCAGCATCATCCAGGCCCTGGTGCAGGACCACGGTGGCGAGCTGCATATCGAACAGGCACCGGAGCTGCATGGTGCCCGCATCCGGATGGTGTTCCCGGCGTCTTAAACCGGGTGGCCTGCATGGCCTCATGATGCGTTTCGCGTTGCTCAACGCATCCTACGATAGGCAGGGCGGGCTGTAGGATGTGTTGAGCGCAGCGAAACGCATCGCCCCGGGCCGAGATCAAAGCCTAAGGTCTTCCATCGGAAGGGACGGCGATTCGTTCAGCACCCCCGCACGAACCAGCGCTGCCGCGCCGCAGGCAAACGTCCAGCCCAGGTGCCCGGACCCGGTATTCAGGTGCAGGCCCTCGATGGCGGTCGGGCCGAGGATCGGCGTGCCACGGGCGCTCATCGGGCGCAGCCCGGTCCAGGGTGCCATCGTCTGCGGGTCGAAGGTCGCGGGCAGACCGGTCAGGGTGCGCCGGCACTGATCGAGGACATTCGCCGCGCGCTTGGTATTCAGATGGCGATCGCGGCCGGCGAATTCGGCGGTGCCGGCCAGGCGCAGGCGTTCCCCCAGCGGGGTCATCACCACCTTGTTGGCGTCATCGATCAGCGGCAGGTTCAGCTGGCAGTCGGCGTTCATCGGGAGGGTCAGCGAATAGCCCTTCACCGGGGCGACGGGCAGATGCAGCCCCAGCGGGCGCAGCAGGTCCGGGGCGTGGTAGCCGTTGGCGACCACGCAGGCATCCGCCGCGATCGGCCCTTCGGAGGTCTCCACCGCATCGATGCGGCCACGGTGGGTGCGCAGGCGCCGCACGGTGACGTTCGGGTAATAGCGGATGCCCCGGCGCTGGCCGATCGCGAGCAGTTGCTCGGTGAAGCGGGCCGCGTCGCCGATCGCATCCCCGGGGAAGAACAGCCCGCCGCACAGGCGGTCGCGCACTGGGGCCAATGCCGGCTCCTCGGCGATGATCCGTTCCACGTCCCAGTCTTCGAAGCGCACGTCCTCGTCGCGCATCGCCTCGCTGGCGGCACGGTTGTGGGCCTGGCTGGCTGGGTCCTGGAACAGCTTCAGGATGCCGCAGCGCCGAAAGTCGAAGTCCAGCCCCTCGCTCGCCAGTTCCCGCTGCAGCCGGTCGATCTCACGGAGCGAGAACGCGGCCAGTCGGGCATTCAGGCGGGTGTGCTGTTCGAATAGCGAACGGCGGCTGTGCCACAGAAAACGCAGGCCCCAGCCGGCCAGCCCCGGCAGGGCGCGCGGGCGCAACAGCAGCGGCGACTCCGTGCGGCCGAGAAAGCGCAGCAAGTCCAGCCCGACGCCGGGGGTGTTCCAGGGTTCGGCGTGGCTCGCATGCAGCATGCCGCCATTGGCCTGGCTGGAGCCGGTGGCGGGGGTGGGGGCGGCGTCCACCAGCACGACCTCGGCCCCGGTCTCCTGCAGGTACCAGGCGGTGGTCACACCGATCACGCCGGCCCCGATCACGACTACGCGCATCCGCTGCTTCCCTTATCAAGAACGCTCATGTACCACTTGCCAGTCGTTGGATCACGTCCGCGTATTCGCGTTCCAGCCGTTTCGGCGACACCTTCTCGCGCGTGCCCAGTTCCTGGGCGAACTGCGAGACGCGAAACTCCTCGATGCGGTAGCGAAACGCGAGCACGTCCGGGTGGTCCGGCGCCCGCGCGATCAGCTCCTGGGCCTGCTGCCACAGCGGCTCGACCGCCACACGACGGGCGCGGTCCTTGTCCGGCGCCTGGGTCAGGCGTTCCAGGCGCTTGTCGATTGCCTGCAGGTAGCGCGGCAGCTCGGGCAGAACGGCGTGCGGGGTGCGCAGCAGGAAATCGGCCGGGACCAGGGCCTCGAGCTGCCCGCGGATGTCGCGTGCGGCCTCGATCCAGGAAAGCGGCAGATCCCCCTGCAGCCGGGTGCGCAGGTCGTGCCAGTGGCGCAGGATCTCGGCGGCAAGGCGCGAGAGCTCCATCACCGTGGGCGAGAACTCGGGCAGGCGACCCTCCAGGCGTTCTTGAAAGGCTTCGGCATCGCGTGGCCAGGGATCGGCCAGGAACACGCGGTCGGCCGCGGCCTCAAGGATCTGGTCGCGCAGGGCCTCGCAGCTGCCGAGTGTCGAGTAGTTCAGGCAGGCGCGTTCGATCTCCGGGAGCTGGCGGCGCAGGTCGCGGGCGGTCTTGCGCGCGCCCAGCAGGAACAGCCGGCGCAGGCCCGCGCGGTGGGCCCGCGCGGCCCGCGCCGGGTCCGGTTCCAGCTCCAGCGAGACGGCATCGCCGCGATCGACCAGGATCGGGAAGGCGCGCAGCTGCGCCCCCTGGTGGTCGAACTCCACACTCTCCGGCAGCGCGCCGAAGTCCCACTCGGTGATCCCCTCGCGGGTGATCTCGTCCGGGCGGCTGGCGTCGAAGTGGGCCTCGGCGCTGTCGCCCAGCCGGCGCTTCAGCGCGGCCAGGTCGCGGCCGCTGGCCTGCTCGTTGCCTTCCGGGTCGAGGATGCGGAAGCGCATCACCAGGTGTGGCTCCAGGTTCTCCGGGCGCCAGGCATCCAGCGGGATCTCGGTACCGGTCATCGCGCGCAGGGCCTCGGCCAAGGCCGGGATCAGCGGGCCCTGGCGGTGCTCGATGCGCGCGAGCGCGGCCTGCGCGAAGTCCGGCGCGGGCACGAACTGGCGGCGCAGGCCCTTGGGCAGGCTCTTCAAAAGGCCGGTCACGCGCTCCTCCAGCAGCCCCGGTACCAGCCAGTCGCCCAACCAGTCGGGTACCGCGTTCAGCGCCGCGATCGGGATGGTCACGGTCACGCCGTCGTCCGGCTGGCCCGGTTCGAAGCGGTAGGCCAGCGGCAGGCGCAGGCCCTCGACCTCCAGGTGGTCAGGGTAGGCCCCTTGTGGGAGTGCGGTGTCCGGTTCGTTCAGCAGCTCCGCGCGGTCGATCCGCAGGGCGTCCGGGTCCTTCGTCTCGGTCTTGCGTGCCCAGGTCTCGAAGCTCGTGCCGTCGGTGATCTCCGCCGGCAGGCGGGCATCATAGAAGTCGAACAGGCGATCCTCTTCCACCAGCAGGTCGCGCCGGCGCCCGCGCGCCTCCTGCTCGGCGATCTCGGCCACCGCCTCGCGGTTGGCCTGTACCCCCTTCGAGCGGGTGCGCAGCTCGCCGCCGACCAGGCCCTCGCGGATCAGGATGCGCCGCGCCTCGGCCGGGTCGTGCTTCGCGAAGTCCACCGGCTTTTTAGGGGCGACGACCAGGCCATACAGGGTGATGCGGTCGAAGGCCCCGACGCGCCCGCTGCGGCGCTGGAAGTGCGGCTCGAAGATGTGGTGCTTGAGCAGATGTGGGGCCGCGCCCAGGATCCAGTCGGGCTCGATACGGGCATTGTCGCGGGCGTAGACGCGCGTGGTCTCGGCGATCTCCGCGCTCATCACCCAGGCTGGTTTCTTCTTCGCCAGGACCGACCCGGGATGGATCTGGAAGCGGCGGTTGCGTGCGCCTAGATAGTCGCCGCGCTCGGTCTTCTGTCCGATCTGGCTGACCAGTCCGGTCAGCAGCGCGCAGTGCACGGGCTCGGCGTCGGCGGGCTGGTGGTTCGGCTTCAGGTCCATCTCGCGGGCCTGGCGCAGGAGTTGCACGCGCAGCTCCTGCCACTCGCGCATACGCAGGAAGTTCAGGAAGTGCTCGCGACACCAGCGTTTCAGCGCATTCGAGCCAAGGTCCTCGCGTGCGGTGTGCCAGGCCTCCCACAGCCTCAGCATGCCCATGAAGTCGGAGCCCTCGACCTGAAACTCGCGATGGGCCTGGTCCGCGGCCTGCGTGGCCTCGGCCGGGCGCTCGCGCGGGTCCTGCAGCGACAGGAAGGCGGCGATGGTCGCGGTCTCGGTCACGCAGCCGTGATCGGCCCCGGCCAGCAGCATCGCGCCGTGGCGCGGGTCGATGGGCATGCGCGCCAGCTGGCGGCCGCGCGGGGTGATGCGCCCGCGCGCATCCACCGCGCCCAGCTCCTCCAGCAGGCGGTAGCCGTCCTTGACCAGGCGCGGGTCGGGCGGGTCCACGAACGGGAACTGGCGCGGCTGGCCGAGCTTCAGCGCGGCCATCTGCAGGATCACCGAGGCGAGGTTGGAGCGCTGGATCTCCGGGTCAGTGAACGGGGGGCGCAGGTTGTAGTCGTCCTCCGCGAACAGCCGGATGCAGATGCCGGGGCCGAGCCGTCCGCAGCGCCCGGCGCGCTGGTCGCAGGCGGCCTGCGAGATCGGCTCCAGGCTCAGGCGCTGCACCCGCGAGCGCCAGGAGTAGCGCGAGACGCGGGCCAGCCCCGAGTCGATCACGAAGCGGATGCCGGGGACCGTCAGTGCGGTCTCGGCGACGTTGGTGGCCAGCACGATGCGCCGCCCGGCGTGGGACTGAAAGACCCGCGACTGCTCGCGGGCGGATAGGCGCGCGTACAGCGCCAGGACCTCGGTGTCCGCGCGCACCTGGCCGCGCAGGGCCTTGTGGGCGTCGCGGATCTCGCGCTCGCCGGGCAGGAACACCAGGATGTCGCCGGGGCCGGCACGCTCGCATTCGGCGACCGCGTCGCGGATGCCGTCGAACAGGTCGCGTTCGCCGCGTCCGGTGTTCTCGTCCTCGCCAGTCTCTTCCGGCTCGATCGGGCGGTAGCGCAGCTCCACCGGATAGGTGCGTCCGGCCACGGTCAGGATCGGGGCGTCGTCGAAGAACGCGGACAGCCGCTCCGGGTCCAGCGTCGCGGAGGTGATGATGATGCGCAGCTCCGGGCGCTTCTTCGACAGGCGCTTGAGCACGCCCATCAGGAAATCGATGTTCAGGCTGCGTTCGTGCGCCTCGTCGACGATCAGGGTGTCGTAGGCGCGCAGTTCCGGGTCATGCGCCAGCTCCGCCAGCAGCATGCCGTCGGTCATCAGCTTGACCCAGTTGTTCGGCCCGGTTTGGTCGGAGAAGCGTACCTTGAAGCCGACGGTGGAAGTCTTGTCGCCTCCGAGCGTGGTGCCCAGCTCCTCGGCGATGCGGCTGGCGACCGAGCGGGCCGCGATACGGCGCGGCTGGGTGTGGCCGATCAGCCCGGCCTCGCCGCGCCCGGCCTCCAGGCACAGCTTGGGCAGCTGGGTGGTCTTGCCGGAGCCGGTCTCGCCGCACAGCACCAGCACCGGGTGTTCGCGGATCGCGGCGACAATCCGTTCGCGCTCGGCATGGATCGGCAGGTCGCCGGCATAGACGGGCTGCGGGCGCAGGCGTTCGCGTTCGGCGGCGCCCTGTTCGGCGTGTGCAAGGCGTTCGGTCAGGGTGGAGACGAGCCGGTCGCAGGGCTGGCCGCGCTTGTGCCGCTGGCGGGCCCGGCGCAGCAGTTCGCCCAGTTCGCGGCGTTCGCTGCCCTGCGGCAGGGCCTCTACGGTCCTCGCCAGTGCGTCCAGGTCCGGGCCGGCCGCGGCCATCAACCGTCCCGATGACGCAGGCGCAGGGCCTCGATGTTCTCCGAGCGCAGGCGGTCCAGGGCGCGGTTGACGTCGTCCTCCTGGGTGAAGGGGCCGACAAAGACGCGGTGCCAGGTGTCGCCCTCGATCTCGACCTCGTGCACCTGCGGGCTCAGGCCCAGCAGAGAGATGCGGGCCTTCATCTCGTCGGCCTGTTCGAACCGCCGGAACGAGCCGATCTGCAGGATCACAGGATCGCCCTCGGCCGGGGAGGCCGGGGGCGGGACTACCTGATCCTGCGGGACTTCGCGTTCGCCCCGGGGGACGCGAACCTCGTCTTCGGGCAGCAGCTCGTAGTAGCGAAACCGCGGCTCGTCATCGGTGGGCAGGCGCTCCGGCTCCGCTGCCGGTGCGCGCTCGGCCGGGGGCTCCGGTTCGCCGAACAGGGCACCGATGTCGGGTGAACGATCGGCCCCCTGGAGATAGAGCACGGCGGCGATCCCGAGCCCGATCAGCAGGCCGGCGAACATCCAGACCCAGCCCGGGATCGGTCGCGAGGCGCGGGCGGGGGTCGTCTTGCGGCGCTTGCGGCGGGCCTGGGCCATGGGCTACATCCGTTCGGGGGCGGTGACGCCGAGCAGGCGCAGCCCATTGTGCAGCACCTGTTTGATGCCGGTCAGCAGCGCCAGGCGCGCGCCGATGACGTTGGCGTCCTCTGCATTCAGGAACGGCACGGCGTTGTAGTAGGTGTGGAAGCCGGCGGCCAGCTCGCGCAGGTACTGGGCGATCTGGTGCGGCTCGCAGGTCTCGGCGGCTGCCGCGATCACCTCGGGGAAGCGGTCGAGCCGATCCAGCAGGTCGTCTTCCTGCGGCTCGGTCAGGCGTGCGGACAGCCCGGCGTCGTCCAGCGCGCTGGCGGTATGGCCGCGCTCGGCGGCGGTACGCAGCACGCTGGCGATGCGCGCGTGGGCGTACTGGATGTAATACATCGGGTTGTCGTTGGACTGCGACTTGGCCAGGTCCAGGTCGAAGTCCAGGTGCTGGTCGCAGCGCCGCTGTACATAGAAGAAGCGCGCGGCATCCGACCCGACCTCGTCGCGCAGCTCGCGCAGGGTGACGAACTGCCCGGCGCGGGTGGACATCGGCAGGCGTTCGCCCCCGCGGTAGAGGATCGCGAACTGTACCAGCAGCACGTCTAGGCGATCGGCCTCCAGGCCCAGGGCCTGCAGGGCGGCACGCACGCGCGGGACGTAGCCATGGTGGTCGGCGCCCCAGATGTTGATCACGCGCTCGAAGCCGCGCTGGAACTTCTCGCGGTGGTAGGCGATGTCGGAGGCGAAGTAGGTGTAGTCGCCGTTCTCGCGGCGCACCACGCGGTCCTTGTCGTCGCCGTAGTCGGAGGAGCGGAACCACAGGGCCCCGTCCTTTTCATAGAGCGCGCCATGCGCCTCGAGGTCCTGCACCGCGGCATCGATTGCACCGGAGTCGGCCAGGCTGCGTTCGGAGAACCAGCACTGGTATTCGACCCCGAACTCGCGCAGGTCGTCGCGGATGTCTTCAAGGATCGCGTTCAGGCCGCAGTCGAACACCGTGCGGTACAGCGCCACGCCCAGCAGTTCGCGGGCGCGGGCGATCACCGCGTCGATATAGACCTCCTTGTCGCCACCGGCCGGCTCGTCCGGCGGCAGGTCGCGGGTCACGGCCTCGGCCGGATGCACGGCCTGGTCGCCGATCTGTGCGGTCAGGGCCTTGGCGACCGGATAGATGTAGTCGCCCTGGTAGCCGTTGGCCGGGAACGGGACCTGTACGCCGTGCTGTTCCAGGTAGCGCAGCCAGACGCTGGCGGCGAGGATGTTCATCTGCCGCCCGGCGTCGTTCACGTAGTACTCGCGGGTGACGTCGAAGCCGCAGAAGTCCAGCAGGTCGGCGACGGTGGCGCCGAAGGCCGCGCCGCGCCCGTGGCCGACATGCAGCGGGCCGGTGGGGTTGGCGGAGACGAACTCCACCTGCACCGGGCGCCCGTTGCCTACGCTCGAGCGGCCAAAGTCGGCACCCTGGGTGGCAATGCGGCCCAGCACCTGGGTGCGGGCATCCGCGGCCAGGCGGAAATTGATGAAGCCGGGGCCGGCGATCTCGGTGCCGGCCAGGCCGGGCACGGCCGGCATCGCGGCGCACAGGGCCTCGGCCAGGTCACGGGGCTTGGTCTTCGCCGGGCGCGCGAGCTGCATCGCCAGGTTGCTGGCAAAGTCGCCGTGTTCGCGGTCGCGGGCACGCGTCACCTGCACCTCGACACCGTGATCGGCGGGTACGCGGCCATCGGCCACCAGGGTCTCCAGGGCGGCCGCGAGGGCCTGGGTAAGGGCGTCTTTCAAGGGAACCGAGTCCGTCGTCTCAAAAGCCCGGCATTCTAACCAGAATGCCGGCCCGATGCCTGTTCTGTGCGGGTTTCAGGCGAGCGAGACCGGGTCCACGTCGATCGCGATGCGAACCCCGCGCGGCAGATCCTCGGTCTGCCAGGAATGCCGCGCCTGCGCGAGCGTCCGGTGCAGGGCCTGGCGCTCGGCCGCGCGCAGCAGGATCTGCTCGCGGAAACGCCGGTTCACGCGGTGGCGCGGGGCGGGCGCCGGACCCAGCACGCGCAGGTCCCCGTGCCGCGTCGCGAGCAGGTGTCCCGCGATGGTCTCCGCGTGGCGATGCGCCGCCGCGGCCTCGGCGGCCTCGACGCGGACCAGGGCCAGGTGCCCGTACGGCGGCAGCCCGGCCGCCTCGCGTTCGGCCAGCAGCGGCTCCAGCATCGCCGGGTAGTTACCGGCATCCAGCCCCCGCATCAGGGGGTGATCGGGGTGGCCGGTCTGCAGCAGTACCCGCCCGCCCCTGTCGCCCCGGCCCGCGCGCCCGGCGGCTTGCACGATCAGTTGCAGGGTGTGCTCGGTGGCACGCAGGTCCACGCTGAACAGCCCCTGATCGACGTCGACCACGCCGACCAGTCCGACGCGCGGGAAATCGTGCCCCTTGGCGAGCATCTGGGTGCCGACGACGATTGCGGCATCCAGCTGCCGGATGCGATCCAGTGCGGCCTCCAGGGCCCCCTTGTGACGCACGCTGTCGCGGTCCAGGCGGATGATTGGTGTCTGCGGGAAGTGCCGAGCCAGCGCCTGTTCCAGGCGCTGGGTACCCCGCCCGCGGTGGGCCAGGGTCTCGCCGCATTCCGGGCAGTGTTCGGCGCGGGGCTCCTGGTGCCCGCACAGGTGGCAGATCGCGCGGCGATCATGGGCATGCACGGTCAGGTGGGCATCGCAGTCCGGGCAGTCGGCGACCCAGCCGCAACCCTCACAGGTCAGCACCCGGGCAAAGCCGCGCCGGTTGAGCAGGACAAAGCACTGCTGGCCCTCGGCCAGGGTCTGCTGCATCGCATCCAGCAGTGGAGCGGTCAGGCCCTCGTCCGGGCTGTGCACGCGGGTGTCGATCGTCTCCACGCCAGGTGGCTGCGTGCCATCTGGGCGGGTGCGCAGATGTACATGGGTGTAGCGGCCCTGGCGCGCGGCGTGCAGGGTCTCCAGGGTGGGCGTCGCCGAGCCCAGCACGACCGGGGTGCGTTCCAGTTGCCCCCGCTTGACTGCCAGATCCCGCGCGCTGTAGCGAAAACCGTCCTGCTGCTTGAAGGCGCTGTCGTGTTCCTCGTCGACGATGATCAGGCCCGGCTCGGGTAGCGGGACGAACAGGGCCGAACGGGTCCCGACGACGATGCGGCGCTCGCCCTGGCGGGCGGCCTCCCAGGCACGCAGGCGCTCGCCCTCGGCCAGGCCGGAGTGCAGCAGTGCCACCTGTCCCGGAAAGCGCTGCTGGATGCGCCCTGCAAGTTGCGGCGTCAGCGCGATTTCCGGGATCAGGAACAGGACCTGACGGCCACGCGCTACCGCATCGGCGGCCATGCGCAGATAGACCTCGGTCTTGCCGCTGCCGGTGACGCCCTCCAGCAGCATCGGGCGGGGATCGTCCGGCGACACCGCCGCGATGGCCGCCTCCTGCTCGGGGGTCAGGGTGTAGTCGATACTGGTGGGGGGCGCTGGTGCGCGCGGATCGGCGCGCGTCTGTTCCAGCCAGCCGTGTGTCTCCAGCTGTCGCAGGTCCTTGGCGGTGATCTGCAGGGCGGCCGTGGTGGACAGCGTCGTCCGGTCCAGCGCGGCCCCGAGCGCGGGCAGGGCACGAAGGATGGCGAGCTGGCGGCGGCCCCGTACCTGCCCTTCCGCCAGCGCTGTGTGGCCAGCCGGGGTGAGCCGCCAGAGGGGTTCAGGGGTCAGGGTGGGTACAAGGTGGCCCCGCCGCAGGCCGGGTGGCAGCGCGCCGAGGAGGGCCTCGCCCAGCGGGTGGTGATAGTAGCGGGCACCAAAGCGCAGGAGTTCCAGAACCGTCGGCGTTAGGATCGGCCCCGGATCGGGGGAGGGCAGTGCCTCGCGCAGCTTGTTCTCGGGCACGTCGCTTTGGTTCGCGAGTGCGACGACGATGCCGATCGCCTCGCCACGCCCGAAGGGTACACGGACCCGTTGCCCGGGCCTCAGATCGGTGTCGTCGGGGATCCGGTAGTCGAACAGGCGGTCCAGCGGTCGGTCGAGTACGACCTGGGCAATTCCGTTCTCGGGCATGCGACTAGTCTACGCCAGTCCGCAGGGGCGCAAGAGTGTGACCGTTATCCACAAAACCTGTGGATAACTCTGTGGAGGAAATGGGGTGAAACGCGCTAAACGCCTGTTGCTGCTTGGTTCGTATCAGAGTGGCCAAAAAGCGACCAAAGTGTTTTTGTGTATTTAGATCAACAGCTTGTGAGGTATTGGTGATATCGGTTGGCTGTTGTGTCACCTAACTGCCATCGTTTTTATCCGCCTGTGGGTATCCTGTACAGGTCGTGTACAGGTGTTGGTCCGGTATTGATCTCCCGGAGGGCTGCGCACAAAAAAGCCCGGCCGCCGAAAACGGGGGCCGGGCTCGCAAGCGAGGACCGGGCGCCAGGCCCGGTCCGGGCCTAGCCGAGGGCCTTGACCGAGGCCACCAGTTCGGCGGCCACCTTCTGGCCGTCGCCGTACAGCATCTGGTTGTTATCGGCATAGAACAGGTGGTTCTCGATGCCCGAGAACCCCGCGCCCTTGCCGCGCTTCACGCAGATGACGTTCTGGGCTTGGTCGGCGTTCAGGATCGGCATGCCGTAGATCGGCGACTCCGGATTGGTCCGGGCCACCGGGTTCACGACGTCGTTCGCGCCGATCACCATTGCGACATCCGCGGTCTTGAACTCCTCGTTGATCTCGTCAAGATCGAAGATGATGTCGTAGGGCACGCCGGCCTCGGCCAGCAACACGTTCATGTGCCCGGGCATGCGGCCCGCGACCGGGTGGATCGCGAACTTCACGTCCACACCACGCTTCTGCAGCAGCTGGGTGAACTCCCAGATCTTGTGCTGCGCCTGCGCGACGGCCATGCCGTAGCCCGGCACGATAATGACCTTCTCGGCGTAGGCCATCATGATCCCGGCATCGTTGGCCTGGATCTCCTTCATCGTGCCTTCGATCTCTTCCTCGGCACCCCCGGAGGAGCCGCCGAACTGGCTGAACAGGATGTTCTTGATCGGACGGTTCATCGCCTTGGCCATCAGCTGCGTGAGCAGCGTACCGGCCGCACCGACCACGATACCGGCGATCATCAGGGCCGGGTTGTCGAGGACGATCCCCTTAAGGCCGACCGCGAGGCCGGTCAGCGCGTTGTACAGCGAGATGACCACCGGCATGTCGGCGCCGCCGATCGGGAGGGTCATCAGTATGCCGAAGGCCAGCGACAGCACGAAGAACAGCAGCAGAGTGAACGAGCCGATCTCGCCGCCACTGGTGGCCATCATGAAGCCCAGCAGCACGGTGATCGCGAAGATCGCGATGTTCACGACCTGCTGGCCGCCGAAGGTGAAGGTCTTCTTCATCAGGCCTTCAAGCTTGGCGTAGGCCACCAGCGAGCCGGAGAAGGCCACCGAGCCGATCAGCGAGCCGGTCACGGCGATCGCCAGACCGGTGTTGGTGACGGTTTCCGGGGTGGCCTGCAGCAGGTAGATCGCACCGATACCGGCCGCGGCGCCGCCGCCCATGCCGTTGTACAGCGCGATCATCTGCGGCATGTCGGTCATCGCGACCTTCTTGCCGCTCCACCAGGCCAGCGCACCACCAATGGCGATACCCAGGATGATCAGGGTGTAGTTCACGCCGCCGGAGATCTCCGGGTGCACGAAGGTCACGAGCGTGGCGATCACCATGCCCACGCCGGCCCAGATGATCCCCGGACGCGCGGTGGTCGGGGAAGACATCTGCTTGAGGCCGACGATGAACAGCACCGCCGCCGCGAAGTAGGCGAGGTTGATGATCAGACTCATGCCTTATCTCCCTTCTTGTCGTCCTTCTTGCTGGTCGTGAACATCTCCAGCATGCGTTCGGTGACGACATAGCCACCCACGGCGTTGCCCGCGGCCAGGATCACGGCGACAAAGCCGATCGCCTGTTCCAGCGGCGTCTGGGCATGGCCCAGCGCGACCATGGTCCCGACCAGCACGATGCCGTGGACAAAGTTGGAACCGGACATCAGCGGGGTGTGCAGGATGACCGGCACCTTGGAGATGATCTCGTAGCCGGTGAAGGCCGCGAGCATGAAGATGTACAGCGCGATAAAGCCTTCGATGATCATGATTGCGCTCCCTTCAGGGCCTCACGGGTGGCCTCGTGCACGATTTCGCCGTCGCGGGTCAGCACGCTCTTGGCGATGACCTCGTCTTCCCAGTCCGGCTTGAATTCGCCGCCCTCGGCGATCATCGGCGTGAGGAAATTGAGCAGGTTCTTGGCATACATCTCGGAGGCGTGCAGCGGGACCTGCGAAGGCACGTTCAGCGGCGCGTGAATGACCACGCCCTTGTGCTTGCTGGTCTTGCCCGGCTTGGACAGCTCGCAGTTGCCGCCGCCCTCGGCTGCGAGATCCACGATCACCGCGCCTGGCTTCATGCCCTCGACCATGTCCTTCGGGATCAGCTTCGGGGACTCGCGGCCCGGGATCGCGGCGGTGGTGATCAGCACGTCCGCCTTGGCGATGTATTCGCCCAGGGCGCCCTTCTGCTGCTTCTTCTCTTCCGCGGTCAGTTCGCGGGCATAGCCGCCTTCGCCCTCGGCGGAGACGCCCAGATCCAGGAACTTCGCACCCAGCGATTCGACCTGCTCCTTGGTCGCGGAGCGCACGTCGTAGGCCTCGACCATCGCGCCCAGGCGTTTGGCCGTGGCGATCGCCTGCAGCCCGGCCACGCCGGCGCCGATCACGATAACCTTGGCCGGGCGGATGGTGCCGGCCGCGGTGGTCAGCATCGGGAAGAAGCGGCAGGACAGATCCGACCCCATGATCGCGCCCTTGTAGCCGACCACGGCCGCCTGCGAGGACAGCACGTCCATGCTCTGCGCGCGCGAGATGCGCGGGATCAGTTCCATCGCGAAGCTCAGGATCTTGCGTTCCTGCATCGCCTTGACCACGTCCGGGTTGCGGTGGGCGTGGAACAGGCTGACGACGGTCGAGCCCTCCGGCAGCTGATTGACCTCTTCCACCGTCGGCGGCGCCACGCGGACCATCAGGTCCGACTGGCCGTAGGCCGCTTCGGTGTCGACTACGGTAGCCGACTCGTAAGAGTCATCCGGGAAATGGGCGTTGGTGCCAGCCCCTTTCTCCAGTTGCACGGTGACGCCCAACTGGGCGAACTTGGCCGCCACCGTCGGATCCAGGGCCACGCGGCGCTCGCCGCTGGCACTCTCCTTGGGAACGGATAATTTGATTGCCATGCGCTCTCTCCCCGGGCCAAGCGTTCCCGCAATCCCTCCGGGACGTTCGGCCGCGCTCGCGGGTGGTAATTAAGGACGCCGAATAAGGCTTTTGTGGCCCATTCGGCGGAAAAAACGGCCAGCAAGTGTAGCGGAATCGCCTTCGCGCTTAAACAGCCCACCCATTTGTCGCGAATTCCGGGCCACCGCCGGCGGCTCAAACCGGTATTTATGCCCTTGTAATTGCGTTGAACGCCCGGCCTGTTTATTGTCAAGCAAGTTTCGTGCGATCCCGCGCCGCGCCAGCGGTCGACTCGGCGAAGGGGACATGGATTTGCTCACGCCCGGGGCGTCGGGCCTGCTCAAATTCCGCGTGAGCAAATCCGTGTTTCCTTGGAGACGGGACGAGGTCATGTTGCCGACCGAGCATCAGGTCCTGCGTACGGACGCTGCGGGCATGCCACTGGAATGGATCGGCCTGGAACAGGCCGTGCGCCTTTATTACACCGAGCAGGTCGCCTACGCCTGCGGGAGTCTGCTGTATCGCGTGCGCGGCGGCATCAACGCCCGTACCGGGCTGCAGTCCCGGGTCGAGGTCAACTCGATCATCGCCACCTTCGGCACCCGCCAGTCCCGCTTCAATCACTACATCCCGCCGCTCAACAACACCACTCTGTTTCGCCGCGACGCACATCTGTGCCTGTACTGCGGCCAGCACTTCTGTGAGCGTGATCTCTCGCGCGACCACGTCACCCCGATCAGCCAGAACGGGGCGGATACCTGGAACAACGTGGTCACCGCCTGCAAACGCTGCAACAACCACAAGGCCGGGCGCACCCCCGAGCAGGCCGACATGCAGCTGCTGGCGATTCCGTTCACGCCCACCCACGCGGAGTATATCTATCTGAAAGGCAAGCGGGTGCTGGCCGACCAGATGGAGTTCCTGCTGGCGCATTTCCCCCGGACCAGCCCCCTGCGCGGCCGCCTCGGCTGATCGCACCCGCGCGCCTCGTGCGCGGCTCGCGCTATCCTTGGCAGGGAACCAACGCAACTGGCGTGACTCCGACAGGAGTCATCCACCCTCTATTGCCGCAGGGAGCACCATGAAGTACTTCGGAGAAGCGGATTACCGCCACGGCCAGCCGCGCAAGGCGGGTGTACTGCTGACCAACCTCGGTACGCCGGACGAGCCCACCGCCCCGGCGCTCAAGCGCTATCTGAAGGAATTCCTCTGGGACCCGCGCGTGGTCGAGTTCCCACGCCCGCTGTGGTGGCTCATTCTCAACGGCATCATCCTCAATATCCGCCCGAAACGTTCGGCCGCCAAGTACGCCACCGTCTGGACCGACGATGGCTCACCGCTGCTGGCCATCACGCGGCGCCAGGCCGAGGGCGTGCGCAAGCGTCTGGCCGACCAGGTCGGCGAGGAGCTCCCGGTCGCGCTGGGCATGCGCTACGGAAATCCATCCATCGAGGCGGGCCTGGACGAGCTGCGCCGCCAGGGCGTTCGCCGCGTGATCGTGTTGCCCCTGTACCCGCAATATTCCGGGAGCACCACCGGCTCCACCTTCGACGCGGTGGCCGACGTACTGAAGGGCTGGCGCTGGGTCCCGGATCTTCAGTTCGTTGCCGCCTACGACGCCGAGCCCGGCTATATCGAAGCACTGGCCAGCAGCGTGCGCGAGCACTGGAATGCGCACGGCCGGGCGGACCGCCTGGTGATGTCGTTCCACGGCATCCCGAAGCGCTATCTGCTCAAGGGTGACCCGTACCACTGCCTGTGCCATGCCACCGGCCAGAAACTGGCTGCAAGGCTGGGTCTGAACGACGACCAGTGGCAGGTGACCTTCCAGTCGCGTTTCGGCCGCGAGGAGTGGCTGAAGCCCTATACCGACAAGACGATGAAGGCGCTGCCTAAGGAGGGCGTGCGCTCGGTGGACGTGATCTGCCCCGGTTTCTCGGCCGACTGCCTGGAAACCATCGAGGAGATCGGCGACGAGAACCGCGAGTTCTTCCTCAAGGCCGGTGGCGAACGCTTCCACTACATCCCGGCGCTGAACGACCGGTCCGACCACCTCGACTTCCTGGCCGGACTGGCCCGCCAGCACATCGCCCCGTGGCTGGACGATCCGGACAATGCCCCCGAGGCCCGCGCCGCCGCCCGCGAACGGGCGCTGGCCCTGGGCGCGCAGCAGTAGGCCGCGATGGACGAGACCACCGCGCCCGGGCGAGTCGGCGAACCCGGCGAGACCGAGATCGGCGCCGTGATCATCGGCGACGAGCTGCTCAGCGGGAAGCGCCGTGACCGGCACCAGGAACACCTCACCGCGGCCCTGGCGGAGAAGGGGCTGGAGCTGGCCTGGATCCGTATTGTCGGGGACCACGCCGGCCGCCTGACGCAGACCTTTCGCGAGACGCTGGCAACCGGGGCGGAGGTCTTCAGCTTTGGCGGGATCGGGGCCACGCCGGATGATCGCACCCGCGCCTGCCTCGCCGAGGCGCTTGGGCTTCCCCTGCGGCCGCACCCGGATTTCATGACTATCCTCGAGGAACGCTTTGGCGCAGAGGCCTGGCCGCATCGCGTGCGCATGGCCGAATTGCCGGAAGGGGCCAGCCTGATCCCGAATCCGGTCAACGGCATCCCGGGGCTCAGCTGCCAGCGGCATCACTGCGTGCCGGGATTCCCGGTCATGGCCGAACCGATGGTGCGCTGGGTGCTGGACCAGCGTTTCCCCGGGCGCGATGCCGCCGCCGGCTCGGTCGAGGAGGTGCTGGTGCTCGAGAACGTGACCGAGAGCCGCCTGGTCCCGGTGCTCGAGGCCATGGAGGCGGCATTCCCCGATTTGCGCATCTCCTGTCTGCCACGGATGGACCGCCAGGCCCCGCAGGTCGAGCTGGGCCTGCGCGGCCCCCGCGCCCGCGTCACCGAGGGGCAGGCCGCGCTGCGCCAGCAGCTAATTTCCGGGGGCTTTCTGAGCCACTGACAGGGTAGTGTCGCGCGGTCCAGTGGGGGGCTTGCGCGCCCCTGCTTTCCCGGTATATTGCATTGGGCAGGCACTTGCCTGCGTGCCGCGTTCGCGGCCCGAATGGAAGACCCCGCCCGTGAACCTGCCTGTTCCTGACCCCGTGTGGTCGGACCCTGTCGAGACGCTTCCGGCGCGTGCGCCGGGTGTAATCGAATCCCGAGTTCCCGAAGCCTGCGAGCCGGAGGGCTGGCTGGATGCGCTGGTGCACGATCAGCGGTGCGTCTGGCCTGACTTCCTGCCTGCGGAGACCGTCGATGCGCTGCACGACGAGGTCTATGCCCTGCGTGATGCCGCGCAGCTGGGGCAGGCGCGGATCGGTCGGGGTGGCGAGCGCCATCGCGACCGGGCGACTCGCGGCGACTGGATCCACTGGCTGGATGGCGCCAGCCCGGCGCAGCAGGCGTTCATGGCGCGCCTGGATGAGATCCGTCTGCAGGTGAGCCGGTCGTTGATCCCGGGGCTGTTCGAGACCGAATCGCACTTTGCCCTGTACCCGCCCGGGACCCACTACGAGCGCCATGTAGATGCCTTCCAGGCCGGCAATTGCCGCCGGCTGTCGCTGGTGTTCTATCTGAACCGCGACTGGAACGAGCAGGATGGCGGCCAGCTCGCGATCTACGACGATGCGGGTCGCGAATGCCAGCGCATTCAGCCGACGGCCGGTACCCTGGTGATGTTCCTCAGCCAGACCGTGCCGCACGCAGTGCTGCCCACCCGCCGGTGGCGCGCCAGCATCGCCTCCTGGATGCGTGTGCGCGAGCTTGCCAACCCGCTCGCCGGGCTCGACCGCTTCTGACGCTTCTGACACCGGCCGCGGCGCGTTCTTGCAGCCTGTGGCGCCGGCGCCCATGATCGGGGAAGGGCCTCAGCGCCCTTCGGTCGAGCGCAATGCGACGGGCCAATATGGGCAAGATCCGGCAATGGCAGGACAACGATCGCACCTCACGAGACACGTCGCCCGACGTGCCCCTGCAGCCCTCGTCGGCTTCGATCTGGGCCGAGCGCTATCAGCTGCGTGACGCGCGGGGCGAGCCGGTGGATGCCTCGGTCGGGGCGATGTTCGACCGTGTCGCCGAGGCCCTCGCCGCGGTCGAGGCGCCGGACAAGCGCGTGTCGATCGAGCGCGAGTTCCGCTGGGCGCTGGACAACGGCGCCATCCCGGCCGGGCGGATACTGGCCAATGCCGGGGCCGAGGCGTACAAGCCGCAGACCACACTGATCAACTGCACCGTCTCGCGCACGATCCGGGATTCGCTGCAGGCCATCCTCGATGTCAATACGGCTGCCGGGCTGACGCTCAAGGCCGGGGCCGGCATCGGCTATGACTTCAGCACCCTGCGCCCGAAGGGTGCGCTGGTCGCGGGTGCGGGCGCGCCGACCAACGGTCCGGTCGCGTTCATGCAGATCTTCGACCAGACCTGCCGCACCATCGGCGCGGCCGGAGGTCGCCGCGGGGCACAGATGGCAACGCTGGATATCGGCCATCCCGATATCGAACGCTTCATCCTCGCCAAGCGCCGCAAGGGGCGGCTGACCCAGTTCAACCTGTCCGTGCTGGTGCGCGATGCCTTTCTCGAGGCGGTGGAGCGCGACGACGAATGGGCGCTGGCCTTCCCGCTGCTGCCTGTCGAGCAGGACCGGGTGCCCGCATCCGAGCTTGTCTATCGCGACTGGCCGGTGGTCGAGGACGGCTACCGAGTCGACGACCAGGGCCGGGTCGCCTGCCGTATCTACCGCCGCGTGCGCGCCCGCGAGCTGTGGGACACCCTGATGCGCAGCACCTATGACGTCGGCGAACCCGGCGTCATCCTGATCGATCAGGTCAACCGCCAGAACAACGCCTGGTTCGACGAGGTGATCCGGGCGACCAATCCTTGCGGGGAGCAACCGCTGCCACCGGACGGGGCCTGTCTGCTGGGGTCGGTGAACCTGACGCGGTTCGTCTCCGCGCCGTTCACCGCAGACGCCGCCTTCGACTGGGCGCGTTTCGAGCGGGTGGTGCGCGTGTTCACGCGCATGCTGGACAACGTCGCGGACATCTCCGGGCTGCCGCTGCCGGAACAGCGCGCCGAGATGCTGCGCAAGCGCCGCCACGGCATGGGCATCCTTGGGCTCGGGTCGGCTCTGGCGATGCTGGGGGAGACCTATGGCTCGGAGTCGGCCGCCGACTTCACCGCAGAGGTCTGTCGCCGCCTGGCGCTGGAGAGCTGGCGGGCCGGGCTGGAGCTCGCGCGTGAGAAGGGCCCGGCGCCGATCATGGACGAGGACTTCACGCTGACCGCGGACATGCTCCGGCGTCAGCCGGCGCTGGCCGAGGCCAGTTACCGGGTAGGCGACGTGCTGAAGGGGCGGGAGCTGCATGCCCGCTTCAGCCCCTACATGCAGCGCATCGCCGAGGAGGACCCGGCGCTGGTGGCGGCACTGGCCGAGGAGGGCGCGCGCTTTACCCACGCGACCTCCATCGCGCCCACCGGCACCATCAGCTTCTCGGTCGCCAACAATGCGAGCAACGGCATCGAGCCGACCTTTCTGCACCACACCACGCGCAACATCCGCCGCCCCGGGCGGCGCACCCGCGAGGCGGTGGACTGCTACTCCTACGAGCTGCTGCTCTACCGCGCCCTGTTCGATGCCGAGGCCGGGCCGGGGGATCTGCCCGCCCACGCAATCACCGCGGACCGGGTCAGTGTGGACGCCCACATCCGCATGCAGGCCGCCGCGCAGCCGTGGGTGGACTCGGCCATCTCCAAGACGCTCAACGTCCCGACCGATATCCCGTTCGAGGACTTCCAGCAGGTCTACCTGCAGGCCTGGCGCGCTGGCCTCAAGGGCTGCACCACCTACCGGCCCAACCCGCAGGCGCAGATGGGCGTGCTGATGGACCCCGAACGCCTGCGCCGTACCTGGTATACCTTCGCCCTGGCGGACGGCCGGGAGCTGACTCTGCGCGGCGACGAAGAGGTCGAGTACGAGGGCCAGATCCACACCGCCGCCAATCTCTTCGCCGCGCTGGACGAGGGCTACTACGACGACGTCTGACACCGTCGGGGAGGACACGATGCACCGGATCGACCAGCCCATCATCGCCTTTCGCCGCTCGGACACCCCGCAGGGCGAGGGCGCCCCCGGCAGCGACGATCACCCATTGGGCAAGCGCATCCCGTCGCGCCCCGAGGGCGAACTCGAATCGGTCACCGAGAAGGTGCGCTACTGGACCCAGGACGGGCCGCAGACGGTCTATCTGGTGGTCAGCTTCGTCGCCGTCTCCGGCACGGTCAGCGGCGAGCGCGTGACCATCGAGCGCCCGATCGAATTCTTCCTGCCCACCGGGCAGCACTCCGAGTCCTACCAGTGGATCTCCGCGACCATGCGCAGCCTGTCGCTGGCGGCCCGTGGCGGCTACGCCGCCCGCGCCCTGCGCGACCTGCGCAAGGTCACCTGGGATCGCGGCCCGGTTCGCTGCGGCGAGAACGAATACGGCAAACCGCTGTACCACCCCTCCGAGGTCGCCGCGATCGCCCACGCCCTGCAGCGCATCCTCCAGCGCCGCGGCTTCCTGGATCCCGACGGCCACCCCCGCCCGCTACGCGAACTGGTCGCCAACTACCGCGACCGGACTCCGAAAGCCTCCGGCATCCTGGAAGCCCCGTACCTGGTGGCCACTGTCACCCCTTGCCCGCAGTGCGATGGCCATCTCGAGATCATCGACGGCTGCCCCACCTGTCGCGACTGCGGCTACTCGAAGTGCTGAGCATGGTTCCTGGGTAAGGATTACCCGGCGCGTTATCGGTCGTTGAGGGGCGGCCGCCTACGGCGGACGTTAGCCCGTCGTGATGCCGCGTTTTGCGCCCACCCACGGCCGGGTGATACACAGGGTCCGGGATCCCCGATTCGGGTGCAGACGCGGCGGCAGGGGTGCAACGGTCCTGGTCGCCCAGTCTCGGTTCGTGGGGGCACATTTCAGGCAACGAGGACAGCGCATGAATAATGTGGGGCGGAAGGCGAAGTGGGGTGCGGCGGTTGCCGTGGGTGCGGCGATGCTGGGCGTCGGCGCGATCGCCGCGGCCGATTCCTCGGTGGTTGAGGTCGACAATCGCTCCAGCGAGTCGATCCAGGGCTCGGTGCTGGAACTCTCCAGCTACACCGAGCGTTCCTTTAATCTCGCCCCGGGGGCGCGAACGGATCTGAAATGGGATGGCTGGTATCACGAATACGTGTACAACCTGGATGGCGAGTCACCCAATGTGGTGCGCTTTCAGTCCCGTTTTCCCAACCGCGATTACCTGTCGAACGACATCACGATCACCTATTTCGACGGTGACGACGGGGTGGAACACGAGATCGAGTGCGGCGAGCCCTGCTACTGGCCCTGATCCGCATCGATCTCTCCATCTGTGGCGCGCCGGCGCCCTCCTGTCCGATTCAGCTGCGTGGCGTTTGCCGGCAGGCCAGGGCCGGTGTTTGTGGCCACCGGCCGTCGGGAAGCGCGTCAATCAATGCCTCTATTAGCGCCATGATCTTTTGAGTGACTGAAAACGGGACAGGGATCGAATGGGTCGTTCGGTGGGCTGTGCGGGGCTTGTTCCTGCTCAGCCCTTTGCTGTTGTTGGGCCCGGCTGTCGAGGCCGTAGCGGGCACCGATGCCTTCGAACAACAGGCGATGGAATATGCCCCGGCCCCGCTCGCGGGCAGCACCATCGAGCTTGGGCTTGCGGAGGCCGTGGCGTTGTCTCTGCGCCGGAATACGCAGCTGCAAAGCGCCTATCTCGACCGGGTCGTGGATCAGCTCAACCTGGCCGTGGCGGAGGCGCAGTTCCGGCCGCAGGGCACGATTGACCTGTCGGCGCAGCAGAGCCGATCGCCCGGCGACGATGCCGAGACGCAGCGAAGCTCGACCCTGTCACCCACCCTGGAGGCGGAACTGCCGACCGGCGGCCGGATCGGCTTTAGCTGGAACCTGGCCCAGTCGCATGGCGAAACCGGGCTGGCCGCAGCCAGCTCGCGAGTCTCCAACCTGTCGCTGGATCTCTCGCAGCCGCTGCTGCGCGGAGGCGGGCTGGCGGTTGGGCGTGCGCCACTCGAGATTGCGCGTATCCAGGAAGCGATCAGTGCGTTGAGCCTTGAAGAACAGGTTGTCACGGTGATCGAGAGCGTGATCAACGCGTACCGTTCGCTGCTGCAGGAGCAGCGGCGCCTGGAGATCGCCCGTTTGTCACTGGAGCGCACCGAGGATCAGCTGGAACGCAATCGGGCGATGGTGGAGCGCGGGCGCATGGCGCGCAATGAACTGGTACAGACCGAGGCCAGTCTGGCCAATCAGCGTTTCAATGTGAGCCAGTCCGAGGAGACTCTGGAACAGGCCGAGCTGGAGCTGCTGCGTCTGCTGAACCTCGGGCGCGACACGCGGCTGCGGCTCCTGGACACCATCGACCTCGATGAGTTGGATACCCTGCGCGTGGACGCCCCGGCGGTCGATGAAGCGCTGGATATCGCACTGCAGAATCGCCCTGACTACCTGCGCCTGCGTCTCGGGCGCGCCATCGAGGACGTCAACCGCATGCTGGCGCAGAACAATCATCTCTGGCGGCTGGACCTGGTGGCCAGTCTTGGTGCCGGTGGCGAGGGGGATTCCGCGCGCAGCGCTCTTGAGGCCACCTTGGACGAGCGTCCCGGCTACAGCGCCGGGCTGCAGATGGAGGTCCCGCTGTTCGATCCGGAGCGGCCGGTGCGCTTGCTGGAATCGGAGATCCGCCTGCAGCAGGCGCATATCCAGTTTGCCGAACGCGAGACCGAACTGCGTCTGGAGGTTGAGCGCGCGCTCAACGACCTTGATAGCCGCTGGCGCCAGATCGGCTTTGCCCGGCAATCGCTGAAGCTAGCCCGCGAGAGCCTCGAGATCGAGCGCGAAAAGCTGTCGGTGGGGCGCAGCACCTCGTTTCAGGTCAATGCCACCGAACGCAGCCTGCGGGAGGCGGAGCAGTCGTTGCTCAATGCGGTTGTGGCGTATTTGAATGCCCAGAGTGTGCTGGATCGTGTGCTGGGCACCACGCTGGACACCTGGGGCCTGGCACTCCCCGAAGCCGGAGTCATGCCATGAGTCAACAGGAACCGGTCAGTCAGCACATCCTCGATGCGATGGCCGATGGCGTCCTGGTCGTGGACGCCGCCGGGATGATTCGAACGCTCAATCCGGCTGCGGCCCGCATCCTCTCGTTGTCGCCGGAGTCCACCCTGGGGCGCAGTCTGGCCGAGGTCTTCCTTGGCGAATCCGGCTATGGCGAGTTCGTCGATGTATTGCTGGAGGCCATCTACTCCGGCGAGATGGTGCCCGATCGTGTGGTGGCGGTTGAACTGGGCGGCGAGACCCGTTCCCTCAAGCTGACCACGTCCTACCTCGACGAGGGGGCGGCCGGCGGGGAGCGGGCGGTCCTGGCCGTATTCACGGATGTCACCGATCTCGAGGCCGCCCGGCGCAGCGAACACGCACTGGCCGAGGAGCTGCGCAGCAAGCACCGCGAGTTGCAGGATGCCTATGTGCAGGTCGAGTCCAGCAACGAAGCCCTGCAGCATGTCTTTCGGCGCACTCACCGTCTGCGTCTGGCCGCCACCGTCGCCGTGATCGGCGTGTTTGCCCTGGCCGCGTACTGGGCCATGCCCAGCCTCTCACTACCGGACTTTGGCGAGACCACGGCTTCGCGCGCTGCGCCGGATGTTGTGGATCCGGGGGTGTTCGAGGTGCAGGCGCGTTCGCTCGAATCCACGACAGGCTTTTCCGGGCGCTTCCGGCCGGGCGATGTGATTACCTTGGTCGCCCCGTTCGAATCCACCGTCCTGTCGCGCCATGTGGAGTATGGCGAACGCGTATCCGAAGGCGACGTACTGCTGGAGCTGGACCCCACCGAGGTCCGCATTCGTTACCGCCGCGCTCGCAGCGATCTGGCGGATGCCGAGGCCGAGGTGGAATCGCTGGAAGACTGGGAGCAGAGCCGGGACATGGCTTCCGCCCGGCGCAGCCTGCGCCAGGCGGAGCGCTCGCTCAACAATGACCGCCGCGAGCTGGATGACGTCGAGCATCTGTTCGAGCGTGGCATCGTGCCGGAGCGCGAGCTGCGCGCGGCCGAGGACCGAGTGCAGGAAGCCGAAGTGCGCGTCGAAGCGGCGCGCGAGGACATGGCCGAGACCCAGCGCCGCGGCGGTACGCGTCAGCTCGAGCGCGCGCGCGCCGAGGCCGAGAACGCGCGTGCTGAATACGAGCAGGTGCGTGCTCAGATGGAGGGCAAGCGGGTCATCGCGCCGGTGGACGGTATCGTGCTGGCCCCGATCGACGACGAACAGGACGGCGATCGTCGGGTCGAGTCCGGGTCGCGGGTGAACAGCGGCGAGGCCCTGCTGGCGGTGGGCGACCTGTCGTCGATGGAGATCGAGGGCAGTGTGGACGAGCTGGATATCCACGACGTGCGCGTTGGTCAGTCCGCTCGTGTGCGGATTGCACGCGGGGGCGGCGAGGAGTTTCCGGCCCGAGTGTCGTATGTCTCCTCGCAGGCACAGGAGTCGAGCGGGCGTGGCTTGCCGGTGTTTCGCCTGATCACCCGCATCGACGATCTGGACGCCGAGGCGCTGGAGCGGATTCGCGTCGGGATGTCGGCCTCGGTGGATGTGGTCACCCAGGAGGAACCCGATGCGGTTGTCATCCCGCACGCCTTTGTCGAGCGCGACGGCGACGAGTACTGGGTATGGCGCCAGCGCGACGATGGCGAGCCGGAACGGATCGCGGTCGAGCTGGGAAATTCGCGGTTTGACGGCGTACAGGTCAGTGCAGGGCTGGAGGCCGGGGATCGGTTGATCGCGCCGCCCGGTGGCGGGTCGTGAGCGCTCAGCCTCTGGTGCAGATGCGGGATGTACACCGTCGCTACCGCGTCGGGCCATCCGATGTTCACGTCCTGCGCGGGGTCGACCTGGACATCCAGCGTGGCGAGCTGGTGTCGCTGATGGGCGGGTCCGGTTCCGGCAAGTCCACGTTGATGCACATTGCCGGGCTGCTGGAACGCCCGTCGGCCGGTGACTACCACTTCGACGGCCACGATGTCTCCCGGATGACCGCCGACGACCTCGCCCGCTATCGCAATCACCAGATCGGCTTCGTGTTCCAGACCTTTCACCTGTTGCCACGCCTGACTGCGGTCGACAACGTCGGCTTGCCGCTGATGTATCAGGATGTCGGCAAGCGCGAGATGCGACGTCGTGCCCGCGCCATCCTGGAGCGAGTCGGCATGGGAGATCGCGGCGATCACCGGCCGAACGAGCTCTCCGGCGGTCAGCGTCAGCGCGTGGCGATTGCACGCGCCCTGGTGGGCAGCCCCTCGGTGGTGCTGGCCGACGAACCGACCGGGGCGCTGGATTCCCGCGTGGGGCAGGAGATCATGGATCTGTTCCTCGAGCTGAATTCCGAGGGTGTCACGCTGATCATCATCACCCACGATACTGATGTCGCGCGGCAGTGCCGGCGTCAGTTGGTCATCCGCGACGGGGTGGTCGACGAGGATGGCGCATGAGGCCCCGTGTGCTGCTGGGCGAGGCCCTGCGCAACATCGCCGCGACCAAGCAGCGATCGCTGCTGGCCCTGCTGGGGATCGTGATCGGCACGGCCTCGGTGATCGCGATGCTGAATGTCGGCACGATCATGCAGAACGCGATGCTGGAGCAGTTTCGTGCCATGGGCACGAATGTGGTCAATATCCGCGAGCGCTTTCAGCGCGAAGAGGATGGCCAAGCGGTATCGCTGACTCCGGAGCTGGCGTTTGATCTGGGGCGCGAGACCGATGGCCTGCAGCGCGTGGCGCCGTTCAGTACCGGTAGCGCCCAGCTGCAAATGGGCGCGGACAATCACAACCTGCGCCTGACGGGCGCGACCGAATCGCTGCGCGACCTGCTGCGGGTGCGTCTCGCCCAGGGTCGCTGGATATCGGATATCGATGGCGTCAGCCTGCAGGGGGTGTTCGGCGCCGAGGTGGCGCAGCGTTATGCGCGCGAGGCCGGGAGTCCGCTGGAGGTGGGCGAGCGGGTCCGTATCGGGGCGTACTATGTGACCGTCGCCGGGATCCTCGAACCCTACCCGCGGGGCGGGGGTGTCAGCCCGGTGTCACCGAACAGCACGGTGTTTCTGCCGCTGGAGGCCCTGCAGCGATTCGAGCCGGACGGGGACCTGGACGGCATCCTTGCACGGGTGCACAACGAGGTCGATCACAGCGCCCTGGGGCAGCAGATCATCGAGTGGTTTTCCGATCGTGTCCCGGGGCTGCGGGTCGAGGTCAACAGCGCCGAGCAACTGCTGGAGAACATGGAGGCGCAAAGCCGCATGTTTACCGTCATGCTCGGTGCGATCGGCAGCATCGCCCTGATCGTCGGAGGGGTGGGCATCATGAACATCATGCTGGTGTCGGTGACCGAGCGCCGTCGCGAGATCGGAATCCGTCTGGCCATCGGGGCACGCAATGCCGACATCCGCCGGCAGTTTCTGGTCGAGGCCGTGCTGCTGTGTCTGCTGGGCGGCGTGCTCGGCGCCGTACTGGGTACCGGCGTGGCATACGGCTTCGCACACTTCACCGGCAATGCCTTTGTGGCGGCACCCGTGGCGGTCGCGCTGGGCGTCTCCGTGTCGACCCTGACCGGGGTGGCCTTCGGCTACTACCCCGCGTTGCAGGCCTCGCGGCTGGATCCGATCATCGCGTTGCGCAGCGAGTAGGCCGCGCAAACCGCCGCCACCCCCGGTAGAGCCCGGCCAGCATCACCAGCACGGCCAGGCCCTGCAGGACACGATCGCCATGGCGCTGATAGAACGGCCGGTCCGCTACGGTGTGTACATCGATGCTTCGGGTCGTGCTTTCCCAATGCGGGGTCTCGCTTCCGGGTACGACCCGGCCGGCGGCATCGAACACGGCACCACCCCCGGTGTTGTGCAGCATGATCAACGGGCTGCGGTTTTCCAGGCTGCGTGCACGGGCGATGGACCGGTGGGCATCGGCTGTCCGTGGGGAGCCGAACCAGGCGTGATTGCTGATGTTCACGATCAGGCCGGCCTGCCCGGCCAGATTCTCCCGCACCAGGTCAGCGAACAGGCTCTCGAAACAGATCGCCGGAGCGAGGGGTATGCCATCGGGGCCAGTCAGCGGCGCCGCCATCGATCCCGGGCTGAAGCGCGAGGCCTGCGGGAGCTGCGTGCGCAGCCAGGGGAGCTGCTTTTCAAGAGGCAGGTATTCCCCGAATGGCACAAGCTTGCGCTTGCGGTAGGTCCCGGACAGGCCAGAGTCGGGCTCGAACAGCAGGGCGACATTGTGGACGACATGATCCCCGTCGCGGCGCTGCTCGGTCCCGTTGACCAGTATGGGCACCCCGATCCCGTCGGCGAGATCGGCGAGCGCGCGATGACCCCAGGATTCCGGCGCCGCCTGCATCGTGATCGCGGCCTCGGGCCAGATCACCAGATCCAGGTCGGGGTCGGACGCATGCAGCCGTCGAGTCATCTCGATCGCGGTCTCGATGTCGTTGTCGCGGTCGGCCGCTGGCATGTCGTCGCGCCGCGCATGGACCGGGATATTGGGCTGCACCAGCCCCAGGCGTGAGCTGTGCTCCGGCGCGGCCTGGTCCAGCGCGTCCAGGCGAAAGCTTCCGTATGCGAGCAGGGCGGCGAGCAGTAGTACCAGCAGCAGCGGTGCAGCCGGCGCGAGCGTACGACGGTGCAGCCCGGTCAGGATGCCGGCGGCGAGAAAGCCGAGCGCAGCCGCAAAAAACAGCAGGAGCGGGATGCCGCCGACATCGACCACTTGAGTGAGGCGTGGATGGGCGAGCAGGGCATAGCCGAAATGACCGGGAAGGATCTGCGGCGAGAACGACAGGATGACGGTCAGCAGACCTGCCGCAAGCAGGGCCTGCGCGGGTCGCTCCAGGCGCAGCGCCAGGAGCGAGGCCGTCGCGGCGAACGCGGCATACGGGAGCGCCTGGAACAGCGCAATCCCGAGCACGGTCAGACCGCCCACTGCCCACGGAAGGTCCAGCCATGCCTCCATGCCCGGTACCACCCATCCCACCGATGGCAACCAGTAGCCCAGGCCGGCGAGCAGCCCGGCCGCGGCGGCCGCCCCCGGCCTGAGCCCCTGCAGCGCGAGCCCCAGCAGGCTTATGGAGAACAGAGTGAAGACCCCGGGGAGCGGCCCTTCGGCAAAACTCAGGTGAAAGAGGATCGCGGAGCCCGCCAGCAACGCACCGCGGGCGAGCGCAAACAGGGCAGTCGGCGGGGATAGGGCCGCCGCGCGGGCGGCTTCCCCGGTCGGGGAGGTCGAGCGGGTCAGCGTATGCCGAGGCGGTTCGGGCAGCCGCCACCGCTATAGCGAATTTCGGTGATCTCGACCTCTCCGGAGACCACGTGAACCTCCGAACGGTGGGAAAAGTCGAGCCGCTTGGTCTCGCCGGAACGCCAGCTTTCCCGGTCACGGGCCTCCAGCGTCATCCGTTCCCGGTGGGGGTAGTCATCGTCCATTACGGATGCGTATCCCTGCAGCTCGCTGGACTCGAGCCCGCGAAAGCCGATGCACCCGGTCGCGAAGCTTTGCGTAGCCAGTTGCACGCGATCGCCGCTGCGCAGGACATCGCCTTCGTTGGCCGAGCTTCCGCCCCCCGAGGCGGCTGTGGGCGAGGTAGCGGCGATCGAGAGCAGGGCCGTGGCGACAAGAGCGTGGGTGATCTTTGGCATTCCGGATCCTGTTTCGGTGGGTTCGGTTTTATTTTGCGCGGCCGCGTTCAGCTGACGCGCAGTCCAAGCCGGTCGGGGCAGCCGCCACCGCTATTACTGATCTCGGTGATCTCTACGGCGCCGGACAGCACACGGATCTCGGAGGTGCGAAAGTCGAAGCGCTTGGTTTCTCCTTCCCTCCAGCTCTCGCGTCCCCGCTGCTTGGTGATCGGGTCCCCTCCCCTGTAGGAGACGATCAACTGGTATCCCTGGACCTCGCTGTCGGACAGCCCGCGCAGGCCCATGCAACCCGTGGAACCGATCGCGGCCTCGACCCTTACAGAGTCCCCGGCGCGGAGCGTGTCGCCCACGCTCGCACTGGATACGCCTGAGGCCATAGCCGAGCCCGAGATGCCCGTGAGGGCGGTTACAGCGCCTGCCATTAGCGCGGCGCGTCGAAGCGGCTGATCAATCATGCGGGGGTGGCCTCCGTGCGGACTGTCGAGTGGAGTGGCTCAACCTAGCACAGCAAGGTTGTAATCCCCGCGGGAATGGTTAGTTCGGCGTGAGCTGGAGCGCCCCGGGGATTGTTGTACACGGGGTGTTCGGGGGAGATGTGGGAGACCGAGTCAGCTCGTCGGCTGAGGGATCGCCAGTTCCCAGCGCTCGAGCACGACACCCATGACGCGATCGAGATCGGTTCGGGCATTCTGGTAGTTGATGGCGGCATCCAGCAGGGATTGTTCCGCTTCGCGAAGCGCGCGCTCTACGCTTTCCACCTCGAATCCCGAGGATCGCCCCACGCCGAGTTTTTCCTGTTCGACGGCCACGGCCTGGCGCGCAAGCTCCAGCGATTGCTCCGCCAGGCGCAACTGATCCCAGCGGCTCTCGAGGGCGTTCAGGTTGCGCTGGACCTCGATGCGGATAGAGGTTCGCAGCTCTTCAGTGCTCAGGCGCGCCTGGCGCTGCTCTACACGCGCCGTACCCAGGCGCTGCTGGCGAGCGGGGCGGTCGCCCCAGGGGATGCTGAGTTGCAGGCCTACCGTATGGCCGGGCGATTCCTCGAAGCCCTGCTCGATCGCGCGCGTGGTGGAAGGGGCATCGCCCCTGACCTCGACCGAGGCGGACAGGTCCAGTTGCCAGCGGTTGGCATCCTCGGCCAGCGTTCGATCAAGCGCGGCCAGTTGCTGGGTGACCAGCGACTGGCGCAGCTCCGGGCGCTGCTCCATGGCTATATCCAGCGCCTGGTCCAGGCTGGGTGCGTCAGAATGGAGCGCCTGTACGGAGCGGATATCGATGGTGTCTTCCGGCTCGACCCTCGTCCCCGGTTCCAGTCCGATCAGGCGCACCAGTTCCAGCTCGGCCTGGTCTCGGCGCTCAAGGGTCTGCTCGCGCTGCAGTTCCTGGCGCGCCAGGCTCTCGCGCGCGAGCGCCAGGTCCGCCGCGGAAAGCCGACCGCGGTCCACCAGTTCGCTGCGGGTTTCGAGGTTCTGGCGACTGCGCTCCAGGGCCAGTTCGGCTAGCTCCACTCGCTGGTTCTCCAGAATCAGCGTGCGATAGGACTGGATCACCTGGGCGAGGGTGCTGGTGACCTGCGACTCCAGGACCAGCACGTTCCGTTCTTCATTCAGGTGTGCCCGCTCGACGGGGGCCCGCCCAATCTCCAGCCCGCCGCCGCGCAGTAGCGGTTGCCTGATGTCCAGCGTGACCTCGGACGTGCTGTCCTCCGTCCCATCGGGTGCGCTGGATTGCAGCACCCGCTCCACTCGCCAGTTCAGGCTGGCCTGTGCACCTGTTGGGAGCGCCATGCTGGCTCCCGGAGCCACGCTGGCGGTCCGCGTGCGTGTGCCGTTCAAGCCGGCCGAGCGGTCTTCCCGCGCCTCGAGCGATACCGAGCTGCGGGGCTGGAACGTGCGTTCGGCCAGATCCAGGTTGGCCCGATCGAGCACGCGGCCTAGATACGCGCTGCGCAGCGACGCATTGCGAGCGATGGCCAGTTGCAGTGCATCGCGCAGCGTGAGCCTCAGTGGCCCGTCCGCCGACTGATCGCCGGAGCCGACTATGGGGGCGGGCCCCGCGACGCCGTTGCCGGATTCCGCAGGCAGGCTGCTCGCCCCGGCGGCCGTAGCCAGGAAAAGCAGGCAGCCGAAGAATACAGGGTGCTTGAGCAGGCGCATGGAGGCGGCGGAGGTCGCTCTCTCGGTCGGCAGGTGAGTTTCCGGCGACCGCCCGCAAACCGTGCGCGCCATCACATACCGGCAGTATCCCAACCTTGCCGCAACCCCGTAAAGGCAGGGCAGGTTGCGCCATGATGGGTATCCAAGGGAAAGCCGCCGCAAACCGTCCGAATCGGCGCGGGTCGGCCACTTCGGCGCCATCGACAGTCGCCCGCCTGTCGCGACGGTGTCTGCTCGAACAGCCAGGGCAAGGGGCGAGAGTCTTGATTATCGGCCTTGCAGCCTTCCTTTCAGGTCCAGCGTCAGGCACTTCATGCCGCCACCGGATTTCTGAAATTCGTCGATCGCCACCAGGTGCACCTCCATGCCGTGCTGCCGGTAGCGTTCGGCGAGTCCCGTGGCCCGGTCGCTGAGGACGATTCGCTCGCCATCGCTGACCGCATTGAGGCCGTAGGCCAGCGCATCGGCCTCGTTCGCCTCGATCACATTGGGCACCCGATGCCGTACCGCCTCCAGGCTCTCGTGGGTAAAGGCGGGCGGATAGAGCGCAACGGTTTGGTGATCGACCACCGTGAAAGCCGTGTCGAGGTGGTAGAAGCGGGCATCGGTTAGCTGGAGGCTGACCACTTCCAGATCCAGAAATGACGCGAGCTCGGCATGCGCCGCCTGGTCACTGCGCCAGGGATAGCCGGCGAAGAGCGTGTCGTTCCAGATCAGCGCATCCCCTTCGCCCTCGAAATCGTGGCGGGGCTGGTAGAGCACCGTGAACCCCTGCTCGCGCAGCCAGCTTTCGAACCACCAGGTCTCGCCCTGACGCTCTGGATGCCGAAAGGTGGGCAGCGCCACCTTGTCACCCACGACGAGCGCGCCGTTGGCCGTGAAGACCATATCCGGAAACCCCTCGACGGGCGGGATCAGATGGACCTCCCAGCCAAGGGTCTCCGTATACAGTTGATAAAGCGCCTCCCATTGCCGGGCCGCTGCGTCCGGGCACACGGGGCACTCAAGGTCCATCCAGGGGTTGATCTCATAGTGGATGGCGAAGTGTTCCGGTCGGCACATCAAAACGGATTTCGCCATCGTGGTGCTCCATTGGTGACCGGGATCGGTACGAACACGCTTTTGACTTGAAACGTGCCAGCAAGGGTGCGTCCCTTCAAGTCCCTTCGTCGAGGTGTGTGAGCAGGCGCGCCGGGTTCGGTGGAGGCCGGCCCAGCATGGCTGCGTATTCCCCCCGCAGTGGATAGCTACATGGCTGGCGGGGGCGTCATGGAAATCTCGCAGGCGGTCTCGTACTCTGGCCCGCCATCTGTCCAACCCCGCTGGAGACATCGTGGTCAACATCCTGAACCCGTACGCCGACGATCAGCCCGAGCCGAAGCACATCCTCCTGCGTGCTCGCAGTGGCGAGGCGGTTTCGGCTAACTTCACCCTGCAGGATCGGCGGGGCCGGGAGAGCGCGGCGGAATACCTGTTTCATCTCTATTCCACCATCAAGCAGAAGCTCGGCGAGCCGGTCCTGGATACCGCGGCCCCATCGCCGGACGACCAGGCCGCCATGCAGCGCCTGATCCTGTACTCGGCCGGCGCCCACGACACCATGTTCGGCACCTTCAATGCCTCCAACACCTCCTCGGAGATGCCGGAGGAAGAGCGCAACGAGTTCGTGGAGATCTTCCTGCTGGCCTGCGCCACGGTCATCGAGGGCCAACGGATCACCGTCGACCTGCAGCGCGGCCTCGTCACCGCAGAGGCGGCCTGAGCGCAACGGCCCCGGAATGCCCCCGTGCTGCAAGCAAGGGTTCGAGTGGCGGTCCCGGTTGGGTAGAAGCCGGCCGCGTAGCGGCGCGAAGCCTGTCCTCGCGAGGCCGGAACGGCGTGCGCCGGCAGGCGCGCGACTGGAATAGTCCGACCTGCCCAGCAGGAGCGCAAGCGAGTGGTGGGCCCGGTTGGGTGGAGGCCGGCCGCGCAGCGGCGCGAAGCCTGTCTTCGCGAGGCCGGAACGGCGTGCGCCGGCAGGCGCGCGACTGGAATAGTCCGACCCGCCCAGCAGGAGCGCAAGCGAGTGGTGGGCCCGGTCGGACTCGAACCGACGACCAAGGGATTATGAGTCCCCTGCTCTAACCAACTGAGCTACAGGCCCGTAATCGGGGAGGGTACAAACGACTGCGGCGCCATTCTACCCGGAAAGGAAGAGATGGCGCCGCAGAGGGTGGCCGGCGGGGAGCCGGCCGGGTGTTACTCGGCGTCGGTGTAGGTGCGCAGCAGTTCGGCGCGGGTCGGGTGGCGCAGCTTGCGCAGGGCCTTGGCCTCGATCTGGCGGATGCGCTCGCGGGTGACGTCGAACTGCTTGCCGACTTCCTCGAGGGTGTGGTCGGTGTTCATGTCGATGCCGAAGCGCATGCGCAGGACCTTGGCTTCGCGCGGGGTCAGCGTGGACAGGATCTCGCGGGTGGCCTCGGACAGGCTCTCGCGCGCGGCGGAGTCCGACGGCGAGGCGACCTTTTCGTCTTCGATGAAGTCGCCCAGGTGGGAGTCTTCGTCGTCGCCGATCGGGGTCTCCATGGAGATCGGTTCCTTGGAGATCTTGAGCACCTTGCGGATCTTGTCCTCGGGCATCTCCATGCGCTCGGCCAGCTCTTCCGGCGTGGCCTCGCGGCCCATTTCCTGCAGCATCTGGCGGGAGACGCGGTTGAGCTTGTTGATGGTCTCGATCATGTGCACCGGGATGCGGATGGTCCGGGCCTGGTCCGCGATGGAGCGGGTGATGGCCTGGCGAATCCACCAGGTGGCATAGGTCGAGAACTTGTAGCCGCGGCGGTATTCGAACTTGTCCACCGCCTTCATCAGGCCGATGTTGCCCTCCTGGATCAGGTCGAGGAACTGCAGGCCGCGATTGGTGTACTTCTTGGCGATGGAGATCACCAGGCGCAGGTTGGCCTCGACCATCTCCTTCTTCGCGCGGCGAGCCTTGGCCTCGCCGATGGACATGCGGCGATTGATCTCCTTGATCTCGGAGATGTTCAGGCTGGCCTCGTGTTCGGTCTCGGCGAGCTTTTTCTGCAGGCGCACGATCTCTTCCTCGTGCTCGGCGAGGGCGGTGGTGTACTTGCCCTTGGCCTTGCAGGCCTGCTTGATCCAGCCGAGGTTGGTCTCGTTCTTCGGGAAGCTGTCGATGAACGCCTTGCGCGGCATCTGCGCCTGGTTTACGGCCAGTTCCATGATGCGGCGTTCATGGCGGCGGATCTGGTCGATGCTGCCATGTAGCTGGCTGGTCAGCTGGTCGACCATGCGCGGGACCAGCTTGAACTCCATGAAGTACTTGGCGGTGGCCTCGCGCGCGACGGCGTAGGCCTCGCGGTTGCCCTTCTCGAAGGCCTTGTGGGCCTTGGCGTGCAGCTTGCGCAGCTTCTCGAAGCGTTCGCGGGCCTCTTCCGGGTCGGGGCCGGTGTCGACCGGTTCGGCGGCCTCGTCGTCTTCCTCGGCGTCCTCCACCTCGTCGACGATGGCGTCCAGCTCGGCGCTGGCCTGTTGTTCGGCGGCGGCCGCGGCCGCCGCCTTCTGCTCGTCCTGGGCCTTCTGCGACTGTTCCGGCGTCACCAGGCCACGGGCCACGGCCTCGCCGTTGGCGTGGTCGTTCGGGTCGATGAAGGAGACCACCAGATCGGTCAGGCGGCCGTTGTTCGCGACAATCTGATCGTACTCGTGGATCAGCCGCTCGATCGCGCCCGGGTGATGGGCGAGCGCGAACAGGACCTGCATCAGGCCCTCTTCGATGCGCTTGGCGATGCGGATCTCGCCTTCTCGGGTCAGCAGCTCGACCGTGCCCATCTCGCGCATGTACATGCGCACCGGGTCGGTGGTGCGACCGAAATCGGAATCGGCCGAGGCGAGCGCGGCCACGGCGTCCTCGGCGTCCTCGTCGGCGGAGACGGAGCCGTCGGACAACAGCAGGCTGTCGGCGTCCGGGGCCTGTTCGTGCACCGCGATGCCCATGTCGTTGATCATCGCGATGATGTCCTCGACCTGGTCGGAGTCGATGATCGAGTCGGGCAGGTGGTCGTTGACCTCGGTATACGTGAGGTATCCCTGCTCCTTGCCCTTGGCAATCAGTTCCTTGAGCTGGGATTGTTGCTCTTCACGATTCATTACGGTCGTACTCCGAGGTGCCTGGGTCGCTGAATGGGTCGGATCATTCCGGGTCGCAGAAAAATCAATCCTACATTGTAGCAGAAGATTCTTATATTGCCGGGATTCTCCCGCCAAACCCTCTGCCGGGTCGCGGAAATCCCGGTAAGTACTCTGGGGGCGGAGTTTTCAATTTCAATCGCTTACGGCCTTTGGGCCGCGTGCTACGGGGGAATCTAACCGGGGTTTCTCTTCTGCAGTAGTGCACTAAGACGCGCGAGCTCCTCGCGTTGTTCCGTAGTGAGCCCGCCGTCTGCGCGAGTGAGTTCACGAATCCGCGTGCGTGCCTGCTGGAGCAGGAGCTGGCGGGCACAGTCCATGGCCACCTGTTGGGTCACCTTCGGGTCGCCATCGCCAAGTTCCCGGGCGGCCAGGGCCTGCAGGCGGTTGAAGTGGCGATCGTCGCGGAATCTTTCCAGCAGATGGGCGCTGCTACAGCCGGGACGCTCTTGCAGGGCCGTGAGCAGCTTGCCCAGCGTTTGCGCGGCGGTGCCGGGGAAGGCCGTGAGGTCGGCCAGTTCGGACTGGGACCACTCGAGCTCGGGGTGCTGCAGGATGCGCGCAAGCAGCGCCCCCCAAAGGGCGGAGGGTGTCTCCTGCGCCGCGCCCGCCGGCTCGGCGGGTGGGGCATCGGGGATGTCCGCCGGTGCGGAGACGGGGCCCGTCGCGCGGGCGTTCCCGTCTTCGGCCTCGCGCAGTTGCTCGCCCAGCCGCTCCGGGCTCAGGTGGGTCTCCTGGGCGACACGCTCGACCAGCTGGTCGCGGAACAGTGGGTCACGGGTGGTGGAGACCAGTTTCATCGCGGCATGCGCGAAGCGGGTGCGGCCCTCGGCGGTTTCGGTCGGGTGTTCCTCGCGCAACAGCCGCACAAGCGTCTCGGACAGGGGCAGGGCGCCGGTGAGGCGTTCCTCCCAGCCGGCGAGGCCGTCGCGCAGCACCAGGCTGTCGGGGTCGTCGCCCTCGGGCAGGAACAGCACGCGCACCTCGCGCAGGCCCTGGATCGCGGGCAGGGCCTCGGCCAGCGAGCGCCAGGCCGCGCGGCGCCCGGCGGCGTCGCCGTCGAAGCACAGGGTGATGCGCGAGACCTGGCGGAACAGGCTGTCCAGGTGGGCGCGGGTCAGGGCGGTGCCCATGCAGGCCACCGCGCGGCGAAAGCCGGCGCGCGCCAGCCCGACCACGTCCATGTAGCCCTCGACCACCACGATGTCATCCAGCCGGGTGCCGGCCTTGCGCGCCTCGAACAGGCCGTAGATGGTCTGTCCCTTGTGGAAGACCTCGCTCTCCGGGCTGTTCAGGTACTTCGGCTCGCCGTCCTCGATCAGGCGCCCGCCGAAGCCGGTGATGCACCCGCGCCGGTCGCGGATCGGAAACATGATGCGCGCGCGGAAGCGCTCGCGGATGCCGCCGTCGTCGCGCCGCGCGGCCAGGCCGGCTTCCACCAGCTGTTGCGGGGTGAAGCGTGGCTGGAGTGCCTCGATCAGGCCCGAGGGCGGGGCCCAGCCGATCTGGTAGTCGCGGGCGGTGGTGCCGTCGATGCCGCGGTTTTTCAGGTATTCGACTGCCTTCGGCGTCTGGCGCAGCTGCTGCACGTAGTAGTCGGCGGCCGCGTTCAGGGCCTCGTACAGCGGCGCGTGGGCCTCGCGCTTGTCGTCCGCTCCGGCCTCGCGAGGGACCTCCAGTCCGGCCTGCTCGGCCAGTTGCTCGACCGCCTCGGGGAAGCTCAGATTCTCGTACTCCATCAGGAAGCTGATGGCCGTGCCGTGCGCCCCGCAGCCGAAGCAGTGGTAGAACTGCTTTTGCGGAGAGACGTAGAACGACGGTGTCTTCTCGCCGTGGAACGGGCAGCAGGCGGCGAACTCGCGCCCGGCCTTCTTCAGGCTCACGCGGCGCTGGATCACCTCGACGATATCGCTACGTTCGAGCAACTCGTCGATGAATGCCTGGGGGATGAGACCTGCCATGGTTTCGCCGGCTATTCCTCGGGGGTGTGCTCGTCGTCAGGTTCGCATGATAGCCCAGGGTCGGGGCGCAACACGTCATTGCGGGACGCCGCAGCCGATGCGGCGAGCCCCGGTGGTCTCCGGGGCGGACGCCGGGGTTGCCCGTGGAGATCGCCACGTCGCTTCGCTCCTCGCGATGACGCTGCTTTCTACCTCGGCGTCCTTGCGAGGAGCCGGGGGCGGCGAAGCAATCGCTATCCGTCAGCCTCCGGTCGCGGGATGGTGTCCGGGTGCTGCCAGGTCATTGCGAGCGCAGCGAAGCAATCTCCAGGAACTGCCACCAGAACACAGCATCAAGCGATGGCTTCGCTGCGCTCGCAATGACGGGTTTTGGGGCACTGCAAACAAAACGGGCCCCGTCAGGGGCCCGTTTGAACGTTCCGCCGGGTGGTGGGTCAGGCGGCCTGGCGCAGGTTGGCCAGCAGGCCCCGGAGTTCGGAGGCCTTGGGCTTCACCAGCCAGAACGAGCCCTGGTAGTGGTCGAACTGCTCGAGGATTTCGCGGCCCCAGGCGCTGTCGGTCTCGTGCACGAATTCCGTGATGAGCTCCTCCAGGTAGTTGCGGTGGGCCTCCATGTCCTCGGTGTCGAGGCGGTGCAGGTCGATCAGCTCGTTGTTGATGCGGTCCGGGAAGTCGTTCTCCCGGTCCAGCACGAACGCGAAGCCGCCGGTCATGCCCGCGCCGAAGTTGATGCCGGTGTTGCCCAGCACCACCATCACGCCGCCGGTCATGTACTCGCAGCCGTGGTCGCCGATGCCTTCCACCACGGCGATCGCGCCGGAGTTGCGCACTCCGAAGCGTTCGCCGCACTGGCCGGCCGCGAAAAGCTTGCCGCCGGTTGCGCCATACAGGCAGGTATTGCCCATGATGGTGGTGTCCTGGCTGGCGAAGCCCGAGCCTTCCGGCGGACGGATGACCAGCTTGCCGCCGGTCATGCCCTTGCCGACGTAGTCGTTGGCGTCTCCTTCCAGGTACAGGTGCAGGCCGCCGGCGTTCCAGACGCCGAAGCTCTGCCCGGCCGTGCCTTTCATGCGCACGGTGATCGGGGCATCGGACATGCCCTGGTTGCCGTGGCGCTTGGCGATCTCGCCGGACAGCCGCGCGCCGATCGAGCGGTCGGTGTTGGCAACGTCGAAGCGGTATTCGCCACCGGCCTTGTTCTCGATGGCCTCGAGCATCTCGGCGACCATCTTCTCGGCCAGCTCGCCCTTGTCGAACGGCTCGTTCTTCGGCTCCTTGCAGAAGCGCGGCTTGTCGTCGAGGTCGCCGCTGGCCAGCAGGCCGTTCAGGTCCAGGTGCTGCTGCTTCGGCGTCTCGCCCGGCAGGATCTCCAGCAGATCGGTACGGCCGATCAGATCCGTCAGGCTGCGCACGCCCAGCTTCGCCATCCACTCGCGGGTCTCGCGGGCGACGAACTGGAAGTAGTGCATGACCATCTCGGGCAGGCCGATGAAGTGGTTCATGCGCAGCACCTTGTCCTGCGTGGCGACACCCGTTGCGCAGTTGTTCAGGTGGCAGATCCGCAGGTACTTGCAGCCCAGCGCGACCATCGGGCCGGTGCCGAAGCCGAAGCTCTCGGCACCCAGGATCGCCGCCTTGATCACGTCGAGGCCGGTCTTCAGGCCGCCATCGGTCTGCAGGCGCACCTTGTCGCGGAGATCGTTGCCGCGCAGGGTCGCGTGGGTCTCGGTCAGGCCCAGCTCCCACGGGGTGCCGGCGTACTTCACCGAGGTCAGCGGGCTGGCGCCGGTGCCGCCGTCGTAACCGGAGATGGTGATCAGGTCGGCGTAGGCCTTGGCCACGCCGGCCGCGATGGTGCCGACACCGGCCTCGGAGACCAGCTTCACCGAGACCAGCGCATCCGGGTTGACCTGCTTGAGGTCGAAGATCAGCTGCGCCAGGTCCTCGATGGAGTAGATGTCGTGGTGCGGCGGCGGCGAGATCAGGGCCACGCCCGGATTCGAGTAGCGCAGCTCCGCGATCATCTTGTTGACCTTGTGGCCCGGCAGCTGGCCGCCCTCGCCGGGCTTCGCGCCCTGGGCGACCTTGATCTGCAGCACCTCGGCGTTGACCAGGTAGTGCGGGGTCACGCCGAAGCGGCCGGAGGCCACCTGCTTGATCTTGGACATGCGCTCGGTGCCGTAGCGGGAGACGGCCTCGCCGCCCTCGCCGGAGTTGGAGCGCCCGCCGAGGCGGTTCATCGCGGTGGCCAGGGCCTCGTGGGCCTCCGGCGACAGCGCGCCCAGGCTCATGCCGGCGGAGTCGAAGCGCGGCAGGATCTCGGCCTCGGACTCGACCTCGTCCAGCGCGATCGGCTCGATGTCGTCGCGGACCTTGAGCAGGTCGCGCAGCACGGTCACCGGGCGCTCGTTCACCAGTGCGGCGTACTCCTGGTACACGCCGTAGTCGCCGGACTGCACGGCGCGGTGCAGGGTCTGGATCACGTCCGGGTTGTAGGCGTGGTACTCACCGCCGTGGACGTACTTCAGCAGGCCGCCCTGGCCGGCGCTCTTGCGCGGGTTCCAGGCGCGCCTGGACAGCGTCTCCAGGTCCGCCTCGATATCGGCGAAGCGGGTGCCCTTGATGCGGCTGGTGGTGCCGGTGAAGCAGGTGTCCACGACCTCGTCGGCCAGGCCGACGATCTCGAACAGCTGCGCGCCGCGGTAACTGGCGATGGTGGAGATGCCCATCTTCGACAGGATCTTGAACAGGCCCTTGTTGATGCCACGGCGGTAGTTCTGCGCCAGGGTCAGCGGGTCCGCGTTCGGGATCTCGCCGGACTCGCACATGCCGTGCAGCGCGGAGTAGGCCAGGTAGGGGTAGATCGCGGTGGCGCCATAGCCCAGCAGGACCGCGAAGTGGTGCGGGTCGCGCACGGTGGCGGTCTCGGCGACGATGTTGGCGTCGGTGCGCAGCTTGGCGCGGATCAGGGCGTGATGCACCGCGCCCACGGCCAGCGCGGCCGGGATCGGGCGGCGTTCCGGGTCGATGCCGCGGTCCGATAGCACCAGCACCACGGCACCGCCGCGCACGGCCTCCACCGCGTTGTCGGTCAGGGCCTTCACGGCGTCTTCCAGGGAGCCGGCATGGACGTCGTAGTTCAGGTCCATGCGCTCGACGCGGAAGGCGTCTTCGGTCTGGTTGCACAGTTCGCGGAACTTGGCCTCGGACAGCACCGGGGAGTCGGATACCAGGCGGTGGGCGTGGTCCGGGGTCTCCTCGAACAGGTTCTGCTCGCGGCCGAAGCAGGTCTCCAGCGACATCACGATGCTCTCGCGCAGCGGGTCGATCGCCGGGTTGGTGACCTGGGCGAACTGCTGGCGGAAGTAGTCGAACAGCGAGCGGGTGTGGCTGGAGAGCACGGCGAACGGGGTGTCGTCACCCATCGAACCCACGGCCTCCTGGCCGGCCTCGGCCAGCACGCGCAGGATCTGGTCGCGCTCCTCGAAGGTCACGTCGAACAGCTTCTCGTAGGTCTCCAGGCGCTCGGCCGGCATCGGCTCGCCGGAGAACAGCTGGTTGTCGTCCAGCTGGCTCTTCAGGTGCTTCACGTGGGCGCGCAGCCACTGGCGGTAGGGCTGGCGCGTGCGGTTGATGCGGTCGACGTCCTCGGGCTGCAGCAGCTCGCCGGACTCGGTATCCACGGCCAGCATCTGCCCGGGCTTCAGGCGGCCCTTGGCGACCACGTCCTCCGGGGCGTAGTCGTACACGCCGATCTCGGAGGCCAGGGTAATGTGGCGGTCCTTGGTGATCACGTAGCGCGCCGGGCGCAGGCCGTTGCGGTCCAGGGTGCAGGCGGCGTAGCGGCCGTCGGTCAGCACGATCCCGGCCGGGCCGTCCCAGGGCTCCATGTGCATGGAGTTGTATTCGTAAAAGGCGCGCAGGTCGGAGTCCATGTGCGCGACGTTCTGCCACGCCGGCGGCACTAGCAGGCGCATCGCGCGGAACAGATCCATACCGCCTGCCAGCAGGACCTCGAGCATGTTGTCCAGGCTCTGCGAGTCGGAGCCTTCCAGGTTGACCAGCGGCTCCAGCTCGGCCAGTTCCGGCAGGTTCTCGGTGGCGAACTTGTGCTGGCGCGCAACCGCCCAGTTGCGGTTGCCCTGCACGGTGTTGATCTCGCCGTTGTGGGCGAGGAAGCGGAACGGCTGCGCCAGGCCCCACTGCGGGAAGGTGTTGGTGGAGAAGCGCTGGTGGAACACGCAGATCGCGGTCTCCAGCTCCGGGCGCTGCAGGTCGCGGTAGAACACCGGCAGGTTCTCCGGCATCACCAGACCCTTGTAGGAGACCACGCGCGCGGACAGGCTCGGCACGTAGAACACCGGGTCGTCGCCCATTGCGATCTCGGCGCGGCGGCGCACTACGAACAGCGCGCGCTCGAAGGCGTCGCCGTCCATGTCGGCCGGGGCGTTGATGAACACCTGCAGGATGTGCGGCTGGCTCTTCAGGGCCTCGGCGCCACAGGCGTCTTCCGGGTTGATCGGGACCTCGCGCCAGCCGGCAAGCTTCAGCGGGCCGTGCTCGATCGCACCCTCCACGGCGGCGCGTGTCTCGGCGATCTTGTCCGGGTTGATGAACACAATACCGGCGGCGAAGCGCTCGGCCAGTTCGATGTTCGACTCCGAGGCCAGGGTGCGCAGGAAGGCTTCGGGGGTCTTCATCAGCAGCCCGCAACCGTCGCCGGTCTTGCCGTCCGCGGCGATCGCGCCGCGGTGGGTCATCCGTTCCAGGGCCTTGATCGCGGTGTCCACCACCCAGTGGCTGGCTACGCCGTCCATGTGCGCAATCAGGCCGAAGCCGCAGTTGTCGCGCTCGAATTCGGGGCGGTAGAGGGTGCCGTTCAGTTGGTTCTGTCGCATCGGTGAACTCCGGTCACGGCGCGCGAAGGGCGGGCCGTCGGGCTGGAAAAGAACACGAAAAAAGGCGCAGGAATATAGCCGAACCGTCATTCTCCCGGCAAACCGGGGCCGGTCAAGTAGGCACGGGGAGGTGCGGGTTGGCGGGTGCGAAGGCGGCGAGTCTATTCGCGTGCCACGCCTTGTACGGAGCCGATGGAGCGGATCCAGGGGCCTTCGTTGCGGACCGCCTCGGGCAGGTCGGATGCCGCGCTTTCGGCGGCCTCGCGACTGGTAAACGATCCAGCCAGCACGACCACAAAGTCGCGATTGTTCACGCGCGTGGGGATGTAGCGGATGCCGCCAAGGTTGTGGCGATCCGCATAGCCGCGGGCAGTGGACATGTCCGGAGCCGCGATCAACTGGATGGTGAACGCATCGGAGGACTGGTTGCCGAGCCACTCCAGATCGCCGCGCAGGCGCTCGCCGTCACCATCCTCGTCGGCCAGGGCCTCGGTGGTCGTCTCTGGTTCCGGTTCCGGTTCCGGTTCTGGCTCCGGCTCCGGCTCCGGCTCCGGCTCCGGTGCTGGTTCGGGCTCGGGTTCAGGCTCAGGTTCAGGTTCCGGAGCGGGTTCTGGCTCGGGCTGTGGCTCAGGTTCAGCGGCGGGTTCGGCCTCGATGCCGGCAATCGGATCGCCGCTCGGGCGTTCCTGGCCGGGCAGGGGTTCGATTCCCGGGCTAGTCAGCGTGTCGTCCGCATGCTCCAACGGGTCGGCCGCGACCAGGTCGTCCTGCTCGGGGGATGCCGGGGGTCGGGTTTCCGGCAGCGGGAGTTCGATGACCTCTTGTTCCGCCTCGGTTTCGCCACCGTCCATCAACTGCAGAGCGACGGGTGCGGCGATACCGATCGCGACCGTGGCGGCAACCGCTGGCACGAACCAGCGCTGATTCCAGAAGGGCGCGGTGCGCTTTTCCTCCGGGGGTTCGTCGAGTTCGTGGTCGGGCTCCGGCGGCCAGTCCGGTTCGTCATCGGCATCCGAGTGCGCGAGGGCCTCGGCGGCCGGAGTGAATTCGTCCTCTTCGCGCTGGGCACGAAGCACGGGCTCGGCGTCGGTTTCGCGGTCGAGGCCGGCATCGGAGTCAATGGTGACGCCGGCGGCCTCGGGTGTCGTGGGTGACGGCGCCTCTTCGCGCTCGGCCTCGTCACCCAGCGCGATGCCGGGCGCTGTAGTGCCGGCTGCACTGGCGGCATGGCGTTCGCTGCGGCAGTGGCGCTCCAGGACCTGGTTGGCCTCTCGGTTCAGGTTGCCGGGCAGGCCCTGGCTGGTGGTCTGGAGATGGTGGATCGTTTCCTGGTCGAGCAGGCGTTCCGGGTCGTCGAGGCCCGCCGCTTGCAGTCGGTGGCGCAGATAGGCGGCCGTTTGCTCGAGGTTGAAGGCGCGCAGGTTGACGCGCGTGACCTGGTCCTCGTCGGAGGGGTCCGGGAGGTACAGGCGGCGGCGGAGCAGGCCGCCGGAGCCCACCAGCACGATGCGCGGGGCGCGGCCCTGGGGCTCGAGCACCTCGCTGCGCATGCGCATCAGGTTGTTCACGATGTCGGTGCCGACGAGGTGGGCATCGTCCATCGCGATCACCGGGTCGCGGCCGACGGCTACGCGCTCGGCCAGTAGCTCGGTCAGCGGGCGGTCGGGGTCATCGGCGTTGTGCGAGCGCAGGTAGTTGCGAATGGTGTTGTCCACCGATTCGAACTGGGTGTTGATGCGGGCGCGAAAGGCGATCAGCTCGAAGGGCTCGGGCAGCATCGCCAGCAGGCGCATCAACTGCAGGCTGCGCCCGGAGCCGTTCTCGCCGGTCATGATCACGATGGCGCCCGGGGCATCGAGGGCGGCGCGCGCCGACTCCAGCAGCCCGTCCAGCAACGGGTCGCTGTAGATGAAGTGTTCATCCGGGGTCTCGTCGAACGGCGCCGTGTGCAGGCCGAGCTGTTTCAGGCATTGGTCGGAGAGCGCCATGGGTCTCAGTCTCAGGTCAGCGTGCCCAGATCGAACAGGCGGTGGTGTTCACGAATGGCGTGGCGGTCGGTCATGCCCGCGATGTAGTCGGCAATCGCGCGCTGCGGTGCATGCGGATCGGCCGCGGCGATCTGCTCGGCATGCCGCTGGAAGTGCTCGGGCATCAGTCGCGGCTCGGAGTCGAACGCGGCGAACAGCTCCTGAATCAGCTGGCGGGCCTTGTGCATCACTGCGTGGACCTGATGGTGGTGGTACAGGTTCTCGCGCAGGAAGGCTTTCAGCTCGCGCGCTTGTTCGGCCATCTCCGGGCTGAAGCGGATCAGCGGCTGGCCGGCCTGGCGGACGTCGTCCGGGGTGTCGGGCCGCTGGTGATCGATCGCGGCCTGGCTGCTCTCGATCAGGTCGGAGACCAGGGCGTCGATCATGCGGCGGACGGTCTCGTGCTGAACCCGTCGTGGCTCGAGGTCCGGGTAACGTGCGCGAACCGCTTCCAGGCACTCGCGGAAAAGGCGGACCTCGGTCAACTGGTCCATGTCGAGCAGCCCGGAACGCAGGCCGTCGTCGACATCGTGGTTGTTGTAGGCGATCTCGTCGGCCACGTTGGCGAGCTGCGCCTCCAGCGAGGGCTGCTGCTTCTCGAGAAAGCGCACCCCGATCGCGCCCAGTTCCCGAGCGCGCTGTGGCGAGCAGTGCTTGAGGATGCCCTCGCGTGTCTCGAAAGTCAGGTTGAGGCCGTCGAATTCCGCGTAGTGACGCTCCAGCAGGTCGACAATGCGCAGCGACTGCAGGTTGTGCTCGAAGCCGCCGTACCCTTTCATGCAGTCGTTCAGGGCATGCTGGCCGGCATGGCCGAATGGCGTGTGGCCGAGGTCGTGCGCCAGGGCGATGGCCTCGACCAGGTCTTCGTTCAGACACAGGGCACGCGCGATCGAGCGCCCGATCTGCGCGACCTCCAGCGAGTGGGTCAGACGGTTGCGGAACAGGTCGCCCTCGTGGCTGATGAAGACCTGGGTCTTGTATTCCAGGCGGCGAAACGCGCTGGAGTGCACGATGCGATCGCGGTCGCGCTGGAAATCGCTGCGGTGGCGTGGCGCCGCTTCCGGGTGGGCGCGCCCGCGCGAGGCCGCGGGGTCGGCGGCGTACGACGCGAGCCCGGAGGCCCGGTCGACCCGGGGTGTGGTGGCCAGGGCCTCAGGCGACACGGGCGCCCTCGTGCAGCGTCGCGTCCAGCGCCGACACATCGAACTGGTCGGTGAGTTCGGCCTGGCCGATCCCCCTCAGCAGCACCAGGCGCAGACGGCCGCTGGCGACCTTCTTGTCGATCGCCATCAGCTCGCGGAAGCGCTCGGCGCTCATGCTGTCCGGTGGATCCAGAGCCAGGCCGGCGCGCTGGATCAGGGCCTCGGCGCGTTCGCGCTCGGCCGTGCTCAGCCAGCCCATGCGTTCCGACATGCGCGCGGCCATCGCCATGCCCGTACCCACGGCCTCGCCATGCAGCCATTCGCCGTAGCCCATGCCGGCCTCGATTGCGTGGCCGAAGGTGTGGCCCAGGTTCAGCAGGGCGCGGATGCCGCCTTCGCGTTCGTCGGCGGCGACGATCTCGGCCTTGCAGGCGCAGGAGCGGTGAATGGCCCAGGCCAGCGCCTCGGATTCCAGGGCGCGCAGCTCGTCGATATGCGCTTCCAGCCAGGCGAAGAACTCGGCGTCACGGATCAGCCCGTACTTGATGACCTCGGCGAGCCCGGCCTGCAGCTCGCGCTCGGGGAGTGTCTTCAGGGTGTCGGTGTCGATCAGCACCGCGCGTGGCTGGTGGAAGGCACCGATCATGTTCTTGCCCAGCGGGTGGTTGACCCCGGTCTTGCCGCCCACCGAGGAGTCGACCTGGGCCAGCAGGGTGGTCGGCACCTGCACGAAGTCGATCCCGCGCTGGTAGATCGCAGCGGCGAAGCCGGCGATATCGCCCACCACGCCCCCGCCCAGCGCGACGATGCGGCTGCCTCGGTCAAGCCGGGCCTCCAGCAGGCGGGTGATGATCGATTCCACTGTGGCCAGGGTCTTGTGGGCCTCGCCATCGGGCAGTTCGATCCAGAGGATCTCGCCGGCGATCTCGCACTGGCCGAGCGTTTCGCGCAGAGCCTCACCGTACAACGGGCCCACGGTGGTGTTGGTCACCACCGCCACGCGGCGGCCCTCGAGCGCCGGGCGCAGGGTTTCGGCGGCGGCGAGCTGGCCCGGTCCGATCCGGATGGGGTAGCTGCGCTCGCCCAGCTCGACGTTCAGGTTCTGTGTGCCGGGTGCGTTCATCAGGGGCATCATAGCGTGCGTGCCACTTTGGGCGTAAGCGTGTGCGCGGTCAGGATGGGCATCGCTTCACGGACTTTTGCAAATGACGCCGGTTGGATTACCATAGGGAGTTCTGCATGGCTGCCCGGAGTGTTTCGGGTGGCGTTTTTGTTTTGGTAGACGAATCAGCATTCGCATCCGGAGATTGTATGCCGCACGTACGAGTTCGCGAGAATGAGCCCTTCGAGGTTGCCCTGCGCCGTTTCAAGCGCACCTGTGAGAAGGCCGGCGTGGTCGCGGAAGTCCGCCGCCGCGAGTACTACGAAAAGCCGACCACCGAGCGCAAGCGCAAGGCCGCCGCAGCGGTGAAACGCCAGCTGAAGAAGAATTCCCGCGATATGACCCGTCGGGTGCGTCTGTACTAAGAATCGTCTCTCGGGCCTCAGGCCCGGATCGAGGACCCTTCAATGTCGCTCAAGGCCCGTTTGCAGGATGACGTGAAGCAGGCCATGCGGGCCCGGGAGAAGGAACGCCTTGGGGCGTTGCGCCTGATCCAGGCCGAGGTCTCGCAGTTCGAGGTCGACGAGCGGCGCGAGGCCGACGACGACGCGGTGCTGGCCATCCTGAACCGGATGCTCAAGCAGCGCCGCGACTCCATCGACCAGTACCGCAAGGGCGGTCGCGAGGACCTGGCCGAGCGCGAGGCCGCCGAGATCACGGTGATCGAGGTCTACATGCCCGAGCAATTGGGCGACGCCGAGCTGGAGCAGATGATCGGCGAGGCGATTGCCGAGACCGGCGCGGCCGGCCCCAGCGATATGGGCAAGGTGATGGGCGTGCTCAAGCCCCGGGTCTTCGGCCGCGCGGACATGGGCGTCGTCAGTCAGAAGGTCCGTACCGCGCTGGGGATTTCTTGACCGTTACGCTCGGTTGAGCGAAACGTTCCTTTCCTGAACGCATGAACGGTTGAACCCCGTGGCGTCATGCCGCCGGTTCCCGTCGGAGCGAGTGATCCATGGCTTCCAATCCGATGCAGTTCCTGGACCTGCCGCGCCAGGACCCTCAGAAGACCCCTGCCGAGATTCGTATCCACGAGTTCGGCGAGATCATTGGTCAGTTCGACCCGGCGACCGCGGGGCAGCAGGCGGGCCGCTGCCTGGCCTGTGGCAATCCGTATTGCGAATGGAAGTGCCCGGTTCACAACTTCATCCCGAACTGGCTGAAGCTGGTGGAAGAGGGCAACCTGTTCGCCGCCGCCGAGCTCTCGCACAAGACTAATTCCCTGCCCGAGGTCTGCGGCCGCGTCTGCCCGCAGGACCGCCTGTGCGAGGGCGCCTGCACGCTGAACGACGGTTTTGGCGCGGTCACCATCGGCTCGGTGGAGAAGTACATCACCGACGAGGCCCTGAAGGCCGGCTGGCGCCCGGACCTGTCCGATGTCACCCCGACCGACAAGCGCGTGGCCGTGATTGGCGCCGGGCCGGCCGGCCTTGGCTGCGCCGATATCCTGGCGCGCAACGGCGTGCAGGCAGTGGTCTATGACCGCTACCCGGAGATCGGTGGCCTGCTGACCTTCGGTATCCCGCCGTTCAAGCTCGAAAAGCAGGTGATCCGCACCCGCCGCGAGATCCTCGAGGGCATGGGCGTGGAGTTCCGCCTCAACACCGAGATCGGCCGCGACATCCAGATGGACACCCTGCTGGAGGAATACGACGCCGTGTTCCTCGGCATGGGCACGTACACCGCGATGCAGGGTGGCTTCCCCGGCGAGGACCTGCCGGGGGTGTACCCGGCGCTGCCGTTCCTGATCTCCAATATCCGCCAGGTGATGGGCTGGGAGCACGATGAAGACGGCTTCATCGACGTGGCCGGCCAGCGTGTGGTGGTCCTTGGCGGTGGCGACACCGCGATGGACTGCAACCGCACCTCGATCCGCCAGGGCGCGGCCTCGGTGACCTGCGCCTATCGCCGCGACGAAGAGAACATGCCCGGCTCGCGCAAGGAAGTGGTGCATGCCCGCGAAGAGGGCGTGCAGTTCGAGTTCAACGTGCAGCCGGTCGAGATCGTCGGCGACGGCAAGGTCGAGGGCGTGAAGGTGGTGCGCACCCAGATGGGTGCGCCGGACGAGCGCGGCCGCCGCCGTCCGGAGCCGGTGCCGGGCTCCGAGCATGTGATCCCGGCCGACCGCGTGCTGATCGCCTTTGGTTTCCGTCCGTCCCCGGCGGACTGGTTCGCCGAATACAAGATCGGCGTGGACGAGGGCGGGCGTGTACAGGCCGTAGGTGAGCACGCCTTCCAGACCGGCAACCCGAAGGTCTTTGCTGGCGGCGACATGGTGCGTGGCTCGGACCTGGTTGTGACCGCCGTCTTCGAGGGCCGCGAGGCCGCCGAAGGCATCCTTGAATACCTCGGCGTTTGAGTTTTTCGATGTCCCAGACCCTGAAGAATGACCGTCTGCTGCGTGCGTTGCTGCGCGAGCCCGTGGATCGCCCGCCGATCTGGATCATGCGCCAGGCCGGGCGCTACCTGCCGGAGTACCGCGAGACCCGCGCCCAGGCCGGCAGCTTCATGAATCTGTGTCAGAACCCGGAGCTGGCCTGCGAAGTCACCATGCAGCCGCTGCGCCGGTTCCCGCTGGACGCGGCGATCCTGTTCTCGGACATCCTGACCATCCCGGATGCGATGGGCCTGGGGCTCTACTTCGAGACCGGAGAAGGGCCGCGTTTCCGCGACCCGATCCGTTCTCTCGAGGCGATCGAGAACCTGCCGGTGCCGGATCCCGAGCAGGAGCTGCGCTATGTGATGGATGCAGTGCGCCTGATCCGCCGTGAACTGAATGGCGAAGTGCCGCTGATCGGCTTTGCCGGCAGCCCGTGGACGCTGGCCACCTATATGGTCGAGGGTCAGGGCTCGCGCGACTTCGCCGAGACCAAGCGGCTGATGTACGGCGAACCGCAGGCGATGCACGCCTTGCTGCAGAAGGTCGCCACCGCGGTTACCGAATACCTGAACGCGCAGATTCGCGCCGGTGCGCAGGCCGTGATGGTCTTCGATACCTGGGGCGGTTCGCTTACGCCGCGCGGCTATCGCGAATTCTCGCTGGCCTACATGCAACGCATCGTGGATGGCCTGATTCGGGACCACGACGGCCGTCGCGTGCCGGTTACCCTGTTCACCAAGGGTGGCGATGCCTGGCTCGAGGCGCAGGCCGAGACCGGTGCCGATGCGCTGGGGCTGGACTGGACGATCGAGATTGCCGAGGCCAGCCGTCGTGTGGGCGATCGCGTGGCGCTGCAGGGCAACCTGGATCCGTCGGTGCTGTACGCGCCGGATGCGGTGGTGCGCGAGGAGGCCCTGCGGGTGCTGGACGGCTTCGACCGGGACACCGGTCATGTCTTCAACCTGGGGCACGGGATTCATCCGGGGATCGACCCGGAACGGGTGGCAACCCTGGTTGAGACCGTCACCTCTTACCGCCGCGACTAAGGCAGCGGCGCCTTCCTGGCGTCAGGACGCGTCGGCCGCCGCTGGTGCGTCGGCGTTCGCGGCGGCCAGCAGCCTGTCCACGTCCGCGCGCCCTGCGCGGGCCATGGGCTTGCCGTCTACCGGCGACGGCGGCGCCTGGCGCAGCCCATCCAGCGGGAATACGGTCAGTTCAATGTCCGTGTCATTCGGCCCGCGAAAACTCAGAAACGGTACCCGCTGCTCACGCCCCTGCCGGCTGCGATAGCGGCGTTCGCCCGTCTGGCAGCGGATTCCGCGCTCGCCCAGGTCGAGGATGACCTCCTCCACCGTCTCGGCAAATGCATGCAGATTGACCAGCGGCTGGCGTTCGACGATGCCGTCCAGCAGCGGGCCGACCAGGCGGGGTTCCAGTGCCGAAAGCCGCTCCATGACGATCCGAGCGGCCTCGAGGCGTTCGCGGTAGGCCTGGCGGCTGTGGTCCGTTGCGAACAGGCGGCTGCGTTCGATCGCAGCCTCCTGGATCTCGATATTGCGCGGCATCTCGTGGCGCGGTTCGACACCCAGATGCTCGGCAGCCTTGCGCTTGGCCAGCGCGAAGTCGCGGATGCCATCGTCGAGCAGGATCCGCGCGGCCTCCTGTGCCAGCTCCTGGCGAATACGCGAGGGGCTCATCAGAACACCGACTCGGCCGGGCCCTGACCATTCTCCCCGCGGGGGCCCGCCGGGGCCTGGCCGCGTTCCGGTACCTGCTGCGGGATCAGCCACTGGATATTCGCCCCCGGGGTCTCCTCGCTTGGTGCGCGGCGGCCGTCTGGCAGGATTGCCACGCGCTGCAGGTCATCGGGACGTTCCACGGGGCGCTCCGGTGTGTCGGTCAGCACTGAGTCCATGAATCGAATCCAGAGCGGGAGCGCCGTGCGCCCACCACTCTCGCGCCGGCCCAGTTCGCGGTTGTCGTCGAACCCGACCCAGGCGGTCGCGACGATGTCGGCGTTGAACCCCGAGAACCAGGCATCGCGATAGCTGTTGGTCGTGCCGGTCTTGCCGGCGAGATCCGAGCGTCCCAGCTGTTGCGCCTGACGCCCGGTTCCGGCGGTGATTACGTGCCCCAGCATGTTGCTCATCTGCCAGGCGGCACCCGGGTCCAGCACCTGTGCCGGGTCGGTATACTGCAGCGGACCCCCGCTGGCGTTCAGGTACAGGTCCTGGCCGGCCGGGTTCTCGCACGGTTCGGGGCAGGCGCGTTCGGTCGGGGCTGTGTAGAGGACCTCGCCGTCGTCCGTCTCGATGCGCGTGATGATCCACGGGCTGTACAGTTTCCCGCCGGAGGCAAAAACGCTGTAGGCATTGTTCAGCTGCAAGGGCGTGACCCCGCCAGTGCCGAGCACCATCGACAGGTTGCTCGGGTGCTTGTCCGGATCCAGACCGAACCGCGGCAGCTGTTCGTGCACGCGTTGCGGACCCAGGCTGTTGAGCAGGCGGATCGACGCCAGATTGCGCGACTGAGCCAGGGCGTCGCGCATGCTCATCTCGCCCTGAAACTGCCGCGAGTAGTTCTGCGGGCGCCACTCCGCACCCAGCGCGGGGTCGTCAAAGACCATCGGGGCGTCGACCAGCATGCCGTCCGGGCGGTAGCCATCCTGCAGCGCCAGCGCGTACACCAGCGGCTTGAACGCAGAGCCGGGCTGTCGTTGCGCCTGGGTGCTGCGATCGTAGCGATTCTCGAAGAAATCGAAGCCTCCCGCGAGCGCAACGATGGCCCCGTCGGCCGGCGACTGGGCGATTACCGCGCCAGTGACTTCGGGCTTCTGTGCCAGGCGCCAGCGTCCGTCGGTGTGGGGCCTGACGCGGATCACGTCGCCCGGCTCGAACTCGGGGTTGCGTGCCCATTCCTGATCGCGGGGTTCGATGGTGAGTTCGCCGATCTGGCCGCCGTCGACGTGCAGCGTGCCGTCTCCGTCGCGTTCCACGACGACCACGGGAAACAGCAGGCGCCCGTGTACGCCCTGTGTCTTGAGGGCGCGCTGGCGTGCCTCGGCGTCGGCCATGGTCTCGTCGCTCAGCTGATCTTCGGGCCCGCGATAACCGTGGCGTTCGTCGTATTCCAGCAGGCCCTCGCGCAGGGCCTGGTTGGCGGCTTCCTGGTAACGGGAGTCAATCGATGTATGGACCTGCAGGCCGCGCCGGTAGGCGTCCTCGCCCCAGAGGTTAAAGACGATCTGGCGGGCCGCCTCCGCCACCCAGTGGGCATCGACCTCGGTCGCGGCCACGTGCCGCTCGGACGATACCGGGCGGGCCACCGCCTCCTCGTATTCCGATTCGCTGATCGCGCCGGTATCCAGCATGCGCCGCAGCACGTAATTGCGGCGGATCTCCGCGCGCTGGGCACTGGCAACGGGGTTGGTTGTGGACGGCGCCTTCGGAAGGGCCGCGAGGACGGCGATCTCGTCCAGTTCCAGCTCATCGATCGAGCGGCCGTAGTAGACCCGAGCGGCTGCCTCGATCCCGTAGGCGCGCTGGCCCAGGTAGATCTTGTTCAGGTACAGCTCAAGGATCTCGTCCTTGCTCATCTCCTGTTCCATGCGAATGGCCAGGAAGATCTCCCGCAGCTTGCGCTCGTAGGTGCGGTCGCGGGTCAGAAAGACATTGCGCGCCAGCTGCATGGTAATGGTGGAGCCCCCCTGGCTGCGTTCGCCGCGAGTGGAGATCTCGTTGATCGCCGCTCGTGCCAGGCCAACGATGTCGACCCCGGGGTGGTCGTAGAAGCGCTCGTCCTCGGCCGCGATGAACGCCTGGCGGACGCGCTCGGGGATGTCCTCGATGGGCAGGGGAATGCGGCGTTCTTCCGCGAATTCGCCCATCAGCAGGCCGTCCGCGGTGCGGACTTGCAATGGGGTTTGCAGGCGCACGTCGCGCACCGCCTCCGCTTCGGGGAGGGTCGGGGCGTAGTGCACGTACAGGGCTGCAATGGCTGCGGATACGCCGATTCCGGCCGCAAGGATCAGGGCCAGCAACGCCGCAAAAATCTTGAGAATCGGCTTCATGACTGTAGAAAAAGTGGGGCCAAGTTAAGAATCAGCTTTCAAAGCAACTTGCAACCCGGATTTTGGAGTGTATATTGTGAACGAGCTAGCATACTTGATTGTAACGCTACCAGTTACTTTCATTGGGGTATACAGGGGGATGTGTGCTGAGTCTCGGAAAGAGCAAGCAGGGACTGCTGGGCGTGGATGTCAGCTCCGCCGCCGTGAAGGTGCTGGAGCTGGCCCGGCAAGGTAAGGGCTACCGTGTCGAGGCCTTTGCGGTGGAGCCGCTGCCGGATGGTGTGATGGTGGACAAGGTCTGCCAGGACACCGAGGCGGTGGGGAACGCACTCGCCCGCGCGGTGAAGCGCTCCGGCACAAAGCTCAAGCACTGCGCCATGGCCGTGCCGTCCTCGGCGGTCATCACCAAGACCATCCAGATGTCGGCCACGCTCAGCGACACTGAGCTCGAGGGCCAGGTGTTCGTCGAGGCCGATCAGTACATCCCCTACACCCTGGAAGAGGTCAATCTCGACTTCCAGGTCCTCGGCAAGAACGAAAAGAATCCCCAGCTGGTCGACGTCCTGGTCGTCGCCTCGCGGCGCGAGAACGTCGAATCGCGTGTGGCGATCGCCGAATCCGCCAAGCTCACCCCCGAGCTGGTGGATGTCGAGGCCTACGCGATCGAGCACGCCTCTGAACGACTGGTCGAGCAGATCCCCGATCGCGAGAACAAGCCCATCGTCGCGATTGTCGACGTCGGCTCATCGGTAACGGCGGTGTATGTCGTCAGCCAGACCGAGGGCGTGATCTATACCCGCGAGCAGAATTTCGGCGGCCGCATGCTGACCGAGGAGATCATGCGCCGCTACAGCATGAACTATCAGGAGGCCGGCTCCGCCAAGATGAGCGGTGATCTTCCGGCCGACTACGTCAGCAATATCCTCGAGCCGTTCAAGCAGACGATGATGGATCAGATCCAGCGTCTGCTGCAGTACTTCTACGTGACCCGCCCGCAGGACTCGATCGACCACATCCTGCTGGGTGGCGGCTGTGCCGCGATCGCGGGTGTCGACGAGATGCTCGAGGAAAGTTCCGGGACCCCGGTATCCGTCGCCAACCCGTTCCGTGGCATGGCGCTTTCCCGTCGTGTGAATCAGCAGCGCTTCGCCAATGATGCCCCCGCGCTGCTTACGGCCTGTGGCCTGGCCATCAGGGGGTACGCCGGATGATCTACATCAATCTCCTCCCCTGGCGCGAGAAGGCCCGCGAGCAGCGGCGCAAGCAATTCTTCGGTGCCGTGGGCGGCGCGCTCGTGGTCGGCGTGTTGCTGGCGTTCGGCGCGCACACCTTTATGAGTGCGCTGATCGACCACCAGCAGTCGCGTAACCAGATGCTCGAGAGCGAGATCCGCGAGCTGGATCGAAAGATTGCTCGCATCCGCGATCTGGACGAGCAGCGCCAGGCCCTGATCGCGCGCATGGAAGTGATTCAGACCTTGCAGGCGCGCCGCCCAGAGGCCGTACATCTGTTCGATCAGCTGGTGGAGACGTTGCCGGACGGCACCTATCTCAACGAGGTGCGCCAGGAGGGCGAACGCATTCGTCTGACGGGGCGGGCCGAATCCAACACCCGGATCTCGACGCTGATGCGCCGCATCGACGCCTCGCCCTGGCTGGCCGATTCCAACCTGCAGATCATCGAGACACGTGAAGACGGCAGCCTGCAGGTACGTGACTTCCGCCTCGACGCCAATCAGGCGCGGCCTTCGGATGTCGAGGAGGATTCCTGATGAATATCAAGGAACTCAACGAGATCGACTTCAACAACATTGGTGAGGCGTCCTGGGCGGTAAAGGCGCTGATCCTGATCGTCATCGTTCTGGCCATCCTGGGGCTGTCCTATTACTTCTTCATCGGCGATCAGCGCACCGATCTGGAACGCGCCGAGAATCGCGAGGAGCAACTGCGCGCCGAATTCGAGGACAAGCAGCAGCGGGCCGCGAATCTCGGGGCCTACGAGGAACAGCTCGAAGAGATGGAGCGGATGTTTGCCTCGTTGCTGGAGCTCTTGCCGAGCAGCGCCGAGATCCCCAGCCTGCTGGTGGATATCTCGCAGACCGGCTTGCAGGCCGGGCTCGAGATCGAGCTGTTCGAGCCGCGCGGCGAAAACCGACGGGATTTCTATGCCGAGGTGCCGATTCGGCTGCGGGTGCGCGGTGACTACGAGGATCTGGCCGAATTCGTCAGCGGGACCTCGGCGCTCCCGCGCGTCGTCACCATGCACGACATGCACATTCGTCGGGGCAATTCCGATAACGATCTGCTAATGGACGCCACTGCGCGTACCTACCGCTACCTGGAGGACCACTGATGCGGAACCCTGCACAGCGATCCCTGGGGGTGGCCCTGGCGCTGGGCCTGATGGCCACATTCGGGTTGTCGGGTTGTGCCCCCGACAAGAGCGACCTGGAGCGCTACATTGCGGAGATCAATGAGCGTCCGGGCAGCGGTATCGACCCGATCCCGACGCTGGAGCCGCACGAGCCCTACTTGTATCCGGGGCACACCCGCTCCCCGTTCGATTCCTCCGTAATTGCGCAGCCCGAGCTGGCGGCAGCCCAGGGCGAGCCCGGCGACGCCGAGGTCGACCCGGATCGCCCCCGCGAATTCCTCGAGAGCTTCCCGCTGGATTCCTTGCGCATGGTGGGGTCGCTGGAGCAGGACGAGGTGCGTTATGCCCTGGTCCGTACCCCCGATCGGGGTATTCAGCGCGTGACAGTTGGCAATTACATGGGTGAAAACCACGGCCGTATCGTCGAGATCACAGCCACCCGGGTGAAGCTGGTCGAGGTGGTCCCGGACGCCTTCGGCGGGCACGTGGAACGCGAAAACTCCGTGGCGCTGGCCGACTAGCGGTTGGGGGAGCAGAACAATGATGAACCGAATGGGCCGCAAGACCGGCAACAACTACAGGGGATTACACATGGGTTCTTCCATGCGCGCGCTGGCGGGCACCGTGATGGCGGCTTTGCTGTTCATGGTTTCGCAGGGGGTGGCGGCGACCGAACTGGAAGAGATTCGGGCGGCCAGCATTAGCGGTGACCGGGTGCAGGTGAATCTGCGCTTTTCCGGGACTCCGCCCGAAGACGTGCGGGCCTTTGCCATCGACTCCCCGCCGCGGATCGCACTGGACCTGCCGGACGCTGGCAATGCGCTGCGCAGCCGCGAGACGGACCTCAATGTGGGCCCGCTGCTGACCGCCACGGCGGTCGAATCCGGTGATCGCACGCGCGTGGTGCTGAACCTGACCCAGCCCTCCGAGTACCAGACCCGGGTCGAGGGCAACAACCTGATCCTGACGCTGGGCCGCGGGGTTTCCGAGGCCGACAGCGATGTCCAGCAGGTGGTCGATCGTGCCGGCGAGCCCTCCGAACGGGCGACGCGCAGTGCGCGCCCGGTCGAGATTACCGGCATCGATTTTCGTCGCGGTTCCGAGGGCGAAGGCCGAGTCGAGATCGACCTCTCGCGCTCGGGGGCCGAGGTTAATGTGCGCGAGCAGGCGGGTAAGGTTGAACTGACATTCCCGCGCGCTCGTGTGGAGGAATCCCTGGAGCGCCGATTGGACGTGCTCGATTTCGCCACACCGGTTCGCACCATCGACACCGTGGCCGAGCGCGAGCGTGTGCGCATGGAAGTGGGCGCGCATGGCGAATACGAAGTCCTCTCCTACCAGAGCGATCGCCGCTTTGTGCTGGAGGTGGCGCCGATTACCGAGGCGGAACGCGAGGCGCGGCGCCGCGAGGAGGAGCAGTTCGAGGGCGAGCGCCTGTCGCTGAATTTCCAGGATATCGAGGTGCGCTCGGTCCTGCAGCTGCTGGCCGACTTTACCGATCTCAATATCGTGGTCAGCGATACCGTGGGTGGCAATATCACCTTGCGCCTGAACAACGTGCCCTGGGATCAGGCACTGGATATCATTCTGCGCTCGCGTGGTCTGGACAAGCGCATGGACGGGAACGTGCTCTACGTCGCCCCGAGCGAAGAGATTGCGGCGCGCGAACGCCTGGAGCTTGAGGCGCAGCGCGACCGCCAGGAACTCGAGCCACTGCGCACCGAGTTCGTGCAGATCAACTTTGCCCAGGCCGAGCAGATCGCCTCGCTGATCCGCGGCGACGAGACCGGCCAGTTCCTGTCCGATCGCGGCAGCATCACGATCGACAGCCGCACCAACACCCTGCTGGTGCAGGACACCCAGAACCGTATCGAGGATGTGCGGCGTCTGGTGCAGACGCTCGACGTGCCGGTGCAGCAAGTGCTGATCGAGACCCGCATTGTGATTGCGGAAGACACCTTCAATCGCGAACTGGGTGCACGCTTCGGCATTTCCGGAACGCGAGGGGATCGTCGTACTCGAGTCGGCGGCGCGGGTTCCATTGAGGGCGCTGATGCCGCCCGTGATGCAACGACGGCGGGGGTTGGGGGCATCGCGATTGGCGATCGCCTGAACAGCTCGCTGCCCGCCAGTGGCAATGCGGGGCAGGCCGGGATCAGTATCCTGCGGAGCGGAGTGCTGCTCGATCTCGAACTGTCGGCCCTGCAGGTTGAAGGCCGCGGGGAGATCATCTCCAGTCCGCGTGTGATCACGGCCAACGGCCAGACGGCGTCCATCAAGCAGGGTGAGGAGATCCCGTATCAGGAGGCCACCGCCTCTGGTGCCACCTCCACCCAGTTTATCGAGGCGGTGCTGTCCACCGAGGTGACGCCGCAGATCACCCCGAACGGTAACGTGATTCTCGATATCAACGTGACCAAGGACGAGCCCAGTCAGCGCGAGGTACTGGGTGTGCCGGGGATCAACAAGCGCGAAGTCCAGACCCAGGTGTTCGTCGGTAACGGCGAGACGGTTGTGCTCGGTGGCGTCTACGAGATCGACAGCCGTACCAACCTCGAAAAGGTGCCGTTCTTCGGCGATATCCCGTTCCTGGGCAACCTCTTCCGCAATCGTTCGACCCAGAATACCAAGGCGGAGTTGCTCATCTTCGTGACGCCGCGCGTTCTCGACTGACTACTGAATGCGCATTGGCAGGAAAAGCCGGGGCCTGTCCCCGGCTTTTCTTTGTCCAGCGAGGCCAGTAGCCTTGCCGCCATGCAGAACATTGTCCTGGTAGGGCCCATGGGGGCCGGCAAGAGCACAATCGGGCGCGGGCTGGCGGGGCTGCTGCGGCGCCCGTTCTTCGACACCGATCAGGAGATCCAGCGGCGTACCGGCGTGGATATACCCACGATCTTCGAGTTCGAGGGCGAGGCGGGTTTTCGCAAGCGCGAGTCGGCGATGCTGCAATCGCTACTGGAACGCGATGGAGCGGTAATCGCCACAGGCGGCGGAATCGTCGAGCGCCCGGAGAACCGTGACCTCCTGCGCGAGCACTTCGTGATCTACCTGCGCGTCCCGGTGGACGAGCAGTTCCGGCGCACGCGCCGCAATCGCAAACGCCCCCTGCTGAACGAGGTGGCAGACCCACGGGCCAAGCTGCAGGAGCTGTTCGAGCGCCGTGATCCGCTTTATCGGGAGATTGCGAGCATGACACTGGAGGGACGGGGACGACGCGTGCGCGATGCCGTTCGCGGGGTCTGTGATGCCCTCAAGGTCCAGCGTCCGGATCTGTGCCAGCCCCGTTCAGAGGGCTGAGTCTTTCGCGCCAGAACCGCTTGCACGTCAGTGCCGGGTGGAGCCGCCCCCATCCGGCACGAACATCCCCTGCTGCGAGGGCGGTGCGCGGCGTCCGTGCGAGGCATGGTGAAACTGGAGTCGCCAGCTATCGCCGCTGCGGCGCCAGGTCTGGCTGATCAGGATGGTCCCGGTGGCCGCGACATCGCCGGGGCGGGTAATTGCCTCCTCGATCACGAGACTCAGGCTTTCGGTCGTTTCCTGGCGCCCGACGATGCGCGGCTCGATCCCGATATTCAGCTCGCGTGCGAATACCAGCAGCCAGCTCTCCATCACCTCGGAAACCCCGCGATGCGCGCGTGGGCTGCCCGGGTGCACGCAGACGATATCCGGGCGTTCTGCCCATAACCGCATCATCCGCTCAATGTCCGCGGCACGAAAGGCCTCGTAGTAGGCCGCCAGGCGTTCGTCGCTCGCCCCGCCCATCAGTGCACCCGTCCTGTATCCCAGGCCGGCGGCGGGTCGGGATCGGGGCTGGCATGATGCAGGAACATCCGCCAGCTCTCGCCCTCGAGGCGGTAACCATTCGTGGCCAGCATCACGCCGCGGCGTTCGCCGCTGACGTAGAGGTTTTCGCGCAGGGTGTGGATCACCAAGTCCTGCCCCGGGATGATGTTCAGCTCGGTGCGGTGGATCACGACGCCTCGCATGTTCGGCAGGATGTCGTCCCAGCTCTCGAGGATGACGTCGGTCCCGAGCAGGCGCTCGCCCCCGGGGTGAATACAGACGCATTCGGGACTGTCCAGCCAGATCGTGCGCATGGCGTCGGAGTCGCCTGCTTGAAAGGCCTCGTAGAACGCCGCCTCGGCGGTTTCCGGGGAGGGGAAGGTTGCCATGCCGCTCGTCGTGATCGGGTGAGGCCACATTGTCGCAGGCTGTCGTCGGGATGTCGCGGATGACGCCGGGCTTCGCGGCCCGCACAATACAGCCCGGTCGAATGACGAGAGCAGCATGGCGCGCATCCTGACAACGGGCATTGCAACCCTGGATCACACTCTGGACGTCGAGCGCTATCCGCGCGAGGACGACGAAATTCGCGCCCTGGCCAGCTCCTCTCAGCCAGGGGGCAACGCGACCAACACTGCCCGCATCCTTGCGCAGTTCGGTCATCGTGCGGCCCTGGCCGCCGTGTTCGCGGAGGATGGGTCGGGTGACTGGCTGCGGGAACGTCTCGTCGCGCGCGGCGTCGATACCGCCGCGTGTGTGCGGCACCCGGGCGCGACCCCGACCTCGCATATCCTGCGGTCGCGCGATTCGGGCAGCCGTACCATCGTGCACCACCGCGACCTGCCCGAGCTGAGTGCAGCCGATCTGCGGCGGATCGCGTGGGAGGAGTACGACTGGCTGCATTTCGAGGGGCGCCAGCCGGAGACCTTGCGCGAGATTCTGCCCCGGGTCCGCGAAGCCGTAACGGATCAGCCGATCTCCCTGGAGCTGGAAAAGCGTCGCCCAGGGCTGGAGGCGTGTCTGGAGTGGGCCGATGTCCTGATGCTGTCGCGCGATTGGGCGCAGGGGATTGCCGCACGCCCAGAAGAGGCCGCGGCCGAACTGGCCCGCCGTTACCCCGGGCGTATCGTGACCGTGACGGCCGGGGCCGAGGGGGCCTGGCTCGCACAGGATGACCTGCATGTGTACTGCGCGCCGACACCGGGTTTGCGTGTCGTCGACAGCGTGGGGGCCGGCGATACGTTCAATGCCGGCCTGGTTGATGCGCTGGTCTCGGGCGAGCCCCCCGAGCAGGCGCTCGTGGCGGCCGTGCGCCTGGCAGAACGCAAGCTCCAGCAAACGGGATTCGATGCCCTCGGCAGCGGCTGACGCCGATAGGGAAACACTGATTCCTTAGAGGTAGTCGTCCAGCCAGGCCTGCAGGTCTTCTTCCTCGACTTCGCCGCGATGGGTATCGCGGATGATGCCGTCACGGTCAATCAGCACCGTGTAGGGCAGTGCGCCGATCCGATTTCCGTACTTGCGACCGACTTCCACGGCCTCGTCCTGGCCGATCAGGATCGGGAATTCGATCCCGAAGTCGTCGACGAAGTGCTGGGTCGCGCTGAGTTCATCCACGGCGACCGCGACGATGGTGAAGCCATCATCGCGATGTTCTTCCCAGATCTCCTGGAACAGCGGCATCTCCTTCTTGCACGGCGGGCACCACGTGGCCCAGAAGTTCAGCACGATCAGGTCGCCATCCCATTCGCTCAACTGGCGGTCGTTACCGTCCAGATCCGGAAGGGTAAAGTCGATGCGGCGGTCGCCCTGGGCCTCTTCGGTGGCGGCCTCCGCGGCTTCCCCCCCATTCGCCTCGGCGGTATCCATTTCCGGCGTGGGGTCCTCGCAACCGGCCAGCAAGAAGGCGCTGGCGGCGGCAAGGGCGATCCAGCCAACTGTGTGCGAGCGATGCGTCATGGCGTCACCCCGAGCGCATTTTCTACATGGGCCAGGAAGCGGTCGGCGTTCAGGTAACCCACGTTGCGATAGTTGCGCAATTCGTTACCGTCGGAATCCCAGAAGATCATCGCGGGCGGCCCGAACAGGTTGAACTCGCGCATCAGACTGCGGTGCTCGGAGGTGTTGTCGGTCACATCCACCTTGAGCAGGTGCACGTCCGCCATCGCACTGATCACGCGCTGGTCCTGGAAGGTCGTTCTTTCCAGGCGCACACAGTCCACGCACCAGTCGGCATAGAAGTCCAGGAACACCGGCTGGTTGTTGTTCTGGGCCTGTTCCAGCTCGCGTTCCAGGTCATCGAGGCTGTCGATGTAGGTGAACTCCATCTCCGTGGGGCCGGAGCGTTCGCCACTGGCCGTCATCGTCGGCTGGTTGAGTGTGGCCAGCGGGCGGAAGACGTCCTTGCCGCCGGTGGCCGCGCCCAGCATCAGCAGGATGCCGTAGATCAGAAGGACTACACCCAGGCCCTTCCACAGCGTGTACCAGCCCGAACTTCCCTCCGGCAGGGTGCGCAGCGCGCCCATGTACACCGCCGTCACGATCAGCAGGATGGCCCACAGGAACATCGCCAGCTCGCCCGGGATCACCCGTTCGAGCAGCCAGATCCCGATCGCCAGCAGACCCACACCGAATACCGCCTTGATGGTGTCCATCCACGGGCCGGCCTTCGGCAGCAGGCGGCCGGCCGAGGTGCCGATCACCAGCAGCGGGGCACCCATGCCCATACTCAGGGAGAACAGGGCGATGCCGCCCAGGACGGCGTCACCGGTATGGCTGATGTAGAGCAGGGCGCCAATCAACGGCGCGGTCACGCACGGGCCGACGATCAGGGCCGACAGGAAGCCCATGATCCCGGCGCCCATGTAGGTGCCGCCTTCCTGGCGGTTGCTGATCTGCGACAGCTTGCTTTGCACGCTGGCCGGCATCTGTAGTTCGTAGAAGCCGAACATCGACATCGCCAGCGCAATGAAGATCGCCACGAACGTGCCAATGATCCAGGGGTTCTGGAAGGCCGCCTGCAGGTTGGCCCCGGCCAGCCCCGCGAATACCCCGGCGATGGTGTAGGTCAGTGCCATCGCCAGCACGAACACCAGCGAGATCAGGAACGCCTTGCGGGTGGTCAGGTTCTTCTGCCCGATGATGATATTCGACAGGATCGGGATCATCGGGAATACGCAGGGGGTGAACGTCAGCAGCAGCCCGAAGCCGAAGAAGGCCAGGGCCACCAGCCAGATCTGACCATCGGCCAGCTGGGCCGCGATGCGGTCCTGCTGGGTGACGGGGGCGGCCGCCTCGTCGTCCTCTTCCGGGGCGGCATCGGTGGTCTCGATCTCGTCCAGGGCTTCGTCGCCGGTCTCTGGCAGGGCGTCTTCGTCGGCCTCTGCGGCTAGGTCGGAGTCGAAGCTGACCGAGACCTCCTGGGTCAGCGGCGGGTAGCACACGCCCCCGTCCCAGCAGCCCTGGTAGTCAATCGCCAGGGTGATCTCGGAGACGTCGTCCGCGTCGCGCAGTATCGGGACCAGGATCTCGACCTGGTCGCGATAGATCTCGGTCTCGCCGAAGAACTCGTCCTCGTGACGTTCGCCCTCGGGCGGGTTGACCGGTCCCAGCTCGATCCCGTCGCCCTCGGCGATGCGCACGTCGAGCTGGTCGCGGTAGAGGTAGTAGTCCTCGGCGATTTCGAAACGCAGGATGACCGCATTCTGGCTGATGGCCTCGAGCGAGGCGGCGAAGGCCTCTTCCGGCTCGAGCAGGTCGTCGGCGGCACCCAGGTCGCCGGAGAGGTCGCCCATCTCGTCCAGGGCGCTGCGCTCCTCATCGACGGCTTCGTCTTCGGTCGCCTCTTCACCGTTCTCGCCCGGCAGGCCCGGGAGCTCCAGCGATACGGTCTGGAAGTGGGGCGGATAGCACACGCCGAGGTCGGCGCAACCCTGCGAGCGCGCGGTCAGTTCGATCTCGGTGCTTTCGGCCGCGAGGATCGGAAGCTCGATGCTGATCTCGTCGCGATAGGTCTCGACCTCGCCGAAGAACTCGTCGGTCTTCTTCTCGCCGTCGGGGATGTTCGGTTCGCCGAGCTCCAACCCTTCGCTCTCGGGTTCGAACTCGAACTGCTCGCGGTACATGTAGTAGCCGTCCGCGATCTCCCAGGTCAGGCGGATCGTGTCGGCGTCAATGGCCTCCGCGCTCAGGCTGAACGCATCATCCGGGTCCAGCAGATCGTCATCGAAGATGGCGTTCGCCAGGGCCGGGGTCAGCAGGAACGCGACCAGGAAGGTCGCCAGCCAGTTGCGCAGATTCAGGAGGTGCATTGCGTTATCCAGTTCAGGTAATCCGGGGACCCGTGCGTGATCGGCACGGCGATAATCTCCGGGGTCTCATACGGGTGATGTTCCGTCAGGTGGGCCTGCAACTCATCGCGGGCATCGACGGAGGTTTTGATCAGCAGTGTGACTTCGGAATCGGTCTCGATATTCCCTTCCCACACGTAAATTGAGCGTCCGGCCGGGAGGATGTGCACGCAGGCTGCCAGGCCGCGCTGGACCAGTTCACCCGCCAGGGTCTCGGCCTCGGTGGGGTCGTCCAGTGTGGTGAGTACCAGCCAGGCGCGCACGTTCGAGTTGTCGGGTTCCTTGTCCGGCATCATCGACTCTTGGGCATCAGGAGTTTGTGCGAAGTTCGATCCGGGCCGGCTGGCCAGGGCGCAGCACGGCATCGTCGCTCGGCGAGAATTCGGCCTCGATCCGATACCCCTGATCGTCGTCTTTGCCTACAAGTTCCCAGCCGATCCGGTCGATCGTGCCCGAAAACTCGTACTCGCCAACCGTAATCGTGACCTCCTGCCCCTCGCTGAGCGACTGAATACGCTCCGGTGCCACCAGGGCGCGGACCCGCATGGTGTCCCCGGCCCCCAGTACCGCCAGCACGGCCGGCGCCAGGGCGGGATTCACGAACTGGCCGGGGGAGACATCAATACGCGTGACGCGGCCGCTGGCCGGCGCGCGGACTGTGGCGTCGTCGCGATCGGCGCGCGCCCGGTCGCGCTGGGCGCGCGCCTCGGCCAGACGCGCGGCGACGGTGGCCTGCTGGATGCGTGCCAGTTCCACCTCGCGCAAGGCGATCAGGGTCTGGTCGTACAGGTCCTCCGCCTTTTCGACCTCGCGATTGGCCTCGTCCAGTTCCAGTTGCAGGCGCTCGATGGCGGCCTGCGCGGCACGCAGGTCCGCCTCGACCCTCCGCGTATCCAGGCGGAACAGGGCGGCGTCCTGGTCGACATGCTCGCCCGGGCGGACCTCGATCACCTCGATCTTGCCGGCCACCGGTGCTGTGATGCGGTAGGTCTGACCCCAGTCGAGCTGACCCTCAAGTGCGTCGCTGTCGTCGGTCGCCAACCCCGTGGAGGGCAGTACCAGCAGGGCGCAACAAGCGAGCGCCGAGAGCAGCAGTCGTCGGCCTGGGTTGCCCGGGATCAGGCGATCGATGGACATCGGGTGTTCTCCCTCGGGGCGCCCGCGGGCGCGCATTCGTTATTCCCGTTCTGCCATGGCCGTGCCGGCCAGGCGAAAGGGGCTCAGGTCGCTACGGCCGGTCAGCAGCGCGAGGCGCTCGTAGACCATAGCCAGTTCGAACTCGGTCTGGGCATTGAAATAAGCCGCCGCACTTTGCTGGACCATCGAGTCGCCGAGATCGGCCTGGTCCTCGATGTCGTACAGGTAGCGGGCGCGGTCGATATACAGCTGGCGATAATCCATGCGCCATTCGGCCTCGTCACGCTGCATCCGCAGGGCCTGGGCCTCGTGATAGAGCTCGCGCAGGCGGTTGCGGGCCTCGATCCGTGCCTGCCCCAGGTCCGCCTCCGCGCGCTGCCGGGCCGCGACCGCATGCCCGACTCGGCTGTCCTGGCGGCGCCCCTCGTACAACGGCACTTCCAGCACGAGCCCGGCGGCAAAGGGGTTGCGATCGCCGCCAAACTCGCGGTTCCAGTAGCCCGTCTCGGCCTCCGCATACAGGCGTGGGCGGCGCTGGGCGCGGGCCGCATCCACGCCGCGTGCGGCGGCCTCTACTTGCAGGCGCTCGGCGGCAAGGGTTGGATTGGCGCTGTCGAGTTCGGCCATCAGGTCGTCCAGGCCCGGGAGGTCCGGGAGATCCAGCGGCAGGGCGGGCGCCAGGACGGTGCGGATGCGCTCGCCGGGTCGGTTCAGGGCCTCGGCCAGCTCGTCGCGGGCTCGGCGCTGATTCTGCAGCGCGCGCTGGCGCTGCACGCGCAGGGTCTGGTACTCCGACTCCAGGCGAAAGACCTCGATATCCGAGACCTGTCCACGCTCGGCGCGTTCTTCCGCACGCTCCTTGCTGACGAATGCGGCTGCCATGGCCTCGGTGTCGCGGGCAAAACCGAGATCGGCGAGCAGGACGTTGAAGTACCGCTCCATGACCTGCAGCGAGTGCCGGGCGTGCGCCAGGATCTCCATCTCGCGGGCGGCCTCGAGGCGCTGGGTGCTGGCGGCCTCGCGCGCGTTTGACTGGCCGAAGTCGCTCAGCAGCTTGCGGGCGACGATGGTGGCCCGCGAGTCGTTGCGGCTCTGATCCGGGGCGAGGTCATTGGGCTCGATCCAGCGAGCCTCCAGCCGCGCATTCACCGTGACGTCGCGCCCGGCCTGGGTGCCGGCCAGTTCCTGTTCGGCGATCTCGCGTTCCGCCCGCGCCCGTCGGACCTGTGGGTGGAGGGCGTCGACCGCGGTCAGCGCGCTTTGCAGCCGCAACGGCTCGGGCAGTGGTTCGGGATCGATCACGCCATCTGCCGGAGTGTCCAGTGCGCCACCGGTGGCAGGCAAAAGCGCAACGCCGAGTGCGACGAGGCTGGCCAGAAGGGGCGTTACGATTCGACGCCGCGCTTGCCGGCGCGCCGCATGTGCTGGATGCATCGGGGTACCTATCGTCCAGCGCGTTCGCGACGGAAGCGGGTGAAATTCCCGTCTTCGTAATGCCCTTCGGCGACGAATTCGCCCAGCAGCAGGAATTCGTCGACATCCCGGGTAGCCCCGGTGAAGCGAGCAATGGGTTCGCCTTCCAGGTTGAAGAACTGGAATACCGGCGTTGCACGCACCCGAAAATCGCGGGTGGCGAAGTCCATCATCGTCTTGGTATCGCCCTCGAAGGTGACGACCTCAATCGAGCCTTCGACATCCACCGCGAAGATGCGGAAGCGGTCCTTGTAAAACTCCTGCACTTCCGGCTGATTCAGGACCTGATTCTTCATGCGGTGGCAGAACGGGCAGTCATCCATCTCGAAGAACAGCAGGATGCCTTTCTTGCCGGCCTCGCGGGCCTCTTCCAGTTCTTCCTGGAAGTCGCCGAAGGTCGGGTCGAAGAAGTGGTGGTTCGGATCGCGAGGGTCTTCCACGCCAGCGCTGCCCAATCCCGGGAGCAGCAGGAGCAAGGCCGCCAGCAGGGCGGGGAGCAGGGAAATGATGCGGCGCGGTCTCATGCGGCTGGGCTCCGGATTTCTGAAGACGTTCACAGTTAAGACGGGCCAGAGCGTCCCTCAATTCCCTCTCGGTTGCAAGGAAAAGAGAGCGAAGCGAGCGTTGGTGGCATGCCCCCTGAGAGGGCTGTTCGACAGCGGTTTGGGGGCGTGTTCCAATGTTCTGCTCTTCTTTTATGGAACCCGTTATTCATGCGCAGCCCCTTCCTCCCGTTGTTTGTTTTTCTCGGGTTGGTACTGCTCGAGATCTTCGGCTTTGCCTGGGTGGGCGACGCTGTCGGGGCGCTCGCCACGGTGGCGCTGGTGATCGCGACGGCCGCGGCGGGTCTGCTGCTGTTTCGTCTGCAGGGCTTCTACCACTGGCGCCGCTTGCAGCAGAGCCTGGCCCGCGGCGAGATGCCTGCGCGCGGGCTGGTCGAGGGCTGGCTGCTGATGTCGGCGGCGGTCCTGCTGCTGTTGCCCGGGTTTTTCACCGACGCGGCGGGCTTTGTGCTGCTGGTGCCGCCGCTGCGGCGCTGGGCGGCCGAGGGCATCCTGCGTCGGGGCATGATCCGGGCACGCACGAGTGGCTCGGGTCCGGCCGGGCCGGGCGGCCCGATCGAGGGGGAGTTCCGTCGCCACGACGCCGGTGACGAGTCCGCGCCCGATGATCGCCTGGACCACGACGACCGCCGCTGAGAATTCTCCTTCCCCGCGCCCTTGACTCGGCTTGGTGTGCCCCTATTATTAGCACTCGTTCGGGGTGGGTGCTAACAGGGCGCCTACCCGACATCCTCCAACCTGTTAAGAACATCGATATAAGGAGTTCGCACCATGAACCTGCGGCCTTTGCACGATCGCGTCATCGTGAAGCGTATGGAAGAAGAACGCACCAGCCCCGGCGGCATCGTGATCCCGGACTCGGCGGCCGAAAAGCCGATTCGCGGCGAAGTGGTTGCGGTCGGTAACGGCAAGATCCTGGAAAGCGGCGAAGTCCGCGCCCTGGACGTGAAGGCTGGCGACAAGGTGCTGTTCGGCAAGTACTCCGGCACCGAGGTCAAGGTCGAAGGCGAAGACGTCCTGGTGATGCGCGAAGACGACATCATGGCCGTGATCGAGGGCTAAGCCCCGCGGATCCGCCCCTATCCCCATTTTTTGCAGGAGTAGAACGAGACATGAGTGCTAAAGAAGTCCGTTTTGGTAACGACGCCCGCACCCGCATGGCCAAGGGCGTGAACACCCTGGCCAACGCCGTGAAGGTCACCCTGGGTCCCAAGGGCCGCAACGTGGTCCTGGACAAGGCCTTCGGCGCCCCGACTGTCACCAAGGACGGCGTGTCCGTGGCCAAGGAAATCGAACTGGATGACAAGTTCGAGAACATGGGCGCCCAGCTGGTCAAGGAAGTCTCCTCGCAGACCTCCGACGCCGCCGGTGACGGCACCACCACCGCGACCGTGCTGGCTCAGTCCATCGTCCGTGAAGGCATGAAGGCGGTCACCGCTGGCATGAACCCGATGGACCTGAAGCGCGGTATCGACAAGGCCGTGAAGTCCGCGACCCAGGAACTGAAGAAACTGTCCAAGCCGTGCACCGAGCACAAGGCGATCGCTCAGGTCGGCTCGATCTCCGCCAACTCCGACACCGCGATTGGCGAGATCATCGCCGATGCGATGGACAAGGTCGGCAAAGAAGGCGTGATCACCGTCGAGGAAGGCTCCTCGCTGGAGAACGAGCTGGATGTCGTGGAAGGTATGCAGTTCGACCGCGGCTACCTGTCGCCGTACTTCATCAACAACCAGCAGAACATGAGCGCCGAGCTGGACGACGCCTACATCCTCCTGTTCGACAAGAAGATCTCGAACATCCGTGATCTGCTGCCGATCCTGGAAGGTGTGGCCAAGTCCAACAAGCCGCTGCTGATCATCGCCGAGGACATCGAGGGCGAGGCTCTGGCCACGCTGGTGGTGAACTCCATGCGCGGCATCGTGAAGGTTGCCGCCGTGAAGGCCCCGGGCTTTGGCGACCGCCGCAAGGCCATGCTGCAGGACATCGCCGTGCTGACCGGCGGCCAGGTGATCTCCGAAGAGGTCGGCCTGTCGCTGGAGAAGACCACGGTGGAAGACCTGGGTCGTGCCAAGAAGGTGCAGGTGACCAAGGAAAACACCACGATCATCGACGGCATGGGTCAGAACAAGGACATCAAGGCCCGCGTCGACCAGATCCGTGCCCAGATCGAGGAAGCGACTTCCGACTACGACAAGGAAAAGCTGCAGGAACGCGTGGCCAAACTGGCCGGTGGTGTGGCGGTGATCAAGGTCGGTGCTGCCACCGAGGTCGAGATGAAAGAGAAGAAGGCCCGCGTCGAGGATGCCCTGCACGCCACGCGTGCGGCGGTTGAAGAAGGCGTGGTCCCCGGCGGTGGCGTGGCCCTGCTGCGTGCCTGTGCGGCGATCGCCAAGCTCAAGGGTGACAACGACGAGCAGACCGCCGGCGTGAACATCGCCCGTCGCGCGATGGAAGAGCCGCTGCGCCAGATCGTCTACAACACCGGCGAAGAGCCCTCCGTGATCCTGAACAAGGTCCTGGAAGGCAAGGGTAACTACGGCTATAACGCCGCGTCCGGCGAGTTCGGCGACATGATCGATATGGGCATCCTGGATCCGACCAAGGTGACCCGCTCGGCGCTGCAGAACGCCGCGTCCGTGGCCGCCCTGCTGATCACCACCGAGGCCATGGTGGCCGAGCTGCCGAAGAAGGACGACGGCGGTGCCGGTGGCGGCATGGACGACATGGGTGGTATGGGCGGTATGGGAGGCATGGGCGGCATGATGTAAGCCGCTCGGCCTTTTGTGACGCCAAGCAACAGGAGACCCCGCTGCGGCGGGGTCTTTTTGTCTGGATCGCGCCACCCTGTTCTTGTACATCGGAACCCACAAGTAATCTGTGTGTCCTTAAGGGAACAAGGTTCTAGGTAAGGTCGGCGTTTTGATGGGCAGGTAGTTGCCCTGATCAGACAGAAGAAGGGAGTCGCCTGATCACAGGCAGGTGTTTCCTTAATGTGACAACGTTGTGATGCCGATACAATTCTTGGCTGGAATGCGTGCAAAACCGGAAAGCATGTGCCACTATCAAGCTGCTGTAGAGGGCTTGGCGCTCGCTGCTCCAGATTCCGGTCGGGAGTCAACCGTTCGGCAACGCGCTTGTCTCTGATCAGTCGTCGTTTGTTTTTACAAGGAGGCTATGAACATGAATCACAAGCTGGTTAAGAATATTCTGGCCGCGTCCGTGGCCACGCTGCTGATCGGTACCGCGAGCCAGGCAGTGGCTCAGGAGCCGCCGGCGGCCAACGTCACCGACCGCAGCGGTAATGTCGTGATGGATCGCTCTGGCGAGTGCGTGCGCACCCGTTCCTGGGCACCGGAAAACGTCCGTCATTCCGAGTGCGCCGGTTACATCCAGGAAACCGCGGAGGCCCCCGAGCCGGATCCGGCCCCCGAGCCCGAGCCCGAGCCCGAGCCCGAGTTTGAAACCACCACGCTGAGCGCCCAGGCCCTGTTCGATTTTGACAGCGCCGAACTGCGTTCGGAAGGCCGCGATGCCCTGCGTGAACTGGCCCGCAGCCTGACCGCCGACGACGCCGAGTACAGCTCGGTGCTGGTCGAAGGTCACACCTGCACCATCGGCCCGGCCGACTACAACCAGGGCCTGTCCGAGCGTCGCGCCCAGTCCGTGGCCGACTTCCTGGCCAGCGAAGGTGTGCGTGAAGACGACATCCGTACCGTGGGCTACGGTGAGGACCGCCCGACCGCCGACAACTCCACCCGCGAAGGCCGCGAGGCCAACCGTCGCGTGGAAGTGACCTCCGACGTGCGTCAGCGCGCCGACTAAGGTCTCTATAGCTGTCGGTATCCGGCCATCGGTTCGTCCGATGGTCCGGGAATCAGGCCCCGCCTCGGCGGGGCCTTTTTTATGAAGGGTCTTGGAGCCCTGGTTATGTGGTTGCGGCGCGGGGGCGCGTTAAGTTCCGGTTAAGCCTTCCGTCCTAGACTAACTCCAAAACCGGAGGACCTTACTGATCATGAATCTGCATACGCTCAAGCTACACAAGGGCATCCGTCTGGTCGGCCTGACGATCGTCCTGATGCTCGGGGGCATGTTGCTGTCTGGCGCCGCCTCCGCGCATGGGATCGAGCGGGCCACGGATCTGCAGTCCCTGGTGCAGAACGGGGACGGCAAGCCGACCCTGATCATGTTCGCCTCCGACAGCTGTCCCTATTGTGATCGGGCGGAACACCAGCACCTGGGTCCGATGAGCGAGGATGCGAGCTACGAGGGTATCCACATTCGCAAGGTCATCCTCAACCGTGACGAGGTGCGCGACTTCGACGGCGAGGTGCGCCGCGGTCACGAGCTGGGCCGTGCCTACGGGGCGCGTGTGGTCCCGACCATCATGGCCTTTGACGCCGAGGGCAATCCGGTGGGCCAGCCGCTAGTCGGTATCCCCAACGAGCAGCTCTACCGCAGCCAGATCCGTCAGCGCATTCAGCAGGCTATCCGCCACAACGGGGAATCGAGCTAGATAGACGCACCAGAGGTCGGAACGCGCGAAGAAGCTGGAGCGATCCTGACAGGCCCCGGAGCCTGGTTCGGGCTTAGCGTTCGATCCGGTAGATCAGGTCTACAGTCTGCTCGGTGGTGCCGGAGGAGGTCTCCAGTGTCAGCCGCCGGCTGAGCTCGTAGCTCAGCAACACCCGCGAGGTATTGTCGAACAAGCCCACCGAGTAGCGCAGCAGCAGGCGCGGGGACAGATACAGCCCCAGGGTCAGGGCGCTCTCCTCGATACCGCCTTCAGTATCAATCGTAACCTCGTCCAGCCCCAGTTCCGTCCCGATCCGCTGGGTGATCAGCGCGCTTTGTTCGAGGCCGTAGGCCGCGGCCGCCGACGCGATCATGTTGCCGTCCGACTCCGACGCCCCCGAGAGTGGCCGTCCGGTCAGCAGGAAGGCCATGGCTTCGGTCTCGTCCATCGCGGGTTCCGAGAACACCCTCGAGCGCAGGTTGTCCGGGGTCCCGCCGATCTCGAGGCCCACCGTTACGTTGTACTCGCGTACCGTGCGCACGGCGCGCAGGTCCAGTTCCGGTGTTTCCGCAGGCCCCTGGAACAGCAGGATGCCGCGGTCGACTCGCAGATCCTGTCCGTAGGCATTGAAGCGCCCCTCGGGGATGCGAATCTCCCCGAACAGCTGGGTGGGGCGCCCGGCAATCTCCTCGACATCCACCTCGCCGGCAAAGCGGGCAGTAAGCCCGTGGCCGTCAAAGCGCACGTCGTCACCCAGGCGTATACGGATGCGGATATCCGTCTTCAGCGCCTGCGCCTCTTCCAGTTCCTCACCCAGGATGATCTCGTCTCCGGAGACGCGGATCGCGCCCGGGGGCAGGTCCGGCGGACGGATCCGTGCCCAGGGCAGCAGCACCTCCCCGCGCACGCGGATGCCATCCTCGGGGGTGAACACCAGCTCCAGGTCCGGTGTGATCGTCGCCTCGGCGTCCACCCGATTCACGGCGAGGAAGTCTTCTCCACGCAGCTGCATCTCGGCACGTGGTCCATCGTCCCCCAGGTCCACGCGACCCGCGAGGTCGATGGCGCCATCGCCTGACTCCAGCCGCCCGTCCAGGGTCATCTCCTCGGCGGAGACGACATTGGCGTTGACCTCGGGGATCAGGATGTCGATCCCGGCATCCGGGATCAGCACACCCCCGTCGCTAAAGCGCACAGCGCCCTCGACCAGCGGGGCATCCAGGCGTCCGCCGAAGGTCAGCCGGGCATCGAGCACGCCGCGAAGGCGCTGAATGTCGGGGCTTGCCGCCGCAATCCAGGACAGATCATCGAGGCGGGCCTCGAAATCGCCATCGATGCGCGTATCGTCGCCGTCGGGACGTAGTTCGAGTGTCGCCCGTGCGATACCGCCATCGAGAAAGCCGAGTCGAAAATCGACATCCACGTCGCGGTCGCGTACCCGCGCATCGAGATGGACATCCCGGTAGGGCACATCCTGCAACTCGCCATCCTCGTCGCGCACCATCAGGCGCCCATCCGTCGGGCGTACGGCCAGATCCGCGTCGATGCGCCCCTGCCCATCCAGGCGGCCGCTGGCCTCGGCATTGATCTGCCCCTCGATGCCCAGTTCAGGCGGCAACAGGGGCTCCAGCCAGCCAAGCTCCAGGTTCTCCAGGAGTGCACTGAAGTCTCCGCCTGTCGCCTCCTGCCAGCGACCTTCGGCGCAGATGCGCCCGCCTTCCCGGGCCAGGCACAGACGCTCGAGGTCTGCGGACTCCGGGCCGCCTTCCAGGCCGACCGGGGACGGCAACGACCAGTCGCCCGCCTGGGGTTGCGTCAGGTCCAGGCGGGTCAGCCGGCCGCTCCAGTGCGTGGCGTCGAGGTCGAAGCCCCCCGCCATCGCCAGTGCCAGCGTACCCAGTTCCCGGCCATCCACGTCCAGATCCAGGCGATGGTCGTCGACGGTCCCCGAGGCCCTCAGGTGCACGTCGGCCAGGTGGATCCCGGTGGCCGGTTCCAGGTCCTCCAGCCGCAGGTCCAGCCGGGCGGGGGTGTCTTCCGCGAGCCCGGCCTCGGCGTTCAGCTGCAGCCGCGCCAGCGCGATATCCCCCAGCCGGAGGCCGGCACCGTCGCCTTCGGCCGCTACCTGTGGCGCCTCGGGAGACCCGGTGACGTGCGCATCCAGGTTCAGTTGTCCCGCAAGGTCGGGCCATAGCTGCTGCAGTTCCGGGGCATCTACCCGCAGGCGGAAATCCAGCACCTCGGTCCAGCGGCCCTGTGCGCTCAGGGTGTTGGCGCCGAGCGCCAGCTCCAGTTGTTCGACCGTCAGGGCATCGCCTTCCAGCTCGGCTCGGCCGCGCCCTTCGACCGGCTGCTCGCGCAGGGTGCCGGTCAGGCGCTCCAGTTCGGCCTGCAGATGCAGTACGCCGTCCTCGGCCTGCCCGCCGCGGGTGCTGAGTGTCAGGTCGAGGCGGCCGGGTGCCTCGGGTGTGATGATGGCCGGGTCCAATGCCTCGGCCTGCAGTGCGAGGTCCCAGTCGAGACCCTCGGCCCAGCCCACGTCTCCCGCCAGATCCAGGCGCCCGCCGTCGTCCATCGCCAGGCGCAGGCGATCGATCCGGGCGCCGCTCTCGGTCAGGTCCACGCGCCCGTCGCCGGTCACGCCAATGCCATGACTTTCAGCCCGCAGGGGGTCCAGGCGCAGCTGGGCCTGGAGCTGTCCCGAGGCGGGGGTATAGCGGCCGGACACGGCGATGCGCAGCTGATCCAGGTGACCTTCCAACTCTTCCTGCAGGCGCGCGAGATCCGGTGCGGTCAGTGCCAGATCCATTTCGAGATCCAGCGCGTGCCCCGGATCGGACAGGTCCCCGCCCAGCCCCGCGACCTGTCCACTGAGGGCGGCCGTCAGGGCGTCTTCGTCGACCTTGAGTTCGCTCTCGCGCAGGCGGGCCGTACCGTCCGCGAGCGTCAGGCCCAGCTGTCCGGTCAGGGCGTGGTCCTCGAAGTGGCCTCGCAGCTCGTCGATGTCGATCGCGGCTTCCAGGGCCGCGAGCGGTATCTGTTCGCTGTCCAGCGGGAGGCGGCCCCGCAGGGTGGCCCGCAGGCGTTCCAGGCCGGCGTCCATTTCCAGACCCAGGGGGGCGGGGTCGAGGTCGTCGAGCGCCAGTTGCAGGTCCCAGTCGAGGACCTCGTCGAAGCGGATGGGTCCGGCGAGCGCCAGGCGTCCGGCCTCGGAATCCAGCCTCAGTGACTCGATCTCGGCCATGGACAAATCACCATGGGCCTGTAGCACGAGTTCGACTGCCGGCATGTCGTCCAGCCGGGCGCCGCCATCCAGGCCCAGCGACCAGTCGTCGGGCTCGCCGGAGGCATGGAGCCGTCCCATGGCGAGATGCGCGGTCTGGTCCGGGGCGAGACGGTAGGCGAACGGGGTCCAGGTGGCCTCGATGTCGAAGCGCGGGTCCTCCAGCACATTGACCACCTCGGCCTGCAGGGTCAGATCCATGCCGGCGCTCAGGGCGTGATGCAGCCGCAGGCGCTCACGCAGGTGTCCGTCCAGCTCCAGCCGCCCCTGTGCCTCGTTGGTGTCGAGGCCTTCGGCCACGGCGTCCGGCAGGGGCGCGGTCCAGGTGCCCTCGGCGTTCACCGCGTAGCCACCTTCAGTCTCGACCCGCGCCTGTAATCGTGCCTGGATCTCCGGCATGTCCAGGTCGAGGTGCTGGAGTTCGATCAGGGCGCCGCTGGCGCGGGCCTGGGCCGCGATCTGCGTGATGGTGACCAGCGGCTCGCCTTCGCGGTAGACCCGCAGGTCGCTCAGCAGGACATCCTCCAGCTGCACGGCCAATGGGAGGCGGATCGCATCGGGTAGTTCGAAGGGCTCTTCGTCGTCATCGATCGCCTCGGGTGGCAGGTCGATCAGCAGCCCGGTCGCATGTACAACCGGGATCCGCAGCTCACCGCGCAGGCCGGCGCGGGCGTCGATGCCCAGGCGGCCCTCGTCCAGTTCGATGCGGGGGCCGTCCGGCAGGGACAGGTAGAGACCGTGGATTGCGAGCTCGGTGAACAGCGTGCCCTCCACGCGTTCGATGCGCAGATCCACTGGGGCGTGCTGCTCGGCCTGTTCGACCAGCCAGCGCGTGCCGCTCTCGGAGGCGAGCAGGGCGACCAAACTCCCGATCACCAGGACCAGGAGCAGCAGGACCCCGCCGATCAGCCACAGCAGTGTCTTGCCCAGGCGCCTCACAGGTCCGGCCCCATGGAGAAGTGGATGCGGAAGTCGTCATCGGAATCCGGGCCGTGGGCGATGTCGACGCGGATCGGTCCCACGGGCGAACGCCAGCGCACGCCCACGCCGACGCCGTAGACCGGGTCGAACTCGGTCCATTCGTTGACGACGTTGCCTGCATCCACAAAGGCGGCGGCGCTCCAGTTGCCGCGAACCGGGATGTCGTACTCCAGGCTGCCGACCACCTTGTGGCGCCCGCCGATCACGTCGCCGTCCTCGTTGGTCGGGCCGACCTTCTGGTAGCCGTAGCCGCGGATGCTGGCGTCCCCGCCGGCGAAAAAGCGCAGGGAACTGGGTAGTTCGTGGACCGAATCCACCTCGGTGAATCCGGCATCGGCGCGGGCCAGGACCCGTCCCGGGCCGATGGCGCGTACGACTTTGCCGCTGGCCAGCACCTGAGCGAACGAGGTGCTGGATAGCAGCTCTTCCTGGGCCCCCTGCACGGTGATGTCGAAGCGGTAGCCGCGGCGTGGGGTCATCGGGTCGTCCGCCTCCATGCGGCCGATGCGGTAAGACGGGATCAGCAGGCGGCTGCGATCCGTCTCTTCGCCGACGGTGTAGTCCTCGTACTCGTAGCGCAGGCCCTCGGTGGTTTGCCAGCCGCCGGTTCGCTGCAGCACGCGGTTGGCCCCGATCTGGAAGCGGTCCGACTGCTGGGAATCGGTGTCCTCGGTGCGGTAGGTCGTGAACAGGTTCAGCTGCTCGCGCAGCGGGTCACGCAGCGGGATCGCGTAGTTGAAGCCCACACCGGAGCGTACCGGGGAGGCCTCCAGCTCCGCGTGATAGCGGTGACCGCGCTTGTTGGCATAGCGGTTCTCGAAACGAAAGCGCAGGCGCGGGCCGATATCGGTGGAGTAGCCGATGCCGGCCTCGTAGCTGTGCCGCCGACGAGGCTCGAACTCGGCCACGATCGGGACGTGGCGGTCCTCGGCCTCGTCACGCAGGGGGCGTACCCGTACGCCGGAAAAGTACCCCGAGTCATTCAGGTTTCGCTGCAGCGCGATGATCTGCGAGGAGCTGTAGGGGTCGCCCTCCTCGAAAGGGATCATGCGCTCGACGAACTCTGGCGCCAGGATGTCCTGGTCCAGCGTGACCCGGCCGATGCGGTATCGCTCCCCGGTGTCCATGTGCAGGCGGATGGTCGCGGTGCGGTTTTCGCGGTCGACCTCCAGGCGGCGGGTGTGCAGGTCCGCGTCGAAATAGCCGCGATCCGCCGCAATCCGCGTCATGCGATTGCGCAGGGTGTCGTAGCGGTCATGGCGCAGGACATCGCCTTCCTGGATGTCGGTCTGGCTGAGTACGGCCTCGAACGCGAGATCGCCGACCCCCTCGCCGGTGACCTGGATGTCGACGGTTTCCACTGTGGTCGGAGGGCCGGGATCGAACGTCAGGTGCAGGTCCCAGCAGCCGTCGTTGTCGCGTTCCAGACTCAGGTCCAGTTCGGCATCGTAGTGGCCGACGGCGCGCAGGGCATTGCGGGCTCGCTCCTCCATATCGCGTAGCAGGCGGCGCTCGCGAAAGCCGGGCAGGTCGCAGGGCTGACGCGCCAGGTTGAGGCTGTTGCGAATGTTCTCGCGCTGGAGCTCCGTGCCGCCCTCCAGCACCAGGCCCGGTACCGGGCCATTGTCCTCGTCGGCCGCCAGGGGGAATGCCAGCAGCGCCAGCAGAATCCCGATCCATCTCATCCGCCGAACCGCATGCGCATGCAGCAGGGAAAATGGATGCGGGCGAGGAAGAAGGGTCATGGATCGATGATAGCGGGAAGCCGCAGGGCTTTGGGAAAAGGGGGCGCCCCTATCAGTGTCTTGCCGCGGACGTGAGTTCCCGACAAGGATCACGTCAGTGTCTCCCCTGGGTTCAGACGCTCGGGCAGTCCACTCCGCTCCCGCGCGAGAACACCACCAGATGGGTGAAGTCAAGGCGCAGGCGAACATGCTCGCCGATCACGAAGTTGTCGTGGCTGGGTGCGATGCACAGCACGCTGATCCCGTCGGGGAGCCTCAGGGTGTAGAGGAAGTCAGCCCCGCGGAAGGCCTTGTCCAGGATCTCGGTTTGCACCGTGCCCTGTTCGTTGTCGATGGCGATATCGTCCGGGCGTACCAGCACGTCCACCGCAGTGCCCGGCGGGAGCTGCTCGGACATCGAACCCTGGATCTCGCCAAAGGCCGTGTCGACCTGGTCCTCGGTGCATACCATGCCGGGGATCAGTGTGCCCTCGCCGACAAAGTCCGCGACAAAGCGGTCGGCTGGGCGGTGGTACAGGTTGTAGGCGGTATCCCATTGCGCAATGCGGCCCTGGTGGATCACCGCGATGCGGTCAGCAAAGGCGAAGGCCTCGTGCTGGTCATGGGTCACCAGGATCGCGGTGGTGTGCTCCGCACGCAGGATGCGCCGCACCTCGCGGGCCAGGTCACCGCGCAGCTCCACGTCCATGCTGGAGAAGGGCTCGTCCAGCAGCAGGAGCGCGGGTTTCGGCGCCAGGGCGCGCGCCAGTGCGATGCGCTGCTGCTGGCCGCCGGACAGGGCGTGCGGATAGGACTCGCCGTATCCGGACAGGCCGACGAGCTTCAGCAGTGTCTGAACGCGATCGGTACGTGCATCGCGGCTCCAGTCGCGGATACCGAAGGCGATGTTGTCGGCGACGCTCAGGTGCGGAAACAGCGCGAAATCCTGGAACACCATGCCGACGCCACGGCGCTCCGGGGGCACCGTGTGTCCGGGCTCGCTGACGGCCCGCCCGCCCAGATGAATGGCCCCGCGCATCACCGGTTCGAAGCCCGCAATCGCGCGCAGCAGGGTGGTCTTGCCGCAGCCGGAGGGGCCCAGCAGGCAGCCGATCTGCCCCTCGGGCAGGGCCAGCGAGACCCCGTGCACCACAGCCTTGCCGTCATAGCCGATGTCGATGCCATCCAGTTCCAGCAGTGGCGTATGGGTGACCTGGATGGCGGCGTTGGAAGTAGCGGCTTGTGTCATGTCAGGTCGTACCGGCGGGCATGGGGAGCGGTTTCTGTGGCGCGTCGGCCTCGGTGTCCGGGCGCTGGTCGGGTGCGCCCTGACCGGGTCGCGAGCGACCGATGGTCATCGACAGCAGGATAACGGGAACCAGCCCGACCAGCACGATGGCCAGCGCGGCACTGGAGGATTCCGCCAGCCGTTCGTCGCCGGCCAGCTCGAAGGCGCGCACCGCGAGGGTGTTGAAATCGAACGGGCGCAGGATCAGCGTCGCGGGCAGCTCCTTGAGTACATCGACAAAGACCAGCAACAGCGCCGTCAGCAGGGTGCCGCGCATGATCGGCAGGTGTACGCGGGTCAGGGTCTGCAGGGGGCGCATGCCGAGCGAACGGGCGGCGTCGTCCATGCTCGGCTGGATCTTGCCCAGCCCCGCCTCCACGGTCTGCAGCGAGACCGCGAGAAAGCGCACCGCGTAGGCGAACAGCAGGGCGAACACGGTGCCGGACAGCAGCAGCCCGGTCGACAGCCCGAAGGTGTCGCGCATGAAGCCGTCCAAGGCGTTGTCGAAGGCGGCGAACGGGATCATCACGCCAATCGCGATCACCGTGCCGGGGATCGCGTAGCCCATGCCCGCCACGCGCACGGCGAGGTTGGTAAAGGTCCCGCCTTGCATGCGCTTGGCGTAGGCCAGCACCAGGGCCAGGACTACTGCGATCACGGCCGCGGCCACCGCCAGCCAGAAGGTGTTGAACACCAGCTCGGCGAAGCGGGCGTTCATCCAGTGGTCGGTGGTTTGTGCCGCCCAGATCGTGAGCTGGGCAGCGGGCAGCAGGAACCCAAGCACCACCGGCAGCAGGCAGGCGGTGAACGCCGCCGCGGCCTTCCAGCCCTGCAGGCGATAGCGCGGCAGGGTGGAGTAGCGGCGGCTGGTGTGATGGAAGCGGGCCTTTGCGCGCGACCAGCGCTCCAGCACGATGAGTATGAAAACGAAAGTCAGCAGCACCGCCGAGAGCTGCGCGGCGGCGGCCGGGTCGCCCAGCCCGTACCAGGTGCGGAACACGCCGGTGGTAAAGGTGCTGATGCCGAAGTAGGCGACCGTACCGTAGTCCGCGAGCACCTCCATCAGCGCAAGCGTCAGCCCGGCGATAATCGCCGGACGGGCCAGCGGCAGGGCCACGCGACGAAATCCGCCGAATGGCCCCTGACCGAGCGTGCGCGAGACCTCCAGCACACAGACCGATTGTTCGAGAAAGGCCGCGCGACTGAGCAGGTACACATACGGATAGAGCACCAGCATCAGCATGACCATCGCCCCGCCGAGCGAGCGGATCTCGGGGAAGAAGTACTCCCCGTAGCCCAGCCCGGTCAGGTCGCGGATCAGGCTCTGCACCGGCCCGGAGAAGTCCAGCATGCCGGTATAGGTGTAGGCGATGATATAGGCCGGCATCGCCAGCGGCAGCATCAGCGCCCACTGAAAGATGCTGCGTCCGGGGAACTCGCACATGCTCACCAGCCAGGCGACCGGGACGCCGATCAGCAGCACTCCGATGCCGACGCCGACCAGCAGGGCCAGGGAGTTGGTGACGTAATCGGCCAGTACCGTCTGGCGCAGGTGTTCCCAGACCTCGCCCGCGGGGATGAATATATGCCCGAAGATCACCAGCACCGGCAGCGCGAGCACCAGCGCCACCGTGATCGCCACGACCGACCACAGACTGAACGACAGTCGCGGCCGGCCCCGGGAAATGGTTCGCGTAGCGGGCAGGGCTGGGTTGGAGGGCTGGGCGCTCATGGAGTGCGAATAATAAAGGTTCTTGTTTCGAATACCACCAAGACCGCTTCCCCATTAAAGGCTTCGCAGAAACAGCAAGCCCCCGGACGGAGCCGGGGGCTTGCGAAACGCGTGGGCCCGAAGGGCATCAGCGCCAGCGTACGCGGTCCATGATTCGCACTGCCTCGCTGTTGTTGTCGCCCAGCAGGTGCAGCTCGATGTCGTCGGACTTGAACTCGCCAAAGCCCTGCAGGATCTCGCTGGCCGGCACATCATCCCGGATCGGGTACTCCTGGTTGGCCTCGGCGTACCACTGTTGCGCCTCCTGCGAGGTCAGAAACTCGATCAGGCGGATGGCGTTGTCGCGGTTCGGGGCATGTGCCGTTACGCCCGCACCACTGATGTTCACGTGTGTGCCGCGGTCGTCCTGGTTGGGCCAGAAGACGCCGATCTGTTCGGCGACATCGCGGTCGCTGCCGTCGCCGTCGAGCATCAGCCCCAGGTAGTAGGTGTTGGCGATGGCAACATCACAGACCCCGTCGGCCACTGCGCGAATCTGGTCCCGGTCGCCGCCCTGCGGTCGGCGCGCCATGTTGTTCACGATGCCGGCGGCCCAGGCCTCGGCGGCCTCCGCGCCCTCGGTCGCGATCATCGCGGCCACCAACGACTGGTTGTAGACGTTGTCGGACGAGCGGATGCAGATACGACCTTCCCATTGCTCGTCGGTCAGGGCCTCGTAGGTGGACAGGTCATCCGGATCGACCCGGTCCTTGTGATAGAGGATTGGGCGCGCGCGCAGCGACAGGCCGTACCACTCGCCTTCGGGATCGCGATAGCGCTCGGGGATGTTCTCGGCCAGCGTGTCGGATTCCACAGCCTGCAGCACACCCGCCTGCTGGGCGTGGTGCAGGCGCCCGGCGTCCACGGTGATCAGCACGTCCGCGGGCGAGTTGCGCCCTTCGTGGCGCAGGCGTTGCAGCAGGCTGTCCGCGCTGCCGGTGACCAGGTTCACCTTGATCCCGGTCTCCTCGGTGAACTGCTCGAGCAGGGGCTGGATCAGATTCTCCTGCCGCGCCGAGTAGAGGTTCACTTCATCTTCGTCGGCCGGGCTGCAGCCGACCAGGGGCATGGAGACGGCCACGGCCGCGGCGGCCATCACCAGCCAGGAAAGGGGGCGAAACGGCATACTGAATCTTCCATTGATCAAATTAGACGAGAACGATTGTTATTTGTGTTCTCATCCTTGTCAACGATTTTCTGCTGCCGGAGCGGGATTTTGAGCCGCGCGGAAGAGAGGGTATGCACGGCGGTGGGCGTTTCCTAAGGGAAACACTGATCAATTTACACACTCGCGCTCGAGTCGCTTTTGCGTGCGAACAAGGCGCGGTGACCGCCGTGCAGTCATTCTGCACAAGGGAGCCGCAACGCCGTGTGCGCGCAAAAGCGGCCGAGCCCCTTCGGGGTTGGCACCCCAGGTTCCCCGATCCTGCGTGGCGGCCCTTGCCGGTAGAACCACTACCGGCTGCGCACCGCGCCTTGTATCGGAAAACCTGGGGTACCAACGCGAGTGTGTAAATTGATCAGTGTTTCCCTAAGCTTGGCCCATGGACAAGCCCCTGCCCGATACCCCCGAAGCCCTGCCCCCCTTCCTGGACGAGGAGGTCGAGCACCTATTACAGGACCTTGGCGAAAAGGCCGACTGGCCCGGCAGCCTGTCGGGTCAGTCGGCCAGCCCGCTGGCCTTCAGCCATTACCTCGCCCAGACGGTGGGTCGGCATCCGGACTATCTGCTCGACACCCTGGATGACAAGGGGCGGGTGCCCGCGCGGGATGACGACGCCTTTGCCGCGATGCTGCGCGCCGCGCTGGAGAAGGCCGAGGGCGAGGGGCCGCTGAAGCACGCGCTGCGGGAGGTGCGCCATCGCGAGATGATCCGCATCGCCTGGCGGGACCTGGAAGGGCGCGCGGACCTGGACGAGGTCATGCATGACCTCAGTCGTCTTGCCCAGGGCCTGATCCAGGGCGCGCTGGACTGGCTCGACCGCCACTACCAGGGTCGCCACGGGCAGCCGCGTGGGGCCGACGGCGCACCTCAGTCGCTGGTCGTGCTGGGGCTCGGGAAGCTCGGTGGTGGTGAGCTGAATTTTTCCTCTGATATCGACCTGATCTTCGCCTACGCCCAGTCCGGCGAGACTGATGGCGAGCGGGTCCTGGATAACGGTGCGTACTTTCAGAAGCTGGGGCGTGCCCTGATCGCGGCGCTGTCCGAGGTGACCGCCGACGGTTTTTGCTATCGCGTGGACATGCGCCTGCGCCCGTTCGGCGACTCGGGCCCGCTGGTAATGCACTTCGATGCGATGGAGGACTATTACCAGGCGCATGGCCGCGAGTGGGAGCGCTACGCCCTGATCAAGGCGCGTCCGCTGGCGGGCGATGCGGCCGCGGGGGATGCGCTGATGAAGCGTCTGCGCCCGTTCATCTACCGCCGCTATCTGGACTACGGCACGCTCGCGAACCTGCGCGAACTCAAGCAGATGATCAACGACGAGTCCGCCCGGCGCGGGCGCTACGAGGACGTCAAGCATGGCGAGGGCGGGATCCGCGAGATCGAGTTCATCGCCCAGTCGTTCCAGCTGATTCGCGGCGGGCGCGACCAGGCCCTCCAACGGCGAGACCTGCTGGGCGTGATGGAGGTGCTGCGAGCGCGCGACCTGCTGCCGGGCTACGCGGTCGACCAACTGGAGCGCAGTTATCGCTTTCTGCGCCGGGTCGAAAACCGCCTGCAGATGCTCAACGATCAGCAGACCCACCGTCTGCCGCGCTCTGCCGGCGACCGGACCCGCCTGGCCCTGTCGCTGGGATTCGACAGCGAGGTGACCTTCGAGGCGGCGCTGGTGCGCGAGCAGCGCCGGGTGCATGCGCACTTCGAACAGGTGTTTACCGCCCCGCAGCGCGACGATGCCGAGTCCATGGACAGCTCGCCCGAGGCGGACCGCGAACAGCAGTTGCATCGCCTGTGGCAGGGCTCGCTGGACGACGACGTGGCGCGCGAGGCCCTGTCCTCCCTCGGCTTCGATGACCCCGGAGCGGCCCTGGAGGGGCTCGTGGATTTGCGCGAGAGCCCCGGCGTGCGCGCGATGAGCACCACGGGACGCCAACGGCTGGATCGTCTGATGCCGCTGCTGATCGGGGCCCTGGCCGAGATGGATGCCCCGGACGCAGTGCTGCCCCGCGCCCTTCAGATGGTACGTACCATCGCCCGCCGCTCGGTGTATCTGTCGCTGCTGGTCGAGAATCCGCTGGCGCTGTCGCAGCTGGTCAAGCTGGTCGCGGCCAGCCCCTGGATCAGCGAGCAGCTGACGCGCTTCCCCGTCCTGCTGGACGAGTTGCTCGACCCGCGTGCCCTGTATGCCCCGCCGGACCGGGACGGGATGCGCGAGGAACTGGAGGCGGAGCTCGCGCAGTTCCCGGGTGAGGACCACGAGCAGATGCTGGACCGCCTGCGCCAGTTCAAGCAGGTGCAGACGCTGCGCGTGGCGGCGGCCGACATCATGGGCTTTCTGCCGTTGATGAAGGTCTCCGACCACCTGACCTGGCTGGCGGAGGTGATGCTCGAGCGGGTGCTCAAGCTCGCCTGGGACAAGCTGGTCGAGCGTCACGGCGCGCCGCGCTGCGGCGAGGGCGACGACCTGCGCCCGGCGCGCTTCGCGGTGATCGGCTACGGCAAGCTGGGCGGCTTCGAGCTCGGATATGGCTCCGATCTGGACGTCGTATTCCTGCATGATTCCGAGGGCGAGGACGCGCAGACCGCCGGGCCGAAGGTGATCGACAACACCGAGTTCTTTGCCCGGGTCGCGCAGCGCGTGGTCCATCTGCTGGGGGCCTTTACCGCGGCCGGCAGGCTGTACGAGGTGGATACGCGGCTGCGCCCGAGCGGCACCTCCGGTCTGCTGGTCAGCGGGCTGCAGGCCTTCCGGCGTTATCAGGACGAATCCGCCTGGACCTGGGAGCATCAGGCACTGGTGCGCGCCCGCTTCGTCGCCGGTGATCCTGAGCTGGGCAAGCGGTTCGATGCCCTGCGCCGCGAGGTGCTGACCCGCGAACGCGACACCGATGCCCTGCGGGCGGAGGTCGTCGAGATGCGCCAGCGCATGCTGGCCGAGCACGCCTCGAAAAAGGGCCAGGGCTTCCATCTCAAGCGCGATCGGGGCGGTATCACTGATATCGAATTCATGGTTCAATACTGGGTTTTGGTATCCGCCCACGACCATCCCGCCGTCTGCAACTGGCCGGACAAGATCCGCACGCTGGAGACCCTCGGGCGCGAGGGCGTGATCGGCGAGGACCTGAGCGAGGTGCTGGCGGATGCCTATCGGGATTTGCGCAACCGCATCCATCGCCTGACGCTGGCGGGCCGGGAGGCCCGGGTCGAGGAGCCGGACGACGAGCTGCTGGCGGTGCGCGACCGCATAATCGAAACCTGGAATGACCTGTTCGGCGCGCCGGATCCGGTCGCCAACAAGAACGCCTAGAGGGATACAAGACATGTCGATGGCCGACCGCGACGGGGTGATCTGGCTGGACGGGCAGATGGTGCCCTGGCGCGAGGCGCAGACCCACGTGCTGACCCACACCCTGCATTACGGCATGGGCGTGTTCGAGGGCGTGCGCGCCTACAAGACCGAGCGCGGCCCGGCGATCTTTCGCCTGCAGGACCACACCCGGCGCCTGTTCAACTCCGCCAAGATCCTCGGCATGACCATCCCGTACTCGGCCGACGAGCTGAACGACGCGCAGATCACCTCGGTCCGCGACAACGGCCTGGAGAGCGCCTACCTGCGCCCGATGTGCTTTCTCGGCTCCGAGGGCATGGGTCTGCGCGCGGACAACCTCAATGTGCACGCGATGGTCGCGGCCTGGCACTGGGGCGCCTATCTGGGCGACGAGGGCATGGAGAAGGGCATCCGCATCCGCACCTCGTCCTACAGCCGGCACCACGTGAATGTGACGATGTGCAAGGCCAAGGCCAACGGCAACTACATGAACTCGATGCTGGCCCTGCAGGAGGCGACCCGCTGCGGCTACGACGAGGCCATGCTGCTGGATACCGAGGGCTACGTGGCCGAGGGCAGTGGCGAGAACATCTTCCTGGTGCGCGATGGCGTGCTGGTCACCCCGGACCTGACCTCCGCGCTGGACGGCATCACCCGCCGCACGGTGATCGCGCTGGCCGAGGAGGAAGGCCTGCGCGTGGTGGAGAAGCGCATCACTCGGGACGAGGTCTACATTGCCGACGAGGCCTTCTTCACCGGTACCGCCGCCGAGGTGACCCCGATCCGCGAGGTCGACGACCGCCCGATCGGCTCCGGCACCCGCGGGCCGATTACCGAACGCCTGCAATCGCGCTATTTTGATGTCGTACAGGGCCGCGACCGTCAGCACGACGGCTGGCTGACCTACCTCTGACACGCGAGACGAAAACCATGGTCAATCCCGATACCGCTCATCACCAGGACCAGTACGAGACCGCGAACGCGCAGCCGGAGATCACGGTCACCAAGAAAGACCTGCCGCTGCACTGCCCGACGCCGAAGATGGCGCTATGGGCCTCGCACCCGCGCGTCTACCTGCCGATCGACGAGACCCCGGACGGCCGCTACCAGTGCCCGTACTGTGGCACCCAGTTCATCCTGAAGGACGACGCCTGATCATCGTGGGCCCGCGCCCTGGCATCTGCGCCGGGGTGAATCGTGCCCGCCCCGGGCGTTCCCGCGCACGCATCCGATGAAGCTCTCCCTGCCCCCGTTTGATCAGGCCCGTGTGCTGGTGGTCGGTGACCTGATGCTGGATCGCTACTGGCACGGCGGCACCGATCGTATCTCGCCCGAGGCCCCGGTCCCGGTGGTCCACGTGAGCGAGATCGAGCAGCGTCCGGGCGGGGCCGGCAACGTCGCACTGAACCTTGCCGCCCTGGGTGGTCATGCCGATCTGGTCGGTGTGACCGGCGAGGACGAGGCCGCGGCCGAACTGTCCGGTCTGCTCGAGGGCGCGGGAGTGGCCTGCCACTTCCGCCGCCAGCCCGGGGCGGCCACCATCACCAAACTGCGCGTAATCAGCCGCCACCAGCAGCTGATCCGCCTCGACTTCGAGGACGGTTTCCCCGGCACCCGCGCCGCCGACCTGCTGCCACAGGTCGAGCCCCTGCTGGCCAACTGCGGCGCCGTCGTCCTGTCCGACTACGCCAAGGGCGCGCTGCGCGATCCCCAACCCCTGATTCAGGCCGCCCGCGCCGCCGGAGTCCCCGTGCTGGTCGATCCAAAGGGCCGTGATTTCTCGCTCTATAGTGGGGCGACGCTGATCACCCCCAATCTGACCGAATTCGAGGCGGTGGTGGGGCGCTGCGCCGACGAGACCGAACTGGTCGCGCGAGGCGAGGCACTTGCCCGGGACTGTGGGATCGAAGGGCTGCTGGTGACGCGGGGCGAAGACGGCATGAGCCTGATTCGTCCGGGCGCCGTGCCAGTGCACCTGGGGGCCCGGGCACGGGAGGTGTTCGATGTAACGGGGGCCGGCGATACCGTGATTGCGACGCTGGCGGCCGGACTGGCAACCGGCCTGGAACTGCCTCAGGCGATGGCCCTGGCCAATATTGCTGCCGGTATCGTGGTGGCCAAGCTGGGTACCGCGACAGTCAGCGTAGCGGAACTGCGCCGTGCCCTGCAGGATCAGGAGCAGACCGGGCGTGGGGTGCTGACCGAGGATGAGCTGCTGCACGCCGTGGCGGATGCTCGCGTACATGGTGAACGCATCGTGATGACCAACGGCTGTTTCGACCTGCTGCATGCCGGGCATGTCGCCTATCTGGAGCGTGCTCGCAGTCTGGGCGACCGCCTGATTGTGGCGGTCAACGACGATGACTCGGTACGCCGCCTGAAGGGAGAGGGGCGTCCGGTGAACCCCGTCGAGCAGCGCATGGCGGTCCTCGCCGGGCTCGCCTCGGTGGACTGGGTCGTGCCGTTCTCCGAAGACACCCCGGCGCGCCTGATCGGAGAGGTCCTTCCCGATCGGCTGGTGAAGGGCGGGGACTACCGCCCGAAGGACATCGCCGGGCACGATGCGGTGGTGGCACACGGCGGACGCGTGGAGATCCTCGACTTCCTCGATGGTTGCTCGACCTCGTCGATGATCGAACGCATGCGCAAGCCCTCGGAGCCCTGACACCCGGCGTCCCTCACCACGCTTTCCCCGTCTTTCGTGCGCCGCGTACAATGCGGCGCATCCCCAGCTTTTTTCAGGAGTTGTCCCCGTGATTATTGTTACCGGCGGTGCCGGATTCATCGGCAGCAATCTGGTCAAGGAGCTCAACCGTCGGGGTCGCACCGACATCATTGTGGTCGACAACCTGACCCATGGGCAGAAGGCGCTGAACCTGACCGACTGCATCATCGCCGACTATCACGACAAGGAAGATTTCCGCGACCTGGTCGATGGCGATGCCCACCTGGGGCCAGTGGAGGCTGTGTTCCACATGGGCGCCTGTTCGGCGACGACCGAGTGGGACGGGCGCTACATCATGCGTAACAACTTCGCCTACACCCGCGAGCTGTTCCACTGGTGCCAGGATCGACGTATCCCGTTTATTTATGCCTCGTCGGCCGCGGTGTACGGCGGTAACGACACCTTCCGCGAGGACCCGACTCACGAGCGCCCGCTGAATGCATACGGTTATTCCAAGCTCGCATTCGACCAGTATTTGCGCCGGCACATGGATCAGCTGACCGCCCAGGTGGTGGGGCTGCGCTATTTCAATGTCTACGGCCCGCGCGAGGGCTACAAGGGCGGGATGGCGAGCGTGATCCATCACTTCAGCAACCAGCTGCGCGAGGGCAATACGGTCCGGCTGTTCGAGGGCTGTGATGGTTACGCCGATGGCGAACAGCGCCGCGACTTCGTTGATGTGCGTGACTGCGTGAACCTGAAGCTGTGGTTGCTGGAACATCCGGAGGTCAACGGGATCTACAATTGCGGGACCGGTCGCGCGCGGACCTTCAACGACATGGCGCGTGCGACGATCGACTGGTTCGGCCGCGGCGAGATCGAGTACATCCCGTTCCCGGATCACCTGAAGGGCCGCTACCAGAGCTATACCCAGGCCGATCTGTCGCAGCTGCGTGCGGCCGGCTGCGACCTGGAATTTCACGATATCGAGGACGGTGTGCACGCCTACCTCGATGCGGTCGCGGCCGATCAGGCCGATTGATTCCGGAGAAGTAGCATGAGTGGCCAGCCCCTGCATCGCGTTCGCGCGGACGAGTATGAAACCCCCGGTGATCGCCTGGAGCGCTCGCTGGAGGAGGGGCACGTGTTGTTGTTCGAGCCGGGACGCCTGCCGCTGCCGGATGAGCAGGACCTGGCCTTTCTGCGCGACGAGGTCGGGCGGCTGCTCAGTCTGAAGAACATCAGCTATCACCCGCATGGAGACTTTATCAGCGGCCTGAAGAATGAGGGCGACGCAGGCGCGCGCGTGCGCCGTATCCTGCGCGAGTACGGCCAGCGGGTGGAGGGCTTCCTGGGGCATCTGCTACCGGAATTCACCAGCGGCTGGAGCCCGCGCAAGATCAACTTCCGTCCGGTGCAGGAGAAGGGCCGGGTGATCAAGCGGCACTCCAACAACGAACTTTTGCATGTGGACGCCTTCCCGGCCGGAGCCACTCACGGATGGCGGCCGTTGCGCTTCTTTACCAACATCAATCCGGAAGAGGCGCGCATCTGGCGGGTGGCCGAGGAGTTCGGCGAACTCTATCGCCAGTTCGGCGCCGCCGCCGGCATTGCCCCTCCACCGCGCTTGCGCCAGGGGCTGGCGGAGCGCGCATGGACGGGCAGTCTGCGTGCACTGTCGGCCCTTAACCTTCCGCAGCTCGAAGTGGTCGGTGATACCTCGCCCTACGATCGCGCGATGCGGCGCATGCACAACTGGATGAAGGACAGCGACGAGTTCCAGAATGCCCCGGGGCGTGGTACGGAACTGAGCTTCGAGCCGTATTACAGCTGGTGCGTGCTGACCGACCAGGTCAGTCATGCGGCGCTGTCCGGCCAGCACGCGCTGGTGGCCACCTTCTACGTGCGTCCCGAGGCCTGTCATATGCCCGAGCGTTCCCCCTGGGGGGTGCTGGAGGCCGCCGGCCGGGCTGCCTGAGCGTGGAAGCCCGCCACTGGCGTCGCGGGCGGGTCCGCGTGCTGCATGATGCGGCCCTGCCCGCCGTCCCGGAATCCTGGTGGTTCGATTTCGGCGAGCTGGAGCGTCGAGGTCTGGTGACGGGCCGCGGCGGTGGCCGTGGCAGTGTGGCGTTCTTCCGCAGCCCTTTCGATCCCGACGAGCAATGGGTGCTGCGCCACTACATGCGTGGCGGGACTGTTGCGCGCATTCTGGGCGATCGTTACCTGTGGCAGGGTCTTGCCGAGACCCGTCCCTGGCGCGAGTGGAGCTACACGGCCCGGCTGTATGGTGAAGGACTGCCTGTGCCGCGCCCGGTGGCCGGGCGCGTGGTGCGTTCCGGGCCGCTGTATGCGGCCGATCTGATTACGGTGCGGGTACCGGGGGCGCGTTCACTGGATGAGAACCTTGGCGAGGCCGGGGTTTCGGATACCACGTGGCGGGCGGTGGGCGCCTGCATCCGGCGCTTCCACGATGCCGGGCACTGGCATCCGGACTTGAACAGCCGCAACATCCTAATCGCCTCGGATGGACGGGTCAGCGTCATCGACTGGGATCGTGGGCGGCATCGAGCCGGAACGGACCCGGACTGGCGCGAGGCCAATCTGCAGCGGCTGCGCCGCGACCTGGAGAAGCGCCTGCGGATTCGCAGCCGCTGGGTCTACACCGGTGCCTGCTTTGTGGCCCTGCGTGCCGGTTATGAGGCGGGCGCGTCCTCGGGCGACTGAGCCGCGGCCATCGGCGGCCGGGCGCGGGGCGCGCCCGCTGCCATCAATGCATCCAGGCGTTCGATTGCGTCTTCGGGCCGGATCAGCTCCATTACACCGGGTCGCTCGATCTTGGTGCCCCAGCGGATCGCGCTGGCCGGTTTGCCCAGTTCCCGTCGGGCGGCCTCATCGTAACGATCCACGCACCACGGTCCGCTGTAGTAGGGGCGTGCACGGCCCGGGTTGGTGCAGGCGTACAGGCCGATCACTGGGGTACCCATCGCGTTCGCCATGTGGGCTGGGCCCGAATCCGGGCTGACCACGGCGGTCGCGCGGCCGAGGATGGCCAGCATCTCCTTGATCGATGTGGCCCCGACCAGGCTCCGGTGAGAGAACTGGCTGTGCTTCAGGGTGGCCTCGCCCATTTGGCGCTCCAGTTCGGAAGGCCCCCCGGTAATCAGTACCTGCAGGCCGTGTGTTCGAAACGCGTGGTCGGCCACCTGCGCGCAGCCCTCGGCGGTCCAGTTGCGCAGGGGGTGACTGGAGCAGGGGCTGATCACCAGCGTCGGGGTGTCGTCGGGAATCTCGTCGCGGGCGCGCGCTGTGGCGTCCTCCGGTACGGGAATGTCCCAGACCATGTGGCGACGGCGGATCCCCAGTGTCTCGATGAAGCTGAAATAAATGTCGATTACATGCTGACCGGGGTGCGGCGGGATGCGCGCGTTGATGAACAGACCATGCAGATCGCGCGAACGGGCGCGGTCATAGCCCAGGCGCAGGTCAGCCCGAATGCCCAGGCTGGCGATATTGGCGCGCATGGCGAACTGGTTGTGCAGCAGCACGTCGAAGCGCTCGCCGCGCAGTTGCCGCCAGAGTTCGCGGTAACCGGCCCAGCCGGCCGTCTTGTCGAAGATCCGAAACTCCACATCCGGGATATCACCTACCAGAGCGTGCTCAGCGCGCCCGACGACCCAAGTCAGCCGGGTGTCCGGCCATTCGTGTTGCAGGGTGCGGACCACCGGTGTCATGTGAGTCACGTCGCCCAGCGCCGAGAAGCGCAGGATGCACAGGGACTCGGGCGGGCTGGTCAGGGGTAGTACGCGGGGCATGGTCGCTGCGGCTCACTTGTGAGACTTGCGGCGCCCGGAGCGACGGGCTCGGCGGTGATCCTTGACGCCGGGGTACATGTCTACCTCGGGGTCCGGTTGGCTCTTGAAACGGCGGTGTGCCCAAAAGTACTGCTCCGGGTGTTCGCGTACGGCCTGCTCGATAATCTGGTTCATACGTGCGGCGTCCGCCTCATCGTCTCCGGAGGGATAGTTCTCCAGCTTCGGCCCGAGCACCACTTCGTAGCCCTCGTGTCCGGGCAGGGCGTGATAGAAAAGCGGCACGACACGTGCCTTGCTCATTCGCGCAAGACGCGGGAGTCCGGTCACGGTGGCGGCCGGGATGCCGAAGAACGGAGCAAAGACGTTCTGTCGGCTGCGATAGTTCTGATCGCCCGCGTACCAAACGGGTCGACCATCACGAAGGGTGCGCACGATGCCGCGCAGGTCATCTTTGGACAGTACGGGCCCGATCCTGGCCCTTCCCTGCCTCATGGTGGCATCCGCCTGGGGCCGGCGATCCATGGGCTTGTAGATCACGGCCATGTCGATTTGCCGACTCAGCAGGCGGCCGGCGATCTCGATTGGCGTGAAATGACCCGAGAGCAGGATTACAGGCGACCCGTCGGCCTGTGCCTCCTCCAGATGCTCCAGTCCGCGGACGCGCAGCGGGATGTTGTCTACACGTGGTCCGCCGAACCATGCCAGCGCCAGTTCGGCAAAGCCGCGACCGGTATAACGGAAGTTGGAGCGTACCAGGGCCTCGCGTTCGCGGGCCTCCAGTTCAGGGAAGCACAGTTCGAGGTTGCGACGGATGATCAGTCGTCGCTGGCGGGCCAAAATATAGGTAACAGGCCCGAGCGTCTCGCCCAGACGCAGCACGAGCGGCGCGGGCAGACGAGCGATAAGCCATAGCAGGCCTACGCCGAGCCTGTGGCCCCAGTTGGAAAAAAGTGCCAGGTGAGCGCTCACGGGGATGGCATCAAGTGGGAGTTGATGGCAGAGCCGCTCAGTATATCAGGGGCATCCGGGCCCTTGGTGTGTCGCAGGGATCAGGTGACGTTCCGCGCTGATGTTTCTTCACCGGGGCCCCTCTTTTCCGTCTTCGAACTGGACCTTGTGCAATGCAGCGTATGCACCATTGCGGCCCAGAAGCTCGGCGTGGGTGCCGGCTTCGGTGATGCGTCCGGAATCTACGACCACGATGCAATCGGCATCTTCAATAGTCGAGAGGCGGTGAGCGATCACAAGAGTGGTGCGATCGCGCATGAGAGTCTCCAGTGCGAGCTGGATCTTTTGCTCCGACTCGGAGTCCAGCGCCGACGTGGCCTCGTCAAGGATCAGAATGGGTGCGTTTTTGAGGAGCGCTCGCGCAATGGCGACACGCTGGCGTTGCCCGCCGGACAGCATGATGCCGTTTTCACCAACGACCGTGTCAAAGCCATTCGGGAGCTTGTCGATGAAATCGAGCGCATTGGCCGCTCGCGCCGCTTCTCGGAGCTGGTCTTCCGAGGGTGGTTCTTTCATCCCATAGGCGATGTTGTGTGCCAGTGTGTCGTTGAACAGGACCACGTGCTGGCTGACGACGGCTATTTGGGAACGGAGATCCTGAAGGCGGTATTCCTGAATTGGGTGTCCGTCCAGGCGGATTTCACCTTCGTCGATCTCGTAGAAGCGGGGCAAGAGCCGAGCCAGCGTTGTCTTGCCGCTGCCTGAGCGGCCTACTAGGGCAACGGTCTGGCCTGGTTGGATGACCAGGTTGATATCCTGGAGTACTCGTTGGTGGCTCGTCGGGTACTGGAACCCTACGTGATCGAATTCGATCAGCCCCGTGGCGCGGTGCAGGGGGCGCTTGCCGTTATCTGCCTCCGGAGGGGTGTCCAGGACCTCGAATACACTCTCGCCTGCGGCCAGTGCTTTCTGGATCTCGGCATTGACGCCCACGATGCGCTTGAGTGGGGGTAGCAGCAGGAGCATGGCGACGACAAACGAGACCATCCCTCCAGGCGAAATCGTCTCGAGTACCAAGTCCATGGTTGCGAGGTAGACGATGAGGGCCAGGGCAATGATGGCTCCGAATTGCGATAACGGCTGGGCGGCGGCCTGTACGGCCTTATGGCGCATGGCCTGGCGGTGAAACCGCTCGTTGGTATCACCAAAGCGTCGGGCTTCATAGTCCATCGCGCCGAAGATCTTGACCTCCGTCTGGCCTCGAATCCCGTCTTCAGCGATTTGCGCGTAATCCCCGGTTGACTGCTGCATGCGGCGGCTGATCTTCCGGAATTTGTGGTTGGCGCCCGTAATTACCAGGCCGACGATAGGCGCCACGGTGAAGACGATGAGCACGAGCCAACCGCTGAGGTAGGTCATGTAGGCCAGAAGAAACAAGACGGTGAAGCTGTCCCGAATCAGGACGACGATGGCCTTGGATGCGGCCGAACTGATCTGCGTCACGTTGTACGTGAGCTTGGCCAGCAGGGTGCCGGGGGAGTGCCGGTCGAAAAACGAAGATGGCAATCGGAGATAATGTTCGAACACCGCTTGGCGGATGTCTTTCACTACCTTGCGCCCGATCCAGGCGACGCTGTAATCCGAAGCGAAGGTGGTCAAGCCGTGAAAGAGGAAAATCCCGATCAGGGCAGCCGGTACCCACAGGCGAGCGCCGGCGTCTTGCTCGATAAAGGTGCCGTCAACGAGTGGCTGGATAATCCAGGCGAACGCGGCCTGACCGGCGGCGGCCAGGATCATCGCTGTGATCGCCAGGACGCCCAGGCGCCAGTAGGGCTTGATGAACGCAAAGATGCGTTTGTAAAGGTGCCAGGACTTGCCAGCGGTCGGGTGGTTCGGGTTCTGGTCGATCGAGCGGGCGCCCATCTGGGTTCCTTGGCAGGCTAGGTGCTAGGCTTGGCGACACTGCATTGATGTGCGGCGCACCTGGGCAAGCGGAGCGCAAGCCGGGTCAGTAAGCCGAGATGGTGCGCATGATAACAGACGTCCGGATCCGTCCCAGGATCAGGGACGCGATACTGGCCGCATGGTAGCATGCGCGCCTGACCTGCCATGTCCCCTGATGTGGGCGCTTGTGCGCAGCCTATCCGGAGTAGTTTATGTCGAGCCATACCATTGTTCCCGGTCGTATCAGCATCTCGATTCCTCACTGGCAGGTCCTGCCTCTGCTGCAGCCGTGCCTGCGTTCGATCCGCAAGAACACGCGCGGCAAGGATGTGGAGGTCATCGTCATCGACAATGGTTCGAAAGACGAAAGCCTGGAGTACCTGCGTTCGCTGGAATGGATCCGCTTGATCGAGCGACCGGAAGAGGGGCTGTTCAATTTCCCGCACAACGTCTGGACCTCGCACGATATCGCGTTGAAAGAGGCCACAGGCGAGTTTCTGGTCACGATGCATACGGACCTGTTTGTAAAGCGCGAGGACTGGCTGGACGAATACCTGAAGGCGATGGGGGATGATCCCCGTCTTGGTGGCGTGGGCACATGGAAGCTGGAGCTGAAGAACCCCGTCTACGAGTTCCAGAAGCGTGTCTTTCATGTGATCCGCAGCAACATCAAGTACGCTCTTGGGCTGCGCAAGAAGCGCTACGTGTGGAAGCAGGGTCACTATCCCAAGGACTTCTGTGCGATGTATCGCCGCCAGATTCTGCTGGACGAGGGGCTCACTTTCCGCAGTGTTGAGGGCAAAAAGGGTTTCTACGACCAGAGTGGTGGCTACTCGATTTCCGCCCAGCTCTGGGACAAGGGGTACCCGACTAAAGTTGTTCCAGTGCGTACCATGATGCCGCGCATCGTCCACCTTGGGCATGGCACTGCTGCTGTCTCCCCCGAGAAGACCCATCGCCGGAACCAGCAGAAGCTCGAGACCCGACGTGACTCATTATTTGACGAGGCTTGGGTGCAGGAGCTGCAAACCAATGCGGCTCTTGATCGATGAGCGCAGAAGTCCGCTGATCGGCCGAGGCTGATGCCGTGAATGCAGGCGCATTCTTCCGGGTGCGCGGATTCTGGTCTTTTGCCCGGTTCCGCGCCGGGGTCAGGGATTCCCGGTGGCTCGGCTGGGCGCTGGCTATATTCCTTGCGGGGTTTCTTGCCGCCTGGAGTACCCGCTTTCATCGCGATGTTCTGTACCTCCTGATAGTGTTGCCGTTCCTGCTGGCCATGAGGTGGCAGGACTGGGGCCTCCTTCTTTCTTCTCGCGTCTTCCAGTTTCTGATCCTGTGGGTCGGAGTGCTCTCGGCCTCGATGTTGTGGAGTGACCCAAGTCTGGTCGACGCCGACGAAGTTTATGACAAGGTCCGTTATGCGCTTCTGACCCTCATTTTTGTCTCGGCGACAGCCTGGGTTGTAGCGACCCGCGACGACTGGTTCGATCGCCTGGTTCTGGTATTGATACCCATAGCGGCGGTTGTTCTCGTGTATTCCATCGGGGTTTACTACGCGGATCATCCGTTTCCCTCGACGCGACTGAACAACATGGTCTTTTACCGCGATAGTCCGAATCGCGGTTCCGTCGGCTTCTTGCTGGTGGCGCTAGTCGGATTGGCCGTCGCCTTGAATCGAGACAAGGGATATCTGCGGATTCTGGGCTGGGTCGGCGTTGCGGTTGGGGTGGCGTTTATTCTTCTTGCGCAAAGCCGTGCGCTACTGCTCGGATTCTCGGTCGGGGCGGTCGTCCAGCTTGCATATTTTCGCTACTGGAAGGTGCTGTTGGGGCTCGTCTTCGGGGTGGGGGCGTTTGTAGTCGTAACTCACGTCATGGATTTTGGGTTCCGAAGCTTTATCGAACGTGCGGATGCTAATCGCTTTACTGTCTGGTTGGCCGTTGTCGATCGCATCATGCAGAACCCCTGGTACGGCGAGGGGCTCATCCTGGATCGTGCCGTCATGGGCGGTGATGGCCGAACGTATTACAGCCCACACAGCATCTGGCTGATGTCGACGCTGGTAGCCGGTATTTGGGGGGCACTCGCTTGGGCACTCTTGGTGCTAGTTGCTATCCGAGAGGCTGTTCACCAAGTGGGGATGACGAGTCGGGAACGTATCGCCGGACTAGCGTTTGGTATATCGATGTTCTTCGGCGGTATCGTGATGTTGTCGTTTGATGGCCACGAGATCATTCACCGGGTAAATCCGCATTTCTGGCTTGGCCTCTGGGTTCCTCTCGCATTGCTGATTGGGTATGAACTACGACGCCGTCTCGCTTAAGGGTCTCGGCAGAAGCTGATTCCCGAAAAAATGCTTCAGCGTTAGCTAGAGTAAGTTCGGGCTGTAGTTTGCGATTGTCTCCATCATCGAGGGGTCTCAGTCCCTTTAGAGAGAGTGCGCCACCTGTCTGGTTTGTTTGGTTAGGCCATCGAGGCTCGTAAAGGGGGCTGGTCGTTCTTGTCCAAGCTCTTTGCATACCCGAGTAGCTCGAAGTCTTGCTTGTACGTTTCAAAAACGGAGATCCGAGTTTCATCGTCGTATAGTTCAAAGAGGCGCGACGAGGCGCCTGTCTTGCCATGGTTCCAGTCGGATCGACCGGTTTCGCTTGTAATCGCGAGTCGGGTTCGGATAGCGTTCAGATCCTTCGTGAGCGTTTCGACGGAGCCTAGGTAGTCTAGACAGTCGGTTCCGCACGGAATCAGGTCCGTTTGGCGAAACCAGTGGACGTCGTCGCGATACCCGCCTTTCGCGAGGTATGCGCAGAACTCGTTGAAGGTGATTGGCGCGGTGCTCGCGCGGCCCAGCGCTCTCGCGACGGGGACCCTTTGACGCTTTTGGCCTTGGATTTTGTCCAAGTATGCTGACGCTACGCGGGTATATGGGTTTCGAACAACCGAAAAGAGGAAGAACCGCTGGTGAAGGCGGTAGGTCTCCAGGAACCCCAATGAGCTCGCACGATCGTATCCGGATTTATAGGCTCCGGCGCTGTCGCCGTTTTCGGTTTCGATATTGCTGATGGCATAGCTGACAGTGGAATTGGCCGCTTTGGGTATGCGGAAATAGATGAAACGCCGTTCTCGGTCCACGGCAATTCGAGTGTCGACCTTGGTGGTACCGTATCGACACGGATAGCGGAGAAAGAAAGGCGACAGGTGGACTTTCAGATGCGTTCGCAACCCCATGGTCGGTACCTTTGCTTCATCTGGCGCAACAGTTGGAAATAGGCTCGATCAGATTCGTGATGTCGCCGGTCAGGGGGACAGGTAGTGTTCTGCGGCCCGGGCGGCGGTGAACTGGGAGGCCCGGTCTTTCAGGAGCAAGCGATCGGGGGGGGCGTCGATCGTGGCCAGCAGGGCCTCTGAAATCTGTGCCGGGTCGGATGGCACCATGGTGCCGAAGCGACCGTGATCCAGGATTTCAGCGGGTCCCCCCGGGCAGTTGGTGGCAACAACAGGGCAGCCCGATGCCAGCGCTTCGACGAGCACGTTACCAAAACCTTCCCAGCGCGAGGTGAGGGCGAAGACTGATGCCCGAACCATATACTTTAGCGGGTTCGCGGCGAACCCCGGCATGTGGATGTCCTGTCGAATACCGAGTTCGTCAGCCAGTCTCTCCAGATTGGCGCGCTCTGGCCCGTCACCCAGGATTATTAACCGGAGTGGGCGCGTTTGTCGCGCGGCTGCGAATGCTCGGATGAGCGTAGCCTGGTCCTTCTGAGCGGTCATCCGCCCGACATTCAGGATCACTGGGGGGGAGCTTTCGGCGAACCAAGGGTGATCGAATGGTTCGCGGATCCGTTCCCACAGGGCATCCGTGACTACCGGGTTGTAGACGGTCTTGATGCGTTCTCTTGGCAGATCGAGCGTGCTTGCCAGATCATCGGCTACTGCGTCAGAGATCGCCACGAGCGAGTCGGCCTGCGAATACATGCGCCGCAGCAGGGGGCGCAGGTGGTGCCAGCGCCAGAGTCGACGATGTTTTTCTGTCGTAAGCGTGTTCGACAAAGGGTTATGTTCGCTAAGGGTCAGGCGAGGTTTGTGCGTTGTTCCGGATCGAGCGATGGCAAGTGTCAGGTTTTCCTGGGTTCCTCCTCCGATTATCCGTTCTGGGCGATACCCTTCGATATATTGCTGGACGCTTCTTAGGTAGCGAAGCGGCTTGGCACCTTTGGCCGGGAGAATCACGGGTTTGAGTAATTCCTTCCAGCTGTCGGGCGCGCTGTTGAGCGCGCGGATGCGCGTTGCTATTGGGTGTTCGCGCCGCAGACGAATGGCATGCCGATCGGGTTGGTCGGCAAGGTGTTCCAGCCCGTCCGGATTCAACACCAGCAAGTCCACCTTGATGCCCATGCGGAGAAACTCGTTGGCGAGGTTCCAGCGATTTCGTTCGAGTCCTCCACCGGCGCCGTAAAGGTGGCGCATGTGGGCAAATACGATCCCCACACGCTCGGGGTATTCGTCAGGCCCTTGCGGCCCCTTTTCAGAAGGTTTCATCGCTGGGTCAGGCGCAGGCGCAAGTGATCGACAGGCACCTAGATGCCATCAGGCTGAAGCGTTCGAGCTTGCATCATGCTCCCGCTCAGGGCGCCGAGTAGCTGACGTCGGAGCCCCTCCCGCGTGAATCGGATCTCCGACTCCTCCCGCCCCTTCCGCCCAGCAGCGCATCGCTCATCCGGAGAAAGGCGGATGAGTTGGTCGAGGATCTCGGACAGCGCGGCCGGATCGCGGGGAGGGGCGAGGTAGCCGGTCGTTCCGAGGACTTCGGGTGTTCCGCCGCCGCGTACCCCTACGACAGGGATCTCGGCCGCCATCGCTTCGAGGAAGACTCTGGCGAAGTTGTCACCTTCGGAGGGCAGAACGAATACGTCGAACGCCTGCATGTACCGGTTGGCACCTGCTAAAAAGCCTGTGAACAGGGTGCGTGAGTGAATACCCAGATCTCTGGTCTCGGCATGAAGAGCTGCGCGCTCTTTTCCGTCGCCTATAATGACGAGTTGGGCCTGAGCGGCGTCTCGTGTCTGCAGCTTCGCAAAGGCCTTTAGTAGATCAGTGATGCGTTTGTAGCTGTCAAAACGGGCCACACAGCCGAAGACGAACTGGTCTTCATCCAGTCCGAGTCTTTCGCGCGCCTCCGTTTTCGACAGCATTGTCGTGCGCAGGCGGTGGGCGTCGATATAGTTATGGACGACGGAGATACTGTCTGTTGGATACCACGGCATGTTCGCGATGAAGCGATCTCTCTGCGCGTCGGTCAGGGTCAGTATGCCCGTGAGGCGCTTGCGGAAGGCTTGGTAGTAGCGCTGACGGCTTCTGGAATCCGTTGCGTAGTATCCGCGCAGCAGTGCGTAGATCGGGCGACCATGGCGAGCGATGACGCTGGCAAGTAGCAGACTCGCGACGCATTTGTATTGATCCCCAATCATGACGTCTGGTCGGTCCCTTCGCAGGATTCGCGCCAGGCGCCATGCGGTTGCGATTCGGTTCCGTCTGCTTGCCTTGTCGCTGAGACGCAGTCCGGTAACGCTGTCAGCTGGACGGTCAGACTGGTACTCCGAGCCGTCGCCGGTCAAGAAGCACAGAGTGAGGCGGGCGCCTGCCTCGCGGTAGACGCGAAAGTGTTCCCGGACGTTTGCACCCACATGGCCCTTTTTCTCCAGCACGATGAGGATATGCTGGTTGGCGAGGGGCCGTTCTTCTGGTGTATCGGTCATGACATCATGTAGTGGCTTGGTGGCCCGCTATGATCCGCGCGCTTTCGCGGGGGGTGCCGGGGCAGCGAGTCGTTATTGGGAGAGAACGTGCAATCGTCAACGCGAATGGATCGAATGCAGAGTCTACCATCTGGCGTTCGCGATCGGCTGTCCGAGCAACTCCGTACTCCGGCTATTCAGGTGGAGCGTCTGGTTCGCGAGGTATTTCTGGTGCGAGCCGGCGGCCAGGAGACCCTGGTGGTCAAGAGCACAGTTGATGCGGACAAGGAGGTCACCGTTAGCGAGGTGCTCTCCGCGCTGGGAGTGCCCGCTTTCCCGGTTCAGGTGATCGATGCTGGCTGGGTGGCCATGCCTTACAGCCCCGCAAAGTCTGTCGCTGCCATTGTCGATCGGGAGCCTGGCGGCCTTGAACGAGAGAAGCTGTTTTATGGCCTGGGGCAATCGCTTCCAGCAGCCTTCATTGCGGGAATGAAGGACCGCAATATGGACAATGTGCTCTTCGATGTCAGCCGCGGCCGTGCGATGCACCTGGATTATGCGGCCGCATTCGCTGAACCCCTCTGGCGTCGAACTCTCGCTGGCCACCGCCTGCTGGGGTACCTGTACCGGCGTTTGCTTCTGGATCCGCTAGTTCATCTGGAGGAAGGGGATCCGGTGGAAGCTCAGCGAGCCTTTCTGGAGGGAGTTCGAGAAGAGAGTTCTCGGCTGGCGGCCATTCCGTTTCGCACCTTTCGGGGGGTGGCGTTTCGCAGAAGAGTGTATTGCACCCTGGGGCTGGCTCACGCCTCACGGATTCCACGGGTCTGGCCGCGGGCAGCCAGGTTGATCCAGCGAAAATACCTGCCCGGCATTCGACGCGCGGTACAAGAGCCGCTACGAGAGAATTTGGTGAGTGGTGGCCACGCGCTTGGTCGAAGGACTTAAGGTTCTTCCAGCTACTTTGCAAAGCGCTTCTCGGAGAGGCGAATGGCGTTCACCACGTCATCGACCCGGATGCTGTCCATTCGGCGACCGTCGGCAAACTTCTTCTTTCCTTGTTCCGGCGGTATATGTTCCGTGCCGCGAACGATCAGGGCCCGGTTGGTTAGAGGGCCCCAGCGGACGGGATCCGTCGGCCCGAACAACGCAACAACCGGTGTGCCCGTTGCGGCAGCCATGTGCATGGGGCCACTGTCGTTGCCAATGAAAAGAGACGCGCGCTCGAAGAGAGCGATGAGGCTTCCAATGCCCAGTCGCTGCACCAGGTTGACCGGCGGGTCCTCGCACAGAGCCTGAACCTCCTGCGCCGCTGTGCGGTCAGGCCCCGCACCGATCAGAATGGGCTGTTTCCCTTCGCGGCGTAATGTGTCGATTACCTGAGCATATTTCGGCAACGGCCAGTGCTTGTATTCCTTCCCTCCGGCTACATGCAGGCAGATCATCGGGCGCTCCGAGTCTATTTCGTGCGCACGCAGAGTCTCTTCAAGGTTTGCGTGGTCCGAGGACAGTGGCTCAAGCTTGGGCCATCCCCATTCCAGTTCGGGTACGACAGCTCGCCCTATGGCGCCGTAGATTTCGATGCGGTGTTGCATCCCCTCTGGCTTTGCTACGTGCTCACTGAAGCGCCGAGCATACGGTGCGCTGTCTCGACAGATTCGCCGTGGGGCGCCACTCATGGCTCCGAGCCAGCCCCCGCTGCCGCTGCCGCCGAAATCGAGGGCAATCGTGGGTCTTGTGGAGCGGACTGTATGGAGTAGCTTGATGAATCCGATGAAGTCCCTTGCCGGGCTGCCCGTTCTGGGCAGTGTGACAATCGGGCCCTTTAGCGTTGGGATCCGTTTCGCGAGTTCGGCGTGAGGTTCATGAATGACGAGGAGATTTTTCTCGTGCTGGGCCAGAGCAGAGAGGACCGGTGTGGCGACGAGAAAATTTCCCAGGTGCTGATCCAGCATGAGTTGTACAAGTCGATCTTGGTTTTTCACTTCGATGTCCAAAGCTCAGGTCAGGCTGACAGGGGGGCGACGATAGCGCTTCTGGTGCCGTTTGCTAATGACGGTGACGGAGCGGGCGACCGCGGGAAGAAGTCGTTCAACGGGAATGCCGCGAATCTTGCAATAACGGCCGACGAAGGACCGCGCCCAGCTTTGCGTCAGGCCAACCTCGAGCCCGTTAACGGCGAAACGGGCTAGGTCGCGGGCGAGATCCGCCCGGCGCGGCTGGTGATGAAACCGCGCGCCATCCAGGTCGGCGATGATGACGTCTCCTGTGGCTGAGAACAGCACGTTTCCCCACTTGAAATCACGGTGTACAACCCCCGCGTTGTGCAACGTGGCGATCGCTTGAGCGGCCTGTTCACTGAGTAGGGCCGCGTCCGGTAGCGCATCGTCTTCTAGCCATTGATTCAGGCTTGGGTGTTGGGGCAGAGCCTCGCAGAAGAACCAGCTTTCCGCCGAGCCGTCCAGGTAGGCCAGAGGTTTGGCAACCGGCGCGTTATGTCCTTTCAGGTAGGTCGAGAACTCCCAAACCCGGCGGGCACGGGAGCGAATGCCAAGATGCCCAAGAATCCGGTTTCTCCATCGGGATGGATACCGCTTGTAAAAGACAGGGTCGGGCGAGAAGTCCGAGAAAAGGAGCCCGCTCTCGGCCTGGGCATTGGTCTTCAGGCATTCGCGCCGAGCCCCGTCGAGTACGGGGTGCCCCGCCTGGAGCGCTTTCACGACAGGGTGGTCGGGATTGCCGGCACCGCAAAACCCGGAAGTTAGCCGGATGCTTTGGCTGTTCGAGTTCATTGCTATTTGGCTGAAAAACGCGCTTTGGAACCACCACGTCGCAGCCGTTCCTGGTGGCGCGCCTCGGTTGCCTGGGCAATCCGAATAGCAAGGTGGCGGAATGCGACCCGCCCCATGCCGCGCTGTGTTGCATAGTGGCTCAGAAACCGAACACGACTGGTTCGAGGCAGAAAAGACGGATGAGTCATGTTGAGTTGGACCAGGTTTTTCTGGCCGTCACATGGTCTGCCATGTTTTTTGCTTCTTTCGTTGTCCAGGAACACCAACCGTCCGGTTGCGGAGGGGGGTGACACGAGGATATTCCCAAGTCGGAGGTCGCCATGGGTCCATCCGGACTCATGGAGGTGAGCAACGGTTTCTGCGAGTCGGCGGTGAACAAGATGACGGTCCGCAATGGCCAGGAACGGTTCCCCATGGCGGGAAGTGATCAGGTGTGAAAGGCTGGCCCCATTGATGTCCTCCATTACCAGGCACTCGTTCACCCCGATCCAGCCATAGGCGAGTGCGCGTGGTGTATCGAAACCATCTTCACTCATTTGGCGCCCATGCCGAATGGCCCGCATGCCGCGACTGCCCCGGCCGATGGACTTGACGGATTCCCATGGCCCCCTTGGAAGAAAGACCTTTATTACAACTGCCTGACTTTGCCACTGGCCGCGCGCGACGCGGGCCTGCGCCGAGCTGTCCAGGACGGTCCAGCCCGCCTTTGGTTGGTTTTCCAGGAGGGTGAGGCCGGCGTTCTTCAGGTCTTCGTCAAGAGGGGCGACTCCTTTCACGCTTGAGCTTCGCCCGATGCCTGCGAGCCATTGCATCAGCCGTGACATGGGAGGCGCCCGTGTTCCTTGCGGTATTGCGTTCGGGCTCGCTGTGCCACTCGAGTCCAGAGCGTGTGTCTTTCAACCAAGGTGGCGCGGAGTCTGGTGCCATGATAGAGGCGCATGAAACGGAGGATATCTCGTGGCTTGAGGCCGATATCCATGGCGGAGAAGTACAGACCTCCGAGATCCTTGATTTGCGCGCGGGCCGGCAGGCGGGCGTGGAACTGAACGCGGTGCAGATCCATCAGGTGCAGGCGCGGCGGGATGCGGCCGGACCGGATGGCGTTCTCGTTCGAGTTCAGGTCGAGTCGGAAGTGGCACAGGTAGAAGTCGCGGTGATTCATGCCGCTCCCGTGTAGGGTGCGGGCAATGCGGGCGACCTCTCGGATCAACTGCAGGCGAAAGGCGAAGGCCGGTGGTTGTTCGGGCCAGCTCAGGCATTCCTGTTCCAGGGTGCGGGTGCGCCCCAGGTCGCGGGTAATCACGAACGAGCGTTCCCGTGCCGGGTTCAGTCCACGCCGGATGCCGAATGCGACCGGTGGCGTGGTCGGGATCTCCAGCTTCCGCAGCCGGTGGATTGCACGCCATTCGGGTTCGGCACCCAGCACCGGGATGCGGAACTGGCTCAGCTTGCGCAGGATGCGTCGCCACGGCATGCCGTTGTGCACCTTGGCGAAGTAGGGCTGCCCGCCCAGTTCGAAACGGAACGTGCGCCGCCCGTCGACGTTGCGGACGACCTCGCCATCCAGCGCCATGGCCTGCTCGAAGGGGTCTCCCGGGCCGTAGCGTGCGGTTAACGCCGCGTGTAAGGCATCGTCCATCACCAGTTCATTGCGCCGGAGCACCCTCATGCCGCCACCTCGCCATAGCGGGGGCCTTCGATGACCCGCAGCGCGTGCTCGGCGCGTGCGCCGAGTTCGGTGCGAACGCTGTAGCGCAGGGCCGCATCACGCCAGGCCTGCAGTTTGGGTTGGCTCAGCATGCGGGCCAGGGCGGCGTCCATCATGGGCTGCTCGAACGGCGTGGTCAGCACCTCGCCACAGTCGGCGCGCTCGATGTGGAAGGCGTATCCGCAATTGGCTGTAACCAGGGCGGGCAGACCGGCCGCGATCGCCTCGACGATCGCGGTCCCGGTGTTCTCCTGGTAGGCGGGGTGCAGAAGCAGGTCGGCCGCAAACAGGAAGTCGGCCACGTCGTCGCGCCCCTGCAGGAAATGCACCTGCCCCGAGACACCGAGACTTCGGGCCAGGCGCATCAGTGGGGCCGCGCGCCCCTTGCCCAGTACGTATAGCGATGCCTGTTCCCGCAAGCCGTCCGGCAGGGCGGCCAGCGCCCGGATGCTGCGGTCCACACCCTTGCGTCGGAAGTCCGACCCAACCATCAGGAGCATGAGCGAGTCGTCCCCCAGGCCGAGCTGTTTGCGAAGAGCGTGCCTTCGTTGCGGGGTGTCGGCATTGGCGAAGCGGTCAGCCGAGACATACGGTGGCATCAGGTGGAAGCGGTCCTCGGGAGTCGCATACCAGCGCTGGAACAGGGGCTTCTCGGCCTCGGATAGCAGCAGGATGTGGTTGTTCGCCTCGGTGCGAAAGACCGCCCGCTCAAGGGCCGCATGTACGCGGTAGCGCCCGGAGAGGCGATAAAGCTGGCTGCGAGCCTGCGCCCGTTCGATGAAGCAGGGGTCTGCGTTGTAGTAGACATCCAGCCCGGGCAGCTTGTTGAACCCGACGACGCGATCGGGCTGTAGTGCCTGGACCTCCGATTGAACGCGGCGGGCGAAATGGCGATAGCGTGTGTGGTTGCGCCAGCCAGGCACCCGCAGTACACGCAGCTTCAGGTGCGGGTGCTCCGGGGTCCAGCCCTCCCATGCGAGTGTGAATACGTCGATCTGATGGCCGCGCTCCAGGGCAAGCTCGGTGATGCGGTGGAAGTTGCGCTGCAGCCCGCCATGCGGGAAGTACTTGAACAACACGAATGCCAGATGCATCAGTGCCTCTCCGCATGCAGGGCGTCGGCGGCCTCCAGTACCTGCTCGGGCGCCAGCTTGCGCAGGCAGTTCAAATGCCCCAAGGGGCACTCGCGCTGAAAGCAGGGGCTGCATTCCAGACCTAGATGCAGGATGCGCCGGCGGGGGGTTAGCGGCGGCGTGTAGCCAGGGTCGGAGGACCCGTAGACAGCGATCACCGGGCGGCCGGTGGCCGCCGCAATGTGCATGAGCCCCGAGTCATTGGTGATGACCAGGTCTGCGCAGGCAAGCAGGTCAATCGCCTGGCCCAGCTGCGTGCGCCCGGCCAGGTCTGCGCAGCCCGGGGCGGCCTCGGCAATCGCCTGGGTCACTGGACGGTCCTTCCGTGAACCGAACAGCCAGACCTGCCAGCCTGCTGTCAGGCGGGCCCGAGCAATTTCTGCATAGTGCTCGGCGGGCCAGCGCTTGGAGGGGCCGTACTCCGCGCCGGGGCAGAGTGCCAGAACCGGTGCCTCCTGGTTGCCCAGTCCCAGTGCAATGCGTGCCTCGTCCCGACCGCGTTCGGAGATCACCAGCCTGGGTTCCGGAATCGGGGGTGGTTGTGGTGCATCCGGGGCGTGCGCGAGCGCGACGAACCGATCGACCGTGCGATACAGGCGCTGACGGTCCAGTGGGCGGATGTCGTTGAGCAGGCCGTAGCGGAACTCGCCGCGGTAACCGGTCCGTCGGGGTACCCCACTGGCGAAGGCCGGTACTGCCGCCTTTGCTGAACGCGGCAGTACGATCGCCTGCTGATAGTTCGCGTCCCGTAGTGACCGCCCTAGATGCCAGCGCCGGCCGAGTGCAAGCTCCCCGTGGCCCACAGGCAACGGAATGGGACGGCGCACCTCGGGCATGCGCTCCAGAATCGGCAGGCTCCACGCGGGCGCAATCACGTCCACAGCGGGTGCGGGTTCGCGTTGCTTGAGCGTCATGAACAGGCTCTGGGCCATCACCATGTCACCCACCCAGGCCGGGCCGATGACCAGGACAGCCGGGACGTGGGCGCCGCTTGAACTCAACATGATCTCCCGGCCAGCACGAAAGCACACCCGGTCGCGCCCGGGGCTTGCTGGGCGGCAGGGGCTGCGGAACATGGGGCAAGGCTGCCCGGCATGTGGCTTGCGGGTGGCACGAAACTCGGACTGGCGCTGAGAGACATTCCCAAATTGTACATGGCCCTGTGATACCGCGACGTGCGGTTGCTTGTGGCCTTAAGGATACGCGGTGTACTTTGCCCGGCATCGGCGGGCGTGCCCCGCTGACCATTTACATTGTTCAGTGTTTCCCTGGCGGAGAGCGCAAGTGCGGGAAGGAATCATCGAGGAGCTCACGGCGGCCAGCCGGCTGTTCGGGCGGCTGGCGGAGGACCGGGCGTTTGTTGCCGAGGTCGAGACGGTTGGGCAGCGCTGGCTGCAGTGCATCCGCGACGGCGGCAAGGTGCTGCTGGCGGGCAATGGTGGCAGCGCGGCGGATGCGCAGCACATTGCGGCGGAGATTGTCTGTCGTTATCGGGCGGTGCGCCCGGGGGCGGCGGCGATCGCGTTGACGACCGACACCTCGGTGCTGACGGCGATCGGGAACGATTTTGGATACGAGCATGTGTTCTCGCGTCAGGTCGAGGCGCTGGGGCAGCCGGGTGATGTATTCGTCGGGATCAGCACATCCGGGCATTCGCCCAATGTGCTCGAGGCCATCGGGATGGCGCGCAAGCGTGGGCTGGTTACGGTTGCCCTGACCGGCGAGAAGGGGCTGCCGGAGACGCATCCCGCAGATCATGTGCTGCGGGTGCCCGATGCCGCTACCGCGCGAGTTCAGGAGGTCCACGGGCTGATCGGGCATCTGTTGTGCGGGATCGTCGAGGATGCGCTGGTGGCCGATCAGGAACGTTCGGGGTCGGCGTGAGTGCGCGCGCCCTGTTTCTCGACCGCGACGGGGTGATCAATGTCGACCATGGCTACGTGCATCGCCCTGACCAGGTCGAGTTCGTCCCCGGCATCTTCGAACTGGTGGCGGCCGCCACTTCCCGGCACTGGCCGGTGGTGGTCGTCACCAACCAGTCCGGGATTGGCCGCGGCTATTACGGCGACAGCGATTTCCGGCAGCTGACGGACTGGATGAGCGAGCGCTTTTCCGAGCGCGGTGGCCGCATCGAGGCCGTCTACCACTGCCCTCATCATCCCCGTGATGCGCAGCCCGACTATCGTCGGGCCTGTCCGGATCGCAAGCCGGAGCCGGGCATGCTGTTGCGGGCGCGGGATGACCTGGATCTGGATCTCACTGGTTCGGTGCTCGTCGGGGATCGCGCGTCGGATCTCGAGGCCGCGCGGCGCGCCGGGGTCGGCGCCCGATTGCTGTTTGATCCCTCGGGCACGGAACCGCTGCCCACTGAAGACGGAGACATCCGTATCCGCACCCTGCCCGAGGCCATTGCGTGGCTCGACTGAGCCGCTAGCCGCGATGCGCCACATCTTCTATACGGCCCTCCTGCGACTGACTTCTCCGGCCTTGCTGGCGCGGCTGGTGCGCCGCGCCCGGACAAACGCGGTACCAGTGGCCCGCTGGCGGGAATGGCTGGGAGCCGGGGAGCCGCTAACACCCGGCACCATCTGGCTCCATGCCGCCTCGGTGGGCGAGGTGGAGGCGGCGGTACCGCTCGCACGTGCCTTGCGTAGCCGCTATCCGGAGCATGCGCTCCTGATGACGACCACGACACCGGAGGGAGCCGCCCGGGTGGAAGCGGCTCTCGGGAGGGATGTCCAGCACGCCTATCTGCCGCTGGACCTGCCCGGGGCCGTTCGCCGATTCTTGCGGCGCACCCGTCCGGCCGTCGCGCTGATCGTCGAGACCGAGCTTTGGCCCAATCTCTATCGTGCCTGCGAACAGGCCGGTATTCCGCTCCGGGTGGTGAGTGCGCGGCTATCACCACGCTCAATCAAGCGGTACCGGCGTCTGCAGCCTCTGGTGCGGGAAACCCTTGCGCGTGCCGAGAAGATCCTGGCCCAGGACGAGTCGGCCGCCCGGGGCTTTCGCGAGCTGGGGGCGCCGAACGCGCGCGTCCAGGTGGTGGGGAATCTGAAGTTCGATCGCGCATTGCCGCCCGGCCATGAGCAGGCGGCGGATCTGCGTGCGACTGTTGCGCCTGAAGGCGTGCCGGTCTGGGTGGCGGTCAGTACGCGGGAAGGCGAGGAAGAGGCCGTGCTCGAGGCCCATCGCGCGGTGCGCGAATCCCATCCCGACGCCGTGTTGCTTTGGGTGCCGCGCCATCGAGATCGCTTTGACGTGGCTTTCGAGGCGGCCCGGCAAGCCGGGTTTTCGGTCGGGAGGCGCACGCAATGTCCGGGGCCGCCGCTGGATGTGCTGGTGGGCGATACGATCGGCGAGATTGGGGTCTACCTTGGTGCTGCGGATGCCGCTTTTGTCGGGGGCAGCCTGGTTCCCCTGGGGGGGCAGAATGTACTCGAGCCCGCCGCGCTCGGGCTGCCGGTGCTTGTGGGGCCCAGCACCGAGCATTTTACATTCGCAGTCGAGCGCCTCGGGGAGCAAGGTGCTTTGTGGCGTGTGCAGGATGCCGAGGCGCTGGGCCGCGCCGTCGCGGATTTGCTGGGAGATTCCGAGTGTCGGAAAACCATGGGTGATGCGGCGCGCACGGTGATCGAGGAGGGGCGTGGCGCAGTGGAATGCGTATTGGCCGAGTTGGAAAGCCGGTTGCATGATCTGCATTGACCGCCCCGCCAGGTTTTCTAATGATCTTTATTTCTCCTGCTGTAGTCGCTGTCCGCACTCTCGGCATTCATAGCGGTATCGGCGCCGCTGAATCAGATAATGTCGCCGCGCACTTAGTGCGTGGGTCTGGCAGGCGCAACGGTAGGTATAGGTCCGGACCCTTCTGCCTTTCAGGGGGGTGTTGTGCGTAACCCGTGGCTGGCAGCCGAACGTTTCCATCCAGGCTCGCCATTCCGGGCCGTGAGGGCGTACGCGGCGTAACCCGGACGTCCGGTACACGAGTGAGTGCGCCACCTCGTGGGCGACGGTATCCGGGAAGTGTGAATCCCAGTCCTGACAGAACGCCTCGGGGTTGAACCGTAGCTGCTCGTGCCCGTTGCGCAGCCGCCATTGCCCGGCGGCTTTGCCTCGTAGGTTAAAAAGAACTTCGGGGGGCGTGTTCGGCTGTTCCGGTTGTGACTTGATGTAGAATTCGCGCACCTTTTGTCGGATTTGCGCTTCTTCTTCGAGTGTTAATTTATTTCTCGGCTCTTGTAATTTACTTCTATTTTTATCATATTCACCCGTGCGATATGTGCCGTCCAGGGCGTGCGAGGAGTTGGAAGCCGTTCTGGTCATTGAGAAGTTCCGAACGAGGAGACGAGTAATGAGTCTGGATAGCAAGAAGGCCTCCGAACTTTCCGCCGAAGAGCTGTATGCACTGGCCCGTCAGCGGGAAAAGGAAGAAGCCGAGCGCCAGGACGCCGAGCGCCGCAAGAAGCGCGAAAAGCTGATGGAAAAGCGCAAAGAGATGATCGCGCGTCATCGCAAAGAACTCAACGAGCTTGAGCGCCAGATCCGTGAACTGGGCGGCCGTGTCGGTCGTGCTGGTGGTGGTCGCCGTGGCGGCCGGGGCGGCAGCTCGGTCAGTCAGCAGCTGGTCGAGATCGTGGCGGAGAAATCCGAGATGGCGACCAAGGAGATCAAGGAGCGTGCCGAGAAGGCCGGCCTGGATACCAAGAACATCTCGCAAACGCTTGCCTACCTCAAGCGCCAGGGACGTCTGAAGTCCCCGCGCCGTGGTGTGTACAAATCCGCGGCCTGAGCGGGTTGCATCTGCATCTTGCGACGATTGCGGCGGCTATTCCGTCGCAATCGTTTCGCTAACGGGTTCCATATCAAGCTCACCACTGGGCTTGCAGGCCAGGCGGCTCTCGCCGCTGAACCAGTGCTGGATGGTCTGACCTGCAATCTCCCGGCGCCAGCCACTAGCCAGGCGGCCTTCCGTGCCGTCGCTCTTCAGTAGTTCGATCACATCCTTGCGTTGCGCGATCGCCGCGGCGCTGATCTGGTGTTCGCGGGCACACTCGCGCAGCAGCGCCATGCCGATATCGACCAGCACCTCGTCACGCTCACTCAGGCGCGGCTTCTCCGGCAAATGCGGCCATTGCTCGCGTGGCAGGGCCTGGCCTTCCCGGATGGCGGCCAGAAGCGATTCGATGTGGTCGGGCTTCATGCCGCCGGGGAACTGGCGCAGTTCGCGCAAAGCCTGGGTATCAGCCGGTGTGCGGCGTGCGATGTCCAGCAGGAGGTCGTCGGACAGCACCCAGCGCCGGGGACGATTGCTGCTTTGCGCGGTACGCTCGCGCCAGGCCGCGACGCATTTGAGTACCGCGCGTTCTTTGGGCTTCAGCCGCTTGACCCCCGATACGCGCTGCCAGCTTTGTTCCGGGTCCGGTTCGTACAGGGCCGGATTGCTGAGCGCCTCCATCTCCGGGCGCAGCCAGTGCATGCGGTCGTGGGTATCCAGCTCGTGCAGCAGGCGGTTGAACAGTGTCGCGAGGTGGCGGACGTCGTCGGCGGCATAGCGGATCTGGTCCGCGCTCAGCGGACGCCGGGACCAGTCGGTCCGGGTCTGGCTCTTGTCGAGATCGCGATCGAGCACGTTCTTGACCAGGTTGGCATAGCCGACCTGCTCGCCGTAGCCGAGCATGCTGGCCGCAATCTGGGTATCGAACACGGGGCTGGGCACAAAGCCCAGCTCGCGATACAGCAACTCCATGTCCTGCGAGGCGGCGTGGAAGACCTTGGTGATGCGCGCGTCCCGGAACAGCGGGGCGAGCTGCTGGATGTCGAGGCGCAGCGGGTCGATGCAGGCGAGCTGATCCAGCGTGGCGGCCTGTACCAGGCAGAGCTGCGGATAGTAGGTCTTCTCGCGCAGGAACTCCGTGTCCAGCGCGATCCAGTCCGTCCCGGTGATCGAATCGAGAAACGCCTGCAGGGCCTCGGGCGTCTCGATCAGTCCGTGGTCATGCATGGGTCGATTTCTGGCTCGCCTCGAAAGCCGCCTTCTGCTCGGCGGTCGCCTCCTTCTGGTAGCGCTCCTTCCATTCGCTGTAGGGCATGCCGTAGACGATCTCGCGGGCCCCCTCGTAATCGATCGACTCGCCGCGTTCCTCGGCGGCGGCGACGTACCACTTGGACAGGCAGTTGCGGCAGAAACCGGCGAGATTCATCAGGTCGATGTTCTGCACATCCTTGCGTTCATCAAGATGCTGCAAGAGGCGCTGGAATACAGCGGCCTCGATTTCGGTGCGGGTCTTCGGGTCCATCGTGTCTCTCTCCATTCGTCAGGGGACTAGTGATCAACGTACACGCTCGCGCATGAGTCGCTTTTGGGGGCGTTCGACCAGAACGGGTGGCCCGTGTTCAGCTCAGGTGGAGCAGCCAGCGCCGCCGCATGTCCCTTAGCAGCACGAAGATCAACGGCCAGACCAGTGCGCTGGTCGCCACCGGCGCCCAATACCAGGCGCTGTCGGGCGGCAGTCCAATCGCGCCCTGTGGCCACAGGGCCAGGAGCTTGTACAGCGCCGTGAGGACGGCCACCACGATGGCCTGCTGCCAGACGGGGTAAACACGCAGGCGTGGATGAATCTGCAGCACGATGTACGCCACCACCGCCAGGGCGATGGCGTTCTGCCCGAGCAACTGGCCGTACAGGGTATCCAGTAGCAACCCCATGACAAAGGCCGTCAGCACCCCGAAGCGCTGAGGGAAGGCCATGATCCAGTACACCAGCGCCAGCAGGAGCCATTCAGGTCGGGCTGGGGGCAGCGCATCGGGTATGGGCACGATGGCCAGGGCCAGCGCGACGACCAGGGTCAGGGCGATTAGCCAGGGGATGCCCAGCGTGCGGTTCATGGGTTCTCAGCCGCCCCCGGAATGTCGGCCTCGCCCTCCGGTTCTGCTTCCCGTTCGGTCGTTTCCCCTTCTTCTTCCGGGCGGGTATCGGCGTCCGCGTCCGGACGTTCGCTGGTCCACAGCAGCAGGACCTCGCGCGAGCGGTCCAGGGCCGCCAGAGGCTCGGCCTGGATATCAAGAAAGGGTTGTCCCGGCTGGCGTTCGACCGAGGTCACTCGGGCGACCGGGTAGTCCGGCGGGAAGCGCCCGCCGAGCCCGGAGGTCAGCAGGAGGTCGCCCTCCTCGATGTCCTCCTGGGGCGGTACGTGCCGCATTTCGAGGCGCCGCGGGTTGCCGGTGCCGACGACAATGCCGCGCAGGCCGGTACGGGCACTGAGCACAGGCAAGGCGTGGCCGGGGTCGGAGATCAGCAGCGCGGTGGAGCTGGTCATTTGGGTGGACAGGACCTGTCCGATCACGCCATCGGGGTGGATGACAGGCTGCCCCGGGTAGACACCGTGCCGGTTGCCCTTGCTGAGCACGATCTGCTGGCGGAAGGGGTCCAGGTCCACGGCCAGGAGCTTGGCGATCTCGACGCGCTCTTGTGCCCGTTCGGCGGTGTTCAGGAGTGCGCGCAGGCGGTCGTTTTCCATCTGCAGCGCATCGAAGCGCAACTGGCGGGCCCGCAGCTCAGCGTTCTCTTCGCGCAGGATGCGGTTCTCGGTAATCAGGTCTTCGCGGCTGGTAAAGGACTCGAGCAGCCGGCTGCCCGCCCGGATCGGTGCATCGACCGCGACCTGCAGGGGGTAGGCCACCGTGGACAGCGCATTGCGCACCGTCTGCAGCTCGTTCAGTCGGTGATCCAGCGCCATCAGCGCGACACCCAGCAGGATCACCGCGAGCAGGCGCAGAGTGGGCGATACACCCAGTCTGAACAGCGGCTTGCTGATGGCTTAACCTCCGGTTGCGGGTCGTGATTGGGTCAGGGCGGCACCGCGGTTGGCAGGTGCGATGGGAAGAGCCCCACCAATTTCCCAGGATGCGGGGCGACACCCCATCCCCCGATCCAGCCCGGAGTCTACTCCATGGACAGGAAGTCCACCTGTTTCTCGTCGAGCATCTCCAGCACGCGCCCGCCGCCACGCGCCACACAGGTCAGCGGGTCGTCGGCGATGACCACCGGGATGCCGGTCTCTTCCATCAGCAGGCGGTCGATCTGCTGCAGCAGGGCGCCGCCGCCGGTCAGCACGATGCCACGCTCGGCGACATCGGAGCCCAGTTCCGGCGGGGTCTGTTCCAGCGCGGTGCGCACGGCGGAGACGATTCCGTACAGCGGATCCTGCAGGGCCTCGAGGATCTCGTTGGAGTTCAGGGTGAACGAACGCGGCACGCCTTCAGCCAGGTTGCGGCCCTTGACCTCGATCTCCAGCAGCTCCTTGCCTGGATAGGCCGAGCCGACCGCATGCTTGATACGCTCGGCGGTGGCCTCGCCAATCAGCACGCCGTAGTTCCGGCGCACATACGACATGATCGCCTCGTCGAAGGTGTCACCGCCGATGCGCACGGACTCGGAGTAGACGATGCCGTTCATCGACAGCACCGCGACCTCGGAGGTCCCGCCACCGATGTCCAGCACCATGGAGCCCACGGCCTCATCCAGCGGGATGCCGGCGCCGATGGCCGCGGCCACCGGTTCCTGCAGCAGGTAGACCTTGCGCGCCCCGGCGCCGAACGCGGATTCGCGGATCGCGCGGCGCTCCACCTGGGTCGCGCCGCAGGGCACGCAGACCAGTACCCGCGGGCTGGGGCGGAAGATCCGCCGCTCGTGCACCTTCTTGATGAAGTACTGCAGCATCTTCTCGGTGGTGGTGAAGTCGGCGATCACGCCGTCCTTCATCGGGCGGATGGTTACCACGTGCTCCGGCGTGCGCCCCAGCATCTTCTTCGCCTCGATCCCCACGGCTTCGATGGAGCGCGGGCCGCCCGGGCCTCGGTCCTGCCGGATCGCGACCACGGACGGCTCGTTCAGGACGATCCCCTGGCCGCGCATATAGATAAGGGTGTTGGCAGTGCCGAGGTCGATGGAGATGTCGTTGGAGAACAACCCCAGGAGGCGTTTGAGCATGAAGAAGAAACCTGCGTTGGTGGTCGGGCGGGAAAGCCCGAGACTCTAGCAACTGCCCGGGGTTTGGGCAATAACGGCTTTGTGGTAAGTTTGCCGGCCGCATTCCGCATCACCATCGACTGATACAGGGGCCCTTGCCGATCATGTCTGTAGAAGCCTCCGAAGTTCAGCGCATCGCGCACCTCGCTCGTCTGGCGATGAGCGACGAAAAGGCCCGCGAATTTGCCGGCGGTCTGAGCGATATCTTCGATTTTGTCGAGCAGCTCGACGGCGCCCCCATCGAGGGCGTGGAACCCATGGCCCACCCGCTGGATGCCGAGCAGCGCCTGCGCCCGGACGCGGTCACGGAGACCGACAATCGCGAGGGTTTTCAGGCGATTGCGCCGGCCGTCGAGGGTGGGCTTTACCTGGTGCCACGCGTGATCGAGTAAGCCGCGGGCACCGCTGGCCGATTTCGCCGATTTCATCACGCTTTATTAGACAAGAGTTCCCGAAACCATGTCCCAGGAAACCCTGTCCGGCTGGGCGCGCAAGCTCCAGGCCCGCGAGATCAGCTCGCGTGAGCTGACCCAGTTGTATCTGGACCGGATCGAGCGCCTCGATTCACAGCTCAACAGCTTTATTACCGTGACCGCCGAGTCCGCGCTGGCGCAGGCCGAAGCGGCCGATGCCCGCCTGGCCAATGGTGAGCAGACCCCGCTTCTGGGCGTGCCGGTCGCCCAGAAAGACATCTTCTGCACCGAAGGTGTGCGGACCTCCTGCGGCTCGCGCATGCTTGATCCGTTCGTCTCGCCGTACAACGCCACCGTCGTCGAGCGCATGAACGCCGCCGGGGCGGTGATGCTCGGCAAGACGAATATGGACGAGTTTGCGATGGGTTCGTCCAATGAGACCAGTTTCTATGGCCCGGTGCGCAATCCCTGGGATACCGAGCGCGTCCCCGGCGGCTCCTCCGGCGGCTCCGCCGCGGCGGTGGGTGCGCGCCTGGTGCCGGGGGCGACCGGCACCGACACCGGCGGCTCGATCCGTCAGCCGGCCGCGTTCTGCGGCATTACCGGGCTCAAGCCGACCTACGGGCGCGTGTCGCGCTACGGCATGATCGCCTTTGCCTCCAGCCTCGATCAGGGTGGGCCGATGGCCGCGACCGCCGAGGACTGCGGCCTGATGCTGAACGCCATGGCCGGTTTCGACGAGCGCGACTCCACCAGCGTCGAGCGCCCGGCCGAGGACTTCACCGCCGGTTTGAGCCAGGACCTGAAGGGTCTGCGCATTGGCCTGCCGAAGGAGTTTTTCGGCGAGGGCCTGGACGAGAAGGTACGCGGCGTGATCGACGCGGCCGTCGAGGTGCTCAAGGGCCGCGGCGCCGAGATCCGCGAGGTGAGCCTGCCGAACAGCCACCTGTCGGTGCCGGCCTACTACGTGGTCGCTCCGGCCGAGTGCTCCTCGAACCTCGCGCGCTTCGACGGCGTGCGTTATGGCCACCGCTGCGACAACCCCGCGGACCTGATGGACCTCTACACCCGCTCGCGCGGGGAGGGCTTCGGCGACGAGGTGAAGCGCCGCATCATGGTCGGTACCTACGTGCTGTCCGCCGGCTACTACGACGCCTACTACCTGAAGGCGCAGAAGGTCCGCCGCATCATCGCCGACGACTTCCGCAGCGCATTCGCGGACGTCGACGTCCTGCTCGGCCCGACCACGCCGGAGCTGCCGTTCGCCCTGGGCGCCAAGGCCGATCCGGTCAGCATGTACCTGTCGGACATCTACACCATCGCCGCGAACCTCGCGGGCCTGCCGGCGATGTCGCTGCCGGCCGGCGAGATCGACGGCCTGCCGGTGGGCCTGCAGTTGATCGGCAACTACTTCGACGAGGCGCGCCTGCTCGGCGTTGCCCACCAGTACCAGCAAGAAACCGACTGGCACACCCGTGTGCCGGCGGCCTTCGCCTGAGGATCGCCGCATGGAATGGGAAACCGTCATCGGGCTGGAGATTCACGCCCAGCTCAACACCGTCTCCAAGATCTTCTCCGGCGCGCCGACCGCCTACGGCGCCGAGCCCAACCGCCAGGCCTGCGCGGTGGACCTGGGCATGCCCGGCGTGCTGCCGGTGCTGAACCAGGGCGCGGTCGAGCGGGCCGTGATGCTGGGGCTGGCGATTGACGCCGAGATCGCGCCGCGGTCGGTGTTTGCGCGCAAGAACTACTTCTACCCGGATCTTCCCAAGGGCTACCAGATCTCGCAGTTCGAACTGCCGATCGTCGGGCTGGGGCATCTGGATATCGAGCTGGAGGACGGCACGATCAAGCGCATCGGGGTAACCCGCGCGCACCTGGAGGAAGACGCCGGCAAGAGCCTGCACGAGGGCTTCGAGTCGATGACCGGCATCGACCTCAACCGCGCCGGTACGCCGCTGATCGAGATTGTCTCCGAGCCGGAACTGCGTTCGGCGAAAGAGGCCGTCGCCTACATGAAAAAGCTGCACTCGCTGGTGCGCTATCTCGATATCTGCGACGGCAACATGCAGGAAGGCAGTTTCCGCTGTGATGCGAATGTCTCGATCCGGCCGAAGGGCCAGACCGAGTTCGGTACCCGTGCGGAGCTGAAGAACCTGAACTCCTTCCGTTTCGTCGAGCGCGCGATCAATCACGAGATCGAGCGCCAGATCGACGTGATCGAGGGTGGTGGCAGCGTGGTCCAGGAGACCCGCCTGTACGACCCGGATCGTGACGAGACGCGCTCCATGCGCAGCAAGGAAGAGGCCAACGACTACCGCTACTTCCCCGACCCGGACCTGTTGCCGCTGGTCGTGGACCAGGCCTTCATCGAGTCCGTGCGTGCCAGGCTGCCTGAGCTGCCGGATGCCAAGCGCGCCCGCTTCGTCGAACAGTACGGCCTGTCCGACTACGACGCCGGTGTACTGACCGCCGCGCGCGAGATGGGCGACTTCTACGAGGCCGTGGCCGCCGGCTGTGGCGCGCCGAAGATCGCCGCCAACTGGGTGATGGGCGAATTCTCCGCCGCGATGAACCGCTCCGAGGTCGAGCTGGCCGACGCCCCGGTGAACGCCGAGGGCCTCGCCGGGCTGCTGGCGCGCATCCAGGACGAGACCATCTCCGGCAAGATCGCCAAGGAGGTCTTCGAGGCGATGTGGAACGGCGAGGGCGATGCCGACACCGTGATCGAGGCCAAGGGGCTCAAGCAGATCACCGATACCGGCGCGATCGACGCGATCATCGACGAGGTGATGGCCAACAATCCGCAGCAGCTGGAGCAGTACCGTGGTGGCAAGGACAAGCTGTTTGGCTTCTTTGTCGGCCAAGTGATGAAGGCCACCCAGGGCAAGGCCAACCCGGCTCAGGTGAACGAGCGCCTGAAGGCCAAGCTGGACGGATGATGCAGGGCTGCGGACTTCATGCTTGAAACCGACACCCTGCACCGCTTCATGCTGGAAGAAGCCGGGGTGCGTGGCGAATGGGTACACCTGGACGCGGCCTGGCAGGCCCTGCTGGAACGCCACGAGTATCCGCCGGTGGTGCGCGACCTCCTGGGGCAGGCCTATGCGGCCGTGGCGCTGACGGCCGCCACGCTCAAGTTCGATGGTTCACTGATCCTGCAAATCACCGGCACTGGTCCCGTGCACATGATCGTGGCCCAGGCCGATGGCCAGGGTCGGCTGCGCGGCCTGGCGCGCTTTCGCGAGACGCCCCCCGAGGATGCGACGCTGGCCCAGTGTGCCGGCGACAACGCCCGGTTGATGCTGACGCTGGACCCGGGCGATGGCGGCGAGCGCTACCAGGGGGTGGTCGAGCTGGAGGGCGAGACCCTGGCGGATGCGATGAATGTCTACTTCGAACGTTCCGAGCAGCTGCCCACCCGGCTGTGGCTGGCGGCCAACGGTCAGTCCGCGGCCGGGATGCTCCTGCAGGCGGTACCGGGTGAGGGTGGTCATGCAGTCACGCGTGACTCCGAGGACTGGAACCGCGCGAACATCCTGGCCGACACCACCACCCCCGAGGAGATGCTGAAGCTGGATGCCGGCACGCTGCTCGGCCGGCTGTTCGCCGAGGAGCGCGTGCGCCTGTTCGACGGGACCCCGGTCCAGTTCCACTGCCCCTGCTCGCGCGAGCGGGTGGCCGAGACCCTGCGCGGCCTCGGGCAGGACGAGATCCGCGGCATCATCGAGGAGCAGGGCAAGATCGAGGTGACTTGCGAGTTCTGCAACGCGCAATACCACTTCGACCCGGTGGATGCCGAGGCCCTCTGCGCCACCCAGACAGCCCAGCCGCCAACCCCCGACACGCGCCAGTAGCCGGGTGCAAATAAACCGGACACGGAATCTTCCCGCCGAGAGACAGTCTTTGCTATAGAGATAGTAATGGCATCAGTGTTTCCCTGGCGGGGGGCTGGTCATGTATTCCCGGCATACCGAGATTCCCACCCTGGATACCCGACCCGGATGGCAGGTCGAGGCCCGCTATTACAACCAGGTGGCCCTGGCCCTGCGGCGGCTGGGCCCCGAGATCCGTCTGCCCCTGCCAATCCTCAAACACCTGGACCTGATCCTGCAGCCGGATGCCTGGGTTGTGGTGGATCGTGTGCTCAACGATATGCCGGTGGTGGCCTGGACGGCCTTCCGCGCCGCCCACCGGCACAACCTGCATCGCCCGGTGGCCTGCGAGCTGCGTCTTTATCACTCCATGGCGCCCATGGTTACCAATCGCGCCCTGAACTGTATGGCCGACCGCCTGACCGCCGCCCTGGCCCAGGAGGATCAGCGTATCCCCCGTGGCCAGGTGGTCGCCTTCCGGCCCCGTTCCAGCGCCTGACTCAGCGTGCCGCTCAGGCCCGCGCCGGGCGCTGTGCGCAGACCGGGCAACCCGGGTCGCGGCGCAGACGAATCTCGCGAAACTGCATGCCGGCCGCATCCACCATCAGTAGCCGCCCGCTCAGGGTCGGGAGCCCGATCAGCAGTTTGAGCGCCTCGGTGGCCTGCAGGCTGCCGATCACCCCCGGCAGGCTGGCCAGTACGCCATTGGCCGCACAGGTGTCCTCGTCCCCGCCGCCCTCGCCATACAGGCAGTGGTAGCAGGCGGCCTCGGGGTCGCGGTAGTCGAAGGTGGTGAGCTGTCCCTCGAAGCGGATCACCGCGCCGGAGACCAGCGGTGTGCCGCTGGCTACGGCCGCGCGGTTGATCGCGCCCCGACTGGCGAAGTTGTCGGTGCCGTCCAGGACCACGTCGGCCTTTGCAAACAGGGTGGTCATGGCATCCACATCCAGGCGTTCGGCGCGGGTCTCGACGTGGCAGTTCGGATTCATCGCCGCCAGGCGCCGCGCCGCGGACTCCACTTTGTCGCGGCCGATATCCGCGTCCGTATGCAGGATCTGCCGCTGCAGGTTCGTGACCTCGACATGGTCCGGGTCGACCAGCGTGAGTCGTCCGACCCCGGCGGCCGCGAGGTAGGCGGCTACCGGCGAACCCAGTCCGCCCAGGCCCATGATGACCGCATGTGCTTCCTGCAGGCGCTGCTGCCCCTCGACTCCGACACCGGGCAGCATGATCTGGCGGCTGTAGCGCAGCAGTTCCGGGTCATCCACGGGGCGTTCTCCAGTGTGAATCGGGTCAAGGCTTAGTCACGTAGTACGGCAAAGTGTAACCGGCGTCACGCTCCTGGGGCGGCTCGGTTAGGAACCGTTCAGGAAGACCCCGTAATTTGGACCTTGGCAATTCTGCCAGTTGCGCAGTTCAAGGAGGTACACGATGAAACGCATGATGATCGCCCTGGCGCCGGCGGCGTTGCTGGCGTTTGCCCTGGCGGCCCCGGCGCATGCGGCCCAGCCGGTCTCCGGCTTTGTGCACACCGGTGCCGCGGCCTTCGACCCTGATGCACTGCAGCATGCGCATCATCGCCCGGGCCATTATGGCGGCCCGCCGCATGCCCGCAGCCATCCCGGCTATCGTGGCTACAAGCATTCCAAGCGCTCGCACAAACGCGGGCGTGGCCATCATCACCGGCACTATCACAGCTACCAGCAGCACCATCATCACCACTACCACAGCCGCCCGCGGCACCGCTCGCCCAGCGGCTCGATGAACCTGCACCTGCATCTGCCGTTCTAGGCAGCACCCGCATCACACGGTTGGCCCCGGCGTTCGCGCCGGGGCTTTTTTATGGACGGCTCCCGATCGTGATGCGCTCGTGCCCGGCGGGGTCACGCAAACTCTGCACCTCGCGATAGCCCGCCTGTTGCATGCGGGCGCGAACATCTCGGGCCTGATCGAACCCGTGCTCCAGCAGCAGCGGGGCATCCGGGAGCAGGTGGAGGAGTGCGGTATCGATGATGGTGTACAGATCGCCAAGTCCGGCTTCCGGTGCGGCCAGTGCCTCCCTCGGTTCGAAGCGCAGGTCGCCGCGGGTCAGGTGGGGATCGTCCTGGGCGATATAGGGCGGGTTGCTGACGATCATGTCGAAGGCGTCCTCGGGCTTGAACGGGGTGAGCCACGCCCCCTGCAGGAAGGTCACGTCCAGCCCCAGGGTGTTGGCGTTCGCACGGGCCTGGCGCAGGGCGTCCGGGCTGCGGTCGGTGGCGACGGCCTCGATGGCCGGGCGTTCCGCCTTCAGCGCGAGGATAATCGCGCCGCTGCCGGTGCCCAGATCCAGTACCCGGGGATGCGCGCGCTCGCAGGCGTCGATGGCCGCGATGGCCCGTTCCACCAGCAGTTCGGTCTCCGGGCGCGGAATCAGGCAGGCGGGGGAGACCTCGAGATCGAGGGTCCAGAAGGCGCGGCGGCCGAGGATGTGGGCGATCGGCTCACCCGCCTCGCGACGCCGGCACAGGGTGTCGGCACGTTCGCGCTGCGACGCGGAGGCGACATCGAGCCCGCGGGCGATCAGGGCGCTGGTGTCGAGGCCGGTCGCCGCGCCGAGCAGCAGGCGGGCCTCGAGCCCTGGCTCGTCCGATCCGGCCGCCTGCAGACGGCCGCGCAGCTCCCGCAGCAGTGCATCCAGCGTCGCGGGCGTTTCCATTACGCGTCCGCGAGAGTGGCGAGCTGCTCGGCCTGGTATTCGTGAATCAGCGGTTCGATTACCGGGTCGAGGTCACCGGCCATCACCTGTTCCAGCTTGTACAGGGTCAGGTTGATGCGGTGGTCGGTCACACGGCCTTGCGGGAAGTTGTAGGTGCGGATGCGCTCGGAGCGGTCGCCGCTGCCGACCAGGCTCTTGCGCTCGGCGCTTTGCGCGGCGGCCTGCGCCTCGCGCTCGGCCTCGAACAGGCGCGCGGCGAGGTAGGTCATCGCCTTGGCGCGGTTCTTGTGCTGCGAGCGTTCTTCCTGGCACTCGACCACGATGCCGGTGGGCAGGTGGGTCAGGCGGATCGCGGAGTCGGTCTTGTTGACGTGCTGGCCGCCGGCCCCGGAGGCGCGGAAGGTGTCCACGCGCAGGTCGGCCGGGTTGATATCCGGCATCTCGACCTCGTCCAGCTCCGGCAGGATGGCGACCGTGGCCGCGGAGGTGTGGATGCGGCCCTGGGATTCGGTCTCCGGGACGCGCTGCACGCGGTGGGCGCCGGATTCGAACTTGAGTCGCGAGAAGGCGCCCTGGCCGGCCAGGCGCCCGATTACCTCGCGGTAGCCGCCGTGCTCGCCCTCGCTGGCGCTGAGGATCTCCAGCTTCCAGCCTTGCTGTTCGGCGTAGCGGGTGTACATGCGCAGGAGGTCGCCGGCGAAGATGGCGGCCTCGTCGCCGCCGGTGCCGGCGCGGATCTCGAGGAATACGTTGGCGTTGTCGTGCGGGTCCTTCGGGATCAGGTGGCGATGGAGCTCGGCCTCCAGTGCCTCGGCCTGTTCCGCCAGGGTGTCGATCTCGGCCTCGGCCATTTCGCGCAGATCGGGGTCGTCCTCCGCGAGCATCGCGCGGGCCTCTTCCAGCGCGGCCTGGTTGTCGTGCCAGGCCTTCCAGGCCTCGGCGACCGGCTCGAGCTGGCTGTATTCCTGCGACAGACGGCGCAGCTGGTCGGCGTCCTCGGCGGCGTCCGGTGTGGCCAGCAGCTGCGCGATCTCGGCATGACGCTCGGCCAGGCCCTCGAGCTTGGTACGGAACGAGGCCTTCACGAACGGGTGCCGGACTCGGGGTCGTGGCCGGGGTCGTCTTCCGGGCTGGGCAGCTGGAACAGCCGGTGGGCGGCGTCGAGCAGGCGCGCGTCACCCTCGTGGGCGGCGGTGTTCAGCGACTTGCAGGGGGCGTGCATCAGCTTGTTGGTCAGGCTGTGGGCCAGCAACTGCATGGCCTCCTCCGGCGACTTGCCGGCGCGCAGCATCGCCTCGGCCCTGGCCAGGGATTCGGCCTTGACGGCCTCGGCGCGCTGACGCAGCTGGCGGATGCTGTCCACGGAGTCGCGGGCGCGCAACCAGCGCATGAATTCGCTGGCGCGCTGGGTAATGATCTCCTCGGCCTGCGCGGCGGCGGCCTGGCGCGAGGCCATGTTCTCGTCGATCACTTCCTGGAGGTCGTCCACCGTATAGAGGTAGACGTCCTCGAGCTGGCCGACCTCGGGCTCGATGTCGCGCGGGACGGCGATGTCGACCATGAAGATCGGCTTGTGCCGGCGCTTGCGCAGGGCACGTTCCACCGCCCCCTTGCCGAGGATCGGCAGCGGGGCGGCGGTGGAGGAGATCACGATGTCGGCCTCGGCCAGGCGATCCGGCAACTGGTTCAGGCTGATCGCCTGGCCGTCGAAGCGCTCGGCCACGGCCTGGGCGCGTTCCTCGGTGCGGTTGGCGACGATCACCTGCCCGATTCCGTGGCCGGACAGGTGCTGCAGCGCCAGTTCGATCGTCTCGCCGGCGCCGATCACCAGCGCGGTCAGCGGCTTCAGGTCGCCAAAAATCTGGCGCGCCAGCGAGACCGCGGCGAAGGCCACCGAGACGGCGCTCTGGCCGATCGCAGTCTGGGTGCGCACGTCCTTCGCGGTGGCAAAGGCATGCTGGAACAGGCGCTCCAGCGAGCGGCCCAGCGTGCCGGCGTCATGGGCATGCTGGTAGGCCGTCTTCATCTGCCCGAGAATCTGGGGCTCGCCGAGGACCAGCGAGTCCAGGCCGCTTGCCACGCGCAGGGTGTGGCGCACCGCGGAGCCGTCGTGGTGCAGATAGAGATAGGGCCTGAGTTCGTCGCGGTCGATGCCGTGGTAGCCGCCCAGCCAGTCCAGCACGCGGTGTTCCGACTGCTTGCCGCCCTCGCGGAAGTACACCTCGGTGCGGTTGCAGGTCGACAGGATCGCGGTTTCCGGCAACAGGACGCCCGAGCGCAGCGAGTGCAGGGCCTCGCCGAGCTGGCTTTCATTCACCGACAGCCGTTCGCGGATCGCGACCGGGGCGGTCTTGTGATTGATACCAAGAGTGAACAGCATGCTGACGCTATTGTGCCGCAAATGCCCGGAAAAGGCCCCCAAAACATACAAGTCACCGGGGGAGAAGTGCATTCCCTCGGTGGTGGATGCGTAGTGTACTGGCCCGTGCCGTCCGTTACAGTGTCCAGCCGGTGTGCCGCACGGTTGCCGGTTTGGAACCGTGGCACGGGATGGGCGTCCCATTAGTGATGCAACTAAGCGATGCACTTATCCGAGTCTCCCCAGAATGCAATGGAGTAATCCGATCGGACCCGAAATGATTCGACCCCTATTTGCGGCGCTGGCCGCGCTCGTGCTGGTGGGCTGCGCCCACATGCCTCTGGGCGCCTCGGAGGGCGAGGCCCTGGAGACGGATCGCCCCGTGATCCTCCCGATCATGCCGGCGCAGGACCCGGAAGCGGCCCTGATGCTGGGTGTGCTGGTCGGCGAGATCGCCGTGCGCTCCGGGCAGTACGAGGAGGCTGCGCGCTACTACGGCGCCGCGGCCCTGCTCAGCGACGACCCGGCCATCGCCGAACGGGCCACCCGTATTGCACTGTTCGCCCAGGACCGCAATCAGGCCTTGCAGTCTTCCGAGCGCTGGCGCCAGCTGGCACCGGAGAGCCTGGATGCTTTGCAGCTGTCCACGGTGCTGCGTCTGGACCTGGGGCAGCCGGGCCCCGCTGCCGAGCAGATGGGCACGGTGATTGACCTGCAGGCCGTACAGGGTGGGGACCCCTACGCGGCGCTCGGGGCGGTTGTCGGTCAGACACGCAACCGCGAGGCCGCGCTGGAGGCCCTGGAGAGCCTGACGGATCAGCGTCAGGACGACGTCGGTGTGCATCGCGTATTTGCCGAGGCGGCACTGCGCTTCGCGCCCGGCGAGCCGGCACTGGAGGCGACTGCTCGGGGTGTGGAGCGCTTCCCGGAATCCGTGTCCTTGCGTCTGTTGCGTGCCCGCGCCCTGGACGAGGTGGGGCAGTCCGACGAGGCACTGGAAGAACTGCGCACGACGGTGGCCAACCACCCCGAGAGCCGCGAGGCCCGTTTTGGCTATGCCCGCATGCTGGCGGAGCACGATGATCGCGAGATGGCGCGCGAAGAAATGGACCGCCTGGTCGAGCAGGACCCGGAGGATGTGCAGCTGCTGCTGGCCCTGGCGCTGATGAACCTCGAGGCCGAACAGTTGGGCCCGGCCCGGACCTATCTGGAGCGACTGGATGCCCTGGGCGAGCGCGAGGACGACATCGCCTACTACCTGGGGCGGCTGCACGAGATGGAAGACGACCCGGAGGGCGCCCGCCAGGCCTACGAGCGGGTCGGGGGTGGCGGTCACGCCGATGATGCCCGCCTGCGCGCGGCCCGCATGACGCTGGAGATCGAGGGCGAGTCGGCTGCGCGCGAGCGCTTCGAACAGATGCAGCAGGGTCCGGATGCCGAGCTTGCCCGACGTGCCTATGTTGGCGAGGCGAACCTGCTGCGCGAAAGGGGCGAGTACACGGCTGCGCGCGAACGCCTGAATCGGGGACTGGTGCAGTTCCCCGGCGATACCCGGTTGCTGTACATGCGCGGCCTGGTGCACGAGCGCCAGGATGACATCGAGGCCGCCGAGGCGGATTTTCGCGCGATCCTGGACAACGATCCGGAGAACGTCGCCGCGCTGAATGCGCTGGGCTATACGCTGGCCGATCGCACCGATCGCTATGACGAGGCGCTGGACCTGATCGAACGGGCCTACGCGCAGGAGCCCGACGACGCAGCGATCATCGACAGTTATGGCTGGGTCCTCTATCGCCTCGGGCGCCTCGACGAGGCCGAGGACTTCCTGCGCCGCGCCTACGATCTCTCCGACGACGGCGAGATCGCGAGCAACCTTGCCGTGGTGCTCTGGGAGCGGGGCGAACGCGACGAGGCGCGCTCCATTCTGGAGGCGGCGCTGGAGCGCGAGCCGGATCACGAGCGCCTGCTGCGGGTGCGTGACGAGCTTCTAAATTGATGGCAGCGAGATTCCGCGCACTCTGTGCCCGTTCGCGGGCGAGTGCTGCTCGCTGGGCATCCATCATAGTGTTCGCGCTGGTGCTTGCTGGTTGTGCCGCGCCAATGCCCCGAACCGAAGACCCCGCTGCACGACAGGCCTTCGACGAGCGCGCCGAGGTGGTGAAGGCCTTTGACGAGTGGCGCCTGGCGGCCCGTCTGGGGCTCTCCACCGAGACGGAATACTGGTCCGCGCAGCTGAACTGGCGCGTGCAGCAGGAGCGCCATGTCCTCGACCTGTCCGGCCCGATGGGGCGCGGGGGTGGTCGTCTGACGCTGGCCCCGAATCAACCCGCGGTGCTGGTCACGCGGGCCGGCGAGCAGTATCAGGCCGAGGACCCGGATGCCCTGGTCGCCTACCTGACGAACGAGTCGATACCGGTTTCCGGCATGCGCTACTGGGTGCGGGGTCTGCTCGCACCGGGCGCCGATTACGATCTCGAGACGGACGAGGACGGCTTGCCCCGGCGCATCGAGCAGTCCGGCTGGGTGATCGAGTTCGGCGAGTTCGATGAGGTTGACGGCATAGCGCTCCCGGTGCGCATGGACCTCGAGCGCGAGGGCGTGGAGCTGCGCGTGCGCATCGCCAACTGGCACATGGCGACGCGATGAGCGGCGATTTCGATGTGGCCTTCCCCGCGCCGGCCAAGATCAACCGATTTCTGCATATCACGGGGCGGCGCGCCGATGGTTACCATGAGCTGCAGAGCGTGTTTCAGTTCGTCGGGCTGGCGGATTCGCTGCGCTTCGAACCGCTGGAGCGGGGGCGATTCGAGATGTCGGCCGGGGCGCTCGATGGAGGTCACAACCTGTGCCTGCGGGCCGCGCGGGCGCTGGCGGAGGCCAGCGGTTCATCCTTTGGGGTGCGGGTGCATCTCGACAAGCGCATCCCGATTGGAGGTGGCCTGGGTGGGGGCAGTTCCGACGCCGCAACCACGCTGGTCGTACTGAACCGACTATTCGATCTCGGGCTGTTGGAGGATGACCTGGCCGCGATTGGATTGGGCCTGGGGGCTGATGTGCCGGTTTTTGTGCGCGGCCGGGCGGCCTGGGCCGAAGGCGTCGGGGATCGCCTGGTTCCTCTGGAGCCGGATCTGGCCTGGTTGCTGCTGGTGGACCCCGGCGTTTCGGTGGCGACAGGGCCCATGTTTGGCTCAGCGGAATTGACACGCGACTGTCCCGCCGAGACAATTTCGCCCGAAATTGATGCCGCGCGCTTTCGTAATGTGTTCGAGCCGCTGGTTCGCCGGCAGTATCCACTCGTTGCCGAGGCACTGGACTGGATGGGCGGGCAAACGGAGCGCGCGCGGCTGAGCGGCACTGGGGGCTGTATCTTCGGGATGTTCCCGAACGAGCAGGCTGCCCGCCAGGCGCAGGCCGCACAGCCCCGTCCCTGGCGGAGCTGGGTGACGCCGCTGACGAACGTGTCGCCCCTGCGGCAGTGGCTCCCGGGCAGCGCCGCCGCCGAGGGTGCCGAACAACAAGTAATTGGGCCGTAGCCAAGCGGTAAGGCAACGGGTTTTGATCCCGTCATGCGCAGGTTCGACCCGAGCGGCGCAGCCGCGAGAGCACGCCACCGCAGGTGGCGCCCGAAGGGTGGCGCGCAGCGCCATCATCCTGCCGGCCCGGATCGGCGGCAGCCGATCCGCCATCGGTTCCGGAAGCGGAACCTGGGCAGGGTTGGGGCAGGCAACAACGAGCAATTGGGCCGTAGCCAAGCGGTAAGGCAACGGGTTTTGATCCCGTCATGCGCAGGTTCGAATCCTGCCGGCCCAGCCATACAACGAAACCCGCGGCGCATGGCGCCGCGGCACCGGCCAAAGGGCCGGCAGGATGGGAACCGGGTTCGACTCGAGCGGCATAGCCGCGAGAGGACGCCGTCACTGGCGGCGGCCCGAAGGGCGGCGCGAAGCGCCGTAATCCTGCCGGCCCAGCCATACAACGCGGGTGGTGATGCTGGATATCGCCACCGCGCCACACACCACCGGCCCCGGCGCCACGCCGGGGTCTATTTTGGAGCCAGGTGACCCGTTCACCCGCTCCGCACCACCCAGACCGGAAAAAACCGTGGTCGACAAGAGCCGAATGATGGTCTTCGCGGGGAACGCGAACCCCCGCCTGGCACAGAGCGTTGCCGAGCACCTGGGCCTGCCGATGGGCAAGGCGATTGTGGGCCGCTTCAGCGACGGCGAGGTGCAGGTCGAGATCCTGGAGAACGTGCGCGGTCGCGACGTGTTCCTGATCCAGCCGACCGGGCAGCCGACCAACGAGAACATCATGGAGCTGGTCATCATGGTGGACGCGCTGCGGCGCGCCTCGGCCGGTCGCATTACCACCGTGATCCCGTACTTCGGCTACGCCCGCCAGGACCGCCGGGTGCGCTCGGCGCGGGTGCCGATTTCGGCCAAGGTGGTCGCGAACATGATCGAGGCGGTCGGTGCCGATCGCGTGCTGACTATCGATGTGCACGCGGATCAGGTGCAGGGTTTCTTCAACGTCCCGGTGGACAACATCTACGCCTCGCCGGTGCTGCTGGGCGATGTCTGGCGGCATGTCTCCGGCAATCTGACCGTGGTTTCGCCGGATGTTGGCGGTGTGGTGCGTGCCCGCGCGATTGCCAAGCGCCTGGATGATGCCGATCTGGCGATCATCGACAAGCGCCGTCCGCGTGCGAACGAGTCCGAGGTGATGCATATCATCGGTGATGTGCGCGACAAGTCCTGCATCATCATCGACGACCTAGTGGATACCGCCGGCACGCTGTGTCAGGCGGCCAAGGCCCTGAAGGCGCACGGTGCGGCGTCGGTGAGCGCCTACGCCACGCACCCCGTGCTTTCTGGTGCAGCAATTGATAATATTAACGGTTCGGCGCTGGACGAGCTGGTGGTGACCGACACTCTGGCCCTGCAGCCGAATGCCCAGGCCTGTGCAAAGATCCGGCAGCTGTCGGTCGCGGAGATGCTGGCCGAGACCATTCGTCGGATTAATCTCGAGGAATCGGTCAGTTCGCTGTTTGTGGACTGAAGCCTCGGGCGCAAGGCGCTACTGGCGCCACGATTTCGGGGGATTGTCCCCCAACTTCACGCCTCATCTGGTCGCGGATGAGGCGTGTTCATTTGGAGAAAGCAACGATGAGCATGAGTTTTACCATTGAAGCCGAGAAGCGGGACGAGCAGGGATCGAGTGCGAGCCGCCGCCTGCGTCGCGCCGGCAAGCTGCCCGCCATCCTGTACGGTGGCGAGAATGACGCGCAGCCGATCACCCTCGACCACAACGCGATGGTGCACAACCTGAAGCATGATGCGTTCTACTCGCACATCCTGACGGTCAAGCTGGATGGCAAGAGCGAGAAGGCGATCCTGCGCGACGTGCAGCGTCATCCGTTCAAGCCGACCATCTACCACGTGGATCTGCTGCGTGTGTCGGCGAACCAGCCGATCCGTGTGCACGTGCCGCTGCACTTCCACAATGAGGAAGAATGCAAGGGCGTGAAGCTGGGTGGTGGCATGGTCAGCCGCATGCTGAACGACATCGAAGTCGAGTGCCTGCCGGGCGACCTGCCCGAGTCCATCGACATCGATGTGGTCGAGATGGACGTCGGTGACACCATCCACATCTCCGAGCTGAAACTGCCGAAGGGTGTGGAAAGTGTGGCCCTGATGCACGGCGAGGACTACGACTACGCCGTGGTCAGTGTCCTGCTCCCGCGTGCCGCGAAGGCCGAAGAAGAAGAGGGCGAGGAAGTCGAAGCCGCCGAGGCCGAGGGTGCCGAGGCCGAGGGTGGCGAAGAAGCGTCCTCCTCCGGCGACGAAGGCGGGTCCGAGGACAAGGAATAAGCCTCACGGCCATTCCTGCGCCCTTCTGACCCATGGCTATTCGCCTGATCGTCGGGCTGGGCAATCCGGGCCCGCGTTATGCCGAGACCCGGCATAACGCGGGCTTCTGGTTTGTGGATGCCCTGGCTCGTCGTCATTCCACCGAATTTCGCAGCGAGGGCCGCTTCGATGGCGAGGCGGCGCGGCTGACTCTGCCCGAGGGCGACTGCTGGCTGTTCAAGCCCATGAGTTTCATGAACAAGAGCGGTCTCCCGGTGCGCAAGTGCGCGGATTTCTATCGTATTGCCCCGGAAGAGATTCTCGTGGTGCATGACGAGCTCGACCTGGACCCCGGTGTCGCGCGCCTGAAGATGGGCGGCGGGCACGGTGGCCACAATGGTCTGCGCGACCTGCATCGCCATATGGGTGGGCCGAACTATGCCCGGCTGCGCCTGGGTATCGGTCACCCCGGGCATCGTGACGACGTCGTCCCGTTCGTGCTGGACCGGCCTGGTCGGGACGATGCCCGTGCGATCGAGGATGCCATCGATGCCGCGCTGGACCAGGTGCCGGCGCTGATTGCCGGGCGCTGGGACGAGGCTGTACGCAATCTGCATGGCGGCGGGTCGAAGGCGGCCCCCGGTCGCACAACCCCCGAGGAAACCCGATGAGTCTGAAGTGCGGGATCGTCGGCCTGCCGAACGTCGGCAAGTCGACCCTGTTCAATGCCCTGACCCGCGCCGAGATCGCCGCGGAGAACTATCCGTTCTGCACCATCGACCCGAACGTGGGCGTGGTGGAGGTGCCGGATCCGCGCCTGGCGCGGCTCACCGAGATCGTGAAGCCCGAGCGTACGCTGGCCACCACGGTGGAGTTCGTCGACATCGCCGGTCTGGTGGCCGGTGCCGCGCAGGGCGAGGGGCTGGGCAACAAGTTCCTGGCTCACATCCGCGAGACGGATGCGATCGCCCAGGTGGTGCGCTGTTTCGAGGACGATGACATCGTGCACGTGGCCGGCAAGGTTGATCCACTGGCCGATATCGAGACGATCAGCACCGAGTTGATGCTGGCGGACCTCGAGACCGCCAGCAAGGCGCTGACCCGACTGGCGCGCGCGGCGAAGTCGCAGGACAAGACGGCCATCGCGCAGCTGAAGGCGGCCGAAAAAGTCGCGGCCGGCCTGGATCAGGGGATTCCGGCGCGGGCCCAGGACCTGGACGAGGACGAGCGGCGCCTGCTCTATGACCTGCATCTGCTGACGATCAAGCCGCTGATGTATATCGCCAACGTCGACGAGGCCTCGCTGGCCGGCGGCAACGCGATGGTCGAGGCGGTACAGGCCAAGGCGACCGAGGAGGGCGCCGAGGTGGTCAGCGTCTGTGCGGCCATCGAGGCCGAGATCGCCGTGCTGGATCCGGAGGAGCGGGCCGAATTCCTGGCCGATCTCGGGCTCGAGGAGCCGGGGCTGGATCGGGTGATCCGTACCGCCTACCGGCTTCTGGACCTGCAGACCTTCTTTACCGCCGGCGAGAAAGAAGTGCGAGCCTGGACCGTGCGTCGGGGTTCCACTGCGCCGCAGGCCGCGGGTGTCATCCATACCGATTTCGAGCGCGGTTTCATCCGTGCCGAAGTGGTGGGGTATGACGACTTCGTCGCGAACAATGGCGAGCAGGGTGCGAAGGACGCCGGGAAATGGCGCCTGGAAGGCAAGGAATACCTAATGCACGAAGGCGACGTGGTACATTTCCGCTTCAATGTCTGAGCGTTACACTGCGAATTGATTATCGGGTGTGGTGCCGCTGGTGCCTCGCCCTGTTTTGCACCGAATCTTTGGGAGTACTTCGATGGACGTAATGGACCGCATCCGCCAGCAGGTGGAAGACAATCCGGTAGTGATCTTCATGAAGGGCACCCCGCAGTTCCCGATGTGTGGCTTCTCCAGCCGCGCGGTCGAGGCGCTCAAGCGCTGCGAGCAGGAGTTCGCCTACGTGAACGTGATCGCTGACCAGGAGGTCATGCAGAACCTGCCGCGCTTCGCCGACTGGCCGACCTTCCCGCAGGTCTATGTGGATGGCGAGCTGATCGGTGGCTGCGACATCACCCTTGAGATGTTCGAAAGCGGTGAGCTGAAGAAGGCGGTCGAAGAGGCCCACGCCAAGCGCGCGGCGAGTTAGAACTCCTGGTGCGTCAGCCCGAAGGGCTGTCGCACACCCCAAAACCGTCATCGCGAGGCCCCGCCAGGGACCGTGGCGATCTCCTGACGTAGCCCCCGGGCCCTGCCAGGGGCCGTGGCGATCTCCTGACGTAGCCCCCGGGCCCTGCCGCCGCCGAAATGTCGGGCGATTGCTTCACCCCCTGCGGGGTTCGCAATGACGGGGTTGCGGTAGTGTCATCGCGAGCCCCGCAGGGGCATGGCGATCTGTGGGTGTTACCCCGGGTCGGGGTCAGCTCCCCGGCGGCAGCTCTTCCGGGTCGGGCAGGCGCAGGGCGTTCTGCGGGACCCCGACCCCGTCCTGCCAGCGGTTCGCGATCTGGCAGAAAATATCCGCTGTCTTTTCCGCATCAAATGCCGCGCTGTGAGCGGCTTCCGTATCCCATCCCAGCCCCGCGGCATCGGCCGCCCGTGCCAGCACCGTCTGGCCGAACGCCAGTGCGGCCAGGGACACGGTATCCAGGCTGGAAAACGGGTGGAACGGGTTGCGCTTGATCCCGCAGCGCTCGGCGGCGGTATGCACGAAGCCGAGATCGAAGTGTGCGTTGTGCCCGACCAGGATTGCGCGCTTGCAGTGGTTGATCTTCACCTCCCGTCGGACCTCGCTGAACAGCCGGCCCATGGCCTGATCTTCGGGGTAGGCCGCGCGCAGCGGGTGGTAGGGGTCGATCCCGTTCACCTCCAGCGACTTTGGATCCATCTCCGACCCCTCATAGGGGCGCACGTGCAGGCTCACGGTGCGGTCGCGCACCAGATGGTCGTTTTCGTCGCGGCGCAGGAACACGGCCGCGACCTGCAAAAGGGCATGTCGCCGACAATCGAAGCCTCCCGTCTCGACATCTACCACAACGGGCAGGAAGCCGCGAAATCGGTTTGCCATGGGGCGGTGTTGCGGGTCCAGCTGGACGGGTTCGGCCATCGGTGTGCTCGGTCCTGAATGGGGTCGGCGGGCGGTATTCGCGGGTGTTGGCGGCGAGAGCGTGGGCTTTCGTGATGTTTGCGGCTTTTCCCGCAGATTTTCCCGAAGATCGGCGCCATAGGCGGCTTTCGCTTGACCTGTTGGCGGCTCAGTCGGGATACTTGCGCCTTTTATGCCCGCCCAACACCGGCGCATGGTAGCAAATGCCCGCCCGCCCGGTGGCCTGGAGCCGTGATGGCATCCTGATTCCCAACCCGTTTTCAGGGGTAGACGCATGGACCCGAACGCGACCGAACACGATATCGACCCGCAGGAGACCCAGGAGTGGATTGACGCCCTGGCCTCCGTGCTGGAGACCGACGGCCCCGAACGGGCGCACGCCCTGCTGGAGCGCCTGGTCGACAAGGCGCGCCGCAGCGGGGCCTACCTCCCGTATTCGGCCAATACCGCCTACGTGAACACCATCCCTACGCACCTGGAGCCCGAATACCCGGGCGACGGCGCGGTGGAGCACCGCATCCGCTCCTATATCCGCTGGAACGCGATGGCGATGGTGGTCAAGGCCAACCGCGTATCGGCCGAGCTGGGCGGGCATATCGCGACCTTCGCATCCGCCGCTACGCTCTATGACGTCGGCTTTAATCACTTCTGGCACGCCCCGTCGCACGATCATGGCGGCGACCTGCTGTTTGCCCAGGGGCACTCCTCGCCGGGGATCTATGCCCGCGCGTTCATGGAAGGCCGCCTGACCGAGGAGCAGCTGGACCACTTCCGCCGCGAGGTGGACGGCAAGGGCCTGTCCTCCTACCCGCATCCCTGGCTGATGCCGGACTTCTGGCAGTTCCCGACCGTGTCCATGGGGCTGGGCCCGATCATGAGCATCTACCAGGCGCGTTTCATGCGCTATCTGCAGGATCGCGGCCTGGCGCAGACCGAGAACCGCCGCGTCTGGAGCTTTGTCGGTGACGGCGAGGTGGACGAGCCGGAGACCCTGGGGGCAATCACGCTGGCCTCGCGCGAGAAGCTGGACAACCTGACCTGGGTGGTGAACTGCAACCTGCAGCGCCTGGACGGCCCGGTCCGCGGCAACGGCAAGATCGTCCAGGAGCTGGAGGCGATCTTCCGCGGCGCCGGGTGGAACGTGGTCAAGGTGCTGTGGGGCCGCTACTGGGACCCGCTGCTGGCGAAGGACACTGACGGCCTGCTGCAGAAACGCATGATGGAGGCGGTCGACGGCGACTACCAGAACTACAAGTCGCGCGATGGCGCCTACGTCCGCGAGCACTTCTTCGGCAAGTACCCCGAGCTCAAGCGCATGGTGGCCAATATGTCCGACGAGGACATCTGGCGCCTGAATCGCGGTGGCCATGACCCGGTCAAGGTCTATGCAGCCTACAAGGAGGCCGCGGAGCACAAGGGGCAGCCGACCGTGATCCTCGCGCACACCGTGAAGGGCTACGGCATGGGGTCGGCGGGCGAGGCCCAGAACCGTACCCACAGCCAGAAGAAGATGGACGCGGACGACATGAAGCAGTTCCGCGACCGCTTCAACATCCCGCTGTCCGACGAGCAGGTGGAGAAGGCCGAGTACATCAAGCCGGACCCCGACTCCGAAGAAATGAAGTACATGCACGAGCGGCGCAAGGACCTGGGCGGCTATTTGCCGGTGCGCCGCCCGCTGGCCACCCCGCTGGAGATCCCGGGGCTGGACGCCTTCAACGGCCTGCTGGAGGCCTCCGGCGAGCGCGAGATGTCCACCACCATGGCCTTCGTGCGTCTGCTGACCCTGCTTGCCCGCGACAAGAAGATCGGCAAGAACATCGTCCCGATCGTGCCCGACGAGGCGCGTACCTTCGGCATGGAAGGGCTGTTCCGCCAGCTGGGAATCTACTCCTCGGTCGGTCAGCTCTACGAGCCGCAGGACAAGGACCAGGTGATGTATTACAAGGAGGACAAGAAGGGCCAGATTCTCGAAGAGGGGATCAACGAGGCCGGTTCCATGTCCTCCTGGATCGCGGCGGCCACCTCCTACTCCACCCATGGCGTGGCGATGGTGCCGTTCTACATCTTCTATTCGATGTTCGGCTTCCAGCGCATTGGCGACCTGATCTGGGCCGCTGGCGACATGCGTGCCCGTGGCTTCCTGATGGGGGCGACCGCCGGGCGTACCACCCTGGCCGGTGAGGGCCTGCAGCACGACGACGGCCACAGTCTGATGATGGCCGCCAACGTGCCCAACTGCATCGCCTACGACCCGACCTTCGCCTTTGAGCTGGCGGTGATCGTGCAGGACGGCATGCGCCGTATGTACGCGGAGCAGGAGAGCGTCTTCTACTACATCACCGTAATGAACGAGAACTACCCGCAGCCGGCCATGCCGAAGGGCGCCGAGGAAGGCATCCGCCGCGGCCTGTACCGGCTGCAGGCGGGTGGGCGCAAGAAAAAGAAGGTGCGCCTGCTGGGTTCCGGCACCATCCTGCGCGAGGCCATTGCCGCCGCCGAACTGCTGGATAAGGACTTCGGCGTCGCCGCCGAGGTCTGGAGCGCGACCAGCTTCAACGAGCTGGCCCGCGACGGCCGCGATGTCGAGCGCCATGCGCGGCTGCATCCGGAGGCCAAGCCGCGCAAGTCCTGGGTGGAGGAATGTCTGGGTGGCTCGGAGGATCCGGTAATCGCCGCGACCGACTACGTGCAGGCCTATGCCGACCAGATCCGTGCCTTCGTGCCGGCCGAATACCGCGTGCTGGGGACCGACGGCTTCGGTCGCTCGGATACCCGTGCCGCGCTGCGCCGCCACTTCGAGGTGGATCGTTACCACATCGCGGTCACGGCCCTGAAGGCCTTGGCCGATAACGGGACCGTCGAGGTCAAGACCGTCTCCGACGCGATCAAGAAGTACAAGATCGACGTCGAACGGCCCAACCCCTTGCAGGCCTGAGGCCGCCGGACCCGAGGCAGGAGCAGACATGAGCAACACGACTACTGTGCACGTCCCGGATATCGGCGACTTCAAGGACGTCGAGATCATCGAGGTCATCGTCAGCCCCGGCGACACCGTGGCCCCCGAGGATCCGCTGATCACGCTGGAGTCCGACAAGGCCTCCATCGAGATCCCGGCCCCGCAGGGCGGCACCGTGAAGGCGCTGAAGGTGAAGGCCGGCGACCGCGTCAACCAGGGCGACCCGATCCTGGAGCTGGAGCCCTCCGACAAGGGCGCGGCCGAGGACACCTCAGCCAACGACGAGGCGCCGAAGCAGGAAGCGCCGTCTCCCTCGGGTGGGCAGGCCGAGTCGGCCCCCGAGGCCGAGCAGCCGAAGCCGTCCGAGGCGCCGAAAGCGGCCGATCGGGCCGATCCGCGGCCGTCGCCGACCGAGCACATCCGCGACGAGTCGGCCTTCCGCAAGGCCCATGCCTCGCCGGTGGTGCGCAAGTTCGCGCGCGAGCTGGGCGTGGACCTGAGCAAGGTCGAGGGTTCCGGGCGCAAGGGGCGCATCCTGCGCGAGGACGTGCAGGGCTTCGTCAAGCGCGCGCTGAGCCAGGGCGCCGGCGGCGGCCTGGGGGTTGAGCCGATGCCGGAGATCGACTTCTCCGAGTTCGGTCCGATCGAGACCCAGCCGCTGTCGAAGATCAACAAGCTCACCGGCAAGAACCTGCATCGCAACTGGGTCACTGTCCCGCACGTGACCCAGTTCGACGAGGCCGACATCACCGAGCTCGAGGACTTCCGCAAGTCGCTGAAGGCCGAGTACGAGAAGAAGGGCGTGAAGGTTACCTTCCTGCCGTTCCTGATGAAGGCGGTGGTTTCCGCGCTCAAGCAGTACCCGCGCTTCAATGCCTCGCTGGATGCGACCGGCGAGAACCTGATCCTGAAGCAGTACTACAACCTCGGCATCGCGGTGGACACGCCGGACGGTCTGGTCGTCCCGGTGGTGCGCGATGTGGATCGCAAGAGCCTGGTCGACATCGCCTCCGAGCTGATGGACCTGTCCCAGCGCGCCCGCGACAAGAAGCTGAAGCCCGCGGACATGCAGGGCGGCTGCCTGACCATCTCCAGCCTCGGCGGGATCGGCGGCACCCAGTTCACGCCGATCGTGAATGCCCCCGAGGTCGCGATCCTCGGGGTGTCGCGCTCCAGCATGAAGCCCGTCTGGAACGGCAAGGAGTTCGAGCCGCGCCTGATCCTGCCGCTGGCGCTGTCCTACGATCACCGGGTGATCGATGGCGCGCTGGGCGCCCGTTTTGCCACCACGCTGAGCGCATTGCTGTCCGACATGCGCCGCATGCTGCTGTAATCGCAACCGGAGTGACTGGATGAGCCAGACGAAGACCATCGAGGTCCCGGATATCGGGGATTTCAAGGACGTCGAGATCATCGAGGTCCTGGTACAGCCGGGCAGCGAGATCGCGCCGGAAGACCCGCTGATCACGCTGGAGTCCGACAAGGCGACCATCGACGTGCCCGCCCCAGAGGCCGGCACCGTGAAGAAGCTGCATGTGAAGGTCGGGGACAAGGTCTCCCAGGGCAGCAAGCTCCTCGATCTCGAGGCCAGTGGCGAGGCTGCGGGCGGAAGCGATGACGCCCCCGCATCCGGTGGCGAGAAGACCGAATCCGCCAAGGTGGAATCGGGCGCCGCGAGTGAGCCGCAGAAGGCGGCACCCAAGGCGGCCGCCGACCCGAATACCGACAGCCAGTGCCAGGTCCTGGTGCTGGGCTCCGGCCCCGGCGGCTATACCGCCGCCTTCCGCGCCGCGGACCTGGGGCTGGACGTGGTGATGGTCGAGCGCTACCCGCAGATCGGTGGGGTCTGCCTGAACGTCGGCTGTATCCCGTCCAAGGCGCTGCTGCACGCCGGCGAGGTGCTGCACGAGGCTGAGCGCTTTGCCGCGCTGGGCATCAAGTTCGGCGAGCCGGAGATCGATCTCGACGGCCTGCGGGGCTACAAGGACAAGACGGTCAAGAAGCTGACCGGCGGGCTCAAGCAGCTGTGCAAGCAGCGCAAGGTGCGCGTGGTGCAGGGCACGGGCGAGTTCGTCGGCGCCAACAGTATCGCCGTGGAGGGCGATGATGGCCGTGAAGTGATCGGCTTCGAACACGCGATCATCGCGGTCGGCTCGCAGGCGATCAAGCTGCCCGGCTTCCCCTGGGACGACGAGCGGGTGATGGATTCCACCGATGCCCTCGATCTCGCCGAGATCCCCGAGCGCTTGCTGGTGGTCGGCGGCGGCATCATCGGCCTCGAGATGGCCTGTGTATACGAGTCGCTGGGCAGCAAGGTCACGGTGGTCGAGCTGTCCGATACCCTGATGCCGGGCGCGGACCGCGACATCGTGCGCCCGTTCGAGAAGCGTGCGAAGAAGCGCTTCGAGAATATCTTCCTCAAGAGCAAGGTGAACGGGGCCAAGGCCACCAAGGCCGGGATCGTCTGCCAGTTCGAGGGCGAGGCCAAGGGCCTGCCGGAAGAGGATACCTTCGACCGTGTGCTGGTTGCCGTGGGGCGCAGCCCGAATGGCGCGAAGATCAGTGCCGAGGCGGCGGGCGTGCAGGTAACCGAGCGCGGCTTCATTGAGGTCGACAGCCAGCAGCGCACGAACGTCGAGCACATCTTCGCCATCGGCGACGTGGTCGGCCAGCCGATGCTGGCGCACAAGGCCACCCACGAGGGCAAGGTCGCGGCCGAGGTGATCGCCGGGCACAAGGTGCACTTCGACGCGCGCGCGATCCCGTCGGTGGCCTATACCCACCCCGAGGTCGCCTGGATGGGCGTGACCGAGGAACAGGCCAAGGCCGACGGCATCGAGTACACCAAGGGCGTGTTCCCCTGGGCCGCCTCCGGCCGCGCAATTGCGCTGGGTGCCGAGGACGGCATGACCAAGCTGCTGTTCGACGCCGATGGCCGGGTGATCGGCGCGGGTCTGGTGGGGCCGTCCGCCGGCGATCTGATCGGCGAGGCGATGCTGGCACTGGAGATGGGGGCGGAGATGGAAGACATCGGTCTGACCGTGCATCCGCACCCGACCCTGAGCGAGACGGTGGCCTTCGCCGCCGAGGTCGCGCACGGTTCGATCACCGATATCCTGCCGCCCAAGAGTCGCTAGTTCCGTGTCCGTGCTGCGCCGTCTTGCTCTCCTGGTTTTCGGGGGACTGTGGCTGGCGCACGGGGTGGCTCAGGCGGGGGTCGTGCCTCACCGTGAATCGCTGGAGCGCAGCGACTGGCAGGTGATCGAACTGGACGATGCCTGCCGCATCGAGCAGGGCGTTCGCCACGGCGGTACGCTGCGCTTCGAGACCCAGCCAGGCCTGGCGCTTCGCGCCTTCTGGCTTGCCCCCTACGCAATGCCCGAGGGCGCCACCGCGCGATTGCGCACCGGGGCCCCGGAGTGGCTTGGGGCGAGTCCGAAGTCGCCCCTGGATCTCGAGTTGCGGGCCGAACGACCCGATCGTTTCCGGGTTCCGGACGCGCATGTTCAGGCGCTCCAGGCCCGCCTTCTGGTGGGGCATGACGTGCGGATCGATTTCCCCGGTGCCGAGGACGCGGTGCATTTTCGCGGCATCCGTTTTGCCCAGCGTGCCGGGGCCTTCGAGGCCTGCTACACCGGGGCCGAGGGCCCGGATGTCGGGGCGCTGGATCGCTGGTCGGTGTACTTCGCAACCGGCAGCCGCGAACTGGATTCCAGAGGGCGCGAGACCGTCGCCCGTGCGGCCGAGACCCTGCGCACAGTAGAAGGCCCACGGGTGCGCCTGGTCGGCCTGACCGACGCCGAAGGCTCGCGCGAGGTTAACGAGCGTCTGAGTCGCCAGCGCGCAGAGGCGGTGCGCGCGGCGCTGGTGGAGGCGGGTGTGCCGGGCGATGGATTGACGGTCGAGGCCGGTGGTGTCGACCCGGACGCGGACGGCGAGCGCGAGGGTTCGCGCCGGGTGGATATCTGGTGGCTGGGTGGCGCGGACGCCGCAGCCAGACCATCTTCCGTTGCGGAAACCGCTGTTGACGCCGGCCGCGAGCTGCCCCCGGCCGAGCCGCGGGCGGCGCCGGAGTCTCCCCGGGGCGCCCCGGCCTCCGCGGGCTGGTAGTGAAGCCCGTCACAAAAACGACTATAACTCTCAAGAAGAAAGAAGGATTGGTATTCCCATGAGTTCGAAGATTTCCCGTGTCGTGCTGGCCTATTCCGGTGGCCTGGATACCTCCGTGATCCTCAAGTGGCTGGAGGATCAGTACGGCTGCGAGGTGATCACCTTCACCGCCGATCTGGGCCAGGGCGAGGAGGTTGAGCCGGCCCGCGCCAAGGCCGAGGCCCTGGGGGTCAAGCAGATCTACATCGAGGACCTGCGCGAGACCTTCGTGCGCGACTACGTGTTCCCGATGTTCCGCGCGAACACCATCTACGAGGGCGAGTACCTGCTGGGTACCTCGATCGCACGGCCACTGATCGCGCGCCGGATGGTGGAGATCGCCGAGGAGACCGGCGCCGACGCCATCGCCCATGGCGCGACCGGCAAGGGCAATGACCAGGTCCGCTTCGAGCTCGGGGCCTATGCGCTGAAGCCGGGCATCCAGGTGATCGCCCCTTGGCGCGAGTGGGACCTGAACTCGCGCGAACGCCTGATGGCCTACGCCGAGCAGCACAACATCCCGGTGGACTACGCTAAGAAGGGTACGAAGTCGCCGTACTCCATGGATGCCAACCTGCTGCACATCTCCTACGAGGGCGGCCCGCTGGAAGACCCGTGGACCGAGGCCGAGGAAGACATGTGGCGCTGGTCGGTCTCCCCGGAGGCGGCACCGGACGAATCCGAGACGCTGACCATCGGTTTCGAGAAGGGCGACCCGGTCTCGATCAATGGCGAGCGTATGAGCGCGGCCGAGCTGCTCGCGAAGCTCAACGAACGCGGCGGGGCCCACGGCGTCGGCCGTCTCGATATCGTCGAGAACCGCTATGTCGGCATGAAGTCGCGCGGCTGCTACGAGACCCCGGGCGGCACCATCCTGCTCAAGGCGCGCCGGGCGCTGGAGTCGATCACCCTGGATCGCGAGGCCGCGCACCTGAAGGACGAGCTGATGCCGCGCTACGCCAGCCTGATCTACAACGGATACTGGTGGAGTCCGGAGCGGCGCATGCTGCAGGCCGCGATCGATGACACCCAGGGTGTGGTCAACGGCGAGGTGCGCCTGCGTCTGTACAAGGGCAACGTGATCGTCGCCGGCCGCCGCTCCGAGGACACCCTGTTCGACGACGCGATTGCTACCTTCGAGGACGATGCCGGCGCCTATGACCAGAAGGACGCCGAGGGTTTCATTCGCCTGAACGCACTGCGCCTGCGCATCGCCGCCAGCCGCAATCGGAAGCCCACATGAGATGAGCCCGCGTGCGTGCCTCCGGCGATCGCCTGGTTTCCTGTCCTGGTTCGGCAGGGGCGGTCTCGGAGGTGTCGTTCTGCTGTGGGGGCTGGTCTTTGGCGCGCTGCTGGCAACGCCGGCCGGTGCGAAGGCCGGGGTGGCCGAGCGCGAGCTGATCCTCGCGGTGCTGGCGCACCGGGGCGAGGATGCCGCGCGCGAACAGTGGACGCCTTTCGCCGAGTACCTGGAGCAGGCGCTGGAGGCCATTCAGGTCCGCCTGGTGCCGGTCGACAATGATGCCCTGCAGGCGGGGGCGGCGGAGGGTCGCTTTGACCTGGTCCTGACCAACCCCGGCTCCTACGTGATGCTGGAGCAGCGTCACGGCATCTCCCGTATCGCGACCATGCTCCCGGCCGAGGTCGGGCGCGAGGAAGACCGTTTTGGGGCTGTGATCATCGCGCGCGAGGACCGCACGGACCTGGTCGAGCTGAGCGACCTGGTCGGGCAGCGGGTCTCCGCGGTCCACCCCGACGGCTTTGGCGGCTGGTGGATGGCCTGGCGGGAACTCGAGGCCGCCGGGCTGGATGTCGAGACCGATCTGGATCGCGTGGTATTCACGGGCTTCCCGGTTTCCCGGGGACTGGATCTGCTGCTGGCGGGCGAGGTGGATGCCGCGACCTTTCGCACCGGGATCCTCGAAGACCTGCGCGAGCAGGGCGACCCACGGGTCGAGCAAGTGCGTCTGATCGGCGAGCGGGCCGTGCCCCGCTTCCCCTACCGGACCTCGACCCGTCTGTACCCGGAGTGGCCGCTGGCGATGCGCGGCGATCTCGATGTGGATATCGCTCAGGCAGTGCTGCGCGCCCTTCTGGCGCTGGATGCCGAGCACCCGGTGAGCCAGGCGGTCGGGATTACGGGCTGGGCCGCGCCGCGTTCCTACGAGGACGTGCAGGGCCTGATGTACGACCTGGGCGTGGGGCTTTACGCCCCCGAGCCGTTCGCCGTGCTGCGATGGGCGCGCGACAACCTGGCGGCGTTACTCGCCGTCCTGGCGGCAGGTATCGCGGCGATCCTCCTGTACGTGCTGCGGGTACATGCCCGTATGCGCATCGCCGGGCACAACCTGCGCCGGGCGATGGGCGCGATCCCGAACGCGGTGATTACGCTGGATGCCCGTGGCGGGATCGTCTATATGAACCCCGCGGGCGAGCAGATGGCGGGGCTGGTCCGTCTGCAGGCACTGGGGTGCAGCCTGGATCAGGTCCTGGACCTGCGCGAGATGGGGACCGATCGGCCGCTGGGTGCAGACCGATCCCAGCCGCTCGCCAAACATCTGGGCGAGCATACCGAGGCACGCTTGGTGACGCCCAGCGGCCACGAACGGATCGTGCGCATCGACCGCACAGCGCTGGATCCGGTGGCGGGCAGTTCGGTGCGCACCCTGCTCGTGCTGGCCGATATCTCCGAGGAGCGCGAGCTGGTGGATCGGCTGGTGCATGAAGCGAGTCACGATCCGCTCACCGGTTTGTTGAACCGGCGCGCATTCGAGCGCGAGATGCAGCACGCGATGGACAATGCCCGGGAATACTCGTCGGTGGCGAGCCTGCTGTTGGTGGATCTGGATTATTTCAAGGCGGTAAACGATCGCCATGGCCACCGGGTGGGCGACCAGCTTCTGCGCCGGGTGGCGACGATCCTGCGGCAGCTGACGCGATCGCGCGATGCCGTGTCCCGGATCGGGGGCGACGAGTTTGCGGTGATCGCGTACGAAACCGATGCCGAGCAGGCCCGGGTCCTGGGGCAGCGGATCTGCAGTGCGTTGGGCGACCGGCCGTTGCAGGTCGAGGCGCGGGACGTCACCATTGGGGCCTCGGTGGGTGTGGTGCAACTGGGCGAGACGCTGCCGAGTGTGGATGCGGCCTTCGTGGCCGCCGATCGCGCTTGTTACACCGCCAAGAACGAGGGACGGGGCCAGGTTGGTGTGGCCCGCAAGGCGGATATTCACCCCATTACCGGTTCCTGACGCCTAGGGAAACACAGATTAATGTACACACTCGCGTTGGCACCCCAGGTTTTCCGAGACAAGGCGTGGTGCGTAGCGGGTAGTGGTTCTACCCGCCCGTTTTTGATGAATGCGGGGCGCAACGCAGGATCGGGGAACCTGGGGTGCCAACCCCGCAACTCACTCACTGCAGGGGCTCGGCTGCCCGTTGTTATCAAAAACGGGCGCGCGTACGGCATTGCGGCTCCCTTGTGCAGAATGACTGCACGGCAGTCACCGCGCCTTGTTCGCACGCAAAAGCGACTCGAGCGCGAGCGTGTACATTGATCCGTGTTTCCCGAGGTCGGGCGCAGCGAAAAAGGAATCGTATGTCGGTTGTTTCCCGTTTACGCATGGGGTTGGCGGCCCTGATGGTACTGACGCTTTCCGGCTGTGCGACCGTGCCCAGCGAAGATCGTCATCCGGACGACCCCTGGGAGTCGTACAACCGGGTGGTGTTCGAGATCAACGACGACTTTGACCAGGCCCTGCTGCGCCCGGCCGCAGTCCAGTATCGGCGGCTGCCGCAGCCCGTCCAGACCGGGGTAGGCAATTTTTTCTCCAACCTCAATGACTTCACGGTCCTGTTCAACAACCTGTTGCAGGGCAACCTGGACAACGCCGCCTCGGATACCGGGCGCATCATGTTCAATACGACCTTCGGTCTGCTCGGCCTGATCGATGTCGCGACTCCCATGGGCCTCGAGAAGAACAACGAGGACTTCGGTCAGACCCTGGGTGCCTGGGGCGTGGCACGTGGCCCGTACCTGCAGCTGCCGCTCCTGGGGCCCAGTACCGCGCGCGATGCCCCGGCGCGTCTGGTTGACGGCTATACCAGCCCCCTCTATCACACAAACCTGCGCACCGATCACACCGGTTGGTGGGTGGGCCTGATCGCGCTGGATGTGGTTGATATGCGCGCCGGACTGATACCGACCGAGCGTATGCTGGCGCAGATCTCCGACGATCGATACATCGCCATGCGCGAGGCCTATCTGCAGCGCCGCGACTTCCTGGTGCGCGGGGCGTCGGACGAGCGCGCAACCGAGATGCTGGATGAACTCGACGAGCTCGAGGCCCTGGAGGCGATGGAAGCCGAGGAGGACATGGATTGAACAGCCTCTGGACGATGCTGGACATCCTGCGTCTGCGCAGTGGCCCGCAGGACCTGCCGCCCGATAACGCTACGCTGATCTTCTGGCTCGGGATTGCCCTGGTCACGGGCATGGCGGTCGGCATCCCGATGTACGGCACGGGCCAGGCCCTGGTCCTGAATGTGCTCGATCTCGCCGTGCTGTATATGTTTATCGTCGTGGTGCTGCGCATGGGGGGTGTGCCTGACCGCTGGCTGCAGACCTTTACCGCAATGGCCGGCACCGGGGCCCTTCTGGGCCTGCTGATGGCCTTGTTGATGCTGATCGATGCCCCGGCCGACCCGGAGGAGGTCTCCACCGGGGCCCTCCTGGCGCTGCTGACGCTGGTGGGCTGGCTGCTGCTGGTGTTCGGGCATATCCTGCAGCAGGCCCTGGAGCTGGGCAGCCGTTTTGTCGGCATGTTGATCGCGCTGGGGTATGTGGTGGTCTCCAGCGTGATCACCCAGGTGGCCCTGGGAGCGCTGTAGTGAACACGGGCCAGCTGCATATCCTCGGTATTGGCGGGACCTTCATGGGCGGGCTGGCCCAGCTCGCCCGCGCGCGTGGCTACCAGGTCACCGGTTCCGACCAGAAGCTGTATCCGCCGATGAGCGAGCAGCTGGAGCAGGCCGGTATCCCCTATCACGAGGGACATGACCCGGCGACCCTGCCGGATACGGGACCGGTCGTGGTCGGCAACGTGATGACTCGCGGCATGCCGGTCATCGAGGCCCTGCTCGATCGCGGCCTGTCCTACACCTCCGGCCCGCAGTGGCTGGCCGAGCATGTGCTGCATGACCGCTGGGTGCTGGCGGTGGCCGGTACCCACGGCAAGACGACGACCGCCAGCCTGCTGGCCTGGATCCTGGAACATGCCGGGCTGAGCCCGGGATTCCTGATCGGGGGCGTGCCCGGAAACTTTGGCGTCAGCGCGCGGATGGGCGAGACCCCGTTCTTCGTGATCGAGGCGGACGAATACGACTCCGCCTTCTTCGACAAGCGTGCCAAGTTCGTCCACTACCGGCCACGCACCCTGGTGCTGAACAACCTCGAGTTCGACCATGCAGACATCTACCCGGACCTGGCCGCGATCGAACGTCAGTTCCATCACCTGGTACGCACTGTTCCCGGCCAGGGCCTGATCCTGGCGCCCGCAGGTGATGCCGCGCTGGAGCGCGTGCTGGAGATGGGCTGCTGGACGCCGGTGGAGCGCATCACCACCGACCCGGACACCGGGGATACGGTGGCCCTGGTGGCGCGGCCTTTGAATGACGATGCCTCGGAGTTCGAGGTGCTGGCCAACGGGGTGGCCCAGGGGCGCGTGGCCTGGGAGATGACGGGGCAGCACAATCTTTCCAATGCCCTGGCCGCGCTCGGGGCGGCCCGCCATGCCGGGGTACCGCTGGCCGCGGGGATCGCGGCCCTGCCGGCCTTCCGCGGTGTGCGGCGGCGCCAGGAGTTGCGCGCCGAGATCGACGGGATCCGCGTGATCGACGACTTCGCCCATCACCCGACCGCGATCCGCCTGACCCTCGAGGGCCTGCGCGGCCGCGTCGCCCCCGGCGGACGCCTGATCGCGGTGCTGGAGCCGCGTTCCAACACGATGCGTATGGGGATTCATGCCAAGGCCCTGGGGGCGGCCCTGGAACGCGCCGACGGGGTGCACCTTTATCATGCCCCGGAGATCGACTGGTCCACTGACGGTCTGCAGCATCAGCTCGGCGGGCGGCTGTCGGTGGCGCGCGAGATCGAATCCCTGTTGCAGGGGATTCTTGCCACGGCGCGCCCCGGCGATACGCTGGTCATTATGAGCAATGGTGGTTTCGATGGCCTGCACCAGCGCCTGATCGCCGGGTTGCAGTCACGTGAACCCTCGGGGACCCCCGCATGAGTGGAAAGCCGCGTTCGATCGCCCTGGCCCTGACCGGTGCCTCCGGCGCGCCCTACGGGCTGCGCCTGCTGGAGTGCCTGGTACAGGCGGGGGTGCAGGTGCATCTGATGCTGTCGAAACCGGCACAAGTGGTGCTGGGGCTGGAGACTGATCTCGACGTACCCGGGCGTCCGGCCGAGATCGCTCGCTTTTTCGCCGAGCGTCATGGGGCTGCCGATGGACAGATCCGCTGCTATGGCCCGGAGCAGTGGACCGCACCGGTGGCCAGCGGCTCGGCGGTGCCTGAGGCGATGGTGGTCTGCCCCTGCACTACGGCGACCGTATCGGCCATCGCGACCGGGGCCTCGCGCGGGCTGATCGAACGCGCGGCGGATGTGGTGCTCAAGGAGCGGCGCAGGCTGGTGCTGGTGGTACGCGAGACGCCGTTCTCCGAGATCCACCTGGAGAACATGCTGCGCCTGGCGCGCATGGGTGCGGTGGTCATGCCGGCCAACCCGGCCTTTTATCATCGGCCGCAATCCATCGACGATCTGGTTGATTTCATGGTGGCGCGAGTACTGGACCATCTGGACATCGAACATGCCCTGGGCCCGCGCTGGGGCGAGGCGTCGTTGCCGCCGGAGGGCCCGGCATGACAACTCTGCCACTGTTCCCGCTGAATACCGTGCTGTTTCCGGAGGGGCTGCTGCCGCTGCGGATCTTCGAGACGCGCTATCTCGACATGGTGCGCCGCTGCCTGCGCGAGGATGACCGCTTCGTGATCGTCGCGATCGAGCCGGACACCGAGTCCGGTGCGCCCCGTCCGGAGGCGGAGACGGACCCGTCCGTCGGCTTCCACCCGATCGGGACCGAGGTCGCGATCGTCGACTGGGACCAGCGGCCGGACGGCCTGCTCGGGATCCTCGTCAAGGGCGAGCGTCGCCACCAGCTTCACAACCCGCGCCGCGCCGAGGACGGCCTCTGGCTGGCGGAGGTCGAGCCTTTGCAGGAGCGCCCCGATGTCAGCCTGCCGGTGGACTATGCCTCACTGGCGGATCTGCTCGAGCGGCTGCTGGACCAGCTCGGCACGCCCTGGTCACACCTGGAGCGTCGTTTTGACGATTCCTCCTGGGTGGTCGGACGGCTGACGGAGCTGCTGCCGATCGATCTCGAGATCAAGCAGCAGCTGCTGGAGGCGGACGACCCGATCGAGCGCCTGGAGCGCCTGCGAGCGGCCATGCTCGCGGCATCGAAATCCTGAAACCCTGCGGCGGGGCTGTTAAGGTTTCGCACACACTTTCATTGGAGCCCGCCATCATGGCCGTTCAGGAACTCACGCAGGATACGTTCGAATCCACGATCACCGGCAACAACATTGTCATTCTGGACTTCTGGGCCCCCTGGTGCGGCCCGTGTCAGCAGTTCGCCCCGACCTTCGAGGCGGCCTCCGAGCAGCATTCCGACGTCGTCTTCGCCAAGGTGAACACCGACGAGGAGCAGGGGATCGCCGGGGCGTTCCAGATCCGTTCCATCCCGACGCTGATGATCTTCCGCGAGCAGATCATTGTCTTCTCCCAGCCGGGCGTGCTGTCCGCCGGGCAACTGGACGAGGTGCTGGGCAAGGTGCGCGAGCTGGACATGGACCAGGTGCGTGCCGACGTCGAACGCCAGCAGCAGGAGCAGCAGGCTGGCCAGGCCTGATTACCTTCTGACGCGAAACCTATAGTCCTAAACGAGCGCCCCCATGCTGACGGTCATGACCCAGATGGGGGCGCTCATCGTTGCGGGCGTCGTCTGGCGCCTGTTGCGCCCCGGCGGGCTGGACGCCGACACCGCCCGCCGGGTGCTCACCACCCTGGTCTACTACCTGCTGCTGCCCGCGCTGGTGCTGCAGGTGCTGTGGACCGCCCCCCTGGGACTCGACTCGCTGCGCATCGCCCTGGTGGCCGGCACGACCGTGCTGGCGATGGTGGCCGTGACCCTGCTCGCTTGCCGACTTTGCCTGGCAGAACGCGCGGCGGTCGGGGCGATGCTGCTGGCCGCGGCCTGGCCGAATGCCACCTACCTGGGGCTCCCCGTACTCGATAGTCTGTTCGGCGATGCCGGCCGGGCGGTGGCGATCCAGTACGACCTGTTCGCCTGCCTGCCCCTGGTGCTGACGCTGGGGATCCTGCTGGCCAGGCGTTACGGGGACCCGGAGGCGGTCCGGCTGTATGGCGGCGGCGGGGCCATTCGCGGGCTGGTCGCTGTCCCCTCGATCTGGGCGGCGGTCCTGGGCGTGGCGCTGAACCTGGCCGGTCTGCCGCTGGTGACCTGGCTGGATACCTGGCTCGGCTTCCTGGCTGACTCGGTCGCCCCCCTGATGCTGTTCTCGCTGGGGCTGGCGCTGGTGTTCGACCGTTTCCGCGGCCGCGATCTGCGCCCCCTGGTGATGGTGTCCGTCATCCAGTTGCTGATCGCACCGCTGTTCGCGCTCGGCCTGGTCTGGTGGGTCGGGCTGGAGGGTGTGCCCGGGATTGGTTCGGTGCTCGAGGCGGCGATGCCGGCGATGGTCCTGGGGCTCGTGTTCTGTGATCGCTTCCGGCTCGATACCGGCCTGTATGCGGCCGCGGTCACGCTGACGACGGCGCTGTCGCTGGTGACACTCCCGCTGTGGTTCGCCATCGCCGGGTATCTGATCCCTGGGGGGTGACAGTGCGCGCGGGCCGGCCCCGGCGATTGGTTACAGCGATCGGCTACAATTGGCGGGTGAAGAGACACCCCGCTCCACCCACTTCCGGTCCCGGCACTCGCTGATGGTCCTTCCCGTTGCTGCGGTCATCGGCGGTCTGGTACTGCTGACCTGGAGTGCCGACCGCTTCGTGTTCGGTGCCTCGGCGTTCGCGCGTAGCGTGGGCGTGAGTGCCCTGCTGGTCGGGTTGACCATTGTCGCCTTCGGCACCTCGGCACCGGAGATCGTCGTGTCCGTACTGGCGACGCTGCAGGGCAACCCGGGCCTCGCGGTGGGTAATGCGATCGGCTCGAACATCGCGAATATCGGGCTGGTGCTGGCGATGGCGGCGCTGGTGGCGCCGCTCGTTATCGGGCACGGCCTGGTGCGCCGCGAGCTACCGATCCTGATGGGGGTGAGTCTGGCTGTCCTGTTTCTGCTGCTGGACGGCGAGCTGGGCCGCCTGGAGGGCGGGCTTCTGATTTCGGGGTTGCTGCTGGTGACCGCCTGGGTGATCCATATCGCGCGGCGTGCGCAGGCGCTGGATCCGGCCGAGGCGCCTGAAGAGGTGCGTGGCATGGTCGAGGCCATTCCGGCGGCCACCTCTACCGGTCGCGCCCTGGCCTGGCTGGGCCTTGGTCTGGCGCTGCTGATTGCCAGCAGCCAGCTGGTCGTCTGGGGTGCGGTGGGGATTGCGGAGCAACTGGGCATCAGTGACCTGGTGATTGGCCTGACCATCGTGGCCATCGGGACTAGCCTGCCGGAACTGGCGACCTCCCTGGTGGCGGCCTTTCGCCGCGAGGCGGGATTGGCGATCGGCAACGTGATCGGTTCCAATCTGTTCAACCTGCTGGCCGTGCTGGCAGTCCCCGCGCTGATTGCGCCGCTGGCGATCGAGCCCGAGGTGCTGGTCCGCGACTACCCGGTGATGCTCGGCATGACCGCCGCGCTGTTCGTCTTTGCCCTGGCGCGAGGCAGCCAGCTGCGGCGCTGGCAGGGGGGGCTTCTGCTCGTGGTGTTCGCGGGCTACCTTGTCCATCTCGGAATGACGGCAACCGCATGAATTTCAATCCTGATACCACTCGCAAGCTGGCGCTGGCGGTCCTGAACGATGAGGCCGAGGCCGTGCGCCGGCTGGCCGACCGCGTGGACGATGCGTTCCTGGAGGCCTGTCGCCACATCCTCGAGTGCCGCGGCCGGGTCGTGGTGACCGGCATGGGCAAGTCCGGCCATATCGGCTCCAAGCTGGCGGCCACCCTGGCCTCCACCGGGACCCCGGCGTTTTTCGTCCACCCCGGCGAGGCCAGTCACGGCGACCTTGGCATGATCACCCGTGACGACGTGGTGATCGCCCTGTCCAACTCCGGCGAGACCGACGAGCTGCTGACCATCCTGCCGCTGATCCGGCGGCTGGACGTACCGCTGATCGCGCTGACCGGCAACCCCGGGTCGCGGCTGGGGCAGGATGCCACCGTGCACCTGGATGTCTCGGTCGAGCGCGAGGCCTGCCCGCTGGGCCTGGCCCCGACCTCCAGCACCACGGCCGCGCTGGCGATGAGCGATGCCCTGGCGGTCGCGGTACTGGATGCGCGCGGCTTTACCGCCGACGATTTTGCCCGCTCGCATCCCGGTGGCCGACTGGGGCGGCGGTTGCTGGTCCATGTCACGGACATCATGCATACCGGTGACGCGATCCCGCGCGTGGGTCCGGAGGCCCCGCTGAAGGACGCCCTGTTCGAGATTACGCGCAAGGGACTGGGACTGGTGATCGTCGCCGATCCCGAGGCGCATATCCTCGGCGTGTTTACCGATGGCGACCTCCGACGCACGCTGGATCGTGGCGAAAGCCTGGAGGCGCTGACCATCGGCCAGGTGATGACGCGGGGCGGACATGCCGCCCGCCCGCAGTGGCTGGCCGTGGAGGCCCTGGAGACCATGGAGAGCAAGCGGATCAATGCCCTGCCGGTGGTGGATGACGACCAGAGGCTGGTCGGGGTGCTGAACATGCACGACCTGCTGCGCGCGGGGGTGGCCTGATGGACCGTCACGACGAGGCCCTGCACAGCCGCCAGGCGGCAGTGCGTCTGCTGATCCTGGATGTCGACGGCGTGCTGACCGATGGCAGCCTGTTCATGGGGGATGCCGGCGAGCAGTACAAGGCCTTTCATTCGCGCGACGGGCACGGCATCCGTCTGGCACTGGACGGAGGGCTGGAGGTCGCGATCCTGACCGGACGCACCTCCGGGGTGGTCGAGCACCGCATGCGGGACCTCGGTGTGCAGCATCTGGTGCAGGGGCGGCGCGACAAGGGGGCCGCACTGCACGAGTTGCTGGAGCAGAGCGGCCACGCGCCCGACGAGGCCGCCTTCGTGGGCGACGACATCGTCGATCTGCCGGCGATGCGCCGTGTGGGGCTCGGCATCGCGGTGGCGGATTCCCACCCGTTGGTATTGCAGCATGCACATTGGGTTACGCAGGCCCCCGGCGGTCGCGGCGCGGTGCGCGAGGTCTGCGAGGGCCTGCTGGCGGCCCAGGGGCGGCTGGAGGCCCTGTTCGCGGAGTACGTCGACGGATGAAGTGGGTGGCCGGACCGGTGGCGCTGATCCTGTTGCCAATGGCGGCGCTGGTGGCCGGCGCTGTTGCCAGCGAGCACGAGCCGGAGGGCGAGGTGACGCTGGAGATCGAGGGCTTCACGCTGCACGCGACTGGCGAGGACGGCGAGTTGAGTCACCGCCTGCGCGGGACGCGTCTGCGCGAGTTTGGCCGCGACGGCCCGCAGCTGATCGACGACCCCGACCTGGATATCTTTGACGCTGGCGGCATCGAATGGCACTGGACTGCGCCCGAGGCGCTGCACCGACCGATGGACGAGATCCTGGACCTGATCGGCCCCACGCGGGGGGTGCAGCCCGAGCGTGACGAGCGCGTGCGCACGGTGATTGAATCCGCCGATGTGAAGGTGGCGACCGACACCATGATCGCCACCTCCGATGCCCCGTCGACGCTGGAGCAGCCTGGCCTTTTCCAGCGGGGCACGGGTCTGCGCGTCGACTCGCGAGGGGATACCATAGAGCTGTTCCATGACGTGTACACGCTCTACAGCGAGTCGGGCGAGGAGGAAGCCGCAAATGACTGAACGTGGTGGGTCGTCGCTCGCCCGGGCCGGATGGCCCGTGCTGCTGGGCAGTGCCTTGTTGCTGCTGGCCGCGCCGGTCATTGCCCAGCAGCAGCCCCTGCCGGTGGAGATTACCGCCGATCGTGCGGAGATGGACGACCGGCGGGGCGTAAGCACTTATACCGGTGATGTGGTGGTGATTCGCGGGGACATGACACTGGAGGCCGACAAGGTCTATGTGCGCAGCCGCGACCGACGCCCTTACGAGATGGAGGCCCACGGCGAGCCTGCGCGGCTGGAGTCCCCGGACCCGGAGACGGGCGAGATGCGCATCGCCACCGCGCTGCGCATCGACTACCTGCTGAACGAGGACCGGGTGATCCTGACCGACCAGGCGCATGTGGTCACGGCAGCCGAGGAAGCGCGCGGCAAGCGCATCGTCTACGACCTGGAGACGGATGTGATCGAGGCCGAGCGTGGCGAGGCCGATGACGAGCGTGTACGTATCAGGATCCAGCCCCGCGAAGACGACGAATGAACGAGCTCGACACCAGCGCGCCCGCCGCGGCCGGTGGCGAATCTGCGCCGATGGCCGGCTATCTGACCGGCCGCGAGCTGACCAAGCGCTATGGCAAGCGTACGGTGCTGGATCGTGTCGACGTCGATCTGGCACCAGGGGAGGTCGTGGGCCTGCTGGGACCGAACGGCGCAGGCAAGACCACCTGTTTCTACAGCCTGGTCGGCCTGATCCGGCCCAATCGTGGCCGCATCACGCTGGGTGACCGGGACATCACCCGGGCCCCGATTCATTCGCGGGCCCGAGCCGGGCTGGGCTACCTGCCGCAGGAGGCCTCGATCTTCCGTCGGCTGAGTGTTTGGGACAACCTGCAGGCGGTGCTGGAGCTGCGCTCGGAGCTCGACCGCCACGAGCGACGCCGCATCGGCGATGCCCTGATCGAGGAGTTCCAGCTGGAGACCGTGCGCCACAGCCCTGGGATTGCCCTGTCCGGGGGCGAGCGTCGCCGCGCCGAGATCGCGCGGGCACTGGCCGGTGACCCGCGCTTTATCTGCCTGGACGAACCGTTTGCCGGCGTGGATCCGATTTCCGTGGGTGATATCCAGGCCGTGATTGGGCATCTGGCCCAGCGCGGGATCGGTGTGCTGATTTCCGACCACAACGTGCGCGAGACCCTCGGAATCTGCGACAGGGCCTATATTCTTAGTGAGGGCCGCATCCTGAGCGCCGGGACCCCGCAGGAGCTGCTGGACGACCCCCAGGTGCGCCGCGTGTATCTCGGAGAAAACTTTCGACTGTGAACATTGATCAGTGTTTCCTTAAGATGATCTTGATGGTCACCATGGACCTCAAACCGCGATGCTGAAACCCGGGCTCAATCTGCAGCTGGGGCAGACGCTGACGATGACCCCGCAGCTGCAACAGGCGATCCGTCTGCTGCAGCTTTCCACGCTGGAGTTGCAGGCGGAGATCCAGCAGGCGCTGGAAAGCAACCCCATGCTCGAGCAGGTGGAGGACGAGGGCGAGGAGGCCCCGCCCGAGCGCCCGGAGGAAGGGGGCGAACGGGTCGACGGGGATCGCATGCAGGCCGACACGGCTGGCGATGACGTGATCCCCGAGGAGTTGAGCACCGACAGTCGCTGGGACGACATCTACGAGCCCGCCCCGAGCCCACGCGGCCTGGACGACCGCGACCCGCTGGAGAATACCTCCGACGGCGAGGACGAGGGCCTGCAGGACCACCTGCTCTGGCAGCTGCATCTGAGCCACCTGACCCCACGAGACCAACGGATCGGGGCGGCGCTGATCGACGCGATCAGCCCGGACGGCTATCTGGACAGTGAACTCGAGGCGCTGGCGGAGATGATCAGCCAGGGCGAAGACGAGCCCGTGGGGGTCGACGAGGTCGAGGCGGTGCTGCACTGGATTCAGCAGTGCGACCCGCTGGGCGTCGGTGCGCGGGACCTGCGCGAGTGCCTGGAGATCCAGCTGCGCCATTTGGCGCCGGATGCCCCGGCGCGTGACGCGGCTCGAGCCATCCTGGAAAACGGCATGGAGAGCCTGGCCAAGCGGGACTACCGAGCCCTGCAGCGCCAGTCCGGCGTGCGCGACCCGGACGAGCTGGCGCGGGCGCTGGACCTGATCCGCACCCTGAATCCGCGGCCCGGTGCCCAGATCAGCGAGTCCACTTCGGAATATGTGGTGCCGGATGTCTATGTCCGCCATGACCGCGATGGCTGGCGCGTGGACTTGAACCCGGAGATTGCGCCGCGCATTCGCATCAACGATCTCTATGCGGGCATGGTGCGGCAGGTCTCCGATGCGCGTGATAGCGCGTTTATGCGCGATCAGTTGCAGGAGGCGCGCTGGTTCCTGAAGAGCCTGCACAGCCGGAACGACACCCTGCTGCGGGTCGCCCAGGCCATCGTCGTGCGCCAGCAGGGGTTTCTCGAGCATGGTGAGGTTGCCATGCAACCGCTGATCCTGCGCGATATCGCCGAGACCCTGGAGATGCACGAATCGACCATCTCGAGGGTGACTACACAGAAATACATGCACACCCCGCGTGGGGTATTCGAGTTCAAGTACTTCTTTTCCAGTCATGTTGGCACAGCCGATGGCGGCGAATGCTCGGCGACCGCGATCCGTGCCATGATTCGGGAATTGATTGGTGGCGAGACCCCGAACAAGCCACTGAGTGATGCAAAACTGGCCCAGATCCTGTCGGATCGGGGCATTAATGTGGCCCGACGCACCGTGGCCAAGTACCGCGAGGCTATGCACATACCGTCTTCCAGCGAACGCCGGCAGATGGCGAGTATGCCCAGTGGAACCAAGCAAAAAGGAGCCTGACCATGCAGATCAACCTGACCGGCCATCACGTCGATATCACCGACGCCCTGCGCGACTACGTGAACGAAAAGTTCGCGAAGCTGGAACGCCACTTCGACAAAGTGATCGACGTGCATGTGGTGCTGACCCACGAGAAAAACCAGAACCTGAACAACAAGGCGGAGGCCAATCTCCAGGTCAGCGGCAATCACATCCACGCCGAAGCCAGTCACGAGGATATGTATGCGGCGATTGATGGCCTGATCGACAAGGTGGATCGTCAGCTGATCAAGCACAAGGAAAAGGTCAAGGACCATCACCGCGCCGAGGGTGCCCAGCGCAACCGCGAACAGGCCCTTTAACGCAATGACCATTGCCGAGCTGATCACCCGCGCCCGTATCCGGCTGGAGCCCGAGTGTTCCAGCCAGAAACGGGCGCTCGAGACCCTGGCCGAGTTGCTGGCCGTCGGCGGCGAGGAGTCCGCCGGCCCGGCCAGCGGGGCCATCTTCGAGGCCCTGTCTGCCCGCGAGAAGCTTGGCTCCACCGGTCTGGGGCATGGCGTGGCCATCCCGCATGGGCGTCTGGCCGAGCTCGATGCCCCCCGGGTCGCGGTCCTGCGGCTGGACCAGGGGGTCGACTTCGACGCCATGGACCACGAACCCGTGGACATCCTGATCGCACTGCTGGTGCCCGAGGCGGCGACCAGCGCGCACCTGGACCTGCTGGCGCAGCTGGCTCGCGGTCTCTCGCAGCCCGACAATATCGCCTCGCTGCGCCGTGCCGGCGACGCGGACGCCCTGGAACGCGAACTGACCCGGGCCTTCGGCGACGCCTGAACATGGCTCTCCCGGCAGTACTTTCTCTCTTACGACGCCCCGTGCCAGCACTGCCGGAGATTCGTGCATGAACGAGGCACTGGGAGAGGGCGGCATCGCGCGCGACATCACCGTAGAGGTCCTGATCCAGGCGATGGGCAATCGCCTGGATCTGCGCTACGTACACGGCGAGCAGGTCGCACCGGATCGCAACCTGGTCGGCGGTGACGGCGACGACCTGCCCCTCGCCGGGCACCTCAACCTGATCCGGCCTAACCGTATCCAGGTGATCGGCGATTTCGAGGCGCGCTATATCGCGCGGCTGAGCGATGATCAGCGCGAGCAACTGATCCTGGAGATGGCCTGCACCGGGACGACCGCGGTGATCTTCGCCGAGGACACCTGCCCGTTCTCGGAGATGCCGGACGTCCCCGATGAGCAGCTGCCGCTGATCTTGTGCTCCTCGACCAGCAGCCACGAGATTATCTCCCTGCTGCGCTATTTCCTGCAGCAGCGGCTGGCCCATTTCGAGGTGCGCCATGGCGTGTTCATGGAGATCCTCGGCATTGGCGTGCTGATCAGCGGGGCCTCCAGCGTGGGCAAGAGCGAGGTGGCGCTCGAGCTGATCTCGCGCGGGCACCGGCTGATCGCCGACGACGCACCGGAGTTTGCCCGCATCGCCCCGGATATCGTGCGCGGACACTGCCCGGCCCTGTTGCAGGATCTGCTCGAGGTCCGCGGGCTGGGCGTGCTGAACGTCCGCGCCATGTACGGGGATTCGGCGATCAAGGGCGGCAAGTATCTGCGGCTGATTATCGACCTGCGCGACCACGGCGAGCCCTCGCCGGTGCCGGATGACCGCCTGAATGGCCGCCGCGGGGAGATCGGCATCCTCGGGCTGCGTATCCCGCTGATCAGCCTGCCGGTCGCGCCGGGGCGCAACATCGCGGTGATGATCGAGGCGGCGGTGCGCAACCACATGTTGCACATGCAGGGCTATGTCGCCGGCGACGACCTGCGCGCACGTCAGCGCCGGCAGATGAGCGGCGAGCCCGAGGAGCCGCCGTACCACCGCGCGATCCCTGCAACCACCGTCCCCAACCCGGACCCGGAGGGCTGAATGCGACTCCTGCTGGTCAGTGGTCTGTCGGGCTCCGGCAAGACGGTCGCCCTGCATACGCTGGAGGACGCCGGCTATTTCTGTGTCGACAACCTGCCGCTGCCGCTGCTGCCCGGGCTGATCGAACAGGTCCGCAGTGGCGATTACGACGCGGACGAAGACCGGCATCTGGCGGTCGGGGTGGATGTCCGCAGCGGGCTGACGGCCCTCGAGGGCTTTGCCGACCTCCTGCGCGAGCTCCGGGGCAAGGGGATGCAGGTCGAGGTGATGTTTCTGCAGGCCTCCAGCGAGGTCCTGCTGCGCCGCTATCACCTGACGCGGCGCCGACACCCACTGGCGCGCGACGGCGTGCCACTGGTGGACGCGATCGAGCGCGAACGTGACTGGCTCGGCCATGTTGCGGCCGAGGCGGATCTGACCGTGGACACCTCCCGTCTGTCGATGCACGATCTCGCGCGCACCCTGCGCGACCGCGTCGGGCTGCTGGGCGAGGAGCGCCTGTCCCTGCTTTTTCAGTCATTCGGGTTCAAGCATGGGGCCCCGCTGGACTCCGACTTCGTGTTCGACGTGCGCTGCCTGCCCAACCCGCACTACGAGCGCGATCTGGCGCCATTGACTGGCCGCGATGCGGCTGTTTGCGAGTTTCTTGCGCGCCATGGCGAGGTCGAGGAGATGTATGACGGGATCCAGGGCTTTCTCGAACAGTGGGTCCCGCGGATCCGGCAGGATCACCGCAGCTATGTGACCGTTTCGATCGGGTGCACCGGCGGCCGTCACCGCTCGGTTTATCTTGTGGAGCGGCTGGCGGCTGCCTGGCGGGGGCGTGAACATGTTACTGTTAGCACCCGTCACCGCGAGCTATCCCTGCCCCTCGAATCGGAGTGAGTCCATGGGCGTTGGTCTGATCCTGATCACGCATCAAAACCTCGGCGACACCCTGCTGCAGACGGCCCAGAGCATGCTGGGCGACCTGCCCGAGGATTGCGAGTCCATGGCGATGTCGCAGAATGACGACCCCGACGAGGTGCTGGCGCGCGCGAGGGCGCGCCTGGGCGAGCTGGATTCCGGCTCCGGCGTGCTGATCCTGACCGACATGTTTGGCTCCACCCCATCCAATGTGGCCAGTCGCGTGGCCCGGGGCGCGAACGCCCGCGTCATTGCCGGGATCAACCTGCCGATGCTGATCCGTGTGCTGAACTACCGCCATCTGCCGCTGACGGAGCTGGTCAACAAGGCCCTGTCCGGCGGGCACGATGGCATCCTTCTTTGTGACCAGGAGTGTTCGGATGCCGCAGCGCGAAGTCCCCATCGTTAATCGTCTGGGGATGCATGCGCGTGCGGCGGCCAAGTTCGTGAGCCTGGCCAGCCAGTACGCGTCCGATGTGACCGTCTCCCGGAACGCCCAGGAAGTGAACGGCAAGAGCATCATGGGGGTGATGATGCTGGCGGCGGCGCAGGGCTGCGAGGTCACGATCACCACCGACGGCGAGGACGCCGAAGAGGCCCTCGACGCCCTCACCGAACTCGTCGCCAACCGCTTCGGCGAGGACGCCTAGTCCCTCTCCTGCCGCCATGCCTTTGCGAGGCTGTGTCTAGTTCGACCTCGGGTGTTTACGGTGGCTTCGGTCCGCCGCCTGCCTGCGCTGTCTCGCCAGCGCGCCGCGCCCGTTTTTGATCAACAACTGGCTTTCTTGCTTGCCCAAGAAAGTACCCGTCGAGGCGCACCCGGATTCCGCCCGGGGACCTTGCTCCAGGGCCCTCGGGCCGGCGGCGCTGAAACTCGCTGCGCCTTTGGCTCCGCTGAGACAGTCAGCGCCCCCGTTTTTATTTTGAATCGTCCGTCCCGAGAACCCTTCCGCAAGGGGCTTCATACGGGGGGATGAAGGTCAAAACACAAGCTGTCCCTACGCCTGCAGCCAACTCCAACGCCGTAGGGTGCGGTTGAGCGCAGCGAAACGCACCGTTCCGACGGTCGGGGCAAACCCTGATGCGATTCGCTGCGCTCATCACATCCTAGGATGGGGTCTGGCGCCCGCTGGCGGACGCGGCACGCCAAGGCCGAAGGCCGAGCGTGCCGAAGATGTCGGAAGACCCAGCCTCCATCCATGTGCTACGTCGCTGGGGCAGCCGTTTTTTGGACCTTCACCCCCGTTGTCGTCGCGCCGAGTGGAGAGGGTTTTCGCGGGACGATTCAAAATAGAAACGGGGGCGCTGACTGTCTCAGCGAAGCCGAAGGCGCAGCGAGTTTCAGCGCCGCCCGCGAAAAGCCTCGGAGCGAGGGAAAGCCCGGCCCGCACAGCGGGCCGGGGTCGCGGCAGTCGGGCGTGTTTCTTGGGTACTTCTTTGCACGAGCAAAGAAGTACCTCGCGGCGCGCTGGCGAGTCAGCGCAGGCAGGCGGCCGGACGAAGGCAGCGTAAACACCGAGGGTGAACTAGGCCCAGCCTCGGAAATCAGGGTTCAGCCGGCGAGGGCGTTGCGCAGGGCCGCGAGAAATGCGTCGTTCTCGTCGGAGCGGCCGACGGTGACGCGCAGGCAGTCGGCGAGTAGCGGATGCGCGCGGCCAACATCCTTGATCAGGATGCCGGCGTCGCGCAGGGCCGCGAAGCTCGCGTGCCCCTGCCCCTCGCGCACTCGAAAGAGGATGAAATTCGCCTGGCTCGGGAACACGTGCTCGACGCCGTCGATCGCCGCAAGCGCCTCGGACAGCCGGCCGCGTTCCTCGATGATGCCGCGCGCCTGGTCATCCAGCGCCTCACGGTGATCGAGGGCGAAGGTGACCGAGCGCTGGGTCAGGGTGTTGATGTTGTACGGCAGGCGCAGCCGGTCCAGCGCATCGATCCAGCCCGCGGAGGCGGCCAGATAGCCCAGCCGCGCGCCGGCCAGCCCCAGCTTCGAGACCGTGCGCATCACCATGAGCCCGTCGTGCTGGCCGACCTCCGGCAGGAAGCTGTGGGCGGCGAACGGGGCATAGGCCTCGTCGACCACCGTGACGCCGGGGTTGGCCTCGATGATCGCCTGCACGGCGGCCGGGTCGTCCAGGGTCCCGGTCGGGTTGTTCGGATAGGCCAGGAACACGACCGCCGGGTCGTGTTCGGCCAGGGCGGCGTGCATCGCGGCGAGGTCCAGGGTGAAATCGCGGTGCAGCGGGACGCCGACGAACGGTACGCCCATTGCGCGGGCCAGCACGCCGTACATCACGAAGGTCGGCTCCGGCGCCAGGATCGGGCGGCCGGAGGCGGCGACCGCCATGATCAGGATCTGGATCAGTTCGTCGGACCCGTTGCCGAACAGCAGCCCGGCCGCTTCGGGCACGCCGTGAGCGGCGCGCACATTTTTCTCCAGCTCGCGCGCCCCGGCGTCCGGATAACGGTTTAGCTGCGGGTCGCGCAGGGCCTCCAGCCAGGCGTCTTCCAGACCGCCGGGCCAGGGATGCGGGTTTTCCATCGCGTCCAGCTTGATCAGGCCGGTCGCGTCGGCCACCTGATAGGCCGACTGCGCCAGAACCTCCGGACGCATCAGGGCATCCGGGCTGCGGCTTTCGTGCGGCAGGCTCATTGCCCGCCGCGCAGTTCGGCGGAGCGGGCGTGGGCGGTCAGGCCCTCGCCGTGCGCGAGGGCGGCGGCGGTCTTGCCGAGCTTCGCCGCGCCCTCGGCCGAGCAGTGGATGATGCTCGAGCGCTTCTGGAAGTCGTACACCCCCAGCGGCGAGGAGAAGCGCGCGGTGCGCGAGGTCGGCAGCACGTGGTTGGGCCCGGCGCAGTAGTCGCCCAGGGCCTCGGAGGTGTAGCGGCCCATGAAGATCGCGCCGGCGTGGCGCAGGCCGGCGTCCAGCATCGCCTGCGGGTCGGCCACCGACAGCTCCAGGTGTTCCGGCGCGATGCGGTTGGCGACGGCAACGGCCTCGGCGGAGTCGCGCACCTTCACCAGTGCCCCGCGCTTGTCGAGGCTGGTGCGGATGATCTCGGCGCGCGGCATCTCGGCCAGCAGGCGGTCCATGGCCTCGGCCACGCGGTCGAGGAAGGCCTCGTCCCAGGACAGCAGGATGGACTGGGCCTGCTCGTCATGCTCGGCCTGCGAGAACAGGTCGGCCGCGATCCAGTCCGGGTCCGTCTCTCCGTCGCAGACCACCAGGATCTCCGAGGGGCCGGCGATCATGTCGATGCCGACCGTCCCGAACACCTCGCGCTTGGCCGCAGCGACAAAGATGTTGCCGGGGCCGACGATCTTGTCTACCGCCGGGATGGTATCGGTGCCATAGGCCAGGGCTGCCACGGCCTGGGCGCCGCCCACGGTGAACACGCGGTCCACCCCGGCCACGGCGGCCGCGGCCAGCACCAGATCGTTCAGTTCGCCGCCCGGGGCGGGCACGACCATTACCAGCAGTTCCACGCCCGCGACCTTGGCCGGCACGGCGTTCATCAGTACGGAGGACGGGTAGGCGGCCTTGCCGCCGGGGACGTACAGGCCGACCGAGTCGAGCGCGGTCACGCGCTGGCCGAGTACCGTGCCGTCGGCATCGGTGAAGTCCCAGTCCTGCATCTTCTGGTGTTCGGCGTACTGGCGGATACGCGCGGTGGCGGTCTCCAGCGCCTGGCGCTGCTCCGCCGGGATCGATTCCAGCGCGGCCTGCAGGCGCTCCCGTGGGATCTCCAGGTCGGCGACCGCGCTGCGATCGAGGCGATCGAACTTGGCGGTGTAGCGCAGCACGGCCGCGTCGCCCTCGGTGCGTACCGCGGCGAGGATCTCGTCCACCGCATCGCGTACGCCGGTGTCGGCGACGGACTCCCAGGACAGCAGGTGCTCCAGGGCCTGATCGAAGTCGGGCTGCTGGGTATCGAGTCGGGCAATGGAGGGCATGGTCGGGATCCTCTGGACGTTTTCCCTAGGCCGGTACGGCGGTCTTGCGGCGCGCGCGCACGGCGTCCGCCAGCAGTTTCAGACTGGTCTCGGTCTCGTCCCAGCCCATGCAGGCATCGGTGATGCTCTGGCCGTAGGTCAGCGACTTGCCGGGCAGGATGTCCTGGCGGCCACCGACCAGATGGCTCTCCAGCATCGCGCCCATGATGCGGCGATCCCCGCCAGCGATCTGTTCGGCCAGCGAGCGGGCCACATCCACCTGACGCTTCGGGTCCTTGCGGCTGTTGGCATGGCTGCAGTCGACCATTACCAGCTCAGGCAGCTCCGCCATGCGCAGCTCCTTGCAGGCCTGTTCGATGCTCTCGGCATCGTAGTTCGGTTGCTTGCCGCCGCGCAGGATGATGTGGCAGTCGTCGTTGCCGGTGGTGGAGAAGATCGCCGAGCGCCCGGCCTTGGTCACCGACAGGAAGTGGTGCGGTCGCGAGGCGGAGCGGATCGCGTCGATCGCGACCCGCAGGCTGCCATCGGTGGAGTTCTTGAAGCCCACCGGGCAGGACAGGCCGGAGGCCAGCTCGCGGTGCACCTGGCTCTCGGTGGTGCGCGCGCCGATGGCCCCCCAGGCGACCAGGTCCGCGATGTACTGCGGGCTGATCAGGTCGAGGTATTCGGTGGCGGCCGGCATGCCTTTGATCGCCAGATCACGCAGCAGCCCGCGCGCGACGCGCAGACCCTTGTTGATGTGGAAGCTGCCGTCCAGGTCCGGGTCGTTGATCAGGCCCTTCCAGCCGACCGTGGTGCGCGGCTTCTCGAAGTACACCCGCATCACGATGTGCAGGGCGTCGGACAGGTCCTCGCGCAGGCCCTTCAGGCGTTCGGCGTACTCCAGCGCGGCGTCCACGTCGTGAATCGAGCAGGGCCCGACGATCACCTGCATGCGGTCGTCCTCGCCATGCAGGATGCGGTGGCAGGCCTGGCGTGCCGCGAACACGGTCTCGGAGGCCGCGTCGGTGATGGGCAGTTCGTCGCGCAGGGTGTCCGGGGCGGACACCTCCTGGATATCGCGGATTCTCAGGTCGTCGGTATCGGCGGTCATGATGCTCTCGTTACGTCGTCGCGGGCGTGACGGCCTCGCGCAGGCCCTCGATCAGATTTTGAATAGTTCTATGTCGCATCTTCATGGCTGCCTGGTTCACGATCAACCGGGAGCTGATGGGGGTAATCAGTTCCAGCGGCTCCAGGCCATTGGCCTTGAGCGTGTTGCCGGTGTCGACCAGGTCCACGATGTAGTCGGCCAGATCGACCAGCGGCGCCAGTTCCATCGAGCCGTAGAGCTTGATGATCTCGACCTGGCGGCCCTGCTGGGCGAAGTAGTTCTGCGTGATGTTCACGAACTTGGTGGCGATGCGCAGGCGCTGCTGCGGGTCCGGCTGCTGGCCCGGGCGTCCGGCCAGCATCAGCCGGCATGCGGCGATGCGCAGATCCAGCGGTTCATAGAGTCCAGCCGCGCCGTGCTCCATCAGTACGTCCTTGCCGGCCACACCGATTGCTGCCGCGCCATGCTGCACATAGGTGGGGACGTCGGTCGCCCGCACCACCACGATCTTCACGTCCTCGCGGTTGGTGTCGAGGATCAGCTTGCGCGTCTTGTCCGGGTCCTCCAGGAGTTCGATCCCGGCGCTGGCCAGCAGCGGCAGGGTGTCCTTGAGGATGCGTCCCTTGGACAGGGCGATGGTCAGGGCGTTGGGATCCATCATGTCGGGTGTCGGTCTGTCTCGCGTTTGTGAGGGAAACACTGATTAATGTACACGCTCGCGCTCGAGTCGCTTTTGCGTGCGAACAAGGCGCGGTGACCGCCGTGCAGTCATTCTGCACCAGGGAACCGCAACGCCGTTCCCGCGCAAAAGCGGCCGAGCCCCCGCATTAAATGGCTTGTGGGGTTGGTACCCCAGGTTCCCCGATCCTGCGTTGCGCCCCGAATCAATCAGAAACGGGCGGGTAGAACCACTACCCGCTGCACGACGCGCCTTGTCTCGGAAAACCTGGGGTACCAACGCGAGTGTGTACATTGATCAGTGTTTCCCTAGGCGTCAGGCCGGCTCGCGGCGGATGCCCGCGCCGATCTGGCTCAGTTTTTCCTCGATGCATTCGTAGCCGCGGTCGATGTGGTAGATGCGATCGACCGCGGTTTCGCCCTCGGCCACCAGGCCGGCGATGATCAGGCTGGCCGAGGCGCGCAGGTCGGTCGCCATCACCGGCGCGCCCACCAGTCGCTCGACGCCCTTGACGATCGCCGTATTGCCCTCGATGGTGATGTCCGCCCCCATGCGCTGCAGTTCCAGCGCATGCATGAAGCGGTTCTCGAAGACCGTCTCCACGACCGACCCGGTGCCCTCGGCGACGGTGTTCAGCACCATCATTTGGGCCTGCATGTCGGTTGGAAAGGCCGGGAAGGGCGCGGTCCGCAGATTGACCGCCTTCGGGCGACGTCCTTCCATGTCCAGTTCGATCCAGTCCGGGCCGGTCTCGATGCGCGCCCCGGCCTCGACCAGCTTGGCCAGCACCGCATCCAGCAGCTCCGGGCGGGTATTGCGGCAGCGCACGCGCCCGCGGGTCACCGCCGCCGCGACCAGGAAGGTGCCGGTCTCGATGCGGTCCGGCATTACGTCGTATTCGCAGGCCTGCAGGTTTTCGACACCCTGCACGCGGATGGTGTCGGTCCCGGCGCCCTGGATCTTCGCACCCATCGCCGTCAGGCAGTCCGCCAGGTCGACCACTTCCGGCTCGCGCGCGGCGTTCTCGATCAGCGTCTCGCCCTCGGCCAGGGTGGCGGCCATCAGCAGGTTCTCGGTGCCGGTGACCGTGACCTGATCGAACACGACGCGAGCACCCTTCAGGCGCTTGGCGCGGGCGTGGATGTAGCCCCCCTCGACGTCGATCTCCGCACCCAGCGCCTCCAGCCCCCGCAGGTGCAGGTTGACCGGGCGCGAACCGATCGCGCAGCCACCCGGCAGCGAGACCTCGGCCTCGCCGAAGCGGGCGAGGAGGGGCCCCAGCACCAGGATGGAGGCGCGCATGGTCTTGACCAGGTCATACGGGGCCACGCACTGGGTCAGGGTGGTCGGATCGACCTCGATGCGCATGCGCTCGTTGACCGTCAGGCTTACGCCCATGCGGCCGAGCAGTTCCATGGTGGTCGTTACGTCCTGCAGGTGCGGGACGTTGCCAATGGTCATCGGCCCGTCCGCCAGCAAGGTGGCGGACAGGATCGGGAGCACCGCGTTCTTGGCCCCGGAGATCCAGACCTGCCCCTCCAGGCGGCGGTCTCCGGTGATGATCAGCTTGTCCATGGAAAGCCCGGGTCGGTCGCAGGGTCCAGCATGGCCCAGCGAAACACGCCATGATAACGAATCTGCCCGCTGCGCGCGCGTTTCCGGTCGCGGGGCGGGCGTCAGGCCGCGTTGGTCTGCGCCGCGGGAACCGAGTCGGCGATCACCGATTGCAGATCGTAGAGTTCAACGAGGGGTGCCAGGCCCTGCGGGATGGAGTGGAAACCCAGTTCGCCACCCTGTTCGTGCACACGGCGCCAGAGGGTGACCAGCAGCGCCACGCCCGCCGAGTCGATGCGGGTAACCTCGCCGAGATCCACCCGCGCGCGAGCGGGCAGCCCGGGGAGCAGGGCGCGAATGCGGGACTCGAGGCCCGGAACCGTGGCCAGCGTCAGCGTGCCGGAGAGGGCGAGCCCCTCCGGTGTTGCGTGCAGGCGGGCGTCAGCCATCGCCGTTGTCGACCTCGTCGGCGATGCCTTCCATCGCGTCATCGACGAGCTCGCGGTCGCCGTCCTCGAGGCGTTCGATCAGCGCGTCGAGGCCATTGCGGTTGATTTCCTCGTTGAAGCGGTTGCGGAAGTTGCCGACAAAGCTGAGGCCTTCGGCCTCGACGTCGAACACTTTCCACTCCCCGTTTACCGGCCGCAGGCGGTAGTTGACCTGCAAGTTCGATTGCCCCGAGCCCATGACGATCTCGGTTGCAACGACGGCCATGCGGTCATCCTGGCGCGAGCGGCGCTCGATTACGCGGATATCCTTGTCCAGGTGGTCCGCCAGCTGCACGCCGTAGGCTTGCAGCAGGGTGTTCTTGAAGGCCTTGGTAAAGCGTTCGCGCTGTTCGCTGGAGGCGTCGCGCCAGTGTCGCGCCAGCACCAGCCGGGACATGCCTTCGACATCCACGCCGGGCAGGATCTTGTCTTCGATCACGCCGATCACGAAATCCGGATCTTCCTGGGCACGGTCCTCGTTCGACCGAAGTTTCTCGTAGACCTCTTCGATGGACTGTTTGATGATCTCGGTGGGGTTCTCCGCCTGCGCGGCACCCGGGAGGGCCAGCAGCAGGAGCAGCCAGAGCGGCGCCGGCAGCGCCAGAAATCGCAATGTCTTCATCGTGTCGTCCCCGGTTCGGGTTTAGTCGCTACCCATATTGGTCATGAAACGGCCAATCAGGTTCTCCAGGACCAGTGCGGATTGGGTGAACATCACCTCATCACCGTCCTGCAAGGTGTCGTAGTCGCCGCCAGGCTCCAGGGCGATGTACTGCTCGCCCAGGAGTCCCGCGGTATGGATCGCGGCCTGCGTGTCCATGGGCAGGTAGTCATGCTCGGCGCGGATCGCCAGCGTGACCTCGGCGCGGAACTGCTCCGGATCATAGCGAATATCCGCGACGCGCCCGATGCGCACGCCCGAGACCGTGACCGGCGCGCGCGTCTTGAGCCCGCCGATGTTGTCGAAGTAGGCCGTCACCGTGTAGGTGTCCCGGTCGTGGTAGTCGGTCACGTTGCTCACCTGAATCGCCAGGTAGAACAGTGCCGCCACACCCAGCAGCACAAACACGCCGACCGCCAGTTCGAAGAAACGTACCTTCATTGTTGCCACCTGCCTAGGAAAACACTGGTTGGTCAGCCCGTGCCGAACATCAGCCCGGTCAGGATGAAATCGAGGCCCAGCACCGCCAGCGAGGAGACCACCACCGTCTGGGTCGTCGCGCGCGAGATGCCCTCGGAGGTCGGCATCGCGTTGAAGCCCTGGAATACCGCGATCCAGGTCACCACGAAGCCGAACACAATGCTCTTGATCACGCCGGAGAGCACATCCTCGTTCCAGTCGGTCACCGACTGCATCTGCGAGAAGTACGCGCCGCTGTCCACGCCCAGCATGCCCACGCCGACGATGTAACCGCCCATCACGCCCACTGCGCTGAAGATCGCGGCCAGCAGCGGCATGGAGAGGAATCCGGCCACGAAGCGCGGGGCGAAGATGCGGCGATAGGGGTTCACCGCCATCATCTCCATCGCCGAGAGCTGCTCGGTGGTCTTCATCAGGCCCAGCTCGGCCGTCAGTGCCGAGCCCGCGCGACCGGCGAATAGCAGTGCGGTCACCACCGGGCCCAGTTCGCGCACCAGCGACAGGGCGACCACGCCGCCCAGGGCCTCTGCGGCACCGAAGTTCACCAGGGTGATGTATCCCTGGTAGCCCAGCACCATGCCGACGAACAGTCCGGAGACGATGATGATCAGCAGCGAGCGCACGCCCACCGAATAGATCTGCACCACTGTCAGCCCGAACCGCCGGATCACGATATCGAGGCTGGCGAGCACCTGGAGTAGAAAGAGGAACGCGCGGCCGAAGACCACCAGGGCATTCAGCGAGCTGCGACCCAGCGAGGCAATTCCGTCAATCATCGCGCCGCTCCCGTACCCCGAGCAGATCCTCGCGGTAGCTGTCGCCGGGATAATGAAACGGAACCGGGCCATCGGGGCGGCCCTCGAGGAACTGTGCGCTCCAGTCGGAGGCGCGGGCACGCAGGTCGTCGGGTGCCCCGGCATCCACTGCCCGGCCATCGGCAATCAGCACCACGTGATCGGAGATGGTCATGGCCTCGGTAACGTCGTGCGAGACCAGTACGCTGGTCAGCCCCAGGCTCTGGTTGGTGCGCCTGATCAGGGTCACGATCTGGCCCATGGTGATCGGGTCCAGGCCGGTAAAGGGTTCGTCGTACATGATCAGGTCCGGGTCCAGCGCGATCGCGCGCGCCAGCGCCACGCGCCGCGCCATGCCGCCGGACAGCGAGGCAGGGTCCAGGTCGCGCGCGGAACGCAGACCCACCGCCTCGAGCTTGAGCAGCACCAGGGTGCGCAGCACGTCCTCGGGGAGGTCGGTGTGCTCGCGCAGCGGGAAGGCGACATTCTCGAACACCGAGAGATCGGTCAACAGGGCCCCGCTCTGGAACAGCATGCCCATGCGTTTGCGCAGGGCGTACAGGCGTCGGGTCGAGAGTCGTGCGACCTCCTGGCCGTCGACCCAGATGCGGCCTTCGTCCGGGCGCAGCTGGCCGCCGATCAGGCGCAGCAGGGTCGTCTTGCCGCTGCCACTCGGGCCCATGACCGTGGTCACCTGCCCGCGCGGGATGCGCATGGACAGGTCCTCGAAGATCACCTTGCGCCCGCGCCGGAAGCGCAGGTTCTCGATGACGATATGCGGACTGTCTTCGGCGACCGGCTCAGCCACGGGCACCTCTTGCCGTACGGCCTATGGGACTCGGGAGTCTGGCGCGGGACCGATGCCCGGTCAAACCGGTTTGGGGGTAGTTCATCCCACCCCCAGCAACTGGGCGATGGTGCGAAACTCGGAAAGTCGATCCGGTCTCGCTCTCAGGAACACGGGTGTTGGAGCCTGGCCGCCGGCCGCGGTCAGGGCCTCCACCAAGGCGCGCCACCCCATCGGGTCCAGGTCCGCCTCCGGTTCGATCTGCCACAGGCCAGCGCCGTCTCGGCCCGGATACCACAGGGCCTCGCGGGTGCCCGGCAGTGTGTGTGCCTCGGCAGGTCCGGTCAGCACGGCGGTTTTCACGTGGCCGGCCTCGAGTGCCGCCTCCACGGCGGCGGCATCCTCGGCACCCATGACACCGAGGGCCACACCCTGCAGCGTCTCACCCAGGTCGTTCTCGATTCGGGCCAGGGCGGCCGCACCCGCCTCCGGCGGAAGACCCCCGGGCCACTCCAGTGTCAGCTGCAGCTTGGCGGGGACCGCCTCGGCCCAGGGCCCGAACGGGCCTTCACCCGGTGCCGCCCAGGCAGTGGCGGGCAGCAACAGACGGCTGTGATAGTGGGTGTAGTACTCCAGCTGCCAGTCGGTCGGGAGGTCGTCCGGGAAAAAGGTCTCCCACCAGGGCTCACCGGGGCCCGCGACCCCGGCAGCCTGCAGCTCCAGCGCTTGTTGATCCTTCGACATCCGCGTGTCCTTCGTTCAACCGTAGTCTGACGGGCTTGCTTGTATCCCCAACGCGCGCGCGGCACAGTTGATGCCATGCGCTTCGACCTCTTTCATGAGCTCTCGGTCCCGGAGTTTCTGCAGACCTCCGAGACCGAGGTGATCGACCGGACCCTGGCCCTGTGGGAGCAGGCCGACCGTCTTGGCTACGGCACGGCCTGGCTGGTGGAACACCACCTGATGCCGGAATTCTCCCACAGCACCGCGCCGGATTTGGTGCTGGCCGCGGCCAGCCAGCGCACCGAACGCCTGCGTCTGGGCCTCGGCGTGGTCCCGCTGCCCTACCACCACCCGCTGCGGGTCGCACAGCGGGTCGGCATGCTCGACCAGCTCTCCGGCGGGCGTCTGGACCTGGGCATCGGGCGCGGCTTTTCGCCGCGCGAATATGCCACATTCGGCGCCGAGATGAGCGAGTCCCGCGCGCGGGTCGATGCCGGTCTGGATGCGCTACGCCAGGCCTTCGCCACCGGTCGGATCACCCAGGACGGCCCGTTCCATCACCTGGACGACGTGCCCGTGATGCCGCGCCCGGTGCAGGACCCGCACCCGCCGATCTGGACCGCCGCGGTCAGCCCGGAGTCCTTCACCTGGGCCGCCGAGCAGGGCATCGGCGCGCTGGCGGGTCCGTTCAAGCCCTGGCAGATGATCCGTGAGGACATCCGCCTGTACCACGAAGCCTGGGACACGACGCGCACCGACATCGCCCACCCGCCGCGCGTCGGGATGACCCTCGGGGTGCTGTGCCTGCCCGACGGCAAGCGCGCCCGCCGCGAGGCCAAGCCCGCCTTCGAGTGGTTCTATCGCCACATGTTCCAGCAGACCCTGCCGGTGCTGGAGCGCCTGATCGAGGGCTACGACTACTACCGTTCGCTGGGCCGTTTCCGCCATCTGGTCAAGGCCGGGATCAACCTGAAGATCCTCGACATGCTGGGCATGACGCTGGTCGGCACGCCCGCCGAGTGTCGCGAGCGCATCGAGGGGCTGCGCGAGGCGGGGGTCGACCAGGTCCTGCTGGCCTTTGGGGCCGGGGCCGTGCCCCACGAGCTCGCCCTGGAGTCCATGGACTGCTTTGCCGAGGAGGTCATGCCGGCCTTTGCCGAGCGCGCCCCGGGCGCCACCGGCACGGCTGGATAGCCATCCATGCGGGTCGCCGTGACCGGCGCCGCCGGGCGCCTCGGGCAGGTGCTCATTCCGGCCCTGGCCGCCGCCGAAGGTATCCAGTCGGTCACCGCGATCGACCGCCGCCCGATTGCCGCGAACGCGCACACGACCTCTTCGCAAATCGATCTCGCGGATCTCGGAGCGGAACACCTGGCCGGGCATGACAGCCTGATCCACCTCGCCTTCCAGTTGATGGGCGGGCAGGGCGGGCGCCGGCGCCGCGACCGCGACTGGGTGCGCGCGCAGAATGTCGAGCTGAGCCGCCGCGTCTTTCAGGCAGCCGCCGCGGCCGGTGTGCGCCAGATCGTCTTTCTCTCCAGCGCCGCGGTTTATGGGCCGTGGTCGGACTCGCCGCGTCCGCTGACCGAGCGCAGCCTGGCGCGGCCGCGCTTCCCGTACGCCGAGGACAAGGTCGCCACCGAGCAGGCCCTGCTGGCGGTTGGCGCGCAGTATCCCGATTTGACCACCTGCATCCTCCGACCCCCGGCAATCGTGGGGCCGAATGCCCACCCGCTGCTGCGCCGGGTTGCGCGCAGTCGCGTGTATCCGGGTGGCGTCGAGGTGCCGGTGCAGATCCTGTGGGAGGACGACGCCGCGGACGCCGTGGTGCGAGCGGTCGTGCGCCAGGCGGAGGGGATCTTCAACCTCGGGGCCGAGCCCGTCTGGTCCATGCGCCGGATGGCGCTACACGGACGCCGCTGGGGCATCCCGGTGCCCCCGGGCCTGATCCGGGCGCTGCACCCTCTGGCCTGGCGATTCACCCGCCATGCCGGCGATCCCGGATGGGTCCAGGGCCTCGACGGCGCCCTCCAGATGGACTGCTCGCGCGCCCGCGAGCACCTCGGCTGGGCACCCCGGGTCTCCACCCCCGAGTGCCTGGAGCGCCTTCGTCGGTAGCTCCGTCTTTTCAGGCTGGCCCCGGTTCGTCCTCTGGTGTTTACGTGCCTTCGTCCGGCCGCCTGCCAAGCGCTCACTCGCGAGCGCGCCGCGAGGTACTTTCTTGCTTGCCCAAGAAAGTACCCAAAGAAGGGCACCCGGATTCCGCCCGGGGACCTTGCTCCAGGGCCCTCGGGCCGGCGGCGCTGAAACTCGCTACGCCTTCGGCTTCGCTCAGACAGTCAGCGCCTCTTTTCCGTCCCGAGGACCCTTCCGCAAGGGGCTTCATACGGGGGGATAAGGTCAAGACAACGGCGGTTCTGACGTTCGCGCCAGTGGATGGAGGCGAGGTGTCCCGACATCCTGGGCACGCGCGGCCTTCGGCCCTGGCGTGCCGCGCCCGCGAGCGGGCGCCAGACTCCATGTAGGATGCGGATGAGCGCAGCGAATCGCATCAGGGTTGCCCCGACGCCGGAACGGTGCGTTTCGCTGCGCTCAACGCACCCTACAGTTCGGGCTTGTCGCGGGTGCTCGAATACCGCCTGTTTTGACCTACCCTCCCGATATGAGCCCCTTGTGGAGGGCGTGACAGGCCGGGAGAAGGCGCTGACTGTCTGAGCGAAGCGACAGCGCAGCGAGTTTCAGCGCCGCCGGCCTGGCGCGTCCGGAGCAAGGTCCCCGGGCGAATCCCGGGCGTGTTTCTTGGTTACTTCTTTGCACGAGCAAAGAAGTAACTCGAGGCGCGCTGGCGAAACAGCGCAGGCAGGCGGCCGGACGAAGCCACCGTAAACATCCGAGGTCGAACCAGACCCAGACACCAACCGGCAAGGCGGAGGCACAAGGCCGCGGGGCCACGTATGGGAGGCGCAGCGATGAGCTGGACTAGCGCAGGAGCATCAGGATACCGGCGAGGATCAGGACGCCGGCGAAGCCGCGGCGGAGGATGGCGACGGGCAGGTGATGCGTGAGCCAGACGCCCGCGCGCACGCTGATGGCTGTGCCGATGACCACGCCGAGGATGGCCGGCAGGTAGAGATACCCCAGCGCCCATTCTGGCGCCTGGTAGGCCGGATCGGTCCACTGCGGCAGGGCGAACACCAGGCTCGCGCCGATGGAGATGGGCACGCCGAGGGCCGCGGCCGAGCCGATCGCCCGGCGCAGTTCCAGCCCCTGGCTGACCAGGAACGGCGTGGTCAGCGTGCCGCCGCCGATGCCGATCAGCGAGGAGACGGCCCCGATTACGGTGCCGCCGCCCAGCCAGACGCTGCGCCTCGGCACGGGCGCCTTCGGCGGCTGAACGTTGAGCAGCATCCAGATTCCGATCGCGACCTCGAAGGCGCCGAAGATGCGCCCCAGGTGGTCGGAGTCGATGCGCGTGGCCAGCCAGGCCCCGAGCAGGGCCCCGACGATGATGCCGGGCAGCAGCCGGCGTACGGCCGCGCCGTCCACGCCGCCCCGGCGATGGTGGGCGCGGGCCGACAGGATCGCGGTCGGGATGATGGCGCCCAGCGAGGAGCCGACCGCGAGCTGTACCAGGCTGGCCGAGTCGAAGGCCAGCAGGCTGAAGATCGCGACGAACACCGGCACCAGGATCAGCCCGCCGCCAATGCCGAACATCCCGGCCGGGATGCCGGCGACCAGGCCCAGAAGCACAAATAGCAGCGCCAGCGCCAACGGTGACTGGGTCAGCGTATCGATCATTCGTGCGTAGCGCCGGGTGGTGGGTCAGGGAACAGTAGGCCGGCAAGCCGCTGGGGTGCCGGCCCACTGTTCAGGGGGGAGGGAGCGCGCTCAGAGCGCCTTGAAGCACTTGCGGGCGGCCTCGATGGTAGCGTCGAGGTCCGCCTCCGAGTGGGCGTTGGACATGAAGCCGGCCTCGAAGGCACTGGGCGCCAGGTAGATGCCCTCGCCCAGCATCGCGTGGAAGAAGCGGCCGAAGGCGGCGGTGTCGCAGGCGGTGGCCCCGGCGAAGTCGGTGACCTTCTGGTCCGAGAAGAACAGGCCGAACATGCCCGGCACCTGGTTGGTGGTCAGGGCGACCCCGGCCGCGCGCGCGGCGTCCTCGAAGCCCGCGACGACCTTCTTCGTGCGCTGCTCCAGTTCGTCGTGGAAGCCCGGACGCGACAGGATCTCCAGGGTCTTGAGCCCGGCGGTCATCGCGATCGGGTTTCCGGACAGGGTGCCGGCCTGGTAGACCGGACCCAGCGGCGAGAGGTGTTCCATGATCGCGCGCTTGCCGCCGAAGGCCCCCACCGGCATGCCGCCGCCGATGATCTTGCCCAGCGTGGTCAGGTCCGGGGTGACGCCGAGATAGCCCTGTGCGCAGTTCTTCGAGACGCGGAAGCCGGTCATCACCTCGTCGAAGATCAGCACCGCGCCGTGCTGGTCGCAAACCTCGCGCAGCGTTTCGAGAAAGCCCGGTTCCGGCGGGATGCAGTTCATGTTGCCGGCGATCGGCTCGACGATGATGCAGGCGACCTCGTCGCCCTTCTCGGCGAAGAAGGCGCGCACGCCATCGGCGTCGTTGTAGGTGAGGGTGCTGGTCAGGGCGGCCAGCTCCTTCGGCACGCCGGGGGAGCTCGGCTGGCCGAGGGTCAGGGCGCCGGAGCCGGCCTTCACCAGCAGGGAGTCGCCATGGCCGTGGTAGTTGCCCTCGAACTTCACGATGCGGTCGCGCCCGGTGTAGCCGCGTGCCAGCCGGATCGCGCTCATGGTCGCCTCGGAGCCCGAGTTGGTCATGCGCACCAGGTCCATCGAGGGCACCAGTTCGCAGACCTTCGCGGCCATGTCGTTTTCCAGCCGCGTCGGGCAGCCGAAGGACAGGCCGTTGTTGCAGGCCTCGCGCACCGCCTCGATCACCTCGGGGTGGGCGTGACCGGCCACCATCGGGCCCCAGGACCCGATGTAGTCGATGTACCGCTGGCCATCGGCGTCCCACATGTAGGCGCCGTTGGCGCGGTCCATGAAAATCGGGGTGCCGCCCACGCCCTTGAACGCGCGGACCGGGGAGTTCACGCCCCCGGGGATGTGCTGCTTGGCGGCCTCGAACAGACGCTCGGTTTCCTGCATGACGGTGTCCCTGTAGTTCAATGGAATCGGTAGGCCCGGCAACCATAGCGGCGGCCGCCGGGCGGTGCAAAGTGGTCAGTCGAACAGTGTGCTGATGCGCCGGGCGGCGGCCTCCGGGGCGGGCGCGGCGCTGATGCCCTGGATCACGGCGACCAGATCCGCCCCGGCCGCGACCACCTCCGCCGCGTTGTCCGGGGTGATGCCGCCGATGCCGCAGATCGGCAGGTCCAGGGCCGTGCGTGCCTGGCGGATCAGCTCCGGCCCGGCATGGGCGGCCTGCGGCTTGGTCGGGGAGGCGAACATGGTGCCGAAGGCGACATAGCTGGCGCCGGCCCGGGCGGCAGCTTCGGCGCGCGCCAGCTCGTTGTAGCAGGAGACCCCGATGACCGCGTTCGGCCCCAGGAGCGTGCGGGTCGCGGCCGGGTCCGGGTCGTCGCGGCCCAGATGTACGCCATCGGCCTGGATGCGCGCGGCCAGCTCGGTGTCGTCGTTGATGATGCAGCGCGCCCCGTGCGCGTGGGCGAGGGCGACCAGCTCGCGGGCGATCGCCTCGCGCGCGTCTCCTTGCAGCTCCTTGTCGCGGAACTGGATCAGGCTGGCGCCGCCGCGCAGCGCGGCCGCGGCATGGGCGAGGTGGGTCGCGCGCGGGTCCGCGCCCTCCGGTACCGCGGGGGTGATGAAGTAAAGCCCGCGCAGGGGCGCTCGGCTGTCAGTCGTCATGCGGGCACAGGCGGTTGGGGATGTGCTGGCCGTGGCCGGGGGCATAGCCGCGGGCGATGGCATCGTTCATGAAGGCCTGGGCCTCGATCACGGCCGGTTCGATGTCGCGGCCGCGGGCGAGGAAGGCGGCGATCGCCGCGGCCAGGGTGCAGCCGGAGCCGTGGAAGCCGGCCGGGTGGCGCGGCAGCTCGAACGGGCGCATGTGGTCGTCCTCGCGGTAGAGACGATTGATGATCGGGTCCTGCTCGGCGCCCTCGTGCCCGCCGGTGACCAGCACGTTGCGCGCGCCCAGTTGGCGCAGCTGGTGGCCCCACTGCGCGGGGTCTTCGCTGCGGGCCAGGCGGGCGGCCTCGGGGCCGTTCGGGGTGATCAGCGTGGCGCGCGGCAGCAGGGCCTCGCGCGTGGCGTCGACGACCGCCTCGGTGGCCAGTGCCCCGCCGCCGCCGGCGACCATCACCGGGTCCAGTACCACCGGGATGTGCGGGTGTGCGTTCAGCAGTGCGGAGACGATGGTGACATTTTCCACCGCGCCCAGCATGCCGATCTTGATCGCCGCGACCTCGAGATCGGCCAGGGTGACCTCGATCTGGGCGCGCAGCTGCTCCGGCGGCAGCACGGTGAAATCCACCACGTTGCGGGTGTCCTGCACGGTGATCGCGGTCACCGCCGTGGCCCCGTGTACGCCGAGGCGGGTGAAGGTGGTCAGGTCGGCCTGCAGACCCGCGCCGCCACCGGGGTCGGAGCCGGCAATGGTCAGCGCGATCGGGGGATGATTCATGAATGGGGGCTCCCGTGCTAAGGTTGCGCGCGCCCCGGCACCCCCGGGGCGTTCCTGTTCCGAATCCCGGGAGTGTACGCAGCATGAGCCACGAGTTCGAAGTCGAGACTATCCGTCCCCTGGTCGCCGCCGCCAAGGCCGGCGGTACGCTGAATGCGGAGGTCGACCAGGCCCTGGCCGCGCTGGAGCAGGAGATCAACCGGATCGCCGCCGAGCTGCAGGTGGAGCACGTGGGTCCCGGGGTGGGCATGGCGGACATGAATGCCGAGCATGTCTATCGCCTGGTGATCCGCCAGCACGAGATCGACGTGACGCGGCACGAATGGAGCCTGTGGGTCTGTGATGCGCTCGATAACTGCGACTTCCGCGCGACCTGGCCGGTCACTGGCGCCGGGCGTCTGCGCCGCAAGCAGGTGACGGCCGTGGTGCCGGAGCTCGTGACCGGCTACCGCGATGCGGTTGTGGCCGCCGGCAAGGGGGATACTCCGGCCGGTCAGCGGCTGGAGCAGATGGCCGGTCTGTTCAGCTGACCGAGCCTTCCGGCTCGCGCAGCGAGATCACTGGCCAGCCCCGTTCGCGGGCATGCGCGGCCAGAGTCGGGTCGGGGTCCACGGCCACCGGGCGGCCGACCTGCTCCAGTAGCGGGATGTCGTTGCGCGAGTCACTGTAGAAGCTGGCCTGCGTGATGGTGCCCTCGGGGTCCGGGTGATCCGCGAGGTGCTGACGCAGGCGCTCGATCTTGCCTTCCTGGAAGCAGGGTACGCCCGTCAGCTCACCGGTGAACTCCCGGTCCTCGCGTTCTTCCGCCAGGGTGGCGATCAGGTGATCCACGCCGAGGATGTCGGCGATTGGCTGGGTCACGAACTGGTTGGTCGCGGTGATGATCACCAGCTCGTCACCGGCCTCCCGGTGCCGGGCCAGCAGACGCTTGGCGCCGGGGGCGATCATCGGGCGGATTAGCGTCTCGATGAACTGCTCCCGCCATTGTTCCAGCTGTGCGCGCGGGTGCTCGGCCAGCGGGCTGAACGCGAAGCGGCAGAACTCGTGGATGTCGAGGGTCCCCGCGACATACTCCTGATAGAAGCGGTCATTGGTCTCGGCGTGACAGGTCGGGTGCACGGCACCCACCTCGGCCAGGAACTGGTTCCAGGCGTGATCGCTGTCGCCGGCGAGCAGGGTATTGTCGAGGTCGAACAGGGCCAGGTTCATGGATCGCTCCGCGGATTAGAGGTCGCGCTGGGAAGACGGCGGGAGTTTACCGGGGCATGACTTCGCACGCAGCTTTGCCCGTCCTGCCACGGGGGATGCGTGGGAAACGGTGATGGATGTACACGCTCGCGCTCAAGTCGCTTTTGCTTGCGAACAAGGCGCGGCGACTGTCGTGCAGTCATTCTGCACAAGGGAGCCGCAACGCCGTGCGCATGCAAAAGCGGCCGAGCCCCGGCATTCAATCGCTTGCGGGGTTGGTACCTCAGGTTCCCCGATCCTGCGTTGCGCCGCTTGTGGGTAGAACCACTACCCGCTGCACGGCGCGCCTTGTCTCGGAAAACCTGGGGTACCAACGCGAGTGTGTACATTCATCAGCGTTTCCCAAGGTCTTTGCCGCGGGGCCTCGGGCTGTGGAACAATGCAATCAGTGAAGAAAGCGTCTGGTTGATGCAAGTGATTGATTGTGAGGGGTATAGAGCCAACGTAGGCATCATCCTGTGCAATCGGGAGCGCCAGCTGTTCTGGGGCAAGCGCGTGGGCCAAGATGCCTGGCAGTTTCCCCAGGGCGGTATCCGCGCGGAAGAGACGCCGGAGCAGGCGATGTACCGCGAGTTGCGCGAGGAGACGGGCCTGCTGCCCGAGCATGTCGATGTGCTCGGCAATACCCAGCACTGGCTGCGCTACCGCCTGCCGGAGCGCATGGTGCGGCGTCATCGCCGCCCGGTCTGCATCGGCCAGAAACAGCGCTGGTTCCTGTTACGGATGATGGGCAACGAGAGCGACGTGATCCTGGATGCGATGGGTACCCCCGAATTCGACGACTGGCGCTGGATCGATTACTGGCGCCCGGCACGCGAGGTCGTGCATTTCAAGCGCCAGGTCTATCGCCGTGCGCTGTGCGAGCTGGTGCCGCTGATGTTCCCGGAACTGGAAGCCCGGCGCCCGCGCAATGCCCACGGACGTGACGCCAGCGATCAGGCCCCGTCACAGGTCTCCCCGGTGTCGCCACGTTGACGAACCCGAATCCCCCCTCGATGCTGGAGGTCCTGCGCCGCGTGGTGCAGGAGGTGAATGGCGCTGCCGATTTCTTCGAAGCGCTGCATATCATTGTGACCCGCGTGAAGGCCGCGCTGGATATCGACGTCTGCTCGATCTACCTGAAGTCGCCGCAGTCGGGCCGCCTGGTGCTGATGGCATCGGAGGGTCTGCGCGAGGAATCCATCGGACATGTCGAGATGGACCCCTCCGAGGGCCTGGTGGGCCTGGTCGCCTCGCGCGCCGAGCCGGTCAACCTGGACAGTGCCCAGGATCACCCGCGCTTTCGCTATTTCCCGGAGACCGGCGAGGAGCACTTCCTGGCCTTTCTCGGGGTGCCGATCATCCACCAGCGCAGCCTGCTGGGGGTGTTGGTCGTGCAGCAGCACCAGGCGCGCAAGTTCGATGACGAGCACGTCTCCTTTCTGATTACCCTGGCCGCGCAGTTGGCCGGTGCGATTGCCTACGCGGAATTCAACGACGAGATCTCCTCCGAGACCCCGCTGATTGGGCACGTCAATGTCGAGGCGACCGGGATCGCCGGGTCTCCCGGGGTTGCGATTGGCCGGGCCGTGGTCGCCTATCGGCTGGCGGATCTCGACTCCATCCCGGACCGCGAGGGGGTCGGGGTCGACGAGGAACTCGAACGCCTTGCCAAGGCGGTGGCCGAGACGCGCACCGAAATCGAGGATCTCAAGCAGCGCATGGGCGAGGCCCTTGGCGCGGACGAGCAGGTGCTGTTCGACGCCTATCTGATGCTGCTGGGCTCGGACTCGCTGGTGCAAAAGACGGAGGCGCGCATTCGCAACGGCCAGTGGGCCCCCGCCGCCCTGCGTGACACCGTGCGTGAGAGCGTTCGCGTGTTTAACGACATGGAGGACCCGTACCTGCGCGAGCGCGCGTCCGATGTGCGAGACCTGGGTCGGCGGGTGCTGTCGCACCTGTTGCCGGCCGAGCGCAGCCAGGAGGAATTCCCGGATGGCGGCATCCTGGTGGGTGATGACCTGACCGCATCCCACCTGGCCGAGGTGCCGATCGAGCGGCTGGGAGCGATGGTCTCGGCCAAGGGCACGGGCTCCTCGCACATCGCGATCCTGGCGCGGGCGCTCAACATCCCGGCGGTGATGGGGGTTTCTGAGCTGCCGGTGGGCCGACTGGAGAACCGCGAGATCCTGGTCGACGGCTATCGTGGCCGGTTGTTCGTGAACCCCAATGCGGAGTTGCGCACCGAGTTTGAGCGTCTGGTGCGCGAGGAACGCGAGCTCGCCGAGGACCTGCGGGCCCTGGCCAAGGACCCGGCGGCCACCCGTGACGGTGTGGCGGTCCCGGTGCTGGCGAACTCCGGGTTGCTGGCCGATATCAAGCCGTCGCTGGAGTCCGGGGCCGAAGGCGTGGGGCTTTATCGCACCGAGGTCCCGTTCATGATTCGCGACCGCTTCCCCGGGGAGGAAGAGCAGGTCCAGCTCTACGAACAGGTGCTGGCATCATTCGATCCGATGCCGGTCACGCTGCGCACGCTGGATATCGGCGGCGACAAGGCGCTGCCGTATTTTCCGGTCAAGGAGGACAACCCGTTCCTGGGCTGGCGTGGCATCCGCATCTCGCTGGACCACCCGGAGATCTTCCTGACCCAGCTGCGTGCGATGCTCAAGGCCAGTTGCGCGCACGACAACCTGCAGATCCTGTTCCCGATGATCTCGGCGCTGGACGAGCTGAAGGGGGCCATGACACTGCTCAACCGGGCCCGCGAGGAGTTGCTGGACGAGGGGTTCATGATCCCGATGCCCAAGGTCGGGGTGATGGTCGAGGTCCCGGCCGCGGTCTATCTGTCGGAGACGCTGGCGCGGCGCGTGGACTTCCTGTCGGTGGGGACCAATGACCTTGTGCAGTACCTGCTGGCGGTGGATCGCAACAACGCGCGTGTGGCCAGCCTCTACGACACTCTGCACCCGGCCTGCATCAGCGCGCTGGAAACCATCACCGACGGGGCGCACCGGGCGGGCAAGCCGGTTAGTGCCTGTGGCGAGATGGCGGCCGATCCGGCCGCGGTGATCCTGCTGCTGGGCATGGGGATCGACAGCCTCAGCGTCAGTGTTTCCGCAATCCCGCGGGTGAAATGGGTGATCCGCAGCTTCTCCACGGATCGCGCCGAGGCGCTGCTGGCCCAGTGCCGCATGCTGGAGAACGCGGAGCAGATCCGCTCGCTGCTGAACAATGCCCTGGTGCAGGCCGGGCTCGGCGGGCTGGTGCGCGCGGGGAAGAACTGATTCGGTTGCGTCAGGCGGCCTCGCGCCGGCGTTTCCACCAGCCGATCAGTGCGGCCAGCACAAAGATCGCCAGCACGACCCCGATTGCGATCAATGCATCCTCGATGGAGCGGTTGATCACCAGCACCACCACCCCGACCAGGATCGGCACCGGAAACTCGTTGAACCAGCGAAACCAGGTGTGTTCGCGACGGTTCAGATCATCCCGGAAGTCGCGCACGATCCAGCCGCACCAGATGTGGTAGATCACCAGCAAGGCCACCAGCGTCAGCTTGAAGTGCATCCAGGGCTCGTTCAGATACCCCGGGATCAGGGCCAGCATGGCCCCGCCAAACGCGATAGTCAGCACCCCGCCGGGCGTCATGATCCCGTAGAACAGCTTGCGCTCCATGATCTTGAAGCGCTCGTGACCCAGGGCGTCGTCGGTCATCGCGTGATAGACGAACAGCCTTGGCAGATAGAACAGCCCGGCGAACCAGGTGACCATGAAGATCACGTGCAGGCTGAGCAGCCAGTTGTAGGCTTCCATGCTTCAGATCTCCCAGGGGTGCCGGTGGTGGCTGGCTCAGGACAGCCAGCGCTGCAGGTGGCGTTCGATCTGCTCGAAGTCCGGATCGCCCAGTTTCTGGTAGACGATGCGGCCGCCGGGCGAGATCACGAAGGTGGTCGGGGTCAGGCGCACGCCGCCGAACGCCTGCGACATGCCGTCCTCAGCGTCATGGATCACCTTGTACGGCATCTCGCGGTCCTCGCGCATCGACTCCACCCGGTTGATTGGGTCGTAGGAGACGGCGACCGCCAGCAGCTCGAAGCCCTTCTCGGCATAGGTCTCGTGCAGGTGAATCAGCTTCGGGATCTCGCGCACGCAGGATGGGCAGTTGGTGGCCCAGAAGGAGATCATCACCGGGCGCCCCTCGTAATCCGACAGCGAGACCTTCTCGCCATCGAGGGTGGTGGCGGTAAAGTCGGGCGCCGGGCGCATGCCGTCATCGGTCAGCCAGATCGCCAGGGCAACCCCGATCAGGGCCAGGATGAAGATGCCGCCAATGATGGCCTTGCGGTCGATACGAAAGCTGCTCATGGGTACAGGGGTCCCTGTTGGTTCGAATGATCGCCGGATTCGACTGGCCTGAGTGGGCCTTCGTTCCGTGCTCTGTGGTAAGCCGGTATCATGCCGCAGCATGACGGCAACGACCAATAGCAAACCTATCCGCATCGGGGTTGTCGGTGCGACCGGGTACACCGGCGTGGAGTTGCTGCGCCTGCTGGCCCGACACCCTTCGGCGGAGCTGGCGGTGGTGACTTCGCGCGGCGAGGCCGGGACTGCGGTCGCCGATTTGTTCCCCAGTCTGCGCGGGGCCGTGGATGCGGTCTTTCGCGAGCCGGACCCCGACGTGCTGGGCGAGTGCGACGTGGTGTTCTTTGCCACGCCGCATGGCGTGGCACATGCGATGGCCGGTGCGCTGCTGGAGCGCGGGGTGCGGGTCATCGACCTGTCAGCCGACTTTCGTATACGTGACCCGGAGCTGTGGGCGCACTGGTATGGCCAGGCGCACGGGGCCCCGGAGTATCTCGACGAGGCGGTTTACGGCCTGCCGGAGATTCACCGTGACCGGATCCGGCCGGCGCGGCTGATTGCCGTCCCCGGCTGCTACCCGACGGCCGTGACGCTCGGTGTCCTGCCGCTGCTGGAACAGGGTCTGATCGACCCGGCCGACGTGATTGCGGACGCCAAGAGCGGGGTCAGCGGTGCGGGGCGCAAGGCGCAGATTGGCGGTCTGTTCGCCGAGGTGCAAGAGAACTTCCGCGCCTACGCGGCCGGCGGTCACCGGCACTGGCCGGAGATTCATCAGACCCTGAGTGGTGTGGCCGGCGGCGAGGTCGGGCTGATCTTCCAGCCGCACTTGGTGCCGATGACGCGCGGCATCCATGCAACCCTCTATCTGCGGCCGCGACTAGCCGAGACCGACTGGCAGGCCTGCTTCGAGCAACGCTACGCCGATGAGCCGTTCGTCGACGTCCTGCCGCCGGGATCGCATCCCGAAACGGCCAGCGTGCGGGGCACCAACCGCTGCCGGATCGCGGTGGCACGGCCGCCGCACTCGGATCGACTGGTGGTGCTGTCGGTGATCGACAACCTGGTCAAGGGGGCGGCCGGGCAGGCCGTACAGAACATGAACCTCATGTTCGATTGCCCGGAGGACGAGGGGTTGCGCGAGTTGGCGGTCTTCCCGTAGCTCGGTTGCCTTATGTCCAAGCTCCCGACGCCGGTGCCGCGACGCCGCCCCCGGATCCCGCCACCACGGCCGGTGCGACAGCGTCGGCGGCGCTGGGGGTTGGGCGTGTTGTTGCTGGCGCCTTTTCTGCTGGTGGCCGGGATCGGCGGTTGGTTGTGGACGCACTGGCCGGACGAGGGCGTGATTGACCCCCAGGTACGCATTGATGCCCTGACGGACGAACTGCAGCGCGAGGTCGAGGCGCGTCAGCAGGCAGAGGCCGAGCAGCAGCGTGCGCTGCGGCGGCTGTCGCTGCTGGAGACCGAGGTCGATGCCTATCGCGACGATGTCGAGCGTCAGGAGACCGAGCTCGCACGGTTGCGCGATGAAGTGGCGTTCTACGAGCGACTGGCGGAAAACAATGATGACTCGAGTCTGGGCTTGCGCGACCTGGCGTTGCAGGAGACAGGCCAGTCCGGGGTCTGGGACGTCGTGTTTCAGATCTACCGACCGGGCCTGAACCGGTCGCTGGATGTGCGTTGGTCGGTAGAGATTACCGGGCGTTTCGAGGGGGACGATGAAGATACAACCCTCGATCACGATGACCTGGGCGTGGAGCAGGAACGTACAATCGAGGGTTTCCGGTTGCTGCGAAACGCGCGCGTACGCGTTGTATTGCCGGAGGATTTCACCCCGGAAGCTGTAGCCGTTAGGGTGGAGCCCGATGAAGACGATGGCCCCGACGCAGTCATGAAGCGCGGAGAGTGGGGCCGCATGGCGGGAGAAGGGGCATGATCGGACGCAAGAAGGGGCGCGGCAGCAAGCGGACGCGCCGGGTCGACACCATGATTGGGGAGAACGCCGTGGTGCGCGGCGAGCTGGAGTTTAGCGGGGGCTTGTATGTCGAGGGGCGCGTGGTCGGCAGCATTCGTGCGCCGAGTGATCCCTCCGCCGTTCTGATGGTCGCTCCCCAGGGGGTCGTCGAGGGGCAGGTGATGGTGCCGCACCTGGTCGTGAACGGCGAAGTGCGCGGCGACATGCATATGAGCGAGTACGTCGAACTCGGTGCGACCGCGCGGCTGCACGGGCATCTGTACTACAAGAGTCTGCAGATCACCGAGGGTGCGAGTATCGACGGCCAGCTCGAGCGAATGGAAGAGCCGCTGCAGGGCGAACTCGAGGAGCTGCCCGTGGAGCAGGGTGAGCCGCAGACTGCGGTCTCCTGACGGTGGCCGGTGCGACCCGCGTTTCGCCAAAGGTGGCCCAGCATCATTCGTGGGGTATTCTTGACGCTGACGGTCAGTATTCCGTAGCGTGAATGAAAATGATTCTTACAGGAGGCACCCAATGTCCGAAGCCATGACGTCCAATACCGAGGCAGACATGGACATGGAGATCCCGAGCCCGCTGATCTTCAGTGACGCCGCCGCGAACAAGGTGAAGGGGCTGATCGAGGAGGAGAACAACGACAACCTCAAGCTGAGGGTGTTCGTCAGTGGTGGTGGTTGCTCCGGCTTCCAGTACGGTTTTACCTTTGACGAGACGGTGGGCGACGGCGATACCGTGGTCGAGAACGGAGGGGTGACCCTGCTGATCGATCCGATGAGCTTTCAGTATCTCGCGGGTGCCGAGATCGACTACACCGAGGGTCTGGAGGGCGCGCAGTTCGTGATTCGCAATCCGAACGCCACGACCACCTGCGGTTGCGGGTCCAGCTTCTCGGTCTGACGTCCAGGGCTGTTATCGCATTGTCAGGGCCCGGCCGTTTCGGTCGGGCCTTTTTTGTGCGTATTTCTATGTGGATTCCGGTGCGCGTCCGGGGATCCGGCAGCCGAGGATGCGTGGCCCACGGGCACCCGTGACTTCCGGCAGGTTGCCGGCCTCGTGTTGCAGATGGCGATACGCCAGCCAGGCAAAGGCGGCCCCCTCCACCTGCTGAGGGGGGGTTCCGTGGTGTTCGGAGGTCTCGACCGTGCTGCCGGCCAGCTGGCTTTGCAGTCGTTCCATCAGGTAGCCATTGTGGGCGCCGCCGCCGCAGACGATGACGCGATCGGGTGCGGTTGTGCGCAGGGATTCGAGCGTCAGCCGCACCCCCTCCACCGTAAGTTCGACCAGGGTGGCCTGAACGTCCTCGGTGTTCAGGCGGTCGAGCCGTTCGCCGCCAACCTGGCGGAGCCAGTGGGGCGAGAAATGCTCGGGCCCCGTGCTCTTTGGGGCAGGGC
>NZ_KB905132.1:887500-917968 GCF_000378285.1 Thioalkalivibrio sp. ALgr1
ACCAGTACCGTGAGGGAAAGGCGAAAAGAACCCCGGAGAGGGGAGTGAAATAGAACCTGAAACCGTGTGCGTACAAGCAGTGGGAGCCCCTTCGGGGGTGACCGCGTACCTTTTGTATAATGGGTCAGCGACTTACTTTCAGTGGCAAGGTTAACCGTCCAGGGGAGCCGTAGGGAAACCGAGTCTTAATAGGGCGATCAGTCGCTGGAAGTAGACCCGAAACCGGGCGATCTATCCATGGCCAGGGTGAAGGTGGGGTAACACCTACTGGAGGCCCGAACCCACTAATGTTGAAAAATTAGGGGATGAGCTGTGGATCGGAGTGAAAGGCTAATCAAGCTCGGAGATAGCTGGTTCTCCTCGAAAGCTATTTAGGTAGCGCCTCATGTATCACTCCCGGGGGTAGAGCACTGTTATGGCTAGGGGGTCATCCCGACTTACCAAACCATTGCAAACTCCGAATACCGGGAAGTGCGAGCATGGGAGACACACGGCGGGTGCTAACGTCCGTCGTGGAAAGGGAAACAACCCAGACCGCCAGCTAAGGTCCCAAAATCATGGCTCAGTGGGAAACGATGTGGGAAGGCAGAGACAGCCAGGAGGTTGGCTTAGAAGCAGCCATCCTTTAAAGAAAGCGTAATAGCTCACTGGTCGAGTCGGCCTGCGCGGAAGATTTAACGGGGCTTAAGCCATGTACCGAAGCTGCGGACTTGCTTTGCAAGTGGTAGAGGAGCGTTCTGTACGCCTGTGAAGGTGTGTCGAGAGGCATGCTGGAGGTATCAGAAGTGCGAATGCTGACATGAGTAACGATAAGATGGGTGAAAAACCCATCCGCCGAAAGCCCAAGGTTTCCTGCGCAACGTTAATCGGCGCAGGGTTAGTCGGCCCCTAAGGCGAGGCAGAAATGCGTAGTCGATGGGAAACAGGTTAATATTCCTGTACCTCGCGTTAATGCGATGGGGGGACGGAGAAGGCTAGGTCATCCGGCTGTTGGTGTCCGGTTTAAGTATGTAGGGAGTGTCCTTAGGCAAATCCGGGGACACAATCCTGAGATACGATGACGAGCTCCTACGGGAGCGAAGTGACTAATGCCCTGCTTCCAGGAAAATCCTCTAAGCTTCAGTTAACGCGGGACCGTACCCCAAACCGACACAGGTGGGCAGGGTGAGAATCCCAAGGCGCTTGAGAGAACTCGGGTGAAGGAACTAGGCAAAATGGTACCGTAACTTCGGGAGAAGGTACGCCTTGGCCGGTGATGGGACTTGCTCCCTGAGCTGGTCGAGGTCGCAGAGACCAGGCCGCTGCGACTGTTTATTAAAAACACAGCACTCTGCAAACTCGAAAGAGGACGTATAGGGTGTGACGCCTGCCCGGTGCCGGAAGGTTAATTGATGGGGTTAGCTTCGGCGAAGCCCTTGATCGAAGCCCCGGTAAACGGCGGCCGTAACTATAACGGTCCTAAGGTAGCGAAATTCCTTGTCGGGTAAGTTCCGACCTGCACGAATGGCGTAACGATGGCGGCGCTGTCTCCACCCGAGACTCAGTGAAATTGAAATCGCAGTGAAGATGCTGTGTACCCGCGGCTAGACGGAAAGACCCCGTGAACCTTTACTACAGCTTCACACTGAACTTTGAACTTGTTTGTGTAGGATAGGTGGGAGGCTTTGAAGCTGGGACGCCAGTCTCAGTGGAGCCAACCTTGAAATACCACCCTGGCAATTTTGAAGTTCTAACCCAGGCCTGTTATCCAGGTCGGGGACCGTGTGTGGTGGGTAGTTTGACTGGGGCGGTCTCCTCCCAAAGAGTAACGGAGGAGTGCGAAGGTACCCTCAGCGCGGTCGGAAATCGCGCGACGAGTGCAAAGGCATAAGGGTGCTTAACTGCGAGACAGACACGTCGAGCAGGTGCGAAAGCAGGTCTTAGTGATCCGGTGGTTCTGTATGGAAGGGCCATCGCTCAACGGATAAAAGGTACTCCGGGGATAACAGGCTGATACTGCCCAAGAGTCCATATCGACGGCAGTGTTTGGCACCTCGATGTCGGCTCATCACATCCTGGGGCTGAAGCAGGTCCCAAGGGTATGGCTGTTCGCCATTTAAAGTGGTACGCGAGCTGGGTTTAGAACGTCGTGAGACAGTTCGGTCCCTATCTGCCGTGGGCGTCGGAGATTTGACAGGATCTGTCCTTAGTACGAGAGGACCGGGATGGACGCACCTCTGGTGTTCCGGTTGTCACGCCAGTGGCATTGCCGGGTAGCTATGTGCGGAAGGGATAACCGCTGAAAGCATCTAAGCGGGAAACCCACCTGAAGATTAGATCTCCCTGGACCCTCGAGGTCCCTAAAGGGCCGTTGAAGACTACAACGTTGATAGGCTGGGTGTGGAAGCGCGGTAACGCGTGCAGCTAACCAGTACTAATTGCCCGTGCGGCTTGACCATATAACACCCAAGGTGTTGATGGTTGGTCTCGTCTGACACATCACTGTTGTACACATCACCTAGAATGCATTCCGAATTCAGATGACGCAGCGCACGCGCTGGGTGATCTGGCCAGTTTGTCTGGCGGCAATAGCGAGTAGGAACCACCCGATCCCATCCCGAACTCGGAAGTGAAACTGCTCTGCGCCGATGGTAGTGTGGGGCCTCCCCATGTGAGAGTAGGTCACCGCCAGGCATTAATCCGAAGCCCGGTTCCCAATTATGGGGGCCGGGCTTTTTTTATGGCTGACACGGCAGGCATGATGCTGAGGTGCGTTGTGCGCGGCGACTAGAGACGGTTTTAAGAGATGGCTCGAGGCAAGAAGCGGACAGATGGTGGTTTGGTGACGGTCGGGTTGGTGCTGATCGGGATCGGAGCCTACGCGGTTCTCGGAGGCGAGGTGGCGTTTACTCCGATTGCGCCCCGTGAAGGATCAGGGTTTGGCGGGCCGGTCGCGACCATTATCGGGCTCGCCTTCATCGCGGGTGGGGTGTATTTCCTGCGGGAGTCGCGCCGTTAGCAATTGGACTGCATTGACGTGCTCCGATAGCGAACAAGTGCTCTTCAGCGGATGCAGCGCCAGTCGAACCCGTGGTCCTGGGAAGCGATCGCGATCTCGTCGCGACTGGCGCCGACCCCCTCGCACAGGGCCTGTTCAGCCAGTTCGGGGCGGTTGTTGTCGCTCGAAAGGTGCATGCCGATCAGGTGTTCCAGTTGGGATGTGTCGGCGCGTTGAAGAAGGCGGGTCGCGTCGCGGTTGGGCAAATGTCCGTACCCGTCAGCAATGCGTCGCTTGAGCTTGGGAGGGTAACGTCCGGACGCGAGCATCTCCGGGCAGTGGTTGCATTCAAGAAGGAGGCCGTGGGCGCCGGAGGCCGTCTCGATCATGTGGGGCGAGATGTGGCCGGCATCGGTCATCAGGACGAGGCGCGACGCGCCGTCGGAAAAGGCGAACTGGGTCGGTTCGCGGGCGTCATGCGGGACTGTATAGGGGATGACCAGGGCGTCGTCCAGCTCGACTGGGAGGTCCGGCTGGATCTCTTCGAGGTGTGCAAATGCGCTGTCGCGTGCCGCCAGTCGGGTCCCGACTGAGGCGTAGACGCGCAGGCCATAACGGCGCGAGAGGGCCGGCGCGGACCCCAGGTGGTCGCCGTGTTCGTGGGTCACGAACACCCCATCGAGATCGGTGGCCGCGAGCCCCTGACGTGCGAGGCGCCGCTCGATCTCCTGTACGGAAAATCCGCAGTCCACCAGCAGGCGGGTCGAGCCGATCTCGACCACGAGCGCGTTGCCGCCACTCCCGCTGCCAAGTGAACAAAATCGGATCACGCACTGCTCCGAAGGTGAATGCAGGGTAGACGTGTGGACCACCCGGGCACGCTGTCAGGCCTAAGCGCCAAGGGGGAGCAGGTTGCTTCGCCCCGGCGCTTCTTCGCTGGAGTGGCCCCGGGCTCCGGGTGGCTTACCGCTGCATCTGAGTCTGAATCCGCTCCAGCACGAACTCGGCGTCGCGATCGCTCAGGCGGTCGCCTTCAATGTCGCGAGCCTCGATCAAGAGGTCGCCATCGCCCCGATCCTCCAACCGGACCTGGTAGCGCTCGTTTTCCCTGCGATCTCCACCGCGACCGAAGATGCGGCCGAAGAAACCGGGCTCGTCGCGGTCGCCGGTCATGTCGGGACGGTAGGTGACCTCGTAGATGCCGGCCTGGCGGTCCTGTTCATCCACCAGCAATCCGGCGCGGTCCAGGAAGGTGCCAAGTTGGCGCCAGACCCGTTCATATTCACCGCCCAGGAGCAGGGCGGGCGAACCATCATGCTCCGTCATCTGCAGTTCGGTCGGGCGGTCGACGAGGGTCTCGGCAACACGTGCGCCCCCTTCACCCGGATCGCCGGTGGTGAGGTAAACGAGCAGCCGGTTCAACATCTCGGCTTCGAGCTCCGGGTCCGACGGGCGCATGGCCCAGCGCCAGGACTGGCCCTCGGCCTGCTCTTCGGCACCTCGATGGGTGATGTAGATTTCCGACTGTCCGTTCACGCGCTCGACGCGCATCCGGTACTGGTCGCGGGTGTTGGCGTCGTATACGTTGCCAAGGGCGCGGGCGAAGATGTTCTGCGTGCCGCGCAGCGGGATGCCGGCTCGGTCTTCGGCCCACTCGGTCTGCATCACGCCCACTTGGGGTTCGTTGCGTTCCAGGCGGAGGTTCTGGCTGTCCCAGAAGGCGACCAGTCGATCCCAGATCTCGCCGGGATCGCCGTCGACCTGGAGCCAGCGCGTGCCTCCGTCGCGCATGAGCTGCACCTCGGCGGACTCCGGGAGTACCTGGGCGGTGCGGGTCGGGGCGCCGGGCTGGGCCTGCGCGGGTTGTTGCTGGCGCTGGGCGGTGTCCTGCTGCATGTCGCGGGCACTGATGCGGCCGCCCGGGTCATCGGGCAGGCGGTAGGCCCGCTCGGTGTCTGGCGCGATCAGATCCGGCGGGACTTCGAGGTCCTCCATCTGCCGGCTCATTTCGTATTCCGGGCCGGACTGGCGATCACCACCCCAGCCTCCGCAACCAGCGACGGCGAGACCCGTGGCGATCGCGAGGGTGGCGCGCGTGGCGGAGTGATAGGGCTTGAAAGGCAATTTCATGATCGGACTCAGACCTCAATGCCGGCTTGGCGCATCGCGTCCAGTACCGGTGCATGGAACGGTTCGGAAAGGGGTGTCAGGGGCAGGCGAATACCTTCCTCTATCATCCCCATGCGCTGCAAGGCCCATTTTACGGGGATGGGATTGGCTTCGAGGAACAAGGCCGAATGCAGACCATCCAGCTGGCGATTGATTTCGCGGGCTTCGTCCGCGCGTCCCTCGCGCACGGCGCGGCACATGCGGGCCATTAGCGCCGGGGCGACGTTCGCGGTCACCGAGATGACCCCTTGTCCCCCGGCCAGCAAAAAGGCCAGCCCATTCGCATCTTCGCCACTGAACAGGTCGAAGCGGCCGCCCACGCGCTGGACAAGCTCGGCGGTGCGCTCGTTATTGCCCGTGGCCTCCTTGAGGCCGACGATGTTCGGGATTTCGGCCAGGCGTTCGACTGTCTCGGGGAGCATGTCGACGGCCGTGCGCCCCGGAACGTTATAGAGGATCTGCGGGATATCGACGGCCTCGGCGATGGCCTTGTGGTGCAGATACAGGCCCTCCTGCGTGGGCTTGTTGTAGTACGGGGATACCAGCAGGCAGGCATCGGCGCCGGCTTCGCGGGCACAGCGCGTGAGCGCGATCGCCTCGCGCGTGGAGTTTGCGCCGGTGCCGGCGATCACCGGCAGACGCCCGCCCACGGTCTTGACCGTATGGGCAATCGCTTCACAGTGTTCGTCGAAATCGAGGGTGGCGGATTCGCCGGTAGTACCGACCGCTACGATGGCGTCGGTTCCGGCCTCGATGTGGAATTCGAGGAGCCGATCAAGCGCCGGCCAGTCGAGACTGCCGTCCGCGTGCATCGGGGTCGCCAGTGCGACCATGCTGCCTTGAAACATCGACTCCTCCAGCGACGGTAATGGTGCAGTCTAACGGGCGCGCGACAAGGCGTTCAAGAAGCCGTGCGCAGACCCCGTCTGGATGGCGCCCGGACCGTTGGCGCCACCCAGGCGAGGTGGTATGTTCCCAGCCATCATGCCAGTGGATGCATCCAACCCGTCCAGCATTGCCTCAGGCCAGTGGCCGCCCGGCTGCGCTCTGCGCTCCAGGGGCCGGCATGGCTGAGGTCGTCGGGGCCGGCTCGCACACCCATCTGATCCTGAATCTGATCGGACCCGACCAGCCTGGCCTGGTGGCCGGCGTAACGCGTGTCATCGTCGATACAGGCTGCAACCTGGAGTCCAGCCGCATTACGACCCTGGACGGCTATTGCTGCATGGCGCTGAGCGCCAGCGGCAACTGGAAGACCCTCGCCACGCTGGAATCCCGCCTGGAACGGCTGGAGGCCGAGCTGGATCTCGCGATCACCGTGCGCCGTGGGCCGCTGGATGAATCCAGCCAGCCCGCGATGGCCTATGCGGTGGACGTGGTCGCGCTGGACGCCCCGGGGCTGGTCAATGCCCTGGCCGATTTCTTCACCAGCCGTGGTGTGAACCTGCGTGACGTACAGACGCGCGTCTACACCGCTCAGCACACGGGCGCGCGCATGTTCGCCGCCAACATGGTGGTGGACATCCCGGCGGGACAGCACCTGGCCAGCCTGCGCGGCGAATTCATGGATTTTTGCGACGAACTGAACCTGGACGGCGTGCTGGATCCGATCAAGGCCTGATTCCGATCCGGCGCCGTCCGGCCCCACCACGACACGGAGTGACACCTAATGACGATCGCCATTGACCAGACCGTTCCCGAAGACCTTCGCGTGCCCGCCACCGGCGAGCAGACCCTGGGCCCGGGTGATTTTCGCGGCAAGATCGTGGTGCTCTATTTCTACCCGAAGGACAGCACGCCGGGCTGCACCAACGAGAGCCGCGACTTTGCGGCCAACAAGGCCGCGTTCGACGCCACCGGCGCGGTCATCCTCGGGGTCTCGCGCGACAGCGTGAAGAGCCACGAGAACTTCCGCGCCAAGCAGGAGCTGCCGTTCGACCTGCTGAGCGACGCCGACGAGCAGTTGTGCGAGGCGTTCGACGTGATCAAGATGAAGAACATGTACGGCAAGCAGGTGCGCGGCATCGAGCGCTCCACCTTCTTGATCGACGAGCAGGGTGTGCTGCGCCGGGAATGGCGCAAGGTCAAAGTGCCGGGGCATGTGGACGAGGTCCTGGCCGCGGTACGCGAGATGGCCGGCCAGTGAGGCGCCCCGCGAATCCTTCGAGAGTACTGGCAGTAGACGTTCGCCCCATTTGTTTTCGACTCACCCCGGCCGCGGAGGCGCCATGAGCGAAACACCGGAGGACCCGAAACGCCTGTTTGTCCTGGACACCAATGTCCTGATGCATGACCCCACTGCGCTGTTCCGCTTCAAGGAACACGACATCTTCCTGCCCATGGTCGTGCTCGAGGAACTCGACCGTGGCAAGAAGGGGGTCTCCGAGGTCGCGCGCAACGTGCGCCAGGTCTCGCGCTTTATCGACGAATTGATGAGTGGCGCGACCCACGAGCAGATTGCCGCCGGGTTACCGCTACAGGCCGAATCGCTCAGCGAGTCTACGCTTGCACCCTCCGGGCGGCTGTTTTTTCAGACCCGCAATCTGACCTCGCGCCTGCCGGACTCGCTGCCCGGCTCGACCCCGGACAACGACATCCTGGCCACCGCCCAGGCACTCAAGACGGAGTGGTCGGACCTCCCGGTCACCCTGGTCTCCAAGGACATCAATCTGCGCATCAAGGCGGCGGTGATCGGCCTGCACGCGGAGGACTACTACAACGACCAGGTCCTGGACGACGTCAGCCTGCTGTTCTCCGGCATGACCGAACTGCCGGCGGATTTCTGGGAGACCCACGGGACCAAGATGGATTCCTGGCAGGAGTCCGGCCGGACCTACTACCGGGTCACCGGGCCCCTGGTCAGCGAGTGGCAGCCCAACCAGTTCGTCTACCGCGAGGGGGAGAATCCGTTGTCCGCGATCGTGCTGGAGATCGACCAGCCGAACGAGTCCGCAGTGATCGAGCTGGTGGACGACTATATGACCCCGCGCCACAGCGTCTGGGGCATCAATGCCCGCAATCGCGAGCAGAACTACGCCCTGAACCTGTTGATGGACCCGGAGGTGGATTTCGTCTCCCTGCTGGGGGCTGCCGGTACCGGCAAGACCCTGCTGGCGCTGGCCGCGGGGCTTGCGCAGACGCTGGAGGACAACACCTACAAGGAGATCATCATGACCCGGGTCACGGTCCCGGTGGGCGAGGACATCGGCTTCCTGCCCGGGACCGAGGAAGAGAAGATGACCCCGTGGATGGGCGCGTTGATGGACAACCTCGAGGTCCTGGCCAAGTCCGAAGGTGCGGGCGACTGGGGCCGGGCAGCCACGAACGACGTGCTGACCAGCCGCATCAAGATCCGCTCGCTGAACTTTATGCGCGGGCGGACCTTCCTCAGCCGCTACATCATCCTGGACGAGGCGCAGAACCTGACCTCCAAGCAGATGAAGACCCTGGTTACCCGCGCGGGGCCCGGCACCAAGGTGGTGGCGCTGGGCAACATCGCACAGATCGACACCCCGTACCTGACCGAGACCTCGTCCGGCCTGACCTACGTGGTGGACCGCTTCCGCAACTGGACCCACAGCGGGCACATCACACTGACCCGCGGCGAGCGCTCGCGGCTGGCGGACTACGCCTCGAATCACCTGTAGACGGCGGGTAAGGTACGCCTGGGGGCGGCAACGGAGCGGGAAACGGGCACCGTCATTGCGAGGCCCCGCAGGGGCCGCGGCAACCTCCGGAAGCTGGTGGTGAGCCAGCTATGGAAGCAGATGGTTCCGGACGGAGTTCGCCACGTCGCTTCGCTCCTCGCGATGACGGTGCTTGTGGCGGGGCGTGGGGGTGGTGAAGCGAGGGAGGCTTAGCCGTCCTCGCTGTAGCGTACGCAGGCGCGGTCGGTCTCCCACAGGGTCAGCGCGTGCATGCGCAGGCCCGGGCGGTTCAGGCGCTCCGCCATCTGGCGGAAGAACCACTGTGCGATGTGCTCGGCGGTCGGGTTGACCGTGTCGAACGGCGGGACGTCGTTCAGATAGCGGTGGTCCAGCTGCCCGGCGATCTCGCGCGCGGCGGTCTTGACCACCTTGAAGTCCACTGCCATGCCGGCGTCGTCCAGGGTCTCGGCCTGAACCTCGGCCTCTACCTTCCAGTTGTGACCGTGCATGTTCGCGCACTGCCCCGGGTAGTCGCGCAGGGTATGCGCGGAGGCGAAGTCGGTCAGGACGCGGAGGGTGTAACGGGCGCTCATGGGTCGATTCCGGCAGGCGACGCTGGTGGTCGCGGGGTAAAAATCAGCCCGCGAAGCCTATCCGGCCGCCGGCGTCCGCGCAATTCTCCTGCCCGCAGGCGTGGCGAATCGCGGCCAGCACGCCCTCGGTGTCGAGGCCGCAGTCGGCCAGGATCTGTTCGCGCGAGCCATGTTCGGTGAAAACGTCCGGGATGCCCAGTACCTGGCAGGGCAGGGTCAGGCCCTCGGCGGAGAGCCATTCCAGCACCGCGCTGCCGGCGCCACCGGCGCGGGCATGATCCTCGAGCGTCACGAAGCCTTCATGGCGGGCGGCCAGCCGCGCCAGCAGTTCGGTGTCGAGCGGCTTGATGAAACGCATGTTCACCACGGTGGCGTCCAGCGCCTCGCCCGCGGCCAGGGCGGTCTCCAGCAGCGCGCCGAAGCTGAGGATCGCCAGGCCTCGGCCCTCGCGTACGACCTCGGCGCGTCCGACAGGCAGGGTCTCCAGGTCCTCGCTGCCCCCTTCCGGCAGGACGCCGGGGCCGCCCCCGCGTGGATAGCGCACCGCCGCCGGGCCCTCGTAGGCGTAGCCAGTGGACAGCATCTGGCGGCACTCGTGCTCGTTGGATGGGGCCATCAGCAGCATATTGGGGACGCTGCGCAGCAGCGCGGTATCGAACGTGCCGGCATGCGTCGGGCCATCGGCGCCGACGATCCCCGCGCGGTCCACCGCGAACAGCACCGGGAGGTTCTGCAGGGCGACGTCGTGGATCACCTGGTCCATCGCCCGCTGCAGGAAGGTCGAGTAGATCGCGACCACAGGCTTCTGCCCCTCGCAGGCCATGCCGGCGGCCAGCGTGACCGCGTGCTGCTCGGCGATGCCGACATCGAAGTAGCGCTCGGGGAACTGCTCGGAGAAGGCCACCAGCCCGGAGCCCTCGCGCATCGCCGGGGTGATGCCCAGCAGGCGGTCGTCGGCCGTGGCCTGATCGCACAGCCACTGGCTGAAGATGTCGGTATACGCGGGCGGCTTCGGCCCGGAGGGCGTCAGCCCGTTCTCCGGCTCGAACTTGGAGACCCCGTGGTAGCGGCAGGGGTCCTCTTCGGCCGGGGCATAGCCCTGTCCCTTGCGTGTGACCACATGCAGCAGTTGCGGACCGTGACCGCCGCGCAGGTTCTTCAGGATCGATACCAGGCCGTTCACGTCATGGCCGTCCACCGGCCCGAAGTAGCGAAAGCCCAGTTCCTCGAACAGCGTGCCCGGCACCAGCATGCCCTTCATGTGCTCCTCGGCTCGCTCGGCAAAGGCCTTCATCGGCGGGACGAACTCCAGCATGCGTTTGGAGCCCTCGCGCACCGAGCTGTACAGCCGCCCGGACAGCAGCCGGGTGAAGTACTGGTTCATCGCGCCGACGTTCGGCGAGATCGACATGTCGTTGTCGTTCAGGATGACCAGCAGATTACAGTCGAGATCGCCGATGTGGTTGAGCGCCTCGAAGGCCATGCCGGCGGTCATCGCCCCGTCGCCGATAACCGCCACATGGCGGCGGTCCAGTCCTGCGTGCTTGGCGGCGAGGGCCATGCCGGCGGCGGCACTGATCGAGGTGCTGGAATGCCCGGCCCCGAAGGCGTCGTACTCGCTCTCGGCGCGTTTGGGGAAGCCGGCCAGCCCGCCGTACTGGCGCAGGCTGGCCATCCCGGTGCGCCGGCCGGTCAGGATCTTGTGGGCATAGGCCTGATGCCCTACATCCCAGACGATGCGGTCGTCCGGGGTATTGAACGCGTAGTGCAGCGCGACCGCCAACTCCACGGTGCCCAGGTTCGCGGCCAGATGGCCGCCGGTGCGCGAGACGCTCTCGATCAGAAACTGGCGCAATTCGCCGGCCAGCCCCGGCAGTTCCGAGGCCGGGTGCGCCCGCAGGTCGGCGGGCCATTCGATTGCATCCAGCAGGGGGGTGGGGGTCATGGGCAGGCCGTGTCAGTTCATGCGGTCGACGATGTACCGCGCGAGGAAGCGAAGCAAGTCCGCCTCCTGGCCAAAGGGTTGCAGCTCGTCCAGCGCCTCGTCGACCAGGGCCACTGCGCGTTCGCGCGAGGCCTCCAGGCCCTGCAGCGAGGGGAAGGTCGCCTTGTCCAGGCGGGCATCCGCCCCGCAGGCCTTGCCGAGCACCTCCGGATCACCCTCCACGTCGAGCACGTCATCGCGGATCTGGAACGCCAGGCCAATGCATTCGGCGTAGCGGGTCAGGTGGCCAAGGGTGTCCTCCGAGGCGCCACCGGCGATTGCGCCCAGGCGCACCGACACGCGGATCAGGGCGCCGGTCTTGAGCCGGTGCATGCGCTCCAGTTCCGCCAGATCGATCGGCTTGCCGCAGGCGCCGAGGTCGATGGCCTGGCCGCCGGCCATGCCGTGCAGGCCCGCTGCGTGGGCGAGCTCGGCCAGGGCATTCAGGCCGGCTGTGCCGGGCAGGGTGCGGACGCCGGCGGTCATGATCTCGAAGGCGCGGGCCTGCAACGCATCCCCGGCGAGGATCGCGGTGGCCTCGTCGAAGGCACGGTGGCAGGTGGGCCTGCCACGGCGCAGGTCGTCGTTGTCCATCGCCGGCAGGTCGTCGTGGATCAGCGAGTAGACATGGACCATCTCCACGGCCGCCGCCATCGCATCGAGCGCGTCATCGGGGGCGTTACAGGTGGCCCCGGCCGCGTATACCAGGACTGGGCGCAGGCGCTTGCCACCGGAGAGCGTGGCATAGCGCATGGCCTCGATTAGTCGCGGGTCCGGGGAAGAGTCGGCCGCGAGCCGCTGGTCGAGTACGGTCTCGATACGACGCTGATAGGCCTTCAGCGCCTCGGATGGATCTGGAATGCTCAAGGCCGGGTCCTAGAATGGGACGTCGTCGGGATCGGTCGGGGTGTCCGGTGCGCTCCCGGACGCGGCACCCTCCGCAGAAGGCTCGCTGGCGAGTTTCTCGATGCGTGCCTGGGCGTCGTCCAGCGCCTTCTGACAGCGGCCGACCAGTTCCATGCCGCGCTGGAATTCCTCCAGCGACTGTTCCAGGCCCAGTTCGCCGGACTCCATCCGTGCCACCAGGGCCTCCAGGGCCTCCAGGCTGGCTTCGAACTCGGCGGGGCTGTCGGTGGATGTGTCGGTCATGGTGTCGGATTACGTGTTGGGTTCTTATTGGATCGCGGGGGCTAAAAGGTGAGAAAGTATCCGATCCGCCGCGGCGAGGAAAGAAGCCGGGCGGCCGGGGGCTTGAGTTTCGTGACCGTGCCCCCACGGTCAGCGGGGCAATCGGTTGACATGCGACCGGGTGCTAACTAGAGTTTCGAAGTGTTTTAGACAAAGTCTAAATGCCCGATCCGCACAACGGCCGTACCGGTGTGTGGATCCTAACCAGCAAGAGGAGAGACCCATGGAACTGAAAGGTAGCAAGACCGAAGAAGCCCTCAAGGAGGCCTTTGCCGGCGAATCGATGGCCAACCGTCGTTACCTGTACTTCGCTTCCAAGGCGGACGTGGAAGGCTACAACGACGTCGCGACCGTGTTCCGTTCCACCGCCGAAGGTGAAACCGGCCACGCCCACGGTCACCTCGAGTACCTCGAGAGCTGCGGCGACCCGGCCACCGGCCTGGAATTCGGCCCCACCGCCGCGAACCTGAAGACCGCCGTTGCCGGTGAGACCCACGAGTACACCGACATGTACCCGGGCATGGCCAAGACCGCCCGCGACGAAGGCTTCGACGAAGTCGCCGACTGGTTCGAGACCCTGGCCAAGGCGGAGCGTTCCCACGCCAATCGCTTCCAGAAGGCCCTGGACCAGCTGGACGACTGATTGTCCGGTAGTAACGGAAGCACGCGGGGCCGCTGCGCCGGCCCCGTTTTCCGGGAGGTACGGAACAGCCTGTGAAGGCAGCCCTGCGGCTGCGTTCGCATGTTGTTCCGTGTTTCCCTCGAAGCATCGACACTGATACGGATACCGGAGGGATGCATGTCTGCGCCGACGCACCAACGTGAAGGAAGTCTGGAAGCCCCGACCCGCCATCCGCTGGACTGGAAGAATCCCGAGTTCTACAACGAGGAATCGTTGTTCGCCGAGCTGGAGCGGGTCTACGACATCTGTCATGGCTGCCGGCGCTGCGTCAGCCTCTGCAACTCCTTCCCCACGCTGTTCGACCTGGTCGACGAATCCGAGACCATGGAGGTCGACGGCGTTGATCGGAAGGACTACTGGAAGGTGGTGGATCACTGCTACCTGTGTGATCTGTGCTACCTGACCAAGTGCCCCTACGTGCCCCCGCATGAATGGAACGTCGACTTCCCGCACCTGATGCTGCGTGCCAAGGCCGTGCGTTTCCAGAAAGAGGGAGCGAAGGCCGCGCACAAGTTCATGTCCAGCACCGATACCGTCGGCAAGCTGGCGGGCATCCCGGTGGTTGCCGGCGTAGTCAACGCCGCGAACAAGACCGGCGCGATGCGCAAGGTGCTGGACAAGACTATGGGCGTGCACCCGGATGCCCCGGTCCCTGAATACCACTCGAGCAAGGGTCGCTCGCGCATGGCGAAGGTTGCCAAGGGAGTGAGCAACCCCGAGCCGGCCGGTGCCACCCAGGGCAAGGTAGCGCTCTACGCCACCTGCTACGGCAACTACAACGAGCCGCACCTGGTCGAGGACCTGGTCAAGGTCTTCGAGCACAACGGCATCGAGGTCACCCTGGTCGAGAAGGAGCAATGCTGCGGCATGCCCAAGCTCGAGTTGGGCGACCTGAAGGCCGTCGAGTCCGCGAAGGATGCGAACATCCCGGCGATGAAGCGCATGATCGACCAAGGCTACGACATTGTCGCGCCAGTCCCGTCCTGCGTGCTGATGTACAAGCAGGAACTGCCGCTGATGTTCCCGGACGAGCCCGATGTCGCCGCTGTACGCGATCGTATCTTCGACCCGTTCGAGTACCTGATGGAGCGCCACAAGGAAGGCAAGCTGAACACCGACTTCCCCGAGAAGCTCGGCAAGATCGCCTACCACGCGGCCTGCCACCTGCGGGTGCAGAACATGGGGCTCAAGACTCGCGACCTGCTGAAGCTTGTGCCGGATACCGAGATCGACGTGATCGAACGCTGCTCCGGGCACGACGGTACCTATGGCGTGAAGAGCGAGTTCTACGAGACTGCGGCCAAGATCTGTCGTCCGGTGGTGAACCGGGTGCAGAAGGCCGAGTCCGATCACTACTCGAGTGACTGCCCGATGGCCGGGCACATGATCGAGAACGGACTGCAGGGCAAGGGCGAGGACAAGGCGCCCGAACACCCGCTGACCCTGCTGCGCCAGGCCTACGGGCTGTAGCGCCGGGTATCGGTTACCAGAACACGACGTACGCCCGCCGAGGCGCCGCGGATGGAGACACGAAATGGCCAGTGACAGCTACCACGAACCCGTCGAGGAACTGAGCGACGAGTCGCGCGAGATGCATCGCGCCATCGTCTCGCTGATGGAAGAGCTCGAGGCGGTGGACTGGTATCAGCAGCGCATCGATGCCTGCAAGAACGAGGAACTCAAGGCAATCCTCGCGCACAACCGCGACGAAGAGATCGAACACGCGGCAATGGTGCTGGAGTGGATCCGTCGCCATAACCCGGTGTTCGACCACGAACTGAAAGACAACCTCTGGTCCGACAAGGACTACACGAAGAAGGGACACCACGACCACTGAGGGGTCCCGCGGACCAGTCCGACGTGACGGAGGTATCGAGATGGAGGCAAGTGTGGACAAGCTGAGTCGAAACGACCTGTATTCGCTGGAGAAGTACCACGAGGTGCGGCCCCAGTTTCGCAACGAGGTCATGCAGCACAAGCGCAATCGCGTGGTGCAGGTGGGCCCGGCCGTGACCCTGCACTTCGAGGATCGCAAGACCATGCAGTACCAGATCCAGGAGATGCTGCGGGTCGAAAAGATCTTCGATGCCGAAGGCATCCAGGACGAGCTGGACGCCTACAACCCGCTGATCCCGGACGGTTCCAACTGGAAGGCGACCATGATGGTCGAGTACCCGGACGTGGACGAGCGCAAGGTGCAGCTGTCCAAGCTGATCGGGATCGAGCGCAAGACCTACGTGCAGGTCGAAGGCCACGACAAGGTCTACCCGATCGCGAACGAGGACCTGGATCGGGAGACCGACGACAAGACCTCGTCGGTCCACTTCCTGCGCTTCGAGCTGACCCCGGAGATGGTCTCCGCCGCGAAATCCGGTGCGGCCATTGCCATCGGGGTGGAGCACGAGAACTACAGCCACCGGCTGGACGCCGTCCCCGAGGGTGCGCGCGAATCGCTCGCATCCGACCTCGACGCCGTCAACTGACGCGGCCTTTTTGCCCGCTTCACCAAAGGCGCCTCCGGGCGCCTTTTTCGTTTCCGACTTACGTTGTGGCTGTTCAGGCTGGCCCTGGTTCGGCATCCGGTGTTTACGGTGCCTTCGTCCGGCCGCCAGCCTGCGCTGTCTCGGCAGCGCACCCCGAGGTACTTTCTTGCTTGCCCAAGAAAGTACCCAAAGAAGGGCACCCGGATTCCGCCCGGGGACCTTGCTCCAGGGCCCTCGGGCCGGCGGCGCTGAAACTCGCTGCGCTGTCGCTCCGCTCAGACAGTAGCGCCCCCGTTTCTATTTTGAATCGTCCGTCCCGAGAACCCTTCCGCAAGGGGCTTCATACGGGGGGGATAAGGTCAAGACAACGGCTGTCCTGACGTTCGCGCCAATGGATGGAGGCAAGGTATTCCGACATCCTGGGCACGCGCGGCCTTCGGCCCTGGCGTGCCGCGCCCGCAAGCGGGCGCCAGACCCCATCGTAGGATGTGATGAGCGCAGCGAATCGCATCAGGATTGCCACGGCGTCGGAACGGTGCGTTTCGCTGCGCTCAACGCACCCTACAGCGCGGGGCTTACCGCAGAGGCTGTGTTTTGACCTACCCTCCCGATATGAGCCCCTTGTGGAGGGCGTGACAGGCCGGGAGAAGGCGCTGACTGTCTGAGCGAAGCCAAAGGCGCAGCGAGTTTCAGCGCCGCCGGCCTGGCGCGTCCGGAGCAAGGTTCCCGGGCGAATCCCGGGCGTGTTTCTTGGGTACTTCTTTGCACGAGCAAAGAAGCCCGTTTTTGATCAACAACTGGCGCGGCGCGCTGGCGAGACAGCGCTTGGCAGTATGTGGACCGAAGGCACGTAAACACCGGATGACGAACGGTGCCTTGCCACAAGAGGCGGCGGGGCCGGGCGCTAAAGGGCGTCGAGGACTTCGGAGAGGCGCGAGACCGCGACCACCTCCATGCCCTTGATGGGCTTGCGCGGCGCATTGGCCGCCGGCGCGATCGCCCGCGTGTAGCCGTGCTTGGCGGCCTCGCGCAGGCGCTCCTCGCCGTTCGGCACAGGCCGGATCTCGCCGGCCAGCCCGACCTCGCCAAAGGCCAGCATCTCCTGCGGCAGGGGGCGGTCGCGAAAGCTCGACAGGGCGGCGGCGAGCATGGGCAGGTCGGCCGCGGTCTCGGTTACGCGTACGCCGCCGACCACGTTGATGAACACGTCCTGATCGAACAGCGCGACGCCGCCGTGGCGGTGCAGTACGGCCAGCAGCATGGTCAGGCGGTTCTGCTCCAGCCCCACGGTGATGCGCCGCGGCTGCGGTGCGTGGCTCTCGGAGACCAGGGCCTGCACCTCCACCAGCAGCGGCCGGGTGCCCTCGCGCGTGACCATCACCACGGAGCCGGGCACCGGGCCCTGGTGGCGCGAGAGGAAGATGGCGGAGGGGTTGGAGACGGCCTTGAGCCCGTTCTCCAGCATCGCGAACACGCCCAGCTCGTTGACCGCGCCAAAGCGGTTCTTCACCGCGCGCAGCATGCGGTAGCGCCCGTCCGGGTCGCCCTCGAAATACAGCACCGTGTCGACCATGTGCTCGAGCACGCGCGGTCCGGCCAGCTGGCCGTCCTTGGTCACATGGCCCACCAGGATCACGGTGATCCCGCGCTGCTTGGCCAGGCGCACCAGGGCGGCGGCGCTCTCGCGCACCTGCCCGACCGAGCCGGGGGCGGACTGCAGTGCGGCGGTGTACAGCGTCTGGATGGAGTCGATCACCAGCACGCGCGGGCGTTCGCGCTCGCAGGTGGCGATAACGTTCTCCACCTGCGTCTCGGTCAGCAGGCGCAGCCCGTCGACCTCAAGCCCGAGCCGCCTAGCGCGCATGCTGATCTGCTGGGCGGATTCCTCGCCGGTCACGTAAAGCGTGTCATCGACCGGCAGCATGGCTAGCGTCTGCAGCAGCAGGGTGGACTTGCCGATCCCCGGGTCGCCGCCCAGCAGAACGACGGACCCGTGTACCAGCCCTCCGCCCAGGGCGCGGTCCAGCTCCGACAAGCCGGTGCCGGTGCGCGGGACCTCGCCGGCCTCCACCTCGCCCAGCCGGGTGATGCCAGCGACCTCCCCGGCATAACCGCCGCGCGGTCCGGCCTGGGTAGCCGGCGCGGCCTCCTCCAGGGTGTTCCAGGCGCCGCAATCGCCGCACTGACCCGCCCACTTGGGGCTCACCGCGCCGCATTCCCGGCAGACGTACTGGGTCTTGGCCTTCGCCATCAGGCTTCCTTGTGGTCCGGCGTGGCGGGCAGGTCGGGGGCGACCACGCGCACGGTGCGGATGGTGTTGTTCTTGATTTGCACGATGTCCATGACGACGCCGTTAATGCGCACGCTGACTGGCGCTTCGGGGATGCTCTCGAGGTATTCGACGATCAGGCCGCTCAGGGTCTTGGGACCATCCACCGGGAGCTCCAGGCCCAGCGAGCGGTTGAGCTCGCGCAGGTGGATGCCGCCATCGACCATCGCCGAGCCATCCTCCTGGCGCAGCACGTCGTCGCTCATGGCCGGGGAGTCGGTGGTGAATTCTCCGACGATCTCTTCCAGGAGGTCCTCCAATGTGATCAGACCCTCGATGTCGCCGTACTCGTCCACCACCAGGCCGATCCGTTTTTTCTGTTGCTGGAAGTTAATCAGCTGGCGGTTTAGCGCCGTGCCCTCGGGGATGAAGTAGGGCGGGGTCAGGATCTGGCGCAGGTCTTCGGCGTCAAAGTCATCACGCTCGATCAGTGGGATCACGTCACGCCGGTGCAGGAAGCCGACGATATGATCCAGCTCGCCCTCGACCACTGGCAGGCGGGTGAAGCTGCCGTGCACCAGCTGCTCGACGACCTCGTTCCAGGGCTCGTTCAGGTCCACCACCACGATCTCGTTGCGCGGGATCATGATGTCCTCGACCGTGGTGCGTTCCAGGTCCAGCAGGTTCAGCAGCATGCGCTGGTGGTTTGCCGGGATCAGGGCGCCGGCCTCGGAGACCACACTGCGCAGCTCGTCGGTGTTCAGGGCCGAACGCTGGCCGGGCTTCATGTGCACCCCGAACAGGCGCAGTACGCCGTTGGCCAGCACATTGATCATCCACACCACGGGCCACATCACCTTCAGCAGCCCGCAGTAGATCCAGGCGGCGGGATAGGCGACGCGTTCGCTGTGCAGTGCTGCGAGCGTCTTGGGGGCGGTCTCGGCGAAAATCAGCAGGGTCAGCGTCAGCACCCCGGTGGCGATGGCCACGCCGGTATCGCCGAACAGGCGCCAGCCGATAAAGGTGGCGATCTGGGCGATCAGGATGTTGACGAAGTTGTTGCCGAGCAGGATCAGCCCGATCAGGCGGTCCGGCCGTTCCAGCAGGCGGGCGGCAATCGCGGCGCCACGGTGCCCGGTCTGGGCGCGGTGGCGCATGCGGTAGCGGTTCAGCGCCATCAGCGCCGTTTCCGATCCGGAGAAGAACGCCGACAGCAGGAACAGCACGAGCAGGGCGCCGAACAGGACGGACAGCGGGATCTCTTGCAACGGGATGGCCTGCGGTCAGGTGTGGGCGGGCTGACGGGGCTGCGTAGTCTGAATCATTTCAGGCAAGCGCCGCCGGGCTGTCAAGCCTGTCGGCCGGGAGCACCATCAGACGCGCCCGAGGATGATCTCCAGGACCAGCTTGGAGCCGAAATAGGCCAGAACCAGGGCGACAAACCCGCCCGTGGTCCACGCCAGGGCGCGGGTGCCGCGCCAGCCCAGGCGCCAGCGCCCGACCAGCAGGGTCGAGAAGATCACCCAGGCCAGCAGCGACAGGACGGTCTTGTGGACCAGGTGCTGGGCGAACAGGTCGTCCACAAATACTAAGCCGGAGAGCAGGCTGAGTCCGAGGAACAGCCAGCCGATGAAGATCATGCGGAACAGCCAGACCTCCATCGAGAACAGCGGCGGCAGGTGGCGCACGATCCCGGCCGTGTGATGGTTGTGCAGCGCGCGGTGCTGGGCCGTCATGACCGCGGCCTGGGCGGTGGAGAGTGCCAGGAAGGCCCAGCCCAGCGCCGAGAACAGGATATGCAGGTCGATCCCGGCCGAGGTCGCGTAGGACGTGTCGCCGTCACACAGTACCGCGGTCAGGGTGGCCAGTGCGGTCAGTGGCAGGATCACCACGCCGAGCACGGCTAGTGGGTGGCGTAGCGCGGTCAGCCACAGCAGCCCTGCAACCAGCCACATCGATGCCGACAGGGCGTTGCCCAGGCACAGGTTCAGCCCTGTCTCGGTCGCGACGAGCGGGATCAGGGCCCCGAGGTGCGCGAGCAGGGCCGCCAGCCACAGCATCAGCGGCGCGCGGGGCTGCCCGGCGGCCAGGGGCTGGGTGCGGGAGGCGACGATCAGGTATCCCGTGGTGGCGAGATACAGGGCGACGGCGAGCAGTCCGGCAACGGTGGTCATGGGCGGCGATTATCCCCGCTCCCGAGCCTGAATGCACATTCAGGGCGGCAAACCCGGATCGCGACTGGGGCCGTGCAGGCCGGGTGGCGGGGCCGGTATACTGTGCGGTCTTTCCCGGCATGGGCCGGGCCAGAACGAGCGAGACGAGGACAGACGATGTTCGACGGCCTTTCCAGCCGCCTCCAGGAGACCATGAAGCGCCTGAAAGGCCAGGCGCGGCTCACCGAGGACAATATTCAGGATGCCCTGCGCGAGGTGCGCATGGCACTGCTGGAGGCCGATGTGGCCCTGCCGGTGGTGCGCGAGTTCGTCAAGGACGTCAAGGAAAAGGCGCTGGGCCAGGAGGTCATCGGGAGCCTTACCCCGGGGCAGGCCCTGATCAAGGTCGTGCATGACGAGCTGATCGCGACGATGGGCGGGGAGAACGCCTCGCTGAACCTGGCGGTCCAGCCGCCGGCCGTCGTGCTGGTGGCCGGCCTGCAGGGCGCGGGCAAGACCACCAGTATCGGCAAGCTCGCGCGCCTGTTGCGCGAGCGCGAAAAGAAGAAGGTCGCGGTGGTCAGCTGTGACGTCTATCGGCCGGCGGCGATCCAGCAGTTGGAGACCCTGGCCGGGCAGGTCGAGGTCACGTTCTATCCCAGTGACATCAGCCAGAAGCCCGAGGCGATCGCGAGCGAGGCGGTCACGCGAGCGCGTCGTGACGGCACCGAGGTGCTGCTGGTGGATACCGCCGGGCGGCTGCATGTCGATGAAGACATGATGGCCGAGGTGAAGGCCCTGCATCAGGCGATCGACCCGATCGAGACCCTGTTCGTGGTCGACTCCATGACTGGCCAGGACGCGGCGAACACCGCGCGCGCCTTCGGCGAGGCCTTGCCGCTGACCGGCGTGGTGCTGACCAAGGCTGACGGTGACGCCCGCGGCGGTGCCGCGCTGTCGGTGCGCCAGATCACCGGGGTGCCGATCAAGTTCATCGGTATGGGCGAGCGCCCGGATGCGCTGGAGCCGTTCCATCCCGAGCGTATCGCCTCGCGCATCCTCGGCAAGGGCGATGTCCTGTCCCTGGTTGAGGAGGCCAGCCGCCAGGTCGACCAGGACAAGGCCGCAAAGCTCACGCGCAAGCTGAAGAAGGGGCGCGGTTTCGACCTGAACGACCTGCGCGAGCAACTCGGTCAGATGCAGAAGATGGGCGGGATCAGCTCGATGCTGGAAAAGCTGCCCGGGGGCGGCAAGTTGCCGGACGCGGTGAAGAACCAGGCCAACGACAAGGAGATTGGTCGCATGATGGCCGTGATCTCGTCGATGACCGAGCACGAGCGGCGCCACCCGGACGTTATCAAGGGTTCGCGCAAACGCCGGATCGCCGCCGGATCTGGCACTCAGATTCAGGATGTGAATCGCCTGCTCAAGCAACATGCGCAAATGAGCAAGGCGATGAAGAAATTCTCCAAGGGCGGCGCATCGAAGATGATGCGTGCCCTGGGGGGCAAAATGGGTGGCATGGGTGGAATGGGTGGCCCCGGCGGGGGCATGCCGTTTCGCTAGTTAGCCGCTGTCACGGCCGCCGGCAGCTTGTGCTGGCGGCGGGATTCGTTATAATCGCGCGTTTTCTCGAGAAAACGGACTCAAACGGGGTTCAACAGAACATATGGTTACGATTCGCCTGCTTCGCCGCGGCGCCAAAAAGCGCCCGTTCTACTCGATCGTCGTCACCGATTCGCGTAAGCGTCGGGACAGCGGTTACAAAGAACAGATTGGCTTCTTCAACCCGGTCGCCCGCGGTCAGGAAGAGCCGCTGCGCATTGATCTGGAACGCGTGGACTACTGGCTGGGCCACGGCGCCGGCATGTCCGAGCGCGTGAACCACCTGGTCAAGGGCTACCGCAAGCAGCAAGCCGCGGCCTGAAGCCGTCGGTTCGCTGATTACGCGTAGTAGACCGAACTCCGGTGATGAACGAGGCGGGTGAACGCATCCGCGTCGGACGCGTCTCCGGGGTGTACGGCGTGAAGGGCTGGGTCCGGATCTTTTCCGAGACCGAGCCGCGCGCCGCGATTGCCGACTTCCCCCGGTTGTGGCTGCGTTCCGGCGCCGGCTGGCGGCTGGCGGATGTCGAAGCGGGCCGGGCCCACGGGCACGGCGTCGTGATGAAATTTGCCGAGACCGCGGATCGCGAGGCGGCCTACGGCCTGATGGGCGCCGAGCTGGCGATCGAGCGCGACTGGCTCCCACCCGCCGAGGATGGCGAGTACTACTGGGCCGACCTGCTGGGCATGGAGGTCGAGCACCAGGACGGGACCGCGCTGGGGCGCATCTCGGGATTCATGGAGACCGGTGGCGCCAATGATGTGCTGGTCGTGCGCGGTGATCGCGAACGACTGATCCCCTGGGTGCGGGGCCAGTACATCCTGGATGTGGACCTGGAGGCTCGGCGGTTGCGGGTCGACTGGGATCCGGAATTCTGAGGCGGACGATGCGCTTCGATATCGTCACGCTGTTTCCGGAGCTGGTTACGGCGGTGGGCGAATCCGGGGTGACCGGGCGGGCGGTGCAGCAGGGCCGGCTCGCGCTGGAGACCTGGAACCCGCGTGACTGGGGGGCCGGTTTCCACCAGGCGGTGGATGATCGCCCCTATGGTGGCGGCCCCGGCATGGTCATGCAGTATGCGCCGCTGGCGTCCGCGCTGGAGGCGGCGCGGGCCGACGCGACGGCGCCCCTGCACGTGATCGCCCTGACCCCGCAGGGGCGGCCGATCCGGCAGGCCATGTTGCGAGAGCTGGTCAGGAAGCCGCGGGTGGCGCTGGTGTGCGGCCGCTACGAGGGCATCGACGAGCGCTTTATCGAGGCGCAGGTCGACGAGGAATGGTCGCTGGGCGACTATGTCCTGTCCGGTGGCGAGCTGGGCGCGATGGTGGTGATCGATGCCTGTGCGCGCCTGCTCCCGGGTGTGCTCGGTCATGCGGATTCCGCCGGGCAGGACTCGTTCAGCGAGGGCCTGCTCGACTGCCCGCACTACACGCGGCCAGAGGTGGTGGCAGGGCGTGCGGTACCGCAGGTCCTGCTGGGTGGCGATCATGGTGCCATCCGACGCTGGCGCCGACGCGAGGCGCTGGGGCGAACCTGGGAGCGGCGGCCGGACGTGCTGGCGCGCGAAGAACTCGGGGCCGAGGATCTGGCCCTGTTGGACGAATACCGTGTGGAACGCCGGAAGGGCGGTCCGCACACCGAAAGCGATGATTGAGGTCGAACGATGAACAGCGTGATTCAGCAACTGGAAGCCGAACAGATGAAGTCCGACGTACCGGACTTTGGTCCGGGCGACACCCTGGTGGTGCAGGTGAAGGTGCGCGAAGGCGAGCGTGAGCGCCTGCAGGCCTTCGAGGGTGTGGTGATCGGCAAGCGCAGCCGTGGCCTCAACTCGGCGTTCACCCTGCGCAAGGTCTCCTACGGCAACGGCGTGGAGCGTACCTTCCAGACACACAGTCCGCAGATTGCCGAGATCAAGGTGAAGCGTCGCGGCAAGGTCCGTCGCTCCAAGCTGTACTTCCTGCGGGATCGCACCGGCAAGGCCGCGCGCATCAAGGAAGATATCAAGGCGAACCGGAACGGCGCCTGATGACCGGGGTGGCCGCGCAGCCCCGCTCGCGCCCACCCGGTTTTCCGTTGTCGGCCGAATCGGCCATGCGAAGCCAGCGCTGTCTCCTGCCGGGAGTCGCGCTGGCTTTTGCGTGGCTGGAGTCCGGGCAGGGCGACCTGCTGGCCTGCGGCTGGCAGCGTCCCGACGATCCACCCGACCTGTCCCCACTGCGGGATATCCCGACCGCTGACCGGTCCCCTCCTGCCTTCGACCCTGCAGACTACGCCCGCGATCCGGGGCAGTGGCGGGCGACGCCAGCGGTACCACCGGGGACGGAGCACGCCCGCCGGGTCTGGGCCGCACTTTCGGCCATCCCCGTCGGCGAGGTGCGGACCTACGCGCAAATTGCCTCCCAGGTCGGCTCGGCCCCGCGTGCCGTGGGCCAGGCCTGCCGCGCCAACCCCTGGCCGTTGTTCATCCCCTGTCATCGCGTGGTGTCCGCGCGTCACCGCGGTACGCGCGACATTGGTGGCTACGCGGGTGATCAGGATGGCCCGTTGGCCGAGGTGAAGCGCGCCCTGCTCGTTCACGAAGGCGTGCTTCAGCTCGACTAGCGCTTTTTACTCCTGTCACTGGCAGTGCGCCGGTAGTGCGAGGCGCGGTTTCCTCCCCTTGTTCAAAGGCTTGCCAGGCATTACGCCTGGCCTGGCTCGTGCCGGCAAGCCGACACCACCGAAAATTCCATCACTCGGTGGAATAGAAGTCGCGTATGCTGCGTCTGCCAGACGGTGCTGGGCTCCGAGAATCCTTGAAAAACAGACTGTTAGAAAACGCTAATATAGCTTTTTGTGTTGACAGCACGGACCCCGGTTCAGCACTCTGCTACACAGGTCCGGGCCGCTCCGGCCACGGACCGTATCGAAAAAACCGTGTGATGGAGGTTTCCATGTTCAAGAAAGCATTGCTTGCGTTGCCCGTAGCAATGGCGGTCGGGGTTGCGGGTACCGCGGCCCAGGCAGAATGGCAGGATCCGAACGATGTCCTGCAAAAGCTGCTCGAAGCGCAGCCCGACTCGAAGTACCTGCATCAGAGTGAAATGAACATCATGATGATGCCGGACAACCCCGCCCTGTGGCTGCTGGATGACGGCGAGCGCCTGTTCTACGAAGAGCGTGGCCCGAACAATGCATCGCTCGAAAGCTGCGATTTCGGCAAGGGCGAGGGCGTCCTGGACGGCGCCTATGTCGAGCTCCCGCGCTACTTCGAGGACACCGGCAAGGTGATGGACTTCGAAATGCGCCTGGTGCATTGCATGAAGGAGATCCAGGGCTTCACCGACGATGATTCCGCTGTCTCCCAGCGTCACGGGTCCGGTTCGGACATCATGCGTCTGACGACCTACATCGCGCATCAGTCCTCTGGTTACGCGTGGAACCCGCCGCTGGATCACCCGAAGGAAAAGGCGATGCGTGACGCCGGCGAAGTCCTCTTCTTCCGCCGTGGCGGCGCGATGGATTTCAACTGTGCGGCTTGCCACGGGGCTTCGGGCAAGCAGATCCGTGCGTCCGTGCTGCCGGAAATGCGTAACTCGCAGGAGTGGACCAAGGCGGTTTCCTGGCCGGCCCACCGCGCGGGACAGGACAATGTCCGCAGCCAGAACCACCGTATCCGTGGCTGCGTATGGCAGATGCGTCATGCCGGTATCCTGCCGGATACCCCGGTGAACACCGCGCTGATCTCCTACTGGAATGACGCGGCGCGTGGCGAACCGGCCATCCTGCCCGACCTGAAGCGGTAACTACGGACGCAATAGGAGACATCAAGTATGTTTAATAAAAACACTGTTGCGGCCGGTGTAGCCGCATTTGCATCCGTCGCCCTGGCCGCCGGCTGTGCCGTCGCCGATGGCAACAAGGCGGATGACGTGGATATCACGGCCATGAGCGCCGAGGAGCTGGCTGAGCATCTCATCTTCGAGACCAACAGCTGGCGTGATCAGGAAATGCAGGAAGGCGGTACCTGGCGCGACCGCATGACCCAGGACGAGATCCAGAAGGCCTGCTCGTTCGATTCCACGCGTAATGATCTGGACGGCGAGACCGCCGGCAAGGTCGTGGCTCTGGCGCGCGAGCAGTACCAGGCGCCGGAAGGCGACATCGAGCTGGGTGACTGGCGCAAAGGTGCCGAGCTGGCGGATTCCGGCTACGGCTACCGTATCGGCCACAATGTCGACGACCACGGCACCCGTGAGCAGGGTGGCAACTGCTACAACTGCCACGTGATGGATTCGAGCGTTTCGGTCCAGGGCACCATCGGCCCGAACCTCGAGAACTACGGGGCGCAGCGTGGCGACAGCCAGGAGATCCGCCAGTATGTGCATCAGGTGATCTCCAACCCGCATCAGTACTTCCCCTGCGGTGAAATGCCGCGTTTCCAGGGGCTTCTGACCGAAGAGCAGATCAGCCACATCATGGCCTACCTGCTCGATCCGGAGTCCCCGGTTAACAACCGGTAAGTCGTCTTGCACGACAGCTGCTCGGCCCCTTCGGGGCCGGTGCAGCAAGGCAGTAGAGCGGGTTGTCGCGCACGACGCGTGGCAACCCGCTTCCTTACGAATTTCTGCGGTTGGGTGCTTGCACGGCTCTTTTACGAACGTGCCCGCCGGGCCGCACAGATGGGCTGAACAGGGGAACCGATGGACCGCGGGGTTGGTGCGGGCACGGGCTAAGAAAAGCCATCGGTCATGACGGGCGTGAGGGGAGGCTCAGGGATGTTCAAAAAGAAAAATCTGACTGCCGCGGTGGTGGTTTCGGCATCGGCGGCGCTGGCGGGTTGCGACCAGTTCTTCCAGGACGCCTCGGACCGCGAGGTCGACATCACCCAAATGAGCCCCGAGGAGCTGGCCGAGCATCTGGTGCTCGAGACCGATAGCTATCGCATGGACCAGGAGGTGCAGGAAGGCGGCACTGGCCGGGAGCGAATGCAGCAGGACGAGGTCCAGGCCTTGTGCTCGCTCGAAGGATCCCCGGACAGCGAAACCGCAGGCCAGGTGGTCGCGGCCGCGCGTGCCTCATACGAACGACCCGATGGCGGAGTGGAGCTGGGCGACTGGCGCCGCGGCGCCGAACTGGCCCGTTCCGGCTATGGCTATCGCGTCGGGCACAACAACGACGACCACGGCACCCGCGAGCCGGGGGCGAACTGCTACGCCTGCCATCAGATGGACCCGGCGGAAACCACCTATGGGACAATCGGTCCGAGTCTTGCCAACTACGGCCGCGAGCGCGGCACCGATGAGTCAGTGCTGAACTACGTCCATGAGGTCGTCAGTAACCCGCACCAGTATTTCCCTTGCACCTACATGCCGCGATTCGGGCGCAACTTCCTGACCGAGGAGCAGATCAGCCACGTCATGGCCTATCTGCTGGATCCCGAATCGCCGGTGAATCAGTAAACCGTTCACACGGTCGCGGGCGGGTCTGAGAGGGCCGGCCCCCTTGGACCACCGCGGGCTGCCCGCGGTGGTTTTTTTGTTTGCAGGGGCCGGGTGCTGGCCACGGCTAGAGGACGTCGCGCGGAGCCTGCGGGCTTGAAAATGCGAACGCTGCCCCCAAGGTGCGTGCTGTAGAACCCATCCAAGCGCACGAGAGGAACGTACAGGACCATGACGGACACGCAGACCGCATCGGCCGCCGAGGGCCATACCGAGACCCGCCGCTTCGAGACCGAGGTCAGCCAGCTGCTGCAGCTGATGATCCACTCGCTGTATTCCAACCGCGAAATCTTCTTGCGCGAATTGATCTCCAACGGTGCCGACGCCTGCGACAAGCTGCGCTTCGAGGCGCTGGCCCAGCCCGACGCGATCCCGCAGCCGGCCGAGCTGGCGATCGACGTCGAGGTGGACAAGGAGGCCCGCAGCGTCACCGTGCGTGATAATGGCATCGGCATGTCGCGCGACGAGGTCATCGAGCACATCGGCACCATCGCGCGTTCCGGCACGAAGGCCTTCCTCGACAAGCTGACTGGCGACCAGAAGAAGGACTCGCAGCTGATCGGCCAGTTTGGCGTCGGGTTCTACTCCTCGTTCATCGTGGCTGATCACGTCCGCCTCGAGACGCGTCGCGCGGGGACGCCCGAGGAGGCCGGTACCCGCTGGGAGTCGCGCGGCGATGGCGAGTACACCCTGACCGACTGCGAGCGCCCCGAGGCCGGCACCGAGATCACGCTGACGCTGAAGGAGGATGCCGACGAATTCCTCGAGTCCTTCCGTCTGCGTCACATCATCAGCCGCTACTCCGACCACGTGGCGTTCCCGATCCGTATGCGCAAGGCCGATGACGACGGCAAGCCCACCGACGAGTGGGAGACCGTCAACCGTGCCAGCGCGCTGTGGACCCGGCCGAAGAGCGAGATCAGCGACGACGAATACCGCGAGTTCTACAAGCACGTCGCGCACGACTTCGAGGACCCGGCCGCCTGGACCCACAACCATGTCGAGGGGCGCCAGGAGTACACCACGCTGTTCTACATCCCGAAGCGGGCCCCGTTCGACCTGTGGGACCGCGACGCGCGCCACGGCGTCAAGCTCTACGTGAAGCGCGTGTTCATCATGGACGACGCCGAGAAGCTCCTGCCCAACTACCTGCGCTTCGTGCGCGGGGTGGTGGACTCGGCCGATCTTCCGCTGAACGTCTCGCGCGAGATCCTGCAGGACAACCGCCTGGTCGACTCGATCCGTTCCGGCTCGGTCAAGAAGATCCTCGGCCTGCTGGAGAGCATTGCGAAGAACGAGCCGGAGAAGTATGCCGAGATCTGGCAGAACTTCGGCCGCGTACTGAAGGAGGGCCCGGGCGAGGACCACGCCAATCGCGAGCAGATCGCGGGCCTGCTGCGCTTCGCCAGCACGCAAAACGATGACGACACCCAGAACGCCTCGCTGGCCGACTACATCGGCCGAATGAAGGACGGCCAGGACGCGATTTACGTAATCAGCGCCGACAACGCCAGCGCGGCGCGCAACAGCCCACACCTGGAGATCTTCCGCAAGCACGGCATCGAGGTGCTGCTGCTGTCCGACCGGGTCGACGAGTGGCTGCTCTCGCACCTGCGCGAGTTCGATGGCAAGCCGATCAAGAATGTCGCCAAGGGTGACCTTGATCTGGACAAGATCATCGGTGAGGACGCGGCAAAAGAGGGTGCCGCGGACGACAGCGCGAAGGCCGACGAGGATCTGGGCGACCTGCCGGAGCGCATCCAGGCCGCACTGGGCGAGCGCGTCGACTCCGTGCGCGCCTCGAAACGCCTGGTCGATTCGCCGGCCTGCATCGTGCTCGGCGAGCACGAAATGGCGCTGTACCTGCAGGAACTTCTGAAGCAGGCCGGGCAGGAGACCTTCTCCAGCAAGCCGGTGCTCGAGATTAACCCGAAGCACCCGCTGGTCGAGCGCCTGCGCGCGGCCGAAGGGGACGACTTCGGTGATCTGGCCTCGCTGCTGTTCGACCAGTCGCTGCTGGCGGAAGGCGGCCAGCTGGAGGACCCCTCCGGCTTCGTTTCGCGCCTGAACCGTCTGCTGCTGCAAAAGGCCTGATCACGGAACCGGGGAGGGTTGCCCCTCCCCCCGGAAACCGCCCCGACAAAGGGTGGACCTGACGCCGCGGGGCCATGCGCGTTACCCTGTGCGGTTCACATATCGAGAGGGCGAAGCCCATGCAAGTTGCACAGAACGCCGTGGTGTCCATCCACTACACCCTGACCAACGATGCTGGCGAGACCATCGACAGCTCCGAGGGCCGCGAGCCGCTCGCCTATCTGCACGGGAATGGCCAGCTGGTTCCGGGTCTTGAGCGCGAGCTTGAGGGCAAGGCCGCCGGTGACAAGGTCCAGGCCAAGGTGGCGCCGGAAGAGGGCTATGGCGAGAAGATCGAGGCCATGGTGCAGGAGATCCCGCTGGAGGCCTTCCAGGGCGTGGACTCCGTGCAGCCGGGCATGCAGTTCCAGGCCGAGACCCAGAATGGCCCGCTGACCGTGACCGTGACCAAGGTCGAGGGCGATACCGCGACCGTGGACGGCAATCACCCGCTGGCTGGCGAGAACCTCAACTTCGACGTCGAAGTCGTCGAAGTGCGCGAGGCCTCCGCCGAGGAGCTGGAGCACGGCCACGCCCACGGCGTCGGCGGTCACCAGCACTGATTGGTCCGCATGCCTCGCCCTGCGCAGGGCGACCCTCAAGGGCCCCGGTATCCGGGGCCTTTTTTATGCCCGCCCGTCATTGATGTCGCCACATTAATGGTGTTGCAAACCATTCGCATTCGCGATACTGTGCCGCCCATGCTGAATGGCGGGCGGAAAAGCGAAAGGCTGACAGGCGAGCGTCGTGCGCCGAATAATGCGGTATCCGACTACGAACGCGAATGCCTTCCGTGAAGCCGCCTCGCCAAGTTCCAGCTAGCAGCTTGCGCCCACTCGCGCTAGGCCTGGCCGTCAGTGTTGCGCTGCACGGTGCGGTGCTGGGCGGCCTATGGCTCGTGCGCGACGGCGAAGAGCCCGAGCTGATGGAGTCCGGGGGTGGTGGCCTGCAGGCCCACTGGATCGACCTTGACAGCATTCAGCCCGAGGACATGCTCGCTGAAGACTCGGGCGAGCCGGAGCCGGAGCCGGAGCCGGAGCCGGAGCCGGAGCCGGAGCCGGAGCCGGAGCCGGAGCCGGAGCCGGAGCCGGAGCCGGAGCC
>NZ_KB905133.1:0-708859 GCF_000378285.1 Thioalkalivibrio sp. ALgr1
AGCACGGCGCCCGGGCCAGCATGAGCCGGCGGGGTAACTGCTGGGACAATGCGGTGGCCGAACGCTTCTTCCTAAACCTGAAGATGGAGCGCGTCTGGCGACGGGACTATGCCAATCACGGCGAGGCCACCCGGGACATCACCGACTACATCGTCGGCTTCTACAACGAGCGCCGAAGGCACTCGACCCTGGGCTACCTGTCGCCCAACGCCTACGAGCGAAAATGGACAGCCGAAACACCGATCGAGGTGTCCGAAATCACTTGACCACTACACGCATTACGGAGGTCGGATAGATCACCGAGAAGGTTCCGACGCTCCTGCCGCAATGTCTTTAGGCGTTTGTCCACCGCCTCTACCTGGCTCTCTTGGGGCCGTATCGCCTCCATCTGCCGGAGCAAGGACTGATAGGTCCGACCCACCTCCTTGCCAGACTTCCCGGCCACCTCCGGTAGCTTGGCGAACTCCTTGTCCAGGCGATCCACCATACCTTTCTGGAGCCGTTCAAGCTCGCTAACCAGCTCGGCGACATCCTTACTCGCAGCTACGATGACCTTTTCGATCGCGGCGGAATGGTGCTCGATCAATGCCTTGGCCTTCTCCAACACCTGACGCCCATCACGCAGCCGGTCTGCATGCGGCAATCCTTCAAGAGCCTTGTCACTCAGAAAAGTCAGTTCGGGTAACGAATCCCGGAAGCCGCCGAGCGCCCTTTGGACACGATCCAGCTCTTCCTGAAGCCGTGGACGCAAGTGCCGCTCCTTTTCCAGCAGCGGCACTTGCTCGAGCTTCTCCTCGAGCCCCAAGGCCTTGAACTGCTCAACTTGCTCTTGCAACTTGGGCAACTTGGCCAGCTTGTCCTGAAGTTCCTCCCACTGAGCCTGAGCCTCCACAAGCCGACCAGCATTCTCGTGCAGCCGCTTGTGAAGACCGGCTAGTTGCCGCTCGTGCTCCAGCTGATCGGGGAGGAAACGACCCAGCACCAGAATCAACGCGCCCTCATCCTTTGCGAGCTCGTATATTTCGTTCTGACCATAGACTTCCATGCCTGGCAACAAATCACTGGGCTGCAACGAGGATTCGTCACCCTCCGCATCGACAACTCTCGGTGGCTCCCCATAACGCCGAACGACCGTATAGCGGTTCATATTCTGTTTCGCCGACACCAGCTCCACGCGGACTTGGGAGTGGGCCTTGCCGAGGTTCTCCTTCAAGACCTGCTCACCTTGGCGCTTTGCGTCACTGCCTTTGTGATCTCGGCCTAGTGCGTACCGCAAGCTCTCCAGTAAGGTGGATTTACCGGTGCCCCGCCCACCAATCACCGTATTTAGGTGCTCGGATAAATGGACCTCAAGGCCGTGGAGATACCCACCATCAACCGACACGCGTTCAATGCGGCTGTAATAGCGCTCCCGCATCTCATGATGCAGCCGTATCCGCGATTCGGGATCCTTGAATGCCATCTGGAAGGATTCGAAGCACGGCCGGGTCATCTTTATGTAGCAAGAAGCATTTGGGGCCCTCAGATCTTCTGGCACAGCCACGTCTTTGGCATTGATCAAAGCCAACGGCCTGTCACGGCGATAGTGGGGGTTGGCGTTGAGCACTATGGGCCTGTACTCGGGCGGTAGGTCCTCAATCGGTCCGGGTATCTGGGCGGCTTTTAGCCGCGGACTGGACCAGAGGTGCGGCTTCCTCTCTTTCAAAAGCCCACTTTTGCCGGTTATATGCGCCGCATAGCAAATACCCCCGAACTCCTCTACCTTGGAAAGCAACGCGTCTCCACCCAGGTTAGACGGTTTGACCCCATCCTCCGGATCAGTTATGGCAAGCGCGCCCAAAAACCGGTTCAGCTGGGCCGTTCCTGTATCTTCCGGAAACAAGCACACCCAATGAACCTTCTCGGTTGTCGCAACCTCAAACCCAGGGAATACGACGATCCCATGCGGGCTCAAGTACTCACGAATGGCATCAACATCGGTGACACTACCGTGGTCCGCGAGCCCAACTACCTTGATGCCCTCTTCCTGACAGATCCGGAGTACCGCGCTTAGGTAGTCCTGTCCGGACAATCCATGACCTTGCCCTCGGTATGCCTCGCTATAGCCAGCGGGGTTTACCTGTAACGCACAGCGCCAAAAGCGCGCGTGGGTGTATTGATTCGACTCCGATTCGACGGTCGACATATCGCTGCTCAACTGTGCACTCCCACTATAGCTTTCGTTCCTTAACCAGACTCTCTGCTCATAGTCGATCAACAAGACCTCTCAACGAAGTGACTAGCGGCCCTCCTCCGTCCCACAACGGTCTCTTTCTCCAGTAGCCGACGTGGGGCGGGTCGCTGTGCACCGTAAATCGCGTGCGGATGTGGTCGGGGTAAGCGAAAGTCCCTGAGTCTGGCGCGTGATTCGATTGTGCCTAACGGCAGCGGCATTGGCGAGAATCTGCGGCGCGGGCTGTGCACCGTGGCTCAGACCTGAGCATAGTCGGCCGGGGAGCCTCGCCCCGCGCCTAGCCACGAGCCTGCCCGACGGAGACCTTTCGGCTGATTCCAGCCGTCGGGAAATGGTCGCCAAGCCAGCCCCAGTCAGGCACAATCGCGACTCCGCAGCTCCAACGCAACATCACCCCGCGTAAGCGCTCCCCCCCCCGAGACAGGCAGGAGCGCTCACCCAGTCGGACGCCGAAGGGGCGCGCTCTGTTTTGGAGACGGCTGGGGCAGTTCTCGACGCAACGAGGCGCGATGATAATCGCAGACAAAAGGGAGACCGATCGTGACCGAGTTGAATTTCAAGGGCAAGGAGTTTGTCTGGAACCATCATCTGACCGTCCCATTTCGACCGCTCGAACTCCACCCGGAGAAGGGGATTGGTGAGCCGGCGCTGGACGACAACCTGGTCATCCACGGCGACAACCTGCACGCCCTCAAGGCCCTTCTGCCCACCTATGCCGGCAAGGTGGACTGCGTTTACATCGACCCGCCGTATAATACGGGCAAAAGTGATTGGTCTTATAATGACCGCGTAAATTCACCGATGATCAGAGAGTGGCTAGCGGCGAATCCCATTACGATTGAAGATCAACTGCGGCATGATAAGTGGGCCGCTATGATGTGGCCGCGCCTCCGCCTCTTAGCCGAACTAATGCGTCCTGGCGCGACAATTTTTGTAAGCATTGACGATAACGAAGTTGCATCCCTCAAGCTCTTAATGACTGAGATATTTGGCTCAGACTCGCATCTTGGAACAATAATCTGGAAAAACGCAACAGATAATAATCCAACAAATATTGCGATTGAGCATGAATATATACACGTTTTTGCCGCTGGGCGCGAAAAGGTGGAGCCAGTATGGAAATCTCCATGGGCTGATTTAAAGGAGCGGTTGCTCGCAGTGGAGAAGGAGCTCCTTGCCTCAGGGGATAAACCTGATGAGATTGTAGAAAAATACAAGGAATGGTTTAAAGCGCACAAAGATCAGCTTGGGCCACTTCAAGAGTATAATAAAATTGATGAGCAAGGAATCTTCACTGCAAGCCGAAGCGTTCATAACCCAGGTCGCGAAGGTTATCGCTGGAATTTGCGAAACCCGAAAACAGGACAACTCGTCCCTCAACCCCTGATGGGCTATAGGTTCCCAGAAGAAACGCGTGATGAATTGTTAGATCAGGGGCGAATCATATTTAGCGAGGACCCAAACCAACTCATACGGATCAAGCTCTATCTGCGTGACTATCGGGAGAAAATGCCAAGCGTAATCGAGATAGACGGCCGGCGCGGCGCAAATGAGCTTCGGAAAATTTTTCCTGATCGCAGGCAGGCGTTTAAGAACCCAAAGACATTTTCACTTATTGAGTGGCTGATATCTTTTTCTACCAATGAAGAGAGCATAATTCTGGACTCGTTTGCCGGATCAGGAACTACGGCGCATGCCGTGTTGGCTGCGAACAGTCGGGACAATGGAAGAAGAAAGTTTATTCTCGTGGAATGCGAGGATTATGCGGACGAACTGACCGCTGAACGGGTACGTCGTGTGAGTGCGGGTGTGGAGAAAGCGCAAGATGCTGCGACACGTGAGGGCCTCGGCGGCACCTTCACCTACTGCACCCTTGGCCCGCCGATCGAACTGGACAAGATGCTCACGGGGGAAACCCTGCCGGAGTGGGAGGCTCTCGGCGCTGTCCTGTTCCATGCCGCGACGCTGAAACCCTTCGATCCGGCCACGTCGAATGCCGATGCCGGCTATCTGGGCAAGGGGCACGAGCGGCATGTCTGGCTGTTCTATCAGCCCGACCGGGACTGGCTGCGCTCTCCCGAAGCGGCGCTGACGCTGTCGCGCGCCCGCGACATCCACGAGACGGACCCGGAGACCCGCCACCTAGTCTTCGCACCGGCGCGGCACGTCGCCCAGAAGATGCTCGACGAGCGCGACCTGAACGTGGAGTTCGCCCCGCTGCCCTTCGCGCTCTACGGGCTAGAAGGGGGCTGACATGCGCACGCTCGACTATCAGGTACGAGTCCTAGACTCGCTCAACCACTATCTCGACAAGCTGAAGGCGGAGAAGGACCGTGCTGACAGGATCGCGGAGCTTGCCGCGGCCGATCCGGACCTGGGGCTCGAGCCGCCGGACTTCACAGCGAAGACCTGGGAGGCTCTCAAGGAGGCCGATAGGCTTCCCGCCGCCTGGAAGGGTGTTCCCTTCTCCCCTCGCCGCGACGGAGTCGGCCGCCCCGTGCCGAACATCACGCTCAAGGTGCCTACCGGGGGAGGAAAGACGTTCCTGGCGGCGAACGGCGTCTCGCGGATCATGTCCCGCTACCTGGGTGTGAATACCGGGTTCGTCCTGTGGATTGTTCCGAACGAGGCGATCTACAGCCAGACCCTGAAACACCTGAAGGACCGTCGCCATCCGTACCGGCAGACTCTGGATCGCGCCGCGGCTGGCCGGGTCAAGGTCATGGAAAAAGCCGATCGGCTGCACGCGCGGGACGTCGAAAGCCACCTCTGCGTGATGGTCCTGATGCTGCAAAGCTCGAACCGGCAGGACAAGGCCACGCTGCGCATGTTCCGCGACCGCGGCGACGTCCACGGCTTCTTCCCACCGGAGGGCAACCAGAGGGCCCACGCTGAGCAAATCAGGCGCGTCCCGAACCTCGACGCCTATGACGATCTCTACCCGATGGTGAAGGACTCGCTGGGCAACGCCCTCCGCCTGGTCCAGCCCATCGTGGTCATGGACGAAGGCCAGAAGGCGACCTCCGACCTCGCCTTCGAGACGCTGTATGGTTTCAACCCGCTCTTCGTCATGGAGCTGACCGCGACGCCGAAGCGCGTGGCAGCCCGCGAGGGAGGTAATCCTCGCCCCGCGCGCGACCCCAATGTACTTGTCGAGATTACCGGTCGCGAAATCCACGACGAGGGGATGATCAAGATGCCCCTCAATCTGGACCCTCGCCAAGGGACCGACTGGCGTGCAACGCTGGCCGCCGCGAAGGGGCGCCTCGATGAGATGACGGCGGCGGCAGACGCATTCAGAGCCGAGACAAGTAGGTATATCCGGCCGATCATGCTGGTGCAGGTCGAGCGCACCGGTAACGAGCAGCGCGAAGCGGGTCTGGTCCACGCTGAGGACGTCCGCGAATGGCTCCTCTTGATCGGATACAAGGAAAGCCAGATCGCGGTGAAGACTGCGCAACAGAACGACCTGCGCCAACCTGAGAACCTCGATCTGCTATCGGAGCGCAATGACGTTCGCGTCATCATTACGAAGTCCGCATTGCAAGAGGGCTGGGACTGCCCCTTCGCGTACGTCCTGTGCTCGCTCGCCGCCTCGCGAAACCTTGCGGCCATGACCCAGCTTGTCGGCCGAATCCTTCGTCAGCCTCACGCCCTCAAGACCGAGGTGGACCTCCTCGACGAATGCTACGTCGTGACCCACCACGCCGAGACCGGACGCGTGGTCGACGCGATCCGCAAGGGGTTGGAGGGAGACGGACTGTCGGACCTCGTACTGAACGTATCAGGGGCGGCTAGTGGTGGAGGCGCGGACGAAGGAACGCGCACCATCAGGCGTCGTCCAGAATTTGAGACTACAGAGATTTTTCTTCCGGAAGTCTTCTGGTGTGGTGGAGAGGAGGTTCGGCCACTAGACTACGAGACGGATCTGCTCTCGCGTGTGGCGTGGGGGGAGTTCGACCCGTCTGACGTGATCGCGCGCATTCCCGAGACTGGCTCTGCAAAGGGTGGTCAGATGCGACGATTGAGCCTCCGCGACGACGGCGATGGTTTCGAAGAGGCCGCGATCGGCGAAGGCAGGCGCGAGACGCTCGCCTTCGACCCAATTTACGCGGTCCGAGCGCTCATGGATCTTGCGCCGAACCCGTTCGTCCTCCGAGACATTGTGGGCGCCACCCAAGTCGGCTTGGAGCATCGAGGGCTTTCGGGGGACAGGATCGGTCAGGCCACAAGCGTTATTATCGAAGAGCTCCGGCGCGATCTCGAAAAATTCCGAAACAGACATGCAGAAGCGCTTTTCCGAGATGACGTGCGCGCTGGCCGCATCCGCTTCCGGCTACGGCTCGACGGGCGAAATTGGCGAATGCCGGCCCGGATGGAAACCCGGCTGCCGCCGACCACGCCGCCGTTGATGGACGAGAACGGCGATATTGTCTCGAGAAGCCTATTCCACCCATTCCCAGCCGGGGAGTTGAACGGGGAAGAGCGCGGCGTGGCTGTCATGCTCGACGGTGACGCGGCAATCAACTGGTGGCACCGGAACGTCGCGACCGCCGCCAAGGGGTATGGAATTCAAGGTTGGAAAAGAGGCCGAATCTACCCAGATTTCATTTTTGCAGTCAGCGCACACGAGACTGCCCGGCGCCTCGTCGCACTCGAAACAAAGGGGACTCATCTGCAGAATCCGGACACGGACTACAAGCGCGAACTACTCAGATTCTTGACAGAAGAGTTTCGTTGGGAAGACGCAACCCCTGCTGGCGATCTCCGCTTGGAGAACACCGGGGAGACAGTGGAGTGCGCTCTAATCTTGATGGAGGACATCCCGACCCACCTACCCGATTTAATCGGTGGCAAGCCTTGATCTCTACCTTATGTCCGAACTTCCGCAGCCACTTTGCTGCTCTAGCGGCCTAAACGAGGCCTCCTTACTTACGCAGCGGTACATGGCCCATTGCGACCGACCAACTGTCAGGTCTCGCCTGGTCCCATACACGTCTTCAAAGAACAATCGGGGCGTGCGGGCTCACCGGCGTCCCCTCAGAACCGATAAGCGACACCGAAGTGCACACGGGTCGCTCCGGGAGCGATTTTCAGGTCGCCGTAGGATCCACTGCTGTAGGCGGCGTACGACACCTCGCCGCCCATCAGCGCCTTCGGCGTACCTGAGAGCAACCTTGTGAAACTCCACAGCTAGATTTGGCGCGCGGAGCATGCGGGGGGACGCATACGAAGTCCGTGGCACTCCGACCCCACTTCACCACTTCTTCGCCGGAGAAACCCGCAGGTCGAGGAACGGAGTCGGTCTATCCCACAATCGTACATTCGCCGGTATACTCACACACGGGACACCGCGCATCGCGTGACATTGACGCTGCGGGGTGATCAGCGACAATAGTCGCGCGTTAGACCGGAGAGGCAGCGTTGAGCCCACCGGATGCGAGAACAGCCGGGGGATTGTTGTTAATTGTCGGAGTAGTGCTAGGACTGGCCCCAATCAACGGTGGTGGGATAGCCAACTCACCCGCAAAGGCTGGAAGCTCTACCGTCTGGTGCCGGTCGTTCCGATCGAGTCTGGGTTGTGGGTGCCGCACGGGATGAACACCTACCATGGTCATCTCGCCTTGGATTGGCCGTTCCAGACAGTTTCACCCGAAGTGCATAAGCCGGGCGCGCCCCGGCCGGCCGGATCCACGAATGATCGCTACAGCGCTTAGCGCCCGTGATTTGCTTTGCTACTGGACCAGGGAGAAGCATTGACCAATGGCCGTATTGATCCACTACACGCTACCCGGCGACGAGCAGACACACGAACTCTATCCCTGCCGCGATCACGCGCGATGAAGCTTTGGCCGAGCTGTTTGATCAGATCCCCGAGGCCACGGCCGTGTCCACCGTCGACTCACACAACGAGGTGCCTGCGACCACGGGGTCTATTCCGCCGCCGGTGAGCACAGCGCGCCCATCGGACAACGGGAGCGACCCTCTGGGGGCTATGTGGGTGGAAGCCGGACGCGGGTGGCCGCGCGTGCTGCGTATTCTGGGCGCTGTGGTCCCAGTGCTCTGGCTGGCCCACGCCGCGATCGTCCTGGCCTATTTCGTCCTGCCCGAAGTTGTACCCTACCTGGTGCCCACCTTCATCGGGGTCGCGCTACTCGTGCTCACCTTCTTCGTCATCGCCCGCGTGGTGGAGTTGCTGGAGCAGATCCAAGCGAACACTCGCATGGATCGATGAAACGAAAGATGCGCGGGCGTCCCTACGCGACTGCCCGGTCCAGATAACCCCTGACACGCATTAGTCCCTGCATTCCCTCACAGCTGATGACTTCGACCGGGGTGCAGCTATCGAACGCACGGTTGTTCGCCTTCATCCAGCGATAAGCCCTGTCCCGCTCATGCGGAAACAACAGGCGCAAGTCCTTGTGGATCCCCAGAATGTGACCTGCACGATCCAGAGCATCGCGCTCATCCGGCAGTGGCTCTCCTCCGCGATAGTGCGAAAGCGCGTCCAAGTCGCCCGGCGCATGGCCCAGCATCGCGAGGGCTTCGTCCGTTTCGAGACTCCAGTGATCAAACGCCTGCATCACCATTCGCGCCAGCGCGCTTCGGTCATGGGCCGATACCTCTGAGTATGCTGAATCCGTCATGCAGCCTCCGACTCCTTCTGCAGCCCATCTCGCCTGTTACGAAAACACCCCGTGCTCGATCCGGTGGAGAACCGTTTCGACCATCTCCGCACCCTCATCCGACTCCAGCAGATCGATTGGCGCCGACTCAAGAACCCGGTTACTCGCCCGCATCCAGCGTTCCGCTTTTTCCGGATCCTCAAAGATCACCGCTGCCTTCTCCCGGATGCGGGCGACGCGTGCCTCAAACTCGCTTTTCTCTGCCACGGCTCCGTTCCTATGCTCGTGCTGACTCGGGTTTCCTTGAAGGTAGCACCAACCAGTAGGCATACGCTCCCAACGATCTGCCCATCGGAGCCACCTGGCGCCTCCGCCGCGGCGTGGCTCCGATGCCTCCACGTGCACCTTCTCCTTTACGAATACACGCCATGCTCGATCCGGCCCAGTATGGCCTCGACCCTGTCGGCGCCCTCCTCCGTCTCCAGAAGATTGATCGGTGCATCGCCGAGCACAAGGTTCTCCGTGCACATCCAGTCATCGACGATTTCCTGGGTATCGAAAACCGATGCGGCTTTCTCGCGGATCCGGGTGATGCGCGCTTCAACTTCGCTCTGCTTGGCCATCGCTACCACCTGCCTGAGTGCCCGTTCCGGGCTTATTCACCAAGGTAGCACTACCCCACGGCCTGAAGCCCTTCAGGCGATCGCTTCGATCAATCCGGGGTCGTCTTCGGTTGGGCGGTTCACGCGCGTTGAAACAGGGTGATAGACCAAGGCATCAGGGTTCAGACGGACGGTCCCGGCTCGGATCGCCTCACGCTCCGTCCGTTCGAGATCGAGCCAGTCCCAGCGACACTCCGCATCCAGTACCAGCGGCTTGCGGTCGTGAATGTGCACCAGACGCTCGGATGCGGGTTCGGTGATGATCGCGCAGCAGGCGCCGCCGTCGCTTGTTGTCTCCCAAATGCCCGCCATCATCAGGATGTCCTGCGGCGCGTCCGCGGCCAGGGTGATGTAGTACGGCTGCTTGCCATCATCGGTCTTGCGCCACTCGTACCAACCATCGGCCAGCACGATGCAGCGCCGGCGGGCGAATGCGGACCGAAAGTAAGGACTCGTGGCGATCTTTTCGGCGCGGGCGATGATCGGGCGAGGACCGTCCTCCACCCGCTTCGGGCGAAAGCCCCAGAACATCGGCTGGAAGGCAGCGGGTGTTTCGTCGCCGGCGCGGAATGCTTCGAGGTCCGTGCCGGGTGCAACGTTGTACCGAGGCGTGTCAAAGGTCTCGTCGACCGGCACCTGGAAGTACCGCATGCCGAGTTCACTCGTCGCGCTGTAGCGCGTCATACGTCCGCACATCACGTCGCTTCCTATCGAAAGGGCATGCCCTTTGGCATTGCCTCTTTGCATCCGACCGTCTTCCTTAATGCCGCCATTCGTTCAAACTGACCGGCACTAGGAACAGTTTCCGTGAAGCGGAGAACATTCACCTAAGGCATTTGATCTCGTACGCAAGCGTAACCCTCACCGGCCGAGGGACTTCGCGGCTTTGGGCATCCCAAGCGTTTCCTTGACTAGACTCGCCCTTGACGGCAAGCCGTGTCCCCACCTCGCTCGCCTCAAGCATGACCGCGTGGAGGCAGCCCCATTGTCATTACTACATCAGGATGTTTGATGCCCGCCTCAACTACGAGTGCGGCTAACGCTGCCCGAGGAAGAGCGGCTCGACGACATCGTTTGGGGGGCACTGCGGCAAAACGGCAGGACAGCACTGGTGCCCGCGAAGCACGTCAGTAACGTTCGGTATCCCGCACTGTACGACCCGTATCAACGGCGGTTTCCCGCATGGCCGGCAAGCTCTGTCGCAAATCGGCACGTGAACGAAATCTCGGGGGATCCCCGGCAGGTTGAACCACGCGCGCGACGGGCCGACCTCGGCGCAGGATGCATACCTCCTCGCCCCGCTCCACTTCTTTCAGGATGCTAGACAGCTGTTCTCGCGCGTCGCGGACGTCAATCTCTTTCATGTGGCCCCAGCCCCTAGGTGTTAGGTAACGGATGATTCTATATCGCACGAGCAGGTTCCCCTGTTTCGTGCCCGGGAGTAGCTGAATACCGTGTACGGTGGCCCCACGCAGGACGAATAGCATGGCGAGTACGATCCATTTAAACGCGTGCACCACACCCCAGATCCAGCGAGCGCTGCAGAAGCGCGGCCGAGCGTGAACGATCCCGAACTGGCCCGGCGCTACGGGATTACCCGCATAACCGAGCGTAAGCGGCGCTACCGCCGGGACGTGGAAGCCGGTCCCATTGCCCGAAGCGACTGCATACCACTCTGATGATCCGGCCCAAACGGCCCCAGACCAACGGTATGGCCGAACGCTCCAACGGGCGCATCGCCGACCTGCTGCGCACCCGCCACTTCGACTCCGGTCTGCACCTGGACGACGCCCTGCGGCACTACCAGAGGCTGTACAACCATCACATCGGGTAGAAGGCGCTTGGGCATCGGACACCGGTGGAAACCCTCAAGGCCTGGCAGCATGAACGTCCCGGTTTATTTCCAATAACGTGTATATGACCACGCGAGACCTGACACTTACTCCTCCCCAACAGCAAATTGCACTCCGAAAATGCCGAGGGGATGATCGAAGCACCGAGGCATGAACCGATGGTCGTTCCGCTTGCGCACGAAGCGCTCCAGCCTTCGAAATCTCGTTCCACTCCCGCGCCTAAAACGACCTGTGACATCCAAGTCCCGATCCGCTAACGTCCGTCAGTGAGCAATGCATGGAATCCCGAAGGCTCGATATCATCGTGCCCCAAGCCATCCCGTAACAGAGAGGACGCATGGACGCGCCTTTTCCTAGCAGCGACTTTAGGCCACCAACTCATCAAGCCTATCTTGGGGCGTACCTACCCGGCACAGGAGGCGATCACACCATCCCGGGAGGGTCCCGTTGATTTCGTCTACAGACCCGTGGGCTCAGTACCGAGCCATCGAATCGCCCCCCGAGCACATCGACGGCAGGGCCCAGTTGGCCGGGTATGTACTCTTCCCAATCCCAGCCACCGCCACCGGGCAAGTCGCTCACGGGGCGGTCGTGGCGCAAGCCATCGAGCGCATACTTCATCGCTTCGGGCATCGCCTCACACTGACGTACCACGACCTTCTGCGCAGCTTGTGCGACGACATCCGGGAGCTCCACGAACGGTATGTGTCCCATGACCCACGCTGCCCCTATCACGGCTTTGGGCCGTCAGGCAACGTATTCGCGGCCCTACACGATCGCGTCGATCAACCGCCGGGCGTGGATGCGCTTAGGCTCTGGCTCTTCGCTGCACTCTACACCTATGGCGCATCTCCCGAAGTACGCGGTGTCCAGCGGTATATTGAGCGCTTATCAAACTACATCAGTTCGATCAATGAACCGATTCCGGCGGTTGACCAATTTGAAGAAGCGCTAGCGGGCGACAGCAAGATTACCCGCGAAACTGCCAACCTCCTGGCGGATACGGCAGGTTTTACGAGAAACCCTGCCCGCTCGCTCGCCATCCGATCACTTGAGGCGATCTCGCCTCGAAACCGGGCGACGCGCCCCGATCAAAAGCCCTCGCAAGCCAACCGAGCGCCGGATCGCCCCACGAAAACACTGCAGCAAGACGACTTTCAGCCAGCGGATCACCAGCCCGACGCTCTCGTTACGAGAGAATTGGCCGCACCCGACAGCCGCTTACGGTTCGGTGCTTATCTGGTACCTGATACCGAGGCTAGTCTCTCCGCAGACGAGGCGCGGCTGCTGTTTGCGGAGCTCACCAACAACCTCAGTCGCAGAGTCATAGATCAGGATGGCCTCATCGACCTCGTCCTCGCGCTAATGTTGACCACGGCGCGAAGTGCGTCGACGGTGATACGCGCACTGCAGAACTTCCGGGTGGATCAAGACGGCCAACAGTATGATGACAGCATCCACCTCCAACTCACCGGCTACTATTGGATATCCTTAAGGGACCGTGAGATCGAGTACTCACAAGCAGACTGCGAGGGGGACTGGCAAGCGGCTCATCAGGATCAACTATTTTTGCCTTACCCTGCAGCCCTACAGACGAGCATACCGGCCTTCCTACACTCGCCCGCCATTCCCTCGGCCATCAAGAAAACGGACTTCGAGAAGCGGCTCAGGCACCACGCTCAAGTCGTTCCGCGACTAAGTCAGGTTCGCCTACAACGCGTACTTCCGGTACTGCTCTACCAGGTCACCGGGCACCCCAGGACGGCCCAAATCGTTGTCGGTACGAATGGTTTTGCGTCCGCCGCGCCCCTGAGCTATTACGCACCTCGACTCAGCACAGTGGCATCGCAATACAAGGACGCGCTGGACCTTGCGGATATCACGGTCCACGTCGATCATCAGTATGACGGGACCCGTGTGGGCGCCCCACGGGGCGCGCTGAACATCGAATCACTCCGAGACCTCATGTCGCAGGCCCAGCGCCGGGTCGTGAATGGCCGCCCAAAGCGCTGGTCCCTGCAGGGTGCGCTTAAATGGCACGGCGACCTCATGCGTCACACCGCGCTAATGTTCGCGGCCGCAACCGCCCATCGCATGGGATTCAGCCTTTCCCAGTTCTCCCTCGCTCATCTCGTCGAGTTTTCGGATTCCGGCCCGGGCATCGCGTACCTGTCGGATAAACGCCGTCGGGGCGACGACCGGATAGTCGTTCTTCCACAATCGGTCCTCGCTCAGATCCAGTCCATGGCAGCGTTAATGAGACGCATCAGGGATGAGCTACGGGTACATCTATCTGAACAGGCTCGTTCAGCTATCCAGCATCTTGAACGGGCCCTTTCCGGCGATGCGCCGCTATTTTTCTCGCTCGATCCAATCGATTTCAGTCCCCGGACGCTACGCCCGGAGGACTTGGTCGCACACACGCAAATCCCTGTCGATATTCACCGCCTACGCCACTGGTTCGCCACTCGAATCGAGGAACTCGGTGCACCGGGCTGTGACATCCAGCAGCACATGGGGCACCGTCATCTCGGCGAGCCCTATGACGTGACTGATCCCGATTCTCCTTACTCGCTGGCCCAGCGGCTCGCGCCTTTTATCGAGAGTTATTTAGAGGACCTGAACCTCTGCCCAGTAGCCGGCTACGATGAAAAACGCCCGTCGGACCGCAATACCCCATCTTCCACGGTCGCGCAGCTCGCTCGCGAGTGCGCCTCCAAGGAGCACGCCCCGGACCCTCGCACCTCCGACACGAATGACGAGGATCCCGCCAACAACGTCCCGGTATCGGTCATCCAGCCCACGCACCTGGAGGCATATCGCCTCACACGATCGCTCGAAACGGTGCTCCTGCGACTGGTCGAGGATCTCGGGCCGCTTTCGGGTCTGGATGATGCGGCAGCAAGCCAGATGCACCAGGCCGCGCTCGTGCTCAGTGTGATATGGGGTGTGAGCACAGACCCCGTACGGATCAAGAAACTCCTCTCGGAGGGTGAATTGCGCCGTGTACCGAATGCCACCCATGTGGCGGCTCTTTTCCTACCCCGGTCGGACCATATCCATGGCATCCAACTCTTGTCTGCGGCCCAAGCCACTGCGTTCCGCGTTGCTCACGAAGGGGGCGTCCTACATCCATCCGGCGAAGTCGCGTTAAAGGCTCTCCTTACTCACCCCCCAGCCCGGAAAGTCCTTGGGCGAGGAATCACACTGAAAAGTGTATGCCGCACCGTGAGCATGGCACGCAGACTCACGACACCAGCCACACGGGCCGCGTGGGAGCGCGGAGACCTCGAAGCGACCGGCCCACGCTGCGACCGACTCCTCGCCTTGGTGACGGGGCGTCGCGTGGCTCCTCAGGCCGCATCTGGGCCGGCAGAAGCCGCATCCACTACCGAGACAAGGATGCAGACCCAGTCTGTTGCGTTGAGCCACTATGAGGCGATGCGCAAAGCCATCGGTCGCTGGCGCTCGGATTGCGTGACCCACCGCGCAACAGCCGTCATCAACGCAGCAGACCGACTCGCTTCCGAATCCCTTGCAGGGTCGGTGCCTTTACTTCTCGCCCGCGCAATCCGTCATCACATGGCGGCCCCCAAGCACAGGAAAAAGATTCGCCCATCCACAACGTACCAATACGTGACACAGCTGACCCACGCGGTGGAACTCGCTCTCTCCGGCCACGCGGGCGAAGACCCGCGGGAGGCCGCCGAGCTGATCCTCAGCGAAATCTGTGCCGACCCAAAGAAGCAAAAGCCCGTCGCATGGGTTTTGAGGCACAACCGCGACCACCCGGAAGACATACCGCGGGAAGTTCACGCTCAGTTGACCGAAGCAGACGAGTTAGGGGTTGCGTTTCCTCGTGCGGGCGACCCCATCACAGGCGGCGAATCAGAATGGCTCCTGCGATTCCTCGCCCCCGATCCATCCCCACAGCTACCCGCTCGACCTAGCCCGCCTGATCGGGTTATCCATTACGCCCTCCTCCTCCAATTTTTGTACAAACTGCGAACCGGGGAACTGCCGACCCTAACCGCCGACGCCCATCTCATCGGCCACCATCGCTCCGCTCTCTGGATACATCCTCGACGTCAAGCATGGCTAAAGTCCTTGGCCTCTAAACGACTCGTTACCACAATCCAAGAGCGCGAAGCGCGCCGGGAAATAACCCGGACGCACGAGTGCATCCACGTCACCAAGAAAACACAATCGCTTGCTGCACAGGACCTCTTACCGGTTCCCCCTCATGGGAACGCCTTGGACTGGCAACGGAACTATCACGCGCATTTCGCTGAAGCCGTCCAACAATTATTCCAATCCGACTGTTTAGCCCCATTTCGACTGCACAGTTATCGGCATGCCTACGCGACGCAGGCAGGGTACGACGTCCATTGCGACCATTTTCCTAGCTTAACGCTGGATCTACCTTACAAAACATCACCGACCGCTACAGTGACCCGTCTGTCACTTCGCGCACGCTACCGATACATTTCCCGTCAATTGGGGCATGGGCACCCCTCCACCACCCTCATGCACTACGACCATTCCATCCCCCTGATGACCGACGTGTCCCATGGGTGGACCGGGCCAACCCGCCGCTGTCTCGCCGCCTTGGTCAAGCGAAGCCCGGGTGCGCTCTCACAAGCTGCCTCGCGAAAGCGCCGTGCCCATCAGCCTGAGGATGCCGCGATCATCGATACCCTTGCCTTGGCACCCTTAGATGCTGATCACCGCGTGAGTGACTACCCGGCCCCAACCGATGGAGACCCTTCACACATAGGCCTATCTACTACCCCATCGCCAGAGCCAAACCAGGCCGACGAACGCCTCGTCCAGTTTCTCACTACAGCGATAAGCATCCGAGAAGGCTGGTCGATCGAAGAGATCGCGCGCGCGCAAGATCGTACCATCGGCCAGATATCGCATGACCGCAGCTACCTTCAATGGCTCGAACAGCTGTTGGCACTCCAATTTCTTAGCGGCGCCCCACAGAAACGGAGGAGTCGAACCGAACCACTCATCAACATCGCCCGTCCCATCGCACAACTACCACGCAAAGACTTACATGCGCTGGGACTCGAGCTGATCGCCATTTCATCCCATGCGCAGGCCGCCGATATCGTCCGAAAATACCTTCCCACCGTTCAGACAATACCGCCTATTGGACGCACCAGACACCATCTCCTAATTCTTGCCATACAGGCTTATTTGATGATGGCTAACTAAGAGTCTGGCGAAAGCGAGATCTCGTATTCGAACTCCCGGTGATACCAGACAAGGCAAGATATTCAGCGAGTAGTGGATTGACCCGCAAGTGGGTGATTCAGGACAGGGGATTGTCGATCATCCGTCTCACAACCAATCGACATCGGAGAGCCGTCTATTGTCGTTTCTCCCTGGCGCTTCGACTGCTTTCCCAGAAAGGATGCACCGAAACCTCGCGCCCTATTCGCACGCAAAAACGACCCAAGCACGAGGGTGTATATTGGTACTGCCATTCCAAGACTTAAAGGAGCGCATACATGGATGTATCTTCCAGACACACGATCGAAGTCCTACTCGAGGCAGCCGACAAACGGACCACCGATTCGCTTGCCGCACAGTTCCTACACGACGTCCAGCCGATACAGGTACCTGTTGGCGAGGAGCCCGCTGAAATAAGGATCAAGCGCGATGGCGATCATATCGCGATCATCTTTCATTTCCGCGATCGCTCCCATGTTGATAATTTTAAAAAGCAGCTCTCCCTGCAAAGCGCATTGCTGCGAAACCAACTGGCGTCTGCAAGTTCGTCAAAAAAGAAACAGATCAGAAGATCTCTGGAAAACATGACCATTGATGGTCTTTCGCCCGGCAAGGATTACATAATGGACCAACCCTTTTCCCCAAAGCACCAAGGCGCACGAAAAAGCCTAATAGTCGAAGACCCCAAGATTCGCTTCAGCATCATGGTAAATCTGATACCCAGCCGTAAGCTGCCACTTGCCAGTGCGCGCAATATTCGTACGACTGTGACAGGCCTGCAGGCGGAACTGCCCTTCGGCATCGCGCCAAATGGCCGTAGGACGCTGGAATGGCTCATGCCGGCGGAAGAGATACAGGTACTTGAATCCGTCAGGGATGCTCTAAACGATGTACTGATTGACCTGCGTAAGGAGCAGACCCAGCCACCGGACCACTAGTAGTGACGTTGAGCCGACCCGGTTTTTTCGGAGACTTGTTGGTTCGAGTCGAAGCTCTTGGGCAGCCTCGAGTGGGCACCATCGTCCTTCGTTTCCGGTTAACTGGGTTACTTTACGTTTGATTTTCACAGCGGTCGCCTACGGCAACAGAGCTGCCAGATCGCGGATTCGTGCAAGCACCACGCAGAGCCACTCCTGTTACCTAGTTATCGCGGGCAGAGCCCGCAGCAATCTTCTGCTTGGACATCTTCTTTAACCCACATAGGACTGCCATGGCTTCACAACCCCCCAACGGTGCACTAATCCACAAGCTGCTCCAGCAGCATCTTGAGGAGCACCGCCGCCTTCCTGAATCAGCGCGTTCGCGTGACCTGGGCGCGGAGCGTTCCCTCGTCCAGGACTATTCCGGGCGCGTGGTCTTCGAATTGCTGCAAAACGCCCTCGACCGTTCGAGGGAGCGCATCCTCGTTCTCTGGGACCCAGAGACCCGATGCCTGGAGGTGGCCAACGATGGCGATCCGGTAAGCGCCTATGCCGGACAAACCCCGCGCCGTAGCGACTTTCATGCACTGCTGAGCCTGCACTCTTCGACCAAGAACGCCAAGGAAAGCGTCGGTAATAAGGGGGTAGGGTTCCGCTCGGTGTTCGCGGCAGCGCCCGAAGCAGAGGTTTGGAGTCGGCTAGATGACGGTAGCTGGTGGGGCCTGCGCATGCGCCATCCCAGCCGGCTGCAACCCGCACCCAAGGTCACATGGGCGAGCCCCGAGGTCGCCAGCTTCTACACGCCGGAACTGCTGGAGACGGACACGAACGGACGCTTCTCCGACTATCAAACGGTCATCCGACTGGTTGATGTCCGTCCCGAACGCGCCTCCGTCCTGGAAGAGACCGTTCACGAACTAATGCGCGTTCCGCTCCGCTTCCTGGAGGCCCGCGCACCGCATCCGGCTGACCTGTCGATCCGGCTGGAGTCGGGCGACCAGATGACGGAATACCGGCTGACGGACCGCCAGCGAGAGATCGCGATATCCGAATCGGAGAAGATTGCGGTGAACGAAGCCGTTCAGCGCGACACCGGTCTGGAGCTCGATGAAGCCCGTGTCCGGGTGATGGCCTGCACCGTAGACGGCCCGGATGGATACGCCCAGCGCCACTCGGGCCTGTACTGGTCCTATCTACCGACCGAACAGGAAGCCGGATTCGGTGTGGACGTCCAGGCGGACTTTTACCTGAGCAATTCCCGCCGCGCGCTCGCCCTGCGCCCGCTCACCGCCGACGAAGAGGAATCCGCATCGGACCCGGCTGGCTGGAACCGTCACCTGGTACGGCGCGCCGCCAACTTGATCGTCCATGATTTATGGAACCGCCCGGAGCTTGTACTGCGCGAGGACTTCTGGGCGTTTTTTCATCCGGAAAGCTGTCGCTGCGAGCACCTGACGTTCGAGGTCGGACGCCTGCTGCTGAATGGCGACGAAGCGCTTCGGGATTTGATCCGTCGAAGCTTCCCCGAGAATCAGTACTGGAGCCTGCAGCGATACACCGACCTCTTCTCGGCCCTTGAGGGCTGGGCTTCCTACGCCTACCGGAACCCTTCATGCGCGGGTCAGCAGGCGCTTTATCGTTGGCACGAGGCCTTGCTGGAGATCGTCGAGCGATCAGCTGCACCCGTGCTGCCCATCGTGCAGGAGACAGGCGAGTCGGCGGTCGATGCTCCCGTGCCGGTGGCGCGACCGATGGTGCGCAGCAAGCCAGGTCAGAGGCGCGGCACGGCGGACCGAATCTATTTGCGTCGGGAACGGGGTGACCCTCAAGCGCTGGAATCCTTGCCGCCCGTGGTGCAGAACCAGGGGACATACGTCACCGTATTCGTTCCGCCCGGCATGCAACGTGATGACACCAAGTTCGGGCTGATGGAATTCAGTCGCCCCGAGCTACTGGCGCAGCTGCAGCCTGGCGAGAACGCACGGGAACACCGGCAACTTCTGCGCGCGGCATTGAAGCTGGCATCCGAAGAACCCTCGCAGGGTGGTGTCGAGTCGGTACTCACCAGGGCGCTTACAACGCCCGGCGGTCCCGCCTGGCGGCTCTCGCTCGAGCCGGGAACCACGCTGCGCCGAGCCGCCCAGAACCTTCGATCACTGTGCCTCCCGACGCGAGGCGGATGGGAACCGGCTGCACATGTAACCCGCAGTGATGGAGGCCCCTGGCCTCGCCTCGACGAAGCCGAACTGGAGTCGGTAATTGCCGACCTCACCAGTGACACGCATGGAGACAATCCACCCTCTCTCGACGTGGACCGCGCCTGTCGATTATTCGGTGTCGGCGTGCTGCCCATTGACGGAAATGGAGGGATACCGAACTGGCCCGATGCGCCATCCGAAATGCTCGGGCGTTCCATCATTCAGCATTGGTCACGAGACCTGCATCCCGTGTTCGCGGCCGGCCTTGGGTCCACGGCACGCGACCAGCTCCGGGGTACACGCTGGATCCACGACGGTACGACAGAGGGGGCGCGGATCCAGCTGGAGGCCGGAGTCGGTGAAGGAGCGCCGTATGCACCCCTCGATCTCTGGGTGCAGACACAGTCTGGCTTTCGCACCCAGCTCCTCCCGCGCCTGACCGTCGCGCGCGACCATGGAATCCCGGACTGGCTGAGCGACCTGGGGATCGAAAACCCGACGCAAACTCAATCCGAGGAACGGATCCTCCGTGCGCTGGGACGCCTGCGGGCATCCTCACGTGCAAAGGAAGACGAACGCGGCCTGGGCGACCTGTACCGACGGCTTGTGGAGGGCGCCTTCCGGGTCGAGCCGTCGCCAGAGATTCCCTTGCTGTACCGCTATGTCGACCGCGATGGAGCCACCCGCAGCCTAGAATGGGGCCAACCCGGAGACAATATCTGGCACGACCCCGGTGGCGCTGATTCCTCCGCGCTGTCGGCGTTTCGCGATGTACGGATCTGGACGTTCCGCGGTGCCACCAGGGCAAAGGCCGAGGCCCTGGGTCTGGTGCACTTCGCTCCGGGACCCCCGGAGGTCAAATGGGAAGGGGAGACCAACAGCACGCTGGCAGAACGCCTTCGGGAACACATCTGGGAAGCGCTTCCCGATGCACTCGCCGCCGCCTCGACGGCCCGCGAAGAATTCGATGAACAAGATGCGATCCGCAACCAGGCAGCCCTTGAAGTCCAGCACTACGAACGTGTTTGGGTCCGCTGGACGTTTGCAGGAAAGTCGGCCGAGCGTGGCCGGGATGATCTTGGCGACGTGTTTCTCCTCCCCCTGCCCGACGGACGCAGGGCGATCTGCTTCGACGGTCACGAACCACCCTTGATGGAATGCGCCGGCCCGCTCAGCGAGCTGCTGTGTGGGAGCCGGGCCTTCATCACCTTCTTTCGGGACGGCCTGTACGCCTGGAGCCAGACCCGCCTGAAGCAGCACCCCGGCAGTTCGCTCGCACGCTTTCGCCGCGACTACAACCTCAGTGAAGCGGAAATTCAGCAATGGCGAGGACGGTTGCAGGAGGCGCGCCTCGACGGCCCACGCAGGGCGTTGTGGGAGGAACGGGTTCTGGGTGTTCTCCGGGACTACGGAGAAGTGAAGAACGGTGTCGTTCAACCGGGCATGACCGTAACGCCCGCCCTGTGGGAGAGATCTTCACCAGATGGCCAGCCGGGTGTCAGTGATGTCGACGAGGACACGCTGCGGCGCCGCCTTGAAAATGCACTCAACGATGACTCCGAGTTTCAACGCCTAGTGCCACTGGTCGATTTCCATACGACCCATCGCGATCGCTTTCTGACGACTAACCGCACGCCGTACATCGCCGCAGCCGCCGAGCGGCGGGGCCGGAACTCGTGGACGGAAGCACTACTGGAGGAGTTGAACCACCTCGGACAAGGCATCACGGATCTGGAAGAACCGGCCTTCCAGCGCCTGGGTTTCGATGCCGATCAGACACTCCGCCTACGGTTCGGGCTGCCGCTTGAGGGTGATCTCGCTCCCTCCCGAGCGGCCATGGACTTTGCCCATGGACAGATCCCGATCACCTCGTTGCCCAAGGCCGATGGCGCACCGCCGCTGCTGCGTCCATTCGGGGGAACCCCCGGAATGGGCGCCCCTCGCGCCGCGATCTCAGATCAAGCCTGGATGGAAAAGGCCCACCGCCAGATGTCGGGTGGGCGCCGGGCCGAAGATGCGATCCTGAACCTGGCGTTGCAACAAGCCAACGGGTGGAAGGAGCGGGATCCGGGGGCTTCCATCGGGCGATCGAAGCCTCTCTTCCATTACTGGGTGAACCCGGAGCCGAACGGTATGCGCGGCTCGACGAGGAAGGGGGTCTTCGCGCCTTTCTGCACGTCAGTGAGTACCTCGGCGATGTCGGCTTTGACGTACTGGTACCCGATGAGGACGCCAAGGCCGCTTTGCTGGTCGAGGCGAAGCGAGTGCCAACGCTCAATGCGGACGTGGCTTTCTTCCTTTCCGAAAACGAGCGCCGCCGCGCCCTTGCCTACCGGGATCAGAAGTATCCCTGGCGACTTTGGCTCGTCTCCACCACGGGCGAGACCCTCGACGTGTCCGCGTTGATCGAGAACTTCCGGGCGCATGCGGACGATGTACACAATCTGCTGCAAGCGGGGCTGCGCCCCGGCGAATGGGAACTGGTCATACAACCCGGGAAGGGCTCGACCCCGTCATCACACTAATTCCACCCTGGCGCAGTTCGCAGGCTGCGAGGTCGCGGCGCAAGCGGTTCGGATGCGTTGAAGGTAACAACCAGGCTCCTGAGAATGGATGGCATGCAAATCTCCGCACCATATGCGGAGAACGGCCGGATCTTTCTCCGCATTTCCAAGCATCGACGCGGTGAGATGGGTGCCGAGCGTTTCTGACGCAATAAGGCTTCTCGAGCGAGTACGTCGGCCGGTTCCTCGGTCGCCAAGCCAGGCACTGGTTCGCTGCGTTTCGCTTGTTTTCCATCGAACCCCGCAGGACTGAAAAGATTATTGAGAAGATTTCATCCCATCAAAACCGCTATGGATTTCTACCTGAACAGGTTTTGGAAGGGTCGATTGAAACGATTTCTCTAGCCAAACGACGTGGAGCAGGGACTGGCGTCGGGTCGCTCCATTTGTGACAGGATTTGTGACCAAGGCGGGGCGATACAATCCCGGGACTCGAGACTCGATCCCGGAAACGCACCATGACCGACTCCCCCACCCTGTCGATGTATTCCGCCCTGCAGCGGGCCTTCGATCATTTCAACGAACAGCTATTCGACAACGAACTGCCGCCCTGCCTGATCACGCTGCGCAGCTCCCGTCGGCAGCGGGGCTACCACCACGCCGAGCGCTTCATCTCCGGCGACGGCACGATCATCCACGAGCTGGGTGTTCATCCGGGTTACTTCACCCTGAATCCGCTGGAGGTCGCACTCTCCACGCTGGTACACGAGATGGTGCATCACTGGCAGGAGTGCTTCGGCCGACCGAGCCGCTCGAACCACCACAATCGGGAGTGGGTCGGCAAGATGGAAGCGATCGGTCTGGTGCCGAGCGATACCGGCCTGCCGGATGGCAAACAGACCGGACGCCGGGTCACGCACTACATCCAGCCCGACGGTCCGTTCGCCCGGGCCTGCTCGGACCTGCTGGCCACCGGGTTCGAACTGCCCTGGTTCGACCGGCATGCCCCCACCGATCCCGAATCGGTTGCCCAGGTGCAGGAGGCCCTGGCCGAACAGGGTCTGGCCGTCGCCAGCGCCCCCGCACCGGCCGAGACGATCGCGATACCCGACGATACCGAAAAACCGGCGGTGTTCGCGCCGCCCGCGCCACGCCCGGATCCCCGTGTGCGCATGAACTGCCCGACCTGCGAGGCGCGGGTCTGGGCCCGACCGGAAACCGAGGTTATCTGTGGATCGTGCATGGAGCCGATGAGCCATCTCTCCGACGAAGCAGGCTGACCTGGCCGGCGCCGGATCAACGAACGGGCATGCCGAGAATGGCCGCGACTACTCGCTCCTCCGCCGAGCTGTGAAGCGGGAGGGTGGCAAACGCTTCCAGCACCTCGGGTCCCAGTTCGGCCTCCGCCTCAATGAGCTCCTTGCGCAGGTCCCGCAGGCGCAGAAAACCCCTGCGCTGCTGGGTCAGGCGGCGATACCAGTAGGGACGGATAAGCTCCAGCCAGCGATTGGCGAGTGCCTCCCAATCCGGCTCGCCGCCCGTCAACGCCTCCGGCTTTCGCGCCAGCAGATTGCGCAGATCGAGGTAGGCGTCGAGTCGTGTCTGCTCCCTATGGCGCGCGGCCTCCTCGCAAAAGCCCTTGAGCACCTCGGCCATCTCCTGCAGGGCACGTTGCTTGCGCAGCGGCAACTGCGCCCGCTCGGCCTCCGGGAGGCGCTCGGAAAAGTGCGCAAGCCATCTCGCGGCCGGCTCGTCGATTTCACCATTGGGTGGATCGGGCGCCAGTCGCTCGCGAAGCGCGGCGGCCACCTTGTCCAGTGAGGTCGTGGCTTCGGCATCCGGGCCGGAGAAGAAGAACCAGCGCGGTGCGCGGTCCGCGCTGCCGGCCAGACAGAAGAAGGCCCAGACGGCGTCGCTGGCCACCACGCTGACCCTCGAAAGCACCCGCACGGAACGCTGACGGTAATACTCATAGATTTCGGACTCGACCAGCGCACTCTCGCCTTCCACCAGTCCGCGCACTGCGGCGAAGGCATCATGCGGTTCAGCCTCCTCGATGGAGCGAGCGGTACGCTCGTATTCGCGGATCAGGGTGTCCGCGTCAACGCTATCCCGTGACCGTTGCTGCAGGTCTTCCGGCAACGGGAGATTGGTCCCGAGAAGCTCCGTCACCGCATCGGCCCGGTCCAGGAAGCGGGCATCGGCACTGAGAGCGAACTCCTCGGCATCCCGAGGCCACCAGACCTCGACCTCGGCATGGGGACTGTCGAGGCGATCGACGCGTCCGGTTCTCTGTTCGGCCACGCGTATCACCGAGGGCATGTCGAGATGGACCAGCGCCGAGGCCGCCTGCAGGTTCACCCCCTCGGACAGGCTGTCCGAACACAGCGCCACGCCGGCCTGCTCGTCGCCACCCGGCCGAAAGGCACGGAGTACCGCCTGGCGGCTTCGCTCGTCGCTACCCGTGGCCTGCCAGATCTCGACGCCCGGCAGCCGCTCTTCGAGCTGGGCGCTCAGGGCCGCGATGGTGATCAGACGGCTGTCGAAGGCCAGCACCCGTTCGTGACGTGCCGCCAGTCTGGCCAGATGAGCCACCTTCGCGTGCTCCCGCGCCGGGCTCATGGCCCGCACTTCCTCCAGCACCTGCGAGAGGATCCGGTGATCGTGCGCGTGGGCCGATGCCCAGGCGTCCGCATCGGTAAGCCACGCAGGCAAGGGCACGCCCAGCCGATTCTCGGGCACACGGCCGGGCTGCTTGAGCTTGCCCAGGACATCTCCTGTATCGGCGGATTTGGCGTAATGCTCCAACCCAAACTCGGCCCGCGCCACTGCAGTTCCGCACAGGTGCTCGACCAATGCCGCACGCGAAGACCGCAGGGCCGCCATGACCCGGTAGCGGACCAGCTTGTGAGCCCCGAGCAGCAGGTTGTCGCGATACTGGTCCTCGGTGAGCCCCTGCTGCCTTTGTATGGCACTCAGCCCCAGGATCGCCGGAATCTGGACCACACCGTAGAGTTGGTCCAGGAGCTCCCGGATTCGGCTGGCGCGCTCACGATCGGCGGACGGCTCGTCCAGGGAATAGCTGTACGAGCGGTGCTCCGGATACCGGCAGGGGTGTCCCGAGTGGTCCCGATAGGCTTCGGGCTCGCGATCAATCAGGGCATTGAACATGCGCTTGGTACGGCGAATCGTAAATGTGCGGATCTCATCCCGCAGCCGGGCAGCCTCATCCTCGCCCAGTCCGTGCCAGCGACCGGGGCGATTGACCCTTTCCAGGGCCTCCAGCGTGCTCGGCTGCAGGTTGTCGGCACCCAGCAGATCCGCGATCCGGACCAGGTCATCGACATTCCGGTTGATCGGCGTGGCGGTGAACAGCAGAACGTCATCGGCAAGATGGTTGGTAAACAACCGCCGTGTCCGGCGCGAGCGGCGATTGTGGAAGTTGTGGCACTCGTCCACGGCCAGCAGGCGCGCCCGCCTCAGGGCATCATCCAGCTGCCATGCCTTGCGGCTGCCGTGACTGAGCAGGCCAACCGAAAAGACATCCAGCGCGGTGTCGGCCCGGGAGGCCTCCCGCTCCCACTCCTCCACGACCGTCGATGGTGCAATCATGACCGAGCGGGGCATCCCGCCCGCCCCCTGGATCCGCGCCTGCTGCGCCCGCAGGAGATGCGCACCCATGCGCGTCTTGCCGGAACCCGTCGCATCCGCAATCAGCACCGCACCCTGACGATCCAGCAGATACAGCGCCTGTGCGATCCCCTGACGCTGGGCCGGCCACAGCGCACGGAAGGCCTCGCGGTCGACCTGCTGCAGAAAACCCTTCGCCCAGTCACCCTCCAGCAGCTCCCCGCAGGCGCGGGCTAGCGCATCACGCCACCCGACGACATGCAGCAGACGCTCGAGCAGCGCCAGAAGCGCATCGGTGTAGTCATGCCCAAGCGACCAGAACTGCTCGGCAAGCGCCGCCGCCTCGCGGTAACGCCTCGGTTCACCCGTTGCAGTGAACCGCGCATTCGCCTCGTGCTGACGCTCCAGCCCATTCTTGCTGAAATTGCTCGAACCGAGCGTTACAGCCCCCGCCCCGAGATAGATCTTGGCGTGCAGCGGCCGCTGCGTGTCGGGCCAGTACCGCGCCTCGACGGCGCCCTCCCGGAGCCGCTCCCGAAAATGAATCAGCCGGGCTGACAGGCGCAGGGAGATCCCTCGATCCAGCCAGTACTGCTCGACCTCTTCGGGAAAACTCGACGCCTTAAGACTGCGGTGACCACCCTCCCCTGCACTCGGCTCGTTACCAAAAAGAACGCGAAGCGGCCGAACCTCCCCCAGATCCGCCTCCAGACGGATGAGCTCTTCCAGTGCCCCGTAGCCCGCCACCACCAATGGCGAATCCGCAGACACCAGGTCCGCAATCACCCGCTCGCGCACCGTCCGCCCGTCGACATTGAGCGGGAAACGATCCGGCGGTGGCCAAAGGACCTCCACATCCACCTCTCGCGACTGATCCGGGAAGTCGCTGAAGAGGTCAGCGGTGCTACTGGCAACGGGGAAGGGATCTTTTGCGCTCATGACCACCTCGGGGACAACTCCAAGACTAGCGCACGTGACACGCATCAGGCATGCGCTAGAAGGCCACTCAGACGCGCCAAGCCTGTGCCAGCTTCCGTGACAGTAAAAGCCCTTGCCCCCTCGTCTGTGACACTCCCATTCGCGACAAAAGCGGGGCGATACAATCCCGGAACTCAGCGCTCGATCCGAGAACACGCAATGACCGACTCCCCCACCCTGTCGATGTATTCCGTCCTGCAGCGGCCTTCGATCATTTCAACGAACAGCTGCCTGTCTGATCACGCTGCGCGGCCCCCGCCGGCAGCGGGGCTACTGTACACATCCCCGGATTAGATCCACGCCACAGACCCGCGCCGTGGCCCGAACAGTCTGGCCATGGTCGACCACCAAACGGATCCTCCGCTCTCGACCACGGGGGCCCATTAAGGCATTTTGATGAAGGTTCACGGGGCGTCCTCCTTGGAATCGCTCAGTCGGCAAACTCAGCATCCTTCGGAGTCGTCCCGTAGACCACCTATTGGGAGATCACATCTAGTTCCAGCCGCTAGCGGGCACTCGTACCCCCCCTGTCGGCTCCCCAGCAGGGGACTTATTTTTGGTGCCTCGCGGCCTCCCAGACCCGCTTATCCACCACGAACGTCCGCCACATCCGAAAATCGAGTTGACAGTTCTACGCCCGAGCCTCACGCAAAATGTCGCGCGCAGTCGCGATGAAGTCGAGATTGTGAGGACGCTCCCGGTCTGCACGGCGCATCGTGATGGCAAGGTTGCTCCACAGACCGTCGTGACCAAGCCGGACACGACGGGTCGCGACACGCTCACTCTCTCCCCCGTTGAGCCCCGCCTCCAGCTCGGGCAGGGCCCAATCCGGCAAAACCGCCACACCACGGCGGCTCGCTACCAGTTGCAGCAGCATCGCACTAACCTCGGTCGTCCGGCGCGGGACCGTCACCCCGGCCGGGTGCAGAAAGCGCCGATAGATATCCAGACGCTCCTCGCTGACCGGGTAGGTGATCAGCGTCTCCCCGCGCAGATCCTCAGGCAACACGCAGGGCCGCTCGGCCAACCGGTGGCCGGCCGGCACCACGAGCAGGTTCTCGTACTCCATCAGGTGTACCGACTCGAGTTCGGGATCATCCACAGGGTCGACCGCAACGGCGACATCCACGTCACCGTTGCGCAGGGCGTCCAGTGCCGTGAATCCATGGCTAAGGGTAAGATCCAGCTCCACCTCCGGCCAGTGCCGTCGAAAGGCACCTACCGCCGGCATCAGCCACTGAAAGCAGCTGTGGCACTCCAGCACCAGAAACAGTCGGCCACGTCCGCCGTCGCGGATCTGCACGACATCACGCTGCGCGGCGGTGATCTCGGGCAACACCCGGTCAGCCGCCTGCAGTAGCCGTTCTCCGGCAGCCGATAACCGCACCGGACGCGTTCGGCGTTCGAAGAGGGTCACACCCAGTCGGTCTTCAAGCTGGCGCAACTGATGCGACAGTGCCGACTGAGTTACGCAAAGGCTATCAGCCGCGGCAGTCACACTCCCCAACCGCACGATCTCGCAAACCGCCCGCAGATGCCGGAGCTCGAGTACTCCCGACAGATCATGAGCGGAATTCATGGTGTCTGTGAAGAAATATCGTTTTACTCATGTATCAAGCATGACGAGACTGGACGCCGTGTTCAACCCGGAGTCTATAGATCCATGATCACCACCCATAATCTTGGCTTTCCCCGCATTGGCGCCCGTCGCGAGCTGAAGACGGCTCTTGAGCGTTACTGGAGCGGCAACATCAGCCGCGATCAACTGGAAACCTCGGGCCGCGAGTTACGGCAGCGTCATTGGGCCTGGCAACGCGAAGCTGGCATCCAACAGGTCCCGGTCGGCGACTTCAGTTTCTACGACCACGTGCTGGACATGATGCTGACGCTGGGCGTTCTGCCGGAGCGCTTCCATGCCGCAGCGACCGAGCACCCGCTGGACCTTGCTTTCTACATGGCTCGCGGTCGTTCCCACAACGATGCGTTGCCCGATGTGCCGGCGCTGGAGATGACCAAGTGGTTCGACACCAACTACCACTACCTGGTCCCGGAGCTGACCCTCGAACAAACCTTTGCGGCCATTCCGGACAGACTACGAACGGAGATCCGGGAGGCGCGCGAGATGGGTCTGCAGCCCAAGCCTGTCCTGCTGGGGCCGGTCAGCTTTCTGTACCTGGCGAAAATGAAGGATGACAGGGAGCCACTGGAACTGCTTGACCGGCTCCTCCCGGCCTATCAGGAACTCCTGGAGTGGATCAGCGCAGAGGGGGTTTCTTGGGTTCAGATCGACGAGCCCATCCTCACACTGGATCTGCCCGTCGAGTGGCAGTCGGCGCTAAGGGCGGCTTACGAACGTCTCCACCGTGGCGGGCCACGCCTCTTGCTCACGACCTATTTCGGTGGCCTTGGCAGCCAGCGCGACCTGGCACTGGAACTACCGGTAGCGGGGCTCCACGTGGATGCCGTGCGCGGCGCGATGGAGGCTTCGACCCTCGTGGCCCGGCTGCCGCAGGACAAGATTCTGTCGTTGGGAATCATCGACGGGCGCAACATATGGGCCACCAATCTGGAGGCAGGTCTGGACACTCTGGAGCCCGCCGTCAGCAGCCTCGGTAGTTCTCGCCTGTGGCTCGCGCCCTCCTGCTCGTTGCTGCACGTGCCCGTTGACGTGGAACAGGAAACCGGCATGGACACGGAGGTACGCGGCTGGCTGGCCTTCGCGCGCCAGAAACTGGTGGAGCTGGCGATCCTCCAGCGCGGCTTGACCGAGGGACGCGCGGCCGTCGCCAAAGAGCTGGAACACAGTCGGCGCGTGCACAGCAGCCGCCAGAACGCCGTTCGTACTTGCATTCCGCAGGTTCGGGAACGGGTGGCGGGACTGTCCCCGGATGACGCCCGCCGTGCCCTGGCCTATGAGCAGCGTGCACCGTTGCAACAACGCTCACTCGACCTCCCATTATTCCCGACCACCAGCATCGGTTCGTTCCCACAAACGCAGACCATTCGCCGGGTGCGCCGTGACTACCGCCGGGGTGAGCTAACCCGGGATGATTACCTGCGCACCATGCGCCAGGAGATCGCTCGCGTAATCCGCTTCCAGGAAGACATCGGCATGGACGTGCTGGTGCACGGTGAGCCCGAACGCAACGACATGGTGGAGTATTTCGGCGAGCAACTCGACGGGTATGCCTTTACCCGGCACGGCTGGGTTCAGAGCTACGGATCGCGCTGCGTGAAACCCCCCATCATCTACGGCGATGTGCAGCGTCCCAGTCCGATGACCGTCGACTGGACACGTTACGCCCAGTCCCTCACAAGCAAACCGGTCAAGGCCATGCTCACGGGTCCGGTGACCATGCTGCAATGGGCCTTCGAGCGCGATGACCAGTCACGCGAGGCCACTGCCCTGCAGATCGCCCTGGCGCTGCGCGACGAGATCGCCGACCTCGAGGCCGCTGGCATTGGCGTGATCCAGGTCGACGAGCCGGCGCTTCGGGAAGGGCTTCCCCTTCGACGAGGCGAATGGAATCGCTACCTGGATTGGGCTGCGCGCGCCTTTCGCATTGCCACCTCCGGTGTGGCCGACGTGACCCAGATCCATACCCACATGTGCTACTCGGAGTTCAACGACATCATCGAGGCCATCGCATCCCTGGATGCCGATGTCATCACCATCGAGACTGCCCGCTCGGACATGGAACTGCTGGATGCCTTCGAGCGATCCACCTACCCCAACGAGATCGGGCCGGGTGTCTATGACATCCACTCTCCACGCCTCCCCAGGGTACAGGAGATGGTGACCCTTCTGGAAAAGGCGGCACGCGGGATCCCGGTCGAGCGGCTGTGGGTCAATCCCGACTGCGGACTCAAGACCCGCAGCTGGGACGAGGTCCGTCCAGCGCTGGAGGCAATGGTTGAGGCCGCGCGCGCCATGCGTGACCAGCACCCCGCAACCGAGAAGAAGTCACAGGCCAAAGCTTGACATGCAAATGCCCTTGCGTATGGTTCGCATTTAGCTACACAGCCCGGACAGCTGTGTGTCGCCAAGACGAAAGGTGGGCTTTCAGCCTTTGGTGTCTCCAACCTCCGTTAAGCATTACCGCCGGATGGGTCATCCGGCGGTTTTTTTATGCCACTCTGGCACGAATGCATCCCAAATTCGCTCGACGATCATCCCGACTATGCGCCGCACGGGGTGCATTCCCTAGTGGTGTTTTCTTAACAGGTTGTCGCGCACGGTGTTGGTCCACTGGAACTCGGGCATTTGCCGGGGCTTTCGGCCACCGACGACCGTGGCTACGTGGTGGCACCGAAGCAACCCAAGCCGTCGAATTGCACAGTGCTGCCTGGCGTCCGCTAGGTGCGGTCCCACTTGCCCATGACCTCCGCGCTGAAGGTGACTACCGGGGTAACAGCTTGACCCGTAGTGGATGCCCAGCGACCTTTAGCAATACCGCCGCTACGAGTGCACCTTCTTCTCAGAACCCGCGTGCCGCCCTGCCAGCGCTGCGTTCACCACACAGATAGCCATCATCCACCTGTGCGATCCGGTCGAACATATGGCGTCCCCCCTCGCGACATGTGACGCACCCTGACCTGGGATCGCAGCAGCGAGATGGCCAGCCATAAAGTCTTCATCGCCGAAACGGATGTGAAGGTGTACTTCTATGACCCGCAGAGTCCTTGGCAACGCGGTACCAACGAGAATTCCAACCGCCTGCAGCGCGAGTACTTCCCCAAGGAGACGGAACTGGCCGGCTTCTCACAGACCGGCCTGGATGAACTCGCCCTCCGTCTGAATCGGCGACCGCGGAAAACCTTGGTCTCCCCGGCGGATAAACTCACGGTCACTGTTGCGTCGGCCGGCTGAGCGCACCTCCGCCTTGTTGGCCCGGGAACTGAAGTGATGCATCCCTCCATCAGGGCCTTGATGGAGAAGGCTTCGGTGCAGCGGGTCTGCGATCTGCTGGAGGAAAACCGGGCCGGCTATTACGCGGCGCGGGCGCGGGCCGAACGCCCAAGCGTGCCCTGCGCCGCTGGCGCTCACCTCGAGCGGGTGTTCGCGGCTTCCGGGCGAACCTACGGCAGCCGGCGTCTGGCAAAAGCCTTACAGGCGGATGGCACAGCCGTGGGCCGTTACCGGGTGCGGACGCTGATGCGCGAGCGCGGCCTGCGGCCCGTCTGGCGGCGGCGCTTCGTGGCCACTACGCAACGCGACGACCGGGTCCCGGTCGCCGAGAACCATCTCAACCGCAAGTTCACCCCGGCCGGACCGAACCAGGCGTGGGCGTCCGACATTACCTATATCCCGACCGCCACCGGCTGGAGCTACCTGGCGGTCATCCTCGACCTGTACTCGCGCAAGGTCATCGGTTGGGCCCTCGATCGGCAGATGCCGGCGAGCCAGACCTGCGAGGCCCTGCGCATGGCGCTGGAGCAGCGCCAACCGGAGCCGGGACTGCTGCTGCACTCCGACCAGGGCTGCCAATACACCAGCGCCGCCTGGCGGCGGCTACTGGCCAGGCACCGGATCCAGGCGAGCATGAGCCGCCGGGGTAACTGCTGGGACAATGCCGTCGTCGAGTGCTTCTTCCTGAGCCTCAAGACGGAACGCGTCTGGCAGCGCCGATACGCGAACCACGGCGAGGCGCGGCGGGATTTCGCGGACTACATCGCGCGGTTCTACAACACCGTTCGCATCCACTCGACGCTTGGCTACCTGCCTTCCAGCGACTATGAGCATCCAACGGCAGCCAATCCACCTAACGCGGTATCCGGAATGACTTAACCACCAAATCCAACACCGGGGCTGCCCCTGATGCGACTGGCAACGCTCATCGAGATCCTACCTACGTCCCCCCGATTGTTTCCCAAGGTCGCCTCTTCTTCCATGATTTCTTCCGATACACGCCTATGGTTTCAAGAAAGTGTATCCTTGTCGTTGCAGATACGAAATATGAGCATTACCGCTGACTACGACGTCCTCTTCCGACGCGTCGTACAGGTCGTCATGCAGGCTAATTTGTCTACCTTCCAAGGTATTATTGCAAACCAAGAACCGGACATTCTGCATCTTTAGATTGTCGATGTTCGCTCGAAGATCATCGTCATCTTTCGCCTTGTTAAGGAGGCTTAGTCCGTCTCCACTCAAAACGACTTTTACCTGAATATTGTCGACACCTAATGCATTGACGTGGTTCTGTATGTTCCGCAGGACCATCGTATGCCGATCACTGTCATCATAGTTCACGTCGTAGACCGCCTTATCTTCTCCATAGTCGTAAGTAACGGCAGACGCATTCCCCGAAAATATCAACGCCGTAGTAATCAACAGCAATGGAATAAAGAATATTGTTCTCATGCCTGTCTCCTAACTTATTTAGGTGTAAACGGAACTGGAGGTTCCCATTGTCGCCACTAAAGGGCCACTCCTCACTAGCTGGAGGACCGTTAGAAGAATAGACTGGAACTGGAGGATGTTTATTCCGGCTTATGAGTACCGACATCATTCGATAAGCGTAGGCTTTGTGGCCGCACCCCTGCTCCCGCATCAGGCGCCAGACCCGGTAGCGGCCCACGGTCACGCCTTCCGAGCGCAGCGAAAGACCCCATGCCAACGCCGGGGCAACCCTGATGCGATTCGCTGCGCTCACCCGCATCCTACGATGGGAGCTGGCGCTCGCTGGCGGGCGCGGCACGCCAGGGCCGAGGCCGCGCGCGCCAAGTGTAGTGGTCAAGTGATTTCTGACACCTCGATGGGTGTTTCGGCTGTCCCTTTTTTCGCTCGTAGGCGTTGGGCGACAGGTATCCCAAAGTCGAGTACCTTCGGCGCTCGTTGTACCGGTCTCCGGTCGGCGTTCGGAAGACGTAGAGGTCCAGCACGCCGCGGCGGTAGCCGCCGTTGAACCGTTCGATGAAGCCGTTCTGCATGGGCTTGCCCGGCTGGATGAAGCTCAGTTCCACGCCCCGCTGCTCGGCCCAGTCGGCGATCGCGGCCGAAACGAACTCGGGACCATTGTCGAGCCGGAGTTACTGCGGATAGCCCCACCAGGCCGCAATACGCTCCAGCACCCGGATCACACGGGGTGCGGGCAGATTCAGATCGGTCTCCACCGCCAGCGCTTCCCGGTTGAAGTCATCTACGGCGTTGAAGGTGCGAAAGCGCTGTCCGTCCCACAGCGCATCCGACATAAAGTCCGCTGACCAGCACGCGTTCGGAGCTTCGGTCGATGCCAGAGGTCGTGGCTCCCGTGGTGGCAAGCGGCGCTTGCCCTTACGCCGCAGGTTCAGCTTCAGGGCGCAGTACACGCGCCAGACCCGCTTGTGGTTCCAGGGCATGCCCCGACGTCGGATCAGCTTGAACAGCTTGCCAAAGCCCCGCTCCGGATCGCGTTCCACCCGCTCCTGCAGTAGCGCGACCACCGCATCGTCCCGGTCCGGTTGCTTGCGATACCACACCACCGACCGCGCAACCCCGGCCACCTGACAGGCCCGGCGCTGACTCTGCCCATGCTCCCGCGTCAACGCAGTGACCACACAGCGCTTCTCGTCCGGGCTCGGAGCTTTTTTGGGCAATCACGTCCTTCAGGGCCGTGTTCTCCAGGGCCAGCTCGGCGTACATCCGCTTGAGCCGGTTGTTCTCGTCCTCCAGCTCCTTCAGCCGTCGAACGTCGGCCGCTTCCATGCCCCCGTATTTCGACTTCCACTGGTAGTAGCTCGCTTCCGAGACCCCGATCTCCCGACAGACGTCCTTCACCTTCCGGCCGCCTTCGACCTGCTTCAGCGTCTGGACAATATGGCTTTCCGTAAACCGACTCTCGCGCATCTCGGCCTCCTTGGGCTCTAGTGTGCCCGGAGACCCCCAGTTTTCAATGGGCCAAATTTACGGGAGGGCGACAATCAGCGGGCCGTGTCCTGCCCCATCAGATACTCGGCCAAGACCCGGTAGGCCGGCAGCGAGGTTGCATCGTTAGCCGCGTTGGTCGCCAACGGGTGGGAGGCCAAGCGCACAATTACCATCTCTGCGGACGGGTCGATCCAGATCGTCTGGCCGTGTACGCCGCGAGCGGCAAAGACGCCATGGTCGTCGTGACTTATCCACCACATGCTACGATAACTCCAACCATCAAGGCCTCCGAAGCCGGCCTTAGAGAAGGCTGCCTTGTCACCGCCCTCGCGGATGCGTTTTATGGCCTCCTCGGGCAGCACCTGCTCGTCTCCGAGGCGCCCCCCATCGAGAATCAGCTGGCCCAAACGGCCCAAGTCTCGCAGGGTGGCGTTGAAGCCACCGCCTGCGAACGGCGTACCGATCGAATCTACGGTGAAAAAGGCCTCTCGCTCCGCCCCTATCCGCGACCAAACCCGCTCAGCCAGCCAATCGGCGACACTCTTTCCGGTGGCCCGAGAGATGATCCATCCCAAAGCATCGGAGTTGATGGTGCGATAGCCGAAGGCCTCTCCGTGCTCACCAGCCTTCTCTACAGTCTCAAGGAACGCGAAGTAACCGCGAGGCCCATCGTAATCTGCTGGCGGCGGCAGCGGGCTGCCAGCTTGAGCATAAGCCCATACGTCGGCCTCGGGGTCAGAGTAATCCTCTGAAAAGTCGAGCGCGGTGGTCATATCAAGCACCTGGCGCAGAGTGGCGTCGCCAAAGGCGCTGTCAGCGAGCTCCGGCACCAGTTCACCAACGCGAGCCTGTTCATCCAGTGTGCCCTCAGCCACTAGCGTCTCGCCAATCAACCCTGTGAGCGACTTGGTAACCGACATCACCCCATGCAGGGTGTGTTCATCCAGACAGCCGGCGTAGCGCTCGTACACCACCCGACCTTGGTGAAGCACTAGCAGACCGTCGGCGTGATTCACGTCGAAGGCTTCACTCCACGTCATCAACTCTGAACCGTCGGAGGGCTGGAATGTCAGGTCATCAATCGCGGGGTCGGATGCATAGGGCAAGGCCCGAGCACCCTCGGGCCCAGACCGCACACCGACGGTGGGCATCAACTCACGGAAGTGGCAGACCGTCCACTTGAGCTTATCGCCGACGAAGTAATCGTCATCGGTGAAACGGATAGTGCGATCCTCCGGTGGCGGGAAGCCCTGCATCCAATCCATTGGTGCTACCGTTTCGACACCGGCGGCTGAAGTCGGTGGCGCCAAGGCTGCCCCGATCACGAGCAGGGTCGGGATAAGTGCTGCGTTCGTGGTTCTGATCATGATGTGCTCCGATTGGCGTTGGATGGCCACGGCGCACCGGCAATCGCCCGTCCGATCAGTTGCCAGGTAGGCGCGCGGAAGGGACACCGTGCAGTATGATGGCTTCGCAACGCAGATTGTGACGGATACCACGCCAATTTCATCGGGTTAATCCAGTTCCTGTACCCCTCCACCCGAAACGGTAAGGATCTGACCGCTGATCCAGCTGGAAGCCCGAGAGCACAGGAATAGTGCCGCATTGGCAATATCCTCAGGCTCGCCGAGTCGTTTTAGGGGAGTACGGGCAAGCATGCGCTGCTCAATCTCGTCGTTGAGCACCGACATCAGCGCCCTGGTGCGAGTGGCTCCCGGCGCGATGCCGTTGATGCGGATGTTTTTTGGGCCAAGATCAAAGGCGATGTTACGCACCAAGTGGCTGGCGGCGGCCTTCGAGGAGCCATACGCTGCCATGTGTTGGTTCCTATTCTCGGCCGACATCGAGGTAATGGCGAGAATCGCGCCACCGCCGACCCTCTCCATCTCAGGCGCGGCCAGCTGGGCAAGGCGAAACAGCGGAAACACGTTCAGGTCATAGGCGCGACGAAAGTCCTCCATAGGCATGTCGAAGGGCTTGGGTCCACCGCCGCCGGCGTTGCTGACCAAGAGCGTTAGCTTGCCGAAGGCCTCTACCGGTTTGGCCACCGCTGCGGCAAGATCCTCTTCTCTGGTAACGTCACATGCCATGCTGGTCGCACGACCACCTTCGGCCTCGATACCTTCGGCTACCGCAGCGGCCGCAGCGGCATCCAGATCGCTGACGACTACTGCAGCTCCGGCCCGGGCGAAACTTTCGGCTATGGCTCGGCCGATTCCGGCGCCGGCCCCTGTAACAAGGGCGGCTTGACCGCTCAACGCGAAAAGCTGGGGATCGTACATAAAAACCTCCGATATAGCGATGAGGGGGAAGTTACCAAGTCAAGCTTGCTTGGCTCTGGCTCATCATCTACCCCTCTCTACGAGTCGAATCTGAGAGCAGATTAACTTCTTGTAGTGGTCGGGTGATTTCCTGCTCTCAAGAATTGTTGGGGCTGCCCACTTACGCTCGCATGCGTTGAGCGACAGTTAGCTCAGGTTCGCGCGCCTTCGGCGCTCGTTGTAGTAGCCAACGATGTAAACCGTGATGCTTCGGTGAGGCTCTCCCTGGTTAGCCTGATACTTCCTTCAAGCCCGCGCGGGTCCGTATGTAGGTGATGTCCGCCACACAGGCCGCGTTCGGGCACGCGGCTGGAACTGCTTGTCCAGGTATTTCGCCACCACATCCTCCGGCTCGTCCCGCTGCGCCGTGACCCCGAACCCCCGCTTTCAGACCCGGCACAGCCCATCCTCCCCCATCAGATGGCGGACCCGATAGCAGCCGACCTCAACATCGTCCATCCGCAGCTCCGACTGCACACGGCTTCTGCCAACGGGCCACCCACACTGTTCGCACGTCTTTTTGCCCCAGTGCAAGGCCGGCGCGGTCGCCGGCCGCACGTCTGCAATGCCCAGTAGCCCGACCGGTTCATCTCCAGCAAACCGCAGAACCGCTGCTCCGAGGCCTTTTTTGGAATGACCTTGCCCTCACAGCCGGCGGTTCTCTTCCTCCAACTCCCAGATCCGGCGCTGCACCGGCGTCAGGGGCCGGCCATCGCCGGCCTCCGCGGGCCTTCCAAGTCCGATGGTAGGACTCAACTGCCCTAGGGCCCAGCCTCAACGACCCGTTCCGCCTTACGACCCTCCGTGTGGATGACGACCACCGGACGGACAGGCAAGTCGGCTAATAAACGGTAAAGCCGGATACGCAACCGCTCGGCTCTCCGCATGTCCCTTGCGGGCAACCGAATCTCCAGAAGGAGGTACGGCCCAACCTTCGTATAGCGTGCCTGCCGGGCCGGCACTGCCGCCTCATTCAGAGCCGTGATCACCCGGGCTCTCAGCTCAGCCGGCGGGGCAGCCAGAACCAGCTCGCGTACAGCTTCCAAGGTCATCTTCAGCGGTACACCAATGAAGTATCCAGCCACCAGGAGCACCATGACCGGATCCGCATAGACGGCATACTCCGAAAATGCGGTGCGCTCCAGCAACACCGCCAGGCCGAAGCCCGCAAGGACGGCCGCACTCAAAAGCGTATCCATAAGCCACTGGCGGCGCTCGGCAGAGACCAACCCGCCGGGGGTACGAACCTGCACCCAGCGCAGATAACCCCACACGACCACACAGGCCACTGCGCTAATGGCCGCGAATAACATGGCCATGCCCGTCTCCACTACGCGACCGCCGGTCAACAGCGCGTGCAAGGCCAATGCAATCGACAACAGGGAAACCAGCGCAATAGTCAGCCCCTTCACGGTAATAACCAGTGGTTCAATCGCGGCACGACCGAAGGGGAAACGCTGGTTTGCTGGCCGCCGCACAACCCGTGCGGCGTACACCGAGAGCAGCGACAGCACCAGACTTACAAGGGAGTACGCCCCGTCGAACAGGATCACCAGGGAGTTAACCCACAAGCCCCAAACGATACCCCCAAGGGCAAACATGCCGGCCATGGTGGCAGACAGATACAGCGCCGTTTTTTCCCGCGCCCAGAACGAACTCATGATGACCTCCCATTGAATTGCTGGCTATTCTAGGGAGCCCAATTCAATAATGTGAGTCGCTGAGCGACGGGTTTTCCGTCACCATGAGGCTATGAAAGACAGCCAGATCGAAACGTTTCTCGCCGTGGTGGAACAGGGCAGCGTCGCGGCCGCCGCACGCACCCTCGGCCGCAGCCGCACCACGGTGAGCACCGCCTTAAGCGCGTTAGAAGACGAACTGGGGGTGGTGCTGTTCGAGCGCAGCGGCAATCAACTCCACCTCACCCCGGTGGGCGGCAGCATCGTGACCGACTGCCAGCGCCTGCAGCAAGTGGCCGGGCAGATCCACGCCCGTTGCCGGCACCACATGAGCGGTGCCGAATCGGCGCTGCGCATCGCCCGCGACGACGCCATCCCTGAGGCTACGTGGCGGGACCTGCTGCGTCGCCTGAAGAACGCATTTCCGCATACCAGCGTATCCGTTTATCTGGCTCCACCCCGGGAGCTGCCGGAGCTTGTGGAACGCCAGGCCGTGGATGTGGCCTACGGCTTGATGCCCCAGTTGCTCACCGTGGGCTACCAGTGGTTTCGAGAGCTCGCAGACGTGCGCATGCTTACGGTCACCGCCACCGACCATCCACTGGCAGCCCTCCCCCGGGTCACGCAGGACGACCTCGTCGGACATACGGAGATTGTCATGGCCTATTTGGACAGGGACGGCCTGATCCCAGAGTCTCCCGACACTGACAACTACCTCGCCTTCACGCAGTACGAACTGATCCGCGACGCAGTGATCGAGGGTTCCGGCTGGGCCGATTTACCCTTTCCGCTCATCAGCAGCGCCCTGCGCCAGGAACAACTTCGCACAATCCCTCATCCGGCCGCTAAGTGGTGGAAGACCTTCTGCGTACTGGAATCCGAACAGGCCCACGGAGGTCCCGTGGTGACCTGGCTGGCCAATGAGCTGGAAACCTACCTGACCCGAATCAACTGAGAGCACGAATTCAACGGTGTCGTATTGCCCTGATCTTCTCCTGCGCCCCTGTGGCTCCGGTACCTGTTCGATCAACTCCGTTCTCACGTTGAAGAAGAGGCGGTCGGCCACCGCATAGCCCCAGCACTAAATTCGCCGGCTCGAAATGCAGCGGACGCCATACTGCGACAGAAGATGCCGCCAGACGTCGCTGGTACACTAACCGGGTCGGTCGGCTTGAACCAGAGCCCCGGCTCGTGTTCCTGACTGTGCAGCCCCATCCCACAACAGCGCCGCCTGGACGCGGCGGCTGCCGTACGACTACCCCCGACTGATCGAGCGCCACCATGACCCGCTGTGCTAGCACACAAGGCCGGCGCGGCCGCCAACCGCACGTCGGTGCCACGTCGCAGCCCGACCGGCTCACCTCCGGTAGATCGCAGACGCACTTCAGTTAAGTCTTCTCCCTCAGAGCACTGATGCAGCGCTGCATTACTTCAGTTCCCTGGAGTGGAAGGGGATTGCGCGTCTTCTAGGGTCTACCTGCCCCCCTAGCCGGCGGTTCTCTGACTCCAGCCCCGGGGCCACCGCTGATCCGGCGTCAGGGGCCGACCATCGACGGCGCCCCGGATGGATCTACCTTGGGTTGCTCGACCCAGCGACGAGCCGTCGTTTCGCCGACCCCGGGCCCCCTGACGTCTCCCCGATCAGTTCCACGTCATTCCACCGCTCGAGGTGCCCACGACAGTTGATCAACACACCCGGAAGCGTCAGAAGTCCCTTCCACTCACTGGAGGTGCACCGCCTCGAAGCGAGCACGTGCCTCACCATCACCGTCGATGAGCGTCAACATTTCGCCGTCGATTTGCCAGCTGGCGACGTCGCCAAGAGCATCGAGAAATTTTCTCTCGAACTCCATGATGGCGGCGGGGCAGGCCATCATGGTGGTGGCCACCTGGCCAAAGCTTAGCTGGTCACGGTCAAGTTCATACCCACCCATCATGCGGTTGCAACCGGTGGCGCCTGCCAGGCGAGCATCTTCAGCGTGCAGCACCAAGTGTGCCTCGCGTGCCTCTTCTGTAGCCACCGCCTCATCCTCTCCCAGGGTCACCAGCTTCCAGTAAGTATTCTCCAGGCGCTCCGTGTCGCCGCTCCCATCTGTCGGTGCATCAAGCCCAGCACACCCACCCAAGAGCAAGATGCCAGCCAAAAGACCTACGAGACTCCAGTTCTGTTTCACCGCAACCAGTCCATTACCATTCACGAGCTCTATGAGACCACACAGAGGAACAAGGTTCCACATGGGCGATGGCATCAGCGTAAGCATGCGCAGTGCCCCTCCCAGAATAAAAGCCGTGGCGCGCGCCCCTAACGTTCAGAGTCACACTATTGGCCGGGGACTCGTCATACGACTCGGGAAGGCCTGCCCTTGGCCCTGCGCGAACCATCGACCCGCGAGTGGCCAATAAACGGCAAGGATTCTAAGTGACCCACCCGGGGAACGTGACACTTACCAAATCCGCCGCACGTATTTAGTTCGGGCCGTTCTCGCAAGGACCTCGCTTATAGCATCGACCTCGAGAGGGCCCTGCAGAAAAGCGCCATTTGCTTTTTCGGAACCCCGGGCCTATGGTTGGCCTTAAGGTTCCACCTACCGCGAAATATGTCGCTCTACTAACCGATCATTCAGGCTTGGTAGCACCGATGGAAACGTACCTTATCGTCCAGTTCCGTCCTTCCCTGACCTTTCCGGTCTAAGCCGGACGCGGCATCGCGTCCGGCTATCCGATCTCCCAACCGAAGCTGTCGTCTGACTTTTCATATAAAAGTCGGGCCGGGCTCGTTATGTCTGCACAATCTGCGGAAATGGAGCACGAAGTGTATCAAGCATCTTCCCAATGGTATCCGCACAACCCGCTCGGATCCGGTCGCGCAACACAGGAACAGCGTTCACTGCGGGCGGAACTCAGAAATCTCGGAGAATCCCACGCCAATCTCGTCACGGCTTCGCACGGACAACGTGCGAATCGCGCCAGCGTAAGGATGCTCAATCTCACAGACATAAGGACGGCGCACCCTGGGCCTTTGCATCCTGCGCGTATCGCCCGAACGAGTAGCCAAATCTCTAAGTTCCGGCGTCTTTGGGGCACGCCCCAAACGCCCGAGGAGGCGGATCTCGATCCAGTCCGCCTCGTACAAGGCTACTTTACTAACCGCGTTTTCGGTCCTAGCTCCGGGCACACACCGGCACGATCAAGCGACCGAAACACTCTCGTCGTGCCGTCCTAGCAATGCCCCCGAGGCGCACCCGAACACTGACAACATCACTCTACAGGAAAGAATCATGAGCAAAGAAAAACCGAAGAAGAAGGCCCAAAAGAGTCTCAAGGAACGACGGCAGGAAAAACGGGAACGGAAAGATGAGCCATCCAAATCCTGACTGACCCGGACAATGGGAACCGCGCCGGGTCGCGCTTGCACTATGAACTCCACCGGTGAGGCGCAAGGACGCGCCATATCACCCGCCTGCAAGGGGCCATACCGGCCTCACCCCCCTGCCGCAGGCCAGTCCGCTTCCCTAGATTCGCACTGTGTGATTCCAGACCCTGACAGGGTAACGCGCCACCGTTGCGCCCTTGTCTCAGGATCACCCGGACCCGCGCACACCACGAGCAAGGTGTAGATATGCTGCCGCTCGATGTCATGGGCCTGAACTCCGTCCTGCATCGCTTCACCAATCTTTCCGGAGTACAACCGCTTCTGTCCACCTTCGACTAGCTCGCACAGGGGTCCTAGGTCCAGCCCCACCACCTCCTGGACGTGGCCCTGGTTCAATGCCTTCGGTTCCAACATCAGACGTGCCCTGTAGAGGACCGTTTGCATCTCCTCACCAATCTGCCCCCTGCCCGCATTGCGCCTGACCTTGCTTGGTAGGCCCGCCTGAGGCAAGTAATCAAACCAAGTCAACTGTGCACCCATCCTCTCGTCGGTCAGCGGCTTCAGAATTTGCGTCCTCGCCAGAGGTCTTCCTTTGAGAAGCCACCCCGTGATCCTGTTGACCATTTCGTCATGAAGATAATCTCGAAGCGCGTGAATCAGCGCAATCATGATCAGCAGCGTAATTGTCAGCCTGTGCACTGCCCTTATCGTGTGGAATATAAGCACAGTAAATAAAGTCATTATCACCATCGTGTAGAGCGCCTTCACTGCCCTGTATGTGGCGCGCCACAAATCGGTGGTTCGGGTCTTCGTGACGACAGAGTGCTCCAGCAATTTGTGGTACAGCGCCATCCGGTGCCACACTTGCGTCGGTGAGCCCCGGAAATCCGCCAAATATCCCTGCCGCTCTCTGTATTGACGCTCCGCAGCCAGATAGGCTCGGACGCGTCCGCTGTATGGTTCTCCCAAATTGGAAAACTGGGGCTTGCTCGCGCATTCCAAGAAAAACTGTTCCGAGTACCATGAGAAATATATGTCCATTCGTCTGAAGTATGACAGCTGCGCTTTACTCTCAGGGGGAAACTGTCGCAATCTGCGCGCTAAGTTCTCGCTCAGCTTAAGTGCGCGTTTCACAATCTCCTCGGAATTATCGCTGTCTTCGAATCGCTGACGAAGGTGATCTATGGAAGCTTGGTAACGGGACAGCCAAGTGCCACATAAAACTTCGTAGTGCGGCGACAGCAGAGAAATTGATGTATCCGCTAGGCTTGCCTTATCTTCAGCAGGCAGGCCTAGCATCCGAAATCCATGACGCCAGCGGTCCGGTACCGCCTTCGTCCCGCCAAGAGCGCGTTCGAGAGTCCCGCGATCATGAGGCGTAAACAGGTAAAGGGTAACCTCGTGTTCGCCCCCCTTCTGCAGGACTCTCTCGAGCTGCAGCCCATGCTTTCCTTTTCGTCTCAGCGTGAACAACTAAAAAACCCTCGCGATGACGGTGCGCCTCCGCAGAAGCGCGGCATACACTCCTGAATAATCCGTACAGCTCCCCAATCTGGGGCTCGGGTGTCCGATTTGGCGAAGCGGCGCCCTCGCGCCGACCCGACATCTCGAAGCATGAGAAACCTCATCCTCCGTCCGATGCACCTAATCTTCACCTATTCCTAGGCTCCCATACCCGCAAGAAGGCCTCTTAAGCTCCCGGACGAATAGTCGAATGTCTATTGTGTCGACAGATTGAACTCACCATTCGCGTGTCCACGCGCAAGTTAAGGCCAAAATCTCGCGGTCAGCGGTCAGCGGTCAGCGGTCAGCGGTCAGCGGGCATCGGCACCCTCAGCATCAAAGACGTGCGCTGTGTGTCCTTCCCAGCCAGCCCCTCCCATGGCCTTGAACAGAGTGGCCGTTGCGGTCAGGCGGTCCCGAGCGGCCTCAACTGCCGTCAGCTCCGCCTCAAGCAGAGCCCGTTCGGCGTCGAGCAGCTCGAACCGCCCGGTCAGCCCCTCGTCATACTGTAGCTGGGACATGTCACGGGTATCCTCGATGGCCTCGAGCTGGCGCCCCACGGCTTCTATGCGGTCACTGCTCATGTCGTAGGCGATCAGGGCGTCGCGGACCTCGCGAAACGCGGTGGTTACGGTAATGTTGTACTGGGTCTCCGCCTGCGCCCGTAGAGATTCCGCCGTCTCCACCTGCGCTCGACTGCGCCCAAAGTCGAACAACGGCCCACCGACCGAGGCGCCCAGCCCCCAAGTCTCGGAGGGTCCGGTGAATAGGTCGCCGGTGGCCGTGGCGGCGGTGCCGAGAACGGCCGAGAGCCTGACCTGCGGAAGCCGGTTCGCCTCGGCGATGCCGATTTCGGCGGTGGATGCCATCAACCCCGCTTCGGCGGCGCGGATGTCCGGTCGACGGCGGAGGATGTCGGCGGGCGTGTCTTCGGGCATGGCATCCGGTAGGCCCAACTCGCGCAGACGGCCTTCGCCGAAGTCCAGCTCGCCGAGCAGCTCGCCCGGCTGCGCACCCACCAGCACGGCGAGCGCGCTCTCCAGGGTCATGACCTGTTCACGCATCGGCGGCAGGCTGGCGCGGGTGGCCTCCAGATCCGATCGGGCCTGGCGCACAGCCAGCGCATCGGCACTGCCCTCCTCGTAGCGCGCCTCCTCAATGTACAGAGACCGCTGCCGTGAGCGGACCGTCTCCTCGGTCAGGACGAGCTGTTCCTCCGCGGCACGCAGGCTGATGTAGGTGGTCACTACGTCGGTAGCGACGTTCAGACGCACGGCATCGCGGCTGAAAGCGGACTCCAGCAGCATGGCCTCGGCGGCCTCCCGCTGGCTGGCGAGCCGGCCCCAGAGGTCCAACTCGTAACCGAGCATGCCCGAGACCGAAAACAGGTTGCCGGTGCCTGCAGTGCCCGGGAGCGGTGAGGTCGCCTCGGGCTGGCGTTCCCGCGCGGCTTCTGCCTGGGCATCCACCGTCGGCATGCGTTCGGCATCCGCCAAGCCAAGGCGGGCGTGGGCCTCCATCACCCGCTCGGCCTGCAACCGCACATCCAGGTTCTCTCCCAGGGCACGCTCCACCAGGTCGTCCAGTTCCGGATCGTCAAAGTGCGTCCACCACTCCTGCCAGTCGGCATCTTCGGCGGTGTCGAACAATTCGTGCTCCGGCCACTCATCGGGCAGGTCGGTTTCCGGCCGCTCGTACTCGGGTCCCACGGCGCAGCCCGTGATCAGGATCGTGGTGGCAGCCAGACTCAGTAGCTTACGCATGGGCTGCCTCCTTGCGTCGCCCGCGCCGCCCCTTCTGCCATGTGGCCAGGTCCTCCAGCAGTTTGTAGAACAGCGGCACGAACAGCAGCGCCAGGGTGCTGGCGGCGATCATGCCGCCCACCACCACGGTGCCAATCTCTTGGCGGCTGACTGCCCCGGCACCGGTGGCAAACACCAGCGGCAGGGTGCCGATGATGAACGTCAGCGCGGTCATCATGATGGCGCGGAAGCGCTGGCGGGCGGCCGCGAGTGCGGCGTCCAGAGACGACATGCCCTGGCTTCGGTTCTGGGCCGCGAACTCCACGATGAGAATGGCGTTCTTTGCCGCCAGACCGATTAGCACCAGCAGCCCGATCTGGAAGTAGATGTCGTTGGGAAAACCCCGCAGCGCCGAGGCAAGCGCCGCCCCGAACACAGCGAACGGAACTGCGGATGCGACGGCAATTGGCAGAGTCAGACGCTCATACTGGGCCACCAAAATGAGGAAGACCATGATCAGCCCCAAGGCGAAGGCAATGCCGCCGGCAGCCTCCGCCGCCTGGAGCTGGTAAGCCTCTCCGGTCCAACCGAGCAACTCATTGTCCGACAGCACCTCCGCTTCCACCGCCTGCATGGCGGCCAGGGCATCGCCGGTCGTATAACCCGGCGCCGGATCCGCCATGATCTTCGCCGCCGGATAGACGTTGAAGCGATCAATAATGTCGGGCCCGGTAGTGCGCTCCAGCGTCACCAGCGAGCTCAGCGGCAGCATGTCACCATCGTCATTACGTACGAAGACCCGCCGGAGGTCGTCCGGGTGACTGCGGTAGGCGCTCTGGGCCTGCATGTTCACCTGCCAGTTACGCCCCTCAAAGGTGAAATCGTTGACGTAGTCGGCCCCAAACGTGCTCTGCAGGGCGCCGAACACCTGGTCGATGGGCACGCCCGCGGCGCGCGCCTTCTCCCGGTCAACCTCGGCGTGGTACCGCGGAATACTCGTATCCAAGGTAACGTTCACGTTGGCCAACTCCGGGCGTTCGTTGGCGGCGGCGACGAAGCGCTCGCCAATTGCTTGGATTTCTTCCGGTGACTCGTCACCACGCACTTGCAGAAATCCTTCTACGCCACCCGTCAGTGACAGGCCCTGGATGGGAGGCGGTACAAAGGCGAGGATATTGCCCTCCTGCATCTGCGCCCCCATGCCCATGAACCGGTTTGCGAGGCCCTGAGCATCTTGTCCCTCGCCGGTGCGCTCGCTCCAATCCGCTAGCGTGAGAAATCCGACACCCGCATTGGGGCGCAAAGCGCCGGCGATCATGTCGAAGCCGGCAAAACTCACCACCTCGTCCACCTCATCCATGCCGACCAGCCGGTCGGTCACGGCGTCCCGGAAGGCCTCGGTACGCCCCAGTGACGCGCCGGCGGGCAGCATGGGAGCCACCAGCACGAAACCCTGATCCTCCTGTGGCACGAGGCCATCAGCCATGCGCGAGAGGGTGAAAAGAGCCACCCCGATCACGGCAACGAAAGCCAGTACGCCCACAACGGCATGACGCAGGAAGAAGTGCACGACACGGACGAACCCATTGGTTAAACGGTCGAACCCGGTATTGAACCAACGCAGCGGCGCCACCGGCTCCTTGAGCGGTTTGTCCAGCAAAATGGCGCACATGGCGGGGGTTAGGGTAAGGGCAACGACGGCAGAGATCACCACCGAGACCGCAATGGTGATAGCGAACTGCTGGTACAGCTCACCGGTCAAGCCACCGAGAAAAGCCACGGGCGCGAACACCGCCACCAGCACCAGGGTGGAAGCCACCACTGCCCCGGAGACCTGCTTCATGGTCTCCACGGACGCGTGGTAGGCCGACAAGGCCTTCTCCTTGATGAGCCGCTCGACGTTCTCCATGACGATTATGGCGTTATCCACCACCACGCCAATGGCCAGGATGAGCCCAAACAGCGTCAGCAGGTTGACCGAAAACCCAAGTGCCTGCATGCCTGCGAACGTGCCGATTAGGGAGACGGGTATCGCCGCCAGCGGGATAAGCGTGCTACGCAGGTGCTGCAGGAATAGAAACGTCACCGCCATCACTAGCAGCAGCGCGATGACCAGGGTTATCAACACCTCCTGGATGGAGGCCTCAATGAAATCGGTGGTGTCGTAAGGGACCTCGTACTCAAGGCCCTCGGGGAACCGCGGTTCCATCTCCTCCAGCACGTCACGGACCCGCGCCGCCGTATCCACCGCGTTGGCTCCCGGTTGCAGATACACGCCAATGGGAACAGTGGGCTGGCTGTTGTAGGTGGCGGAGAAATCGTAGCTCTGAGCGCCAAGCTGAACATTGGCCACCTGCCCCAAGCGCAGAGACTGCCCGTCGGCGTCGCTGCGAATGATGACGTCCTCGAAATCTTCAGGGTCGGTCAGCCTGCCTGGCGTGCTGACGCTGAAGGTAAAGGCTTGATCGCCCTCAGCGGGCTGAGCGCCAATGCGACCCGCAGCGAACTGCGCGTTTTGCTCCCGCAGGGCCGAGGCAATGTCCGACGAGGTAAGCTGGTACTGCGCCATGCGCTCCGGATCAAGCCACACGCGCATGGAATAGTCTTGGGCACCGAACAGCGACGCGTTCCCCACACCCGGGAGACGGACCAGTTCGTCGATAACGTTGAGCAGCGCATAGTTGCTGATGTCCACGTCATCCATGCTGCCGTCCTTGGAGAATAGTGCTAGGACCTGCAGGATATCCGTGGAGCGGGCTTCAACTCGCACGCCCTGTTGCTGCACTTCTTCTGGCAGACGTGCCAGCGCGCGCTGGACCCGGTTGTTGACGTTGATCGCCGCCTGGTCTGGGTCGGTACCCATGTCAAAGGTCACTACCAGCTGGATCGTGCCGGCGTCGGTGCTACTCGATTCCATGTAGATCATGTCGTCGACGCCGTTGATCTCCTGCTCCAGAGGCGCAGCCACGGACTCGGCGATCACTTCGGCACTAGCGCCCGGGTAACTGGCCTCGACCACGATTTCCGGCGGCACCACGTCCGGGTACTGTTCCACGGGCAGCGTGGCCAATGCCGCGCCGCCCATGATGAGTATGATGATGGAGACCACCGAGGCGAACAGCGGCCGGTCGATGAAGAAGCGGAACATCAGGTGCCCTCCTCATCGGTTATATCCACCGGTGCGCCGTCGCCGACAGAGGCGTGGCCGTTGATGATGACCCGGTCACCGTCGTCGAGACCGCTCAGCACGACCTGGTCACCGTCGACTACTCGCCCGAGCTCCACGGCGCGGGCACTGGCGTTGCCGTCGTCGTCCACCACATAGAGCAGGGGTCCGTCGGAACCTTCGCTGATGACCGTCTCCGGTACGCGGAACACGTCGTCCAGGGTCTCCAGAACCACGCGGATCCGCACGAACTGGCCGGGGATTATGGCGCCGTCCGGGTTGTCGAACACCGCTCGGGCGGTCACCGAACCGGTCCCGTGGTCGATGGTGCTGGCGGTGAAGTCCACTACTCCGTTCTGATCGTACTCACCCCCCTCGGGCAGCAGCAGCGCCACCTCACGGCGGTAGTCCTGGTCGTCACCGTCGGCGGCGCGGGCGCGCCGCGCGGTGCGCTGGATAGCGGCATCGTCCTCTGGGAGGGCAAAGCGCACATGCACCGGGTCGTGTTGCACAATTGTAGTAAGCTGCGTGCCTGGATCCAGCAAGCTGCCTTCCGGCACCGCTTCCAGGCTTGTGACACCGGAGACCGGTGCCTCCACCGTTGCGTAATCCAGTTGCAGGCGCGCTTGGGTGACATGCGCCTCCGCCAACGATACGCCAGCTCGTGCGAGTGTCACGGCGGATCGAGCTGAGTCGCGCTCCCGCTCGCTGATGGCATCACGTTCATACAGCCGCTCAATCCGGCGCCACTCACGCTCGGCTTCTTCCAGGTCGGCCCGGGCAGATTCCCGCTGAGCTGCTGCCTCCTCTAGCCGCGCTTCGAACGGCTCCGGGTCTATGCGGAATAGAGCGTCGCCCCGTTCAACCAACTGTCCCTCCTGGTACAGCCGCTGTTCGAGAATGCCCTCGACCCGGGCGCGAACCTCCACCTCTCGTGCCCCGTGGACGCGACCGGCGTAGTCCTGATGCACATCCACCGTCACTGGAGACACGGCGACGACGGTCACAGGCTGACGTGGCTGATCCGATTCGCCGGGACCCAGTTCGTCCCCAGAACAACCGCCCAGCAACAAAGCAGCAAACATTGGTACGCCAACGGCCACGATACGCCGGCCGTGGTTCTTTATTCGGAAGGTGGCCATCGCTGGCTTCTCCAGTTGTGTTCAGTCTTAGATGTGATGTGACCGCCGACCTGTCAGGGTCAGAGAGTGTCCGGCTCAGAATCGGGTATAAGCATGCCGTGGAGCATGATGTCGACGATTAAGTCCGTCCGCCCAACTAAGGAAGACGTTTCGCCCGTGAGCCTGTGGGCGATAACCGTTCCGTACATGGCGTACGAGAAGAATCGGCCAGCTTCGGCGGAGTCTATTTGTCGGAAGCGGCCGTGCTCCCTGAGCTGATCCATCAACACACTCCAGTCAGGCCGGTTACGCTCCCAGTGGACGAAGTACACCGGCTTTCCTCGATCCCTGAACTCGGCACGCTCCTGGATGAATAACTCGATGACTTCCGGGTGTTCATCGAAAAACTCCAGGTAAGACCGCACTGCAAGCCGCATCTTCTCTACCGGATCCCGACCCCTCTGTGCCGCAACCGACGCACGGGTGTTGATCGTTTCAACCGCGCGTTCCACGCAAGCGACGAAAAGATCTTCCTTCGTCGGGAAGTAGCGGTAGATGGTCCCTTTGCCAACGCCGATGGCATCCGCGATATGCTGAATATCCGAGCATCGATACCCGTGCTCGGCAAAGTGCGGCCCGGCAGCGCCTAGGATCTGCTCCCGCCGCTCCTCCGCCGAGAGCCGCGTGCGCTTCGTCGTAACCTGCTGGTCATGCTGTGTCATTAACTAACGGCCTACCCTGTTTCTCCACTGTACGTAAGCGGAATACGATCACTGTGACTTCGCTTGGGGTCGAGCCGTGGAGGACCGATCCCAAGCGATGCTGACGGACGCGTCAGTCCGTACGATGGCAACAAACAGGACCCGAGTCAACTCCACGGGGCCGCCGATAAGCATATATTGCGGGACTGCGTCTCTCCAGGATCGGGGCTGCGGCGCCCCAGCTCCGACAAAACCCCAAGGGCACGGATGCAACCAGCTCAGAGGAACTTCGTGCCCAGTGCCGGTCCACCGGCCCACAGCGACTCGCCCAGCGGCTTTTAAAGATTCACGGGCAAAGCTACGCGTTGTGCCGAACATCCTTCGCACCTTAACGCAGAAACCCCGACGCAAAATGCATCCGACCAAAAATGCATCCGACCATAGGAGCCCATGCCACACCAACAACGACTTCCGCTCCCGCTCCGAAGTCATCCACAACTTCGGCAACACCACAAGTTCTTTGCAACGTGCTCGAAACGTGTGCGACGCCCGCCTTGCTTCCATGCGCCATTTCGATAGCCCCAGAAAGGGTGGCGCTTCCTCTTGCAAGCTAGGCCTCCTCTTCTGCGTTACAGCCATGGAGACCTGGGAGGCATCGATATAGCAGGAATATGACTTCTGCGAGCCCGGCACAGCACCCAGCCATTGAAAGCGCCAGGAGGTCGAAAGGGCCCGTAAGGCCTGTGCCACACGCCGTGACAGGCGGCAGGCTTTAGAGGCCTTTTGTGACATCTCTAACCGGGCGCAATAGGGTTAATCCGTCAGATACGCACGGGCTTTTCGCGTTTAGTTTTCAGAGCGTTATGTTTTTTCCGTGTTCATTAATGCCGATCTATGCAGGCTTTGGCCTACCAGTGACGTGTAGGCTAATTCTGTCTACGAACCAGGTGGTCGGAGGTTCGAATCCTTCCGGGCGCGCCATATTCCCGAGAAAGGGCCCCCACATCGGGTGGCCCTTTTTCATTTGTCCGATCTCAAAGGACTCGAACCTCCGATAAATTCGTTGGTTCGATCCCGAGCGCAGCGAGGAACGTGTCGGACACGGGCCGACACCCGGAAGGGCCAGGCGCGCAGCGCCGCCGCTATCCTTCCGGGCGCGCCATACTTCAGAGAGAGGGCATCCAGATCCGGGTGCCCTTTCTCATTTGCAGGAAGCCCCAAGAAACCGAACCGCCGGATGAACGCGGCGGCCCGGCCGACCAAGCAAACAGCCCCTCATGTACCAGACCACTGCCCCCGCTCCCGACTCCATCTCCGGCCTCCGTCCCTGCTGGATGGATGCGCTGATCACACCAAAGGCCTCTACCCGCCTGCGGCACGTCGCCCTGGGCCTGGTGCTGGCGATCGCCCTGCTGGCCGCGGAGCTTGAAGCCGCGGCGGCGGGCTGGATCCTGCTCGGCCTGCTGGGCTCGGTCGCGGTGCTGGCCCTCTCGGTCGATCCGCGCTGGCTCTACCGCATGGCCTATCCGGGCGTGGTCGTACTGGCGGTGGCCGTCGCCGTACCCACCGCCTATGCCGCCTACATCCTGGGTCTGGCCGGGGCCGTCGCACCGGCGACCGTGTTCGCCCTGATCGCCCTGGCGGCCACACTGTTAGGCCCCGAGGAAGGCAGCCGCTGGCTGGAGCGCCGCAGCCGCGAAGAGGACCGCCTGCGCCGCACCTGATCAGCACGGGCACCTTTCCCGCCCCGCCCCGCCAGGCCAGGCCAGCCAGCAGCCAGTCACGTGACGAGCTCCCCTGGAACCATCTGGCACGGTTCAAAGCACCGAAATTGGCGGGTCGATCTCCGGACGCCCCTGGAGCTGGAGCTGGAGCTGAAGATCCCCTGGCGAACGCGTAGCCGAAACCGCAAGCACAAAAAAGCCGGACACCCCGTCAAGGGGATGCCCGGCGCAATCGAACAGCCGAGGCGGGCTAGCCCCAGATGTCGTAGGTGATGCCCTTGTACCAACCTCGGGTGTATTCGGCTTCCCGCTTCCTGAAATCCGCGCTCTCGCCGGAGGGACTCACGCCCCCTGAACCGTCCACACCCGCCTGAGCTCCATCCTTGTATTGATACACAGCCGCAACACTGACCCCATGATCGGGCGTGATCAGGCTGTAGCAGGTGTTGGCGGACGAGGGATCGAAGGGCTCCTGATCCATCAGTTCGCGCACGATCGCCGCGGCGACGATCTTGCCCTGGTTGTTGGCCGAATGACCGGACTTCGGCATGGCACCGGCCACGCTCGAATCCCCCAGTACGTAGATGTTGCCGTCCATCTCCGACTTGAAGGTGCGCTGATCCACCGGGACCCAGCCCTCGTCATTGGTCAGGCCGACATCGTGGGCAATCTTCGCCGCATGCTGATGCGGTATGAAGTTCATCACGTCGGCCTTCACCCGCTCGAAGCCCTCTTCGGTGATCGCCATCTTCTCGCCAACGTCGATCTCCTGGACGTTGCCACCGTCGGACGCACCACGCCACTCGATCATGTCGCCGTAGTGCTCTTCCCAGCCTTCCTCGAACAGGCCCTGCTTGGAGAAGTTGTCCTTGGCGTCGAGCACGATGATCTTGGATTTGGGCTTTTCCTGTTTGAAGTAATGTGCGATCAGCGAGACACGTTCGTACGGCCCCGGCGGGCAGCGGAACGGGTTTGGTGGGGCGACCATCACGAACACGCCGCCATCCGGCATGTCGGTCAGTTGCGAACGCAAGATGCGGGTCTGCTCCCCGGCCTTCCAGGCGTGCGGGATCGCCTCGGCGTCGTCTTCGGAAATCCCTTCGACCGCGTCATAGCGAAAGTCGATACCCGGCGACATCACCAGCTTGTCGTACTTGACCTCGTCGCCTCCGGCCAGATGGACGCGACGCTTGTCCGCATCCACAGCCGTCACCGAGTCCGCGACGACCTTCACACCGTGCCGATCACGCATGGCGTCGTAGGTCTGGGCAATGTTATCCATGTCCTCGAAGCCGCCGATCACCCAGTTGCTGCCGTAACAGGTGTGGTAGGTCGAGTTGGGCTCGATCAGTGTCACGTCCAGCCCCGGAGAAAACGTCTTCAGGTACTTGGCGGCCGTAGCCCCACCCGAACCGCCGCCGACCACGACGATACGTGCGCCATTGGAATAACCACCGGCGATTGCGCCACTGACCCCTGTGACGGAAGCCAGACTCGTAATGCCGAACGCCTGCAAGAAGCGGCGTCGATTGAACTGTTGCATGATGGACCCCCTGTTCAGAATCGGGCGAAGTACGACGCCATGGCGTCGATTTCTTCGTCGGTGTAACCCTTGGCGTGACGATCCATGATCGTCGCGTCACGATCGCCATCACGGAATGCCCGCATCTGATTGGCAATCAACTCCGGTGACAGACGAGCGAGATCCGGTACGCCTTCTTCGGCACCCGCGGCGTTGTGACATGCCTTGCACGACGCCGCCATTAGCTGCCCTCGAGTCACTTCGTCGTTATCCGCCAGCGCGGTGCCAGACACCGCGGCGGTCATCAGCAACGAGGCTGCAAGCCCCGCCAGATAGATATGTGCCTTCATTGAACAAACTCCTCCACTTTGCGTGAATACATTCATCTCGACAGCCCTCTGTAGCTGCCTTCCTCCTCGATCCCGGTGTTGGTCCCGGGTTGAATGGTTTGGTATTCCGTATCCGGCCTCGTGTCATGCCCACCTGTGTGCCGGAAGACCCCTGGCAACCCGCCAAAAAAGGGTCGGGCTTACATACCCGACCCAAGCGACGGAGAACAATCATGTTGCCGGTTCACAGCGGAACCGCTGGCATCCTGGCCGGACAACATGTTTCCTTCCGACGGCCGGCTTGTCCGGAAAACCCAAGCCGGCCACTGACCCTTGATTCCGCACGAACGCTGCACCCATCCTCGCCCGGAGGGCAGGTGCCACCAACGCTTCAATGGCAGGGGTCCATTCGCGGTGATGAATTCGCGGGCCAAGGGGTCTCGGCCTTTGCTCAGGGCCGATTAGCAAACTTCACGCCATCAAAATTAAATATTTTTCATTCAGCGAGTTGCAGGTCTTGGCGAGGCTGAAAAGTGTTGCGCGTTGCATCGTTGTTGCAACCGTTTTGCAACAGCACTTCCCTACGTTCGAATCTGTGAATTTATTACTTGTTCAAAACGGGACGTGACTCTTTCCCGTTGGCCCTTCAGATGAACAGGCAGATATCGGAGTCCCCGGCGAACTCGAAAAACGCCGCCGCACCCGCATAATCCAGCCCATCGATGAACTCGTCTGTGTCCATGTCGAACAGGTCCACGGTCATCTGGCACGCGATCATGCGCACGTCGGCCTCCAGACACATCTCGCGCAGGTCCTCGAGATCGGAGACCCCCTTCGCGGCCATCTTCTTTTTCATCATGGTCGTCATCATGCGCTGCATGCCCGGCAGCCCCTGGAGCATCACCGGCATGGGCATGGGCATCGGCATCCCCGGGTTGCCCAGCGACGTGACCTGCAGGTCCATCTTCTTGCGCAGCAGCTGCAGCCCGTAAAAGGTGAAGAACACTTCCACTTCGTAGCCGAGCGCGGCCGCCGTCGAGGCCAGGATGAACGGGGGATAACCCCAGTCCAGACTGCCCTTGGTGGCGATAATCGCCAGCTTCTTCTGCTCGCTCATAAGAGACTTCCTTTGATTTCGTAAAAAGCAGACCCTCGCCTACATGGATCCTCGGTTGCCCCCGTCCGCTTTCGCGCGGCGCGTTCGATTCCAGTCGCGGATCATGGTGCAGCCCACGCACAACCCGAGGGCCGCCAGCGTGCCCCAGATGGATATGGGGACCATCACCATCGCCAGTACAAAAAGAACCCAGGCCATCACGGTCATTGTTTTCTCCTCGGCTCCCTGGAAGCCGGTCGGTCAGTGGGGCATCCAGGGCCCCGGGGGCCCGCCACCCTGAAACGGGTTGAACATGTTCATCGTGCCCATCGGTCCGCCCACGTTTCGGTTCAGGTTCCACATGTCCCGCTGCATGCCGGACGTGGAGGCGGCCATCAGCTCGGTATCGCGCGTCATCGAGGCAATGCTGAGCTGCATCGCCGCGGTGTCCTCGCTGATGGTCCCGACATGGCTGTCCACCCGTTCCATGCTGGCGGCGATCTGCTGCATTCGTTCGTCTACATCCGACATGTGCCCCGCGATCACGGAGAGATCGCGATCGACCACACGCGTCATCTTGCTAATCTCCTCGGTCAGCCGGCTGACGTCGTTGGTGAGACTGGTGATCAGCCAGAACCCGTAAATCGCCAGGATGATGAAGGCCGTCAGGGCCGAGTACACGACAAGCTCCAGTCGTCGGGCCCTCAGATAGGCCTCATCCGCCTCCTCCGCAATACGTTCGTACTCCGGCGGATCAACGCCGGGCCCATGGGACGTTCTCGCATAGGGGTCCTCAGTCGCCATCAGAACTCACCCCGTGCGGCGCGATCGATGATGGTCTCGAGCGACTCTTGGACAAACAGCGCCTGTTCGTAGAGTTCTTCCGGCAACGGCCGGCCACCGTGGATCATCGGATCGAGGTTCAGCGTCATCAGCCAGAGCTGGCCCTCTTCGTCTTCCTGGAGCACGATGCGGCAGGGGAGATAGGCCGCCATGGCCTGGCTGTGCCGCACCATCTGCGCGGCGATTCTCGCGTCGCAGAACATGTAGATCTTCAGGAACGGGAAGTCTTCACCAGTAACGTTACGCACCTCCTCGCTCATCGGCATTTCGCCAACGTTGGCAATATTCAGTTCGTTGGCGACCATCCTCAGCGTGTCTTCCACCTCGCCAACGTCCAGGCCTTCTTCGACCTTTCTCTTGTATACCGTGGCCTCGGCCATATCGCCGGTTTCCAGCACCGTGCGCGCCATGCGCGCGTAGACCGTCGTGGCCTGTGAATCGAGGGCCCGAGCGCCCCCGGCGTAGGGTTGAAGAACGTAGATCGCATAGCCGACAGCGATCACGGCCAGCAGGCCGATAATGGCCAGTACATTCCAGATCACTCGCATGCCTCTATCCTCCTTTGGTGCCTTGTCAGGCTTGTTGTGAGAGCGGCGCGTCTTGTTGTTCGTATTCGCGGTCTCGCTTGCACTGTTGGTCGTCCGGCTCTACTTCCGGCGCCGCCGCCCGGGCTTGCCGAATAACGCGATCGCCAGGGCCTCCAGTTCCCGTGAAGCCTTGCCACGGGGTTCCAATTCGCGCACGGACAGTCCTTCGCTGAACGAACGACGAAACGCCATGCGTTGTTTCAATCGGGGAGCGAGTCGTTTCACGCCCGGGATCTGCCCCAGTGCGTCAAAGGTCTCGTCGGTTTCACGGACCGCCTGGTGCGTATCCGCTCGGTTAATGAACACCAGGATTTGCGGACGTCCGTCCGTCTGGTGTGACTCCTGTACCCGGCGCACGAAACGCTGGGTGGACCAGACATCGGCCTGACTCGGGGGGACGGGGATCAACAAGCGATCCGCACTCTCCAAAGCCTCGAACAAGGACCCCATGTCGGATGCACCCACATCGACGAGGATCTCCTGCCAAGCCTGCTGACCCTGTTCCGCAACCGCCTTGAGCGAAGTTGCATGCTCCAGCGCAGGTATGTAGCCCTCTTCCTCGCGAACCTCCAGGACATCGGTAAGGGTCCCCTGGGGATCCAGATCAACCGTGCATACCGAGCGCCCCTGCTCGAGCAGCCAGAGTGCGAGATTGAAGGTAACGGTGCTCTTGCCCGTACCGCCTTTCAGATTGGCTACGACGGTGCGCATGCATACTCCCGCGGTTCAGCGTGTTGCCTGGGAAAAATGGGCCCGCCCCTGGTGGACGGGCCCCACGGATGACCGGCAACCTCAGTTGCGGTCACCCTCGCCCTGCGGCATCTGCTGCTGCGGCATTTGCTGCGGCATCTGCTGCTGCATCGGGCCGCCATAGCCCGGGCCCCAGCCGTAGCCAGGATGGCCGTAGTAACCCGGGCCATAACCATGCCCGTGACCATAGCCATGACCGCGGCCGTGACCGTGACCATAGCCATGGCCGTGACCGCGACCGCGGGCGGAGAAGTCAAAGTCGCCCATCATGTCGCTCATCATGTCGCCCATGCCCCAGCCACGGCCGTAGCCCGGGCCGCCGAAGAACGGCGTGCCGTAACCCGGGCCGTAGTGCCCCGGGCCGTAGTGCCCCGGGCCGAAATGCCCAGGACCAGGACCATAGCCGTAACCCGGGCCATAACCGGGCCCGCCCCACTGGGCAGATGCCATCATCGGAACGGCCAGGCCGCCCATGGAAACCGCAAGAACGGCTGCTTTAATGAAAGTCTTCATGGTGTTTCCTCCATTTGGAGTGTGTTGCCCTCGATATTCGTGACGCCGGGACGAAGAGGGCGGTCCCGCACCGGCGCTTTACTTATGCCCTCAGGGTGTGAACGGAAACCCGCCCATACCCCACGGCATCATCCAGGGGAATGGCCCACCAGCTGGGCCTCCCCATCCACCGGGCCCGAAAGGTCCGGGGTACGCCCCGTAAGGGCCCGGATACCCGGAATACGGACCTCCATGTCCGTGGTAACCCCATTGGGGTTGACCGGGGTGAGTCCGTGGTGCCAGCACGTCGGCACGCTCCCGAGTTCTGGTGGGGTCGTAGTCCGGGTCCGGGAACTGCAACCTGGGCTGCGCCGCCTCCGCGGCTGGGAACTCCGGCGCCGGCGCCACGCCGGCCCAGGGGTTCACACGCTCGCGCGCCTCGACACTGGCACCGGAGACCCCCCAGGCCAGAACGACGGCCACGAGCAGCCCGAGGACAGGCTTGCCCCTTCCGGCTGCCAGCCCGCGAGCGCATGAACCGATGTGCACGGCGTTCACCATCGGTCGCTCAGTAGCCGCCCTGCTCTTCCATAGCCTCGCGGCGCTCGCGCATGGCCTCCATGCGTTTTTCGCGCTGGCGTTCCATCTCTTCCATGTACGCCTCGCGGCCCTTTTCCATGGCTTTCATTCGGGCTTCGTGCATGGCCTGCATCTCTTCCATGTACTCCTGGCGCTCGGCGTGCTGCTTCTTGATGCGCTCGCGCATTTCTTCCGGCATGTCCTCGGGCAGGTCATCCGGATCGAACTCGGGCATGGAGCCATATCCCGGCCCGTGCATCGGGCCCGGCATGCCGTATTGCGGCTGCGGGCCGTAGCCGTGTCCGTAGCCGTGTCCGTATCCCGGCCCGTAGCCCGGATAGCCCTGGCCGTAGCCGTGGCCATAACCCTGTCCATGACCCTGGCCGTAGCCGCGGCCATAGCCGTGACCATGACTGCGACCGGACATGCCGAAGCCCATGTCGCCGGAGAACTGCCGCTGCTGCATCATCCCGCCGCCGGGATGACCACCCCAGCCGTGTCCGCCCTGAGGCCCGTGGCCATAGGGACCCATGGGTGCGCCCTGCTGGGCCATCTGGCCACTGGCGCCGTCCTGGTCATTGGCATAGTCGTCGGCCTGGGCCGCACCCAACGCCAGGGCCGTGGCCATGGCGAGTCCGGTCAGCCCCGTGATCAACGGTTTTTCAAATGTTTTCTTCATTGCGTACCTCCAGATTGAATAGAGAATCGAGATCGTTCATTTCAGACGGATCCCGCGTCGCCCGCGGCCTTTGGCGGATCCGCCACTGCTGCCCCCTGTACCCTTGCGCGCACCGCTCGAACGGCCCGCCGTACTGGAGGTCTTGCCTCCTTCTGATGCGGACGACTGGCTGGTCGCCTTCTTCTTGCTGGACTCGGAACTGGATGGGGTCTTGCCCGCCGGCTGGCCGGAGGCCGTAGTACCGGACCGGCTGGACGAGGACCTGGAAGAGGTCTTTGCAGACCGGCCACCGCTCTTCCCCGCTTGCGTCGGTTTCGTACTGGTCTTGCGCACTGTTTTCTGCTTTGTGGCCGGCGCGGCGCTCGTACGCCGGGAAGAACCCTGCCCGGAACCTGACTGCGCTTTCGCAGCGGGGGAGGTGTCCTCGTTCTTCGACTTCGTGCGACTGGATTTCGGCGGTGGTTCCGCGGGGGCCTCGGGGTGTTCCGGACCGACGGAGGAATCGGCCCCATTGGGGGCTTCGACGGTCGACCCACCCGATGTGTGGGCCGGGCCCGAGCCCTGCGGGCCAGAACCGGAACCACCCGGTTGCGGACCCGCGCCGCCACTCGGGCCCCCCGGCCCACCGCCCCCGCGCCACCAGTTACGCAGCAGGCGGAAGATCGCCAGCGCCAGGTCCCGCATCCCTTCGAGGAATGCCAGCACGAGGCTCTTCAGATACAGGCCGGCCAACTGGACCGCCTGAGTAACCGGACCACCATCGCGCGGACCAAACAGGTCCTTCTGCTGACCCGAACCCAGGGGCGCCTGCCCAGGGCCGGCGGAATACGCGGCGTTACCACCGTCGGCATCGACCGTTGAGGGACAGAAAGCCCGCCGACCGGATATACAGCCCAGCGGGATCACTAGCAGGGTCAGCAGCGTGGCCACCACGGTGCCGAACATCAGCGAGATCGCCATGCCCTGGAAGATGGGATCGAACAAGATCACGCTGGACCCGGCCAGAAGCGCGAAGGCGGTGATGATGATCGGGCGCGTACGGGCCTGGCAGGCCATGATCATGGCCTCGCGCACGTCATGGCCCTGATCGACGGCCTGACGGCCGAAGTCCACCAGCAGTATGGAGTTGCGCACGATGATCCCCGCGAGGGCGATAAACCCGATCATCGAGGTCGCCGTGAACTCAGCGTTGAGCAGCCAATGGCCGGGGATGATCCCGATCAGCGTCAACGGGATCGGCGCCATGATGATGCCCGGCAAAACAAAGTTGCCGAACTCCCAGACGACCAGCATGTAGATCAGGATCAGCGCGATCGCGAAGGCGATGCCCATATCGCGGAAAGTCTCGTAGGTGACCGTCCACTCGCCGCCCCACTCGAATGCCACCGATCCGTCGTTGGCTGGGGGCCCGATCCAGTGCGGCTGCACTTCGCTGCCGTCCGGTGCCGTGTAGTCCGCGAGCTGCTGCTGGACCTCGAGCATGCCGTACACCGGCGCAGCCAGGCGCCCCACGACCTCGCCCGTCACATACTCCACCGGGCGCAGGTTCTTGTGGTAGATCGGCTCGTCCTGCGGGCGCTGGACGAAGCCACCCAGCTCGACCAGCGGGATCAGATCACCATTGCGCGACGCTACCGGGAGCAGCTCCATCTGCCGCACGTCTACCCGCTGTTCGTGTGGCAGCCGCAGCTGGATCAGGTGTGGCTCGACCAGGGACTGGGCTTTCACGTCGCCCACGATCCGACCGTCGAGCGCGGTCTGCAGGGTGCGGTTGACCGCCTCCACCGTGACACCGCGACGCAGCGCCTTGTCTCGGTCGACTTCGAAGTGCCAAACGTTGTGCGGCGCCTGCAGGAAGGTGTCCACGTCGTCGATGTGCTCGGCACCGGCGAACATCTGCTCCAGATCTCGGGCAACCGTCCGCCGCGTACTGGCATCCGGCCCGTAGACCTCGGCGACCACCGACTGGAGCACCGGGGGGCCCGGCGGCATCTCGACCACCTGGATGCGAGCACCCGCGGCTGCCGCGAGCGGTGCGAGCCGCTCGCGCGCCTCCGTGGCGATCTCGTGGCTGGAGCGGCGGCGATCTCCTTTGTCCACCAGCTGCACCTGCAGATCGCCCTGCCAGGGCTTGTCCCTCAGGTAGTAGTGCCGCACAAGACCGTTAAAGTTGAACGGCGAAGCAGTCCCGACGTAGCTTTGCACGCCGGTGACTTCGTCGAAGCCGCGCAGCACACCGGCCATTTCCTCGCTCAGCGTGGCGGTCTCGGTCAGCGCCGTCCCCTCCGGGAAGTTGACCATCACCTGGAACTCGGGCTTGTTGTCCAGCGGCAGCATCTTCACGCGCACGTCAGTGGTGAAGAACAGGCTGACGACCAGGAAAAACACCAACACAATCCCGATCAGAAACGCGTAGCCGCGCCAGCGGTGATCGGCCAGCCCGGGTATCGCCCAGCGAAAGAACCCACCCAGTCGTTCGGCCTGGCGGTGCTCCTTCTCCGTCGCCTTGGCGAGATAGCCCATGCTGGGTCGCAGCCGTTGAGTCAGCCAGGGGGTAAAGACAAACGCGGCCACCAGAGAGAACAGCATCGCCACCGACCCCAGCACCGGGATCGGCTGCATGTACGGGCCCATCATTCCGGACACGAAGCCCATGGGCAGAAGCGCTGCGATTACGGTAAACGTGGCCAGAATCGTGGGATTGCCCACCTCGCGGACCGCATCAACCGAGGTCTCGGCATCGATCCCGCGTTTCATCAGCCAGCGGCGATAGATGTTTTCCACCACCACGATGGCATCGTCGACCAGGATCCCGATGGCAAAGATCAGGGCAAACAGGCTTACGCGGTCGATGGTGTATCCCAGCACCCATGCACTGAAGACCGTGAACAGGATGACCACGGGGATGACCACCAGCACCACGATGGCCGCACGCACCCCGAGGAACAGCCCCACCAGGATGGTCACCGCAAACGTCGCGATGAAGAGCTTGAAGATCAGCTCGTTGACCTTGTCGTTGGCGGTCTTGCCGTAATCGCGCGAGACGGCGACCTCGACGTTGTCGGGGATGGTGTCGCCCTTGAGCTGCTCGAGGCGCTCCAGTACGCCGTTCGCCACCGTTACCCCGTTACTGCCTGGCTTCTTCGCAATCGCGAGCGTCACAGCGGCAGCACCATTCGCCGCTGCATCCGGGTCCGCGGCGGCGGCGCCGGAGTAGTGGCGCACGAACTGATCAACCTCGCCCGGGCCGTAGATCACCTCGGCCACGTCGCGCAGGTAGACCGGCTGCCCGTCGTCCACCGCCACCAGCAGTCTTTCCAGGTCCTGTGCCCCGGTGAAAAAGCGCCCCGTATACACCGGCGTGCTGAGGCCGCCGCTCTCGATGCGTCCAGCGGTGTCTTCCAGATTGGCCGTCTGGATCGCTTGCTCGACCTGATCCAGGCTCACCCCGAACCCGGTCAGGCGATCGGGCTGCACCTCTACCCGAAGCGTCTCTTTGCGACCGCTGACGACAAAGCTCTGGCTGGTATCGGGGACCTCATTCAGCTGCTGTTTGGCCTCCAGCGCAATCTGCCGCAGCAATGCATCGTCCACCTCGTGCGACCAGAAGGTCAGGTTCACGATCGGCACGTCATCCGCACCCTTGGCCCGAACCAGTGGCTCGCTGGCCCCGGGAGGGGTCAGATCGCGATGGGCCAGCAGCTTGTCATGCACCTTGACGATCGACGATTCCATATCCTCGCCGACGTCGAACTGCACGGTGACCATCGCCTCGCCCCGGTGAGAGACGGAGTACACGTTGTCCACGCCCGAAAGCTCGCTCATCAGGCGCTCCAGCGGCCGGGCGACCAGGCTGGCTACCTGCTCCGACGGCACGCCGGGATAGGTCACCATGATGTCGACCATCGGCACCGAGATCTGCGGGTCTTCCTGTCGCGGCGTGACGATGAGCCCGAGGATCCCGATCGCGATACTGGCCAGCAGCAGCAATGGCGACAGCGGCGAATGGATAAACGCGGCCGCCATGCGACCGGCGATGCCGGGCTGATGGTGGTGGTTGTCACCACCGTCTTCCGGCGACGATCCGGAGGGATTGTTGGTGTGTTCAGACATGCGTCGGTGTCGGTTCCTTCCTCACCTACATCTGCGCCCCGGGCGCGAGGCCCGGAGTAGCGGGAGGGTGGTGGTAGCCGGAGGCGCCAGGCGTCGCAGGGGCATGAGAAGGCCGCTGACGCTCGCCCTGCAGCAGGACGTACTCGCCAGGCTCCAGACCCGAGGTCACGACCACCTCGCCATCCCGCACCGCACCGAGCCGGACGGCCCGGATCCGGGACTGGCCTTCGCCGTCGACCACCGCGACGCGCGGCAGCGCCCCGCCCGGAATCAGCGCGCTCTGAGGGATCAGCGCATGGCCGGGTGCGCTGTCGGCTGACGGCAGACCGACCGAAACGTGCATACCCGGGCCTCCGGAGACGCCTCGTGGCAGATCGAACTGCACGGTCACGGTATGCCGACGCGGGTCAGCCATGGGGAAGATCCGGGACACCCGTGCCTGGACCGTGCCCCCGGCATCCAGGCGGGCGGGCACCACATCGCCCTCGGAAAAGGCGGCAACCAGGCGCACCGGTACCTGCGCTTCAATCCGCAGGTAATCGACATAGCCAAACGTGACCAGCGGCTGCCCGGGCTGAACGGTGTCGCCCGGTTCCACATGCTTGCGCATCAGCAATCCGTCGAACGGGGCCTCCGAACGCGTCTCGCGAATGGCCGCATCCAGTTCCTCCACTCGCGCCCGCGCCTGCTCCCAGCGGGCCTGGGCCTGATCGACGCCGACGTAACGGGAGTACAGGTCGGTATGCCGATCCAGCGAAGGATCACCGAACCCCATGAACTGCCCCATGGGCCGGGTGAACATCTGGTCGAACATCGAGGGCATACCCATGCCGGGCATCTGCCCCAGGCTGCGCGACTGAGGCGAGATCATCTCGCGCCCGTACTGCATGCGCGCTTCGTTGATCGCGGCCTCGGCCACCCGCATCTCGGACATGGCCGCGCGCCGCTGGGCCAGCAGACGGTCGTCGGAAATACGTGCCAGGAGCTCGTCCTGCTCGAAGCGATCGCCTTCGGCACCGGTGAGTTCCACGACCCGCCCCGCGGTCTGGGCGCTCAGGGTGACCTCGCGAAACGGAATAACGGTGCCACTGACCGTGCGGTATTCAGGAGCCGCCGCCCGGACCTCGACCATTTGACTGCTGGCGGCAGCCGTACCATAGGCACTCGCCAATATCGTGGCGAGCAGGGACAGGACCACAAGAGCAGCCCTCGATGACCTTGTCACGTTCTCCCTCCTACGCCGGACCCCGGGGCTCCGGCGAGCTCGACGTTCTTTATAAATAGCCCAATTTCGAAGAAACGGGCCTTTTGGCGGCCTGGACGCCTGGAGAGACAGGGAGAGATGACACCGCACCAGTTCGACAGCAGGCCCGCTTCATGCCGGGCGGAGGAAGCAGAGTCTATGCCAATATACGAAACTACTTATTTATCAATAAGTTCATCGATATTTTCTTATTTTTTAAACATGGTGTTGCAACAGCAATGCAACGATCCTGCAACGTACGCGCAACGTTCTGCTGCAATCAGAAAAGGCCTTGCATTTGCTGCCGGGACCATTGCCACCTTTACTTCACTGGCCGTATGCTCGAGACAAGACCTCGCACAAACAAAGCGGGGCGGGAGGAGACATGACCGGTACGGAGTTGGCGAAGATCTGCATACGGCACAGCCGCGATCCCCACCTGATCGTCGACCATCAGAATCAGGTCCTTTACGGAAATCCCGCCTTCTTCCAGCTATTCCGACTATCCGAAGACATACCCCTTTCCTTGGAGCATTTGGGCCCCGTCAACCTGCTTGCCGAATTGCATGCGGCTTCGCCCATGACCGCCACCGAAGTCCCGCCTCACCTCGACTTCAGCACCCGACTCGAACTGCACGGCGAAACCCTGCCGGTGCGCGTGATCACGCAGTCGATCCGCATGCAACGGGACGAACGTCTCCGCCTGTTGACCCTTCAGCCGCTGCGCAGGCGCCCCGACGAGAACTGCGAACCCCTGACCTCCAGAGAGGAGGCCCCGGAGGCTGCGTCGGCGGTTGTGGATCCAGTGCATCCGCTGGTTTCCCGGGACCCCGAATGCCGCAAAGCCCTGCACTTCGCCCGCAAGGTGGCGTCGAGTGACGTGCGGGTCGTGTTGCTGGGCGAATCGGGTACGGGCAAGACGCACGTCGCACGGGCGATGCATGCCCACAGCCCGAGGGCATCCGAACCGTTCATCGAGGTGAACTGTGCGGCCATCCCCGAGGAACTCCTGGAGTCCGAGCTCTTCGGTCACATTCGGGGGGCATTCTCCGGCGCCATCAGCGACCGGGTGGGGCGTTTCGAAGCCGCAGACGGGGGCACGCTTTTTCTCGACGAAATCGGCGAGATGAGCCCGAAGCTGCAAGCCAAGCTTCTGCGCGCGGTGCAGGACGGTACGTTCGAACGTGTGGGGGAGAATCAGCCGCGTTCGGTAAACGTCAGGGTCATATCCGCATCCAATCGCGACCTGACGGCCATGGCCGCGAACAACCAGTTCCGCACCGACCTGTTCTATCGCCTGGCGGTGGCCAGTGTGTACCTGCCGCCACTACGGGAACGCCCGCTCGATCTCGCCGAAGCCATTTCCCAGTTCGAGCAGAGGCACCAGGTGGTTGTGGCCGACGCGTTGCGCAACAAGCTGCTGAACTATTCCTGGCCCGGCAACTTCCGCGAGATGGAAAATGTCTTCCAGTGCATGTGCTTGCGCGCCAAAGATGGGGTCATACATGACTTCCCGCTCTCCGACCCTCTGGCCCCCGGCCTGGCCGGAATGCGGGAGGCCACCTCCAACCTGAACGCAGCGGCACAGGACTATGCCCCTGCCCCCTCGTCCCGGATGGAACACCCCGAAGCGCGACGGCTGCGCGAAGCCCTGGTTGCGAATTCCGGAAACCGCACCCGGGCCGCTCGCGCCCTGGGGATCGACCGCACCACACTCTGGCGCAAGATGCATCGTTACAATATGACCTAGCCACAATCTGATCGAGCCGCCGGACCTGGTCTGGGTCCCGAACCGACCGCCCCGATCGTCCGGGGCGGGGCTTTTCATGTCACACGCAACACACTAGACGGTCAATCGTATGCGCCAGATGTCCCCCCGGGAATTGCAGGATCACCTTGCCGAGACGGACCAGCCGCCGGTCCTGCTGGATGTACGCGAGCCCTGGGAATACCAGCGCTGTCGCATCGACGGCTCGAAGCTGCTCCCGATGGGCGAGATTCCGGCGGCGTACCAGGAGCTGAACCCGGACGACGAGATCGTGGTGATCTGTCACCACGGAGTTCGCAGCCAGCAGGTGTGCTGGTTTCTTCAGCGGGCCGGCTTCAGCAAGGTGATCAATCTGTCCGGCGGCATCGACGCCTGGGCGCGTGACGTCGACCCGCATATGGCGACCTACTGATACCCCGTGCGCGGGCTCCCGGCGCTGTCGGTCATCGTCCCGGCCTGGAACGAGGCACAGTGGCTTCCGCACACCCTGGCAGCCCTGCAGCAAGCCCTCGCGGACGTGGATCGACGAACCGAGATCATCGTAGTCGACAACGCCTCCACGGATTCCACCCCGCAGATCGCACAGCAAGCCGGCTGCCGCGTCGTGTTCGAGCCGGAGCGGCGCATAAGCCGCGCCCGCAACGCGGGTGCCCGGGCCGCCTGCGGCGATTACCTGCTGTTCGTTGATGCCGATACCTGGCCGGACGCCGATCTGATCCGCACGACACTCGACGCCCTGGACAGCGGCAAGGTCTGCGGCGGCGGCGCACGCGTCGCGTTCGATCACCTGACCCATCGCATCTACCGCTGGGGTGCGGCGGCCTGGAACACCCTGTCGGCGCGGCTGGGACTCGCCGCCGGCTGCTACGTCTTCTGCACCCGCGAGGCCTTCGAGGCAGTCGGGGGGTTCAGCGAGCGGGTTTATGCGGGCGAGGAGGTGTTCCTGTCGCGCGCGATGGCGCGCTGGGGCCGCCACCACGGGCAGCGGTTCCGGATGCTGGAGACACCCGTGTTGACCTCGGGACGCAAGGCGGACTGGTTCAGCCCCGCCCAGCACATCCTGGTGGTGCTGCAGGCCCTGCTACTGCCCTGGAGCCTGCGCTCGCGCCGGCTGGCCTGGTTCTGGTACACGCGCCCGAAGGGATGATGAGCGCCCGTTGAGCGCTACTGGCGACGGGCGGCGTCGAGACGCGCCATTAACGTGAGCAGGCGCATGATGTCCGGCGGTGCGGTATCGCCGCGATACTCGCGGTACAGCGTGTCCACGTTGACCGCGATCCGCTCGGCATCCCCCCAGTTGGCGTAGTCGCCCAGCGCGATGTCGAACGCGGCCTCCTCCGCCGGCATTCCGGCTTCGAAACGCGCCCGCGCCTGCGCATCGATGTACACCAGATAGTCACGCACGCGCCGGGCACCGGCCTTGTCGGTGATGGGCCCGTGGCCGGGCACAATCAGCTCGACATCCATCGCCAGGATCCGGTCGATCGCGGCGATCCAGTTGCCCACCGGGCCAGCCCACATGATGGGTGTCCCTTCGATGAACAGGATATCGCCGGTGTAGACGACCCGGTCAGCCGGCACATGCACCAGCACATCCCCCTGGGTGTGAGCGGGACCCACCTCGATCAGCTCCACGGCCTTGTCGCCTACCGTCAGATCGAGCCGCCCGGAAAAGGTGCGGGTCGGGAGTGTCAACTCCACTCCACCGAAATCGAACGCACCGAACGAGCGCTGCAGGTACTGCCCGACCTCGCCCATCGCGCCGCTTTGCGCCATCAGGCCGGCCAGCATCGCCGGCGGCAGCTCCGGCATCTCGTCGGCACTGGCCTGTGAAGCAATGATCTCGGCCTGGTGCACCAGGCGGTTGCCAAAGGTGTGGTCACCATTGGCATGCGTATTGACCAGGAGATTGATATCCCCCGCGGCGATCCCGGTCGCGGCATCCATTTGCGCGAGCATCTCGGCCGTGAGGCGCTCGTCGAACAAGGTGTCGACCAGCAGCGCCTCTTCGCCATCGCGGACCAACCCGGCATTGCTCCAGCCCCAGCCGCCATCGGGTTGCAGATAGGCCCAGGCGCCGTTCCCCAAGTCATGCAATCCCTTACGGTAGGCACTTGGGCCCCGCTTCCCCTGCGTCGTGTGGTCGTGGCTGCACGCCATGCATCGCTCCCGATCGGAAACGGCCAAGCCTGCCGCATGGCCAGCGCGAGAGCAAAACCAGTGCATCCACACTGGCCGCACAGGAAGCGAGTGGATCTCCCATTGGTGTTTGGCTCCGGTATACTGCGCGGTCTTTCGTTTCCCTCGAACACGACGCCCGAGCCGCCATGAACCCGCGCCTGGACCGGCTACAGCCCTATCCGTTTGAACGCCTGCGCCGGCTGTTCGCGGATCTGCAACAACCCGCCGACCGGGAGCCGATCGCCCTGTCGATCGGCGAGCCGCGTCATGCGCTGCCGGGGTTTGTCGAACCGGTGCTGCGCGACACCCTCCAGGGCTACAACCACTACCCCACCACCCGCGGCGAGCCCGCGCTGCGCGAGACCATCGCCGCGTGGCTGCAACGGCGGTTCCAGCTGGACGGAGTGGACGCCAATCGGCAGGTACTACCCGTCAGCGGTACCCGCGAGGCCCTGTTCGCGATCGCCCAGGCCGTCGTCGCAGAGAAGCCCAGGGCGCGCGTGCTGATGCCGAACCCCTTCTATCAGATCTACGAAGGTGCGGCCCTGCTGGCCGGGGCGGAGCCGGCCTTCTACGACCTGGCGCCGGAGAACGGCTATCTGCCCGATTTCTCCGCGGTCGATGCCGCGACCTGGGATGCGGTGCAACTGGTCTATATCTGCAACCCGGGCAATCCGGCCGGGGCCTGCATGTCCGAGTCGGCAATGCAGGAGCTGATCGGCCTCGCCGACCGGCACGACTTCGTGATTGCGGCGGACGAGTGCTACTCCGAGATCTACCACCCGGATGCCGAACCCCCGGGCGGACTGCTCGGCGCGGCGGCCCGCATGGGCCGTACCGGCTTCGAGCGCTGTATCGTGTTCCACAGCCTGTCCAAGCGCTCCAACCTGCCGGGCCTGCGCTCGGGGTTCGTCGCCGGCGATGCCGAGCTGCTCGACCGCTTCGCGCTGTACCGCACCTATCACGGCTGCACCCTGCCGCCGCCCACGCAGGCGGTCAGCCGGGCGGCCTGGGCGGACGAGGCCCATGTCGCCGATAATCGCGCGCTGTACGCCGAAAAATTCGCCGCGGTCGTGCCGATCCTGCAGGAGGTCCTGGACGTGGAACCGCCCGCCGCGGGCTTCTATCTCTGGCCACGCGTGCCGGATGGCGACGACGAGGCCTTCGCCCGTCGCCTGTATGCCGAAGCCGGCGTCACGGTGCTGGCCGGACGTTACCTCTCCCGCAGCGACCCCGAGACCGGGCACAATCCCGGGGCCGGACACGTGCGCATGGCGCTGGTCGCCGAACCGGCGGCCTGCATCGAGGCGGCCGAACGCATCGCCGAACTATACAAATAACGAATTTTTCAACACTTAAAAGGACTGTTTCATGTCGGACATCAAGAGCATCATCGAGACCGCCTTCGAAAGCCGCGCCGAGATCAATCCGCGCAACGTGGAAACCAACGTGCGTGACGCCGTGAACGAGGCCATGGAGATGCTGGACAGCGGCCAGGCCCGCGTTGCCGAGAAAAAGGGTGGCGACTGGGTCGTCAACGAGTGGCTGAAGAAGGCCGTGCTGCTGTCGTTCCGCATTGCCGAGAACGAGTTCATCAAGGGCGGCTTCACCAACTACTACGACAAGGTACCGTCCAAGTACGCCGACACCTCCAGCCGCGACTTCCGCGAGGGCGGCGTGCGCGTCGTGCCGCCGGCCACCGCCCGTCGCGGCAGCTACATCGCTCCCAACGTGGTGCTGATGCCCTCCTACGTGAACATCGGCGCCTACGTCGACGAAGGCACGATGGTCGATACCTGGGCCACCGTCGGCTCCTGCGCGCAGATCGGCAAGAACGTGCACCTGTCCGGCGGCGTCGGCATCGGTGGCGTGCTGGAGCCACTGCAGGCCGCCCCGACCATCATCGAAGACAACTGCTTTATCGGTGCGCGCTCCGAGGTGGTCGAGGGCGTGATCGTCGAGGAAGGCGCCGTGATCTCGATGGGCGTGTACCTCGGCCAGTCGACCCGCATCTACGACCGCGAAAACGACGAGATCCTGTACGGCCGCGTGCCGGCAGGCGCGGTGGTGGTGCCGGGCAACCTGCCCTCGAAGGATGGCAAGTACTCGCTGTACTGCGCGGTGATCGTGAAGCGCGTAGACGAGAAGACCAAGGCCAAGGTCGGGCTGAACGCCCTGCTGCGCGATGTCTGATCTCGTCCTCTACGGGATCGCCAACTGCGACACCGTGCGCAAGGCACGCCGGGCGCTGAATGCGACCGGCGTGGACTTCCGCTTTGTGGACTTTCGCAAGGACGGGCTCGAGGAGGCGCAGTTGCGCCGCTGGGTGGATGCCGTTGGCTGGGAGACCCTGGTGAACCGGCGCGGTACTACCTGGCGCCAGCTCCCCGAGGATACGCGTGAGGCCATCGACCAGGAGCGTGCAATCGCACTGATGCTCGAACATCCGACGCTGATCAAGCGCCCGGTCGTCGAGCGTGGCGACGACGTCTACGTTGGCTGGAATGCGGCGACCGCGCGTGAGCTTGGGGCTGGCTAACCGTTTCTAGCGGGCTCCGGCGCTCGTGGCTCTAGCCGGCACTTCGTATTGGCTGGGCCGGGTTCGGCATCTGGAGTCTACGGTGGCTTCGTCCGGCCGCCTGCCTGCGCTGTCTCGCCAGCGCACCGCGCCCGTTTTTGATCAACAACTGGCTTCTTTGCTCGTGCAAAGAAGTACCCAAGAAACACGCCCGACTGCCGCGACCCCGGCCCGCTGGGCGGGCCGGGGTTTCCCTCGCTCCGAGGGTTTTCGCGGGCGGCGCTGAAACTCGCTGCGCCTTCGGCTTCGCTCAAACAGTCAGCGCCCCCGTTTCTATTTTGAATCGTCCCGCGAAAACCCTCTCCACTCGGCGCGACGACAACGGGGGGAAGGTCAAGACAACGGCTGTCCCGGCGATTGTGCTTATGGATGGAGGCTAGGTATTCCGACATCCTGGGCACGCGCGGCCTTCGGCCCTGGCGTGCCGCGCCCGCCAGCGGGCGCCAGACCCCATCGTAGGATGTGATGAGCGCAGCGAATCGCATCAGGGGTTGCCCCGACGTCGGAACGGTGCGTTTCGCTTCGCTCAACCGCACCCTACGGCGCTGGAGTTGGAAACAGGCGCGGGGATACCTTCTGTTTTAACCTCCATCCCCCCGTATGAAGCCCCTTGCGGAAGGGTTCTCGGGACGGAAGAGAGGCGCTGACTGTCTGAGCGAAGCCAAAGGCGTAGCGAGTTTCAGCGCCGCCGGCCCGAGGGCCCTGGAGCAAGGTCCCCGGGCGGAATCCGGGTGCCCTTCTTTGGGTACTTTCTTGGGCAAGCAAGAAAGTACCTCGCGGCGCGCTCGCGAGTGAGCGCAGGCAGGCGGCCGGCCGAAGCCACCGTAAACACCGGATGCCGAACCAGGGCCAGCCTCAAGGACGCTAGTAGAGGGCAGGCCCCGGGTGTCAGGCGGGTTGCTGGCGGAAGCCGGCTACCTCGGCCTGCAGGCGTTTGGCCAGGCCTTCCAGGGCCTCGACGGCCTCCTGCATCTCGCGGGCGCCGTCGGCGCTGCGTACCGCGATGTCGTTGATGTGGTGTACGTTGCGGTTGATCTCCTCGGCGACCTGGCTCTGCTGCTCGGTCGCCGAGGCGACCTGGCGCGTCATGTCGTCGATGGTGGTCACGGAGTCGTGGATGTACTCCAGCGTCTCTTCGGCCTCGCCGGCCTTGCTGACCGAGGACTCGGCCTGCTGCTGACTGACCTCCATTGCCTGCACGGCCTTGCCGGCCGCACCCTGCAGGCGCTGGATGATCTCGCGGATCTCGCCGGTCGAGTCATTGGTACGCTGCGCCAGGTGGCGCACCTCGTCGGCGACCACGGCAAAGCCGCGCCCCGCCTCGCCCGCCCGGGCGGCCTCGATCGCGGCATTAAGCGCCAGCAGGTTGGTCTTCTCGGCGATCTCCTCGATCACCTCGAGGATGGACCCGATATTGTCGGAGTCACCCTTGAGCTCGTCGATCACCGTGCTGGCCTTGCGAATCTCGCTGGCCAGGGCGTTGATCGACCCCTGGGTCGCCTGGACCACATTACGCCCACCTTCGGCCGCGCGGGTGGCCTGCCCGGCGCTCTCCGCCGTGCTCTGGGTGTTGTTGGCGACCTCCTGCACGGTCGCGGACATCTGGTTCATGGCGGTGACCACCTGCTCGACATCCGAGCGCTGGTCATCGGTCTCGCGACTCAACTCGTTGCTGCGGCCCTCCAGCTGGCGCGCGGAAGCGGCGATCCCGTCGGCCGCGTCCGCGACCTGTGCAATCAGGCCCGAGAGACGGTCCATGACCGCGTTGAATGCGTTACTGGTGCGGCCAATCTCATCGTCAGTGGTGACCTCGACCCGATGGCCAAGGTCCGCCTGACCGGAGGCGATCGCTTCCAGCCCCGAGGCCAGCCGCTCCAGCGGGCGCACCAGCATGTTGGCCGCAAACCAGCCGATGGCCAGCGCGACCAGAAAGGCCACCACCCAAAGCCCCCAAAGGAGCCACCACAACTGATCGACCAGCGCCGCGTCGACATTCGCCGCCAGGTCACCCTTCATCGTGTGGAAGGTCACCCCACCCATGATCGAGAGGGGGATGGTACTGACGAGAATCACAAGGATCACAAGCTTGAGGCGCAGTCCGCCGATCTTCAGAAGCCGGTTCATGGGGTCCCTCCTTTCCCCGCTATAACGGCCAGGGTGGCCGCTTCTTGATAGCGGGCCCATCTTCGCGCAGGGGTCACCAAGAGCAGGTGATCCGGATCAAGTCGAACGCGGGTTCGCGGACACAAAAAAGCCCGCGTCCCAATGGAGGACGCGGGCGGATGCGGTCAGGACGGCCGGGAATCTAGCGGCTGCGCGCAGCCCGATTGCCCTGGGCCGCACGACCCTGTCCAGCCCCGCGGTTACCGCCAGGCTTGCCGCCACGACCCTGGCGCGGCTTGCCATTACGCGCACCACCGCCCGGCTTGGCGCCACGGCGATGGCCGTTGCCATCGTTCGCCGCCGGCTTCGGCGCGTCGAACCCTTCGGTCTCGATCCGCTCGATCGGGCGCTGGATCAGGCGCTCGATACCCTTCAGGAGCTTCAACTCTTCGCCATCGACCAGCGACAGCGCGGCACCCGCAGCTCCAGCGCGACCGGTACGACCAATGCGGTGCACGTAGTCTTCCGGCACGTTCGGCAGCTCGAAGTTGACGACCTGTGGCAGCTGGTCGATGTCCAGGCCTCGAGCCGCAATATCGGTCGCAACGAGCACCGGCACGGACCCGGTCTTGAACTGCTTGAGCGCCTTGGTACGCGCCGCCTGGCTCTTGTTGCCGTGAATCGCCTCGGAGGGCACGCCGTCCTGCGTCAACTTCTGCGCGAGACGGTTGGCGCCGTGCTTGGTGCGGGTAAATACCAGCACCTGCCCCCAGTCGTTGGTACGAATCAGATGACTGAGCAGCTCACGCTTCCGGCTGGTTTCCACCAGGTGTACCGTCTGCTGCACGGTCTCGGCAGCCGTATTGCGCGGGGCCACGTCGACCTCGGCCGGCTTGTTCAGCAGGCTCGACGCCAGCGTGCGGATCTCGCCGGAGAAGGTCGCCGAGAACATCAGGTTCTGGCGCTTTTTCGGCATCAGGCCAATCAGGCGGCGAATATCGCGGATGAAGCCCATGTCCAGCATGCGATCGGCCTCGTCCAGCACCAGGATCTCGATACCGGAGAGGTCAATCGTCTTCTGGTTGGCATGGTCCAGCAGGCGACCCGGCGTAGCCACGACGATATCCATCGGGCCCCGCAGCGCCTTGATCTGTGGGTTCATGTTCACGCCGCCAAAGATGGTCATCGACTTCAGCGACAGGTGGCGGCCGTAGGTACGGACGGAATCATGGACCTGAGCGGCCAGCTCGCGGGTCGGCGTCAGGATCAGCGCCCGCGGACGCCCCGGCTTGCGCTCGGGCGCCGGGCCATCGGTCAGTCGCTGCAGGATCGGCAGGGTAAAACCGGCGGTCTTGCCCGTCCCAGTCTGGGCGGCGGCCAGCAGGTCACCGCCTTTCAGGACTTCGGGGATCGCCTGGGTCTGGATCGGGGTCGGCGTTTTGTAGCCGGCCTGGTCCAGCGCACGCAAAAGGGATTCGGCCAACCCAAGGTCGGCAAAGGAAGAAACAGAAGACATGCAATACTCCAACGGCTACCCGCCGCTCGCAATCGAGGGGCACCCATCGGGGTATGACGAAATCGGGGGGACGGGAACCGAGAAGGTTCCGGATCAGTGAACGGACGCTGACGGGCGGGGCGTTCGGTGAGGCCACTATACCGGGTCGGAAGGTGAAAGCAAGTGATTCTCCGCGGTTTTTTCGCTTAATACCTGATTCACGCGGTAAAGACTCTGGGCCGATTCCACAAACGCTCGTATAATGCACGGATTATAAGAATAAACGCGCCAGGGATGGCCGGGTGACGCAGGTCCAGCGATGCGGATCCGTGTGGCACCCAGGGTCAGACGCGCGTGCCTCACGGTTACGGCATACATCTGGTAGTTCGATCGTCCGTTGCCGACTGTGGAGGAGCACGATGATGAGTACGTCCGGGGCAGCCGCCCGAGCAATGGGTCGCCATTTCCGATCCCGAGCGTGCACATGACTGATTTCGCTCAGGGGCCCCGATGAACGCCCTTCCCCGCTCCCCGGCTTCACGCTATGTGCCCCTGATGTGGCTGGTACTGCTGGCACTGTTCATGCTGCCTGTACTGGTCTGGATGGTCGGCATCCCGGTCCCGCCGCTGGTGCCGCTGGAGCATATGACCGCATTCCACACCGCGACCGAACTGTTCGCGGTGGTCGTGGCGATCGGGGTGTTCGCAGTCGCCTATCATGTGCGCGACCGCCGTCGGGTAATGGCCACACTGGTCCTCGCCACTGGGTTTCTCGCCGTAGGCCTGCTGGATTTCCTGCACCTGATGACCTATCCGCAGATGCCGGATTTCATCACGCCCAATTCCTCGCAACAGACCATCTTCTTCTGGCTGGCCGCGCGGCTCGTCGCCGCAACGGCGCTCCTCCTGTATGTGGCACTCCCCTTGATGCCAAGAAGCCAGGAACCCGTTCCCAGGGGCATGCTGGTGGGTGCTTTGGCGCTAGTCGCAGTGCTTGCCTGGGTGGGGCTATGGCACGAACAGCGCATTCCGGCACTGTTCGTCCCGGGCGAGGGACTGACGCCGTTCAAGATCGCGCTGGAGGGCGTGGTGGTGGTGCTGCACGCCGCCACCCTCCTGGTCCTGCTGCTGCGCCCTCAGCTCATGCAGCGCCCCGGTATGCCGCTGGTGGCCGCCGCGCTGATGGTCCTGATGGCCAGCGAGGTATTTTTCACCCTGTACGACAACCTGTCCGACGGCTTCTTTGTGCTCGGCCACATCTACAAGGTGGCGGCCTATGCGCTGATTTACTGGGCGGTTTTCATCGAAAGCGTACGCGCGCCCATGGCACAACTCCGGGCCGCCCACCGGGATGTCGAGCTCCGCCAGCAGCGCTACGAGCAACTGATCGACACGGCGCCGGACGGGGTACTGGTGACCGACGGCGACGGCACCATTCTGATGGCCAATCGCAACCTCGAACGCCTGTTTGGTTACCCGCGACGGCATCTGATTGGCCAGCCCGTGGAGACCCTGATCCCCGAGCGCCTGCGCGAACACCACCAATCGGTCCGCGAGCAGCAGAGCGACGACATCTCGGAACGGACCATGGGCCAGGCCCCCGACCTGCGGGGACGCCGGCTCGACGGCACCGAGTTTCCGGTCGACATCAGCCTGAATGCCTTCGAGGACCAGGGCGGGCGGCGCATCACCGCCTTCATCCGGGACATTTCCGACCGCCAGCGCCGCGAGGCCCGCATTCAGCACCAGGCGACCCACGACAGCCTGACCGGCCTTCCCAACCGCTGGCTCCTGCACGACCGGCTTGCCCAGAGCATTGCCCACGCCAGCCGTCACGACCATCGCATCGCGGTGATGCTGCTCGATCTCGACCACTTCAAGATGATCAACGACACCTTCGGCCACCACGAGGGTGACGAACTGCTGCGCGAAGTCGCTCAACGCCTGAAGGACGCAGCGGGCAACGACGCCACGATCGGGCGTTTTGGCGGCGACGAGTTCATGATCCTGGTCCCCGAGATTACGGATGAGCTGCAGATCGGGGAGCTGGCCCAGGAGATTCTGGCGCAGTTTGACCGGCCGTTTCAGACCGGCCCCACGCGCCAGTTCAGCTCCAGTGCCAGTCTCGGGATCGCGCTGTTCCCGCAGGATGCGCGGGACGCGAACACGCTGGTGCGCTATGCCGACATGGCGATGTACGAGGCCAAGCGCTCCGGGCGCAATACCTACGCGTTCTATTCCGAACACCTGGATGCCCAGGTACGGGCGGAACAGCAGCTCCAGGAGCGCCTGAAACACGCGCTGGAACATGACCAGCTGGCACTTCATTTCCAGCCGTTGATCGATGCCCGCACCGGGGCCGTGACCGCCGCCGAGGCCCTGCTTCGCTGGAACGATCGGGAACTGGGTGCCGTACCACCATCGCGCTTTATCCCCAGCGCCGAGGCCAACGGGTTGATCCTGCCACTCGGTGACTGGGTGATCCGTCGCGCCTGCCAGCAACTGGCCGACTGGGCACAACAGGGTGTCGACACGTCCATTTGCATCAACGTCTCGGCGCTTCAGTTCCGCCAGCCGGATCTCGTCTCCCGACTCGAAGCGGCACTGAAGGAGGCCGGTGCTTCGCCCGAACGCCTCGAGATCGAGGTGACCGAGACCGTGGCCATGGCCGATGTCGCCCTGACGCGCGAGCACCTCTCCGGGCTCAAGGCGCTCGGTGTGCGCGTATCGCTGGATGATTTCGGTACTGGGTATTCCTCGCTCGCCTATCTGAAGTCGCTGCCGATCGACAAGATCAAGATTGACCGCTCGTTCATCGCGGGGATCGGCCACGACCGCGACGCCGAGATGATCCTGCGCTCGGTGATGGGCCTCGGCCACAGCCTGCACCTGAAGCTGGTGGCCGAAGGCGTGGAGACCGCCGAGCAACTCGCCTTTCTGCGCCGAGAAGGCTGCGACCTGTACCAGGGATGGTTCTACTCGCCCGCGCTGTCGGTGGAAGAATTCCGTGCCACCGTCCACTCTCAACTGGATGCCTGAGGCTCGCCCTGCTGGCTGCGCATGCCATTGGCGATGGCGTGATCACCACGGACCTCGAGGGGCGGCTCAATTACCTCAACCCGGTCGCCGAGCACCTGACGGGATGGAACCAGGCGTCCGCCTACAACCAGCCCCTCGCAAGCGTGTCCCACCGGCTACCTCAAAAGACACTGAAGATCGATGGCAGCTTTGTGCGCGACATGGCGGAGGATCGGGTCAGCCGCGCGATGGTCGAGAGCATCCACCACATTGGCCGCGTGATCGGGGTCAAGACGGTCGCGGAGCGCGTCTCGCACGAGAGCCTGATGGACTCCATGTGCCGAAGCCCCTGGAACCATGCCCTGTTCCGGTAGCGGAAAAGCGACGTTCCGGGTCGGTCGCCGGCTGAATACCGGGAAAGACCGGTGCGGCCGGGAACGAATCCCGACCGCCTGGTTAACCCCCGGTCAGTAGCCCATGTTCGCGTGGACATCCGGCGGGGCCTCGTGCGTTAGCAGCGACCAGGTCAGATGCGCCATGACCTCGGGCGCCACCACGGTGTGGCGATTGCCCCCGTGCTGCATCCCCTCGCGCAGGCGCTGGCGAACCTCGGCCTGCCCCGTGAGGTCGTAGATCACATCCACCTGATCGCCACGGGCCAGGATGTCCTCGACCGATTCCAGCGGAATCCCGCGCGCCTGCGCCAGTTTGCAGCCCTCGGTTTCGCCCTGCTCCGATACCGCGCAAATCTCCATTCCCGGCGTATCGCTGTCCAGCAGCAGTTCCAGAAAACGGCCCCCCACACGGCCCAGCCCAACAATCGCGATCTGAATCGCCATCACTCCCTCCTTGGTTTTCGTTATATCCGGCATGCATCGTTCGGCATGCCCATCCGAGTATAGGGGACATGCTCGCTTTCGCACGCCTGAACGATGTTTGCGGAGACATGGGGAAGATCGGGCCTTTTGGGCGCCGGCCCCGAGCCCCCTACACTCGGCGCATTCACTGCAATGGAGTACACCGCATGAGTCAGTTGCATCTCCCGATCCGCGTGGATCGCCGCGAGCAGGGCAAGATCATCCAGCGCCTCGAGCGCCTGGAGGGCGTGGAATTGGAGTTCGTCGATCTCGATGTCGGCGACTATGAACTCCCCGGTGGGGTCGTCGTGGAGCGCAAGTCCGCCACCGACATGGTGCTGAGCGTCGTGGACCAGACCCTGTGGGAGAACGCCGCCAAGCTTAAGGCGACGCACGACAAGGTGATCTACGTAGTCGAGGGGGACCTCTACGAACCACGCTTCCACCAGCAGGCGCTGGACATCCACCGCGCCCTGACGCATCTGACGATCGCGCTCGGGATCAGTGTGCTGCCCTCCAATGACGAAGACACCAGCGGCATGCTGATCTACCTGCTAGGCATGAACGCCCAGGTGGACCCCGACCCAATCGCACGCCCCGCCAAGCCCGAAAAGCGCCGTGCAGCGGCGGAGTTCATTGTCAGCGGCCTGCCCGGTGTGGAACCCGATCTGGCCCGCGACCTGCTGCGCCAGTTCGGCAGCGTGCGCGACGTGCTGAACACGGATGCCGAGCAACTGGCCGAGGTCGATGGCATGGACCTGGAACGCGCCCAGCGCATCGAGTCCGTCGTGACCCATGGCAGCCGCAAAGGGTAATCCCGCAGGGTGCGGGGATTCACGTGTCTCGCCCCTCGCCTGACGTTACAATGCGCGCTGCAGCCCATGCGCAGGCCCCGGGGGCACGCGCGGCGGCGCTCGCCAGACCACCGGAAGGCGGGACCGCAATTAACTAATTTCAGGGAGAAACCAATGGCGTTCATCGTTCTCGAGAACTGCATCAAGTGCAAGTACACCGATTGCGTCGAGGTCTGCCCGGTCGACTGCTTCCACGAAGGCCCCAACTTCCTCGCGATCGACCCTGACGAGTGCATCGACTGCACGCTCTGCGAGCCGGAGTGCCCGGCCGAGGCGATTGTGCCGGAGGATGATGTCCCGGAAGACCAGCTCCAGTTTATCGAGCTGAACGCCGAGCTCTCGCGCACCTGGCCGGTGATCACCGCGCGCAAGGATCCGCCGGAAGACGCCGAGGAGTGGGACGGCGTCGAGGGCAAGCTGAAGCATCTGGAACGCTAAGTCCGCATCAATGGGGCTGCCAGGCAGCCCCACAATCTCGCTGCATCCGCCTGGCCAGGCACCCCCCTCTGCATCTCCCGATGCGCTGCAACGGCCTTCTTCCCGACCGCCACCCACCCTCCTCGTCCCTGCAAGTCAGCCCGCGGCAACCGTAGCTGGGGTACCCGGTGTCTCCTCGTTGAGTCACTCACGCGAAACCCGATTCCCTCGTGATTTCAATAGGTTCAACCTCGAATGGCCGCGCCCGAGCGCACGCACTGTATCGCGGATGGCGCAGATTGGGTCCGATCGCGATACCCCTTGACTCTATAAGTCATTGTTCTCCCGGACAAACCGTCCGCTGGCCCAAGTCCTGCTAGTTGGGTTGTTGCGTAGCACGGGCCACGTGCACCGGGGCTACGACAACCGTCTATTGCTGGCTAGCCAATGGAGACAAAGCCATGAACTTCAAAAAGACCCTGATTGCTTCCGCTATCGCCCTGGCCTTCGGCCTGAGCTCGGGCCTGGCCCTGGCCAACCCGACCAATACCGCCGAAGGCGAAGTCGGTGATCAGACCGCCACCGCCACCTCCTCGGCCGATGGCGGCGGCGCCTCGGCGAACGAGTATTCCCAGGCGTTCGCAATCAATGACTCCGACCTGTCGAACAGCTCGGACAACAGCACCGCGATCTCGGACTCGGGCAATGACAGCTCCGACAACAGCACGAGCATTTCGGATTCGGGCAATGACAACTCCGACAACAGCACGAGCATCTCCGACTCGGGCAACGACAGCTCCGACAACAGCACCGCGATCTCCGACTCCGGCAACACCACAGTCTCGGATTCGGGGAACGACAATTCGGACAACAGCCTGAATGTCTCGGATTCGGGCAATGACAGCTCCGATAACAGCACGAATGTCTCCGACTCCGGGAATGACAGCTCCGACAACAGCCTGAACATCTCCGACTCGGGCAACGACAACTCCGACAACAGCATGGCCCACGCGGACGACAACAGTGCAGCCGCCAACAACGGTTCCACTGCCTCGGTGACCCGTGATCAGAGCGACAACTCCGACAACAGCTCGGCCATCATGGATTCCGGCAACTACACCGCAACTGACAGCTTCAACACGTCGCTGCAGGTGAACGCCGTGGTCAGCCAGAACGAACTGTCGGGTACTGTGACCGGGAACTACGTCGACATCGCCGGTCGTGCCAACCAGGAGAGCCACAACTACATCGGCTCGGATTCCTTCGTAGCCCCGGCGGGGATTACCCAGGTGTCGCAGAACAGCGGCGCAAACAGCCTGACCCAGCAGCAGGTCTCGGTGCAGGCGCACCTGAACCTGGGCAACTAACCGACACGCGCTGTCGGAACGGTGTGCGGCGGGGGCCATCCCCGCCGCATTCTCCCTGCCATGCAAGAGGGTCCGGTCATGTGTAATCCGTCAGCCCACCGGGGCGGCATCGGTTCTGCTGCCTTTCTGTCCGCCGGCATGCTGCTGGTGACAGCCATCGCCCATGCCGAAGTCCCGCCGGCCGGCGATGAACTGCTGTTCGGCTCGGCTCCCGACGCCTATGAGGTGGTCGACCTGGCCACACTGGACGCGCAACGGGCACGCCAGGGCGTGACCAATATTCAGCTCGGTCAGATCCACTCGCGCATTGACCTCGCGAACAACCACGCCGTGAACTCCACCACCGGCAAGAACTTCGTGGCGGCCGGGGCCTTCGACAATGCCCGCGGGATCTCCACGGTCATTCAGAACAGCGGCAACAACGTCGCCATACAGGAATCGATGATCGTGAACATCACGATCAACCCCTGAGGAATCACCAATGCCCATCCGCCGTTGGTTCCTCTGCGTAGTCATCACCACCGCGCTGATGCTTTCGCCTGCCCTGTCCGCATGGGCCGGCGGGGCCCAGTTCCCGGGCATGATCGGCAGCATGAACGTGCCGGTGGAGAGCCTGAAAGACCTGCGCTTTCGCTCCATCGTCCCGCAGCGATACGACTTCAGCTGCGGCTCCGCCGCCCTGGCTACGCTGCTCACGTACCACTACGACCGCCCCACCACAGAGGTCGAGACCTTCGACAGCATGTTCCGACGCGGCGACCAAGACCTGATCCGCGAACAGGGCTTCTCCATGCTCGACATGAAGCACTACCTGGAGGCCGAACAGGGCATGCCCGCCGACGGCTTTCGCATCGGGCTGGATGACCTCGACAATCTCGGGGTGCCGGCGATCGCGATGATCGAGACTCGGGGCTATCGCCACTTCGTGGTAATCAAGGGGCTCGAAGGCGGACGGGTACTGGTGGGAGATCCGGCTCTCGGGGTCAACAGCTACACCCGTAACGAGTTCCAGCAGATCTGGGTCAACGACATCCTGTTCATCATTCGCGAGGACGTGGACCTCGCCCGGCATCGCTTCAATGCCTCCGAAACCTGGGCCGCCGTGACCCGCGCGCCGATCGAGTCGGGTGTCGTGCGCAGCGACCTGGCGAGCTTCACCCTGCATCTGCCCCGCGCGAGCGACTGGTGAGCGCCATGATGAAACGCCTGCCCTGCTGCATCCTGGGCGTCATCCTGGCCAGCGCGACATGGGCTACAACGGCTCATGCCCTGGATGTCCTGCCCCCCCTCGGCGACGAGCGCGTAGTACCGGATTCGGTACTGGAGGCCCAGCGCGGCGGCTTCTTCGGGCGCGATGGTCTGGAGATCTCGATCGGGCTGGAACAGATCACGTCACTCAATGGCGAAGTGATCAACCACTCCACCCTGCGCCCCCTGAGCGATATCACCAGCGGCTCCCACTGGCCCGGCACCGACCTGCGTTCGGTCGTCATCCAGACCGGGGGCGCGATGCCGGCGGAAAGCTGGACCTCGGGCATGGGCTGGGTCACTGCGATCCAGAACGAACTCGACGGACAGGACATCCGCCACCAGACCATCCTGCAACTGGAGCTTGGCAATCTGCAGATGCCGCGCGGGGACCTGGGTCGGGCACTGGAACAGCACATGCTCGAGCGTGGCGGAGGCTTCTGAACCCTCCGCCACGGCAACGCCCCTCAAAAACGGATCGGCACCCGCAGCGTGGCCTGCACATCCGGTGCGGCCTCGGTCGCCCCGACACCAAGCGAGAAATTCACACTGGTGCGGTCCGTCAGCCGGTGCGAGATCCCCCACAGCACGGTCCCCACCTGGCGCCGCCCGAACACGGGCTCCAGCCCGCTTTCGTTCTCCACCCGCGTCCGGAATACCGTGCTGTGGTCGTAGCCAAAACTCATCGAGGTGCGGTCGTTCAGGCTGATCGCCATCCCCAGACTCATCCCGACCGCGTCGCCGGGATTGACCTTGCCATAGCCATCGCCCACATCGCGCTCGATGTTCCAGAGATAGCTGACGTTCGCAAAGATCACGGCCGGGTCGGTCGGATAGATCATCGTCACGCTGGGCTGGATACTCCAGAACCCGGAACCGGTGGGCTGCTCGAGGAAGATCTCGCCCAGGCGATTGTTCTCATCGTCCAGGATCTCGCGGCGGGCGACATCGAAGGGCCCCTTACCAGTCGTGCTCTTCGCCTTGAGGTTGCCGATAAAGAACGGCCGACCTCGATCCGCCATGTTGAACTGGTAAGACACGCCGAACTCGATATCGCCCAGTCCCTGCCCGGTGGAGCCCGTCACACGCTCCAGCGCGGTCGCCTCGAGGATGTCGCGTCGGCGCACCTGCTGCTCGCGGTAGACATACGGGATCTTCATCCCGACCTCCAGCCGCTCGGTCAGGCCATACCGAAAGCTCACCGCCGCGGTCAGCGTGTCGCGCTCCGTCTCGCTGACATCAATCAGCCCGATCGCCAGGGCCGGGATGATGGTGAACCCCTCGATCGACACATCCAGCGAACTGCTGTGCACGTACGACAACGACGGCTCCACTACCCACTGCCCCTTCGGTGTGAGCACACCACGTTCCTCGAAGACCGTCACCTCGGGGCCCGAATCCACCGGGGCGTCCCCGACCGCCTCGCGAGCCTCCTGGCCCACGGCCGGCCCGGCCAGCCCGATACAAAACGGTACGATCCCCAACCCACTTCTCCTGACCCATCGCTTGTCCACCGTCGTTCTCCATGGCCCCAGGGGCCGAACTGTTACGCAAGGGCCACTCTCTTCCCCGTCACAAGATTCAGGGCGCATTGGAACGCAGCCCGTACTTGTCGAGCAGGCGGTAGAGCGTCATCCGGCCCACCCCCAACTGGCGCGCGGCCCGCGAGACATTGTTGTCGCACTGGCCCAGCACCTTGATCAGCAATTCCCGTTCGGCGGTCGAGCGCGCCTGGGCCAGCGTTTGCGGCTTCTCGGCATTGCCCGAAGCGGCCAGTCCCAGATCCTCCGGCCGAATCAGGCGTCCCTCCGCCATCGTCACCGCCCGCCGCACCCGGTTCACCAGCTCGCGTACGTTTCCGGGCCAGGCATGGGCATACATCGCCTGCCACGCGGCCTGGGTAAAGCCGCGCAGCCGAGGGTTCTGGCTGCGGAACTGCTCGAAATAGAAGCGCGCGAGTTCTTTCAGATCCGTGCCCCGCTCTCGCAACGGGGGCACATCCAGCTGGATGACATTCAGGCGGTAGTAGAGGTCCTCGCGGAAACGACCGCGCTCGACGGCCTCGTCCAGCGCGACATGGGTCGCCGCGAGCACGCGCACATCCACCTTGATGGGCTGCAACCCGCCGAGCCGCACCAGCGTTCCCTCTTGCAGGAAACGCAGCAGATTGACCTGTAGCTCCAGGCTGAGATCGCCAATCTCGTCCAGCAGCAGCGTGCCGCCATGCGCCAGCTCGAACTGCCCGATCTTGCGTCGACCCGCCCCGGTAAAGGCGCCTGCCTCGTGGCCAAACAGTTCCGACTGGATCAGCTGCGCCGGCAATGCCCCGCAGTTCACTGCCACAAAAGGCCCGTTCGCCCTTCGTGAATGTCGGTGCACCGCCAGCGCAGCCAGTTCCTTGCCGGTGCCGCTCTCGCCCTGAAAGAGCACCGGTGCCTCGGAGCCCGCGACGCGCTCGATCTGGCGGGCCAGTCCCTGCATCGCCGGGCTATGCCCAACGATGGGAATATGGTCCGACTCGGCATCCTGATTGGGACGAGTGGGCCGCGCTTCCAGCGCCGCCATGCCGCATGCCCGTCCCAGCGTGATTTCAAGGCGCGCCTGGTCGAATGGCAGGGTATGAAAGTCGTAACAGGACTCGCGGATCAGCTCGCGAACGTCGTCGCGCAGTAATAGATCCGGGTGAACGAGCGCGATCCACTTCACATGCTGATGAGTGTGTACAAACTCGGTCACCCAGTTCGGGATGGGGCTGCCCAGGTCGACAAGCCCAACACGCACCTTGCTGAGTGTCCCCTCCGTTACCCCACCCGGCCCCGGGACGCGCCACAGCGTCCAGGCATCGGAGAAGCTCGGCATCGATTCCCCCGCGCCGCCGCCACCGTCTACCCATGCCACCTCGCGCACCATCGCAGTCGCACAGGCGCGCTGCAGTGCATAACGCGATTCGTCGGAATCCCCCTGGGGCAGGAAAGTCCCGCCATCCACCGACCGCAAAAAGGAACCATTCAACCTTCGCGATCCGGCCATGCCCGTCCCTATTGTTCAGATCCAGATTTACTTGCCGGTTCGACGCAACCGACCCATCGCTGGAAGTTCAGCGTTGTCTCTGCCGGAATATAGGGGAAAAGAACGATCGCAACATTAAACAAGGAGCGCGAAATTAACCACCAAAAAGACTTACAATTTATTTTAATGAAGGGCATTAATATTCCCGAAGCCAGATTCGCACGAAAATAAAAAGGGCCGCTCGAGAGCGGCCCTTTTTGTGATGCATTCAAAATCCCCGACCGTATGATACGGGGACACTACGTCTCAAACACGAGACAATTCCTGAGTATCACTAACCAATGTCACCACAGCCAGGTCTCCGGCTGCTCGATCGACCGGTCTTCGTTATTCGCCAGCAGACCCTTGATGCAACGCACCAAAAGCCAGACGATCATGAACAGCAAGACCAGGAATCCAATACCGATCGGGGTCAAAACAGCCCCTACGATCACGCCGAGCAAGCCAATCCAGAATGTACGAATCTGGTAGGTAAAATGCGTGTCGCTGACCGCGTCCCCGTCGTTGCGCTTGATGTAAGCAATAATCAAACCGGCGATCGCGGTGAGCGCGGTCAGAAAGCTGACCAGATACAGTACGTACACCACAGTCACCATCGTGCGCTCCTTGCGCGGACCCGGCACGGGGCGGCTCACATCGCTCGGTTCGACTTCCGGTCGTGTTCCTTCGCTCACCTTGCACCTCCTGTCGGCATGGTCATGCTCATTGCGAGCCTGTTCGCCGAGACTAGCACTTCTGCTACTGACCCAGTGACAGGCGCAAGCCCCCCTACGCTGGACCCGCCCAGACGATCAGCACGATCCCGAGCAGGGCGAACACGAAGCCTGCCAGTTGCACACGCGACATACGCTCGGCCTGAAACAGGCGGGCCATCAGCGCGGTCGGCGCGGGCGACAGCGCCCCGGCCACCGCAATGATCGACAGCAGTCCCATGCGTACGGCCACGACAAAGGCCAGGGTCGCTGCCGCCTGGAACAGCCCCGCCAGCGCCAGCAGCACGAAGGTGGAGCGGCTCATCCCGCGTTCGGGCCGCAAGACCAGCATGACAAGGGCAAGCGTCAGGGCCCCGACCGCCGAGGTGGCCACCACGGGCCACAACGGTGATCCGGCCTGGGCCTGATCGAGAAACACGAAGACCAGGCCGAAGCAGACCCCGGCGATCACGGCGTCCAGCAGCCCCTTGACCGGATGCTCACCCCGCGCCAGCGCAATCAGGCCACGAACGGGTTGATCCAGACGCCGCGGGCTGGCCTTGCGCGCCCCGCCCGAGATCATGCCGATGGCCACCACGATGGCGGCAATGCCGACCAGCGCCAGCACGCCCGGCCGCTCACCGAGGGCCAGGCCCACCCCCAGCGGCACCAGAGCGGAGATCACACCAGTAATCGCCGCCACCAGGCCCATCGAGCCCTCGGCCAGCCCGCGATAATAGGCGAGAAGGCCCAGCGCCAGCGCCAGCCCGGAGGCACCCCCCCAGATCAACGCCTGCGGGCCCGGCAGCCCCGCAAGCGGAACGGCGATCAGCAGCAGCGCGCCGGTGGCCAGGAACTGCGAATAGCAGGCCACCACGAGCGCGGGGATTCGGCGCGAGGCCAGGCCACCAAAGAAATCCCCAGCGCCAAACCCGAGCGCCGTCAGGAGTCCGAGGAAAAAGGCCATCAGCGACGCCGCCGCGAAACCGGCGCTCGCCGCTTCAGGGGCTTATTCACCCGCCTGTTCGAGCAACTCCTTCAGCCGGTCCTCGTTCGCGGCGCTATGAATACCGGTAACGGTGCCATCACCGTCCAGCAGGATCACGGTGACCTCTTCCGGTGTGTGCGGCATGAAGCCCGCGTCCTGTTCGGACTGGGTCACCACCGTCGGGTATTCACGTGCCTGCATGCGCGGCAGCACGACGTTCTCCATCACGTGCGGCGGCATCTGGTGGATATCCGCGATGTAGATCACACCGATCTCGTTGCGCTCTTCCTCGGTCATCTCGCCGAGCACGGCGTTGGCGATATCGGCCGGGGCCATCTCCACCGTCTTGAGGATCACGCGCGCATCACCCGGGATCTGCAGCGGGTTGCCGTGCTGGTCATTCAGCGTGCGCTCGGGGAAGGCCTCGCCTTCGGCCACTTCGTCGGCCGAGGCGTTGGCACCGCCATCGCAAGCCGCGAGGAACAGGGTGGAAGTCGCCACTAGCGCGGCGAGCAGGAGTGCGGACAGTCGGTTCATGGGGGTTCCTCCAGGGCTGTGAAACAATGCGCGCCGTGAACGGTCGGTCGTTCGCGGCAAACGCCGCCGATGGTAACGCATCCCTGGCCCCAGTAGACTTCACGGACTCGCCGACCCATGTACCCACTCGCGTTGGTCCGTGTTTCCCAGAGCAAATGCCCCGGAACCCCTCGATGCTTCAGCCACTGATCAAACTGCTGCGGCCGCACCAGTACATCAAGAACGGGTTTGTCCTGCTGGGCGTCGTATTCGCCCACGAGTGGGAACCGGCGATGCTGCTGGCCGCGGGGGTCGCCTTTATCGCCTTCTGTGCGATTGCGAGTGCGGTGTATGTGCTGAACGACATCGTCGATGTCGAGGCCGACCGCCAGCACCCGGTCAAGTGCAACCGGCCCATCGCCAGCGGGGCAATCCCGGTCGGGACGGCCTGGGCGATCTTCGCCACACTGGTGGTGGTCGCCCTCGTACTGGCGGCCATGGTCAGCACCGGCGTGACCGCCCTAGTGCTTGCCTACCTGGTGCTGAACGTCGCCTACTCCTGGTGGCTGAAGCATGTCGTCATCCTGGATGTGTTCAGCATCTCGGCGGGCTTCATGCTGCGCATCCTGGCCGGCACGCTCGGGCTCGGGATCGAGCCCTCGCAGTGGCTGCTGCTGTGCGGCCTGATGCTCACGCTGTTTCTCGGCTTCGCCAAGCGCCGCGCCGAACTGGCGGATACCGCAATCGAGCGCTCTCCCGAACGGGAAGGCCCGCGCCGCGTACTCAATGACTACAGCGTGGGCCTGGTGGACCAGTTCATCGCGATCAGCGCGGCCTGCACAGTCCTGTCGTACGGGCTCTACACGGTCAGTGCACAGACGATCGACCTGCACGGCACGGATGGACTGATCTACACGCTGCCGTTCGTGATCTACGGCATCTTCCGCTACTTGTTCCTGCTGCACGCCCGTGGTGGCGGCAACGACACCTCGCGCGACCTGGTCACCGACCCGCACCTGCTCGCGACGGTTGCCGTCTGGCTGGGCGTCACCATCGCCGTACTCGCATGAGTGCGGTCCTGCTGTCCGGCTGGCGCATGCGGGCCGTGATGCTATCCGTCATCGCGGCCGTTGTGCTGTATCTCGGGGTTGCGCTGTGGGCGGGGGCCGCCGAGGTCTGGCATGCCCTCGCGCTGGTGGGGATCGGGGGCCTGCTGCTGGCCCTGTCGCTCTCATTGGTGAACTACTCGCTGCGTTTCACACGCTGGCAGCTCTATCTGCGCCGGCTGGGTCACCACGTGCCCCTGCGCAGGAGCGCCCACATCTACCTGGCGGGCTTTGCCCTGACCACCACACCCGGAAAGGCCGGCGAGGCCCTGCGCGGCGTATTGCTGAAGCGACGCCATGTTCCCTATCCCGACAGCTTCGCGGCCTTCGTCAGCGAGCGTCTGTCCGATCTGATCGCGGTCGTGCTGCTGTCGATGCTGGGCTTCACCCTGGTGGCCCAGGGTGGCTGGCTGATCCTCGCCGGGGCCAGTGCGGTGGCGCTCGCGCTGGTCATCCTGTCGTGGCGCCGACCACTCGCACGACTGCAGACGTGGACGGACCGGCCCGGCCAGCGCCTGTGGCGGACCGTTCATCACCTGGCGACTATCCTGCTGCAGGCCCGGCGCTGCCACCGCCCCACCCTGCTGGCCGGGGCGACCATTCTGAGCGTGGTCGCCTGGAGCGCGGAGGCGCTCGCCTTCTGGTGGATCCTCAACGCAATGGGCTTCGAGGCCAGCTTTGCCTTCGCCGCATTCGTGTTTGCGCTGGCGATGCTGGCCGGCGCGCTGAGCTTCCTGCCCGGCGGGCTCGGCGGGACCGAGGCCGTGATGGTCGGCCTGTTGCTGCTGCACGACATGCCCGCGGCCGATGCGGTCGCCGCCACCATGCTGATCCGCTTCACCACCCTGTGGTTCGCGGTCATCCTGGGCCTGATGGCCCTGGGCACCAACCCCGAGGCTCGCGGCCGCGAACAACCGGAGGCCACGGCATGACCACGAGCTGGAACCGCATCCCGCGTGTCGCGCACGCCGCCGAGGTCACGCTGAACCGGCGCGGCCAGCCCCTGCCCGGGGCTTCACACCCACTGCTCGCCTACGGCCTCGGCCGCAGCTACGGCGACGTCTGCCTGAATCCCGGCGGGAGCCTGCTGCATACCCGCGACCTCGACCGCTTCATCGCCTTCGACCCGGACACGGGCCGCATTACCGCCGAGGCCGGCCTGACCCTGGACGACTTGCTGCGCTTCGCGGTCCCGCGCGGCTGGTTCGTGCCGGTGGTACCCGGCACGCGCTTTGTAACGCTCGGGGGCGCGGTGGCCAACGACGTGCACGGCAAGAACCACCACCATGCCGGCAGCTTCGGCGAGCACGTCCGCGCCATGACCCTGCGCCGCTCGAACGGCGAATGCCTCGAGGTGACCCCCGACGACACCCCGGACTGGTTCGCCGCGACCGTCGGCGGGCTCGGGCTGACGGGCCTGATCGAGACGGTCACGCTGCAGCTCGTGCCCGTACGCACGCCCTGGATGCGCGCGTGGTCGCAGCGCTTCGACAGCCTGGACGAGTTCTGGGAGCTGGACGCCCGGGCCGAGCGCGAATGGCCCTACACCGTCGCCTGGATCGACTGCCTGAACCCGGGCCCGCGCGGCGAGGTCGGGCGCGGCATCTACAGCGGGGCGCGCCACGCCACCACCGCACCGGCGCGCAGCCAATACCGGGAGCCCCGCCGTGCCATACCGCTGGACCCGCCGGTTTCACTGGTGAACCGGGTGACCCTGCGGCTGTTCAACCAGCTCTATTACCGCCAATCCGTACACCCGACCGCCCGCGCCGTCCATCACCTGCCCTGGCTTTTTCCGCTGGACGCGATCCGCCACTGGAACCGCATCTACGGGTACAAGGGCTTTTACCAGTACCAGTGCGTGCTGCCCCCGCATGCGCAAAAGGACGGCATGCAGGCGTTGCTCGACGCCGTGGCCGCCAGCGGCCAGGGCTCGTTCCTCGCCGTGCTCAAGCGCTTCGGCGATCAGCCGGGGCCGGGCATGCTGTCGTTCCCCCGCCCCGGCGCGACCCTGGCGCTGGATTTTCCCGATCGCGGCAACGAGACCGAGCACCTGTTCCGGCGCCTGGACCGCATCGTGCAGGAGGCTGGCGGCGCGCTGTACCCGGCCAAGGATGCCCGCATGTCACCCGAGCTATTCCGCAGCGGCTTTCCTCGCTGGGAGGAGTTCGCTAGCTTTGTCGACCCCGAATTCTCTTCCGGCTTCTGGCGCAGGGTGACCAAATGAACCGTTTGCAGTCTGTCGTGATCCTCGGCGCCACCTCGGCGATCGCCACCGCCGTCGCGCGCGAACTCGCCGAGCACGGCGCCCGACTGTTTCTGGTCGCGCGCGACGGCGAGCGGCTGGAGCCCCTGCTGCAGGATCTGCGCGTACGCGGCGACGATGCCTCCGGCACGCGCATCCTCGGCGCAACGGCCGACCTGGCGGACGTCGACGCCCACGCGGACGTGTGGACACAGGCCCAGGAGGCGCTGGGCGACAACATCGATGCGGTGCTGCTGGCCTGGGGCACGCTGCCGGATCAGGGCGCCTGCAACGCGTCGGTCGCGACCACACTGGAGGCAATCCACGTGAACGGCACCAGCGCCATCGCCTTCCTGGCCCATATAGCGCCCGACTTCGAACAGCGCGGCCGTGGCGTGATCGCCGCCATCGGGTCGGTCGCCGGCGACCGCGGGCGCCAGAGCAACTACGTCTACGGCACCGCCAAGGGCATGCTGGCCACCTATCTCCAGGGGCTGCGCAACCGGCTGTTCTTCAGCGGCGTGGATGTGGTCACGATCAAGCCGGGTTTCGTGCGCACCCCGATGACCGAGGGCTTCAATCGCGCCGGCGCGCTGTGGGCAGAGCCCGAGACGGTCGCGCGCGGGATCACCAAGGCCCTGCGCCGCGGCCGCGATGTCGCCTACCTGCCCTGGATCTGGTGGGGCATCATGACCGTGATCCGCCTGATCCCCGAGTACCTGTTCAAACGCCTGAAGCTGTAATGACGGCTCCGCAACGCATCGTGCTGTTCGACTTCGACGGGACCCTGACCCGACGCGACACCCTGTTCCCGTTCCTGCGCTTCACGGTGGGTACGCCGCGCTTTCTCGCGTCCCTGCCCGGGTGCCTGCCGACACTGGCAGGCTTCGCGCGCGGGCGCATCGCCAACCAGGTCGCCAAGGAGGCCGTGCTCCAGCGGATGATCGGCGGCGCATCCCTGGACGATCTGCAGGCCCGGGGCCGTGCCTTCGCCGATCGCGTGCTGGACCGCCTGCTGCGACCCGTTGGCATGGAACGCCTCCACCATCACCAGGCGGCCGGCGACACCTGCGTGCTGGTCTCGGCCTCGCTGGATCTTTGGCTGCGCCCCTGGGCCGAGCGCCATGGCCTGGCCGACGTAATCTGCTCGCGACTGGCGGTCGACGAGCACGGCCGCGTCAGCGGGCATCTGGACGGAACCAACTGCCAGGGCGCGGCCAAACCCGCCGCAATCGCCAGCTGGCTGGGCCGCTTCGACCCGGATACCCCTGTGGATCTCTACGCCGCCTATGGCGACACCGCGGGGGACGAGCCCATGCTGCAGATGGTGACCACGGGTTATCGGCTGCGGGGCGGCCGGTTCGAGCCGGTCCAGACGGGCACGTCGTCGGCATGAGTGCAGATCGGCTGCCTCCCGGCGCGCCCTGGCTCGCGCGCCACTACGGTGCGGCGCTGCTGACCGCCCTGGCCGCCAAGATCCTGATCGCCTGGACCCTGCCGATCACGGGCGACGAGGCGTACTTCCTGATCTGGGGGCAGAATCCCGATCTCGGCTACTACGACCACCCCCCGATGGTCGGCTGGTGGCTGAGCCTGGTGCTCGCGATCTCGGACCACCCGCTCGCGATCCGGTCACTGGGGATCGCCGTATCCATGGCCCCCGCCCTGCTGATCCTTGCGCTGTGGCATCGGCAGGACCCGGTTCGGGTACGGCTGGTCTCGCTGATCGCCCTGTTCATGCCGCTGCTGTTCATCGCGGTACTGACCGCCACGGACACCCCGCTGCTCCTGTTCGGCCTGCTGGCCACCGGCCTGACCTGGCACGCGCTGCGCACCGGGCGTCCGGGCTGGTTCCTGCTGGCCGGGATCGCGCTGGGGCTGGCCTTCCTGTCGAAGTACTTCGCGGTGCTGCTCGGGATCGCGCTGGGGCTGCACATCCTGCTGTTCGCGCCGCGCCACTGGCGCGGACTGCTGTTGATCATCCTCGGCGTGGTGCCGGCGGTGGCCCTGAACCTGTACTGGAACTGGGACAACTGCTGGTACAACGTGATGTTCAACATCGTGAACCGGCATGGCGGCGACGGGATCGACCTGACCAACCTGCTCGCCTACGCGGCGATGCTGGTCTATGTGTTCACCCCCTGGCTGCTGTGGTTCATCGCCCGCGAGTTCCGCGTACTGGGGCCCGGCATCCGTGAACATCGCTTCGGGGTCTTCCTGAGCGCCGGGCTGATCCCGCTCGCGGTGTTCGCCCTGCTGGCGCCGTTCAAGAGCATCGGCCTGCACTGGCTGGCGGTGTTCGTGCCCTTCCTGCTGCTGCCCGCCCTGTTCCTGAGCACCCGCGCGCTCAACGTCAGCGCCTGGCTCTCGGCCCTCCTGGCCGGCGTACATGCGGTGGTGCTCCTGATGATCGCGCTGATGCCCGTGGAATGGCTCGAGAACCACGACCGTTACGCCGATGCGGTCTACTACCTCGCCCCGGAATCCGTGGCCGCGGCCGTGAACGAATACGAGCCGGACTGGCACGTGTTCACGCGCAGCTATTCACGCTCCGCGGTCCTTGCCTACTACGCCGGACGCGACGTCGGGGTGTTCGGCTCCGGCTCGCACTACGGCCGCCAGGACGATCTGCTGACCGACTTCCGCGCCCTTGACGGCGCCAACCTGCTCTACGTTGCGACCCGCGGCGAGGTCGACCCCGACGACCTGGAACCCTTCTTCGACGAGGTCGTGGTCCGCCGCCAGGCGATCCGCGGGATCGACTGGGAGATCGCCGAGGGGCACGGCTTTCGCTATGACGCCTACCACGAGCAGGTGCTGAGCGAGGTCCTGGCCGACTACTACGCTATCCCCGCCTGGCTCCCCGAAGGCCGCTGCGACTTCACCGATCGCTACAGCCAGTAACGCCGCGAACATCGGTGCGGTATTACGGTCACACAGGCATGCCGATACGCTTGAACCTGCCGCAACGCGCGTTCAAGCTGACGCGTTTGCCAATGCAATGACGGAGATCCCTACATGAAGCCTTACCTGGCATTCGCTGGTGCGCTGCTGCTGGCCATCCCGGGCCTGACCCTGGCCCAGGCCCAGACCGACCCGCAGATGGAAGAGCAGATGCAGCAGCAGGAGCCGGAGACCACGACCTACCAGGACTGGGAGGTCGCCTGCATCGAGACCCAGGGCGGCGAGCGCTGCCGCATGCAGCAGACGCTGCAGATCCAGGACGAGCAGGCACAGGGCGCCTACCTGCAGGCCTCGCTGTTCCGCGATGGTGACAGCTACATCATCGAGATCCTGCTGCCACTGGGCGTGGACCTGCGCCCCGGCATCCTGATGCAGGTGGATGACGATGGCGAGGAAATCGAGGCCCCCTACATCGCCTGCGTGGAGCAGGGCTGCGTCGCGGGCCATGAGCTCAGCGAGAGCCAATTCAACGCGATGCGTGGCGGTAGTGCGCTGACGGTCGGCTTCTGGCCGCTGCACGGCGACCAGCCGCTGGCCTTCGACGTCTCGCTGATGGGCTTCACCGACGCCAGCGAGCGGCTCTAGGCCTTCGCTTGGCTGCGCCACACGGGCCGGTACAATGACCCGTGTGGCGAAGCACAGGGACGCAACGAGCCGGGCCGGTCTCAACCGCGCCCGGGCACGCTGGCGGCGGGCAGCCTGGACTGTCCTGGCCGCCGCCGTACTGTGGTGGATCCTGGCCGGGCTGGATGCCCTGCTGGAACCCCTGGCACTGCTCGCGGTTCTGCTGGCCGGGGCCGCCAGCCTCGTACTGCCCACCGGTCGCCCCCTCGCCGTCCGATTCCGGGCCATACCGGGCCTGATCGGCTATTTCCTGCGAGCTTCCTTCCTCGGCGGTATCGACATCGCCCGACGCGCACTGGACCCCAAGCTGCCCATCGCGCCGGACTTCATCGAGTACCGGGCCGACCTCCCGCATGGACCACCGCTGACCCTCTTCATGGCCGTGCTCAGCCTGCTCCCGGGGACCCTCAGCGTTCGCCTCGAGGGGCGCCTGCTGACCGTGCATGTGCTGGATCGCCACAGCCAACCCGAAGTCGCGCTGCGCGAGCTCGAACGGCGTATCCACGATGCCTTCGAAGACCCCCGCCGGCAATCAGAGGAGACACAATGACTGTCTTCTATCTGGGTGCCGCACTCTTTCTGCTCGCGACGATCCTGCTCGGCCTGATCCGCGTGTTGCGCGGCCCCGGCTCCGGCGACCGCATGCTGGCCGCCCAGCTGTTCGGAACTACCGGGGTCACCATCCTGCTGCTGCTGTCACTGACGCTGGAGACCCCGGCACTGGTCGACGTCGCGCTGGTCTTCGCGTTGCTGGCGGTGGTGGCCGCGGTCGCGTTCGTCCGCCAGCACGGCCTACCGGAACCGTCGGGCACCCCCATCCGTCAGCGCCACGGCCAGAAAAAGGAGCCGGACGATGATCGCTAACACCCTGACCGTGATCCTGATCCTTTCCGGGCTCGTGTTCTTCGCGGCCGGGACGGCCGGGCTGCTGCGCTTCCCGGATGTGTACTCCCGCCTGCACGCCCTGACCAAGGCGGACAACGTCGGGCTGGGGCTGGTGATCCTCGGCCTGATGCTGCAGGCCGGCGGGCCGGCGGACATCCTCAAGCTGTTCCTGATCTGGGTGCTGGTCCTGGCGGCCGGCACCACGGCCGCGCACATGGTGGCGCAGCGCACCTGGACTCACGGGGAATTCGAGTCCGATCGATGAGCGACCTGCTCCTCGTCGTCTTCGATCTGGTCCTGCTGGTCGGACTCCTCGGGGTCGCCTGGCGCTGCCTCGCGAGCACCGACCTGTTCCGAGCGGTGGTGCTGTTCATCACCTTCGGGCTGCTACTCGCGCTGGCCTGGGTGCGTCTGGAGGCCCCGGACATCGCCCTGGCCGAGGCCGCGATTGGTGCCGGTATTACCGGTGCCCTCTTGCTGGTCACGCTGGAGCGGTTGCGCAGCATCGCGGTCGAACGCCGGCGCGGGCGTCCCGACCAGCCACCCGACCCCGCCGGTGCCGATGCCCTGCTGCACGCCCTGCATGACCCCCCGCCGCCGCGACGGACCTTTGTCCCCGCGCTGACCTTTGCCCTGGTGGTCGGCGGGCTCATGGTCACCGCCCTGTGGCACCAGCCGGACGCCGTGGGTCTGGAACCGGTGGTCGACGAACATATGGATATCTCGGGCGTGGATCACCCGATCACCGCCGTCCTGCTCAACTTCCGCGCCTACGACACCTTCCTGGAGCTGGCGATCGTACTGATCGCCCTGCTCGGGGCCTGGTCGCTGGGACGCTACGACCACCTTCCGGCACGCCCGGCGCCGGGCCCGATCCTCCCCGGTACCCTCCGGCTCCTGGTGCCGGTCGCGATCGTCACGGGCGTGTATATCCTCTGGGCGGGCAGCCATGCCCCGGGCGGTGCATTCCAGGCCGGGGCCATCCTGGGCGCCGCCGGCATCCTGCTGGTGCTGGCGCGGCCCCGCGACCTGCCGATGGCGCCGAGTACGCCGCTGCGTCTGGGCCTGGCCGCGGGGGTGGGCCTGTTCCTGGCGATCGGGGTCGTCGGGCTCTTCATCGGCCCGGGCCTGCTCGGCTATCCGCCCGAATGGGCCTACCCGCTGATCATCGTGATCGAGGTCGCGGCCACGTTGTCGATCGCGCTCACCCTGGTGGCGCTGTTCATTGCCGGACGGCCTGCCGGAGACGATCACTGATGGCCGGAGACGCACGCTGATGGAATGGCTCGCCCAGCAACTGGCCCCGGGCCTGATCTATCCGACGGCTGGCGCGGTCCTGTTCGCACTCGGCCTGTACGGGCTGATCCGCCGCCATCACCTGGTCCTGCGGATTCTTGCGCTCAACATCATGGGTTCCGGGGTCTTCATGGTGCTGCTGGGCATTGCGGCCCGTGGCGAGGGCCCACCGGACCCGGTCGCGCAGGCGCTGACACTGACCGGCATCGTAGTCGCGGTTAGCGCCACGGCATTCGCGCTCGCGCTGGTCGTGCGCCTGGCGCGCATCACGGGCCAGGCGATGATGCTGCCCGGCCCGCCGGACGATGACGCGCCGGTGGACGACATCTCGCGCGAGGAACATGCCCCCTCCGCGGAGTACGAGCGGGAGCGTCGCGAATGAGCGAGACACCCGCCGCAATGCTCCCGCTGGCGATCAGCGGCCTGGTGGCCCTGTCGCTGGCGCTCGCGATCCTGGCCACGATCTGGCCCCGTCAGGCGCACCGGATTGGGGGTTATGGCGCGGTGCTGATGACCGCAGCCGTCGTGGTGCTGAGCGCCCTGTTCCTGGCCGCGGGACCCGACCCGGAGTCCGCGGCCACGCGCGTGGCGCTGGGCGGCTGGGAGGCACCACTGGGCGTGATGCTGCACCTGGATGGCCTGTCGATGACCTTGCTGGTACTGACCGGCGTGGTGGGGCTGGCAACCAGCCTGTACAGCCTCGGCTACGTGCACGACCCGATCGAACGTCGCCAGTTCTGGCCCCTGTGGCTATGGCTGTGGGCCGGGTTGAACATGCTGTTGCTGTCCGGCGATGCCTTCAACCTGTACATCTCGCTGGAGGTGGTGTCGCTGTCGGCGGTGGCGCTGGTGGCGTTCACCGGCACCGCCGCCGCGGTCTCCGGGGCAATGCGCTATATGCTGATCAACATCCTCGGCTCGCTCAGTTTCCTGATGGGGGTTGTACTCCTGTTCGGGGAGCACGGAGTACTGGACCTGGTGCTGCTGGAGGCGCGCACCGAGATCGGCCCCACCGAGCGCATGGCCGCGGTACTGATGACCGCCGGGCTGATGCTGAAGGCGGCGCTGTTCCCACTGCATGTCTGGCTCGCCCCGGCACACGGCTCCGCCCCGGCCCCGGTCAGTGCCGTACTCTCGGGCCTGGTAGTCACCGGCTCGTTCTACCTGATCCTGCGCCTGTGGATGGGGCCCTTTGCCCCGCTGGCCACACCGGCGTTCGGCATCCTGGTGGGGCTGCTCGGCGTGGCCGCGCTGGTCTGGGGCTCGGCCCAGGCCCTGCGGTCCGGGCGTCTGAAATCCATCGTTGCCTATTCCACGGTGGCCCAGTTCGGCTATCTGCTGATCGCCTTCCCGCTGATGCTGGTGGACTCCGGGGCATGGAGGGTCGTGGTGTTCTTTGCCGTCGTCCACGCGCTGGCCAAGGCCTCCGTCTTTCTCGCCGCCGGTACGCTGCAACACGCGGCCGGACATGACCGTCTGGCCGACATGGGCGCGATCCTGCGCGCCCGTGGACGCACCGTGTTTGCGCTCGGGCTGGCCGGGGTCAGCCTCATGGGCCTGCCCTTCACCGGCGGCTTCATCGCCAAATACCTGCTGCTGGAGGCAGGGCTGTCCACGATCCTGGCGGGCAGCCTGATCGGCGTGCTGTGGGTAATCGCGATTGCCGGTGGCGGGCTGCTCGCCGCCGGCTACGTACTGCGCATGGTGGCCCCGGCCTTTCACCGCGGGCCCCGGGACGCCGGTGAGGCCGTCTCGCCGTGGATGGACTGGGTGCCGCTGGGGCTGGCCGTGGTTGCGGCCGCCGCCGGATTCGCCGGCACCCTGACGCTGCACACCCTGACACTGACCCCGGGGGCACCATGACCGACGGCGGCTGGCTGCTCCTCGCCATCCTGATGAGTTCGCTGGGCCCGGGCCTGGCGATCTTCTTCCTGCCCGAACGGCGCTATGGCCTGCGGACCCTGCTGAATCTCGGCGGGGCCGGGACCAAGCTGGTACTGGTCGGCTGGCTGCTGCTGGGCGTCCTGCGCGGCGATGAATATCAGCTCAGCATCCCGCTGCTGCCGGGGATCGACTTCGTACTCGCGGCGGACGCCCTGTCCCTGCTGTTCGCCACCCTCTCAGCAGTGCTGTGGTTCGTCACCACCGTGTACGCCATCGGCTATCTGGAAGGTTCGCCACGTCGGAGCCGTTTTTTTGGCTTCTTTTCCCTTTGTGTCAGCGCCACGGTCGGGATCGCGCTGTCGGGCAACCTGATCACGCTGCTGATCTTCTACGAGCTGCTGACGCTGGCCACCTGGCCGCTGGTGGTGCACCGCGGCACACCCGCCGCCCTGCGCGCCGGACGCCTGTATCTGGCCTACACCCTGACCAGCGGGCTGGTGCTGTTCACCGCGATCGTCTGGCTGACGCTTCTGGCCGGTGCCGAATCCTTCGTGCCGGGCGGCTACCTCGGCGAACTCGCGACCACGCACGAGACCACGCTCAAGGTCCTGTTCGTGATGTTGATGATCGGGTTCGGGGTCAAGGCGGCTTTGGTGCCGCTGCACTCCTGGCTGCCGATCGCGATGGTCGCGCCCGCCCCTGTTAGTGCCCTGCTGCACGCGGTCGCCGTGGTCAAGGCCGGGGCCTTCGGGATTGTGCGGGTGGTGAACGACGTCTATGGCGCCGAGGTCACGATGGAACTCGGGCTCGCCGCAGGGCTGGTAGTGGTCGCCGCGATCACCATCCTGTACGGCTCGATCCAGGCCCTGCGCACGGACGACCTGAAGCAGCGGCTGGCCTTTTCTACCGTCAGCCAGGTCTCGTACATCGTGCTGGGTGTCGCGCTGGCCGGGCCGCTGGGGGTCATCGGCGGGCTTGTGCATCTGGTGCATCAGGGGATCACCAAGATCACGCTGTTCTTTTGTGCCGGCAACTTTGCCGAGACACTCGGCATCCACAAGATCAGCGAGCTGGACGGCGTGGGCCGGCGCATGCCGTTGACCATGCTGGCCTTTACCCTGGGCGCCCTGGGCATGATCGGGCTGCCGCCGCTCGCGGGCTTCGTCACCAAGTGGCATCTGGGCCTGGGGGCGCTGGAGGCCCAGTTCCACTGGGTACTGGCCGTGCTGATCGTCAGCAGCCTGCTCAATGCAGCGTATTTCCTGCCGCCGGTGATCCGCGGCTGGCTGGGCGAGCGTCGCACGTCCTGGCACGAGCGTATGGTCGAACATAGCGGCCCCACACGCTTCGAGACCCACTGGATGCTGCTCGTCCCCACGATGTTCGTCGCGGCCCTGAGCCTGCTCGGCGGGCTGCTGGCGGGAATGAGCCTGAGCCCGCTCGACTGGGTGACCCTGATCGTGGAACGCGACTATTCGATCCCGGGGTTCGCGCCATGAACGCCCTGATCTGGATCGCGATCCCCCTGGTCCCGCTGCTGCTCGCGGTACTGATCGGCCTGCGGCCGCACAGGACCCGCTTCAACCGTTGGGTCCCGTGGGCGGCATTGCCGGGCCTTGGAGGTGCGGCCTTCGGGGGCGATATCGAGCCCGCCGCCCTGGACTGGCTGATGCTCAACACACTGCTGGGGCTCGACCCTCTGGGACAGGCCTTTCTGGCGTTGACCTCTGGGCTGTGGCTGGCGGCCGGCCTGTTTGCGCTGAGCGATCGCCAGGATGACCCGCTGCGTCACCGCTTCTACGCGTTCTGGCTGCTGGCGCTCTCCGGGAACCTGGGCCTGATCCTCGCCCAGGACGCCCTGAGCTTTTATCTGTTCTTCTCCCTGATGAGCCTGGCGGCCTATGGCCTGGTGGTGCACTCCAATACAGCGGAGGCCTGGCGCGCCGGACGCATCTATCTGATCCTGGCGGTCGTCGGCGAAATCCTGCTGTTTTCCGGCTTCGTCATGGCGATTCACCAGGCGGGTGGCGATACGCGGCTGACCGCGATCGCCGAGGCGCGCCCCGAAGGCTGGGGCCTTGCGTTGCTGGTGCTCGGGTTTGGCATCAAGGCCGGGATGCTTCCCCTGCATTTCTGGCTGCCGCTGGCCCACCCGGCCGCACCAGTCGCGGCCAGCGCCGTGCTGTCGGGGGCGATGATCAAGGCCGGCCTGCTGGGCTGGCTGCGGGTATTGCCACTGGATGAGACCGGCCATGTGCTGCTCGGCGAGACCCTCGTGCTCCTGGGTCTGTCGGCAGCCTTCCTCGCCGCACTCGCCGGGGTTCTGCAGTCGCGTCCCAAGACCATCCTCGCGTACTCCAGCATCAGCCAGATGGGGCTGATGACGGCCGGGGTCGGGCTGGCACTCGCCCTGCCTGACCTGCGGGCCTGGCTGCTGATGGCCGTTACGCTCTACGCCGTGCACCACGGCTTTGCCAAGGGTGCGCTGTTCCTGGCCGCCGGGATGACCGCGCAGCGCCCCGCGGGTGGCACAGGCCGCCTGGCCTTTTTCCTGTTCGCGGTGCTGCCAGCACTCGCCCTGGCCGGGATGCCGATGACCAGCGGCGCGCTGGCCAAGAACACCCTGAAGGAACCGCTGTACGACGCCGATCTGGCCGGCTGGATGGCTCATACGGAGTTCGCCCTGACCCTGGCGGCCGCCGGCACAACGCTCCTGATGCTGCGCTTTCTCTGGCGCTGGTATCAGACACAGCAAGACACCCAGACGCCCCCGCGCGCGGACTCGCGCCGCTGGTGGGCCTGGGGTGGCCTGGCGGCGATGTCGCTGGTCTTCCCCCTGCTGGGGGTGGCAGTCGCCCCACCGGAGCAGGTTTCCGCCTGGGTCGTGCTGACGAGTCTGAGCCTTGTCTGGCCAATTGGTGTCGGCCTGGTCCTGGGGCTGCTGGCCTGGCGATGGGCTCGGGATCGCGATCGGCCGTGGCTCCAGGAGGGCGATCTCGTCGTGCCCCTGGAGTGGCTCGCGCACACCAGCCAGCGCCTGTGGCACCGCCGCCCTGCATTGATCGGCGTCGGGCGCCACCCGGCGCGCCTGCGCTGGGTACGCTACCGGCTTCGTGAACGGCTGGAACTGGCCGAGCGTGTACTCACCCGCTGGGAGACCATCGGCCTGCTGTTCGCCGCCGCGATGCTGGGTCTGTACCTGACCCTCTGGGCCGGTTGAGACACACACAAAAAAGGCCGACCCGAAAGGGCCGGCCTGATGGGCTCAGATCAGCCGATCAGTGCTCACCGAGAAAGTCGACGGTGAAGTCCACCACGTCGTCGGCGAAGAAGTCGCGGAAGAAATGATCCGCACCATCGACGGTGTTCACCGTGATGTGCTCCTTGTCCTCGACCGCATCCATCCGCTCCGGCAGATCCGCCACCACGTCATCCTCGGACCCGATCACCACCAGCGTCGGGGTCTGGATGCCGTCGATCACGCTTGGCGTGTTGTGGACCGGGGCCGGATCGTAGTAGCTCAGGAACGCATGGGGTGCGACATCCAGTTCGCCACATTGCAGAAAACGCACGCCTTCCAGCATGGAGCCGTCGCCACGGTCGTGTTTCTCCTGGGCGCGGGCCAGTACTTCACCCAGTGGTTCCCCGGCCTGATCTTCGTAATCCGCCGCGACCTTGTCCGCATCAAAGGTGGACGGAGCGACCAGAACCATCGCGCGGATGTCGTCCGGATCGTGCTCGGTCAGATAGCGGGCCACCTGGTTGCCTCCACGCGAATGCCCGAACAGCGTGACCGGGCCATAGCCTTCGCCCTGCAGCCACTCCTGCCAGAGCGCGACCTCTTTCATGTGCTCGTCCACGCCATGATGAATCGGCGCGTCGCACTCGAACATCCCCTCACGTTCGTCGATCCCGTAGCTCAGGTTGATCGACAGCGTATTGTGGCCTCGGTCGGCCAGCTGATCCTGGACCGCCTGCATGACCTCCATGCGGCCGTGGGCGAGCGTGCCATGCAGCATCAGCACCACACCGTCTTCAGGCGAGGCACCGGCCCCTTCCTGGAAATGACCGATCAGGGTCAGGTCGTCATGCTCCAGCGTGACCTTGTCGGCCGCAAACGCCGGGGCTGAAGCCAGGCAAGCGGCCGCACAGGCCGTCGTGATCCATGAATGCCGCATCTCAATCTCCTTGGGTCGGGGTTGGAATCATTCTAGTAATCCCGCGAATGACTAGACTGTCACGAAACAATAAAAATTCCCGAACCTTACTCTGTTTATTGCATCCGCCGTTGCTGCGTCTTGCCAAATCAGCGTTTCCTAGAGACACCACGAAGTGACACGGACATTTCCTGCGCCGCCCACGGCCTGTAACCTGAGGGGCCTTTCGCCCTCCCGGACGCCCCTGACCACACCATGACTGCCGCACAGCCCCTGCCCCCGGATTCCACTGCGCTGGATGCGCTGGCGGCTGCGATCATGGTCCTGCAGCAAGAGCTGCCCGCGGATCGGCTGATCCTGGAGGCCCACGAGCGCCGCACCTACGAATGTGACGGGCTGTCCGCCTATCGCCAGACCCCCGGCGCCGTCGCGCTGCCCCACACGCGGGAGGAACTGCTCACCTGCCTGCGGGTATGCCGCGAGCACCAGGTCCCGATCGTACCCCGCGGGGCGGGCACCGGACTCTCGGGCGGGGCCCTGCCCAGTGCCACCGGGTTGCTACTGTCCCTGGCCCGCCTCAACCGCATACTGGAGATCGACGCCGACAATCGCTGTGCGGTCGTGCAACCCGGCGTACGCAACCTCGCCATTTCCGAGGCGGCTGCCCCCCAAGGCCTCTACTATGCCCCGGACCCCTCCTCCCAGATCGCCTGCTCGATTGGCGGCAATGTCGCCGAGAATGCCGGCGGCGTGCACTGTCTGAAATACGGCCTCACCGTGCACAACGTGCTGGGGCTGGAGATGGTCACGCTGGATGGCGAGATCATCCGCCTGGGCGGCAAGACCCTGGACACCGCGGGCCCCGACCTGCTGGCGCTGATGATCGGCTCCGAGGGGATGCTCGGCATCGTCACCGAGGTCACGGTGCGCCTGCTGCCCCGGGCGGAACGCACCCAGGTCCTGCTGGCGAGCTTCGACGAGGTAGAGGCCGCCGGGCGCGCGGTGGCCGGGATCATCGCGGCCGGGTTGATCCCGGCCGGCCTGGAGATGATGGACAACGCCGCGATCCGCGCGGCCGAGGACTTCGTGCACGCAGGCTATCCGGTGGACGCCGCCGCGATCCTGCTGTGCGAGCTCGACGGCACCAACGCCGAGGTCTCCGAGGACATCATGGTGGTGCGCCGCAAGCTGCTCGAGCTTGGCGCCACCGAGGTTCGCACCGCACGCGACGCCCAGGAGCAGGCCCTGTTCTGGGCCGGGCGCAAGGCCGCCTTTCCGGCCGCGGGCCGAATCTCGCCGGACTACTACTGCATGGACGGAACTATCCCCCGTCACCAGCTCGGTACCGTGCTCGAGCGCATCAATGCACTGTCGCGCGAACATGGCCTGGGCGTGTGCAACGTCTTCCATGCCGGCGACGGCAACCTGCACCCCCTGATCCTCTACGACGCCAACCAGCCCGGCCAGCTGGAAACGGCCGAGGCCTTCGGGCAGCAGATCCTGGAGCTGTGCGTGGAAGTTGGCGGGACCGTGACCGGCGAACACGGCGTGGGCGTCGAGAAGCTCGACGGCATGTGCGTGCAGTTCGCACCCCTCGAACTCGAGCAGTTCCACCGGCTGCGGCAGGCCTTCGATCCGCTCGGCCTGCTGAACCCCGGCAAGGCCGTGCCTACACTGGCACGCTGCGCCGAGTTCGGGCGCCAGCACGTGCATGGCGGCCAGCTCCCGCACCCCGACCTGCCGCGCCTTTAGCGCCAGAACCCGGGACACGGGGCGTCGCCGAGTGAAGTCCCCGCAACACTCTTGTAAGGTGAACGCGAGCACAAAGGCCACGGGTCCCCAACGCCCGTGCTATATCCATGAAGCGATCCCAGGACCAGCGCGAGGACACCGAGGACCCGTTCAACCAGGGCGTGGACAATACCCTGCGCCTTCTGCACCAACTCGCCCCGCTCGACACCTGGATGCTGACCCGGGTGGAGGGGGACGAGCAGATCGTGGTGCGCGCCGACGATCATGGCTACGGAATCGAGGCCGGCACGGCCTTCGACTGGAGCAACTCGTTCTGTATCCGCATGCTGGAAGGCCGTGCGCCCCAGATCGCACCGGATGCTGCACGCGAGCCTGCCTACGCCGAGGCGCTGAGCGCCCTTGCAGCGGCGGGCGACCAGAGCCCGATCGGCAGCTACATTGGCTACCCGGTGCAGGATGTCGACCACCAGCTGTATGGCGTGCTCTGCGCCATTCACCCGGAGACGCTGGCGGACTCGCTGGTCGAACACGACGAACCGATTCGCGCGGCGGTGAGTACGCTCGAGGCCCTGATACGGATGCGCCACCAGGTTGACTCGCTCGAGCGCGAACGCGAGGCCCTTCTTCTCGAGGCCCACACCGATACCCTGACCGGCACGTACAACCGCCGCGGCTGGGGTCTCGCACTCGCGGCCGAGGAAGACCGCTGCGCCCGCCATGGCCTCCCGGCCGGCGTCGTCATGATCGACCTGAACGGTCTGAAGGCCGTCAACGACACGCAAGGCCACGAGGCCGGTGACCGCCTGATCGCCGCGGCGGGACGCGCCCTGCTCGAGACCGTGCGTGACATCGACACCGTGGCCCGCCTGGGCGGCGACGAATTCGCAGTCCTGTTCCCCGAAACACCGATCGACTATCTGCCCGACCTGACCGAGCGCCTGCGCACGGCACTGGAACAGGCAGGCGTGTCGGCCGCCCTGGGCGCATCGGCGCGCGAGGTCCAGGGCGACCTGCCCGACGCGCAGGCCCGCGCTGACCAGGCGATGTACGCCGAGAAGCGCGCACAACGCAATGCCTCATAGGGAGGCGCACGATTCGATCAGCGTCTCCCGGGCCCCCGCTACCGAGGAATCGGATCGCGGAATCCCGAACCGGCCCTAGAACAACGCTGCCCACCGGGTGTCGATGGTTTACCATGCCCCTTTTCGACCCCGCGCGTTCGGGCGCCCCAGCGAATCTTCGAGGCCGTTTCATGAGCAAGACCGTCACGCTGACCGACAACACTACCGGCAAGAGCATCGAGCTGCCGATCCAGGAGGGTGCCCACGGCCCCAATTGCATCGACATCCGTGCGCTGTACAAGGAACTCGGTTACTTCACCTACGACCCGGGGTTCATGTCCACGGCCAGTTGCCGCTCGGATGTGACCTTCATCGACGGGGACGAGGGCACCCTGCTCTACCGTGGTTATCCGATCGAACAGCTGGCGGAAGGGAGCACCTATCTCGAGGTCTGCTACCTGCTGCTGAACGGCGAGTTGCCCTCCTCCGACGACCTGCACGACTTCTCGCGCATCATCAAGGACCACTCGATGCTGCACGAGGCGGTCCGCCGCTTCTTCGACGGCTTCCGTCACGATGCGCATCCGATGGCGATTATGGTCGGCGTGGTGGGGGCCTTGTCGGCCTTCTATCACGACAACGTCGACGTGCATAACCCGGAACACCGCCGCATCGCCGCGCACCGGCTGATCTCCAAGATGCCAACGATCGCCGCCTGGTCGTACAAGTACGCCCACGGCCAGCCGTTCATGTATCCGGACAACAACCTGTCCTACACGGCCAACTTCCTGTCGATGATGTTCGGGGTGCCCAGCGAGCCCTACCAGCCGAACCCGGTCTTCGTACGCGCACTGGACCTGATCCTCATCCTGCATGCGGATCACGAACAAAACGCCTCAACCTCCACCGTGCGCCTGTCCGGCTCTTCCGAGGCGAACCCGTTTGCCGCGATCTCGGCCGGCATCGCCTCGCTGTGGGGTCCGCTGCACGGGGGCGCGAATGAGAAGGTCGTGCGCATGCTCGAGGAGATCGTGAACTCCGACAAGAGCGTGCAGGACTTCGTCGCCCGCGCGAAGGACAAGAACGACCCGTTCCGCCTGATGGGATTCGGCCACCGCGTGTACAAGAACTACGATCCGCGGGCGAAGATCATCCGCAAGATGTGCCACGAACTGCTGGCCGAGATGGGCGACATGGGCGCCGAGAATCAACCGCTGTTCGACGTCGCCATGGAGCTCGAGCGCATCGCGATGGAGGACGACTACTTCATCGAGCGCAAGCTCTATCCGAACGTGGACTTCTACTCCGGCATCATCCTGCGCGCGATGGGCATCCCGCTGAACATGTTCACCGTGATCTTTGCGCTGGCCCGCACGGTGGGCTGGATCTCGCACTGGAACGAGATGATGCAGGATCCGGAATCACGCATTGGCCGTCCGCGCCAGCTCTACACCGGGCACCCCTCACGCGAGTACATCGCGATCGAGGAACGCTAGGAACGTTCTTCGGAAACACTGATCAATGTACACGCTCGCGCTCGAGTCGCTTTTACGTGTGAACAAGGCGCGGTGACTGCCGTGCAGTCATTCTGCACAAGGGAGCCGCAACGCCGTGCGCGCGCCCGTTTTTGATCAACAACGGGCGGCCGAGCCCCTGCTTTAAATGGATTGTGGGGTTGGTACCCCAGGTTCCCCGATCCCGCGTTGCGCCGCTTGCGGGTAGAACCACTACCCGTTGCACGACGCGCCTTGTCTCGGAAAACCTGGGGTACCAACGCGAGCGTGTACATTGATCAGTGTTTCCCTTGGCGCTCCCCCTCCCTTGCCGTGCGACTGCGCCAGTGCTATCACTGGGTAAACAACGGACGCAAGGGAGGGACCGTCCATGACGCTTGATCGCTTTTTCCTGGTGTTTGCCGGGATCGTTGTACTGATCAGTGCCCTGCTGACCTGGGCCGCCAGTGGATGGTGGCTGCTGCTGACGATCTTTATCGGCGTCCACCTGATCCAGTCCGCCTTTACCGGATTCTGCCCGCTGGCCATGGTGCTGAAGAGCCTGGGCATGAAGCCCGGCGAGATCTTCCACTGAACCGACCTGTTCCGGCACGTGTGCGGACCCACCGACCAGTGGGCCCTTGTATTTCTGTGTCTGCGGGCACATATTAGAGTTGTCTAATAGATAACCCGGGAGAATCCCCCATGAGCATCGATCGCATTGTCCTCGCCTTTGCCGGCACCGTCGTCATCATCAGTGCCATCCTGGCCTGGGTGTTCAGCCCCTGGTGGCTGCTGCTGACCCTGTTCGTCGGCTTCAACCTGCTGCAGTCGGCATTCACCGGCTTCTGCCCGCTGGCCATGATCCTGAAGGCCATGGGCGTCAAGCCCGGCGAGGCCTTCAACTAGGTCCGCAATATGGCAAGGCCCGGGCCGCTCGGTCCGGGCCTTTTTGCTTTAAGGGAACACTGAACAGTGTTTCCTTAAGGGCCTGCAAAACGCCCCGCCCTGGCGCACAATGGAGGGGCACCCAAACCAGCCTCCCACGATGCTCTCGCTGATCCCGCGTCTGTTCCAGCGCGCCCCCGAACCCGACACCGAGGCCCGCCAGTGGGTCCGCGCCGTTACGCTCTGGGCACGGCGCCAGGCCGTCTGGGCGCAGCCGCTCGGTCAGGCCCACCTCGTTCTGCCGATTCGCGAGCATTTCCCCGGGCAGGCCGATACCCGCCACGGGATGGCGCAGATCGTGTTCGACGCCGTATGCAGCCATGCCGGCTTTGCCGACGGCCCGTTTCGGCTCGCGCAACCGGATGACCTCCTGGATAACCCGGTGCCGATGGGCTCCTGGGGCCATGCGCCCCGCCCCGAATCCATACCGATTCCCTACGATCCCCGGCTGGTCGGCGAGAACGAGGCCCTGATCGGGCACTTTGCCCGCGAGATCGCGCTGAGGCTCCTCCCCACCTCGGAAGAACCCGCCCCCTCGCAGGAGGGCAACGAGGGGCATGTAGCCGAACTGCTGGCCACACAGATGGGATTCGGTGTGATGCTCGCCAATACGGCCTTTCACGTGCGGGTCGGTGGTTGTGGCTCCTGCAGTGCCCCGAGTGCGGAACGCCAGGCATCGCTTGGGCGCGACGATCTCGTCTACGCGCTGGCCCTGTTCTGTCACCATCAGGGCATTGCCCCGAGCCGGGCGCGAACCTTCCTCAACAAGCCGTTGCGCCCGGTGTTCCGCCAGGCCACACGCAGCCTCGCGCAGCAAGCTCGCCAATCGGCCTGATCAGCTCTTCGTCGGGCGCCTCCATGCCCACGGCACGACCAGCAGGCTTTCCAGGGGCCCCTTGCGGAACAGTCGGCGCCAGCCCACCGCAAACAGCATGAACAGCCCGGTGAATACCGCGACCACCACCAATGCGGGGCCAACGTCCTGCTTGAAGACCACGTCGTCGCGCCACAGGGCGATCACAACCAGGTGCAGCACGTAGAAGGTCAACGCCAACTGGCCGGTCGCGACCAGCGGCCACAGCGCACGCCCGAGGCGATCCGCCGCCACCAGGCACACGGCAAGCACGGCTACCGCCACCCCGGTCGCATTCAACAGCCATAGCGGACGTTGGCTGTGGGCCTTCATGTCGGCGAGATCGGCCCAGCGCAGACCTCCGCCTGGCTCGCCCAACCACGCAAAGAGGGCGACATGCAGCGCCCAGGCCACCCCTGCAACGGCGGCACCCACCAGCAGCATCCGCAAACGCAGCGCATCGCTGCGCAGATCGCAGCGGCCCAGCCACAGCCCCACCACAAACGGCACGATCCAGGTGATCAGCGGGTACGGGCCCGAGAACAGGAGGGCGTGCAGCATTACACCGGGCGGGTTGTCCGGCCCGATACCGACCCGCTGGAAGGTATCGGGGTCCAGCATCTGGCCATATAGGTACAGCGGTGGCCCCAGCACCAGGGCGAACAGGCCCACCAGGAAGAGCACCGTGGTGCGTAACCGCACCAGCCCGATGGAGAGTACGAAAAACAGGGCATAGGTCTGCAGGATCACGTTCAATTCGCTCTGCATCGCCTGCAGGGCCAGACCCAATGGAAACAGCAGCAAGGCACGCCAGAGGAGTTGCCCGGCCAGGCCCTCGGCCGCGACACGCCGCGAGGCCGCCAGGAACGAGATTCCGACCCCGGCCACCAGCATGAACAACACCGAGGCCCGCCCATGCGGTAGCGCGTACCACTGGCCTGCAACCGAATCGAGACGAGTGGGCCCCACATGCACCATCAGCATGCCGATCATGGCCAGCGCACGGGCCGCATCGACCCCTTCCATCCGTCGCCGGGCTTCCGTGGCGTTACTCAAGCCCACCCAATCTCCCAAACACTTGTGGCTCCTCGTTCTCACCACCCGACCGTGCCCGATACGCGCCGAGAGGTCACCCGTCAGACGAGCGTTTCGCCGATCACGTTCGTATTCCACCGGATTGCGAAACGCCCGAGCAATGACTAGATAACAGATGGGATCCAAACAAAGGAGTCGCTCCCATGCGCATGACCAAGCTCACCCCCCTGTTCCTCGCCGGCGCCCTCGTATTCGCCGCAAGCCCGGCGCAAAGCAGCGAGGGCACCTTCAACACTCCGACGCTCCTCCCCGAACTCGCCGTCAAGGCGGTCGAGGCGGCCATGGAGGCCTGTCGTGATCGCGATACCCAGGTCGCGGTGGCCGTCGTGGATCGTCACGGCGTAACCCAGGCCGTCAAACGCGACCGCTTCGCCGGGGCTCATACCGTCGATACCGCCGTATCCAAGGCCTGGACGGCGGTCAGCTTCCGTACCGATACCCTGGAACTGCGCGAAATGACGATGCCGGGCGAAGCCGGTTACGGCATTCAGCACCTCCCCAATGTCACCATCCTGGGCGGCGGTGTGCAGATCACCGATAACGGGAGCATCATCGGCGGCATCGGCGTCTCCGGCGCCCCCAGTGGTGAAGTCGACCACGAGTGTGCCGAGGCGGGCATCGAGGCCATTGCCGACGACCTGTTCTAGCCCTGCAACGAACAAGGCCCTTCCCGCTCGGGAAGGGCCTTCTACTGTCCGGACCTTGGTAGCAGCCAGGACCGGTGGTGCTAGCGGGCCTCCATCCGGTACAGCCCGCCGTCGGACTCGTCTGTCAGCACGTAGATATGCCCGTTCGGGCCCTCGCGCACATCACGGATGCGCCCGATCTTGCCATGCAGCAGCTCCTCCATGTGCACAACTTCGTCGTCCTCGATCACGATGCGCAGGATACGCTCGGCGCGCAGGCCGCCGGCCAGCAGATTACCCTCCCAGGCCTCGAAGCGATCCGAGGTGATCAGCGCCAGCCCGGAGGGCGCCAGCGTAGGCAGGAACTCGTAAATCGGGGGAATCACATCGTCCGATTCACGGGCATCTCCAAACGGGCGCTCCGTCGGATATTCACGTCCACGTGTGACACCCGGCCAGCCGTAGTTACCGCCAGCCTCCATCCGATTGAGCTCGTCCCCGCCGCGCGGACCATGATCGGTCAGCCAGATCGTGTCATCGGCGGGATCGACCACCAGCCCCTGCGAGTTGCGCAGGCCGTAAGAATAGATGTGCGGCTGGGCGTCGTCACGGTCGGCAAACGGGTTGTCGGCCGGGGCCTCGCCATCCTCGGTCAGGCGCAGCAGCTTGCCGGTGTGGCTGGACAGCTCCTGGGCCGGCTCCTCCTGGCGGCGGTCGCCGATAGTCATCAGCAGGGTGCCGTCGGCGAGCCAGGCGAGGCGAGAACCGAAGTGGCCATGATTGCTGCCCCCGCGATCCTGCTCGAAGAGCTTCTCGAAGTCGTGCAGCTCGCCATCCTCCAACAGGCCACGGCCCATCGCAGTGTAGGACTGATCTTCGTCACCAGAGGAATAGGTCAGGTATACCCAGCCGTTGTCACGGAAGTCCGGGTGAAGGGACACATCCAGCAGCCCGCCCTGGTCGCGGGCCACCACATCCGGCACACCCGCCACCTCGCGGACCTCGCCGTTCCTGCGGATGTGCTTCAGCGCGCCGGTACGCTCGGTGACCAGATAGCCTCCACCGGGCAGGAACGCCACCGACCACGGGTGTTCCAGATCGCCCGCAACCCGCACCAGGTCGAACTGCTCGTATTCGGTGCTGATGCCGGACTCGACCGTCTCGCCGGCCTGGGCACCACCGGCCAGCAGCGCCGTGGCGGCCGCAGTACCAACCAGACTGCGCCAGACAGGGCCGTAATTCGCCATGACAACCTCCCGTTCTTTCCGTGAAACCACAACCATGCGACCGACAGGGTTTCCCGGTGTTCCCGCAATCGGCTTGCCCGTCGGCACGGTCTCAGCGGAGAAAGGGCGGCTTCAGGCCTCCGGGCGCAGGTGCGGGAACAGCAGCACATCGCGGATGGAGGCGCTGTTGGTCAGCAGCATCACCAGGCGGTCGATGCCGATGCCCTCGCCGGCCGTGGGTGGCAGGCCGTATTCCAGGGCGCGGATGTAGTCGGCGTCATAGTGCATCGCCTCGTCGTCGCCGGCGTCCTTCTCCGCGACCTGGGCCTGGAAGCGCTCGGCCTGGTCCTCGGGGTCGTTGAGCTCGGAGAAGCCGTTGGCGATCTCGCGCCCGCCGACAAACAGCTCGAAGCGGTCGGTCACGAACGGGTCTTCGTCGTTACGCCGCGCCAGCGGCGAGACCTCGGTCGGATAGGCGGTGATGAAGGTCGGGTGACGCAGTTTGTTCTCGGCGGTGTACTCGAAGATCTCGGTCCACAGCTTGCCGAGGCCGAAGCTCGCCTTGATCGGGATCTCCAGGCGCTCGCAGTGGGCGCGTACCTTGTCGATATCGGCCAGGTCCTCGCTGGTGATCTCCGAGTTGTGCTCGAGGATCGCCTCGCGCACCGTCATGCGCGTGAACGGCTGACCGAAATCGTAGGTCTCGCCCTGGTACTCGATGGTGGTCGTGCCCAGCACGTTCTCGCACAGCCCGCGCAGCAGCGTCTCGGTGCGGTCCATCAGCGCGTGGTAGTCGACGAAGGCCTCGTAGAACTCGAGCATGGTGAACTCGGGGTTGTGCCGGGTGGACAGCCCCTCGTTGCGGAAATTGCGGTTGATCTCGAAGACCTTCTCGAAGCCGCCGACGACCAGGCGCTTCAGATACAGCTCCGGCGCGATACGCAGATACAGCGGCATGTCCAGCGCATTGTGGTGCGTGGCGAACGGCCGCGCGGTCGCGCCGCCCGGGATCACCTGCATCATCGGGGTCTCCACCTCGATGAAGTCCTCGCGTTCGAAGTACTCGCGGATGTAGCGCACGATCCGGGTGCGGGTGCGGAACAGCTCGCGGCTGTCCGGGCTGGTGATCAGGTCCACGTAGCGCTGGCGGTAGCGCTGTTCCTGGTCGGTCAGGCCGTGGAACTTCTCCGGTAGCGGGCGCAGGCTCTTGGTCAGCAGGCGCAGCTCGTCCAGCTGGACCGTCAGCTCGCCGGTCTTGGTCTTGAACAGCGTGCCCTGCCCGCCGACGATATCGCCCAGGTCCCAGTGCTTGAAGGCCGCGTAGGCACCCTCCGGCAGGCTGTCACGCTGGGCGAACAGCTGGATATCCCCGGACTGGTCGCGCAGGCGGACAAAACTCGCCTTGCCCATCACGCGCTTGCCGATCATGCGCCCGGCCACGGTCACGCGGATCCCCTGCCCCTCCAGCGCCTCGCCTTCGGTGTCGTCATGCGCGGCGTGCAGATCGGCCGCCAGGGCATCGCGGCGGAAGTCGTTGGGGAAGGCCGGGCCGGCCTCGCGCAGCTCGTTCAGCTTGGCGCGACGCTGGGCGATCAGCTTGTTCTCGTCGGTAATCTCGGTCATCGGGAATCCCGGTAAAAGAAAGCGTTACAGCCCACTCTTAAGGCTGGCTTCGATGAACTGGTCCAGGTCGCCGTCGAGCACGGCCTGGGTGTTGCCGACCTCCACGCTGGTGCGCAGGTCCTTGATCCGCGACTGGTCGAGCACATACGAACGGATCTGGCTGCCCCAGCCGATATCGGACTTGGCGTCCTCGGCCGCCTGCTTCTCGGCGTTGCGCTTCTGGATCTCCATCTCGTAGAGCTTGGCCTTCAGCTGCTTCATCGCCGTGTCGCGGTTCTTGTGCTGCGAGCGGTCGTTCTGGCAGGCCACCACGATGCCGGAGGGCTCGTGGGTAATGCGGATGGCCGACTCAGTCCGGTTGACGTGCTGCCCACCGGCCCCGGAGGCGCGGTAGGTATCCACGCGCAGATCGGCCGGGTTGATCTCGATCTCGAAGCTGTCGTCCACCTCCGGCGAGGCGAACACCGACGCGAACGAGGTGTGCCGGCGATTGCCCGAGTCGAACGGCGACTTGCGCACCAGGCGGTGCACGCCGGTCTCGGTGCGCAGCCAGCCAAAGGCGTATTCGCCCTCGATACGCACAGTCGCACTCTTGATACCGGCGACATCGCCCTCGGAGAGCTCGATGATCTCGGTCTTGAAGCCGTGGTTCTCGGCCCAGCGCAGGTACATGCGCAACAGGATGTTGGCCCAGTCCTGGGCCTCGGTGCCGCCGGAGCCGGCCTGGATGTCGAGATAGGCGTTGGCCTCGTCCATCTCGCCGGAGAACATGCGCCGGAACTCCAGTGCCTCGACCCGCGCGGTCAGGGCCGCGACGTCGGCCTCCACCGCCGCTGCCGTCTCGGCATCGTCATCGGCCTCGGCCATCTCCAGCAAGTCGCGGCTGTCGGCCAGCTGCGTGCCGATCTCGCGGATGTTGACGACGATGTTCTCGAGCTGGGCGCGTTCCTTGCCCAGCGCCTGCGCACGATCCGGGTCGTTCCAGATGTCCGGGTTTTCCAGTTCGCGCTGGACCTCTTCTAGGCGTTCTTCCTTGACCGGGTAGTCAAAGATACCCCCTAAGGCCTTCCAGGCGGCCTTTCAGGTCATCAATCTGGGTATACAGCGGATTCAGTTCCATGATGCGTCGATTTCCGGTGTGCGGGTGGGCAGAAAAGCCGCGCAGTATAACACCCCTGACCCGGCGTCTGGCGCACTCGGGTCCAACCGGACGGGGTGCGTCAGAGGACTCGCGCGCGCCGCCAGAAGGCCAGGCTGTCCCGGCGTTCCAGCACCCTGGGCGGCTCCGAGCGCGCAAGCGGATCGTGAAACTCCAGCGCCTCCAGGTGTCCCTTCCGAAGCAGAGGCAGCAGAGGCCGTACGACGTCATCGGCCAGGGACTGCATCACCTCCGCATGGCGTTCGAGATCGCGCGCGCCTGCCAGGGCATCCAGTACCACGACGGTATCGCGCACCGCCTCCGCCGCGGCGGCCGGATCCGGATTCCAGTCAAGCGCCGTCCAGTCCGCCAGAAAGTGCGCGACAGGCCCACCGCCACAGACCGCGCGCACGGCCGTGGCGCCCTCTGGACGCCCCGGTGACCAGAACCACAGCCCGTGAACGGGCTCGCGCCCGGATTGCTCGCGCGCCTGGTTCACCGGATGCTGGAACCAGGTCATCTGCAGGGCGTTGTTTAGGACCTGCAGACGGCGCGCGACGTCACTGTCCATCGCACCCCGGCTCATCGAGCGACCCCAGCCCGCTGAGGGCGGCTCGCCCGCTCCATCCCCCTCGCCCTCCATTTCCAGGAGCCACAGCCCAGCCGACGACAGCCGCAGCGTGGCCCCCGCCGCTTCCAGATCCGGACGCGCGGCCTCCCACAGCGCCTCGCGCTCTTCCCGGTGGACCTCGAAGACCGGATCCGCGACCAGGTCCTTCATCCCGGGCGTCAGCCGCACGGGCCAGGCCAGCCACAGGCGCGATCCCGAGACCGGCTGCTCGAAGCCCAGCCGCCGCGCGAGCTGGACCTCCCAGCCCTCCCGGGCATCCGCCGGCGCAGCTACCAGCGGGCGTGCTCGGCCCAGCCAGCGCGCCAGATGCCGGATTCCCGGGGCATCCTCGCCGTCCTTCGGCAAGGCCGCCTCGGCACGCCGAAACAATCCGGGCAGCAGAAGCGTCACCCTCGCCATCTCGGGTCTCCCCTCGTCGCGGCCGTCCCTCCCCTGCAAAGGCGCATCTCGATCCCCCCGTGGCTTGATCCACGGCCATGCTACCACCGAGGCGGATGTCTCCCGAGGAACGGCAACCCCTTGATTGTGGTCTACCGTAGTAAGCAGCCCAAATCTCCAGGTGCGCCATGGACGAGCACAATTTTTTTGCAGTCGCCACCATCGGCGGGTGGACCAGTCCCGTCCTGGGCCTTGTTCTGCTGGGCCTTGCGGGCATTGTTGGTGCTCAAGGCGCGGCCGGACCCGCCGAGGCCCCGGATAACGGGCCCGACAACGGTTTCGAGGTGGATGACTACCCGGAAGGCTCCCAGATCGACTGGCAGTCCTGGGACAGCGAACTGTTCGAGGAGTCGAAGGAGCTCGAACGGCCGATCTTCTTCTACTTTCACGGGCAGTGGTGCACCTGGTGCCGCGACTTCCAGGACGAGTCGCTGGAGAACCCCGACGTCGTCGACACCATCGATCAGCACTACATCCCGGTCCTGGTCGACCTCGACGAGCGCGCCGACCTGTTCCGCCGCTACGGTGGTCGGGGTCTGCCGTTTGTGGTGATCGTGAACCACGAGGACGAGATGCTGACCCGCTTTACCGGGCATGTGAATCCGCGCGACCTGCAGGGCATCCTGGAGGCCCAGCGGGACATGTTCTCGGTCACCGGCCGCGAGATCACGCCGGACGACGCCGCGATCAATGACCTCGACCGCTTCCGCGAGATGCTCGACGAGGTCTACGACCGCTCCGGCCACCGCCTGAGCGGGAGCGCGGCCTTCGGCACGCTGAGCAAACGCCCGCAGCCCTGGACCTATCGCTTCCTGCTCGACGAGGCGGACTGGGAAGACCGCATGCCCGCCATGCTCGACCAGATCGCCGCCGACCTGTACGACGGAGTGGAGGGAGGATTCTTCTTTTTCCACGACTGGGATCAACGCGATCCGGTCCTGGCCCTCGAAACCTCCAAACGACTGGACCAGAACGCCGCGTTCCTCTGGCTGTATGCCGAGGCCTACGAGCGCTTCGGCAAGGAACATCACGCCGAATTCGCCCGCGGTATTCGCGACTATCTGCGCGACCAGCTCTGGGACGAGGCTCAGTCGCGCTTCGGCAATAGCCAGTATGCGGATCGCGACTACTACCAGCTCGACCCGGAAGAACGGCTGGAGACCGATCCCCCGCGGGTGGACCGCAACACCTATGCGGACAGCTCCGGCCAGGCGATTGCCGCCCTGGCCAACATGGCCCGGGTCATGGAGGACGAGGACACCCTCGACTGGGCGCGCGAGGCCATGCAGGCCCTGGACCGGTACCTGGGCACAGAGGCCGGCTTCCTGCACGGCATCACCGCCGACGGGCGCCCGGCGATGGAGGGATACCTGCCCGCACAGATCTGGCCGGAGATCGCCCGCCTCGAATTGGCCCGCGCGATCGAGGCGCTGGAGGGCGAGAAGCCCGATCTGCCCGATCCGGTCGCCGCGCTGGACCGCCTGAAACCGTTCTTTGACGAGGAGCTGGAGGCGCACGCCGAGCGTGTCGGATCGGACCTTGAACCGTGGTCAGAGACGCGCAGTCAGGCTGCACTGGCCTGGTGGCTGCACCGTCTGCCGGAAGAGATCGTAGAAGAATCCCACATCGATCCGGAGAAGGTTCGCGCGCGGCTGCACATCGAACCCGGCGCCGATCCCGACGACGTGGCCATCGGCTTCCAGGCCCTGCGCGCCGGCATCCCGGGACTGGACGACTGACCTAGTCGCCCCCGTCGAGCGGGTGAATCCGCACATCGCCCTCGTCGAGCATCTGCGTACCCCGCTCCGGTGGGGGCACGTCGGCGTAAGGGTCGCCGTTCCAGTGCCCCTGCTGCCAACTCCAGCCAAACAGGGCAAGATTCGCCAGCAGCAACAGCACGACGAACCAGCGCATCACGAGCCCCCCTCCGCGCGTGCAATCTGCCACAGGCCTTCCAGCACGAGGTTCTCGCGCAGAGTGACGAATTCGGTGAGCTGCCCGGCAAGCCAGGATGCATCCCCACCGTGTAGCCAGCAGACGGTGTCATTGCCCAGGTGGGTGCGGGCCTCGACGATCAGGCGATCGACCGCGCCGGAGAGACCCAGCGTCAGTCCGCGCTCCAGGCCCTGTTCGCTACCAAGCCCCGGTGTCGAGTCGAGGGTCGCGGGCCAGCCACCCGGATCGCGCGGAGCGACGCGGTCGGCCAGCCGGGCCTGCAGCGAATCCCAGCCCAGCTGTCGCCCCGGCAGCAAGTACCCGCCCCGATGCCGACCCTCGGTATCCAGCAGGTCGACCGTAATCGCGGTTCCCGCATCCACCAGCACGCAGGGCCCCGGCCCTTCCGCCCGGGCCGCCACCAGTGCACAGAAGCGATCCACACCCAGCTGGCCTTCGGCATAATCACTGCGCACGCCATAGCGCCCGCCCCCGTGCGTTCCCACCCAGTGGATGGGTACCGCCGCCCCCACCGCGTCTTCCAGCGCCGCCTGGCGCTCCGGGCTGCCGACACGGGCGGCCCAGATCGCCAGACCAGCGTCTTTCAGCGCCTGAGCACAATCATCAATCGCGAGGCTTGTGCCCTCGTCCAGCACATGACCGGCCGCGTCGCGGCGCTGCCACTTGATTCGGGTACTGCCGATGTCGATCAGCGCGCAGTCAGGCATGCCCAGCCCTCCGGATGGATACTTCTCCTGCGTCGAGATGATGCAGGACGCCCGCCTCATCCTCGACGCGCAGACGCCCCGAATCCAGGCAAATGCCCCGGGCAATGCCCGACAGGCCCGTATCCGGTACCTGGATGGGGCGTCCGGCCAGCACATCGAGGCGGTCGAGATCGTCCGCCAGCGCCGCCAGCCCCTGTGCCATCAGCAGCGAATGCAGGCGCATCTGCCAGCCTGTCACCTCGGCCGCCAGCGCCAGCCAGTCGGGCCCCTGCCCGTCTGACAGGGCTTCCAGGTCGGTCACCTCGCGATCCAGGCCGAGCGCTCCGGAACCCCGGCGATTGAGCCCGACCCCCACCACCAGGCGCCCGGGCCGACCCGGCCGGGGAAGCCGCTGCTCGACCAGGATACCGCCCAGCTTCGCAGCGCCTACCACCAGGTCGTTCGGCCACTTGAGACCCGGGCCTTCCACACCGAGCGCCTCCAGCGCGCGGATGACCCCGATCCCCACCCCGACCGGATAGGCCGCAGGCACCGGCTGGTTGGCGGCAATCGGCCAGGAGAGCGAGAGGGCCAGGCCGGCATCCGGGGGCGCCACCCAGGCCCGGCCTCGTCGCCCCCGCCCAGCCAGCTGCTCGCGCGCCAAACACACCCTGGGGCCGGCATGCATCTGCGCGGGGTCGAGCAGTCGTGCATTGGTGGAATCCACCCGTTCCAGCACCTCCACCAGCGGCGGTTCCAGCGCGGTTCCCGCCAGGGCCTCGCGCAGCAGCCCTTCCAGTTGCGCAGTTTCCGGCGCCATAATGGGATCGGTCGTCTGGGGAGCGTTCATTCGGACGTGGGCGACAAGGGGGGGATTCGGTTGCGCAATCGTGCATATGGTAAGCGTTTCGCGGGCGGACTGCCGGCGTTGCTGCTGGCCGCCGGCGTCCTCGCCTTGCCCGCCCAGGCCGACCTTTACACCTACTACGACGCCACGGGTGCCCGCGTGATTACGGACCAGCGCCCCGAGGGCATCGAGTACGAGACCGTGCCTTCGCCCCAGCGTCCCGGCACCTCTGCCAGCCAGAGCGGAACGGCTTCAGGGGGTAGCTGGTCGCCCAGCGAGATCTTCGTGTTCGAGGGCCCGGACGGCCAGCGTCTGGTCACCAACCAGCGGAGCCAAAACGCCAACATGAACCTGATCGCCACCTACGGCCGCCCGACAGCCCGGGCGCGCTGCGGCGAACGGGCCCGCCAGGCCCTGGCCAGCGGCGGTGGCGAGTTCGCCGAGCTGATCCGCGCCGCCGCGGGTCACAACGGTGTCGACCCGGCCCTGGTACAGTCCGTGATTCACGTCGAGTCCTGCTTCGACCCCGAGGCCGTCTCGCGGGTGGGTGCGCACGGCCTGATGCAGCTGATGCCGGCCACCGCCGCCGACCTGGGCGTGACCGACCGCTTCGACCCAGCCCAGAACATCCATGGCGGCACGCGCTACCTGGCCGAGATGCTGCAGCGTTTCGACGGGGATCTGGACCTGGCTCTGGCCGCTTACAACGCGGGCCCCGGGGCGGTGGAGCGTCATGGCGGCGTACCGCCCTTCCCCGAAACCCAGACCTACATCCAGCGGGTACGGGCCCAGTACGGCTCGGGTAACGGGATTCGCTAGAAAGACGCCCTGCGTAGCGGACTAGTGGTGGAGAATCAGCGCCGCTCGCGCCCGCAGTTCCAGCACTGGGTGAACTGCGGCTCGATCCGCTCGCCGCAACGCGAGCACTTCCATTCCTTCCCGTCGTGCTCCGGCTCGCCTTCCAGGTACTCCACGATCAGCTCGCGGGCCTGCTCGGCCTGGGCCTCGTGCACCACCATCACCCGCCCCCAGCACTCGGTCGGCGGGATCTCGCCGGCGGCGCCATAAAGCCCGGCCTGGGCGACATAAGCGGGGATGCCGGCCTCCTTCAGGAGATTCTCGATGAACCCGGCCATCACCGGGTCGGCAGCGGTGTAAACGGTACGCATGACCCGACCCTAGCAGTCAGTACGTCCTATTGCACCGTGCCCTGGTTGGCTGCCTGGAAGTATTCCATCGCCTTCTGGATGGCATAGAACGGGGCCTCGTCGAGGGCCTCGCGGGTGTGCGGCTCATGGACGTCGGCGTGATACTTGCGCATCGCGAGCACATGGATCGGCAGCTCGCGCGCAAACATCGGGTTGTCGAAATTGAAAAACTGCCCCAGGCCCAGCACGAGGTTCTTGCGCTCCTCGGCCTCGAGCGCCTCCGGGCTGACCGCGACATCCGGCAGCTGGCCGGCCTGACCGGTCACGGTCACGACGATCTCGCGATCACCGTCAGCCGCGACCGGGCGTTCCTCGTCACCGCTGATCAGCTTCAGGTCTTCCGACAGGTCCAGGTAGCCCTTCGCCAGGATGTGGCCATGCGGCTGGAATACCTTGCTGGACATATTCACGGCCCACAGCTCCAGGGCCTCCTTCAGCTGCTGAGCCGTCTGCGTCTCGCCTAGGGCAAACAGCTGCTGGGCGTAGAGGATGTCCCATACCCAGACCTGGCCGTACTCCGGCAGCTCTTCGTCCTCGCCCGCAGTCACGGACACGCGCTGAATTTCGGGCTCGTCCGCCGCGCGGGCATGCAAGGTGATCGTAAAACTGGCCAAGGCGTTCTCTCCTGCCGACGATGGAACGGCCATCGCGTAAATGCATCAGCGCCCCAGTATAACGAACACCCCGTACAGCACTCGGTTCTTCCACGCCGGCCGGGGCCTTGCCGCCAACGGCCATCTCACCTGTTAGCTGGCCATGCGCGGCCGCTCGGCACCCACGGGTTGTCCCAACCGGGCCTCCAGGTCGGCCGCGCGCCGCGCCAGGGACCCTGACACCGCGAACCCGGCCAGCACACCGTCGGCATGGAACTCCAGCTGGCGACCGGAGGGAGTGGATTCAGTCTCGACCCAAGCGCCTCGAGCGACGTCGCGCGGCGGACAGACATTCAGGGGCAGGCTTGTGGTCTTCACCTGGACCGTACCGGGTCCGGGCACATACTCCGTCACGTCGCCACCGAGGGTTCGAGCCAGCACCGCCGCCTGGTCGCGCAGCGTCTCCACGTACGGGCGCAACCGGCCGGCAAACTCGCAGCCGTCGCCGAGGGCAAAGATCGCCGCATCGGAGGTCGCCAGTTGTGCATTCACGCGGACCCCGAGGCCGCAGTCCAGACCAGCCGCCCGGGCGATGTCGTTCTGACCCTCAAGCCCCAGTGCGGACAGCACCACCGCCGCCTGGACCGGTTCGCCGTCCTGCAGCTCGATGGTCGTCCCCGGCCCTCCCTTGTTCAGGCCAACGATATTGGCATCCAGCCGCAAATCGACACCACTCTTCTCCAGGGCTGCGGCGAGGTCCCGGCTCATGGGCAACGGCAACAGCCCCGCGAGTGGTTGTGTGGCGCATTCGATCAGCGTGACCGGGAAACCTCCCCTGGCCAGGTCATCGGCCAGCTCGCAGCCCACCAGACCCGCCCCAATGATGGCCACCGGCGTCTCGGCCGGGCTCTTTCCCGGCGCTTCCAGTGCCTCGCGCAGCAGACAGTAGTCATCCAGGGTGTTCACGGCCAGCGGGGCCGGCGCGTCCCCCGGAAACTCGATGCGGCGCGGCCGGGCACCGGTGGCCAGCACCAGCTGGCCATAGGGGATACCTCCCCGGGCCGTGATCACACGCTGGCGGTCGCGATCGATGCCCAGCACGCGCAGAAACGGCATCAGCTCCACACCCAGACGCCCCGCGCGCTGCTGCCCGCCCTCCTCGACCAGTTCGTCGAGCGCGGTCTCGCGGCCAAACGCGTTCGACAGCCGCGGCTTGGTGTAATAGTCGCCACTGTCCGCGGTAATCATGCGGATGGTGCGGCGCGGGTCCTGCTCCCGCAGGCGCTCGGCCAGGGCCCAGCCGGCCATGCCGGCACCCACGATCACGACCGCGTCGGGATCGTCGCCGCGCGGGCCACTCCAGGCGCTTGCGGCGGAGACCGCGTCGGTGGACTCGGCCCGCGGCTCGAAGGGACTGAAGTCCGCCTTGGTCACGTTGCAGTCCGGGCAGTACCAGTCCTCGGGGATGTCCTCGAAGCGGGTGCCCGGCGCGAGGCCGGAGTCGGGATCACCCTTCGCCTCGTCGTAGATATAGCCGCAGACCTTGCAGATATAGCGCTTGTAGTCGTCGGTTTCGGTAGTCATCACGCGGCCTCCAGAGTGTCCAGAATCGCCTGCAGCTTCGGATCCAGCTCCGCACCGATGGTGTCGAGCTCAGGGCTCGCCCAGGGCTTGAATACCTCCCGCGCCGAGCGCGTGCGTATGCACAGGGCATCGCCCTCATCCGATACATGGATGCGCAGCGGGATATCGATTCCGGCGCCCTTGCAGGCCTGCCACACGCGCACCGCGTAGCTCGGGTGAAAGACCTCGAGGATCTGGTCGGTAGGGACCTCGACCCCGATCTTTGCCGCATTGGCCTGGCCGTTGATGTGCGAGACCAGCTTCAGTCCCTGGGCTTCGATCGCCTGCTTCAGCCGTTCCACGGCGGTCTCGGGGTCCAGTCGGGTGGTGGTTTCCAACATGGGGATTCCTTGCATTCGGGGCGCGGTCCCGGCTTCACCGGGGCTGCGCGGGTTCGAGGGGCACCGGTTCAGTGGGCGTGGATCCGTGCAAGCTCCTTGCGCAGGTGCTTGATCGCGGGCGTCACAATCGCGACGAAGTACGACTCGCGCAGCTTGCGCTGGGCCGCCGCGTCCGCCTTGTAGCCCCGCGCACCGCAGTGCAGCAGGGCCGACTGCGAGGCGCGCAGCGACAGCTCGGAGCCCGTCAGTCGCATCTGCAGCACATCGGCAAAGAAGCGCTCGGAGTCATCGAACGGTGTCTCCGACAGCGCGTAACAGGCACTGCGGGCATCCGCCAGGGCCTCCTCCAGCTCGCCGACCTGGTCATCCAGATAGCCATTCACGTGCGCGAGGGTCTCGTTGGACTCGCGCATGGTCTCGATGCAGCCATCGATCAGGCCCAGCCCCATGCCCATCTGCAGCAGCACAAAACCGGGGCGAATGCGGCGGATGTACTCCGGCAGAGGGTCCGCAAGGATATGGGCATCCGGCACGAACACCCGGTCGAAGTGGCAACCGAAGGTGCGCGAGCCCTCCAGCGCGGTGAACTCGGGGCAGGCCGTCAGGCTGAAACCGGGATCGGCACAGTTGATCAGCGCCATCAACGGACGCGGGTTGGCATCAGTGGTACGGAAGATCGCGCCGAAATAATGGTCCTCGCCCAGGTTGGACACCCAGGGCAGCGCGCCGGAGACGATATAGCCGCCATCGACGCGCTCGGCATTCAGCTTCAACTCCTCGATGTTGGCGAACCACTTCATAGGATTGGACAGAGCGGTCGCGCCCAGCGCCTCGGCATTGGCGAGCTTCGGCAGGGCCTCGCGCTTGAGCACGTCGGAGTCACTGTTCTCCGCGTACCAGGCGCAGGCGTTCTGGCACCAGGCCACAAAGCCTGTGGTCATACACTCGGCCGAAATCACCTCGGTCGCGCGGATCGCGCCGGCAATGTCCGTCGTACCGGTCGCGTTCTGGCTGGCCAGGTGGCGATTGAATGCGCCGAGGCGACCCGCCTCGCGCAGGAAATTCTCGGGGTAGACGCCCTCGCGATCGATGCGGGCGGTTAGCGGCGCGAGTTCGCGTTCCACCAGCGCCTTCAGCGGGGCATCGGCGTCCGCCGGCCCTGCGGCCGGCGACACCCCCGTCTGTTCGTCAGTACGGGTCTGCAACATGGGTTCTCTCTCCCGTTCGGGATGGCAGGTGGTTCAGGCCAGCTCGACGCTGACACCAACCGGGTTGCGCATGGTGTTGGCCACGGGCGACCAGAAGTCGGCATGGGCCACCAGCTCTTTCAGTTGCTCCTCGCTGGCATCTCCCTCCAGGTGCGCCTTCACGCGGATATCGGTGAAGCCGAGGCGCTTGTTGACGTCGGTATCGCCCACACCCCACACGGCGGTCACGTTGATGTCGCCCTCCAGCGTCAGTTCCAGCTTGGTCAGCGTGATGCCGCGGTCGATTGCGTTGGCGTGCATGCCGACCGAAAGACAGGCGCCCAGGCTGGCCAGTACCGCCTCGGAGGGGTTGGGGGCGGTGTCGTCACCCAGCAGGTGCGGCGGCTCGTCGATCACATGCGCATCCAGATCGCGCACGTAGGTCAGGTTGCGGAACTTGCCCTCGCAGACCGTGGTGGCCTTCAGAGTGACGATGCTTTCCGGATTGGCCTTGCCCTTGGCAGCCAGATCGTTGAGACCGTTCTGGTCGATCGGCTCCAGCGCGTTCATGGACAGGGTGGTGGTGGCTTCGGCAGTGGACATGGTGTAGCTCCTCTCGATGGTTGGCGGTCAGGGCCACCGGCTGTGGTGACCATCCCGGATCGCGCCGGGTCGACCATCGCAGTGCAGAAGCTGTGCCAACCACCGAAAAACGGCTTCATGAAGCGATTTCCACCTGAACACGACAAATTGACCAACCATCCGGGCCAGACGATTTGTCCGCTTTGTCGCCCAAGCCGGACACTTTGTCGTCTTTGTCCGCGACACGCCGGACGCCCCGGGCCGTTCGACACCCACAGATGCCCCACCCCCGCCGTGATTCAAGACCTGCGGAACGGCTCCACGTCGCCGTTTATCAGAGGGCCCGGGAATCCTCGGGCGATCACACCGCGAGGTTTGGCACGCCCCTTGTAAGGACACCTGTGAACGCGCCGTCCACCGGGCGGCACATGAACGCAGGCTTACGAGGGAAATGCCATGGGCGCCGCCATCTCCATCGACTACATCACCCACCACTATCCGGGTCAGGAAGATCCGACCCTGAAGGACATCGAGGTCACCGTCGCGCCGGGCGAGACCGTCGCCCTGATCGGCCAGAGTGGCTGTGGCAAATCCACCCTGCTGCATATGCTCGCCGGGCTGCTGCTGCCCAGCGACGGCTGCGTGCGCATCAACGGCCAGCAGGTCATCAAGCCCAGCCCGCGCTGGAACATGATGTTTCAGAAGCCTTCGCTGTACCCCTGGATGACCGTGCGCAAGAACGCCTCTCTGGGGCTGATTTTCCAGGGTCGCCGGAAAGGTCTGAAGGAGCGCATCGATCAGCTCCTGGACACGGTGGGCCTGGCGGACAAGGCCGAGGTCAACGTGCAGTCGCTCTCAGGGGGGCAGCAACAGCGCGTCGCGCTGGCCCGCAGCCTGGCGACGGACCCGGAACTGCTGCTGCTGGACGAGCCGTTCTCCGCACTGGACGCCTTCACCCGTGTTGCCCTGCAGGACGAGGTCACGCGCCTGGCACGTGAACGCGGCATCTCGGTGGTGTTTGTCACCCACGACATCGACGAGGCCGTCGCAATGGCCGACCGCGTGCTGGTCATGGGCTCCAACCCCGGCACGATCACCGCCGAGCTCAAGGTGGAACTCCCCTACCCCCGTGATCGAGCCAGCCATCAGTTCGTGGATCTCAAGAGCGAGCTCATGGAGTTCTTCGGCGCCACTCGCCACCCGGGCGGCTCCGGGGTGCAACCCCGCGCTGAATCCGAAAGCGAATCCAGCCGTCGTCAGGCGCGAATCCGCGCGGCCTGAATACCCGCAACCAACCGATACCCGTCGTCCCCGTCATCGCCAAAAAAGGAACCACCGTCATGTGCAACTGCGACCACCACCACGATATCGACCGCGAGCTCGACCAACTGCTGTCGACCAATTTCTCGCGGCGCAACTTCCTGCGCACCGCCGCCGTCGGCGGCCTGGCCGGCACCGGTCTCGCCCTGCCGGGGTCGCTGTTCGGCGCCGAGCCGGATGGCCTGGAAGAGCCCGAAGGGATCACCCGTGACTTCGACGGCGTGGTGCGGATCGGCTACATCCCGATCACCGATGCCGCCGCGCTGCTGGTGGCCCACTCCGAGGGCTATTTCGAGGACGAGGGCCTGGAGGTCGCCGATCCGACGCTGATCCGGGGCTGGTCGCCGCTGATCGAGTCCTTCGCGGCCAACCGCTTCAACCTCGTGCATCTTTTGAAGCCCATCCCCCTGTGGATGCGCTATCAGAACGATTTCCCGGTCAAGATCATGTCCTGGGCCCATATCAACGGATCGGCCGTGGTCACCGGGCGCCACGTAGAGGTCAATGACTTCTCGGACCTCGGCGGCAAGAGCGTTGCCGTGCCCTACTGGTACTCGATGCACAACGTGGTGATGCAGATGGCCCTGCGCGACGCCGGTCTGACCCCGGTGATCCGCGACCAGGGGGCGGCGCTGGAGTCGCACGAGGTCAACCTGATGCTGATGCCGCCGCCGGATATGCCGCCGGCCCTGGCCGCGCGCTCTATCGATGCCTTTATCGTGGCCGAGCCCTTCAACGCGGCAGGCGAGATGCTGGCCCACGGCAACCTGCTGCGCTTTACCGGCGACATCTGGAAGAATCACCCCTGTTGCGTGATCTGCATGAACGAACGCCTGACCAACCGCGAGCCGGAATGGACGCAGAAGGTCATGAACGCCGTGGTCCGCGCCCAGGGCACCATCCAGGAGGACAAGAAGGCGGTCGCCACCCTGCTCTCGCGTGACGGCAAGGGCTACCTGCCAATGCCAGCCGGTGTCGTCGAGCGGGCCATGACCAACTACACCAACGACTCCACCTACACCGACAGCGGCGCGATCCGCAACGCCGACTGGGGCAACGGTCGCATCGACTTCTCGCCCTGGCCCTATCCGTCCGCGACCAAGTATCTGGTCAGCGCGATGAACGAGACGCTGGTCGGTGGCGACACCACCTTCCTCCAGGACCTGGATCCCGACTTCGTGACCGAGGACCTGGTGAACTACGAGTTCGTCAAGAAGGCAATGGAGAAGCACACCGCCTGGCACGGCGCGCCCGGCGTAAACCTCGATTCGCCGTTCGAGCGCGAGGAGGTGATCGCGCTATGAACCGCGAAGCCACGATGAACGAGCTGAACCCGGCCCTGGAACGGATGATCCCGTTCCTGCGGCTGGCGGATCAGGTCCGGCGCCGGGTGCAATACCCGGCGGTGGGCATCGCCGGGCTTTTCGCCCTGTGGTGGTGGGGCGGCTGGCTGATCGCCAATAACGAGGACACGATGGCGTTCGCCAGCTTTGCCCCCGGCCCGACTCTCACGGCGTTCTGGGACCTGGTCAGCTCCGGCAACGTCTGGAAACCGATCGAGTCCAGCCTGTACCGCGTGGGCTGGGGCCTGTTCTATGCCATCGCGATCGGCGTGCCGATGGGCGTGATGATCGGCTACTTCCTGACGCTGAAGCAGATCACCCATGTGCCATTCCAGTTCCTGCGCATGATCTCGCCGCTGGCCTGGATGCCGATTGCGGTGCTGGCCTTCGCCACCTGGGACGGGGCGATCATCTTCCTGATCGCGATCGCCGCGATTTGGCCGATCACCTATGCCACGGCCCATGGCGTCCAGCGCATCGACCCGATGTGGCTGAAGGTGGGCTCCAACCTCGGGGCCAACCCGATCCACACCCTGCGCTACATCGTGATGCCCGCGATCGCCCAGGATGTGTTTGCCGGCATCCGCCTGGCGGTAGGTGTGGCCTGGATCGTGCTGGTTCCCGCCGAGTACCTCGGTGTCACCTCCGGGCTGGGCTATGCGATCAACGATGCCCGCGACACGCTGGAGTACGACAAGCTCGCAGCCTTCGTGCTGGTGATCGGCATCATCGGCTACATGCTCGACGCGATCTGCGTGCGCCTGATCAAGCGCAGCAGCTACCACGCCGAGAGCTAGATTTAGCAAGTCGCAAGCCTCGCCGCGGTGCAATACACGCCCCGCGGCGAGGCAGACGGCACCACAACGGACCACAAAACCGCCTGCCAGCCCGCCTTATGACAGGAAATACGGGCTGGCAGGCTTTCTGCATATACCCACCCATGGCACTGCACTCGCTTTCCGAACCGGCTGCACCCGACCTGGCCACCCGCGAACAGGAGATCACCCTGTTGCTGGAGGTGGCCAAGCTGATGGGCCGTTCGGGCGATCCCGACGCCGCGATCTACCGCATCCTCGGGATGATGTCGCAATTGCTGGGGCTGAACCGGGGCCGCGTACTGCTGCCGGACCCGGACACCGGCAAGCTCCGTATCCGCCATGCCTACGGGCTGACCGATGCCGAGCGCGAACGGGGCCGCTACAGCCTCGGCGAGGGTGTGACCGGGCGCGTGATGAAGACCAGCCAGATCGCGCTGATCCAGGATATCGACAACGAGCCGGAGTACCTGGCCCGCGCAATCGACCGCGCCACCCTGCCGCAGGAGACGGTCGCCTATATCGCCGTACCCATCGTGCAAGACGAACACGCGATCGGTGTACTCGGCGTGCACCGCCTGCGCCGACGCTCGCGCCAGTTCCAGGACGACCTGAACGTCCTGCGCGTGATCGCCAGCATGATCGGCCAGGTCCTGCGCATTAATCAGCTGATCGCCGAGCGCACCGCCGAACTGGTATCGGAAAACCGCTACCTCAAAAGCGCGCTGGATACCCAGGGCGGGCAGTACGGCATCCTCGGCGAGAGCCCCGCGCTCAAGCATGTACTCAAGCAGGTGCACCGCATTGCGGATACCCAGGCGACGGTCCTGATCACCGGAGACTCGGGGACCGGGAAGGAAAAGGTCGCGCGCATGATCCACCGGATCAGCCAGCGCAACGCCCGCCCCTTCATATCGCTTAACTGCGCGGCCATCCCGGCCGACCTGCTGGAGTCGGAGCTGTTCGGCCACGAAAAGGGGGCATTCACCGGTGCCAGCAGCGCCAAGACCGGGAAAATCGCCCTGGCCGACGGCGGCACGCTGTTCCTCGACGAGATCGGCGACATGCCGGAGGCGTTGCAGTCGAAGATCCTGCGCGTCCTGCAGGAGCGCGTGGTCCAGCCGATCGGGGGCAATCGTGACATCCCGGTGGACGTGCGCATCGTGGCCGCCACCCACAAGAACCTGCAGGCGGCCGTCAACGCGGGCGAATTCCGGCTCGACCTGTTCTACCGTCTGAACGTGATCCCGCTCCACATGCCCGCCCTGCGCGACCGTGCCAGCGACATCCGACTGCTGACACGACACTTCCTTGACCGTTTCACCCACCTGCACGGCTGGAACGTGGTGCTGGACGAACGCGTGCTGGAACGGCTTGAGGCCTTCGACTGGCCGGGCAACATCCGTCAACTGGAGAACGTGCTGGAACGCGCCGTTCTGCTCTCCAGCGACGGCCGCATCACGACGGCACTGATCGACGAGATCCTGCACGAGGAATCGCGCATCAGCCCCCACGAGCCCACTCGAACCCCCGCCGAGGCGGCTGCCCCGCCAGCGGTCAATCCCGCACCCCTGGCGCCCAACGATGACGCACAGCGCACCAGCGTGGTGCGTCCCTACCAGCGTGTCCATGCATCCGAGGCCGAGCGTCTGCTGCGCGCCATCGAGGAATCCAGCGGCAACAAGACGCGGGCCGCACTCGGCCTGGGGCTGACCCCGCGCCAGCTACGCTACCGCCTAAAAAAACTCGGCATAGAAGTCACTTAGAAGCGATCAAGCCGTTTAATAGGGACACTTTGTCCACTCTGTCCAGAGTGTCGACCAAGTGTCGCCAGACACCTCCCCGCCGCCTCCCCACAAATCGTCATTTCCCTTCTTGGCATGGCTTCTGCAACCCCTTGGGCATGGGCGGCGCAACCGCCCCGTTTTGAATCCGTCCACCCAGGAGAACATCGCCATGCCGACCAAGAGCCTAAGCGACCCGTTTGACGCCAATTCGGACCTGCGCCACGACAGCGCCTGCCGCCACGGCCACCACGGCCCAGGTCAGTGCAGCTGCTTCGACACGGCCGACCCCAACCTCGAACGCCGAATGGACAACGGCGAATTCGCCACGACCGAGCCGCACCATGCGGAGCACAAGGCCCAGGACACGCTGGACGAAGAGGCCCTGATCGACCGTGCGGTCGAGAGCGCGGTAGTGCGCGGCATGTTCGGCCACAACGAGATCAATCGTCGGCGTTTCCTGCAGATGCTGGGTGGCGGCACCCTGGCCGCGGCGCTGGGTTCGGTCATGCCGCTGGACAAGGTGAAGGCCGCGATCAAGGACGGCGGGCCGCTGGAGAAGACCAAGCTGCGCATCGGCTTCGTGCCGATCACCTGCGCCACGCCGATCATCATGGCCCACCCGATGGGATTCTACGAGCGCTATGGCCTGGATGTCGACGTGATCAACACGGCGGGCTGGGCGGTCGCGCGCGACATGTCTCTCTCGGGCGAATACGACGCCTCGCACATGCTCTCGCCGATGCCGCTCTCGCTGACGATGGGCACCAGTTCCTCCAGCCGCGAGCACTTCATCATGCCGGCGATCGAGAACATCAACGGCCAGGCAATCACGCTGCACAACAAGCACAAAGACAAGCGCGATCCCAAGGACTGGAAGGGCTTCCGCTTCGCGGTACCGTTCGAGTATTCGATGCACAACTTCCTGCTGCGCTACCTGGTCGCGGAACACGGCCTGGACCCGGATCAGGACATCAGCATTCGCGTGATCCCGCCGCCGGAGATGGTCGCCAACCTGCGCGCCGAGAACATCGATGGCTACTTGGCCCCCGACCCGTTCAACCAGCGCGCGGTCTGGGACGAGATCGGCTTCATTCACATGCTGACCAAAGAGATTTGGGACGGTCATCCCTGCTGCGCCTTCGCCTGCTCCGCGGCCTGGGCCGAGGAACACCCGAACACCTTCGGGGCACTGTTCCGCTCGCTGATCGATGCCACCCAGTACTCGTCCGACATCGAGAACCGGGCCGAGATCGCCAAGGTCATTTCGCCCCGTGCCTATCTGAACCAGCCGGAGCCGGTGGTGCGCCAGGTCCTGACCGGCCGCTACGCCGACGGCCTGGGCAACGTGCAGGACGACCCGCACCGGATCGACTTCGACCCGTTCCCCTGGCATTCGATGGCCACCTGGATCCTCACGCAGATGAAGCGCTGGGGCTATGTGAGTCGCGACTTCGACTACAACCGGCTCGCCGAGGATGTCTTCCTCGCCAGCGAGTGTGCCGAGGTGATGAAAGAGCTGGGCTACGAACCGCCGAGCGACACTTACAAGAACTTCGAGATCATGGGGAAGGTGTTCGACTACACCGACCCGGAAGGCTATCTCGAAAGCTTCGAAATGCGCAGGAGCTAAGCCATGTTGAGCAATCTCAACTTTCGAGCCGGAGTACTTTCGGTTGTGATCCTGCTGTTCTTCCTGGGCGTGTGGCAGTTGGCCACCGCCCCGGAGGTCCTGATGATCCAGGAGGAAGAACTCAGCGAGTACGAAATGCTGACCGGGGGCGGCGGGCAACGCGGCTCCAGCGGCATCCCCGCACCGTCCGAGGTGATCAGCCACGCCGTTTCCGAGCTGAGCAACCCCTTCTACGATGCCGGCCCGAACGACAAGGGCATCGGCATCCAGCTGGGGTACTCGATCTACCGCGTCCTGCTGGGCTTCTTCCTGGCCGCACTGATCGCCGTTCCGTTCGGCTTCGTGATCGGCATGTCGCCGCTGTTGAACAAGGCCTTTGACCCGTTCATCCAGGTGCTCAAGCCCATATCGCCCCTGGCCTGGATGCCGCTGGCCCTGTTCGTGATCCGTGACTCGAACATCTCGGCGATCTTCGTGATCTTCATCTGTTCGATCTGGCCCATGCTGGTGAACACGGCCTACGGCGTCGCATCGGTGCGCAATGACTGGCTGAACGTGGCCAAGACCCACGAGCTGTCCAAGGTGCGCACGGCGTTCACCGTAATCCTGCCCGCCGCTGCCCCGACCATCCTGACCGGGATGCGCATCTCCATCGGCATCGCCTGGCTCGTGATTGTGGCCGCCGAGATGCTCGTGGGCGGCACCGGCATTGGCTACTACATCTGGAACCAGTGGAACAACCTCGACCTGGCCAGCGTGATCTTCGCGATCGTGATGATCGGCATCATCGGCTTCCTGCTGGATCTCAGCCTCGCCCAGGCCACCAAACTCGTGCGCTACGCCGACTAGCGTCGGCGCAGCCCAACCAGGAGTACAACCATGAGCAAGGGCTTCCTCGAAATCGAGAATCTGAGCCAACGCTTCCCGCAGCCCGACTCGGACGACCTGATGACGGTCTTCGAGGGGGTGGATCTGGGGATCCAGAAAGGCGAGTTCGTCTGCCTGATCGGCCACTCCGGCTGCGGCAAATCCACCATCCTGAACGTGCTCGCCGGCCTGGCCTCGCCCACCGACGGCAACGTGATCATGGACAACAAGGAGATCAAGGGGCCGAGCCTCGATCAGGGCGTGATCTTCCAGAACCACAGCCTGCTGCCCTGGCTATCGGCGCGCGACAACGTAATGTTCGCGGTGCGCGCCCGCTGGCCCAACTGGAGCAAGCAGAAGCGTCTGGAACATGCCGAGAAGTATCTGAAGATGGTCGGGCTGGACCACGCGATGGACCGCAAGCCGTCACAGCTCTCCGGCGGCATGCGCCAGCGCGTCGGCATCGCCCGCGCCTTTGCGATCGAGCCGAAGCTGCTGCTGATGGACGAGCCGTTCGGGGCGCTGGATGCCCTGACCCGCGGCGTAATCCAGGAGGAGCTGCTGAAGATCTGGCAGGAGACCCACCAGACGGTATTCATGATCACGCATGACGTCGACGAGGCCATCCTGCTGGCCGACCGCGTGCTGCTGATGACCAACGGCCCGCACGCCAAGGTCGCGGAGTCGGTGAAGATCGACATCCCGCGTCCCCGCGAGCGCGCCACGCTCCACCAGCACGAGCACTACTACAAGATCCGCAATCACCTGGTGGACTTCCTCGTACACCGCGCGAAGGACATGTCCCTGGAGGCCCAGCAGGAAGCCGCCCAGGGGCTCGATCCGCGCCACAAGCCGCGCCATGTCAATCCGGCGAAGCCCTCGGAATCCGCCACGCCACAGGAACGGGCCGCGATCCGGGCCGTTTGAACACCCTTATCCACTAACACGACCAAGAGGACTTACCCGATGAGTCTCAGCAAGACCGCCATGACCACCACCATCCTCGAGGCCAAGGAGAACCGCGACACCACCTGGGCCGCGATCGCCGAAGCCACCGGGCTGCACGAGGTCTACGTGACCTCTGCCTGCTACGGCATGAATCACCTCGAGGCGGACCAGGCCGAAAAGCTCTCGAGCTTCCTCGGCCTCGGGCCGGAGGTCGCCCAGGCACTGCAGGCCTTCCCGCACAAGCACTGGGACAAGACGATCCCGACGGACCCGGTGATCTACCGTTTCTATGAGGCGATCAATGTCTACGGCGACACCATGAAGGCGCTGATCCACGAGAAGTTCGGCGATGGCATCATGAGCGCGATCGACTTCACCATGGATATCGACAAGGTCGAAGACCCGAAGGGCGACCGCGTCAAGATCACCTGGAACGGAAAATTCCTGCCCTACAAGAGCTGGTAGTCCGCCCGTGCGCCCTGCCGCCGACCCGTGGCGGCGGGGTCCCTCCCCTTGCACCGCACTCGCCCGCCCCCATGCGGCATTCCCCCAGATCGAGTAGGCTCTTGCCATGTTCTGGCCACGACCCCTGCTCTCCTCGCTGCTGGCGCTGCTGACCGCTGTTGCGCCCGCCCTGGCCATCACCGATACGCCCGACGTGCATACGATCGGGGTCCTCGCCTTCGAAGACCTCGAGGCCACCGAGGCGCGCTGGCAACCCACGGCCGACTATCTGAGCGAAAGCATCTCCGACGCCGCGTTCCGGATCCGTGCGCTCGACTACGCTGACCTCAATCGCGCCGTCGAATCGGGGGAGCTGGACTTCGTACTGACCAACACCGGACACTACGTGCGGCTGGAGGCGCAGCAGGGCATTACCCGGCTGGCCACCCTCATCGGGAGCGAGCAGGGCCAACCGGTCCGCCAGTTCGGCGGCGTGGTCCTGGTACCCGCCGGGCGCGAAGACCTGCAGACCCTGCCCGACCTGCGTGGCCAGCGCCTGCTCGCCGTAGACCAGGACTCGCTGGGGGGGTGGCAGGCCGGCCATTTCGAACTGCATCGCGCCGGGATCGACCCGTTCGAGGATCTCGAATCGCTCACCTTCACCGGGATGCCGCACCGCCTGGTGATCGACGCCCTGCTTGCCGGCGAGGCCGACGCCGGGATGGTCCGTACCGGGCTGCTGGAATCGCTGATAGAAGCGGGCGAGATCCCCTCGGATGCCCTTCGAGTACTGCAGCCGCGCGAAACCGCCGAATTCCCGCTGGCCCACACGACCCGGCTGTACCCGGAATGGCCCTTCTCGCGTCTGGACCACACCCCCGATGCAATCGCGGAGGCGGTCACCATCGCCCTGCTGCGCCTGCCGGCCGATCACCTCGCGGCCAGCGCAGGCGGCTACCACGGCTGGTCGGCCCCCCTGTCCTACACCCCGGTGCACCAGTTGTTCGAGACGCTGGGCCTGCCGCCCTACGAACCGACGCTAGTGCTGGATCTCCGCGCGCTCCTGGAGGCCCGCCCGGAGATCCCGCTGGGGTTTCTGCTGGCCCTGCTGCTGCTTTCGACGCTGGCCGTGGTGCATTACCGCCGGCTGAACGCCCAGCTGGCCCTGGAAGTTGACCAACGGCGCGAGGCGGAATCGCGCCTGCGCGCGCACGAGGCGCGCCTGGCCTATCAGGCCGGCCACGACCCGCTGACCGGGCTGCCCAACCGCGTATTGCTGCACCAGCGGCTGGACAGCGCCATGGCCGAGGCCCGGCACCAGAAGGACCGAATAGCAGTGCTGTTCATGGATCTCGACCGCTTCAAGACCATCAACGACAGCCTGGGCCACGCGGTCGGGGACGAGCTGTTGCAAATCCTCGGAGAGCGCCTGAAAGAGCGCTTCCGGGCCCAGACCGTGGCACGCATCGGCGGGGACGAATTCATCGTGGTGCTCGATGACATCCGCGACCGGCCCGATGTCGAGGCACGCGCCCGCGAACTGCTGGAGCTGATCGCGGAGTCCTTCGCGGTCGGGGGCTGGCGCGACCTGCAGGTGGGCGCGAGCATCGGCATCTCGCTTTTCCCCGACCATGCCAGGGATGCCGGAGAGCTGATCACTCAGGCGGATGCGGCGATGTACGAGGCGAAGGATGCCGGCCGCAATACGTTCCGCTTCTACAGCCATTCGATGACCGAGGCGGCGAGCCGCCGCCTGGAGATCGAGAACCGCCTCCGCCGGGCCCTGGCGCAGGACGAGCTCGAGGTCTTCTATCAGCCACAGGTACGGATGGCCACCGGCCGCATCACGGGGGTCGAGGCCCTGGTGCGCTGGCGCGACCCGGAAGAAGGCCTGATCTCTCCGAACGTGTTCATCCCGGTCGCGGAAGAGACCGGCCTGATCGGGGCGGTCGGCGACTTCGTGCTGGAGCAGGCCTGCCGCCAGGTGATCGAGTGGGACCGCTCCGGACACTCTCCGCTCGAGGTCTCGGTCAACCTGTCCGGACACCAGATCGCCGCGCCCGGCCTGCCGCGCCGGATTCGTCAGGTACTGCGCGACACGGGCCTGGAACCGCGCCGTCTGACCCTCGAGATTACCGAGAGCACCCTAATGCACCAGGCCGAGGCCACCCGCGGCACACTGGAACAACTGAAATCCCTTGGCGTATTGCTGGCGATCGACGACTTCGGCACTGGATATTCGTCGCTTGCCTACCTGAAGGAGTTCGCGATCGACATCCTGAAGATCGACCAGACGTTCGTGCGCGACCTGCCGGAGGACCGCAACGACGTGGAACTGACCATGGCGATCATCAGCATGGCCCACAACCTGGGGCTGGACGTGCTGGCGGAAGGCGTGGAGACCGAGGCCCAGCGGAGCTTTCTCGCCTCGCAGGGCTGCGATGCCTGGCAGGGCTACCTGACCACGCCCCCCGTGCCCCCCAAGCGAGTGATCGAGCTGGTGCAGTCCAGCCACCCTTCGAGCGCCCGCCAAACCGGAAGCTGAAACGAAAAAAGGCCTGCGTCTGCAGGCCTTTTCTCTGATGTATTGGTGGAGCGGAGGAGGATCGAACTCCCGACCTTCGCATTGCGAACGCGACGCTCTCCCAGCTGAGCTACCGCCCCAATCAAGGCGCGCATTCTAGCAACTCCCGACGAGCGCGGGAAGAGACAGTCGCGTAATCCCTGCCCGTCGCCCTTGCCCAGGCTGACCAAGCGGCGTTCCTCGCCCATCCCGGGTGCCAGCACGGGCCCGGAACCGGGTGGAAAACGCGATGCCTAGCACCTTTTTCAGCCGTTGTCCGACCACACGTGCCATTTTCGTGGTGCAGGTCACGTCAGACACGCTTAGACCTGATCTAGTCTTAATGTATGTTAGAAGTACGTCGGAAATCCGTCGTAGCTACCGTCTCTTCAAGGAGGCGTCTCTGCCGCATGGTCTGCCGAGACATTCACAACTTTCAGTTGCAGTCCGATCCGGAATGAGTCTCTCTGTCCGCATATTGGGCGCTAGTGGCGGCATCGGCCCCAACCGTCGCACGACTTCGATTCTGATCGACGAAGATATCCTGATCGACGCCGGCAGTGGGGTCGGTGACCTGACTCTGGGCGAATTACAAAAGGTCCGTCACGTATTTCTGACCCATTCGCACCTCGACCACATCGGATTTCTGCCGATGCTCGCGGACATGGTGTATTCACCGGACGCGCCCCCCATCCAGATCCATGCGCTACCGGCCACCCTGCGGGCCCTGCGCAAGCATGTGTTCAACTGGGTGATCTGGCCAGACTTCACCTGTCTCCCCTCTCCCGAGCGGCCCCTGCTGCAGTTTCAGGCGATTCAGCCGGGGCAGCAGGTAATGATCGGATCGCGCGAGATTCATATCCTGCCTGCGCTGCATACGGTGCCCGCCGTGGGGTACGGCGTGATGCACAACGACGGCATGGGCTTCGCGTTCACCGGAGACACCTCGTCTTCCGGGGCCCTGTGGGATGCCTTGAATACCCTGCCCTATCTGGACTTGTTGATGATCGAGTCCGGGCTGCCGGACGAAATGGACGGCATGGCCGAGCTGGCCAAGCATTACACCCCGCATCGTCTTGCGGACGACCTGGAGGCGCTCCATCACCAGCCACGGATCGCCATCACACACCTGAAGCCCGGACATGAATCCGCCATCCGCCGGCAGCTCCAGCAGTCGCGGCATGCGAGCCGGATGGTGCTACTGGAAGGCAGCGAGCGGTTCGAACTGCATGCCCAGAACCGGGCCCTCAAGGTCGGATAGGCTCTCAGCCGCAACGCCCGGCCTGCATCCGGCCATTCCCGTTCCCTCACCGTCACACGGCTGTAACATCTCTGTTATCTAATGCAGGGCATCCTGAACTCGGGAATGGGTCATGGCTGTAAAGATACTGCTGGTCGAGGATGACACCGCAATCCGCGAAATGCTCCAGCTGCCGTTGCACAAGGCCGGATACGCGGTGCGCGAGGCGGGCGATGTGCGCACTGCCAAGGCCCTGCTGCTGGAAGATCCCCCCGATCTGATCCTGCTCGACTGGATGCTGCCGGACACGAGCGGCCTCGATTGGGCGCGCACGCTAAAGGCCAGCCCGCTCACCAAGGACATCCCGATCATCATGCTGACGGCCCGCGGCGAAGAAGAAGACCGCGTGCGCGGGCTGGATGTGGGTGCCGACGACTACGTGACCAAACCGTTCTCGCCACGCGAACTGGTTGCCCGTATAAAGGCCGTGCTACGGCGTACCGCGCCGATCACCAGCGAAGAGCCGGTGGAAGTCGAGGGTCTGCGTCTGGACCCGGTCTCGCACCGCGTGAGCGGCAACGGCGAGGCCCTGTCGATGGGCCCGACCGAATACAACCTCCTGCACTTCTTCATGACCCACCAGGACCGCGTGTTCACCCGCGGCCAGTTGCTGGACCAGGTCTGGGGCACCAATGTGTACGTCGAGGAACGCACCGTGGACGTGCATATCCGGCGCCTGCGCAAGGCGCTGGCGCTGACCGGGCATGACCACCTCGTGCAAACCGTACGCGGATCGGGGTACCGTTTCTCCCAGACTCCCTGACCGCGGCCGGCGCCGCGAGCTCCAATCACCCCACTCGGTCGTCCGATGCAATCACGCAACCCCTGGCCCGGTGTCATCGCGGGAACCCTGCTGGTCGGTGTCCCGATCGCGCTGCTCGGCTGGAGCATGGGGCAGTTCTGGGCCACGATCGCGTTCCTGCTGGGGGCGGCGCTGTTCTGGAACCTCTCTCACCTGTTGTTGCTGGAACGCTGGCTGCGTCAGGGCGGCCGCAGCGAACCACCGGATGTGCGCGGGCTTTGGGGGCTGGCCTTCGACCATCTCTACCGCCGACGCCGGCGCCACGAACATCGCGTCCATCGGCTGCGCCAGTACCTCGAGCGCTACCGCGACTCGGCACGGGCGATGCCGGATGCAGTCGTGGTCCTGAATGACGATCTGCGCATCGAGTGGCTGAACGAAATGGCCACGCAGCTGCTGGGACTGAACTGGCCGGAGGATGAGGGCCAGCGCATTACCCACCTGCTGCGCTATCCGGCATTCATCACGTTCATGGAGAGCGCGCGCACCACGCCGGGCAGCGTGACCACGCCCTCCCCGATCTACGACGACCAGCAGCTGGAATTCCGCCTGGTGCCCTATGGCGATGCGCAATTCCTGCTCCTGGCGCGGGACACCACGCACCTGCACCGGTTGGAAGTGATGCGGCGCGACTTCATTGCGAATGTCTCGCACGAGCTGCGCACGCCGTTGACCGTACTGTACGGAGTTGTGGAAACGCTGGAAGACGAACTGGCGGACCAGCCGGACAAGGCGCGCTCGGTCCAGCTGCTGCGCGAGCAGTCCGAACGCATGAAGCTGCTGGTCGACGACCTGCTGACCCTCTCCCGCCTGGAGACCGGCAGCCCGCAGGGCCCGCCACAATGGGTCGACGTCGGGGCCATGCTGGACACGCTGAAAGGCGAGGCGGAACTGCTCTCCGGCGACCAGCGCCACCGCATCGAGATCCACGCACAGCACTGGCTCCAGTTACAGGGGGCCGAGAACGAATTGCGCTCGGCCTTCGCCAATCTCATCTTCAATGCGATCAAGTACACCCCGGCCGGGACCCGCATCGAGGTCCGCTGGAAATCCGACCCGGACGGCGCGCGCCTCAGCGTAATCGACGAGGGACCGGGGATCGCCCGCCACCACCTTCACCGCCTGACCGAACGCTTCTACCGCGTGGACGCCGGCCGCGACCAGCGCCGCGGCGGAACCGGGCTCGGACTGGCCATCGTCAAACATGTGCTCGCGCGACACGGCGGCCACCTGGAGATCGACAGCCAGCTCGGTCGCGGCACGCGCTTCACCTGCCTGTTCCCCCTCTCGATCACCCGCACCAAGCCCACCGAGCCCGCCAAAAACTAACGCCCTGCGATGTCACACGGCTGTCATGTCCCCGTCACAGGAGCGTCAACGCGGCTCCGCATAATCCCCCTCCAAGGTCGCTTGAAGTGACCTTGCAAGAATTCCATTCAAGGGGAGATTCCCATGTTGTTGAAGCGCAGCATTCTGGCCCTGGCCACCGCCACCGCAATGGCCGTTACGCCGTTTACCGCCTCCGCCGAAGTCGATGCCGACATCCCGGCCTACGAGGCGGTCTCCGGGATTTCCGGCAACCTGTCGAGCATCGGCTCCGACACCCTGAACAACCTGATGACGCTGTGGGCCGAGGAGTTCCAGAACTTCTACCCGAACGTCAACGTCCAGATCCAGGGTGCCGGCACCTCCACCGCGCCGCCGGCCCTGACCGAGGGCACCGCCGACTTCGGCCCGATGTCGCGCATGCCGCGTGACAGCGAGCATGCCGAGTTCGAAGAGCGCCACGGCTACGAAATGACCGCCGTCCCGGTCGCGATCGACACCATCGCCGTGTACGTGAACCGCGACAACCCGATCGAGGGCCTGACCCTCGAACAGACCGATGCGATCTTCTCCTCCACCCGCCGCTGCGGTGGGGCCGAGGATATTACGCGCTGGGGCCAGGTCGGCCTCGACGGTTCCTGGGAAAACCGCGACATCACGCTCTACAGCCGTAACGCGGTCTCCGGCACCTATGGCTTCTTCCGCCAGCACGCCCTGTGCGACGGTGACTTCAAGGATTCGGTCAATGAACAGCCCGGTTCCGCCTCGGTGGTCCAGGGTGTCTCCGAGTCGCTGAACGGCATTGGCTACTCCGGCATCGGCTACATGACCTCCGGTGTTCGCGCCGTCCCGCTGGGCGAGAACGAGGGCGAGTACTACGAGCCGAACGCGGACAACGCCTCCTCCGGCGACTACCCGCTGGCCCGCTTCCTCTACGTGATGGTCAACAAGCACCCGGAAGACGGCCTGACCCCGCGCGCGGCCGAGTTCCTGAAGATGGTGCTGTCGAAGGAAGGCCAGGAAGTCGTGGTGCGTGACGGGTTCATCCCGCTGCCGGCCGCGGTGGCCGAACGCGAGCGCAAGAACCTCGGTCTGGAATAACCCAGGCCTCGCGCCGGCCATCTCCGGATGGCCCGAACCGGGTCCCTCGCGGGGCCCGGCTTTTTTGTGCCCGCCCGCTCGACCCGCAATACAGCGTTCAACGGTCCGTCACATGGCTGTCACGTTTCTGTCATGAAGCGGCCGTAGCATGCCGGCCAGTTGCACCCTACACCCGCCGCATCAGGGGACCCTGAATGTCCAGCCTCTCCGCCACCTCGACGCTCGGCCGCTTCCAGCGCTGGCGCCGCACCAAGGACCGCACCGCCCGTTACACCATCGGCTTTTTCGGTGTGGCCGTGGTTGGTGCACTGACCCTGATGTTCGTGTATCTCGCCAGCGAGACACTGCCCATGTTCCAGGGCGCGACCCTGGAGCCGCGCACGGAATACGCGGCTCCAGGCGGCGCCGACACGCAGACCATCCATCTGGCAGTGAACCGTCATCGCGAGATGGCGGTTCGCCTGACCGAAGACCGACGCGCCCTCTTCTTCCGCCCCTACAGCGGCGACATCGTGAAAGAAGAGTCGCTACCGATCCCGGAGGATGTGCAGGTCACCAGCTTCAGCGCCGCCGAGCCGCGCACGCGCCTGGTGGCCGCGGGCCTGGACAACGGGCAGGTACTGGCCATCGAGTACGAATACAACGAGCGTTTCAGTCCCGAAGGCCGTCTGTACGACCCGAGCCTGGTGTACCCCCTGGGGGACGAAGACTCCGCACTGCTGGACGTGGACGACGACGGCCGCGCGATCTCGGTGGTCGGCATACAGCGCGGCTCCAGCGGCATCCGCGTCGCCGCTGCGACGGAGAATGGCGATCTCAAGCTGGTGCGCTTCGAGAAACGCACCTCGATGATGACCGGCGAGACCGAGGTCCGACGCTCCGCCTACGACCTGCCCTCGCTCCCGGATGGCGCCACACCGACCCGCATCCTGCTGGATATCACCGGCCGCCACATGCTGGTCGGCGACGATCAGGGGCAGCTGCACTTCTTCGACATCAACAACCCCTCGCGCGCCAGCCTGGTCGACAGCAAGCGCGTGATCCGCGGCGATGATGCCGAGGTGACCTCGCTGGAGTATCTGCTCGGCACGGTCTCCATCATCGTCGGGGGCTCCGACGGCACGGTCGCCCAGTACATGCTGGTGCGCGACGACGACAACGTGAATCGCATCACCCGCGTACGCGATTTCCCGTCGCATGCCGGCCTGATTCGCAACACCCAGCCGGAGTACATCCGCAAGGGCTTCCTGACCGCCGACGATCAGGGCGAGGTCAAGATCCACTACTCCACCTCTCAACGGACCCTGATCGAACGCCAGATCACCGACCAGCCGCTGCACCGGGTGTATGTCGACCCGCGCAACCGCCTGCTGATCGGCATCGACGACGACGAGACCTGGCACCTGCAGGACCTGTCCAACCCGCACCCGGAGGTCTCTTTCCACGTACTGTGGCAAAAGGTCTGGTACGAGGGCCGCTCCGGGGGTGACTACGTCTGGCAGTCGTCCTCGGCAACCGACGAGTTCGAGCCGAAATTCTCGCTGGTGCCCCTGACCATCGGTACCATCAAGGCCGCGTTCTACGCGATGCTGTTCGCCACCCCGCTGGCGATCATGGGGGCGATCTATAGCGCCTACTTCATGTCGCGGCGCATGCGCAGCATCACCAAACCCTCGATCGAGCTGATGGAGGCGCTGCCGACGGTCATCCTCGGCTTCCTCGCCGGGCTGTGGCTGGCCCCGTTCATCGAGGCCAATCTGCCGGCTGTCGTCAGCATCCTGATCCTGATACCGCTGGGCATGCTGGTCGCCGCGTTCCTGTGGACCCGTGTGCTGCCGGAGAATCTGCGCAATCTCGTGCCCGCCGGCTGGGAGGCCGCGATCCTGATCCCGGTGATCCTGGTCATCGGCTGGTTCTCGGTCTCCATGAGCCCGCTGATCGAGGTCTGGATGTTCGGTGACGATGCCCGCCAGTGGCTGACCGATCAGGGCATCACCTACGACCAGCGCAACGCGCTCGTGATCGGCATCGCGATGGGCTTCGCCGTGATCCCGACCATCTACTCGATCTCCGAGGATGCGGTGTTCAACGTGCCCAGGCACCTGACCCAGGGCTCGCTGGCCCTGGGCGCGACCCCGTGGCAGACCGTGGTGCGCGTGGTGCTGCTGACCGCCAGCCCCGGGATCTTCTCCGCGGTGATGATCGGCTTCGGCCGCGCGGTGGGCGAGACCATGATCGTGCTGATGGCGACCGGCAACTCCCCGGTGGTCAACTTCAACATTTTCGAGGGCATGCGCACGCTCTCCGCGAACATCGCGGTGGAGATGCCGGAGGCCGCCGTCGGCAGCACCCACTTCCGCATCCTGTTCCTGGCCGCCCTGGTCCTGTTCGCGCTGACCTTTGCGGTAAACACGGTCGCCGAGATCGTGCGCCAGCGCCTGCGCCAGAAATACAGCTCCCTTTGAGGCATACCCGATGAATCGTTGGTTCAAATCCGGCACCCCGTGGATCTGGCTGAATGCCGGAGCGGTCGCTGCCTCGCTGGTGATGGTCTTCGGCCTGATCCTGATGATCGCCGTGAACGGCCTGTCCTTCTTCTGGCCCTCGGAGGTCATCGAGTTCGAATACCAGACAGAGCAGGACTCCGAACCCCGGCGCGTCATGGGTGAGCTGCAACGCTCGGAGACCATGACCGCCCAGGCCATGCGCGACGCTGGATTCACCGTGCCGGAAGGCCAGGACATCGTGGTCCGCCACCTGATCAAGCGTGGCAACCGTGACCTCGACAGCCGCGACTTCCAGTGGTACCTGGACGACTTCATGTCCGAATGGGAACGCCCGCGCGACGTGGTGGTGCTGGAGCGTCTGCAGTGGGGCGATTTCTACGGCTACATCCGCGAATACCAGGAAGACGGCGAAACGGTCGCCGAGGGTGGCGAGGCGCGAACCGCGTTCGAGGAACGCATGCCGCAGACCCGCGAGCTGGTTCAACAGATCGAGCGCATCGAGCGTATCGAGATCGGCCGGGTGAACTTCGAGCTCGAGCGCCTGCGCATCGCCCAGCGCGGCGTGGAGCGTGCCGAAGAGCTGTCGCTGGAGGAGCGCGGCCAGCGCCAGGAGGAGCTGGACGCCGAGCGCGCGGAGCTGGACGCCCGCTACGCCGAACTGGAGGCCGAGCGCAACGCCCTGCGTGACGAACTGGGCCGCTTTGCGATCGTGCTGGAGACCGCCGACGGGCAGCACGCGACGATCCCGCTTTCGCGCATCGTGAACGCCTGGTGGCCGAACGACATGAGCGTGCCGGCCAAGCTACGCCACTATGTCGTCGCCTTCTGGGACTTCATGACCGGCTACCCGCGCGAGGCGAACACCGAGGGCGGCATCCTGCCGGCGATCTTCGGCACCGTGCTGATGGTCATCCTGATGTCCATCGTGGTGACCCCGTTCGGCGTGCTCGCTGCGATCTACCTGCGCGAGTACGCGAAGCAGGGCCCACTGGTGCGCACCATCCGTATCTCGGTGAACAACCTCGCCGGGGTCCCGTCGATCGTGTTCGGGGTGTTCGGGCTCGGCTTCTTCGTGTACCTGATTGGCGGCAACATCGACCAGATCTTCTTCCGCGATGCCCTCCCCTCGCCGACCTTCGGCTCGCCCGCGATCATCTGGGCCTCGCTCACACTCGCGCTACTGACGCTGCCGGTGGTGATCGTCTCCACCGAGGAAGGCCTGACCCGGATCGGCGCCAGCATCCGCCACGGCTCGCTGGCACTGGGCGCGACCAAGGCCGAGACCCTGTGGCGCCTGATCGTGCCGCTGTCGGCCCCGGCGATGATGACCGGGCTGATCCTGGCCGTGGCGCGTGCCGCGGGCGAGGTGGCGCCGCTGATGCTGGTCGGCGTGGTCAAGCTGGCGCCGACCCTGCCGCTGGATGGCAACTTCCCCTATCTGCACCTGGACCGCGCGTTCATGCACCTGGGCTTCCATATCTTCGACGTCGGCTTCCAGAGCCCGAACGTCGAGGCCGGCCGCCCGCTGGTCTACGCCACCGCCCTGGTGCTGGTAATGCTGATCATCGTGCTCAACCTGATCGCGATCTCGATCCGCAACTACCTGCGCGAGAAATACCGCGCCGACAGCGATTGAGTTGCCCGATGCACAACGCCTCCCGCAAACACCGTCATTGCGAGGCCCCGAAGGGGCCGCGGCAACCTCCCGCCGCCACCCCGACGCCTGCCCGGGGTCGCGTCGGGGCCGACCCACGGAGATCGCCACGCGCCTGCGGCGCTCGCGATGACGGTGCTTTTCCGAACCGTCGCGAGGACGGGATGCGTCGAACCCTGTTTCCCATGGAGTACCCGAGATGAGTGACACCGCTACCCACGCCGTCAACGTGACGCAAGGCGACCGACCCGACCGCGGCCTGCGGCTCTCCAGTGAGGAGATCTGCCTGACCGCCGAGGACCTGAAGCTGTTCTATGGTGAGGATCAGGCCCTGAAGGGCATTGACATCCAGATCCCGAAGAACCGGATCACGGCATTCATCGGCCCGTCCGGCTGCGGCAAGTCCACGTTCCTGCGCTGTTTCAACCGCATGAACGACCTGATCGATGCCGCCCGCATCGAAGGCACGATCCGGCTCGACGGCGACGACATCTACGAAAAGGCCGTGGACGTGCCGGAGCTGCGCCGTCGCGTCGGCATGGTGTTCCAGAAGCCCAACCCGTTCCCGAAGTCCATCTACGAGAACGTGGCCTACGGCCTGCGGCTGCAGGGTGTCAAGAATCGCCGACGCCTGGACGAGGTGGTGGAAAAGTCGCTCAAGCGTGCCGCGCTGTGGGACGAGGTCAAGGATCGCCTGCACGAGAACGCCTTTGGCCTGTCCGGCGGTCAGCAGCAGCGTCTGGTGATCGCCCGCGCGATCGCGATCGACCCCGAGGTCCTGCTGCTGGACGAGCCCTGCTCCGCGCTGGACCCGCTGGCCACGCTGAAGATCGAGGAGTTGATGATCGAGCTGAAGAAGGATTACACGCTGGTCATCGTCACCCACAACATGCAGCAGGCCGCACGCGTGTCCGACTACACCGCCTTCATGTACATGGGCGAGCTGATCGAATACGCCGACACCGACACCCTGTTCACCTCGCCTGCCAAGAAGCAGACCGAGGACTACATCACCGGCCGCTTCGGTTAGGCCATTTCGGATCAGGAGTCCGGATCATGGACAAGAGCTTTTTCAAGCAGCACATCTCCCAGCAGTTCAATGCCGAGCTGGAGGACATCATCAAGAAGGTGATGACCATGGGCGGCCTGGTCGAGCAGCAGCTCGGCGATGCGGTGACCGCGATGGTCGAGGGCGACACCGCGCTGGCGGAGACCGTGATGACCTCCGACTACAAGGTCAACGCGCTCGAGGTCGAGATCGACGAGGAATGCACCCACATCCTCGCCCGTCGCCAGCCCACGGCCTCCGACCTGCGTCTGGTGATCGCGGTGATCAAGACCATCACCGACCTGGAGCGAATGGGCGACGAGGCCGAGCGTGTGGGCCGCATGGGCTTGCAACTGCTGGACTCCGATCGCCGCGAGGCACCGATGGACGAGATCGCGAAGATGGGCCAGCTCGTGCGCGAGATGACGCGCGGCGTGCTCGATGCGTTCGCGCGCATGGACACCGAGCAGGCGGTGCGGGTCGCACAGCAGGACATCCAGATCGACAGCCTCTACGAGGCCATCACGCACAAGCTGATGAAACAGATGACCGCCTCCCCCGATGCCGTGCCGCGTCTGATGGACATCGTGTGGGCGACCCGATCGCTGGAGCGGATCGGCGACCGAGCGCGGAACATCTGCGAGTACGTGGTGTACTTCGTGAAGGGCAAGAACGTCCGCCACACCAGCTACGACCAGATGGCGGCCGAGGCCACGGGGGATCGCCACTAGGAAAGCGACAAACCCGGGCCGAGTAGACACCGACCCGGCAATCAGGCCCAAAATAGGGTTCAGCACACCCATGCCCTGACCCCTGGTACCCGATGCCGCGTTTCATCTCGACGTTGTTTGTCCTTTGCAGCCTGACACTGCCCACGGCCGTTGGCAGTCTGGCCGCTGCGGATGAGCCGGAAGAGGCCGTCCCCTCTTCCAAGGTCGAGGCACTGCTCGAGAAGACCGAACTCCCCGATGGCGTCGCATTCGAGATTGTCGAAAACGACCGCGCGGCCCTGAGTGCCCTGCTGCCCGAGATCCACGCCAATATCCGGGTGCTGCGCCAGCGCGCTCCGGACCTCCCGATCGCGGTTGTCACACACGGCGCCGAGCAGTTCACCCTCACCCGCGCCGAGGCAGCGGCACAGGGCTCGCTCCACGCCGAGATCGAGTCACTGGTGATGGATGACGGCGTCAACGTCGTGGTCTGCGGGACCTTCGCCGGCTGGCGCGATCTCGAGCCCGATGCCTTCCCCGAGCATGTCGAGGTGGCCACGGCCGCACCGGACCGGCTGGATGACCTGGAGGCCGCAGGCTACACCGTGATCCGCCTGCGTCCGTCCCTGCTGGACGCCCCGGCGGAAGACCCCTGGGAGTTCGACTTCGGCCAGCCGTGACGTGCCACGCCCGATGCGGGCTCTGTCACCCACCAGGGGGCTTGTGGCATCCTTTCGCGCATGCGATTTCTGATCCGATGGTTTTTCCGCGGCGTACGCCTGATCCTCACGCCGTTCATGCTGATTGGCGAGCGCCTGTCGCGCCCGCGCGGCATCGAACGCGACCCCGCCGACCAGGCCCGCGTTGACGAACAGACGCGCCACCTCGCGCTTTACCATTTCCCGGCCTGCCCGTTCTGCATCCGGGCCCGCCGTACCATGCAGCGGCTGTCGCTCGACATCGAGTTGCGCAATGCCCAGGCGGCCGGCCCTCACCGCGAGGAGCTGCAGACCGAGGGCGGCAAGCTGCAGGTGCCCTGCCTGCGCATCGAGGAACCGGACGGCCAGGTACGCTGGCTGTACGAGTCGGATGCGATCGGCGAATACCTGCGCGAGCGCTTTGACCCGAACCGCCCGGACGGTAGCTCCGGAGATGCCGCGGTGTCCGGGGACTCCCGCGCCTAACCGCCACAGGCCACCGACTCGGGGACTGTCGGCACAGCACGGTATAAGATTGGGGTTCCCGTACCCGAGGAACCCGCTGGATGGCTGCCCTGAACCGCCCTCGAAGACTGCCCCGTCTGTTCATTCTTCCGGCTGCGACCCTGCTGCTCGGCTCACTGCTTGGCGGAGCCTCTGCCCAGGCACTTGAACCCCTGTTCGATGCCCACCTGCACTACCGCGACCGGCAGATGGAACACTTCCCGCCGGAGGCCGTCGCGCGCACGCTGCAAGAAAATTCAATCCAGTCCGCGATCATCATGTCCCCGCGCTCGAAACTGATCGAAGCGCTGGAACCGGAGGTGGATGCGCGCATCGTCCCGTTTCTCGAGATCTCCCAGCGCCTGGGGCGCAAGATGGACTGGATGCACGAGGACGGCCTGCGGGAACAGGTCGAGACCATACTCGACCGAAGCCAGGTCCAGTGGCGCGGGATCGGGGAGCTGCACATACAGGCCGATGACCGATTTGCCCGCGGCTTCGAGGACCTGCTGGCACTGGCAGTCGAGCGGGATCTGTGGATCGTGATCCATGGCGACCCTGCCGTGATCGACCATGCCTACGCCGTCCAGCCCGAGGTACGCATCCTCTGGGCGCACGCCGGTTCCTATGCCTACCCGCCACTGGTTCGTGACTACCTGGAGCGGCATCCGAACATGGTCATGGATGTCTCCATGCGCAACCCGCGCATCAATCCCGGCGGCATCATCGACGCCGACTGGTTCGAACTGTTCCTCGACTATCCGGATCGTTTCCTGATCGGCAACGACACCTTCAGCCTGGCCCGCTGGGAGCACTTCACGGTGCTGAAGGACAGCACCCGGGCCTGGCTCGAGCAGCTACCCGCGAACGTCCAGCGCATGATCGCCCGGGAGAACGGCGAGCGCCTGTTTCCGCCCACCGAGAGCCAGTAAGCCGGCCACAAAAAAGCCCGGGACCGTCTCCGGTCCCGGGCTTGGCATCAACTGGCTCGGGGCTTATACCTTGAACTGACCCACCCGCTGCTGCTGCTCGGAGGCCAGCTTGGACAGCTCCTCGGAGGCATTGCGGATCTGTTCCGATCCGGCCGCGGTCTGATCCAGCACCTCAGTGACATTGGCCACGTTGCGGTTGATCTCCTCGGCCACCGTCGACTGCTCCTCGGCGGCACTGGCGATCTGCGTGTTCATGTCGCTGATGCGCGTGACCGACTGCGTGATCGCGGTCAGCGATTCGCCCGCGAGATTGACCTGCTCCACGCTCTGGTGCGCCTTGGAACGGCCATCTTCCATCGCCTGCACCGCCTCGCGGGTACCGCTTTGCACCCGCTCGATCATCTGCTGGATCTCGTGGGTCGAGTCCTGCGTGCGGCTGGCCAGGGTACGGACCTCGTCGGCAACCACCGCGAAACCGCGGCCCTGTTCGCCCGCACGCGCCGCCTCGATCGCCGCATTCAGCGCCAGTAGGTTGGTCTGGTCGGCGATATCGCCGATGACTTCCAGGACCTTGTTGATCTCCTCTGCGTCCTGCGACAGGCGGCTGACCACCTCGGCGGCGCCATCCACCTGCTGCGACAGCGCGTTGATCGCAGCCACGGTACGCTGCACCACCTGCTGACCCTCGTTGGCGTCCTGGTCGGTGTTCTGTGCCGCGGCGGCGGCATCCGCTGCATTGCGGGCCACCTCCTGCACCGTTGCCGTCATCTCGTTCATGGCCGTGGCGACCTGATCGATCTCCGACTTCTGTCGCCGCACCTGCTCGTTGGTCTCTTCGCTGGTCGCGGACAGCTCGTTCGCTGCTGCGGCAACCTGATCGCCCCCGGCCGCGACCGTGGATACGAGGCCGCGGATCTTCTTGACGAAGTTGTTGAACGCCTCCGCCAGCTCTCCGAGTTCGTTCTTGCCAGAGACCTCCAGCGAACGGGTCAGATCGCCCTCGCCTCCCGCGATATCGTTCAGCCGGGCCACCGTGCGATTCAGGGGACGAACGATGCTTCGGGTCAGGAGCCAGGCCAGGAGGGCACCAAGCGCCACGGCAACCACGCCAACCGCCACCACCGTGCCGGTCGCGTTGCGCGCCATCGCGACATACGCGCTGCGGTCCACCATGACCTCCAGCACGCCGACCACGTCACCGGAGAAATCCGTAACGGGACGCGCGACCACGGCCATCGGGGTGCCTTCATAGGTCACGTTTCGCACCAGCTCCTCGCCCTCCATGACCTCGCGCATCTCGGCATCGCTGAAGGTGGACTCGCCACTGATCGTACCGCCAAAGCGGTTGAACGACCGACCATCACGCAGGTAGAGGGCAACCGGCGAATCCGTTTCTTGGGTGAACTCTTCAAAGAAGCTGTCACCAAACGACAGGCCGAATTCCACGGAGCCGACGTGGTCGCCGTTGTGCTCGATGGGTACCACCCCGCGGATCCCGAGACCCGCCACGCCTTCTTCCAGCCCCGAGATCGCGTTGCGCTTGTCGTTCGTGTCGACCACGGTCTGCCGGAAGTCGGACAGGTCATCGCCGTGGTTGTCGGGGGAGTGGACGCGCAGGAATGAAGTGGCCGGGGGGGTATGGAACTGATACTGGTCCACCCCGTAGTGCTCGTTCAGCGATTCAAAGCTGGGAACGGTCATCTCGGCCAGACGCTCGCGATCGCCCGTCGCCATCGCCTCTTGCACGTCGGGGATTTTCGCCACGGTCTCTGCCATCGCGGTCGCGCGCGCGGCTTCCTGGTCCAGACGACCGACAAGCTGCGCGGCCAGATCGGTCAGCTCGCGCTGTTCGGCACGATCGGCCATGGTGCCCAGGCTGTTCATCACGACTACGAGTGTCAGGATCACGGCCAGCAGCACCACCGTGATAATCCCGACCATCAGCCGGACCCCGATTCGGATGTTATCGAACATGTTGAAGACTCTCCCCAATAAGGCTTTGCGGGCCAGCGGCATCCTTGCTGCGGCAGTTCACCGTCGATAGCGGCGGCGAAGCATAAAACTTGAGGGAGATCACAGGAAGCCGGAAAGGCTGGGAGACAGGCCTAGCCCTGCATCAGGATGGCCTCCGCCAGGGCGTAGACCGCAAGCGTAATCATGGCAATTGCCACCAGGGAGAGCAGCGCCCCGCCACGGATCATGTCGATCACCCGCAGCCGGTTGCTGGCGAACACGATCGCGTTGGGCGGGGTCGCGACCGGCAACATGAAGGCCACGGAGGCGGCAAAGGCCACGGGGATCGCGAGGAGCACGACGGGAATATCCATGCGCATCGCCAGCGCAGCCACCAGCGGCAGCAGCGTGGCAGCGGTGGCCGTGTTGCTGGTCACATGCGACAGCAACATGGTCACCACCACGGCCCCGGCAATGATCAGCAGCAGCGGCCATGCCTGGGCGGCGCCCAGGCCCTCGGCGGCCAGCTCCGCCAGGCCGCTCGCCTCGATGGCCGAACCCAGGCTGAGACCACCGCCGACCAGCAGCAGCACCCCCCAGGGGAGCTCGCGCGTATTGTCCCAGGCCAGCAGCCGGCGCTGGTCTGCTGCGCCCGAGGGCAGCAGGAACAGCAGCCCGGCCCCCAGGATGGCAATCCCGGCATCCGTCAGGTGAATCGGCAGGAGGCCTTCCAGAAAGGGGCGCGACAGCCACGCCAGCGCTACCAGCAGGAAGACGCCGGCGACCCGGTATTCGGCCCGCGACCAGACCCCGACCTCGGCGCGCTGCTGGTCCATCATCGCCTGCAACCCCTGCAGGCGTACTCGATGAACCGGGAAGACCCAGCGCGTCAGCAACCACCAGGCCAGCAGCAGCAACGCGGTGGCCAGGGGCAGGCCCAGCATCATCCACTGCACAAAACCGATCTCGATGCCATGCCGGTCGCCCAGATAGGCGGCGGTCAGCGCGTTCGGCGGAGAGCCGATGATCGTCGCCATGCCCCCGATATTGGCGGCAAAGGCGATCCCCAGCAGGAGCGCCAGTGCGGGGCGGCGCGAATCGGCGCCGAGGCCGTTACCCGCGATGTGCGTATCACGATCCATCAGCGCCAGAACGGACAGGGCGATCGGCAACATCAGCGCAGCAGTGGCTGTGTTGCTGACCCACATCGACAGCCCCGCCGTGGCCAGCATGAAGGCCCCGACCAGGCGATGCAGGCGATCCCCCGCCCGGCTGACGATCGCGAGCGCAATCCGCTGGTGGAGTCCCCAGCGCTGTACCGCCAGCGCGATCGCAAAACCGCCCATGAACAGAAAGATGATGGGATTGGCGTAGGGCGCGGTGGCCGCGTCCATCGGCATCACGCCGAGCAGCGGCAAAAGGGCAATCGGCAGCAACGCCGTTACGGGTAGTGGCAAGGCCTCGGTAATCCACCAGGTCGCCATAAAAAGGGTCAACCCGAGCACCCACCATGCCTCGCGTGCAACGCCTTCTGGCGCTGGAAAAACCAGGAACGCAAGCATCAGGAGCGGGCCCAGGAAAAGCCCGATGCGCCCGCGCCAGGCGTAGGCACTGCGCGAGGGGTTCGCACCCACCGACGAGGGGGCGCCGTCCGATTGTCGATCGGCATCGTGCGCGGACATGCCGTGGCTCCTTCACACTTCCGCAAACGTTGGCTGAACGATAACCAAGCCGCATCATCGGAAATTGCATCACCCGAGCAACGTGACTATCGTTGACGAGTTTACTGGCGCGGCCACCAATGGTCGGCCAGCCGCAGTCTCGCATGTTTTCTTACAAGGAGTCTTTCATGGCCTACGAACTGCCCGATCTGCCCTATGCCAAGAACGCGCTGGAGCCGCACATCTCCGCCGAGACGCTGGAATACCATCACGACAAGCACCACGCGACCTACGTGACCAAGCTGAATGGCCTGCTGCCCGGCTCCGAGTTCGAGAATGCCTCGCTGGAGGACATCATCAAGAAGGCCCCGGCCGGCGGCATCTTCAACAACGGCGCCCAGGTCTGGAACCACACCTTCTACTTCAACTGCATGGGCCCGGACGCCGGCGGCGAGCCGTCCGGCAAGGTGGCCGACGCGATCAACAGCGCCTTTGGCTCGTTTGATGGCTTCAAGGAGAAGTTCAACGAGGCCGCGGTCGCCAATTTCGGCTCCGGCTGGACCTGGCTGGTGCAGAATAGCGACGGCTCGGTGGAGATCGTCAACACCTCCAACGCGGCCAATCCGATGCGTGATGGCAAGACCCCGCTGCTGACCTGCGATGTCTGGGAACATGCCTACTACATCGACTACCGCAATGCGCGCCCGAAGTATCTGGAGAACTTCTGGAGCGTGGTGAACTGGGATTTTGTCGCCCAGCAGATGAAATAAGTCGCGATAACGCGATTGGGGGCCGCCCCAGTGCGGCACCCTGGGCAGAAGCCGGCGGCTCGCTCGCCGGCTTCTTCATTTGGGAGAGCTTTGCTAATGAGTGATGTCCTGCAGAATACCTACAGCCGGCTGCCGGTTGCCTTCGAACGGGGGGAAGGCGCCTGGCTCTGGGATACCGAGGGCAAACGCTACCTCGATGCCCTGTCCGGCATCGCGGTCTGCGGCCTTGGACACGCCCACCCGAAAGTGGCGCATGCGATCTGCGATCAGGCTCAGACGCTGGTACATACATCGAACCTGTTCCGCATCCCCTTGCAGGAACAGCTCGCGCGACGCCTGTGCGCGCTGGCACAGATGGAGCAGGCCTTTTTCTGCAACTCTGGCGCCGAGGCCAACGAAGCGGCCATCAAGCTGGCCCGGCTGCATGCCCGCCGCCGCGGCATCGCGAAGCCGAAGGTCATCGTGATGCACGGCAGCTTCCACGGGCGCACGCTCGCGACGCTGTCGGCCACCGGCAACGAAAAGATCCATGCCGGATTCGAACCCCTTGTCGAGGGCTTCGTGCACGTCCCCCATGGCGATGCCGAGGCCGTCGCGGCCCTGAGCAACGATCCGGACGTGGTCGCCATCCTGGTCGAACCCATCACCGGTGAAGGCGGCATCCACGTACCCCCGCCCGGATACCTGCGGCGCCTGCGCGAACTGGCTGACCAGCACGACTGGCTGCTGATGCTGGACGAGATCCAGGCCGGGATCGGCCGCACCGGACACTGGTTCGCCTTCCAGCATGAAGGCATCACGCCCGATGTGATATCACTCGCAAAAGGCCTGGGCAACGGCATCCCGATCGGGGCAAACCTGGTAGCCGGACGCGCATCCGGCCTGTTCACCCCCGGCACCCACGGCACCACCTTCGGTGGCAATCCCCTGGTCTGCCGGGCGGCCCTGGCCGTGCTGGACGTGATGCAGGACGAGGGCCTGTGCGAGGAAGCGGGGCGACAAGGCGAGATCCTCCGCCGCCGCCTGGCTGACCGGCTCGAGGACAAACCGGGGGTGGTCGCCGTGCGCGGACGCGGGCTGATGATCGGCATCGAGCTGGATCGCCCGGCCGGAACACTGGTTCAGGCCGCCCTCGACGCAGGGCTGATCCTCAACGTGACCGCGCAGCGGGTGATCCGGCTACTGCCACCACTGATCGTGGACGACGCCCAGGTCGACCAGATCGCCAGCACCGTGGCCGATCTGGTCGACACCCTGCTCGTATCCGAAGATTCCCGGGAGGCCCAGGCATGAAGCCCCGCCATTACCTGTCGTTCCACGACCTGTCCGCAGACGAGACACGCGCCCTGCTCGAACGTGCCGTCGAACTGAAGCGCCAGACTCACGCGGGCGAGCACCACGACGACATCCTGCGCGGCAAGACGCTGGGGATGATCTTCGAGAAGTCCTCGACCCGCACGCGTGTCTCGTTCGAGGTCGGCATGCAGCAACTGGGCGGCAACGCCCTGTTCCTGTCCCCGCGCGACACCCAGCTGGGCCGCGGCGAGCCGATCGAGGACACGGCCCGTGTGCTCTCGCGCATGGTGGACTGCGTGATGATCCGCACCTACGAACACGAGAAGATCGAACTGTTCGCCCAGCACTCCTCGGTCCCCGTGATCAATGGCCTGACCGACCGGGAGCACCCCGCGCAGCTGCTGGCTGACCTGCAGACCTATCTCGAACACCGGGGCGACATCCGGGGCAAGCGCGTGGCCTGGATTGGCGACGGCAACAACATGTGCCACAGCTACATGTATGCCGCGCACCTGCTGGACTTCCATCTGGTGGCGGCCTGTCCCGAGGGCTACGACCCGGAAGAGGACGTCGTGGATGCCACGCGCGACCATTTCGAACTGACCCGCGATGCGCGCGCGGCGGCCGAGGGTGCCGACCTCGTCGTCACCGACGTCTGGGCCAGCATGGGGCAGGAGCAGGAAAAGAGCGCCCGCCGCCGGGCCTTTGCCGGGTTCTTCGTGGACGCCGACCTGATGCGTCTGGCCAACGACGACGCCCTGTTCATGCACTGCCTGCCCGCGCACCGCGAGGAAGAGGTCTCCACCGAGGTCCTCGAAGGCCCACAAAGCGTGGTCTGGGACGAGGCGGAAAACCGGCTGCACGCGCAGAAGGCCCTGATGGAGTTCCTGCTGACCCGCGGCAGCTGATCCAGAACAGGACCTGTCACGAAACTGACATAATGCACACCTACACTCGGGGCCCCACCCTTGCCCCGAGTCGTGCATGCCGGATGCCGACGTGACCGATACCGAGCTCTTCCTCAACCGCGAGCTGTCACTGCTGGAATTCAACCGGCGCGTGCTGGAACTGGCACGCGACCCGGGCTTTCCCCTGCTGGAGCGGTTGCGCTACCTGAGCATCTCGTCCACCAACCTCGACGAGTTCTTCGAGGTCCGCGTGGGCTCGCTGCGCCAGCAGCTCGACCTGAACGTCCAGGCGCCGGGGCCGGACGGCCTGTCCGCGGCGGAACAGCTGCGCCTGATCGCGCCCCGGGCCCACGCCCTGGTCGACAATCAGTATCGCGCGCTCAACGACGAACTGATCCCGGCGCTGGCCGAGGAAGGCATCCATTTCGTGCGGCGCTCGCACTGGAGCGAGCAGCAGAAGGCCTGGGTACGCCAGTTTTTTCACGAGCAGCTGCAGCCCGTCCTCAGCCCGATCGGGCTCGACCCCGCGCACCCGTTTCCGCGCATCCTGAACAAAAGCCTGAACTTCATCGTCACGCTCAAGGGCAAGGACGCATTCGGGCGGGAATCCGGGCGCGCGGTGGTCCAGGCACCACGCTCCCTCCCGCGTCTGGTGAAACTCCCGCGCGAGGTGGCCAGCGGCGATTCCGATTTCGTGCTGCTGTCGTCCATCCTGCACGCCCATGTCGGCGAGCTGTTCAAGGGCATGAAGGTCACCGGCTGCTACCAGTTCCGGCTGACCCGCAACTCTGATCTGTTCGTTCAGGAAGAGGAGATCGACGACCTGCTGAACGCGCTGGAAGGCGAACTACCCCAGCGCAACTACGGCGCGGGCGTTCGCCTGGAGGTCGCGGACAACTGCCCGGAAGAAGTCGCGCAGTTCCTGCTGCAGGAATTTCATCTGGAGGCAGACGACCTCTACCAGGTCACCGGTCTGGTCAACCTGAACCGGATGATGGCCGTGTACGACCTGGTCGACCGACCCGACCTCAAGTTTCCCCCGTTCATCCCCGCCCTGCCGCGCACGGATGCCAGCGGTGAAAGCATCTTCGCGGCCATCCGCCAGCAGGACCTGCTGCTGCACCACCCCTACCAGTCGTTCATGCCGGTGGTGGATTTCCTGCGCCAGGCCGCCAGCGACCCGCGCGTCCTGGCGATCAAGCAGACGCTTTATCGCACGGGCACCCAGTCGCCACTGGTGGAAACGCTGATCGAGGCCGCGCAATCGGGCAAGGAAGTGACCGTGGTCATCGAGCTGCGCGCCCGCTTCGACGAGGCCGACAACATCGAGCTGGCCAACCGCATGCAGGATGCGGGCGTGCATGTGACCTATGGCGTGGTCGGCTACAAGACCCACGCAAAGCTCGCCCTGGTGGTGCGCCGTAACGGCGACAAGCTCGTGCGCTACGCCCACCTGGGCACGGGCAACTACCACTCGGGCACCGCCAAGGCCTATACCGATTACGGCCTGCTGACGGCCGATCCAGTAGTCACCGAGGACGTCCATCGCGTGTTTCAGCAGCTCACGGGCCTTGGCAAGGTGGAACGCCTGCGCGAGCTGATCCAGGCGCCTTTCCGTCTGCACGATGCGATGTGCGAGAAGATCGAACGCGAGGCCGAGAACGCCCGCGAAGGCCGGCCTGCGCGGATCGTCGCACGCATGAACTCGCTGAACGAGACCGGCATCATCCAGGCGCTTTATCGCGCATCGCAGGCGGGCGTGAAGATTCAGCTGATCGTGCGCGGCATCTGCAGCCTGCGCCCGGGCGTGCCGGGCATCTCCGAGAACATCGAAGTGCGCTCGGTGCTCGGCCGGTTTCTCGAGCACTCGCGGGTGTTCTATTTCGAGAACGGGGGCGAGCCCGAGCTGTATCTGTCCAGCGCCGACTGGATGCCCCGCAATTTCTTCCGACGGGTGGAGGTCGCCTTTCCGATCCGCGATACCGCCATGCGCGACCGTGTCGCGGAGGAGTGTCTGTTCAACTACCTGCGGGATACCGCCAGCGCATGGGCCCTGCAGGTCGACGGGAGTTATCAGCGGGTCCAACCGGTTGCCGACGAGCCGCCCCATTCGGCACAGCAACAGTTGCTCAAGACGCTCGCTAGCTGACGACCAGCTCCAGGTCGTGGCGCGCCCACTGCCCGGCCTCCTCCTCCAGATCGGCCCGCGTGAGCGGATGCGCATCCAGCCAGCCAGCGGCAAAGCCCAGCACCAGCCCGCGCTCGCGCGCCTCGATCCGCTCCAACGGCGGGGGCTCCGGCGCACGCGCGCGATGCAGCAGCACCGCCAGTCGCAGCAGACTGGCCAGACGCAGCAGGGGCTCGACCCGGGCCTGACGTACGTCATTGAGCAGCTTCGGCTTGAACGCGCGGCGGTGCAGGCGCACCAGCAGCGCCAGCTCGTGCTGCTCGGGCTGCGAGAACCCCGGCAGATCGGCCCAGTTGAGGATGTATTCGCCGTGCTTGTGGTACTTGCTGTGCGCGAGCGCCAGTCCCACCTCGTGCAGCTCAGCCGCCCAGTCCAGGCGCTCGCCGTCGTTCTCGTCCAGCCCCCAGCGGGCCCGGACGGCCCCCAGCAGTCGCGCGGCCATGGCCTGTACCCGCGCGGCCTGGGCCTCGTCGACGGCAAAACGGCGGCGCAGGTTTTCAATCGTCAGGCCACGGACATCCTCGTGCCGAAAGCGTCCCAGCAGATCGTGGATCACTCCCTCGCGCAACGCGCCATCGGAAGGATGCAGCCGCTTGATCCCCAGCGCCTCGAACGCCCCGATCAGCACCGCCAGCCCGCCCGCAATCACCGGCACCCGGTCCTCGGCCAGCCCTGGCAGCTCCAGCTTGTCCAGACGCCCAACCTCGATCATGCGTTGGCGCAGGGTGCGCAACGCGTCAAGTGTCATGCCCGGTGCCTCGTCGATGCCGGTCTCGCGCACAATACGGTCCAGTGCCAGGATCGTGCCGGAGGCCCCCAGCGCCTGGTCCCACCCGGCCTCGCGATAGATGGAGGCGATCGGCTGCAGCTCCTGGCCGGCATGCAGCTCGGCGGCGGCAAACGCCCGGGGTGTCAGGCGGCCATCGGAGAAGTGCCTCTGGGTGAAGGTCACACAGCCCATCTCCAGGCTCTCGGCGAGGATGGGCCGGAAGCGCTCGCCAATGATGAATTCGGTGCTGCCACCGCCGATGTCCATCACCAGCCGCCGCCCCTCGTCATCCGCGAGCGTGTGGGCCACGCCCAGATAGATCAGCCGGGCCTCCTCGCGCCCGGCAATAATCTCCACTGGATGCCCGAGGGCCCGCTCCGCAGCGGCCAGAAAACGGTGACTGTCGGCCATCTGGCGCAGGGTATTGGTGCCCACGACGCGCACACTGCCCTGGCGTAGCTGGCGCAGTCGCTGGCCGAATCGCTCGAGGCAGTCCAGTGCGCGGCGTTCGACGGTTGCATCCAGGCGACCGCGGGCATCCAGACCACTGGCCAGTCGCACCGTTTCCTTCAGCCGGTCCATCTTCAGGACCTCACCGTCATGACGCCGGGCCACGATCATGTGAAAGCTGTTGGAACCCAGATCGACCGCCGCGACAGTCTCGCCCTGTCCGTCCATCGCCATCTACCCGTATTCTCCCGAGAGACCCTCCAGCACCCGTCGGGGCAACAGCCAGAGCAATTGCATGGGACCGGGCAGGCCGCCTCCCAGGGCGCAGACCGAACCCTTGCCCATATGTACCCCGGAAGCTCCCGCCGGGCAGCCCATCAGGCGCCCGGCCAGCGAAGAGAGGTCCGGCTCATGGCCGACCACCACCAGACTGCCGTCGGCCGGCAGGCGCGCCGCCAGGGCCTCCAGTTCCACGCCGGCCACCTGTCCGGGTGCCAGCCATTTCTTCTGGCGCACCGGGACGCCCAGTCCTTCGGCGATGGGTGACGCCGTTTGACGCGCACGCAGGTAAGGGCTGGTTAGCAGTTCCACATGCCCGGAAAACAAACCGGTCAACGAGGCGGCCATGCGCCGAGCGCTCACCTGGCCGGCCTCGCTCAACGGCCGATCCCGATCGGCACCTTCCCACTCCCCTGCGTTGCCCGCCTGGGCGTGGCGGACCAGCACGAGACGCGGGCTCCGGCTCATGCCTGTGCGCCTCCCGGGGCCAGCAGGAACAGGCTGTAGGCCTCATCCGGCGCCGACCACTCCGCCACCTGTGCCAGTCCGGCGCCGGACAGCAGTTGCTGCACCATCGGGCGCGTAAACTTGCGCGAGATCTCGGTGCGAATGGACTCGCCATCGGCGAACTGCAGGGTGGTCGCGGGTTCGGAGACCTGGACGGTCTGATCACCCTGGGCGACCAGGTGCATCTCGATACGTGAATGCGCCTCGACGAACGGGGCGCGATGGCGGAAACCATCGGGATCAAAATCGGCTCCCAACTCGCGATTGAGGACGGACAGCAGGTTCAGATTGAACGCCGCCGTCACACCGGCCGCGTCGTTGTAGGCCGCCTCCAGCACGGGAATAGCCTTGACCCGATCCAGCCCGAGCAGGAGCCGATCCTCCGCGCCCATGGCGGCGCGAATCTGCGACAGCAGTGCGATCGCCTCCGCGTCCTCGAAATTACCCAGGCTGCCGCCGAGAAAGGTGAACAGGCGCGGGGCTATTGGGACAGGTGTCAGCGTCGGCAGAGCCGAAAGCGCGGCGAGATAGTCACCGCACAGGGCCTCGATCACGAGCGTCGGGAATCGTCCCAGCAGTCGCTCGGCCGCCTCGTCGAGGATCTCTCCACAGACATCATTGGCGACGTAATACGGATCGTCGACGCGCTCGTTCAACGCAGCGATCAGGTACTCGGTCTTGCGCGAGGTCCCACTGCCGAGCTCGATCAACGTATGGGCACCCGAGGTCTCGACGATCTCGGTCGCTCGGGACTCCAGCAGGGCCGATTCAAGTCGAGTGGGGTAATACTCGGGCGTGTCGCAAATGGCATCGAAAAGCTGCGAGCCACGGGCATCGTAGAAGTACTTTGGCGGCAGCCAGCGCGGCGCCTCCAGCATGCCCTTGCAAAAGTCCGCTACCAACTCCGCATGGGGATCGCGCACCTGCACCACATGACGGGTATAGCGCTCCGGGAGCGACATGGCAGGACTCTCGGGATTCATGGGCACATCCGTGCTTCGGGGTTCCCGGCACGCTACCATGAAACTCCCGACCTCCCAACCGCGAGTCCGCGCCAATGTGTCGCCATCTTGCCTATCTCGGCCCGCCACTGGCACTCAGGCGGATACTGCTGGACCCACCGCACAATCTGATCGAGCAGGCGATTGCCCCGCAGGAGCTGGTTTACGCCCGCGTCAATGCGGATGGGTTCGGCTTTGGCTGGTTCAGCGAGGACGGCACCGCGCGCTGCTATCGGCGTGCCGACCCCCTGTGGCAGGACCCGAACCTGCAAGCACTCGCCGAAACACTGGAAGAACCGCTGTGGATCTCCGCCATCCGCAGCGCGACCCCCGGGTTCGGGGGCGACACCGTCAATGCCCAGCCGTTCGCCATCGACGGGCTGCTCTACAGCCACAATGGACTCATTGGCGGCTTCCGGCCGCAGATCCGCCGCCAGATCGAGAACCTGCTGACGCCCGAGATCGAGGCGGGCATCCAGGGCACCACGGATTCTGAATACCTGTTTGCCCTGGTCCGCCAGTTCCTGGCGGATGACGAGAACGCCACACTGGAAGGCGCCCTGGGCGAGGCCTTTTCAACACTGGAAACCTGGCTCGGCGACGAAATGGCCCTGCTCAACGTCCTCCTGTCCGACGGGCGCCGTCTGGTCGCCAGCCGCCATGCGATCAACAGCCCCTGCCCCAGCCTGTACTACACGTCCGACGATGACGACTTCCCCGAGGACTCGGTGATCGTCGCCTCCGAGCCGCTGACGGACCGCGAGCGCTGGCGCCCCGTCCCTTCAGGGCACATCCTGATCCTGGATCCTGACGAGCCACCGGAACTCCTTGCGCTCTAGCCTTTCCACTCGGATATGAGCACCCCAGCATTCGACCCTCCAGCAAGCCTCGTCTCTTCTTCGTCCTTGCTGGACGACCTGGCCCGTCAGCACGAGCGCTTGAACACTGCACTGGAAAGCACACCCGCCGAAATCTGGCGTAACCAGTATCACCCGGACCTTAGCCCGATCGGCTGGCACTACGCCCACTGCCACTTCATCGAGGCCGTCTGGCTGCGCGAACGTATTCTCGGGCACCCACCACCCCGCACGCGGGACTGGCATGACCTCTATTTCCCGGAACTCAGCCCCAAATGGCGCCGGGGTGGACGCCTCCCCGCGCTCGATCGACTCACTCAATGGGGACGCGAGCTCCAGTTCCGGCATCGCGATTGGCTTGCGCGTAACGCCGAGATCCTCGACCACCCGCTGATGGCTGACGAGTACCTGACGGGGTTCCTTGCCCAGCACCACGCGATGCACCTGGAGACCCTGGCTCAGGTGCGCTGGTTTGCCCGCCTTCAGGGGCCTGAGCCCGGCCACTCGGAACCCCGCCTGCAGGCGCCCGAGATCACCTCGCAATCCTGGCTCGAATGGGATGCCGTGCACACCACCGTAGGCAGCGACGACGTACAGGTCTTCGACAATGAAAAGGGCGTTCACGGGAAGGAACTCGCGCCCTTTGCCATCCGGCGCGACCCTGTCACCAACGGGGAATGGCAGGCCTTCATGCAGGAGGCCGGCTATCACCGCCCCGAACTATGGAGCCGCGAGGGGTGGGACTGGCGCAACGCCCACGACATCCGGGCCCCACTCGGGTGGCGCGGGTCCGGGACCGACATTGGCCTGCAGGTTCTGCCGGAGGGAACGGTACAGCGCAACGCCGATGCCCCGGTGGTGGGCGTATCCCGCTTCGAGGCCGAGGCCTTCGCCCGCTGGGCCGGCGCCCGGCTGCCCCACGAACACGAATGGGAACATGCTCAGCGCGAGGGATCGCTGCGAGGCACCGGCCGAGTATGGGAGTGGTGCGGAAATCCGTTCGCACCGTATCCCGGATTCCGCCCGTTCCCCTACAACGAATACTCGGCCCCGTGGTTTGACGGCCAGCATTACGTCCTGCGCGGCGGCAGCGACTGGAGCGATCCGCTGCTGAAACGCCCGAGCATGCGCAATTTCTTCACCCCGGAGAAACGCCATGTCTTTGCCGGCGTGCGCGTCGCACGTACGATGGAACCCTGACCCCACCGGATAACATCCCATGAGCCGCACCCTATCCCTGCGTCCCCTTGTTGCATGCCTCTGGCTTAGCGCCCTGCTGCTGATCCCGGCCCTGGCCAGCGCCGATGGAAACACCACACTGATGCTCTCCGGCCATGCCGAGCAGCAGGTGGAGCATGACCGCATGACGGTCCAGATGCAGGCCCAGGCCCGTGCCCCGGACGCACGGGACGCCGCAGACACGGTCAACCGCCGCATGGAACAGGCCCTGGCTCGCGCGGAAGACTACGACGCGGTCGAGGCGTCGACCCGCAGCTACACGACACAGGCCATCCACGACCGCGACAAACCTGGCCAGATCACAGCCTGGCAGGTCCAGCAGACCCTGGAACTCGTCAGTAGCGACTTCGAGACCCTGACCGAGCTGGTCGGGGCCCTCCAGGGAGACGAACTCACCGTGGGCCAGATCCGCTTCTCGCTCAGCCGCGAGACACAGCAGGAGCACCGCAAGGCCTTGCTGGAGGCCGCCATGCACGACTGGAAGGAACAGGCCCGCGCGATGGCACGTTCCCTGGGGGCTACCCATCTGCGCCCCGTGGAAGTCGAGCTCGTCGACAGCGGCTATGACCGCCCGCAGCCGATGATGGCGATGCGCGCGATGGACGAAGCCGCCAGCCAGCCTGCACTGGAGGCCGGGACGTCCACGGTTTCCGTCACCGTGCGCGCCAAAGTCGAAGCGCTGGGGGGCGAGACGCTGCGCGTCGACCCGTAGTCAATCTACAGGAGCTGGCTAGCGTGCGAGATGCAGGGCCAGCTCCCCTTCGCGCACATCGATGCTCTCGATCCCCGCGCGCAGGTGCTGGAAGGGCTCCAGCGCCAGCAGGTCCTCGTCTTTCAGGCCGCCCAGCCACGCATCCGGCAGGGGGATGCCGGCGACGGACACACCGACGAGCCGAGCTCGCAGTTCCTCGCCTTCGGTCTCGAAGCGCACACCGGAGCGCACGTTCAGCACACGCCCGCCCATCAGCGGCACATCCGCCGGCACGTCGATGCGCACGCGCGTGCTCACCTGCCCCGGCGTCAGGCGGACCGCCACCCGGCCGGCCAGGTCCGGATCGCGCGCGATCAGGGCATTCAGCTCGCGTTCGCTGAACTGGACGATCCGCGCCTCGTCGGTCTCTTCGTAGAGTTCGGGGATCAGCGGCTCCGCTTCCGCCTCGAGGTCGATGATCGGCTCACTGGGGGCCTGATCGGGGCGCGGTGCATCGGGTGCAGAGATCGCCTGCAGCTTGGCCTCGAGCTCCACCTGCTCCTGCTCGCTCAGGGTCACGGGCTTCGGCTCGCCGGACTGCAGCATCACCACGCCCCAGAACGCCGCCCAGATGACCGCCAGCACCAGCAGGACGATCAGATAGCGCGGGGGCCGCCCCGTGGAGCGGTACTGGATCGGTGCGGAGGGTTCTTTGTATTTGGCCATTGCGCGGTTCCGTCCCTGGGGGACGCTTCATGGGGATCGCAATATGGTCGCACAGACACCCACGCGTGTGCGCAGGCGCTTCTGCCTAGATGAAGTCGAACAGGGAGAGCCGGTTGACCTGGGTATAGGTCTGCTGGGCCGCCTGAAGCGCCACCTGCTGCTGGTTGAAGCGGCTGATCGCCTCGGCATAGTCCAGATCACGGATCTGCGACACCGCGCTTTCCAGATCCAGCAGCCGGTCCTCGTTGAGGTCCTTTTGCTGGTCGAAGGCCTTCAGCTTGCTCCCAAGCTCGGCACGTTTGTCGCTGAAGTTACCAAGCACGGCATCCAGATCCGCCAGTGCGGTGTTGCTGGCGCTGGCCAGATCCGCCCGCGCACTGGCGGAGTCGCCGCTGCGCTCCAGGGCATCGATAATGCGATCCAGCGTCTGGAACACACTGAAATTCTCGGCCGGACGCGATAGCACCTCGTCACCCGGCTCGGGCGTACCGCTGATGGTCACGCTGCGGCCGGCGAATTCGATGGACTCGCCCGATACATAGGGGACATCCTCTTCCAGCGAAACAGTATCGCCGTCCTCGTCGACATAGGTAATGCTGTAGACAAGCCCCCCATCGCCGTTCTCGTCGAAGGAGATGCTGTATTCGCGATCATCCAGGTCGGAAACACTCGTGACGCCAGTTTTCTCCAGCACCAGCGACCCATTGTTCTCGACGACCTCGGCACCGACACGGCCATCGTTCTCCGGGATATCCATGAACACGGCCGCGCCATCATGGCCCACCGCGATCTTGCGATCGGCCGAAACGGCCACCTCGCGCACACTCCCCGCACCCGAAGCCCCTTCGTAACGGATCTCGCCGTCGCCATCCTGCCGGAAGGGCTGATTCTGGGACTTGGTGCCAGCGAAAATGTATTCGCCATTGGGATCCTTGGTGTTGGCAACATCCAGCAGGCCGTCGCGGATCTGGCGCAGCTCGTCGGCCAGGTACCCGCGGGTCTCACGCGTCTGGCTGTCGTTGTTGCCGGTGACGACCAGCTCGCGCGCACGTTGCAGGGCATCGGTGCCCTGCTGCAGCAGTGATTCCTGTTGCTGCATGCGCGGCTGGGTGTTCTCCATGTTGCGCTGGAACTGCTTGGTCGCCTTGATGATGCGCTCGAACTGGTTGATCTGGGTCGCGCCGCTCGGGTCGTCCGATGGCGACAGGATGCGCTTGCCGGAGCCCAGCTGCAGCGAGGTGCGGTTGAGTTCGCCCTGGCCCGCCTGGATCTGGTTGATCCCGCTCTGGAAGATCTGGGTTGTGGAGATACGCATCGGGTTTCCCTCGAATTGCCAGCTGTTTAACGGCGGAACGCGCCCAGCAGGCTGTCGAACAGCGAATTGCTGACCTGGATCACCTGGGCGGCGGCCTGATAGGCCTGCTGGTAGCGGATCAGGTCGGCGGCCTCTTCATCCAGATTCACGCCCGAGATCGACTCGCGCTGGGCCTTGGCCTGCTCCAGCTGGGCATTCGCGGAGTCCAGCGCCACATTGGCCTGTCGCGTGCGCGTGCCGACATTCGCGATCAGGCTGTTGTAGGAATCACCAAAGCCGGGTACACGACGTTCGCCGTCTTCTGTCTGGACTGTGCGAGCCTCGGACAGATCAGCCATCTCGAGCATGTTGCGGTTATCCCCCGGCCGGTCGCGGTCGAGCCCGATGGTCAATTGGTCATCCTGACCGGGCTCACCGCTGAGCGTGATCGACCAGCCATGCTCAGTCTCAATTGTGACCGCATCCCCACCATTCACTGCCCCCCGGCCAATCTCGTTGCCATCGGCGTCCTCGACCACGTATTCGTCAGTATCGCTATCGATAACGATAGTGGCCGCGCTGTCCAGCAAGGATGGATCAAACCCGTCGGCAACTTCGAGGGCATCTACCGTACCGCTCCAGTCATCCCCGTCGGCAACAGTCGCCTCTGGGAGAGCTGCAGCTGCGGCGATCCCGGCCGGGTCATCCAAGACGACTTCGAGGTCGCGCGCGCCATTGCGGGTCGGCTGGATCAGCCAGTTGTCGCCCTCCGTGGGGTCATCGGGATTATCGAGCTCGTTTACGTCGATGATCATGCCGTCGGCTCGGAAGCGACCGTCGCCGAGGTCTTCCATCTCCACCACCTGATTGCCCGGCAGCCGCAGTAGTTCGAACTCCTCGTCGCTGTTTACGCGCAGACGGTAGTCGGATGTGGTCAGCCGGTCGGGGTCAGCGATCTCAACGCCCGGGACACCACTCTCGGCGTTACTGGAACGTCCCCATACTGCGGGTTCGCCGATCCCGAAGATGTCGCCCCCGATCTGGCCATCGGCATCGAGACCCTGGGCGTTCTGCTCGTTGAAGGCCTGTCCCAACTGAGTGGCGATCTGACCCAGGGTGTTCTGCGCGGGGTCGATGACCGAGTCGCGAATCTCCAGCAGCCCCCCGAGCTCACCGCCCTGCAGGAAGCGAGTCACATTCGCTACCCCGCTGCCCGACTGAATACCGACCTCTAACTTGCCCGGGTCCCCGGAGAAGGATTCGGCCACCAGCGACTGGTTGGTCCCGCCCAGCACCAGCGCCTGCCCGTTGCCGATGAACACATTCAGCGCACCGTCGTCCTGCTCGACCGTGGTGACGTCGATCTTCTCCGCCAGCTGGTTCAGCACACGGTCGCGCTGGTCCAGCAGGTCGTTCGGTGTGCCCTGGGTGCTCTTGGCAACGATCTCGCGGTTGAGGCCCGCCAGCGATTCGGCGAGCTGGTTGATCTCCTTGACGTTGGTCTCGATCTGCCCATTCAGGATGCGCCGCTGCTCCTCCAGGCGCCCGTCGATGGCTTTGAAGCGCTCGGCCAGCGACTCGGCCTCGGTCAGGAACACCGTGCGTGCAGCATTGGAGGTCGGATCATTGGCCACGTCGGAGGCGGCATCAAAGAACCCCTGCAAGACCGGCGCCAGGCCACTGGCCTCGTCCGCCAGCAGGTTGTCGATCCGTCCGGCGAGATCCGCCTTCGCCTGGGCGTTGGACTGCTCGGAGATGCTGGTGCGCAGCTGGGTGTTGACGAAGTCATCCGAGATGCGCCGGATGGCATCCACGCCGACCCCCTGCCCCTGATACGAGCCACCCAGGAACTGCGGGTTCAGGTTGCCCAGCTCCGTGCGCTGACGGCTGTAGCCCTCGGTCGCGGAGTTGGCGATGTTGTTGCTGGTCGTGCCGATCGCGCGCTGAAACGCCAGCAGCGCGGAGGTCCCAATACCGGAGACACTCATACCCCGCCCCTCCCGGTCAGGCTCGCCCAGCTGGATTTACGTGTCTGCGACATGGTCTACCCCTCGTTTCGGGTAACGGCCGGCTCGGCCAATGCTTGAGTCGGTTCGGGAATCACAAAGCCCGACAGCTGATCGCGTACCCGCAGCACCTTGTCCGCATAGGCGGGGTCGGTCGCGTAGCCGGCGGCCTGCAGCTCACGGATGTACTGGACATCGTCGCCAGCCTGAAGGGCGCGGTGATAGCGCGGATTGTTGCGGATAAAGTCGACGTAGTCGGCGAAGGAATCCGCCGGATCGGCGTACGCGCGGAAACGTGCCTGCTCGCGCTGGGCCACGCCATCACGGTACTCCAGAGTACCCACGGCGACCTGATCCCCCTCCCAGCGGGAGTCGGCCTTGATGCCGAACAGGTTGAAGCTTGGCTGGCCGTTCTCGCGCGAGGGCACGTGCCGTCCCCAGCCGGTCTCCAGGGCGCTTTGCGCCAGCAGGATGCCGGGCTCCACGCCCAGGTCGGCAGCCGCTTCCCGTGCCAGGGGTTCCAGTGTCGCAACAAACTCGGACGGGTCGCGTGGCGGCCAGTCGATCGCCAGCGGGCTCGGCGCACCGCCCAGCCGTTGGAGCTCACCGGCTCCAGCCCCCGTGTCGCTTTGTGCAGGACGCACGGGCGCGACGGGCTCGAGTTCGCGTTGTTCGTCGGACAGGCGCCGGAAATTCAGGTCACCCCGGCGTTGCGGGAGATCCAGGGACGCCAGCCGCTCGGGATCCCGCAGACCCTGCCCGTCCTGCGGCTGGCTCTGCTGCGACAGCTGCTGCATCAGTACCTCGCGCAGTCCAATCCCGTCCCCCTGACTCATGGCCTTGGCGAATTCCTGGTCCTGCATCTCGAGGTACATCTTGCTCTGCTCGTTGTCGAACAGTCCGTCGCCCAGCGAGGCCTCGCGCATCTGCTTGAGCATCTGGCCGATCAGCATCGCCTCGAACTCGCGTGCGACCGCCTCCAGCGCCTCGTCCCCGCCTCCCTGGGCGGCGCGCCCGAGGTCACGCAGGCCGCTCGGGTCGCTGGCCAGCGCCGAGCGTGCCTGCATGGAGAGATCGTGGCCGGAGGAGATCATCAGATGACCACCAGCTCCGCGCGCAGGGCGCCCGCCTCGCGCAGGGCCTCGAGGATGGCCACCAGATCACCCGGAGCCGCGCCCACGTTGTTCACCGCGCGCACGATCTCGTCCAGCGAGGTGCCGGGGTCAAACAGGAACATGGTGCTGTCGTCCTGCTGGATGGCAATGTCCGTCTGCGGCTGCACCGCGGTCTCGCCCTCGGCAAAGGGCAGCGGCTGCACCACCTGCGGGGCCTCGCTGATGGTGACGGTCAGGCTGCCATGAGAGACCGCCGCCGGGGTCACCTGCACGCTGGAGCCGATCACCACGGTCCCGGTGCGCGAGTTCACGATCACCCGTGCCGGGGGCGCACCTCGCTCGATGGGCAGGTTCTCCAGCTCGGCGACAAAACCCACGCGCTGGTCCGGGTTCTGGGGCGCGCGCACACGCACCGAGGATCCGTCCAGTGCATGTGCCACGCCAGGCCCAAACGTGTCGTTGACGGTCTCCACCAGCCGGTTGGCCGTTGTGAAGTCCGGACGGTTCAGGTTCAGGGTCACGTGATCGCCCTGGGCAAAGGCCGTCGGCACCTCGCGCTCGACCGTCGCGCCATTCGGGATACGCCCGACACTTGGGACGTTCACGGTGATCCGTGACCCGTCCTGCCCCTCGGCACCGAAACCGCCCACAACCAGGTTGCCCTGGGCGATGCTATAGGTCTGCCCGTCCGCGCCCTTCAGCGGCGTCATCAGCAGGGTCCCGCCCCTCAGGCTGGTCGCGTTCCCCATCGAGGAGACGGTCACGTCGATGCGCTGACCGGGCTTGGCGAACGGGGGCAGGTCGGCTGTAACCATGACGGCCGCGACATTGCGCAACTGTGGGTTGCCGGCCTCGGGGGTCAGCCCCAGCTGGCCGAGCATGTTGTTCAGGCTCTGGATGGTGAACGGGGTCTGCGTGGTCTGGTCGCCCGTACCGTCCAGCCCCACGACCAGGCCATAGCCCACCAGCTGGTTCTCGCGCACGCCGAAGACACTGGCCACGTCCTTGACCCGTTCGGTGTAGGTGCGCTCCTGCATCGCCGCCTGCTGCTGGATCGCTGTCTGGGCCTGCGCGCCGGCGATTCCGCCCAGCAGTAGCCCCATGGCGACCATCAGACCGGGCAGCACGCGCCCTGCGATGCGGCGCATGCTGCGCCGATGCGACTTGTACCCTGTTCGTTGCATCTCGGATCTCCCGCTCAGAACGGCCACCAGGGGCTATTGAAGAAGCGGGTGATCCACCCGGGCGTGTTGCTGTCGGCCAGCACACCCGTGCCGCCGTAGTAGACCCGCGCATTGGCCACCTGCGTCGACAGGACGGTGTTGTTGGTCGTCACGTCCACCGGGCGCACGATGCCGCGAAAGCGCACGTATTCCTCGCCCTGGTTGATGCCCAGCCACTTCTCGCCCTGTACCACGAGATTGCCGTTCGGCAGTACCTCGGCGACGGTCACGGTGATCTCGCCATCCAGCTGGTTACTCTGCGACGAGTCGCCGGAGCCATCGAAGTCACGGCTGCTGGTATTGCTGGCACCGAACAACGGACGGCCACGGTGGGTCGCCTCGCCGCCGAACGCCTGCAGATTGCCGAGATCCAGGTTCGAATCCTTTTGCGTAGAGGTCGAGGCGGACTTCTGCGCCTGGGTGCTCTCGGCCAGGATCACGGTCAGGATGTCGCCCACCTGGCGTGCCTTGTAGTCCTCGAACAGGCCCTGAGACTGCGCGACCTGGTAGATGCCGCCATTGTTCTGGGCTTGCGGCACCGGTTGCGGCGGCATCACGGGGTTGTAGTCCGGGTTGTCCCCGGGCATCGTCGGCTGGGTCGCGGCGCACGCGGACAGCACCACCACGGCCGCCAGGCCCAGGATCGGTCGCATCATTGTCTCAAGCCGGTTCATCGCGCTACCCGATCGTCTGGTTGACGAACTGCAGCGACTGGTCGGCCGCGGAGATCGCCTTGGAGTTGACCTCGTAGGCGCGCTGGGTCTCGATCATGTTCACCAGCTCCTCGGCGATGTTCACGTTCGAGGTCTCCAGCGAGCCCTGTACCAGGGTGCCGGTACCGTTCAGCCCGGGCTGGGCCTGCTGGGCGACGCCGGAGGCCGCAGTCTCCTGGAACAGGTTCTCGCCCATCGCCTGCAGACCCGCCGGATTCACGAAGTCCGCCAGCTGGATGTTCCCCAGCTCCACCGGTTCGGCCTGCCCCGGGATCTGCGCGGTCACGGTCCCATCCTTGCCGATCGCCAGCGACTGGGTATCTGGCGGCACGAACAGGCCCGGCTGCAGCGGATAGCCGTTCGACATCACCACCTCGCCATCGGCATTGAGCTGGAAGCTGCCGTCCCGTGTGTAACCAATGTCCCCATTGGGCATCAGGACCTGGAAGAAACCCCGCCCTTCGATCGCGACATCCAGCGAGTTGTCGGTCTGCTGCAGGTTACCCTGGGTAAACATCTTCTCGGTGGACACGGCGCGCACACCGGTACCGATCTGCAGCCCCGAGGGCAGTTGCTGATCCTGGGTGGCCTGGGCGCCCGGCTGGCGTACGGTCTGGTAGATCAGATCCTCGAACACCGCACGGTCCTTCTTGAAGCCGGTGGTATTCACGTTGGCCAGGTTGTTCGAGACCGTCGACATGCGCGTGTGCTGCGCGTCGAGGCCGGTCTTGGCAATCCACAGTGCCTGGTTCATGGTGCTCTCCTGTCAGTCCTGCAATGGGGGCCGCGTCAGCCGAGGCCCAGCAGCCGGTTGCTGCTTTGTTCCAGCGTGTTGGCGCTGTCCATCATCTTTACCTGCATCTCGAAGTGGCGAGACAGCTCGATCATCCGGGTCAGCGCCTCGACGGTATTCACGTTGCTGCCCTCGAGCATGCCCGAGACCACCCGCACCTCAGCATCCGGCGGCGCCTCGCCGCCGTCGGCCATGCGGAACAGGCCGTCATCGCCGCGCTCCAGTTCATTCACGTCCGGGTTCACCAGGCGGATACGCTCGATCGCGGCCAGGGCCTCCGGCCCCACTCCCTGCGGGCGCACGCTGATCGTGCCGTCCGTGCCGATCTCGATCTTCTCCGACGGCGGGATCGCGATCGGGCCGCCATCCCCCAGGACCTGGTGCCCCTGTGCGGTGCGCAAGAGCCCGAACGCATCCACATGCAGGGAACCCGCCCGGGTGTAGCCTTCCTCGCCGTCCGGGCCCTGCACCGCGATAAAACCCTGGTCCTCGATCGCGATGTCCAGATCGCGACCGGTGCTTTGCATCTGGCCCTTGGAGAAGTCCGTGCCGTCGGTGCCCAGCTGTGCGTAGTCGCGCGAATCGAATACCGGACCCCGCACGGGGACGGTGTTCGCGTTGGCCAGTGCCTGGCGAAAGCCGTCGGTATTGGCATTCGCCAGGTTGTGGTTGTTGACCGACTGCGCGTGCATGGTCTCCTTCGCGCCGGACATCGCGATGTAGAGGAATCGATCCATGCCTGTGCCCTCGTGTCCCTGTCCCTGACCTAGCGGATGTTGATGATGGTCTGGGTGACCTGGTCGGCCGTGGAGATCGTCTGCGCGTTCGCCTGGAAGTTGCGTTGCGCGGTGATCAGATTCACCAGCTCCTGGGCAATATCGACGTTCGAGGCCTCCAGAGCGCCGGCCTGGATCTCGCCCAGGTTGCCGGTGCCCGGAGAGGCAAACACTGGATCACCGGCCGCAAAGGTCTCGGCCCAGTTGTTGTTGCCCAGCTGCTCCAGGCCCTGTGGGTTGGTGAAGTTGGCCAGAGCGACCTGCCCCAGAACGGAAGATTGGCCGTTGGTGAAGCGCGCGAACACCACCCCGCTGGAATCGATGTCGACCCCCGTCAGCCGGCCCGAAGCGAACCCGTCCTGGCCAAGATCGTTCACCGCAAAGTCGCCACCAAACTGAGTGGTCCCGGCAAAGTCGATCGTCCCGTCCAGACCTTCAGCCCCGTTGGTAAAATCTTCCGTGGAGAACGGGAATTCCGTGTTGCCATCCAGCTGGCCACTGGCGTCAAAAGAGAGTTCGAAGCCTTCTTCCTCGTTGATCGGCTCGCCGTCAACGCTCATGAAGGCCGTCCACTCTCGTTCGTCGCTCTTCACGAAGTAGATGCGCGCATCGCGGGACGTCCCCAGCGAGTCATACACCGTCAGGGACGTCGAGTAGTTATAGCTGTCCGGATCATCGAACTCGAACTCGCCCGGATCCAGGATTGGAGCATCCGACTGGAGATTGACCAGAGCCTCAATGTCACTGGTAGCCTGCGGCGCGGAGGCCCCTGTCTGCAGACGCAAATCCCCAAGCTGTCCGGTATTGAAATCAGTATCCGTGCTGCCCGGGTTGATTGGCGGATAGCCCTGCAGCTGCTGACCCTGGTTGTTCACCAGGTTGCCGTCGCGGTTTACCTGAAACTCGCCAGCGCGCGTATAGACACGATTGCCACCATCGTTCATCACGAAAAAGCCCTCGCCATCAATCGCGAGGTCGAGACCGTTCTCGGTGAACTCCGTGCGTCCCTGCGAGAACTGCTGTGTCACCGCCATGAGACGCGAACCACCCCCAGTCGCGGTCTGGCTGACGCCACCAAAACTCTGCGCAAAGACATCACCGAACTCGGCGCGCGAGCGCTTGAAACCGGTCGTGCCGGCATTCGAGACGTTGTTGCCGGTGGTCTGCAGATCGGCCTGCGCCGAGTTCAGTCCGCTCAATCCGATATTGAAGGGCATACTGGTCTACCTCCGTTAGAGTCCGTCAGCTGCTGATGCGCCGGACATCCGAGAAATTGATCTCGCCCAGGCCACGGACCATCAGGCCCAGGCTGGAATCGTCGCCTACCGAAACGCTCTCGACGCGGGCGTCGAGGAAGACATCTACTGATTCACTACTGGAACCGCTCTGGGCCGACGCCCGGAATTCATATACGCCCGGGGCCGCAGGCGTCCCGTCATCGCGCAGACCGTCCCAGGTGAATTCCTGCAGCCCCTCACTGGCCGAACCCAGATTCATGCTTCGGATGCGTTCACCCGTGGGGCTGTACACCTCGACCTGCAACTGCCCGGTCGACTGATCCAGATCCACGGCGCCGCGCACCGTGCCATCCGCACCCAACTCGCTGAAGTCGGTTGGGACAAGGACGTCCTTACCCACCAGGGAGGCCGCTTGCAGGGTCTGGCTCTGGCCCATGGACTGAGCGAGTTTCTCGAAGGACTTCGAAAGCTCTTCGATCCCCGTGACGGTCGAGAACTGAGCCATCTGACCGATAAACTCCCCGTTTTCCATCGGTTCAAACGGGTCCTGATTCTGCAGCTGGGTAGTCATCAGCTTCAGGAAATCGTCCTGACCCAGGCGATCCGTCTCCTTGTCGTCCGGCTTGGGACGTGACAGGCCCAAGCGGTCCAGCATTTCGGGTGATATCTGAGTCATGGGAGGCTCCGGTTTAGCCCTGGCCGATCTGCAGCGTTCGCTGCAACAGCTGGCGCGAGGTCTCCATCACCTCGACGTTCGCTTCGTAGTTGCGCGAGGCCGACATCATGTTGGCCATCTCCTCCACCACGCTGATCGCGGGACGGAAGATGTAGCCGTCTTCGTTGGCCTGCGGATGGTTTGGTTCGTAGTGCGCCTGTGGCGGCGCGCGCGACTCATCAATTCCCGCCACCCGCACGCCATTGGAGGCGCCGTTCGGATCGGCCTGGTTCATCACGGTCTGAAACAGCACCTGCTTCGCCCGGTAGGCCTCGTCGGGGTTGGTCGCCACGGTGTTGGCGTTGGCCAGATTCGACGCGACCGTATTCAGCCGCACCGACTGCGCGGTCAGCGCGGAGGCCGAGGTGTTGAACAGATTAAACAGATCACTCACGACATCACTCTCCTGTTCCCAGCGTTGGCGCTCGCATTAGCGCTCGCCCCGCAGAGCATCACGGATGCCGGAAACCCGGCGGTTCAGGAACTCGAGGCTGCTCTGGTACTGCAGGGAATTCTCGGCAAAGGCCGCCCGCTCCAGCTGCGGGTCCACCGTGTTGCCATCCAGAGACGGCTGCGACGGCACGCGATAAAGCGTCTCCATCGACCCGTTGGCACCACCCGCCCCGCCGGCGCCGATATGGCCCTGATGTGTGCTCGCCATCGGCATGTTGCCGCCCTCGCCGGCCGCCGCCTGCAGCACCGAGCGAAAGTCGATATCGCGCGCTTTGTAATTCGGCGTATCGGCATTCGCGATATTCGAGGCCAGCAGCTCCATCCGCTTCGCACGGACGTTCACCGCCTCCGGGAGAATGCCCATCGCCTTGTCGAGAGAGAGACTCATCCGTCGTACCCCGTCCGCCACTGGCGAACTTCAGGTTCCTCGGGACGAAACCGCTTCGCCCCGTACGACAGGGACAAAGCAATTGGTGTGCCACTATGGGCCGAAAGAGGTTGGGAGAGCAGCGCCGAGGGTGGCGCCCGGATCGCGGGAGCGACCGTATGGAAAGGCGGAAAGGGCCGATCAGCCCTTCAGGCGAAGGACGGAGCCGTACTCGGTGCGAACGGTTTCGAAGGCCTGGGTGTAAGGACCCGCTGTCTCGGAAGCGCCAAGAAACAGATAGCCACCGGGATTCATCTGGCGGGCAATTCCGTCAAGAACCTGTCGCTTGGTCTCGGCGGAGAAATAGATCAGCACGTTGCGACAGAACACGATGTCGAACTTGCCCAGCGCCGCATAGCTGTCGATCAGGTTGAGCTTCTGGAAACGGCAGCGGCGCTGGATCTCCGGGCGTACGCGATGGCCCTCCGCCACGGTCTCGAAGAAGCGGGCGCGCCTCGCCTCGCTCAGGCCACGGACGATGCTCAGCCCGTCGTACACCGCGCGCCGGGCATCGTCCAGAATCTTCTCCGAGAGATCCGTACCCAGGATCGATACCGGCACCACACGCTTGGGCCGCGATTCCTCCCACTCGGACGCCACCATCGAGATGCTGTAGGCCTCCTGTCCGCTGGAGCAGCCGGACGACCAGACCTTGATCCCTGCGCCTTTCTCCGCCCGTTCCGGGAGCAGTACATGGCGCAGGATCTCGAACGGGAAGCCATCGCGAAACCAGGAGGTTTCGTTCGTGGTCATCGCGTCGATCACACGCGTGCGCAGGCGCGGGTTGGGTGCCTGGCGCATTGCGTGCAGCAGCTCCGGCACACTCTTGTAGCCGAACTCGTCCAGCAGCCGCGACAGTCGGCTCGACACGAGATACTGACGACTGTCGCCCAGCACCAGGCCACAGCACTCGGAAAGAAAACGCGAGAACTCCTCGTAGTCACGCGAGTCGATCACGAAGTCATCCTTGAAAGTCGACGGTACGGGCGGACGGGCACGTTGATGACGAATCCTTGACAGCGTGTCGGAAAACCCGACTGGGGAACACGCGATCCCCCATGCCGGACGGATGCAGTATACGTGCAACCGCGCGGACGCCGACAGCATCCCAACGGGTGATCGATGCGGCGCGCCATGGCCGCTGATGTTCATGCGGCCGGCAATCCGTTACCGCTTCCATGCCGCCAGGGTCGACTCGGTCGACTAACGCAAACGGCGCAGGCACCGGCATCAGTCCTTGCGGGTCTGGTCAAGCACAGCCTCGGCCAGCTCGTCGGGGTTGAACTTGGACAGGAAGGCGTCGGCCCCGGCACGCTTGACCATATCCGTATTGAACTCCCCACTCAGTGACGAGTGCAGCAGAACCCGGAGGCCTTTCAGGCGATCGTTCGCACGAATTCGAGCGGTGAGGGTATAGCCGTCCATGCGCGGCATCTCGATATCCGAAATCACCAGCTCCACCACCTCGTCCACGGTGCCGGCCTCGGCCTGCTCCTCCAGGAAATCCAGCGCCTCGCGACCATCCTTGAAGACCACGTACTCCCAGCCCAGGCCCTTGATCGCACCCTCGATCTGCTTGCGCGCGACCACGGAGTCATCAACGATCACAATCTTGCGCTGTCCATGCTTGGCGCGTTCTTCCTCGGCCTCCGCGCGCACCGCGTCGGATACCGTGGATGGCAACGGGTTGACGATCGACAGTACCCGTTCGACGTCAATGATCTCGACCAGCTTGTTGTCGATCTCGGTGACCGCCACCAGAAACGACTCGCGCCCGGTCCCACGAGGCGGGGACTTCACGTCTTCCCAGTTAACGTTGACGATCCGGTCGACCGCGGACACCCAGAACCCCTGTACCGACCGGTTGAACTCGGTCACCACCACCTTGTGGTCGCCCGTTTCGCCCACGGCGGTACGCAGCCCCATCGCGCGCGCCAGATCGATGATGGGGACGGTTCCGCCACGCAGGGTAGCCACACCACGCACCACACTCAGCGATCCGGGAATCTGCCGCAGCGGCGGCGACGGGATCACCTCGCGCACCTTGAATACGTTGATACCGAAAGTCTGCGAGCTCCCCAAATGAAACAGGAGCAGCTCCATACGGTTCTGCCCCACCAGCTGGGTGCGCTGATTCACATCGTCAATGAATTGACTCATTGTCCTGCTCTCCCCCTCGCCCAGCGGCCAGCCACCTCGACTCGCCGGCCCCAGTGTGCACCCCGCAGACCGACGCTGTCATGCCACAACCCGCCGTCGCATGCCGATTGCACGCGTTCTAGACCCGATAACGGCCGGCCGCTGTGACTCTTGAGGGTACGCTCCTGATTGCCTGGCATGTTTTCTGCTTGCACGTCTCTGCAAACCTCTCGAGTCCTGACAAGCCGACGCGCATCCAGACCAATGAACCAGTCAGCACGCAAACCTTCCATTCGCTCCTGGTGGCTTTCGGCCGCCATGGGCGTCGTTCTGGCCCTGGTCTCCATTGCGGCACAGGCCGAGATCGAGGCAGTGGAAAACATCCGCCTGGCGGCGGAGCGCTTCATCCAGGAGGAGTTGAACCTCACACCAGGCGACGAAGCGGTAGAGATTCAGATCGGCCGGCTGGACAACCGCCTGCGCCTGGCCCGATGCAGCGAGGCACTGGAGACCCGGTTCCCGCCCGGCGGGCGACGCGATGGCAATACGGCGGTACAGGTTCAGTGCGAGACCCCCGTCAGCTGGTCGATCTATGTGCCAGTCACGGTCGAGCGCTACGCCGAGGTGCTGGTCGCCAGCCGCAGCCTGCGACGCCAGCACACGATCCTCCCCGGCGATCTGCGCACCAAGCGAATTCAGACCTCTCGCCATGCGGGGAGCTATTTCGAGAACAAGGGCGAACTGGTGGGGCTGCAGACCCGGCGCAACATCCGGCCCGGTCAGATCCTGGGCCAGCAGCACGTCACCCAGCGCGAGGTGGTCAGCCGCGGCCAGCGCGTCACCATCCTGGCCGAGAACGGCTCGGTGGTGATCCGCATGCAGGGCGAGGCGCTGGAGAATGGCATCCTGGGCGATCGCATCCGCGTGAAGAACACCTCGTCCGGACGCGTCGTGGAAGGCGAGGTGCTCGAGTCCGGACATGTACGCGTTGCCCTGTAGAATGGCGGTGTGTCTCGTCACCATCCACAAACTGTGAAGCGAATCGAAAATTCACAGCTCAAGGGGCTACAGTTTCAGCCGGTGCTGCCGCTAACCCCTGCAGTAGAATTGCAAAAACAGGAAACCGAATAATGGATATCAAAGGCCCGAACTCCCCCGGCCTGCGCCCGGATGGCAACAGCTCGAGCGTGAAGGGCCGCGATGAGACCTCTCGCCCCGACGCAGGCGCCCAGGGCAATGCATCCTCACCCGTACGTCAGGATGACTCTGTCACCCTGACCGGCGCGGCGCAGGCAATGAACGCCGCCTCCGGGGCCGCCAGCAACGCCCCGTTCGACGAGGCGCGAGTCGCCGAGCTGCGCGAGGCCATCTCCAACGGTCAGTACCCGGTAGACAACGAACAGCTAGCCGATCGCATGATCGAGCTGGAAAGCCTGTTGCGCTAACAGAGACCCGACGATGTCGCCCGAACAACGCCACGCCTTCCTCCGCTCGCTGGAGGCCTCGATTCGGCTGAGCCACCAGATGGAGGACATCCTGCTGCAGGAGACCCGGGCGGTGGAATCACGGGCCGCCGAGACCCTGCGCGAAGTCGTGGCCCAGAAGCAGACGCTACTGCAGGAACTCGAAACCGAAAGCCGGCGACAGCGCGAGACGATCGAGGCCGCCGGCGAAACGTATACGCCCGAGGGACTTGCACGGCTGTTCGGTCGGCTCGAGGGAGGCGCCGAGCTGGACGACCACTGGCAGGCGCTACGCCGCTCGGTGGAGCGCTGCAATACCCTCAACCAGGGGAATGCCCGACTGATCGATCGCGACCGTCGTCGCGTGGAGATGTCCATCCAGATCCTGCGCGGCGAGGAACCCGGCCCGGCTCCCACCTACGACCCCTACGGCCGCACCCAGTCCGGCAGCCGTACCGGTCGGCGCATCACCCGCGCATGACCCGCGCGCGCTCTGCGCGACACCTCTCCGCCCTTCTCCGCCTCACACCCGGGGCTGGCATTCCGGACCGCTCGGCAGTACCGTGCGGCTTGGCCCAATAATTACAACAACGCCACGCATGGAAGAGACCGACTACACCGTCGACAAGCCGGAGCGGATTGCCGGCATCCTCAAGGATCTGGATCACAAGCTCACCCTCGTCAACGTCCGCCTCGACGACGATGGCCCGCTGTACAACTCCGCGCTGGTTCGCCTTGATTCCGGTGCACGCGAGCTCTTCCTCGACGAACTCACGCCCATCGAAGCGAATCGCCACGCCCAGGAAGGCACTGGCATGCGGGTATTCGCCAGCCTGCGCGGGGTGGCCGTACGCTTCTCCACCGCCGTCTCGCGCATCGAACGCGAGGACGCCGGGGCCCTTTACGTCTGCCCCTATCCCGAGACCCTGGAATATCTCCAGCGACGCGAGACCTTTCGCGTCCATATCCCGATCAGCGAGCGCCCGCGCGTCGAATTGCAGTACCGCGAATGGGAAGAGCCCGGTATCGGGGACCTGGCCGATCTTTCGGCCCAGGGGATGTGCGTGGAGGTACCACAAGACTGGGTCGAAACAATCGAGATCGGGACCCCGATGCGTTTCGAGAACCTGCTACTGCCCGAAGTTGGCGAACGCCTGGGCGGCGACCTGCGTCTGGCCAATCGCCGTCGCAGCCCGCGCGACGGATACGTGTATGCCGGCTTCCAGGTCACCGGCATGAACCAGTGGCTGGAGCGGCAGTTCAACATCGCCCTGCTGCACTATCAGCGCGAGGCGCGCCGGCGTTCGATGGAGTAACAGACGAGGCCAGTCTCTTCCCTCACTCCAGACACAAAAAAGGCCGCTCGATGCGGCCTCTTTTTTCACCTGAAGAATATCCTTCAAGTCGTTGAACTTGGTCGGGACGGCAGGATTTGAACCTGCGACCCTCTGCACCCCATGCAGATGCGCTACCAGACTGCGCTACGCCCCGAAGCCGCGAATCATATCCGATTCCCTGCCCCCACGAAAGGACCCGGACCAGAAGACCTCTCAGGCGCGCAATACACGCAACACCGATTCCAGCTCCGAGATCGTATCCTGGATGATCTGGCGTGCCTGCTGGCGATCACCCTTGGCCTCGTCGCCAGACAGCTTCTGTCGCGCGCCATTGATCGTATAGCCCTCTTCGTACAGCAGGGCCCGAATCTGGCGGATCAGGATCACGTCCTGGCGCTGGTAGTAGCGCCGATTGCCCCGCCGCTTGACCGGCTCGAGCATCGGGAACTCCTGTTCCCAGTAGCGCAGCACGTGAGGTTTCACCTGACACAGCTCGGCGACCTCGCCAATGGTGAAGTAGCGCTTGCCCGGGATCGCGGGCAGTTCCTGGTGGTTACTCGCTTCCAGCATAGCTTTCGACCCTCTCGCGCAGCTTCTGCCCCGGGCGGAAGGTGACGACGCGCCGCGCCGAGACCGGGATTTCCTCGCCGGTCTTCGGATTGCGCCCGGGCCGCTGGTTCTTGTCGCGAAGGATGAAGTTGCCGAAGCCGGAGAGCTTCACGCCCTCGCCCTCTTCCAGCGACTGGCGCATCTCCTCGAAGAACATCTCGACGAATTCCTTGGCCTCGCGCTTGTTCAGGCCCAGTTCTTCGTTCAGCGTGGCGGCAAGATCCGCCTTCGTCACTGCTGCCATGGAATCACTGCCTCAGGGTTGCCTGGAAGCGAGCGTGCAGATGCTCGACGACCTTGTCGGTGACGCTTGCCACGTCCTGTTCGCCTAGGGTGCGATCAAAAGCCCGCAAAATCAAGCCCAAAGCGAGGCTCTTCTCGTCCGGATTCAAGCCCTTGCCCTGGTAGACATCAAACAGCCGGACATCCTGCACCAGCTCCAGCCCCAGTTCTTCGATCGCGTTCAGCACATCACCGGCCGGAACGGTCGCCTGCACCACCAGGGCAAGATCACGCCGGATCGACGGATATGGCGACAGCGGCGCGAACTGGGCGACCGGTGCGCGCAGGATCGCCCGCGCATCGAGATCGAACAGATACACCGGCTCGACATCGAACTGCCTGCAAAGCGCCGGGTGCAGACGCCCGACCCAACCGATGGGGCGATCACCCGCCATAATCCGCGCGGACTGCCCGTCGTGGAGCGCAGGATGTTTCTCCGAGCGAAAGCCCAGCGGCGCCTCCACGGAGGCACAAAGTGCCTCGACGACACCCTTGGCATCAAAGAAGTCGACGCGGCGCGACGCGGCCTCCCAGTGCTCCGGCTGCGCCCGCCCGCCCAGCAGGCCCGCGAGACGCGGCTCCTGGCGCAGGCCGGAGGCATCCGGCACAAATCGCAGGCCATGCTCGAACAGGCGCAGGTCCGGCTGCTGGCGCGCCTGGTTATAGGCCGCCGTGGCGACCAGACCGGGCCACAGGCCGGGGCGCATTACCGCCAAGTCACTGGAGATCGGGTTGGCCAGGCCCAGCGGCTCCACCGTCGGATAGAAAGACCGCGAGGCCTCGGCATCGATGAAGCTGAAACTGATGACCTCGTGAAACCCCTGACTCGCCAGCTGATCGCGCAGACCACGCAAGGCCGGTGGCCGCTCGGCCGGCGCCACCGGGGACGGCAGGCGCTGCGGCAACCGGTCGTAGCCATGCACCCGCGCCAGCTCTTCGATCAGGTCCTCCTCGCGCTCCATGTCGAAGCGGGCACGCGGGGCCCGGACTTGCCAGCCGTCATCCGAGGAAGCGACCTGGCAACCCAGGGCGCCCAGGATGCGCTCGACCTCTTCATCCGCGAACGTCGTCCCCAGCAGCCGTTCGATGCGGGGCCGGCGCAGTCGAATCGCTTGGGCGAAATGAGACGACGGCAGCTCGCCGACACGCTCCACCGGCCCGCACTGCCCGCCACAGATCTCCAGCAACAGACGCGTAGCACGCTCCATGGCCCGCTCGACCAGGGTCGGATCCACACCACGTTCAAAGCGATGCGAGGCATCGGTGTGCAGGCCATGGGCCCGCGCGCGCCCGGCCAGTGCCAGCGGGGCAAAGTGGGCACACTCGAGCACCACCCGCGTCGTGTCGTCATCCACGGCGCTGTCGGCGCCGCCCATGATCCCCGCCAGCGCCACCGCAGTGGTGGCCGAGGCGATTACCAGGTCCTGCTCGGCGAGCTCGACTTTCTGGTCCCCGCCCAGCAGGGTCAGCGCCTCGCCGGAGCGCGCCCAGCGCACCTCGATGGTGTCACCCAGACGGCCCGCGTCGAACGCATGCAGGGGCTGCCCGAGTTCCAGCATCACGTAGTTCGTGACATCCACGATTGCGCTGAGCGGACGCACCCCGGCCCGCCGCAGGCGCTCGGTCATCCACAAAGGCGTGGACGCACGCGCATCCAGACCGTCGAGCACGCGCGCCGCGTACAGCGGGCAGGCCTCGGTATCCTCGACCTGGATCGCAACACGTGCGTCCAGTTCCGCCCCGGCCGGCTCGGCCACGTTCTCGTTCAGCGGCCGATCGAGCAGCGCCGAGCATTCACGGGCAATCCCCCGCATCCCGAGACAGTCGGCGCGGTTCGGGGTCAGGTCCACCTCCAGGATGTGATCATCCAGGCCCAGTGCCGCGCGCAGATCCGCGCCGATCTTGAGGTCCGCGGGCAGTGCGAGCAGGCCCTCGGCGTCCTCCGCAAGGCCCAGTTCGCGTGCCGAACACAGCATGCCCGCGGAGGCGACGCCGCGCAGCTTGGACTTCTTGATCTTGAAGTTGTCGGGCAGCACTGCGCCGACCACCGCGACCGGTGCCACCATGCCTTCGTGCACATTGGGCGCGCCGCAGACGATGGTCAGCGGTTCGGCCTCGCCCACCTCGACCTGACAGACGCGCAGGCGATCGGCATCCGGATGCGGCTCCACCTTCGCCACCCGCCCCACACGTACACCGCTGAACGCAGGCGCGGCCGCCTCGATCGCGTCCAGCTCCAGCCCCGCCATGGTCAGGCGGTGGCCCAGCTCCTCGGGGGTCTCGTCGATCTGCAGCCAGTCCCGCAGCCACTGAATACTGATGCGCATTAGCCGGTCCGTCCGAATTGGCGAATGAATCGGATGTCGTTGTCGAAGAACAGGCGCAGGTCATTCACGCCGTGGCGCAGCATCGCCATCCGCTCGACCCCGAGGCCGAAGGCAAAGCCGGTGTACTGTTCCGGGTCGATGCCCACATGGCCCAGCACGTTCGGATGCACCATGCCGCAGCCCATCACCTCCAGCCAGCCGGTATGACTGCAAACCCGGCAGCCATCGCCACCGCAGTGCACGCACTGGATATCGACCTCGGCCGAGGGCTCGGTGAACGGGAAATACGACGGACGAAAGCGCGTGGCCAGGTCGTCGCGGTCGAAGAAGCTCTGCAGGAACGCGCTCAAGACCCCACGCAGATCCGCGAAGGTAATGTCCTCGTCCACGCAGAGCCCCTCCACCTGGTGAAACATCGGGCTGTGCGTCAGATCGGAGTCGCAGCGATAGACCCGCCCCGGCGCAATGACGCGCAGCGGCGGCTTCTGCTGTTCCATGGTCCGGATCTGAACCGGAGAGGTATGGGTGCGCAGGACGCGGTGGGCGTCGAAGTAGAACGTGTCGTGCATCGCCCGCGCGGGGTGATGTTCGGGGATGTTCAGCGCCTCGAAGTTGTGGAAGTCGTCCTCGACCTCGGGCCCTTGGGCCACGCGGAACCCCAGCCCGGCGAAGAATGCCTCGATGCGCTCCAGGGTGTGGGTGATCGGGTGCAGCGAGCCCTCGGGCAGGCGGCGCCCTGGCAGGGTCACATCCACCTGCTCGCTGGCCAGCTGCTCGGCCAGGGCGCTGTCCGCCAGGGCCTGCTTGCGGGCCTCGATCAGGCCGGCGACCTCGGTCTTGGCCTCGTTGACCTTCTGGCCGGCGGCCGGACGCTCCTCCGCCGGCAGCTTGCCGAGCTCCTTCAGCTGAGCGGTAATCGAGCCCTTCTTGCCCAGGTACTGCACCCGGACATCATCCAGCGCCTTCAGGTCAGTGGCCGCCTCGATGCGGTCGCGGGCCTCGGCGACGAGCTGTTGCAGTTGCTCCACGTGCATTCCCCGAAAGTGACGGGGCGGCGGTTGCCCGCCGTCCCGGTGTTCCCTGTTCCCGAAACAAAAAAGGGAGGGCGTCGACCCTCCCCTTTCCGGGACCCGCCAGGCAGCGCCCGGCGGGTAATCCTGCAGGACCTCGTCAGGCCGGCAGTGCAGCCTTGGCCTGTTCGGCGATCTTGCCGAAGGCGGTCAGGTCGTGCACGGCCAGATCGGCCAGGCTCTTGCGGTCGATCTCGATCTCGGCCTTCTTCAGACCCGCCATCAGGCGGCTGTAGGAGAGATCGAACTGACGGGCCGCCGCATTGATGCGGACGATCCACAGCGACCGGAACTGGCGCTTTTTCTGGCGACGGTCACGGTAGGCGTACTGGCCGGCCTTGATGACGGCCTGGTTGGCAACGCGGAAAACGTTCTTCCGGGCGCCGTAGTAGCCCTTGGCCTGCTTGAGGACCTTCTTGTGACGGGCGTGAGCGGTTACACCGCGCTTGACTCGTGGCATGTCTTTCTTCCTCGGTCAGATCAACGGTACGGCAGCATTTTGCGCACGGCGGCGACATCCGCCTCGTGCACCATGGCCGGACTGCGCAGTTGACGCTTACGCTTGGTGGATTTCTTGGTCAGGATGTGGCTGCGGTGCGACTGGAACCGCTTGAACTTCCCAGACCCGGTACGGGCGAAGCGCTTGGCCGCACCCCGATTGGTCTTGATCTTTGGCATTGCTCTCTCCGGCATTTTGGGCCGTACCCGATTCGGGCCGGCCGTTTATGGGAGGACCGGCAGGTATGCGGAGACCTGCGCGATCCTTGTTGTCTGACCGGCCTACTTCTTCTTGCCGGTCAGCACCATGATCATCTGGCGTCCTTCCATCTTCGGCCGCTGCTCGACGACCGCGATATCGGACATGTCCTGCTCGATCTTGTCCAGCAGCTCGCCACCCAGCTCCTGGTGGCGCATTTCGCGACCGCGGAAGCGGATGGTCACCTTGCCCTTGTCGCCGCCCTCGATGAAGCGGCGCAGGTTGCGAATCTTGACGTTGTAGTCGCCCTCGTCCGTGCCCGGACGGAACTTCACTTCCTTGATCTGGATCTGTTTCTGCTTCTTCTTGGCTTCCTGCGCCTTCTTCGCCTGCTCGAACTTGAACTTGCCGTAGTCCATGATCCGGGCTACGGGCGGTTCTGCATTCGGTGAGATCTCGACCAGGTCCAGACCGCTCTCCTGGGCCATTTCCAGGGCCTCTGCAGTACTGCAGACGCCGCGATTCTCGCCCTCGGCGTCGATCAGTCGGATTTGCGGGCACGTGATCTGATCGTTCAGGCGGACCGTTTTCGCTGCGCTAATAGCCTTCTCTCCAATTCAAGGTTCAGTGTTGGCGACTGGCGACCTCCTCCCGGAGGCGCTCGCCGAAGGCCTCGACGCTCATTACGCCCAGGTCTTCTCCGCTTCGTGTACGCACCGCGACCTGCCCGTTTTCCATTTCCTTGTCTCCAAGGACCAGCAGGTACGGCACGCGCTTGAGCGTGTGCTCGCGAATCTTAAAGCCGATCTTCTCGTTTCTCAAGTCGGACTCGACCCGGAATCCCTTGTCCCGTAGCGTCTTGGTGACCTCGCGGGCATAGTCGTCCTGGCGTTCGGTGATGGTCAGCACCTCGGCCTGCACCGGGGCCAGCCAGGTCGGGAAGTGCCCGGCGTAGTGCTCGATCAGCACGCCGAAGAAGCGTTCCACCGAGCCCAGCAGCGCGCGGTGGATCATGATCGGGCGCCGACGCTCGTTGTCTTCGGCCACGTATTCCATGTCGAAGCGCTCGGGCAGGTTGAAGTCCAGCTGCACCGTGGAGCACTGCCATTCGCGGCCGATCGCGTCGTGGATCTTGATGTCGATTTTCGGCCCGTAGAAGGCGCCACCGCCCTCGTCCACCGAGTATTCCAGCCCCTTCTTCTCGATCGCCGAGCGCAACGACGCGGTCGCGTGCTCCCAGATCTCGTCGGAGCCGACCGCATCTTCCGGTTTGGTCGAGAGGTTCACATCGAACTTCTCGAACCCGAAGGTCTGCAGGACCTCCAGCGTCAGGTCGATCACCGCCATCACCTCGGCCTCGATCTGGTCCTCGCGGCAGAAGATATGGGCGTCGTCCTGGGTGAAGCCGCGCACACGCATCAGCCCGTGCAGCGCGCCGGACATCTCGCGACGGTAGACCGTGCCCATCTCCGCCCAGCGCAGCGGCAGATCGCGGTAGGAATGCAGCCGGTCCTTGTACATCAGCACGTGGAACGGGCAGTTCATCGGCTTGAGCTGGAAGGCCTGGTGCTCGTCCTCCATCGGCTCGTACATGGACTCGGCGTAGAAGTCCGCATGGCCGGAGGTCTTCCACAGCTCCAGGTTCGCGATGTGCGGCGACACGACGAAGTCGTAACCCGCCTTCTCGTGCATGTCGTACCAGTACTTCTCGATCTCGCGGCGGATGCGCGCGCCCTTCGGGTGCCAGAACACCAGGCCGCCGCCGGCCTCGTCCTGGATCGAGAACAGGTCCAGCTCCTGACCGATCTTGCGGTGATCGCGGCGCTCGGCCTCCTTCAGGCGTTCCAGGTATTCCTTCAGCTGGTCCTTGTTCGCCCAGGCGGTCCCGTAGATACGCTGCAGCATCTCGTTGTCGGAGTCGCCGCGCCAGTAGGCACCGGCCACCTTGGTCAGCTTGAAGGCCTTCAGCTTGCCGGTTGACGGGATATGCGGGCCGCGACAGAGATCGACAAAGTCGCCCTGCTTGTACAGCGAAATGTTCTCGCCCTGCGGGATGGAGGCGATGATTTCGGCCTTGTACTCTTCTCCCATGTCGCGGAAGTACTTCACCGCCTCGTCGCGATCCATCAGCGAGCGCTCCACCGGCAGGTCCTGCTTGGCCAGCTCCTTCATGCGCTTCTCGATCTTCTCCAGATCCTCCGGCGTGAAGCCGCGGTCATAGGCGAAGTCGTAGTAGAAGCCGTTCTCGATGGTCGGGCCGATGGTGACCTGGGCCTCGGGAAAGAGCTGCTTGACCGCCTGCGCCATCAGGTGCGCGGTCGAATGCCGGATGATCTCCACGCCCTCCGGGTCGCGGTCGGTCACGATCGCGAGTTCGGCGTCGGCGTCGATCTCGTGGCGGGCATCGACCAGCTGGCCGTTCACCTTGCCGGCCAGGGTCGCCTTGGCGAGGCCCGGACCGATGTCCTTGGCCACATCCAGCACGGTGACTGGATGATCGAACTCGCGGCGGCTGCCGTCGGGGAGGGTTACTGCGGGCATTGCGAGGCTCCTTCGCCGACCCATACGCGGGGTCGAACGTCGCGTGTCAAAAATTGGACTTGCCGGAAACGACAACGGCGCGAAGCGTATCACACGCCCCGCGCCGCGGCAGGTTTCCCGGCCTGCAGCCGGGATTCCCGGATCGCCCCTTACATGTTCTCTTCGATGAACAGATAGGTCCGGTTCACGTTGGGTCGATGCCAGTCGTCGTAGTGGCGCAGGTGCTTGAACTCTTCGAGATCGGACAGGCGTTCCACCACCTCGTCCAGGGACTCCCAGTCCTCGATACCCGCTTCGACCTCGCGCACCAGCAGTTCCAGGTAGTCACCCGTGTCCTGGCGCGCCTCGGCCATGTCCGTCGCGCGGCCATGACCCGGTACGACGATCTCGGGATCGATGGACTCCAGGTGCCGGAAGGCCTCCAGCTTCTCCACCGGGTTACTCCAGGGATGGATGCCCAACATGCGTTCGGTGTAGACGATGTCGCCGGTGAACACGACATCCTCGCCTGGCAGGTGGACCATGATATCGCCCGGGAAGTGGGCGTCCCCGGCATAGATCAGTTCGAAGTCCACCCCGCCGACCGTCAGGGTGTGTTCGTCCGCGTCAATCGGATTCGGGGCCGGGACTGGCTCGGTCCCTTCCATGGCCTCTTCTCCCACGGTATTCGCCAGGGACTCGATCTGCCCCTCGCCGCGCTCGGTCTGCGTGGATGCAGTGCGCTGCAGCGCGACCAGTTCCGCACCCTGCTCGTGGAAGTAGCCATTGCCCAGCCAGCGGTGATCCTGCGAACCCACCGAGATCACATGCGTGATCGGCTGATCCGTGACCTCGGCGATCGCCCTGGCCATGCGTTCGGCGACCTTGTAGCTCGGCCCCGAATCGATCAGCACGACGCCGTCGTCAGTGACGACGAAGCCCGTGTTATTGGTGAAGCCGAGATTTTCCGGCGTGCGGTTCTCCAGCGAACCGTAGAAGTACCAGACGCGGTCCGTCAGCTGAATCGGCTCCAGTACCTTCTCGATGGGTCGGTCGCGCGGCTCTTCTTTCTCTTCTCCGGCCTGCGCAATCAGGGCCAGGCCCATCAGCACAACGGCCAGCACTGGCCATACGGTCCAGCGCCCTTTCAATTGCCTATCCATCCAAACATCCTCAATAAGCGGGTTTCGCCCCCCGGTTGGAGAGCCTGCGAACGCGTCGCGTGTACCCCGGCCTTCGAACGCCCGTTCGGGCCGTTATTGGTTTTCGGCGATTATATCCGCTTTCGCGCATATTTAGACAGGGTTCACATCAGCGCCGCGGCTGCGAGTCCCCTGTCGAACCATGCAGGGCACGCACGACCCACCGCGCCACCAGCGGAAACAAGCCCACCGCGACCAGAGAGGCAATCAGACCGGGCGAAAAGATCCCCTCGGGCCCGTCCAGACGACTGATCTGCGTACCGGCATTGGCAAAGACGATCGTCGCCGGGAGCATGCCCAGCTGCGACACCCAGTAGTACGTCCACGTCCTGATGCGCATCAGGCCCATGCCTGCATTGATCACAAAGAAGGGGAAGGCCGGCGTCAGGCGCAGCGCGAACAGGTAGTAGGCCCCCTCGCGCTCGAAGCCACGGTTGATGGGTTCCAGCCGGTCTGCGAATCGGCGCTGCAGGGGCTCGCGAGCGATGGTGCGCGCCACCAGAAACGTCAGCGTCGCGCCCAGTGTGGAGGCAAAGGACGACAGCACACTACCCCAGAACACCCCGAAGATGGCCCCGCCCGCCAGCGTCATGATCACGATACCGGGCAACGACAGCGCCGCGACCACCACATAAACGAAGAAGAACACCACCGCCGCCAACAGCGGCCGGGCCGCACGCTGGTCCTCCAGATCCCCCTGGGCTGCCTGCAGGCGCTCGAACTCCAGGAAACGGCCCAAGTCGAGCGCGAAGAACGCGATCAATGCGGCCACCGCAAGGATCGCCACCACCCAGTACGCTCGATTCACCTGCCCTCTCCCGATACGCATTCGTCAAAACGCTGGACCCGGACGCTGCCCGCGTGCGTACATTGGCCGCATGAATACACAGCCCCACCCATACGATGCCCTCAAACCCACCGTGATTCTCGACGCGGTGGAAACCACCGGCCTGCGCTGCGATGGCCGCCTGCTTGCCCTGAACAGCTACGAGAACCGGGTGTATCAGATTGGCATCGAGGATGCGACGCCGGTCATTGCCAAGTTCTACCGGCCCGGCCGCTGGACCGACCGCGCGATCCTCGAGGAGCATGCATTCAGCCAGGAGCTGGCCGCGCGGGAGGTCCCCGTCGTCGCGCCGCTGGTCGCAGACGACGGGGCAACCCTGCACCATCATCAGGGCTTTCGCTTCGCGGTTTATCCGCGCTGCGGCGGGCGTACGCCGGACCTGGAGCAGTCGGACACGCTGCAGCGCATCGGGCGGTTCATTGCGCGAATCCACGAAGTGGGCCTCAGCGCCTCATTCCACGAACGCATCACGCTGGAGCCGGTGGCACTGGGCGAACAGGCGCGGCAGGACGTGCTCGCCTCCGGCTACCTGCCCCCCGAGTTGCAGTCAGTCTATCGCGACCTCAGCGCGGACCTGATCAGCCGCATGCAGCGAAACACCGAGGCGGTGGGCCCCGTCCCGCAGCTGCGGCTGCATGGCGACACCCACCCGGGCAACATCCTGTGGACCGACGACGGTCCCCACTTCGTCGACCTCGACGACGCCTGCAATGGGCCCGCGATGCAGGATCTTTGGATGTTCCTCTCCGGGGAGCCACCGGAGATGGCATCACAGCTGCGCGACCTGCTGGAGGGTTACGAGACGTTCATGCGCTTCGACCGCCGCGAGCTGGGCCTGATCAGCACCCTGCGCACGCTGCGCATCATGCGCCACGCCGCCTGGCTGGCCCGCCGGGCGGATGATCCCGCGTTCGTCGACGGATTCCCGGTGTTCTACACCCCGCGCTACTGGGAGGAACACATCCTGACCCTTCGCGAACAAGCCGCCGCCCTGGACGAGCCCGCACTGGAACTGGACAGCCCGGGGGTCGCGGCCAGGGACTACTGGTCTCTTTAAGGAGACGCTGATTTGATCGCACGTCCGCGTTGGTGCCCACTGTTATCCGAGACAACGCGCGTCGTGTAACGGGCAATGGTTTTACCCGCAAGCGGTGCAACGCAGGATCAGGGAAACTGGGGCGCCAACCCACAAGCCATTCAATGCAGGGGCTCGGCCGCCCGCCGTTATCCAAAACGGGCGCGCACACGGCGCTGCGGCTCCCTTGTGCAGAATGACTGCATGGCAGTCACTGCGCCTTGTTCGCACGCAAAAGGGACGAAGCAGCAAGCGTGTACATTAATCAATGTTTCTCTCAGCAAACACTAATCAAGCGGTCGCGCACCTGCGATCGCCCCCAGGCCCCGATAGTGTTCCAGCAGTTGCCGCCCGCTCTCCAATAACTCGGGACCGGGCTCGAGGCCAAAATCCTCCGCTACCCGGCGAAGCTGCTGGTCACCCGCTGCCGGCTCCTCGCAGACCCGCCACAACAGCCGTGCTCCCAGCGGGTTCAGCTCGGCAAAGCGTACGCGCTCGTCCTCGCCACGATAGGCCAACAGGTAGGTGGGCACATCACCCGGCTGCTGGGGGCAGTGGTCCGGCCCTATCCGATGCACCGGGAACTCGTAAGCCAGCAGTCGCGCGGCGGACGAAAACACCGGGACCCCCGTCAGCAGATCGCCCTGCGGATCCACGTCGCCCGAGGGCTGCGCATCGCTGTAGACGAGCTCCGTTTCGACCCGTTCGTAGTGCGCCAGCTCGGCCAGAAACGGCCAGTCGTCGGGTTGCGGCACACGCTCCTCGGCCAGGTACTGCACGAACTCCCCCGCGAGCTGCGGGAAATAGGGCGTATGACAGCCATGGTCGCGATAGAAATCGCGCACCAGCGCTGCCCATGCCTCCTCCCCGAGGATGCGCCGGATCACCGGGAACCCGCGCCCGAGCAGATTGCGGACGTTATTAATGAACAGGCGCCGGTAGATCGCCAGTCGGCGGTCCTCGATACCCTCCGGAGGCGGGTGGCGCTCCGGGTCGCGCAGGTGCCGGGCGAGGACCTGCTGCAACTCCTGAAAATCGGGTTCAGCCATGGGCCTGCAGGGATGCGCGCTTCCCGGCCGCGGTGACCTGAAGTGCGCGGATGCGGTCCGTTTCCTCCAGCAAGACCTCCAGCGCCGGGAAGTTGAAGTCCCGCTCCAGCAAGGTCGGCACCGGGCCGATCCGTTCGTAGGTCGCCCCCAGCAGATCCCATACGTCCCCGCAGACCGGCTGGCCATGTGTGTCCACGCGCAGATCCGGCGCTTCTTCCTCGTGGCCGGCGATGTGGATGTAGCGCACGCGCTCCAGCGGCAGACCATCGAGGAACTCGACCGGGTCATAGCCGTGGTTGATGCTGTTCACGTAGATGTTGTTCACATCCAGCAACAGCTCGCAGTCGGCTTCGTCCAGCACCGCCCGGAGGAACTCCAGCTCGCTCATCCGGGCCCCGACCGGGGTGTAGTAGGAAACATTCTCCAGTGCCATGCGCCGGCCGATCGTCTCCTGTACCTGGAGCACGCGACGGGCCACATGCCGCACGGCTTCTTCGGTAAACGGGATCGGCATCAGGTCGTAGAGGTGACCCTTTTCGTCCCCGCAGGCCGAGAGGTGTTCGGTGTAGTCCTCGATGTCATGCGTATCGAGGAACCGGCGCAGATCGGCCAGAAAGTCCATGTCCAGGGGTCGTGGCCCGCCGATGTCCAGGGAAAGCCCGTGACAGACGAACGGGTGGGCCTCGGTATATTCGCGGAAAGTACGGCCCAGGCGCCCGCCAAGGTGCATCCAGTTCTCCGGCGCAGCCTCGAAAAACCCGAGCCGCTCCAGCGACTCGGGTGCCGCGGCCAGCGGCTCCAGTAGTGCCCGCCGCAGGCCGAGCCCGGCACCGCGTACGCGGGCCGGGCGTACGGGCTGGATGGCTTCAGCCGCCACAGGTCCCCTCGCCACAGGAACCTTCCGAGTCCTTTTCTTCCCCGTTGGCGCCACAGCTACCCTCGCCACAGGAACCTTCGGAGTCCTTGGGCTCGCTATCGGCGCCACCGCAGGTGCCTTCACCACAGGAACCCTGGGCCAGCATGTGAGGGGCTGAAGATCCCTGCTGATACCCGTGGTTCAGATCCACCGCGGCGAAGGCTGGGCTGGAACCCATGGCCAGGCCGATCGCGGCGGTACCCACCACGCCGGCCAGGGTCTTTTTCGAGAACAGTTCTTGTTTCATGATGCAACTCCTTCGTCGCTTAACGTTAGGGGCAAAATGCCCGCCTTGCCAATGGTTGCTGTTTTGCACAGCTCCATTGGCGATCCCCTGTCCTCCATCCTCCTGGCTATCCCCTGTCCATCATCCTCCTGCGGATGTAGAAATCGATGCTCAGGTAGCGGCCGGCGCCCCAGAAGAAGATCATCAGCAGCATGATGAAGTACGTCGCGGCCATCTCGATTCCGCTGTTCACGATCGCGAAGCTCCCGTACTCGGTCAGCCAGTCCCAGTTGCCGTGCTCCCGCAGGATGGAACGCGCGCGGCTCAACCGTTCCTGGGCCGCTTCCACTCCCGAGCAGTTGAACAGGCACATCATCGGGTCGGAGATGCGCTGCCATCCGTTCTCCAGATGGGCCGTGACCGCCGCGACGATCATCGTGATCATCAGGGGAATGGAGAACCAGCGCGCGGCAATACCCAGCAGCAGGGCGATCGCACCCAGGACCTCGGCATAGGCGGCCAGCAGCACCATCAGGTACGGAAACGGCATCCCCAGCCCCCAGTCCGGGTTGCCAAACCACATCACCACGCTTTCCTTCGGCAGGAAGCCGTCGAGCTTGTTGGTGCCGGCCATCCAGAACACCGGCGCGAGATACAGGCGAATCAGCAGCGGCGCCAGAAAATCCGCTCCGCGCGTCATGTCCAGCCACCGCTGGAATCGGATGCCCGCCCGCAACGCCATAGCGTTCATCGCCTCGTCCTCGATTCTTCCGTTGAACTGACTTAAAGCCTAGCCAGCCCTTCGGACAATCGTGAGAACCGTCGCGCCGGCATTTATGTCCGATCGTCCGGGGCGGAGCCAAGACGCCTGCGATGCCGTACATTGATCAGCGTTTCCTCGACAGGAGCGAACCCCTCATGGACATGAGCCGGATCATGCCGCGCGAGGACACGCTGTCGTCCGTCCTCTCGGCCTACAACCTGCGCGCACGGATCGACACCAACCCCCGTCTGTGCGGCCAGTGGCAGCTCAGCACCACCGGTTCCGGGCATGCGAGCTTTCACCTGATCAGCGAAGGGGGCTGTTACCTGCACATGGAGGACTGCGAGCCACTGTGGCTGGATGCGGGCGACATGCTGCTCCTGCCCCACGACGACTGGCACCTGCTGGCGAGCGAGCCTTCATTCGAGGACCGGGACAATCACCTGAATCTGCTGGACCCGTCCGACCCCGAACCCGGCTCGACACAGCTGTTATGCGGTCACTTCGAATTCGATTCCGGGCGCCGGAATCCGATCCTGGCGGCCCTGCCCGACCGCGTGATCGTGCGCCACGCCGAGAGCGGCGAGCGGCTGGCGCGGCTGGCCGATCTGATGCGCCTGGAACTGTCAGAGCAGTCCGCCGGCTATCGGCCGGTACTCGATCGTCTGGCGGATACCCTGTTCGTAATGACGGTGCGCCACTACGTCTGCCATTACCAGGAGCATCCAGAACAGTGTCTGATCGCGGCCCTCGCGGACGACCGTATCCGCCGTGCCCTCGATGCGCTGCACGCACGGCCCGAGGAGAACTGGACGGTCGAGGGCTTGGCGCAGGAGGCCGCGATGTCGCGAACGAGTTTCGCCGCGCGTTTCAGCGAGCTGGTCGGGCAGGCCCCCATCGACTACCTGACCCAGTGGCGCATGGTCCTGGCCGAACGGCTGCTGCGCGATCCGAGGGCATCGGTGGCCAGCGTGATGGAACAGGTCGGCTATGGCTCGGAGCCGGCCTTTCGCAAGGCCTTCAAGCGCGTCCACGGGTACGGCCCCGGGCGTATCCGGCGCCTGTTCTCGCGCCTGACTCGCGCGCACTGAAACACCGCGGTACCGGGCTTTCAGCGACCCGCAGGCGCCTCCCAGTGCTCGTCCTGCATCACGTCATCCAGTGGCGTGGCGGCCAGGTGGTTGGTGTAGTTCGAGAGGGTCTTCAGCGCGACCGCGAGGATCACATCCAGGATCGCCGCCTCGTCGAACCCCGCCCGGCGAAACGCCTCGAGTTCGGCATCGGGGACCGCGCCGCGATGCTCGAGTACCGCCACCACGAACCGGCGCAGGGCCTCGAGCCGCTGGTCGGGCACAGGTTGGTCCTCCCGCAGCGCGTCGACGACTGCATCGGGCAGACCCGCCATCCGTCCCGTCATGGAGTGCGCGGCCATGCAGTAATGACATTCGTGGAACCGACTGATCGTGAGTAGCGCAACGCTCTGTTCCTCGGGGGACAGGCTGCTCTGGCTCAACCGCTCGGTCAGGTCCAGGTAGGCCGAGGCCGCCGCCGGGCTGCTGGCCATCACGCGAATCAAATTCGGCACCAGCCCCAGCACCTTCCCGGATCGCTCGAAGGCCTCCGGCGCGCTGCCGGGTGTTCTCAGTGGAAATTCCATCGTCATATACCTCCAGGGAACCACGGATCAATGGTTCCCTCGCTCTTCGTCGTCGGCGGGCCTGGCCGGCAGCAGGGTTTCCAGTGCCGGCAACAGATGCAGGACCGTATCCGCGTCCTGCCGCGCCTTGGCCAGCAGCAGCACACCCTCGACCTGCGCCAGCCACTGTTCCGACAGACGGGCACTATCCGACGCCTGCGGGAGTTCACCGCGCTGCGCGGCGGTCTCGATCGCTCGCTGGAAATGGCCGCGCAGAGCCTCCAGGTGCGCGGCCACGGCCTCTCGAACCGCCGAATTCCAGTTCGCCAGCTCCAGCGCCAGGTTCCCGAACGGGCAGCCGGGGAGCTCCCCGACCTCCCCCTGGGCGCGGATCTCGAACTGATACAGGCGATCAACAAACCGCCCGAGGCGGTCGCGCAGAGGCAGGTCGCATTCCAGCGACGGCCGCAGTACCTCGCGTTCGAGCTCGCGATAAAGCGTCTCGAGCATCTCCAGTACCAGGGCGTCCTTGCCGGGAAAAAAGTGATAAAGGCTGCCCTTCTTCACGCCAGCGTGCGCACAGATCTCGGCCACGCCGACGGCGCCGTAGCTGCGGCCAAGGATCAGCGACCGTGCGGCGGCGATCAGGGCGTCGCGTGTCCGGGTTGGGGTGAATGCATCGGCCATACATTGAAGAATAGTTGACCGGTCGGTAAATTGGAAAGCATCGGATATCTAGCGAGGCCACCATGTCCATCCCGGTTATCAACGCGCAGGCGGTCACGATTCCGGTTCGCTACGAGGACAGCTGGCAGGACGGCTTCGGCGCCCGCGGCTGGAAGCTGGACGTCGCCGGGCTGGGCGCCGACGTGATTGCCGCAACTCCCTATTGCGGGGATCGCATTCCGACCTCGGTGTTTGTCCATGACATCGTCGACCATCTCCTGTGCGGTTTCAGTCTGTCCGGTTACGTCGACGAGGCCGCGGCCCTGATCCAGCTCTCCCTGCGAACCCACTCTGACCCCGTCCCGGACTATCAGCAGATGGTCGACGAAGATCTGATCCCGGGGCTTAGCCAGCACGATGACTGGGTCGAGCTCCTGCCGGCCTCGCTCAACGTCTCCCCCGAGAGCGTCGGGGACCCCGGCCTCCTCCTGAACGAGCTTCGCGACAAGCTGGGTGACGGGGCCCTGCGCGCCCTGCTGACCGCCGGGTTCGTCCGCGAAGGCTGGAAACGAGCGGAAGATGCCCGGCACTACTGGGAGGGGCTTGGCCTGCGTTATCCGGACCGCGGCACGACCGCCCTGGCACTACAGGAGCTATTCGAGTGGATGGATGCCACGGTGCGCGAACAACTGTGGATGCACGCGACTGGACAATTCCTGATCCATCGCGAGCACGTGACCTTCCGGTTTTCCCGGCCTGAGGGCGCAGGGCATCGGTCAGTAAATGTCGCTTCCGGTCATTGAAGCCGACCCACAAGACCGCAGATCTGCGCCCAGGCATCACGCCTGCAGGTCAAAGTGCGATCCGAGGTGCTCGTTGGAGTTGGACTGCACCGAGCCGTCGGGCATGAAGGTCTGGCCCATGTCCGCTTCGTCGTCCGGATCGGCGTCCATCTGGGGGGCATCGTCGGCCTGCGGGGCCCCGTTGACCTGGCCGCCGGCCAGCGGCATCGCGGTGGCCTGCGTCGGCGGCGTCGCATTAAGGCCCTGGGGCGCGAATGCCGCCTCGTGTGCCGACGGGGCCTGTGTGGTGGACGCCGGCTGGGCCACATGTGGGGAAGTCGAGACGGCCGCGCCCTGTCCATTGACCTGACCGTTCGCCTGCGCTTGCGTGGCGGCCTGGGCCTGCTGTGCCGGCTGTGCGTGCGCCGCCTGCCCAGCCTGCCCGGCCTGCGCCGGTCGGTGGCCAGCCTGCCCGGCGTTGTTCGGGCTTTGCGCCGAATGGACCGGCCGCGCCAGCGCCGCCTGATTCATTCCGATGCCGTCGATCATGAGGTGCTCCCGGTTTTCGTTGCACCCGGCACCCAAGCAGCGACCATGCCAGAACACTGGTGTTTTCCGTGAAGGGCGCCATGAGGCGCTCCCCGGGCGCCCGCCCCATGTCGCTGCCTTGTCCGGTGCGGCAAGCACGATCCGCCCGCCAGCAAGGGTGTTCCGGTCAAACCGGCCCTATTCGCAACCGATATCCTCGTGCCAGAGGTCCGGGTGTCGTTCGATAAACGCGGCCATCAGCTCCTGGCAGGCGGCGTCCTGCAACACATCGACCTGCACGCCGTGCGAACGCAGCCAGTCCTCCTCTCCCATGAAGGTGGCGTTTTCCCCGACCACCACACGCGGGATGCCGTACAGCACGATCGCCCCGCTGCACATCGCACAGGGCGAGAGCGTCGTGTAGAGCGTGCACTCGCGGTAGATGCTCGCCGCCTGGCGTCCGGCGTTCTCCAGGGCATCCATCTCGGCATGCAGGATGGCGCTGCCGTTTTGCACCCGCCGATTGTGTCCGCGGCCGACGATGCGCCCGCCGTGCTCGATGACCGAACCGATCGGGATACCCCCTTCATCCCAGCCGGTTCGTGCCTCGTCCAGGGCTGCCTCCAGAAAAGGATTCATGACATTCGTCCGGGTTTGTTCGAGAACTGATTGTGTAGACTCATGGACTGAGGTGCGAATTCGGCGCCAACCACCCTCCCCTTGACGGGCTCGATACGAGAGACTTTCCATGCGCCGCCGCATCATCGGCATCCCTGTCGGTATCCTCCTGGGCGTCGCGCTCGCCTTCGTGCTGGCAAACGTTGCCCTGTTCAACCTCCTCCCGAAACCCGACCGAGTGAAGGCCCCGGTGGCCATCGACTACGGCACCTCGGACAGTGCATTTCGCCGCGGAATGGGGCTCACGCTGCAGCAGCCGATTGTCTCCGGCAACGCGCTGGAGCTGCTGCGCGACGGCGAGGCCATCTACGACGCCAAGATCGAGGCCATCGAAGGCGCTGAACAGACGGTTACCTTCGAGGTATACGAGTTCTGGGGCGAGCAGGCCGCCCGCTTCGCCGAGGCCTTCGCACGCGCGGCGGAGCGCGGGGTCAAGGTTCATGTGGTGATCGACTACGTGGGCTCCGTGCTCGCGGATCAGGAAAAGTTCGACCGCATGACCGAAGCCGGCGCGGAAGTCGTGCGCTGGCGCGAGCCCTCCTGGTATCAGATGTCACGTTTCAACCACCGTACGCATCGAAAAATTCTGGTGGTGGACGGCAGAACCGGATTCATCGGCGGCGCGAACATCGCGGACACCTGGGTGCCCGCCGAGGACCACGAGCCCTACCGCGACAACCACTTCCGTGTCACCGGGCCCGTTGTGGGCAACTTGCAGGCGGCATTCATGGAGACCTGGCTGGATGCCAAAGGCGAACTGAAGCTGGGCGATGCGTATTACCCGGAACTCGAGGACGAAGGTGAGCTGGATGCGCAGGTCGTCAACAGCGCCCCGCGCGAGGGCCGTCATCGCATTCGCAAGATGTCCCTGCATGCCCTGGCAGCAGCCGAGGACCAGGTGACCATTGCGACGGCGTACTTCTATCCCGACCCGGACTTTCTCGATGCGCTGACCGACGCGGCCGACCGCGGCGTTCGAATCCGCGTGCTCATGCCGGGCGACAGCATCAACCACGGTTTCGTACGACATGCCTCCGTGAATCGCTGGAGGCCCATGCTGGAGGCCGGGGTCGAGCTGCACGAATACCACCCGCGGATGTATCACTCCAAGCTGATGAGCGTGGACGACCGCTGGGCCAGCATCGGCTCGGCCAATCTGCACAACCGCTCATTCCGCCTGAACGACGAAACCAATCTGAACATCTATGACGAAGACTTCGCCCGCTCGATCCGGGAACTGATCGAGGAAGACAAGGCCGAGGCCGAGCGGATGACGATCGAGGCCTGGGAAAACCGGCCCTGGAAATACCGCATCTACGGCTGGATCGCGCGCATCATCGGGCCGTACATGTAGCGGCCCCGAGCCGGAGCCGGCCTTTTCAGTTGGCGACGGGCCGGGCGCCACCCTCGGCATCGATCTCCACTACCAGCATGTCGCCCGCGCCGATGCTGCGACCGGACAGTTCCATGATGTTCGCACGATGCGTGACATACACCGCCGGCCCCGCATCGCGCGCAAATGCCTCCGCAAGATGCTGGTGCCAGGCACGCATGCGGCGCTCCTGGTCGGGTTCATTGGTGCGGAAGATCGAGCCCAGCGCATCGAGGATCTCCGGCTCGCCGAAGCCCAGCAGGCGCGCCGTATCCGCATTGCGGCACCACGGGCCGGCAAATACGCGGATCTCGGCCAGTCCGGCGGCGCGCAGACGTTCACCAAGCTCGCGCGCCTGGTCACGGCCCAACTCGGAGAGGTTGCGCTGGGTTGTGCAGTCCTCGAGATCGAAACCCGGAGGGTCCCCGATACCTGGCGCCGCGGCATGCCGCATTAACAGGATCCGGTGGGGCTCCTGCAACTGAGCAACAATGACGTGCTCCGCAGCCAGTTCGTCCGCCCAAACCGGTGTGCCAAACAGACACCCCACTACCAGGGCCAACCCAAGCAGCAGCCGTTTCACAGTTCCGATTTCCTCCGCTACACCACCGCGCGACTCCACCATGCAGAGCCATCACCGCCGCCGGACTAATCGGGGCGGCAGAGCCCGTCACCACAGCGCGACCGCCAGCGTCGACGCGCAAACCCGTTATAGACCCGATCCATCAGGCGCACCACGTGCGGCACGCGCGACAGCACCCGCCCCAGCAAGCGGTAGTACGGCAAATGCCGCCAGACGACGACAAACGCCCAGGCCCCACTGTGGATCTGTCCCTGGGCGTCGACCACATGCATACGCCGCATCGCCGCATCCCAGTCGATGCGCCACGCCTTCAAGGGTGCCGCGTCGGCGTGGATATCCTGCCAGTCCACGCGACCGGCCTTGTCCAGCCGCCGGTAGTGGCCGATCTCGCGCCGACAAAGTGGGCAGCCGCCATCGAAAAAGACGATGGGGCGCCGCCCGGATAACGAATGGTCAGGCATGGCCGACCGGGCCCAGGTATTGATATTCGGCCTCCGGCAGCGAGCCCAACGCACGTTCTACCACGTCGCGCGCCAGATCGCGGGTCATCTCCGGATGTGCCGGGATCATGTCGGTGCGCACGGCGAGCGCCATTGCCAGCGCCTGCAGCACATCTCCATTGCAGGTGTCGCCCAGCAGTGCAATCTCGTGATCCAGGGTCTCGACCAGCCGGTCCAGCAACTGCTGGACACGCACGGCGGACCCGGTCTCGGGATGCAAACGAAACTCGAAGGAAACGGCCTCTCCACTGGGGGTGGTATACCGATAGGGCATCACGTCCATGGGTCTCTCCTTCTTGTTCGTGTGGATCGGATGGTATCGCCAGGCCGAACGGCGGCTTAGGCTTACGTGGTTGGGCCACGCATGACGGAAACAGTTCAACCAGGAACGAGTTTCCCCGTCGGTCAAGATGGGGTCTGCATCGTTACTGGGCTTTACCGTATCAGACCACACTGACGGGATACTCGATCGAACCGCGAGTCGCGGTATTCTTGACCTCGATGAATATGGGACTGCACTTACACGCAGGGTGGCACTGATGGCCCGTCGACGACGCGGACCGATTACCCGTCTGCTACGCGCACTGACCTGGCTGCTGGCCGGGACGCTCACACTCGCGGTCACATTCGCGCTCGGCCTGATCGTGCTGTTCGCCAAGGTCAACCCGCCCTATGGCATGGCCATGGTCGTCGCCACGGACTGGCAGACCGCATCCCGCCTACGGCCGGAATGGCAGCGCCTGGACGACCTTCCGCGTCACCTGATGCTGGCCGTGATCGCAGCGGAAGACCAGCACTTTCCGGTACATCGCGGCTTTGACTGGGGCTCCATGCGCCAGGCGGTAGACGACCACATGCTGCACGGCCAACGCCTGCGCGGGGCCAGCACCATCAGCCAGCAAACGGCCAAAAACCTGTTCCTGTGGCACAAGCGCTCCTGGGTCCGCAAAACGCTGGAGGCCGGATTCACGGCCGGTATGGAAACCATCTGGCCCAAGCGCCGCATCTTCGAGGTCTACCTGAACCTGGCCGAGTGGGGTCCGGGCATCTACGGGATCGAGCACGCCGCCCAGCACTACTTTGGCGTATCCGCGCGCGAACTGGACCGCCACCAGTCCGCACGCCTGGCCGCGATCCTCCCCAGCCCGGGCAGCTACAACCCGGTCAACCCCGGCCCGCGCCTCAGCCAGCGGATCGCCTGGATCGAGCGCCAGATGAACCAGCTGGGCATCGCCTGGCTGGACCCCATGCTGCTGGAATAGCCCCTGCGCTCGCTCCACGGGCGTGAAAATGCCCTGGTGTTTCCCTAGACTACGTTCCTCCGCTGTCGCACGGATGCTCGCACTGGCGTCCTCCTGGCGACCCGCGAACCCCGTCCAAACCCGAGGTCCGCCCGTGTCCCCCAGCCGCTTTTTGCGTCGCCCCTTCTTCCTCCTCCTCACCCTCTTCTCGCTGTTGCTGCTCATGCCCCTGGGGACCGTTCAGGCCCAGGGGGGTGGCGATGGAGGTGATCTGCATGACGCGCTGATCGAGGCACTGGAGAACGAAGAGGCACGCGAACGCCTGCTCGAGACACTGCGGGCCGAACGTACCGGGGACGACGAGAGTACGGCAGACGATGAGGCGGCGGTCGACACCGACGAACTCACGTCGATCCCGCGCCAGATCGCCCAGTTCACCCAATCGCTGGCCGAAGGCACAGTGCAGGAGATTCGGGCCCTGAACGAGATCGCCGTGGATATTGGCGACAAGCTGAGCTCGATCGACCCGGTGGTATTCGGCGCGGGGGTGCTGGACCTGGCGATCCTGATTGTCCTGACGATCGCCGCCTTCCTGATCCTGCGGCGTCTTGGCAGCCCGATGTTTGCGGCGCTGGATCGCTGGGTGATCAACTCGCCGGAGCAGTACCACCTGCTGCGCGCACTCCCCGCCGTACTCCTGGCCGCACTGATCGATTTCCTGATCGTGATCCTGGCCTGGGTCGGGGGTTATGGCCTCGCGCTCTTTGTGCTCGGCGAGTCCGGAGAGATGCTGACGCGGCACTCGCTGTTCCTCAACGCCTTCCTGCTGATCGAGGTCACCAAGGCGGCCCTGCGCCTGATCTTCGCCACGCGCTACCGGGGCCTGCGGCTGCTGCCCATGGCCGGCGACGAGGCCGCCTACTGGAATGCCTGGCTGGCACGCCTGGTCACGTACATCGGCTACGGCCTGCTGCTGCTGGTGCCGCTGGCCAACAATCATCTCTCCAGCGAGGCCGGGCGCTCGCTGGGGCTGCTGGTCATGCTGACCGCTTTCCTCTACGCGGCGGTCATCATCCTGCAGAACCGCCAGCGCGTGCATGACCGCCTGATCCTGGTCGCCAATCGTGCCGGATTCGCCTTCACGCGCATGACGCTGACCTTCCTGGCGAACGCCTGGCACTGGATCGCGCTGATCTACTTCCTGACCCTGGCAATCGTCAGCATCACCCGCCCGGAAGATGCCCTGCCCTTCATGGCCAAGGCCACCGGACAGACGGTACTGGCCGCATTCATCGGGGTCTTTGTCGCCAACGTGCTCAGCCAGATCATCGGCCGCGAGATCCGGGTTCCGGACGAGACTCGCATGAAGTTCCCGATGCTCGAGGCACGCCTGAACTCGTACATCCCCAAGGCGCTGAAGACGATGCGCCTGGTGATCCTGCTCATCGTGCTGGCAGTGATCGCAGATGCCTGGGGCGCGTTCAATCTCGGCGCCTGGATTGCCTCCGATACGGGCATGTACGTGCTCGGCACTGCGATCTCGGTCGCCCTGATCCTGATCGGTGCCCTGGCCATCTGGCTCGTGTTCGCCAGCTGGATCGAACACCGCCTGAGCCCGAATACCGGCGAGGGCGAGCCCGGGGCGCGCGAGAAGACCCTGCTGACCCTGTTCCGCAATGCGGTCGCCGTCGTGCTGGCCGTGATGACCGCCATGATCGTGCTGGCCGAGATTGGCGTGAATATCGGCCCGCTGCTGGCCGGCGCCGGCGTGCTCGGCCTGGCGGTTGGCTTCGGCGCACAAAAGCTGGTGCAGGACATCATCACCGGGGTGTTCATCCAGCTGGAGAAAGCCATCAACACCGGGGACGTGGTCACGGTGGCCGGCATGACCGGCGTGGTCGAGAAGCTCACGATCCGTTCCATGGGCCTGCGTGACCTGTCCGGCACCTATCACCTGATCCCGTTCTCGTCGGTGGATGCCGTCTCCAACTACATGCGCGAGTATGGCTATCACGTGGGCGAGTACGGCGTGGCCTATCGCGAGGACATCGACGAAGTGATCGTGCGCCTGCGCGAGGCCTTCGAGGAACTCAAGGAAGATCCGGACCAGGGTCCGAACATCCTCGACGAGATGGAGGTACACGGCGTGACTGCGCTGGCCGACAGCTCGGTCAACGTGCGCATCCGCATCAAGGCGCTGCCCGGTACGCAGTTTGGCCTGGGCCGCGCGTTCAACCGCCTGGTGAAGAAGCACTTCGACGCCGCCGGTATCGAGATCCCGTTCCCGCATCAGACCATCTACTTCGGTCAGGAAAAGGACGGCAGCGCTCCGCCCGCGCACCTGCGTCTCAGCCAGGAGCAGGGTGAAGACACCGACGACGGTCGCGACTACTCGAAAGACCAGCGGGCCCGCCCCAATCCGAAGCACAAGGGCGATTACGACGAGGCCGAGGACTGAGCGAGACAGGGCCGGTGTACGGATTCACGCGGACGACTTCCCCCGAAGGGGAAGTCGCGCCATGATGAAGGCATGCGACTGCTGATTCTGCTCGCACCGCTCGTGCTGCTTCTGGCCTGGGCACCGAGCTGGTGGGTACGCCAGACGATGAGGAAGTACAGCCAGCCGGAGGACCGCTACGACGGGACCGGCGCCGAGCTTGCGCGTGACCTTCTGGATCGCCATGGCCTGCATCACGTGCGCGTCGAATCCACCCGCGATGGCGACCACTACGATCCCTTCGATCGCGCGGTGCGGCTGTCGGAGGACAACCACGACGGTCGCTCGCTCACCGCGATCACGGTGGCTGCGCACGAGGTCGGGCACGCGGTGCAGCACGCTCAGGACTACCCGCCCCTGCGCATGCGCAGCAACCTGGTCTGCCTGTCTCGCTACGGACAGCAGATCGGGGCCTGGCTAATGGTCGCGATCCCCATCATCACGCTGATCGCCCGGCATCCGGCACCGGGCATCCTGTTCTTCCTGGCCGGGATTCTGTCGATGGGGATCGCCGCGCTGGTGCACTTCGTCACCCTGCCCACCGAGTTCGACGCGAGCTTTCGCCGCGCCCTGCCGATGCTGCGCCGGGGCAATTACCTGCACCCGCCGGACTATCCCCATGCCCAGCGCATCCTGAAGGCCGCGGCCTACACCTACGTCGCCCAGTCCCTGATGAGCCTGTTGAACATCGCGTCCTGGTTCCGCTTCCTGCGGCGGTAGCGCATGGACCGCTGCCCGCTGTGTACCGCACCTCTGCGCCCGTTCTTCAGCCGCGGGGTGCGCGACCCTTCGCCCGGGGACTACCAGCGCTGCAGGGGCTGCTCGCTGATTGTCCTGAAGCACCGTTACTGGCCCACCCTCGCATTCGAGCGCGAGTACTACCAGACACACGAAAACCGGCCGGACGACCCCGGGTATCGGCGGTTTCTGGGCCGCCTGCTTGCACCGCTGGAGGCGCACTGCCCGCCACCGGCGCAGGGCGTGGACTGGGGCTGCGGCCCCCATCCGGTACTGGCGGACATGCTGTGTGCGCGCGGCTACTCCATGCAGACCCATGACCCCGTATTCGCACCTGACCGTCCCGAAGCCCGTGCATGCTTCGATCTCGTCACCTGTACCGAGGTTCTCGAGCACCTGCATGACCCGATCGCCATCCTTGGCGAGATGGCCACCCTTCTGCGCCCCGGCGGCACGATTGCGATCATGACCGGCTGGCCGCCCCCCGCGGCGGCCTTTCATCGCTGGCACTATCGCCGCGACCCTACCCACGTGGCCTTCTACGGGCCCGACACCCTGCGCTGGATCGCCGCGCATCTTGGCTGGGCGATCCACCTGCCGGCACCGGACATTGCGCTTTTTCGCATCCCGGAGCCCCAGGGAAACGAAAAACGAGAAGCCTGCAACGAAATCCAGGGTGCCCCGGAAACCTCGGCTCGCGCCTGTTAAGCTGTTGTTAAGTCGCCACGCACTAAGCTTCCCACCGTACTTTCACGAGGAGAGTTGTTATGACGAACCGTTCCCGGCCTCTCGCCGGTTTGATTGCCGCCGCCGCGCTTGCGCTCGCCAGTCCGCTGGTGATGGCCCAGGGCATGGGTCAGGAAGGCATGGGCCAGCAGGGGCAGCAGGAAGGCGGGGCCAACCCGCAAATGGAAATGCAGCAGCTGCAGCAGACCCTGGCCGAGACCCAGCAGCAGGCGATCGAGAACAACCCTGATCTGGAGCGCAAGGGCGAAGAGCTTGAGAACCTGGTGCTCGACAAGATGGAAGAGGCCGGTTACCAGCCCCGCCAGGATCTTGAAACCCTCGAAGGCGCCGAAGAACGCCTGCGCGACCCGGACCTGAGTGCCGAAGAGCGCCAGCAGGTAATCCAGTCCGAAGAGGTCCAGCAGGCGCAGATGAACCTGCAGGAGGCCCAGCAGGCCGTCGCGCAGGACGAGGAGGTCATCTCCGCTCAGGAATCGCTGCGCGAGGACCTGATGGCCGCGATGCGCGAAGAGAATCCGGACATCGATGACATCATCGCGCGTCTGGAAACCCTGCAGCAGGAAATGCAACAGGGCGGAAGCCCGGGCATGGCACCCCCGCAGTAAGCCACGCTGAAGCATACGCTGGAAGGCCCCGGTCGCCGCTGGTGACCGGGGCTTTTTTGTGCAGGGTTGGGCGCTCCAGCGAGTGCGATATATACCCTAAAGGCTATATATCGTATTGAATGCCTTTGATAGAAGAAAATAAGCCGACCTTCTATAATCTTCCCTCCCCTGACTGCGCCCGGCCCAACCCCGGGCCAGAGATGGCTGCCAATCACGTGACGACGGCCCTGGCAGCCATACAGCCCGGGTGCGCCAGGCGCGCGGGATCGCTCGACTAGCCGTCGTCTTCGTCACGAACAGGCCAAGCGAGTACCGCCATGAATTCGATCCTGCTGCGCATCTTTCCGTTCCTGAGCTGGCGTCCCACCAAGGAAACGCTCAACGCGGATCTGATTGCGGGGATCTCGGTGGCCCTGGTCCTGATCCCGCAATCCATGGCCTATGCGCAACTGGCCGGTCTGCCTCCGGTGTACGGGCTCTATGCCTCGCTGCTGCCGGTGATGGTGGCCGCGCTGTGGGGTTCCTCGAATCAGCTCGCCACCGGCCCGGTGGCAGTGGTATCCCTGCTCACGGCATCGGCCCTGGTGCCGCTGGCGGCCGAGGGCTCATCCGAATTCATCATGCTGGCGATTGCGCTCGCCCTGATCGTGGGCGTAATCCAGCTGGTCATGGGCCTGTTCAAGCTGGGCGCGCTGGTCAGCTTCATCTCGCACCCGGTGATCGTCGGCTTTACCAACGCCGCCGCGATCATCATCGGGCTGTCCCAGATCAACAAGCTGCTGGGGGTACCGATCGACACCTCCGGCCACTTCCTTCTGGGTCTTTGGGGTGTCGTGCTGGAGCTGGGGCACACCCATTGGCCCACCCTCGCCTTCGGCCTGGGCGCGATCGCGCTGATGGTCGGCATGAAACGCGTCGCCCCGAAGATTCCGGGCGTGCTGGTCGCGGTGGTTGTCACCATCCTGGTCTCCTGGCTGATCGGGTACGAGCGCAAGGCCGACACGACGCTCGCACAAATTGCGCCTGGCGAGCTGGTCGAACTCGCCCAGCAGATCGAGGAGAAGCAGGGACAGGCGGCCAATCTGGATGACCGCGTGCGCGAACTGGAACTCGAGATTCAGGAGGCGGCCCGTGGCGATGCACCGGCCCTGCGCTTCGAGCAGGAGCAGGCCGCACTGCAGCGCGATGAACTGCGCGCCGAGCTCGCCCCACTGCGCGACGAGTTGCGCAACACAACGTTGCGCCGACTCCCGGCGACGGACGACGAACCCGAGCGCTTCATCGCCGATGACCACATGACGGATGCCGAACGCGAACGCGCCGAGCGCACCTCGTGGCGGATCGAGCAAGTGGACGGCGATGAGGTCTCGCTCAATGGTGGCGGCGCTGTCGTGGGCAACGTACCCCAGGGTCTGCCGTCAATCTCCGCACCAGAGATCACCTTCGGAACGATCACCACGCTCCTGACCACGGCCTTCGTGATCGCGCTGGTCGGCTTTACCGAGGCCATTGCGATCGCCAAAGCCATGGCCGCGCGCACCGGCCAGCGTCTGGACCCGAACAAGGAGCTGATGGGACAGGGCCTGGCCAACATCGCCGGCGGCTTTACACAGGGCTACCCCGTCAGCGGTTCGTTCTCGCGCTCGGCGGTCAACCTCAATTCGGGTGCTCGCACCGGCCTGGCCTCGGTATTTACAGCCGTGCTTATCGGGATCGCATTGCTCTTCCTGACGCCCCTGATCTACCACCTGCCGCAATCGGTACTGGCGGCGATCATCATGATGGCCGTGGTCGGGCTGATTAACTTCAAGGCAATCAAGCACGCCTGGGTGGCCAACAAGCATGACGGGGCGGCCGCGGTGGTCACCTTCATCGCCACCCTGGCGATGGCCCCGAATCTCGACTACGGCATCTTGATGGGTGCCGGTCTGGCCATCGTGCTGTACCTGTACCGCACCATGCAACCGCGCGTATGCGAACTGGCCCGCTACGACGACGGGACGCTTCGCGAGGCCCAGCGCTACGGGCTGGAGACCAACGAGAAGGTCGGCCTGATGCGCTTCGACGGCTCGCTGTACTTCGCCAACGTCCCCTACTTCGAGGACGCGGTACTGGACCTGGTCGCGCGCCACCCACAGGCCAAGTATCTGATCGTGGTGGGCAAGGGCATCAACGAGATCGACGCCTCCGGCGAGGAAGTGATCCACCAGCTGGTGCACCGCCTGAAGGCGCGCGGCATCACCCTGGTCTTCGCCGGCGTGAAGGCACAGGTCCTGGAGGTGATACAGCGCACCGGGCTCGAGGACATTATCGGCAAGGACAACATCTTCAAGTCCACCGACCACGCGGTTAAGGAGATCTCCGAACGCGTGGGTGAGCCAATCAAGTGATCGCGAAAGCCCACGCCACGGACGGCGAAAAGGGCTGCACCCACCGGCGTCAATCGCTACACTGAGCAGGTTACGAACCCAAGAGGAGTTGACCCGTGTCCCGAGACCAGATCGTTCGCTCGAGTCGCAATCCGTCCAGCACCGGTTCCATCAGCGAGACCATCTCGACCAACAAGGTCATCCGCCAGACCTACATGCTGCTGTCGGTGACGCTGGCATTCAGCGCCGTGATGGCCTTCGTGGCGATGGCTGTGGGCGCCCCGGCGGTGCACTGGCTGGTCCTGCTGGCGGTCCTGATTGGCGGCCCGTTCGCCATCCATGCCGCTCGCAATTCCGCGCTCGGACTGGTGCTGACCTTCGCCTTCACCGGCGTGCTGGGCTTCTTCCTCGGCCCGATCCTGAGCATGTACCTGGGCCTGCCCAACGGGCCGCAGATCGTCGGCAATGCCTTTACTGCCACGGCGGTCGCCTTTGTCGCGCTGTCCGGCTATGCCCTGGCCACCAAGAAGGACTTCAGCTTCCTGGGTGGCTTCCTGGTGGTCGGCCTGATCGTCGCCCTGCTGGCGATCGTCGCGAACATCTTCCTGGCGATCCCGGCGCTGTCGCTGACCATCTCGGCGGCCGTGGTGCTGCTGCTGTCGGCGGCGATCCTGTTCGACACCAGCCGCATGATCCACGACCCGGAGGCCAACTACATCATGATGACGGTCTCGCTGTACGCGAACCTCTATGTGATGTTCCTCCACCTGCTGAACCTGTTCCACGCCTTCATGGGCGACAACTAACAGTCGCAGGCCGACAGGCAAGCGATTCGGGCCCCGCGATGCGGGGCCCTTTTGTTGGGAAACACTGATCAATGTACACGCTCGCGTTGGTACCCCAGGTTTTCCGCGGCAAGCCGCATCGTGCAGTCGGTAGTGGTCCTATCCGCAAGCGTCGCAACACCGTTTCACCTGGTAAACGCCATGACTGAACTGCGACACGGGGTATTTCTCGACCTGTCCACGGTGGATCGCGACGACCTGGACCTCACCCCCCTGCGCGAGGCCCTTCCCGAGTGGGACCTGCACCCGCGCACGGACCCCGACGAGATCGCCGCCCGCGTCGCCAGTGCCGAGGTTGTGGTCACCAACAAGGTGGTGCTCGACGAGTCGCTGCTGGCCACGGCCGCAAACCTGCGGCTGGTCTGTGCCGCGGCCACCGGCACCAACAATATCGATGTCGCCGCCGCGAACCGGGCGGGCATCACCGTCAGCAATGCCCGCGACTATGCGACAGACTCCGTGGTACAGCATGTCTTTGCCCTGCTGCTGACGCTGGTCACGCGGCTGGACGACTACCGCGCCGATATTCGCGCCGGCCACTGGAGCGCCTCCGATCAGTTCTGCCTGCTGGATCACCCGATCCAGACCCTGGCGGGCATGCGCCTGGGCATCATTGGCCATGGCGTACTGGGCCAGGCCACGGCACGCGTCGCACGGGCCTTCGGCATGCAGGTTCAGGTGGCCGCAAGCCTGCGCAAGGCGGTGCCCTCGCCTGCGGATGACCCGGATCGAATCCCGCTGCCCGAGCTCCTGGCGACCAGCGACGTGGTCAGCCTGCATTGCCCGTTGTCCCCCGAAACCCGCCACCTGATCGACGACAACGCGCTGCGGCAGATGCCTCCGGGGGCGATCCTGCTCAACACCGCCCGTGGCGGCCTGGTCGATCCCGAGGCCCTCGCGCGGCATTTGCGAGCAGGCCACCTGGGCGGTGCCGGCATCGACGTCCTGGAGCCCGAGCCCCCACCCGCGGACCACCCCCTGCTGGCAGCGGACATCCCGAACCTTGTGCTGACGCCACATACGGCCTGGGCGGCCCGCAGTGCCCGTCAGCACGTGATCGAGGAGGTAGCAGCCAACATCCGCTCTTTCGCCCAGGGACAGCCCCGCCATGCCGTCAGCTGACCCATCCCGCACCGACCACGAACTGATCGCGCGGATCGAGGCGCTGGAAGTTCGCCTGGCGCATCAGGAATACACCCAGGAAGAGCAGGCCCGCGTCCAGCACGAGCTCCAGCAGGACAACCAGGAACTGCGCCGCCAGCTCCAGTGGCTCCGCGACCGGTTGCGGGAACTCGAGGACCAGGGTGGCGGCCCCGGAGACGGCAACGAGCCGCCTCCTCCGCACTACTGACCGTGACCCTTCAAGTCCGCGCAGAACCCGGGCAGGAGGCCCGAGGCCGGGAGATCGACCACTACCTGCAAGGCCACGGCTATCGTCACCTGGGCGAGGCGCCCCTGGTACTGGAGGTCGGCGCGGACGGGCTGTCGCTGATCCGCGAGGAGGGTCGACGCGAACTGCGTCTGCATCTGGACTTTGCCACCGGCCGTCAGGGGTATCGTCTGGCCCATAGCGGGCATCAGCGAGAGGGCCTGATCCGGGCCTTGGGCAACATCCCGCGAGACAGCCATGTGGTGGACGCCACCGCCGGCCTGGGGCGCGATACGCTGCTGCTGGCCGCGCACGGCTTCCGCGTGGATGCCTGGGAACGCCACCCGGTCGTCTACCTGCTGCTGGCGGATGCCCTGCAGCGCGCCGCCCATGACGAGGCGCTGGCCCCGATTGTCGAGCGCATCACGCTGCACGCGGGCCTGGCCACGCCAGCGACCCTGGGCACACCGCCCGTCGCCGCCGTGTTCGATCCCATGTTTCCGGAGCGGGCCAAGCGCGCCGCGGTCAAGAAGGACATGCAGCTGACCCAGGCCCTGATGGAGGGCGCCCCGGACCCCGACCCGGAAACCACGCTGCAGCGTCTGCGCGAGGCGGCCACGCGGCGGGTCGTCGTCAAGCGGCCCCTGCATGCCCCTGCCCTGGGTCCCGACACGCCCCAGGGCAGCGTCCGGGGCAAGAGCGTACGCTTCGACGTCTACGCACCCGCTGCGCAATCCTGAATCCGACCCGCGGGACCCACGCCCGCCTCACCGGTCACGAACCACCCAGAATCAGCCTGTCGTCTCCGGAGAAACGGTACTCGGGGATCGGCAGATTGCGCCGGGCGTCCTGCCCGTCATACACCCGTCCGGCGGCGTCATAGCGGCCCCCACGGCAGCGATCGACGAACCCGCCGGACCAGTCGTCCGCCGCGTCCGGGTGCACCAGATCCAGCTCGCAGCCGAGATCGGTGCTCTCGCCGATCACGACCAGCCACTCCGGCCGCAGACTGCGCAGCGGCAGTTCCAGCCCGTCTGGCTGCTGGCCCCGGCGGGCGCGCGGATCGACCAGCTCGTCATCTTCACCCAGCGCCTGTTGGAGGGCCGGGTCACGGTGCAGCACCAGGATGCGCCGCCCCTCCCAGTCCAGCCGCTTGAGCTGGCCGGGAGCGATCGTATCCAGCTCCACGACGCGGCGCTCGGTCTCCCCGCCCCCCAGCATGGACAGGGCGTAGCTCGCAAGGACACCGGCGAACATCACCACCCCGCCCAGCACCATCAGCTTCATCAGGACGCGGATCCGTATTCGATTCAGGCTTTCGCCCGCGGGCTGCATCGTGAGTACCCCGGTCTGTAAAGAATGTGCTTTGCGCCTGGCCGGCGTGCCTCTACACTACGCGCATGACTACAGCCAGACGCTCCGGACGCCGCCACTACATCGGCATCCACAATGACTTGTACGGCGGCATGACGCCGGTCGGCAATATTATCCGCGATGCCTGGGTCTTCGGCTTCCTGCCGGAGACCGAGACCTGCGAGGGGTGGGACCTCGGGCGCATCCAGCAGCTCCACGACCAGGTCAACGCCGAGTGGGACAAGTACGACCTGCGCATCGCCAACCTCCCGCCCGAGCTTCGCGAGCGCCACACGCGCATCCACGATGCAGCGATCGAGCGTGCCCGCGAGCACGGCTGGATCCCCGGGAAGGACTACGACAGCGAGATGGGCGACGACGCCTAGCCCTAGGGAAACACTGATGCCAGGTACGGAGACCGAGCCGATGATCCGCGCCCTAGTCGTGATCGGGGCCCTGCTCGCCGCCATCGCGGTGGTGCTCGGTGCCTTCGGCGCACATGCCCTGCAAGAACGATTGTCCGAGCGCGCGCTGGCCACCTGGGACACCGGCGTCCAGTATCACTTCATCCATGCCCTCGCCCTGTTGCTACTGGCAGCGCTGTGGTCGCACCTGGCCAGCGGCTGGGCCACCGCCAGCGCCGTCGCCTTCGTGCTTGGCATCCTGCTCTTTGCCGGCAGCCTGTATGCCCTGGCACTGGGCGCCCCGCGCGTACTGGGAGCCATCGCACCTCTGGGCGGCACCGCCTTCATCCTCGGCTGGCTGAGCCTGGCGCTCGCCGCCTGGCGGGCGTAGCAAGACATTTGCAAACCCGGACAAAGCCAGACTTGGCTTTTCTCAGCGCATCCAACATTTATACTGCCTGCGCCACAAGCATTGACTGAACCGAGAGACCCATGAGCCAGCCCTCCTTCGCCGTATTCGCCGAACAGACCCTCGACGAGATCTACAACCGCCTGAGCGACCAGGACGGTCTCGACGACCTGGACATCGACCTGATCGACGGTGTCCTGACCCTCGAATTCGAGGACGGGGCGCAGATGATCCTGAACCGCCAGGAGGCTGCGCAGCAGATCTGGCTGTCCTCGCCCGAGGGCCCGGCTCACTTCGGCTACAACGAGGACGAAGATGCCTGGCTGGATGACCGTAACGGGGACGACCTGCACGAGACCGTGGCCCGCGTGATCGGGCAGAAGCTGGGCGTACGCGTCGAGCTCTAGGGAGACGCTGATTGAATCGCACGTCCGCGCTCGAGTCGCTTTTGCGTGCGAACAAGGCGCGGTGACTGCCGTGCAGTCATTCTGCACAAAGGAGCCGCAACGCCGTTCCCGCGCCCGTTTTTGATCAACAACGGGCGGCCGAGCCCCTGCTTTCAATAGCTTGTGGGGTTGGTGCCCCCTGTTCCCCGATCCTGCGTTGCGCCCCGCATTCATCAAAAACGGGCGGGTAGAACCACTACCCGCTACACGACGCGCCTTGTCTCGGAAAACAGGGGGCACCAACGCGGACGTGCGATTAAACCAGCGTCTCCCTAGTCTCGGCCCGACCGGCCGTCTTCACCCTCCTGCGACGACGCCTCCGGAGATCCCTCCTCATCCAGCGCCCGCAGGTGGGCCTCCAGCTCCGCCAGCACCGGATGCGGCCGGTCCTCTTCCAGCGCGTTGTCCAGTGCCCGGGTCGCTTCCAGCGCCTGGGGGTCCCCTCGCAGCGGCATGCGCGCGATCCCCAGCGCCAGCATGCGGAACTGGCGAAACACCAGGTAGCTGACGGTCGCGGTGATCAGCGCCGCCCACATCTGCTCCTGAAACCAAAGCCAGACGGCGATCCCGTAGCCGCTGAAGGTCAGCACAAAGATCCCCAGCGCGACACGATGAGCGCGGGCCACAATGGCCTCCAGCACATCGCGATTGCGCACGACGAAGTCACGTTCGAAATGCATGCAGTTCGGTCCTCGGCCGCCTAGGGAAACGCTGATTCATGTACACGCTCGCGCTCGAGTCGCTTTTGCGTGCGAACAAGGCGCGGTGACCGCCGTGCAGTCATTCTGCACAAGGGAACCGCAACGCCGGGCGCGCGCCCGTTGTCATCAAAAACGGGCGGCCGAGCCCCTTGGGGTTGGCACCCCCGGTTCCCCGATCCTGCGTTGCGGCCCTTGCCGGTAGAACCGCTACCGGCTGCGCACCGCGCCTTCTCTCGGAAAACCGGGGGTGCCAACGCGAGTGTGTACATGAATCAGCGTTTCCCTAACGGCTATGGTTGCTGGGCGCGCCAGCGTTCGAAGGTCGGATAGTCCTCATAGCCGCGCGTGAGCACATAGTCCATCACGTTGCGCAGCCGGTTCAGGTGCACGACCGAATCAATGCGGATGATCTCCTCGCCCGTCTCGTCGAAGAAGATCAGAGTCGGCGCCCAGTGCACGTCCAGTTCCGCCGCCCAGTCGCGCGGGTTGGTTCGTTGACCGTCCGGGGTCAGTACCGGCGTGTCACTGTCCTCGGCGTCCAGCTGGACGGCATCCATCAGGGCGATGCGGTCCAGCACCTCGTCTTCCTGCAACGGCTCGGTATGCAGGATATCGCAGGCATGGCAGGCCTCGCGCTCGAAGAACACCACCAGGGGCCGTTGCGCGGGGATCTTGCTGCGATCCAGCGCATAGGGCTCGTTGACAAAGAAGTCGCGCTCGTTGATGTCGTCCGTGTCGAACTTGGGCGGAGGGTCGGCGCGGTCGAGATAATCACGAAAACTCATTTCGCGGTCGTGACGCTCCGTCACGAAGTCGAGCAGCGCGCGGAATCGATACGGCGGGTAGTATCCCCGCATCTGGTGGATGCGTTCGCCGTCAGCATCATAGAAAGCAATTGAAGGGGTGAAGTTAAGCCGCTGTTCCGAGGCATATTCGCGTTCGAATTTGACCTCCCCGTCCAGCCCGGTCACCTCGCGGTCGCCGAGCACGTCGATCGCCACCACATCGAAGTTGTCCGACAGCTGCGCGCGAATGTCCTCTTTCTCGAAATTCACCTCGAACAGCTGTTCGCAGTACGGGCAGTCGTCCATCCCGTAGTACACGGCCAGCCCCTGCTTGCCGCGCTCCACGGCACGTTCCAGGTCCTCCGGCAGATCGAGAAAGCTCAGCTCGAACCAGTCCGGTGCGTGCAGGCCGATGATCCGCGGTGAATCGTCGAAATCGAAGCCCTCCTCGATCTCGGCCTGCGCCCACAGCGGCCAGCAAAGCAGCAGCACCAGCAGACTGACGAACGCAGTTGGCTTTCCGATTTGGCTCACATCCACCCCGCCTGAATCAACTTACTGTTCAGACGGCGGTTTCAGGACCGAGGTTCCACCGAGATAGGGACGCAGCCGCTCCGGGACCGTGATCGAGCCGTCGGCCTGCTGGTGATTCTCGAGCAGGGCGACCAGGGCACGACCCACCGCGACACCGGACCCGTTGATGGTATGCACCAGCTCGGGCTTGCTGCCTGCTTCCGGACGGAAGCGGGCCTGCATACGCCGCGCTTGGAAGGCCTCGAAATTGGAGCACGAGGAGATCTCGCGGTAGGCCTGCTGGCCCGGCAACCAGACCTCCAGGTCATAGGTGCGCGCGGCCGCAAAGCCCATGTCGCCGGTACTCAGCAGCATTACGCGATAGGGCAGCTCCAGTGCCTGCAGCACCGTCTCCGCGTGCCCGAGCAGCTCTTCCAGGGCCGCGCCGGACTGTTCCGGATGCACCACCTGCACCAGCTCCACCTTCTCGAACTGGTGCTGGCGGATCAGGCCGCGCACGTCACGCCCGTAGCTGCCCGCCTCCGAGCGGAAGCACGGGGTGTGGGCGGTCATCTTCAGCGGGAGCGCGCCGGCCTCGAGGATCTGCTCGCGCACCAGGTTGGTCAGCGTGACCTCGGCGGTCGGGATCAGCCGGAAACGCTGGTCGCAGTCCACCGAGAACAGGTCCTCATCGAACTTGGGCAGCTGGCCCGTCCCCTCCAGGGACTCCGGATTCGCCAGGTACGGGACATAGGTTTCCTGGTAGCCATGCTGCTGGGTGTGCAGGTCGAGCATGAACTGGGTCAACGCGCGGTGCAGACGCGCCATCTCGCCGCGCATCACCACGAAGCGGGAGCCGGCCACGCGTACCGCCGCCTCGAAATCCAGCCAGCCGCCGGGCAGGCCCAGGTCCACGTGGTCGCGGGGGGTGAAATCGAACTCGCGCGGGGTGCCCTCGCGGCGCACCTCGACGTTCGCCTCCTCGTCCTTGCCGACGGGCACGTCCTTCTGCGGCAGGTTCGGGATGCGCATCAGCAGCGCGTCCAGCTCCTGCTGCACGCCATGCAGGTCGGCCTCGCACTGCTTGAGTTCATCACCCAGACGACCGACCTCGGCCTTCAGGGGCTCGATATCCTCGCCCCGCGCCTTGGCCTGCCCGATCCCCTTGGAGCGGGTATTACGCTCGTTCTGGAGTTCCTGGGTACGAACCTGAAGGTCCTTGCGCCGCGCTTCCAGCGTCTCGAAGCGCTCGCGGTCGAGCTCGAAGCCGCGGCTGGCCAGGGCCGCCACGGTCGCGTCCAGGTCCTGGCGCAGACTGCGAATATCCAGCATGTCGGTAATCCGTTCACAAACGACCGGGAAGTCTACGGTCGCGGCCGCGCCCCGTCCATGGCCGGGCCGTCAGGCCCGTCCGGCCTCAGCCGCGTGACGCAGCGGCATTCCAGCGACGCCCCTGCACGCTACCCAGCCATACGCCCGCCAGCCACAGCACCAGGGATACGGACACATACAGCGCCGCACGTCCGGGATCGCCCGTCTCCAGCAACCACAGGCTCTCCAGGCTGAACACCGAAAACGTCGTAAAGCCCCCGCAGAAGCCGGCCAGGACAAACTGGCGGCTCACCGGATCGGCGGGCCGGCAACCCTCCGGGGCACTGATCACGGCGTAAAGCCCAATCAGCCAGGAGCCGGCCACATTCACCGCCAGCGTGTCCCAGGGAAACCCGGTTCCCATCAGGTGCAGCCCGGTCCACGACAGGCCATAGCGCGCCATGCTGCCCAGCGCGGCCCCCAGGGCGACGAACGCGGACAGGCGCAGCGAGTAGCCCGTCATGCCGCACCACCCGCGACGCGGCCCAGCGCATGGCCGATATACACCAGCGCCAGCCCACCACCCAGTGTGAGCAGGACGTAGGCGATCGCCGGGCGCCAGCCGTCGCGTTCCGCGATACCCACCGTCTGAAGGCTGAACGAGGAGACCGTGGTGAAACTGCCGAGCACCCCCACCACCAGCAACAACCAGAGCCAGCGCGCTCCGAAGGGGTCCGCCACCAGCCCGATCGTCACGCCGATCAGCAGCGCGCCCGAGGCGTTCACGACCAGCGTCCCCCACGGGAAACGGCCTCCGGTGCGGTTATCAATCCACTGCGACAGCCAGAAGCGCGCCAGCCCTCCCAGCGCGCCCCCTGCCCCCACCAGCACAAGGCCCTCCCACCAGTCGATCATGACGGCATTGTCTGTGCCCGCAGTCGGCCTGTCGAGCATTTGCATTCGGCGCACCGATTCAGCGCCCTCCGCGGATCTGTTCAAATACAACTTGGCCATGCTTCGGCACACGCTAGTGCGCCTGTTCATCGACAAGCCCTGACACATCGCCTTTCCCGGCGCATGATTAGGACAACCGGAAGCAATGCACAGCCGCCATCCGTCAGGGATACACATGAGCGATCGCGAACCAGACCGCGACTGGCACAGCCGGGGCGTCGACCAGACCCTGGATGCCCTTGGCACCAACGCTGACGGCCTGGATAGCGAAACCGCCCACCAGCGGCTGGAAAAACACGGGTACAACCGGCTGCCCCAGCCGCCACGCCGTGGACCGCTGATGCGCTTTCTGGGGCAGTTTCACAACATACTGATCTACGTACTGATCGCCGCAGCCGTTGGCACAGCGCTCCTTGGTCACTGGCTGGATACTGGCGTAATCCTCGGGGTGGTGCTGATCAATGCCACCATCGGCCACATCCAGGAGGGCAAGGCCGAAAAGGCCCTCGAAGCCATCCGCGGGATGCTCTCGCCCCAGGCGCAAGTCCTGCGGGAGGGGCAACGCCGCAGCATCCCCGCCGAGAAGCTCGTCCCCGGCGATATCGTCTATCTGCAGGCCGGAGACCGAGTCCCGGCTGATCTGCGCTTGATCGGGGCGCACAATATGCGGGTCGACGAGGCCACGCTGACCGGCGAGTCGATCGCCAGCGACAAACAGACCGACCCCGTGGACAGCGACGCCGATCTTGGCGACCGTCAGTCCATGGCCTACTCCGGGACCCTGGTCGCCTTCGGCCAGGGGCGCGGCGTAGTGGTGGCCACGGGCGCCAATACCGAGATCGGCCGCATCTCCACCCTGCTTGGCGAAGTGGAGAGCGTCACCACTCCGCTGCTTCAGCAGATCGCCCAGTTTGGCCGCTGGTTGTCAGTCGCGATTGGCGTGCTGGCGGCACTCACCTTTGCATTCGGCTTCTGGGTGCGCGACTACGACCTGGTAGAGACCTTTCTCGCTGCAGCCAGCCTTGCCGTTGCGGCGATTCCCGAGGGACTGCCAGCGATCATGACCATCACCCTGGCGATCGGGGTTCAGCGGATGGCTGCCCGTCACGCGATCATCCGCCGCCTGCCGGCGGTCGAGACCCTGGGCTCGGTTACCACCATCTGCTCGGACAAGACCGGCACCCTCACCCGTAACGAGATGACGGTAAAGAGCATCATCACCACCCAGGCAGAGTACGAACTGGGCGGGGTGGGCTACGAGCCGCACGGCGGGGTCACCCGCGACGGCCAGGAGGCCGATCCGGAGACCGATCCCCTGCTGGCCGAGACCTTGCGCGGCATCCTGCTGTGCAACGACGCCGAGGTCTATCTCAAGGGCGACCAGTGGACCATGGAAGGCGACCCGACCGAAGGCGCCCTGATCACCGCGGCGATGAAGGGCGGGCTGGAGCCGAAGCTCGTGAACAAGGAATTTGTGCGCGACGACGTGATCCCGTTCGAATCATCCTACAAGTTCATGGCCACCCTGCACCACGATCATGAGGGGCACGCCTTCCTCTTCCTCAAGGGCGCGCCGGAACGCGTACTGGCGCTGTGCAGCCACCAGCGCACCGACGATGAGGATGAGCCGCTGGACACCGAACACTGGCAGCAGTGGATGGATGATGTCGCCTCCCGCGGTCAGCGCCTGCTCGCTCTCGCTACCAAACGCATGGAAAGGCACTGCCGAGAACTCGAGTTCGGCGACATCGAGAACGGAGGCCTCACCCTGGTTGCTGTCTGCGGAATCATCGACCCTCCGCGAGAAGAGGCAATTGAAGCGGTGGCTCACTGTCAGAGAGCCGGGATCCGCGTGAAGATGATCACCGGCGATCACGGCGTCACCGCACGGGCGATCGCCGACGAACTGGGCATCAGCACCGAAGGCGGTGTCGTGGTCGGCCACGAACTGGACGACACCTCGGACGATGACCTCCAGGCGATGGTCCAGCGGGTCGACGTATTTGCCCGCACCACACCGGAGCACAAGCTGCGGCTCGTTCGCGCGATTCAGAGCCACGGCGACGTGGTGGCAATGACCGGTGACGGCGTAAACGACACCCCTGCACTCAAACGCGCCGATGTTGGCGTGGCCATGGGGCTGAAGGGTACCGAGGCCGCACGCGAGGCCTCCGCAATGGTGCTGGCCGACGACAACTTCGTCTCTATCGCCAATGCGGTCGAGGAAGGCCGCACGGTCTATGACAACCTGAAAAAGGCGATCATGTTCCTGCTGCCCAGCAACGGGGGACTGGCCTTTACGATCGTCGCTGCCATTTTGCTGGGTCTGACCTTGCCGCTAACCCCGGTGCAGGTCCTGTGGGTCAACATGGTCAGTGCGGTTACCCTCGGCCTGGCGCTGGCCTTCGAACCGACCGAGCCGGGCGTGATGCAACGCCCTCCTCGCCCGCCCAATACGCCTATCTTGTCCGGCTTCCTGCTCTGGCGCGTCAGTTTCGTGTCCACCCTGCTGGTCGCCGGTGCCTTTGGCCACTTCCTGTGGCTGGAGCAGCAGGGGGCCGAACACGAGTTCGCCCGTACGGTGGCCATCAACACCCTGGTCATGGGGCAGCTGTTCTTCATGCTTACCAGCCGCTCTCTTCTGGCGCCCGCTCTCAGCCATGCAAGCCTCGTCGCCAGCCGACCGGCCCTGATCGCAATCGGGATCCTGGTCGTGCTCCAGAGCCTCTTTACCTATGCCCCGCCACTGCAACTCCTGTTCGGCACCACCGCCATCGGACCGCAAGAGTGGCTGCGCATCCTCGCGTTCGGCCTGATCCTCTTTACCCTGGTGGAGCTCGAGAAGGCCCTGTTGCGCCGCAGGGGCTTCAACCCGCACCAGTAAAGGAGCCCCGAGCCGGCAACCGGTCGCGGCCGCCCCCGTCCGCGACTGGCTCACGCCGGACAGCCCGCCGGGGCCCGCGTACGCCTCCCGTGATGAAGGGCCAGAGTTTGCAATCGGCCCACCTGTTTTGTATCCGGACGGCGTGTTTTTGGATATTTCTTTACCTATTATCCGGTACATCGAAGTCAACACCCCGACGGGCAGCCAACAGCGCCAACCAAGGTCGAGACAATGATCGAGACGCAGTGGCTGATCCCTCTCCTCCCCTTCCTCTCGGCATTACTCGTCCATCTGTTCGGTGCCCGACTCGGCAAACGGGTCGCACGGCTGAGCGTGGGCATCAACCTGCTCGTCGTGCTGGTGGCCGCTTTCCAGCTGATCGCCTACATCGCCAGAGACACAGGTCCGCAATGGACGGTCATGGCCGGCGGCTGGGGCAGTCTGCAGATCGACCCGCTGAGCGCGATCATGGCGCTGGTCGTCGCCGGCATCAGCCTGGTGGTCCACATCTATTCGATCCGCTACATGATCGAGGAGCCGGGGTACGCGCGCTTTTTCATGTTGCTGGATCTGATGACCGGCTCGATCCTGCTGATGGTCATGGCCGGCGATCTGATCACCCTGCTGGTGGCCTGGCATCTGATCGGCGTCTTTCTCTATTTCCTGCTGGCGCACAACACCGAACCCGTTAACGCGCAGCGCTACGCGTTCTGGACGTTCATTACCTATCGCCTGGGTGACCTGCCGCTGGTACTGGCCGCGATGGTGCTCTTCCAGGCCTACGGGGCGCTGGACTTCCCCACCCTGTTCGCCCGGATCGAAGCGGCGCCGGACGCCCGTACGTTCCTGGACCTGCCGGTGGCCGGAACCGTGGCCTTCCTGGTGGCGCTGGCGGCCTTTGCCAAATCCGCCCAGTTCCCGCTGCACACCTGGCTGCCCTATTCCATGGAGGGACCGACACCGGTTTCGGCATTGATGCACGCGGGTATCGTCAACGCCGGCGGCATCATCATCAATCGCTTCGCGCCGGTATTCGTCCACAGCAGCGAGGTCCTGCATCTGCTGTTCATCGTGGGCCTGTTCACGGCGGTACTCGGTTCGATGCTGATGCTCGCGCAGAACGACATCAAGAAGTCGCTGGGCTATTCCACCGTGGGCCAGATGGGCTTCATGATCATGGAGACCGGTGCGGGTGCGTTCGCGCTGGCGATCTTCCACCTGATTGCCCACGGGCTGTTCAAGGGCACGCTGTTCCTGGGTGCCGGCAAGGTAATTGGCGCCGCGCGCAAGCACGACGGCGTGCCGAACGACCCGCTCTACGACTTTCTGGTCGAACGCAAGTCGGCCCCGGCCCGACTGCCATGGCTGTTGATCGGGGCTGCGATGCTGATCGTGCCGCTGGTGATCCTGGTGCTCGCACACTACTGGGTGGCCCCGGACTTCTTCCAGAAACAGGGCGCGATCGTGCTCCTGTTCTTTGGCTGGATCACGGGCGTCCAGGTGCTGTTCGCCACGCACCGGCTGGATACCGGCAATCCCTTGCGCATGATGGCCCTGATCGTCCTGTCATTCGCGGTGATCGTGGTCGGCTACAGCTTTGTCGGGCACAGCTTCGAGGGCTTCCTGTATCCGGATGCCGAGTTCCGCGAAGCGCTTTATACCGCGGCAGGCATCGATCAGATCACCTTCGGTGTACTGATCGCGCTGCTGGCGCTGGTCATGGTGGCCGGGTGGCTGGGCGCCTATCTGACCCACGTGCGCCGCCAGCGGGTCGACAGGGAACATGGACGCACCTGGCTGACGCTGTACTCGCTGTTCTCCCGCGAGTTCTACGTCGCCGAGCTCTACACTCGCATGACGGTCTCGCTGCTGGCGCTGTCCCGGCGCCTGAATCTCTGGCTGAGGTGGGGTTGAGATGTCCGCTCTGCTGATCCTCGTCGCGGCATTCTTCCTGCCACTGTTCCCGATGAGCCTGGCGTTCAATGCGCTGGCTGCGCGCATCACCAACACCTACGTGCAGGTGGCGCTTTTCGTGGCCTGGCCGCAGTTCGGCGTGGCACTGATCCTGTGGGGTGATATCGCACCATTCGCTGGAGTGCTTGTCGTCTGGGCGACCCTGAGTGCGATTTTGTACGCATTTCGCCTGTTGACCATCCGCGACGTCGGGCGCTGGGCGGCCTTGCTGGCCAGCTCCACTTGGCCCCTGGTGTGGCTGTTCGCCTTGCAGCTGCCGGCTGAAACGGACGTAATCGGCTTCGCCCTCGCGATGACAGCCGCCCCGTTGCTGATGCTCCTGGTACGCGATGCGCTTGTTCGACGGCTGGAGACCGCCTATACCGGACTGCATGGCGGACTGGCGCGGGATCTCCCCCGCCTGTCGGGCATGATCGTGGTAGCCACGCTCTCCGCAATGGCCCTGCCACTGTTCCCCGGCTTCTTCGCTCTGCTGACGCTGCTGGGTGGTGCCACGCCCGGGGTTGCCCTCGGGGTCCTGCTGACCTGGCTGCTGTGGAGCTGGGCAGGGGCGCGACTGCTGCAAGGAACGGTGTTCGGCCCGCGCAGTGGTGACATCGCCAAGGACCTGCCGGCCACATCGGTATGGGCCTTCGCCGGACTGGTGGCATTGCTGGTGGTATCCGGACTGCTGTGGACTGGAGGTGTCCCGTGAAGCTGACCCTCGGACGCAAGCTCAAGATCCGCTCGATGGTGCACATGGCGGCCGAGCCGATTCCAAACTTCTGGCCCATGCGCACCTTCATCCATCACAACCCGCTTCACGGGCTGGAGGACTTGCCGTTCCCGGACGCGATCCGGCGCGGTGAAGAGCTGTTTCACGGGCGGGGATTCCTGCCCCGAGCCGACTACCAGCGATTGTTCCGCGAGGGCCGCGTGGACCGCGACACCCTCGAGGCGCGCGTCGATGCCGCTCTTGAGAGCCACCCGGCCCTTAGGGCGATCGGCGGGCTCGACCTGCTCTGCACGCTGCTGACCGAATGCCATGATCCGGTCATCACGCCGCGCACGCTCGCCGATGCCGACGACGTGGCGGCCGCCCTGAACGGTCGCGAACACACACCCTCTGCGACGGATACCGGGATACTCGCCAAACGGCTGCACGCCGCGTTTCCGGCTATGCGGCCGCTCTACGAGGCGCTCGATTCGCTGTTCGGCACACGTGTCGGGGCCACGCTGGACGAACAACTGATCAGGATCTGCCTGGACTACTTCGACGAAGGTCAGTCGGCATGGCAGATGCCCGGCCGCGAACAAGGCCTGTTCGCCGCGTGGAAGAGTGTCGTCCATCACCATCCGCGCCTGTTCCTGCGCGGTAAGCACACTCACAAAATCCTGGCGGAGTGTGACAGTCCCGAGGCGATCATCGCCCATGTCCTGGACGCGATCGGGATCCCCGAAGAGGCCTGGCCCGATCTGATCGTGCACGAACTGACTCGCCTGCACGGCTGGGCCGGCTTCATCCGCTGGCGCTCGACGGCAAGCCACTATCACTGGGCACGCGAACATCCGGCCGACCTGATTGATTTCCTGGCCATCCGCCTGGTGCTCGCGCTGTCGCTGATCCGCGAACATGGCCGTCGGCACAAGTTGCCCGGTGACCGCAAGGCGCTCGAGGCCTTCCTGACCGAGCGGCCCGGCGAGGCCTACCTGCGCCACGAACTGTTCACCGGAGCCGTACTGCCGACTCAGGCCGAGCTTGTCGAAGACGTCATCGCGCGTGGCAGGCCGGCCGAGATCGCCCGGCAACTGGACCATTACCTGCCGGCCAAACGCCGCGCGGAAAGCCGCGACCAGGCCCGCGCGCTTCACGCCCTGGCGTCGCTCGCCGGGAATCCCGCGCTGTTTGACGGGCTCGAGCGCGGACCGCTTGCCGCCGTGCTGGAACAGCTGGGCGAGTTCGAGCGGCACGAGGGTATGGTCTGGCTGGAGGCCATGGAGGCGACCTACCGCCGCAGCGTTCTGTCCGGCCTGCGACTCGACCCGCCCGCACCGCGCGAAAAACGCCCGTTCGCGCAGCTGCTGTTTTGCATCGACGTGCGTTCCGAACGTGTCCGGCGTCAACTCGAGACCATCGGCGACTACCAGACCTACGGCATTGCCGGCTTCTTCGGGGTACCAGTGAGCTTCATCGCGCTCGGCAAGGGCAGCGAGGATCACCTCTGCCCGGTCGTGGTCACGCCGAAAAACCTCGTGCTGGAGGTGACCACGGGCGCCGAGCAGCTGGACCTGGACCTGTACTCCTCGGCGGAATACCTGCTGCACGACCTGAAGCACTCCGTGCTGTCGCCGTATTTCACCGTCGAGGCCATTGGTCTGCTCTTCGGATTCGACATGATTGGCAAAACCGTCGCGCCGGCGGCCTACCACCGATGGCGCAACAAGATCGAGTCGGACCAGCCCTCGACCCGCCTGATGGTCGACAAACTTACCCGTGAACAGGCGGATTCGGTGGTTCGCGCCCAGCAGCGGGTCATCATCGTCCAGGCGATTCATCAGCAGTTCGACATCGAGCGCGAAGCGATCACCGACTCCATGATCCGCGAGTTGCGCGAGACGGCAATGGGAAACAGCAGCGAACAGACCGTCTTCGCCCGCGAATTCGGCCTGAGCGAGAGTGCGGAGTCGGAGTTCATCGCGACCTTGCGGAACGACTATCGGATCAACCGTTCCTATGCCCATATGCAGCTCGAGCGACTGGGACGAATCGGCTTTTCCCTCGAAGAGCAGGCCTACTTTGTCGCTCAGGCGCTCCGCTCCATCGGCCTGACCGAACAGTTCTCGCGTTTCATCATCCTCACGGGGCACGGCAGCCAGTCGGACAACAACCCCTACGAATCGGCCCTGGACTGCGGCGCCTGCGGCGGCAGCCACGGTATCGTCAGCGCGCGAGTGCTCGCACACATGGGCAACAAGCCCGAGGTTCGACGGCGGCTGCGAACCCAGGGCATCGACATCCCCGATGACGCCTGGTTTCTGCCCGCCATGCACAACACCACATCCGACGAGATCCGGCTGCATGACCTCGACCTGCTGCCGGCCAGCCACCTGGTCTATCTCGAGCGCCTGCGCAACGGCCTGCGCGCCGCCACGCGCCGAACGGCACGCGAGCGGCTGCAGACCCTGGAACCGGATCTCGAGGACGCCCCCGATACCATAACGGCCGCTCGGCGGGCACGACGCAACACGGTCGACTGGGCCCAGGTGCGCCCCGAATGGGGTCTGGCACGCAATGCGGGCTTCATCATCGGCCGGCGACACCTGACCGCGGCGAGCAACCTGCAGGGCCGCACGTTCCTGCATTCCTACGACTATCGCGTCGACCCCAAAGGCCGACTGCTGGAAAGCATTCTGACCGGCCCGCTGATCGTCGCCCAGTGGATCAACATGGAGCACTATTTCTCGGCGGTCGACAACGAACGCTACGGCTCCGGCAGCAAGGCCTACCATAACGTCGCCTGTCGCGTCGGGGTCATGACCGGCAACCTCTCGGACCTGCGCACCGGCCTGCCCGCCCAGACCGTACTCTACGACGGGCTGCCCTACCACGACCCGATCCGGTTGCTGGCCCTGATCGAGGCCCCGCTCTCCCATGCGCGCCGGGCCATTGAAAACGTGCCCAAGGTCCGGAGCCTGATTGCGAATGGCTGGGTACTGTGCGTCATCCTCGACCCGGAAACCGACCGGCTGTACCGATTCGTCGACGGCGACTGGCGCGAGGAACCCCCGCCCCGTTCCACACAAGATGCGGCCGACCGACCTGCCGTGGAGGAAAACCGCGCATGAACGACCTGAATCTCAAATCACTGAAGAAGATCGAGATCATTCTCGAAGGCGAACACCAGGCGTTTGCCACCGATCTGCTGGATCGGGCGGGCGTCAAGGGCTACACCATCATCGGCAATCTCTCCGGCAAGGGTAGCCAGGGCTTCCACTCGGGGCACCTGATGTTCAACGAGGACGAAGTCCTGATCATGATCATCGCGGCGATCCCCGAAGAACTGGTCGAGCCGATCCTCGAAGGGTTCACGCCCTTCTTCAACCAGCACAGTGGTGTCGTCTTCATCTCCGACATCCAGGTCAGCCGCCTGGTGAAGTTCAAGGGCTGAGATCGAGCGCCTTGCCTTGAGCACACGGGTCGGCGACCACCACGGACGCCCCCTCACGACCGTGGTAGCCGAACATCACCTCCTCAGTGCCCATGGAGCCGGTTTTCGCCCGTGCGCTCAATGCCGCACTTCTCGTCCAGTGCAGAGTTGTCGTCCGCGTCGACGGGCATCGTCAGCGGACCCTCTCCCGGGACCCCAAGCAGCGTGGCAATGACCACCGTGGGTTCATCCCGGCTGGGATTATAGGCCGTGTGCACACTGTCCCCGGGATCGACCAGGGCCATGCCGGGTTCAAGCTCGCGCCTTACACAGTCCTCCGCGAACATGAATACGAATTCACCTTCCGTGACCATGATGAGTACCGTCCCCGGATGGGTATGCCAGGGAAACACGGCCCCCGGCTGGATGGTGAACTCGAATACGCTGACATTCGATGCGTCTTCAATGTCGAAGGTCTTCCTGGGCAAACCGTCGAGCTCCTGCGTGATCTGCATCGAGACTTCGCCGCTAAAGGCGTGACGTTCGGTCAATGGCTTGGCCGTGATCGGATCGGGGTCCGCGTGTGCCAGTGGCGTGGCCAGGAGCACCAGCAGCGTAAACGCCGTGAGGGATATGGCGGCTCTGGTCCTGGCAAGGAATCCGGGATTGTTCATGACATTCTCCTTTGGGTCTGTTTGGGGCGAGCACTCCCCGACAGCGGCACCCTCGGCGCCGTATGTCGCACACGCACTCCGTGCGGCTTGATGTGGAAGGACTCGACTGGCGATCGATTCGCATGTGAGTGTCATCATCGGCTCCCCTTGGTTTGGGCTGCGATGGGTTACGGCAAGACAAGGCAGGCCGTGACATCAGCATTGCGAAGCAGAGGCCCACCCCGCTAGTTCAGAAAATGAACCGGAAAACACCCGGTGGCGGAGCCATAATTGGGAAAATGGCTGCGGAGAAGCGCCATGACCGACCGAACGGGATACAGTCAGTTCTGCCCTGTGGCAAAGGCGGCGGAGATCCTGACAACGCGCTGGACCCCGCTGGTTCTGCGTGAGTTGATCAGTGGGTCCTCAGGTTTCAACGAGATCCATCGCGGCGTGCCGCTGATGTCGCGTGCGCTGCTGGCCCGCCGTCTGCGGGACCTGATTGCGAGCGGCGTCGTAGTCCGAGAACACGCGGACTATCGCCTGACGGAGGCCGGCGAGGCCCTGGGCCCGGTGATCATCTCGATGGGCCTGTGGGGGCGACGCTGGGTGGAAAGCGCAGCCGACGGCCCCGACTGGGACGCAGGCGTACTCATGTGGGACATGCGCCGGCGCATCGATACCGCGGCTCTTCCCTCGGGGCGAACCGTCATCCAGTTCGACTACAGCGACGCACCACCCGAACTTCGACGCTGGTGGCTACTGATCGAAGACGATGATGTCGACCTCTGCCAGTCCGACCCCGGATTCGAGGTCGACCTGTACATCGCCACAACCGTGCGGGTGCTGGGCCCGGTCTGGATCGGCCAGCGTCCCCTCGCGCCGGCCATCGAACGCAGGGATATTCGGGTTCTCGGAAGACTGGAGCTGGAACGCAGCATCGGGCGCTGGATGAAGCTGTCAGTCATTGCCGAACAGGCGGCAAGGTCGCCCCCCACAAGAACGGCCCCTGACGCCACCACCGGGATGAACCTGAAACACTGACCAGCGGTCCAGACCTCGTCCCTCTACCGAATTCCCGTCGGGCTGTCGCCACCAGTATTCCATCGCAAAGCTGGCAGTCTTCAGCATGTCTCGCTCAGCGGTTGGCCCCAACGGGACGCCCAGCACGGGCCGCGATTGGCTTGCCCGCGCAGACCGTACTTTGCAACGGCTTGCCCCACTCCGACCCAATTGCCCGCTGACCCTCACCGAGCCGCGTTCGCACACGCACGCGGAGCCATCGACAGCGTGCCCAGGATCCGGAGCCTTATCGACAACGGCCGAATACTGATCATGATCATCGCTGCGATCCCCGAAACACTAGTCGGGCTCGAGAAAACAGAGCTGCGCCGGCGCGGCTTCAACCCCCACCAACAGGGATACTACCGGGCCGTTTCAGCCGCATCGCGCCTGCCAGCCAGGCGGTAACCCCATGCACTGATAACTCGCGACAAGCGAACGATACAGCCGCTCGCACGATGGCTTGACCGGTCTGTGGACCTCAATCCTCGTCGAGAGCGGCAAAGCCTTCGGCCAGATGATCGATCAGGCCACGCACGGCCGGCAGCTGACCGCGCCGCGACGGGAACACCGCATGCACGATCTCGCGCGGCGGGGCCCAGCCGTCCAGCACCGGCAGCAGACGGCCATCCTCCAGCTCCGTGGTCATCATCATGGTCGGCAACTGCACGATACCGACCCCGTGGCAGGCGGCAATCCGCAGGGCCGTCATGCTGCGCGTGACCAGCCGCGGCTGGTGGGCAATCCAGGCCTCGCCACCGTCGGGCCCGACAAGATGCCACTGATAGCGTGCCTGCGGCCGGCTCAGTGCGAGGCTGGGGAGGTCTGCGAGATCCGCGGGCACCTGCGGCGAGCCCTCGCGCTGGAGCAGGTCCGGGCTCGCCACCAGCCGCTGGGCCCGGTCGGCCAGGACGCGCAGGACAAGCTCGCTGTCCTCCAGCGGCGGCGGCTCCACGCGGATGGCGATATCGAAACCTTCCTCGATGACGTCCACGCGGCGGTTGGTCGCGTCCAGGTGCAGCTGCACCCGCGGGTAACGGCGCTGGTATTCCGCCAGCATGGTCGCCACCCGGGCATCCAGCAGCGCGACCGGACAGCTCAGCTTGACCGTGCCACAGGGCTCGTCGCGCAGGCCGTCGATGGCGTCCTGCGCGGCCTCCGCCTGCACCAGCATGGCCTTGCAGAAGCCATGGTAGACGCGCCCGATCTCGGTGACGCCGACCTGCCGGGTGGAGCGATGCAACAGGCGCACCCCCAGGCGTTCTTCCAGCGCCGCGATCCGGCGACTGAGCTTGGACTTGGGCTCGCCCAGTGCCCGTGCAGCGGGGGCAAACCCGCCGTGCTCGACCACGCGGGCGAAATAGTAGAGATCGTTGAGGTCCTGCATCTTCATCGTTCCGATTATGGAACGGTGAGTGTAATTTTCCGGCACTACCCGCGCCACCGTCCTGCTGCCAGGATTCTCGTCAGGCCACCAACCACGGCCTTTCGAGGAGGACGACATGAAGACCATCCTGGGTACATACAGCGCCCCACCCCGCCACTGGGTCGGCAACGGCTTTCCCGTGCGTTCGCTGTTTTCCTACCAGACTCACGGCCGCCACGTGAGCCCGTTCCTGTTGCTCGACCATGCCGGCCCCATGGATTTCGAACCCGCGGCCCGGCCGCGCGGCGTCGGAGAACATCCGCACCGGGGGTTCGAGACCGTCACCATCGTGCTGGATGGCGAGGTAGAGCATGCCGACTCCACCGGGGCCGGCGGCATTATCGGACCGGGCGACGTGCAGTGGATGACCGCCGGTGCCGGCATCCTGCACGAGGAGTTCCATTCCCGGCGCTTCACCCGCACCGGCGGGCGGCTGGAGATGGTGCAGCTCTGGGTCAACCTGCCGTCCCGATACAAGATGACGGCACCGGGCTATCAGCACCTGGGCGTCACCGACATCCCGGAGATCGCACTGCCGGACGCCGCGGGGCGGCTGCGAGTCATTGCCGGCGAGTATGCCGGGCAGCGAGGGCCGGCCCGCACCTTCAGCCCGATGCAGGTATGGGACCTGCGCCTGGAGCGCGACGGCGAGGTCCGCCTGGACCTGCCGCACGGCTGGAACTCCATGCTGGTGGTACTGCACGGCACCGTTCAGGTGAACGGCAGCGAGATCGCGCGCGGCGGCCAGCTGGTGATGCTGAGCGCGGAGCACGAGGGGGTGATCGTCGAATCCAACAACGAGGCCACCGTACTGGTCCTGTCCGGCGAACCCATCGACGAGCCCGTCGTCGGCCAGGGGCCCTTCGTCATGAATACGCCGGAGGAGATCCGCCAGGCCATCCGCGACTATCGCGAGGGCCGCCTGCAGCACTCCGCCCCATCCACTTGACCCCACCCCGCGGCGCACCCGCGTCGCGGACTTTCATGCCTGCCCGGCAGGCCTTCACAAGGAGAACGACATGAATCACGACTACACCTACCGCCGCCTCGACAAGGACGATGCCGCGCTGCTGCTGGTCGATCACCAGTCCGGTCTGATCTCGCTGGTCCAGGACTTCGAACCCAGCGAATTCAAGAACAACGTGCTGGCCACGGCGGCCTGCGGCCGGTACTTCGGGTTGCCCACCATCCTGACCACCAGCTTCGAGGCCGGCCCCAATGGACCACTGGTGCCGGAACTGAAGGAGATGTTCCCCGACGCCCCCTATATCGCGCGTCCGGGCAACATCAACGCCTGGGACAACGAGGAATTCCTGGCTGCCGTGAAGGCCACCGGCAAGAAGCAGCTAATCATCGCCGGTGTCGTCACGGAGGTGTGCGTGGCCTTCCCTGCGCTGTCCGCCATCGAGGAGGGCTACGACGTGTTCGTGGTGACCGACGCCTCGGGCACCTTCAACAAGACCACCCGCGATTCCGCCTGGTCCCGCATGGAGGCCGCCGGCGTCCAGCTGATGGGCTGGTTTGCGATGGCCTGCGAACTGCACCGCGACTGGCGCAATGATGTCGAAGGCCTGGGATCGCTGCTCTCCGAGCACATCCCCAACTACCGCAACCTGATGACCAGCTACTTCGCACGTAACGCCTGAGCCATGAGCTATCGGGGCGGGCGGCCATCGCGGCGCCCGCCCTTTGCCGTTTTCATCACGACCTGACGCCCTGGAGGCGTTCACAAGCTCCGGGATCACCGGGGACATGCGCCTCCGGATTGCCGGGATGGTAAAGTGCGGGCCCAGAAAGGGCCGTAAAGGGCCTGTCCCTCATTCAAACCGCATTGGTCGCAGGAGCATCATGGCGCAGTACATCTTCACGATGAACGGTGTGGGCAAGATCGTCCCGCCGAAGAAGTACATCCTCAAGGACATCAACCTGAACTTCTTCCCGGGCGCCAAGATCGGCGTGCTGGGTTACAACGGTGCGGGGAAATCCACACTGCTGCGCATCATGGCGGGCGTGGACACCGAGATCGTCGGCGAGGCGCGGCCGCAGCCGGGCATCAATATCGGCTACCTGCCGCAGGAGCCGCAGCTCGACGAGAGCAAGGACGTGCGCGGCAATGTCGAGGAGGCCGTGGCCCCGATCAAGGAGGCGCTGGCCGAGCTGGATCAGGTGTATGCCGCCTATGCCGAGGCCGATGCCGACTTCGATGCCCTGGCCGCCAAGCAGGGCGAGCTGGAGGCGAAGATCGAAGCGGCCGACGGCCACAACCTCGAGCGCAAGCTGGAGGTCGCCGCAGACGCCCTGCGCCTGCCGCCGTGGGATGCGGACGTGAAGACCCTGTCCGGGGGGGAACGCCGCCGCGTGGCCCTGTGCCGCCTGCTGCTGTCCAGCCCGGACATGCTGATCCTCGACGAGCCGACCAACCACCTGGACGCCGAATCCGTGGCCTGGCTGGAACGCTTCCTGCAGGAGTTCCAGGGCACCGTGGTCGCGGTCACCCATGACCGTTACTTCCTCGACAACGTGGCCGGCTGGATTCTCGAGCTCGACCGCGGCCAGGGCATTCCGTTCCAGGGCAACTACTCGCAGTGGCTGGAGCAGAAGGAAAAGCGCCTGAAGCAGGAAGAAAAGGCCGAGGCCGCCCGCGTGAAGGCGATGGAGTCGGAGCTCGAGTGGGTGCGTTCCAACCCGAAGGGCCGCGGCGCCAAGAGCAAGGCGCGCCTGAAGCGCTTCGAGGAGATCGCCTCCACCGACTACCAGAAGCGCTCCGAGACCAAGGAAATCTACATCCCGCCAGGCCCGCGCCTGGGCGACAAGGTGCTGGAGGTGGACGGCCTGTCCAAGAACTTCGGCGACCGCGTGCTCTACCAGGGTCTGTCGTTCTCCGTGCCACGCGGCGCGCTGATCGGCGTGATCGGCCCGAACGGCGTCGGCAAGACCACCCTGTTCCGCATGATCGCCGAACAGGAACAGCCGGACGAAGGCACGATCGAACTGGGCGAGACCGTGCAGCTGGCCTATGTGGACCAGAGCCGCGACGCGCTGCAGGACGAGAAAACCGTCTGGGAGGAGATCTCCAACGGCCAGGACATCATCCAGGTCGGCAATTTCCAGATGCCGTCACGCGCCTACGTCGGCCGCTTCAACTTCAAGGGCACCGACCAGCAGAAACGCATGAAGGAGCTGTCCGGCGGGGAACGCAACCGCGTACACCTGGCCAAGCTGCTCCAGAGCGGTGGCAACTTCCTGCTGCTCGACGAACCGACGAACGATCTGGACGTCGAGACCCTGCGCGCGCTGGAAGAGGCCCTGCTGGACTTCCCCGGCTCCGCGATCGTGATATCGCATGACCGCTGGTTCCTCGACCGCATCGCCACGCACATCCTCGCGTTCGAGGAGGATGGCAACGTGGTGTTCTTCGACGGCAACTACCAGGAATACGAGGAAGACCGCCACAAGCGCCTGGGCGCTGAGGCCGACCAGCCCCATCGGGTCAAGTACAAGCGACTCGCTTCCTGACGCGAACCCGTCCGGGCGCTCTCCGCGTCCGGACGGTTGGCCTTACAGCCGTTCCAACACACTGCGCGTCACGCGCTCGGCGTAGTCGTTGCGTTTCCAGTGCTCCGGACTCCAGCCGGCCAGAAAACGCTGGAAATCCGCCTGGGCCAGCAGGAACAGCTCGCGCCATTCCTGCTCCAGTGCGTCCAGGTCCACACCCCCTCCGTGCGTGGCGACAACCTCCGAGCGCAGTGCAGCGAAATACCCCTCCAGCAGTTCCTTCTCGAAGCGTTCCTGATCAGCCTCGTCCAGACAGCTGCCGATGAAGTACGCAACGTCCTTCATCCCGCAGCCACCCCCGACATACTGGAAATCCACCGCGGCCACCCGATCGCCACGTTCGCTGAAACAGAAGTTCGCGACCTTGGCATCGCCATGCACCAGCGTCTGAAAGCGCGCCGAACTGAGTCGCTGATCGAGCTTCGGGGCTGCTTCGCGCAGTTGGGGATCAGCGATGGCCGCCCATTCGTCCGGCCGGGTCGCGAGGTGCCAGTAGGTACCCGTAGTCCAGAGTCCCAAGGGCCTGGCACCGAGAAAGGTCGCGTGAAAGGCCGCAAGCCATCCCAGGCAAACGCCGGCCTGCTCCACCGACAGGTCATCGTGCCGAAGCGGAAAACCGGCGGCATCCAGGTCCTCCAGCACAATCAGGTGGGAATCGCCCAGGTCCTGCGCGAGGTGGCATCGCGGGACACGACAGGCGTCGCGGCAGCGCCCCGCCCAGTCGCGATACCAGTGCATCTCGACCTGATAGGAGTGCCGCTTGCGCTCATGCCCCCGCGCCCCTGACCAGCCGCGCGGGTGGCGGCGATTGGCCGGAAACACAATGTGCTTGGCGATAACGGTGGGAACGGACGCCCCCTCCAGACGATAGCGGACGATCTCGCCGTAGCCGCTCCAGAGCGTCTGGACATGCTCGATGGGGATCGCGCGGCGGGCGCCCGTGGCTGCGCATACTGCAGCGGCGACCGCCGCCTGCGATCCGTCGCGGCCTGGCTCAGACACCCGGGTCGTTGCAGGTCGCGGTCAGGCGCCCCTCGACTGGATCCCGCGTCATCCCGGTATCGGAAAACAGCCCCTCGGCGACCAGTTCCGCGCCGTCGATCCGGATCAGGGGTTCGGAGGGACCGTCCGCAGCGGAGAACCACTGATCGCCGGAACGGCTGCGGTTGGCCTCCAGCACCTCGCCCTCCGGCGACATTACATCCCCGATCTGCACGCTGACCGTATGCATCAGCATGCCGCTGACCTCATTGCGCGAGACAAACACCCGCATCGGGCCATCTTCAGTCTCGGCATCGCCAACGAGTGTCTGCAGGTCACCTTCGTCGGACTCGCCTGAGAAATCACAGACCTGAACGTCGAGATCATGGGACTGCCCATCCAGCTCGAGCTGCGCGGTGCCCGCGGCGTGGGCGCTGCCGGCCACGGCGAACACAATGGTGGCAGCCGTCAGGCTCCTGATGCGATTCGGGTTCATGTGTGTCCCCTGCTCTTGATCCGAACCCGACAGTATCCCGGGTTGTACCAACGGGCAAGCCGGGGTTGGCGCTGATGCGTTTGCACCTGCATGCCGGAGCGAATTCTGCCCGCCTCGTCCTCATGCCAGCGGCCGTACCAGTGGAACGGGGGGCGCAACACACAGGACATACGTTCCTTTCGACCGCGATGTGGTCCATATTCAGAGTGGAGGCTGGTTGATCCTCGAGGCGGAGGGCGATGCGAAGATCCTTCGGTAGCGCTATAAGGGGTGGTTCCGGAATCCGGCCCGGCGCTTCTCCTTGCCGGAACCGGTCCCGGAGAACAGCCCGTGCAGCCTGAACGGACCGCCACCTGCCGCTTGCAGTTGCACGCCGGCTTCACACTGGATGATGCCGCGCGCGTGACCCCCTACCTCGCCCGGCTGGGCGTATCGCATCTCTACCTTTCTCCGATCCTGCAGGCGGTGCACGGCAGCACCCATGGCTATGACGTGGTCGACCCCTCGCGGGTGAACGACGAGCTCGGCGGCGAGCCGGCGCGCCAGCGCCTGTGCGCGGCACTGGAGCAGGCCGGTATGGGCCTGGTGCTGGACATCGTACCGAACCACATGGCGGTGGCCGGAGCCCAGAACCCGTGGTGGTGGAATGTACTGGAGAATGGCCCCTCCAGCCCGTTTGCGATGTATTTCGATGTGGACTGGGAATCATCGGAGGAGCGCTGGCCGAACAAGGTGCTCCTGCCGGTGCTGGGCGATCATTACGGGCGCATCCTGGAGGCTGGCGAGATCCGTCTCCAGTATGGCGACGGCCTGTTCGAGCTCGCCTGTCACGAACACCGCTTCCCGCTGGACCCGTCCTCGCTGAACGACCTGCTCCACCGCGCGTACCGCGCCACGGGTATCGAATTGCTGGGCTTTCTCGCGGAGTCTTGCGCGCGCCTGCCGCAGCCATGGCTGACCGCCCGCGACGCGGCGTCTCGGCGCCATCGGGATCAGGACGTCATCCGTCAACTCCTCGACAACACCACCCGGCAGGATCCGGCGGCCGCTGCGGCCATCGAGGCCGAGGTGGACCAGATCAATACGCGGCCCGATGCCCTGGATGCACTGATCGAGAAACAGAACTACCGCCTGGCCTGGTGGCGTACCGCCGGACGCGATCTCGGTTATCGGCGGTTCTTCGACATCAACGACCTGGCCGGCCTGCGCCAGGAGCAGGAAGAGGTCTTCGAGGCAGTACATGCACTACCGCTCCGCTGGGTAGAGGAAGGCTCGGTGCATGGCCTGCGGATCGACCACCCCGACGGCATGCGCGACCCGGGGCAGTACTTCAGTCAGCTGAGCCGGGCCTGCCCGGGCGCCTGGATCGTCGCCGAAAAGATCCTCGAGCCCGGCGAACAGCTGCCCGGAGACTGGCCGATCGCCGGCACCACCGGCTACGACTTTCTCAACCGCGTACAGGGGCTGTTCGTGGACCCGGCGGGCGAGGCCCCGCTGACGCGGCTGTTCGAGGAACTCACCGGCGAGCACGCCGACTACGCCGGGCTGGTCTACGAGTCCAAGCGGCAGGTACTGAAGGACCTGCTCGGCAGCGAGCTGAACCGGCTGAGTTCGCTGTTCGTGGACATCTGCGAACTGCACCGCCGACACCGCGACTATACGCGCCACGAGCTGCACCTGGCCCTGCTGGAGACAGCCTCCTGCTTCCCCGTCTACCGCACCTACGTGAGCCCGCGTGAAGGCTCAGTGGCGGCGACCGACGTCGACTATGTAGACGCCGCGATCCACCAGGCGGGCGAACGCCGTCCGGAGCTGGACAGCGAGCTGCTGCAGTTCCTGCGCGACCTGCTCCTGCTGCGCATCCCCGGCGAGCGCGAGAACGAACTCGCCCTGCGCTTCCAGCAGTTGACCGGGCCGGCGATGGCCAAGGGGGTCGAGGACACCGCGCTGTACCGCTTCCACCGCCTGACGGCGCTCAACGAGGTCGGTGGCGACCCGGAACGTTTCGGCATATCGGTCGATGCATTCCACGAGGCCTGCGCCCTGGTACACGCGCGTCACCCGGAGACCATGCTTACCACCTCCACCCACGACACCAAACGCAGTGAAGACGTGCGCGCGCGCCTGGTGCTGCTCTCCGAGATCCCGGATGCGTGGGCAAAAGCCACGCGCAGCTGGATGCGACACAACGCCCGCTACCGCAGCGGCGATTGGCCGGAACCGGCCACCGAATACCTGTACTACCAGACGCTGGTCGGCGCCTGGCCGATTGATGCCCAGCGCATGACCGCCTACATGGAAAAGGCCGCGCGCGAGGCCAAGCAGTACAGCAGCTGGACCCACCCCCAAGAGGACTACGAGCAGGCATTGCGCGACTTCGTGAGCGGGACGCTGGAGGATGCAGGATTTCGCAACGCGCTGGAGTCGTTCCTGCAACCGCTGATCGGCCCCGGTCGCACCAACAGCCTGGCGCAGACCCTGATCAAGCTCACCGCGCCAGGGGTTCCGGACCTCTACCAGGGCAGTGAGCTGTGGGACCTGAGCCTGGTCGATCCGGACAACCGCCGCCCGGTGGACTTCGTGACCCGGGCCCGACTGCTGGAGGAACTCGGTCACCTGACCCCGGCGCAGATCAGTGCCCGTGCCGACGAGGGCCTGCCCAAGCAGTGGGTGGTGCACCAGGCGCTGACCCTGCGCCACCGCCATCCGGAATGGTTCCGGCCGGATGCGGCCTACACCCCGCTGCGGGTCACCGGCGAGCGCGCCGGGCATGCAGTGGCCTACCTGCGCGGGGAAGGCGCGCTGGTGCTGGTGCCGCGCCTGGTGCTCGGGCTGGGGGGCGACTGGCGCGACACCCGGCTCGGGCTGCCGCCCGGCGTCTGGCACAACCGCCTCTCGGGCGAGACCTTCGAGGGCGGCGACCGGTTGGTGGCCGAGCTCCTCGATGCGTTTCCGGTGGCACTGCTCGAACGCGAGGAAGAGACCGCATGACCCGCGTGCGCGTCTGGGCCCCGCAGGCGAACCAGGTCGAGCTCGAGTGCGGCGGCAGCCGCATGCCGATGGACCGCCAGGGCGAGGGCTGGTGGTCGCTGCAGACCTCGCGGCTGGTGCATGGCAGCGACTACGCCTTTCGCGTCGACGGCAACGGGCCGTTCCCCGACCCGCGTTCCGCCTGGCAGCCGCAGGGGGTGCACGGCCCGTCGCGCTGGCTGGACCATTCCCGCTTCGTCTGGAACGATGCCGGCTGGCAGGCGCCGCCGCTGGCCGCGGCGGTGATCCAGGAGATCCACGTCGGCACCTTCACCCCGGAGGGCAGCTTCGACGGCGTGATCGACCGCCTCGGCCATCTGGCCGAACTCGGCATCACCCACCTGGAGCTGATGCCGGTGGCCGCGTTTCCCGGCGCCCGCGGCTGGGGCTACGACGGGGTCGACCTGTATGCCCCGCACCATGCCTACGGGGGTCCCGACGGCCTGAAACGCCTGGTCGACGCCTGCCACCGCCGCGGCATCGCGGTGCTGCTGGACGTGGTCTATAACCACCTCGGGCCGGACGGCAACTACCTGGCGCAGTTCAGCCCCTACTTCACCGACCGCTACCACACCCCGTGGGGCGACGCGGTCAACCTCGACGGCGCGGACAGCGACAGCGTGCGCCGGTTCTTCATCGACAATGCCCTGATGTGGCTGCGCGACTATCACATCGACGGCCTGCGCATCGACGCGGTGCACGCGATCGTCGACACCTCGGCCACCCATTTCCTCGAGCAGCTCGCCGGCGAGGTGCAGCGCCTCGGGCGGCAGCTCGGCCGGCACCTGGTGGTGATCGCCGAGAACGACCGCAACGACCCGCGCGTGGCGTGGCCGGTCGAGGCCGGCGGCTACGGGCTGGACGCCCAGTGGAACGAGGATTTCCATCACGCGCTGCACACCGCACTGACCGGCGAGTCCGACGGCTACTACATGGACTTTCGCGGGCTGGCCGACCTGGCCCGGGTGCTGACCCGCGGCCTCGCCAACGACGGCCGCTATTCGCCCTTCCGCCGCCGGCGGCACGGCCGCCCCGCGGCGGACCAGCCGGGACGGCGCTTCGTCGGTTGCCTGCAGAACCACGACCAGATCGGCAACCGCGCCAACGGAGAACGCATCAGCGAACTGGTCTCCCCCGGCCTGCTCAAGGTCGGAGCGGCCCTGGTCATGACCAGCCCCTTCGTACCAATGCTGTTCCAGGGCGAAGAATGGGGCGCCTCGAGCCACTTTCTGTACTTCACGGATCACACCGACCCGGAACTGGGCCAGGCAGTCACCGAGGGTCGGCGGCGCGAGTTCGCCGCCTTCGTCGGGGATCCGGGCGACATCCCGGACCCGCAGGCCCGCGAGACCTTCGAACGATCGAGACTGGACTGGGACGAACGCGAACAGCCGCGACATGCCGCGATCCTGCGCTGGTACCAGGCGCTGATCGCCCTGCGCCGCACCCACCCGGCCTTCAGCGATGATCGCCTGGATGCCATCGACGCATACTTCGACGAGACAGCCCGATGGTTCGTGATGCACCGGCCGGGACTGCTGGTCGCGTGCAACCTGCACCCCGATGCGCAACGCCTGGCATGCCCCGGGACCGCACGATCACGCCTGCTGCTGCGATCCGAAGCGGAGATCGTGATCGGGCAGGAGAACCTGGACCTGCCCGGCGCCTCCGTCGTGATTATGGAACCGGGCGATCCGCCCGGTATGTCTTGCCAACATCCCATGTCGAGGGAGTGAGCCCGTGACGGTATCCGACCGCCCCATATCCCGTGTCGAGGGCTACCTGCCCATCGAAGAACACGGCCTGATAGGCAATTGCACGACTGCCGCCCTGGTGGGGCGCGACGGGTCCATCCCCTGGATGTGCGCGCCTCGCTTCGATTCCGAGCCCCTGTTCTGCGCTCTGCTCGATCACCAGCGAGGCGGTGACTTCACCGTGGCCCCGGAGCCCCTGGTCGCCTCGCACCAGCGCTATATGCCCGACACTGCGGTCCTGATCACGGAGATGACCGGCCCCGAAGGACGCATCCGGGTCACTGATTGTCTGCCCCTGCGCGCCGGGGCCGACTTGTCCGAGGATGCGCCGGCAGGGCGCAACGAACTGCTCCGGCGGATCGAGGTGCTGGAAGGCCGCGTGCGGCTGCGGGTCAGGATCGCACCCAGGGGAGGTGCGAAGGCGTATCCACACGGTGCCGGCCTGGGCCTGTCGCTGTACCGCCAGCCGGAACTGGAGCTGTCGCTGAGCTCGTCGCTGCCCTTGGAGGACACCGACAGCGAACACGAACTCGAGGCCGGAGACCAGCACTACCTGATCCTGGGCTGGGGCCCGCACACGCACCGTTTCCAGGCCCGCACACCCGAGGAACTGCTCGAGGCCACGCTGGAGGTCTGGCGGCGCTGGATGACCCATTTCCACTATGAAGGCCCCTGCGAGGACCTCGTCCGGCGCTCGGCCGTCACGCTCAAGTTGATGGACTACACCGCGACCGGAGCGATGATCGCCGCGCCGACCTCGTCCCTGCCGGAAGCAATAGGCGGCCCGCGCAACTGGGATTACCGCTACGCATGGATACGCGATGCGGCATTTTCCGTGTATGCCATGAGCGATATCGGCATGACCCACGAGGCCGCGGGCTTTATCGGCTGGGCCCTGGACGCGGTGGATCGCGCGGGCTGGCCACGGGTGCTGTATGACGTAGACGGGCACCTGCCGCAGCCGGAGCGAATCGATCCCGAACTGGAGGGCTACCGAGGCTCAGCGCCTGTACGCTGGGGCAACGGTGCGGTGGAGCAGCGCCAGCACGACGTATTCGGAGAGATCCTCGATTGCGCCTATCGGTGGGAGCGCTGGGGCGGGACGCTGGATGAGCACCTGTGGAGCCGCCTGCGGCGACTGGTCGAAGCCGCCGAGAAGGAGTGGAAGAACCCCGATCATGGCATCTGGGAAGTCCGCACCGCCGGCCGTCCCTTTACCTACTCCGCCGCCCTGTGTGCGGTCGCCCTGGAGCGTGGAGCGGCCCTGGCCGATAACAATGGCATGGCAGGCAACAGCGACCTGTGGCGTTCCGAGGCAGGACAAATCCGCAAGGCAATCCTGGACCAGGCCTGGGACCCCGAGCTTCGCAGTCTCACCGAGCACCTGGGCGGCGGTGGCATCGACGCGAGCCTGCTGGCCCTGCCGGGACGCGGTGTAATCCCGGCCGATCACCCGAAGATGATCGCCACCACAGAGGCCGTTATCCGGCGCCTGGGCGCGGGCAACGGCCTGCTGTACCGCTATCTTCCGGAAGAGTCCCCGGACGGTCTGCCCGGGCACGAGGGTGCATTTGTCCTGTGCAGCTTCTGGCTGGTCGACAACCTGCTGGGACAGGGCCGCCTGGAAGAGGCCCAGGCCCTGTACGACTCGCTGTGCGCCCGCACCAATCCCCTCGGCCTGCTCCCCGAACAGATTGACCCGGCCACCGGCGCCTTCCTCGGCAATTTCCCGCAGGCATTCAGTCATGTAGGGCTGATCTCGAGCGGCATCAAGCTCGCTCGGGCCCTGCAACAAGACCGCTAAACCCGGGAATCAGGGGATCCAGCCCGAACGCGGTCCGGGCGGCTCCGCACCCTGTTCAGGCGGTCGGCATCATCGACGAGTGATGGTGCACGATCAGCCACTTGCCGTCGCGGTTCTCGTAGACGAAGGTGTAGCGCGCGGGGACTTCCTGCGTCTCGTTGCCGTCGGTCACGCGGAAGGTATAGGTGCCGGCGTCGGTCAGCTTGTTGCAGCCGAGCTTCACGTTGCGCGTGTTGATGGTGCCGAAGGGCTTCTTCTCGAGGAAATGCTCGAAGTAGTCCTGGATCTCGGCGTGATTGGTACGCGGGACGTTCGACACGGTCGGCAGCAGCACCGCGTCATTGGCGTACAGCTCGGTCACACGACGGGCATCGCCCGTCTGCAGGGCTTCATTCCAGGCGTCGAACAACTCCTCGGCCAGACGGCGCGTGGCGGGTGCGCAGACCACGCAGCTCTCGTTCGGCGGGGTATCGATCGCGGCGGCGAGCATATCGCTGCCCGTCCCGGTCACCGGGTGATGCTGGTCGCGGTGCGAGGCGCTCAGGCTCAGCCGCGAACGCGGGGCCTCGTCGGCGTTGATGAACTGGGTACCGCTGATACGCGGACGGGTCACGGTGCTCACTGCGCGTTCTCCCACTCGGGCCGATGGCGGCCGGGTAAAACGTGAATTTTAAAGAAAGCGCTGAATAAAGCCATCCCGGCTTTCTCAGCGCACGCGGCGCTGCATCGTCTTGCATCTCTTTGCACGGGCAAAGGGGTTTGCAGCTTGCTCCGGAATCAACCGCCTACGGCGGTCGATTCCGGCGGCACGTCCCTGTGCCGCAGGGAAACGCCGATCAATCAGCGTTTCCCAAGGGACCCCTCAGGGCCTGTCATGGCCGCCACTCAGCCGGCCTGGGCCTTGAACGCGGCCAGCAGGTCCTCGACCTGCCCGCGCACCCGGGCCTCGTCCTGGATGGCGAAGTCGAGAAAGGTCTGGGCGACGACGGACAGGACCTTCTTCTTCGGGTAGACGATGTGCCACTGGCGATGGATCGGGAAGTGCTCGACATCCAGCAGCGCCACCGGGCCCTCGGCCCCCTCGGCACTCAGGGTGTGCAGCGACAGCACGGCAATCCCCAGACCACCGATCACCGCCTGCTTGATCGCCTCGTTACTGCCCAGTTCCATGCGCACGGGCGGGCTGATCCCGTGCTCCTGGAACAGCTTGAGCGTCGCCTCGCGGATACCCGAGCCGGGTTCGCGCATCAGGAACGTCTCCTGCTCCAGCTCCTTGAGCGGGATATTGCGCCGGCCGACCAGCGGGTGGTCGCGGCTGGCCATCACCACCAGCGGATTGGGCGCGAACGGGTGCACCGCGACATCAGTCAGCCGCTCGGGGACATGCCCAATGATGTAGAGGTCGTCGTCGTTGTTCGACAGCCGCTCCAGCACCCGGTCAAAGTTGCTGACCTCCAGCGACAGCTCGATATCGGGATACCGCCGGGCGAACTGACCGAGGATGCTGGGCGCGAAGTACTGCGCCGTGGTGATCACCGCGAGACGCAGACGCCCGCGCTTGAGGCCGTGCATCTCGGCCAGCTTCATCTCGAGGTTGGTCAGCGCGCCGAGCATCTCGCGGCAGGTGTCGTACAGCAGCAGCCCGACCTCGGTCGGGAAGGCCTTGCGCCCCACGTATTCAAACAGCGGGAGCCCCAGTGCCGTGGAGAGCTTCTTGATCTGGATCGAGACGGTCGGCTGGGTCAGATGCAGCTCTTCCGCCGCGCGGGTAAAGCTCCCCAGGCGCACGATCGCCTCGAACACCTGCAGCTGACGCAGCGTGGCATGCCGGATCAGGTGCGCCGGCAGCTCCGACTTGAGCATCACCTGCGGGAGACCGGACTCCTTTGGCGTAGGGGACTGAGTCATACGCGACGTATCGTTTACCGCGTGAGACCCGCGTACAGCATCGGCAGCTTCTCCGGCAGCCGGTCGATCTGGTCCAGCACCATGAAGTGCTGGGCCCCGAAGATGCGCTCGACGTACTCGTCGGCGTTCGGATCCAGGCTCATGCAGAAGGTGTACACCCCCTTGCGCCCAACCTCCTCCACCGCCCGCTTCGCATCCTGACGCAGGTACTGCGGGTCGCGCACATCGGTATCCGCCGGCTCGCCGTCGGTGATGATCAGCAACAGCTTCTTCGCCGTGCCCTGGTTGTGCAGCTGCTGGCCGGCGTGGCGAATGGCCGCCCCCATGCGGGTGGAGAGCTGGCCCTGCATCCCGGCGAGGCGGGCCTTCGCGGTATCGTCGAACGGGGCGTCGAAATCCTTGAAGCGGTAGTACTCGACGTCGTGGCGCCCGTCGGAGGCGAAGCCATGGATCGCGAACGGGTCGCCAATGCGCGAGATCGCGCCGGACAGCAGCGTGGCCGCTTCGCGCGCCAGTTGCACCACGGTTGTCTCGCCGTCGCCGATCGTCTCGTTGGTCGACTCCGACAGATCCAGCAGCACCAGCACGGAGAGATCGCGCACATGACGCAGATTGCGCACATAGATGCGCTCGTCGGGCTGGCGCCGCATGCGGACGTCAATCTGGGCCTCGACCAGCGCGTTCACGTCCAGCTCGTCGCCCTCCGGCTGCTTGCGCATGCGCTGAACGCCCTGGGGCTGCATCGCCTCGATCAGGAATTTCAGGCGCGAGACCAGCGGCTTGTGCTTGTCGTAGATGGCCTCGATTTCCTCGATGTCGCCCTTCTTCGGGCGCCGCTCCAGCAGTGTGACCCAGTGCGGCCGCTCCAGCTGCATCTGGTAGTCCCACTCGTGATAGTGGAACGGCAGCGAGATCGGCTCCTTGCCCTCCTGCTGGTTGATGCTTTCGTTTTCGCCGTCGCGGAACCACTCGGTCGCCAGCACCAGGATCTGCTGGGCGTCGTCGCCGGCGTTCGGCACGTCCAACGTATTGATCATCTGCATCGGGGTGACGTAGAAACGCTCCTGCCCGGAGCCATGCGCGGCCAGGACCTCCGCCTCTTCCTCTTCGCGCCCGAAGTTCCAGAGATAGCGGTTGTCGTCGCGATAGAGGACATCCGGCGCGACCTTGGCCGGGTTCATGTAGCCCTGCTCGGGAAACTCGGGTGCCAGCACCTCGGCCAGCTCGCGGGCCAGCCCTGCGGCCTCAAGGTCGTCCACGCGTTCCGCAAACGCGCTCACCGCCTTCTGCACGAATGCATGCGGGTCGTGGTATTGCGGATCGAGCAAGGCGCGCGCGGTGCGCGCCAGCACTGCCTGCGCCGTGTCCCCATCCTCCGCCGTGGCGGTATGCAGCGGGACCCAGATCTGGCGCAGGCCCGGGAACGCCGCGATCGCCAGGGCCTCAATACGCGCGTCCTCGAACAGCTCGGTCAGGATGCCGACCACGCCCCGAGGCCCCTCGTCCGGCTGCATCTCGCGGGTATGCACCACATGGGATGCCGCGTGCGCGGCCGCCGCGCGATACAGATCCAGCCCGGTGAGGCCCTCGACATCGTCGTAGGCGTCCGGCAGGAAGATCGTGAAGCCCTCGATGTAGGGGCGATACCCCTCGCGCGACTCGAAGTCGCCACTGGTCGGGCGCATGAAGAAATCGCGTGCCCACAGCGAGCGCAAGTAGAGGTTGATACGCCGCTGCACGTCCACGAACAGGGTGCCGCGGCGCTCCTTCTGGAACACCGAGCGTGACTCCGGCGACTCCAGACCGAAGTAGGCAATCTGGCCCTCCAGGTCCGTGCGGTGCGCCTGCGCGCCCCACGTCGCCCAGCGCCGAAGACCGCCCAGCGTCAGGTGGGTCAGCAGCTCATCCAGGTGTTCCAGCATCGGCCGCACACCACGCGGCGCCTGCCCCAGCAGGTTATCCAGCAGGCGCAGATACCCCTCGAACAGCGAATAGTCGCCAAGCCGCTGGGCCGCGACCGGGCTAGTCTCGATCACCAGGGTGATGACCGCCGCGGAGGTCTTGGAGTACATCTTGATCGCGGAACCGAGCAGTTCCGCAACGGCATCCTCGCCCAGTTCCTGGGCCAGTGCAGGCGCCTCCTGCACGAAGGCCACGACCATCTCGGAACCGCGCCCCAGGGCCTGGAGACTGCGGGCCCCTTCAAGGTAGTAACGCTTAAGCCCACTGGCGCTGAAGGCACGGCTGGCCTCCTGCCAGGAACTTTCCAGCACCTCGGTGGCGTGGTTTCCCAGATCGTCGAGGAGGTCCTGGTAGTCCTCCAGATGAACGCTCATCGGTACGGGTACGCCGCGCGGTGCGCTAGAAGAACGTGGTGACGGCCGAATCCAGCGCGTCGCGCATGTCCGGATCGTCGGTGATCGGCCGCACGAGTGCCATGCGGCAGGCGCCTAGCGGCTCCACGCCCTTGGCGATCAGCGAGCCGGCGTAGACCAGCATGCGGGTGGAGATGCCCTCGTCCAGGCCATGGCCCTTCAGGTTGCGCGCGCGCTCGGCCACGCTGACCAGCTTGCCGGCCATCTCCTCGTTGATCTTGCCCTCGTGAGCGACGATCTTCGCCTCGGTCTCGTGATCCGGGTAGTCGAAATCCAGCGCGCCGAAGCGCTGCTTGGTCGACTGCTTCAGATCCTTCATCAGGCTCTGATAACCCGGGTTGTAGGAAATGACGACCTGGAAATCCGCGTGCGCCTGGACCATCTCGCCCTTCTTTTCCAGCGGCAGCACGCGGCGATTGTCGGTCAACGGGTGGATCACTACCGTGGTGTCCTGCCGGGCCTCGACAATCTCGTCGAGGTAGCAGATCGCCCCGTGGCGCGCGGCCAGGGTCAACGGACCGTCCTGCCAGCGCGTGCCATCGGCATCGAGCAGATAACGCCCGACCAGATCGGAAGCCGTCATGTCCTCGTTACAGGCGACCGTAATCAGCGGCTTGCCGAGCTTCCAGGCCATGTGCTCGACGAAGCGGGTCTTCCCGCAGCCCGTCGGCCCCTTCAGCATCATCGGCATGCGCACCGAATACGCCGCCTCGTACAGCTCGATCTCGTCCGCGACCGGCTGGTAATACGGCTCTTCCGTGATCAGGTGATCGCGCAGATCGTCTTGCATTGCCCAGACTCCTCAATCAAAAAAGGCCGGGGGACGGGATGCCCAGCACCCCGCCCAGCCCCGGCCCCGAAACGCCCTGACTCAGTCCGGCCAGATACGATTCGGGTGCAGGTTCTTCCACGGCTCGTCGGCCGTCGCCTTCGCCTTGCCCGGATTGAGCTCGGCGGTGGTGCGACCTCCGCGGCTGGCGCCAGAGCCGCTGGACTTCTTGGCCGCCGGCTTCGTGGCGGACGTCTTGCGTGTGGCCTGTGCGGCCGGCTTTTTGGCCGGGGCCTTGCGCTTGGTCGTAGAGGCCTTGCGGGTCGCCGTCTTGCGCGCCGTGCTTTTGGGCGTCGCGGCCTTTTTCGTTGCGGCTGCCTTGGTGCTGGCCGCCTGATGCGTTTGCGCGCTCGCAGGGGTCGTGCTGGTGTCTTTCTTCAGCGCGTTATCCGACGCAGCATTGCTGTCCTTGTTCTGGTCTTCCCGGGCGCTGCGCACACCGGCCGCCAGCTTGTCTTGCAGATTGCTCATTGCGACACCTCCTCGATGATGGCTTCGATCTCCTCGGCCGCCGGTTCGCCCGGTTTGCCCAGGTCGTACACGGAACAGCCTTCCAGCGCGGAACGCCGGTAGATGGCCCGCCGGCGGAGCGACTGCTCCAGGGCGGGGATGTCGATCTCCATCAGTGCATGCTTCATCGCACGCGACAGCGCACTGCGGACCTCGAGCTGGTTGATCACGACATAGGGGCGCAGCGACCGGTTCTTCATCTGCGCCTCCTCCAGACCGCGCCCCATCCGCACACTGCCCCAAAGATCAACGGGGGATGGCAGAACAGGGATCAACACGACATCCGAGCCCGCGAGCGCGGCAGTCACCGCACCACCCTCCAGGGTCGGCGGGCAGTCCACCACGATGTGATCGTAATCCTTGCGCAGCGCCTTGAGTTCGCGATCCAGCGGACCCGCGACGGCGAACACGGAGGCCGGAAAGGGACGGTCGTCCGAGGACATGCGCGCCCACTGGCCGGCCGATCCCTGCGGATCCGCATCGACCACCAGGGTGCGTCCTCGGCGCGCCAGACCGGCGGCGAGGTTCATGGAGAGGGTGGTCTTGCCGGTACCCCCCTTCTGATTGACTACCGCGAATACCCGGGAACCCACGTATCAGCCTCCTAGGGCCAGGAACCGGACGGGTCCAGTTCGTGGACTCTGACGTGATGGTCGGTCAGCCAGTCGTTTCGCTGGCCAGCCGATCCACCTCTTGCGCGAAACGCTGATCCGCCTCGCCAATCCGGTCGCCGTCGCGCGCATCAATGGTGATGTTCACATACGTCGTACCGAAACTGATATTGGGATGATAGCCATCCTCCTCCGACAACTCGGCTACCCGATCGAGAAACTCGCGCGTGATGCCGTAACGGTCGAAGGTGAACTGCTTGCTGATGGTCGCCGAGGAGCCCTTGCCCGGCTCCCAGCCGGCCGGCACCACGAGATCGCTATCCGCCATGTACTACTCCAGAACGTTGGACAGGCGTACCCCTAGCGGGCCGCGACTTCCTGTGCGTCGATCTCGCGCACATGTTCGAGTTCTTCCTCGAGGATCCTCTCGAACAACTCGGCATCGGCCACCGCACCCACGCGCCGACAGTAGACCGCCGCCTCGTCATACAGGCGCACGGCTTCCATCTCCAGTTCGCGGTTGCGCTCCAGCAATTCGGCCATCGAGCGCCCCAGCCGCACGGGTGCCAGCTGGCTCCCGTTGGGGGCAACCCCATGGTGAAACATGCGGGTCATGAATCGATCCGCATGGTCCAGTTCCTCCTGGGCGTCCCGACGCAGGCATTCGCTGACATCGCTCATGCCCCACATCGCGGTCAATCGCGCCTGGGCCAGATACTGCTGAACCGCGGACAGCTCATGCGCCACCGCGCGGTTCAGGTAACCCACGATCCGCGGATCCGCCATCGAGGTTGCCTCAGCTGGCCGAGCCGTCGGCCGTCGGGGCCTTCGGCAGGATGCTTTCCACTTCGGAGTGGACACGGGCAATGATGTGCGCAGCCACCAGGCCGTCGCCCACACGCTCGCAGGAATCCGCACCGGCACGCACCGCCGCATTCACGGCACCGGTCTCGCCACGCACCAGAACCGTCACGTAGCCACCACCGACGAACTGACGACCGATCAGGCGCACTTCCGAGGCCTTGGTCATCGCATCCGCCGCTTCAATTGCCGGCACCAGACCACGGGTCTCGATCATGCCCAGGGCCACACCAGAAATTTCGCTCGCCATTGCTAACCTCTTTTACAAACGGGCCGCCGGGCCGATCAGCCACGGCGGCGTTTATCCGCCGCAGGGAATTACGGCTTTTCCGGGAGGATGTTTTCCACCTCGGAATGCACACGGGCAATGATGTGCGCAGCCACCAGGCCGTCACCCACACGCTCGCAGGAATCCGCGCCGGCACGCACCGCAGCGTTCACAGCGCCGGTCTCGCCACGCACCAGAACGGTCACGTAACCGCCACCGACGAACTGACGACCGATCAGGCGCACTTCCGAGGCCTTGGTCATCGCATCGGCAGCTTCAATCGCCGGGACCAGACCACGGGTCTCGATCATGCCGAGGGCCACACCAAAGTTTTCGCTAGCCATTACTTAACTCCTATCAAGCGTTACTGATGAATTACTTTTCAACCTGCTCGGGCAGGATGCTTTCCACTTCGGAATGCACGCGGGCAATGATGTGCGCAGCCACCAGGCCGTCACCCACACGCTCGCAGGAATCCGCACCGGCACGCACGGCGGCGTTCACGGCACCGGTCTCGCCACGGACCAGCACGGTCACGTAGCCACCACCGACAAACTGGCGACCAATCAGGCGCACTTCAGAGGCCTTGGTCATTGCATCAGCGGCTTCAATCGCCGGCACCAGACCACGGGTCTCGATCATGCCCAGCGCCACACCAAAACGTTCAGTTGCCATTTCTCTTTCTCCTGGAGTTACAGTTTTTCCAATTAAAATGACGCTCAAGCCGCCTTGTGGGTACCAGCAGAGCGCTGTGCATCGGTCTGGTCTTGTCCAGCCTTGTTCGTCGACCCTTCCGCTTTCCTGCCACCATCGTCCCACTGGTCGATGATGCCGCCGATCGTCAGATCGGTTGTCACCTTGGGGTCATCGAGCGCGTAGCGCGCGGCCGATCCAGAGATCGTGAACACCCAATTGCCCGGGTGCGCACCCACTGGATCCACGGCGACGCTGAGCGCACCCTTTTGATCCACCAGCACGCGCAGCGACATGGTCTGAAGGCCGTCCACACGACGCGTGACCACCAGTTCGTCCTGCACCTGCATAATTTCCATGGAGCTACTGCTCCTCCCAGTAATCGATGATCCCGACGATCGTCGCGTCACTGGGGTATTCCTTGCTGCCGGCCGCCTCGCGCGCCGCGGACGATCCGACCACGATCACCCAGTCCCCGGGCACACAACCGACCGCGTCCACCGCGACCGTGCGCGGACCCCCGGCCTTCTCCTGGACCACCAGCAAGGGACGGTGACCCAGATCCCGGATCCGGTTGGTCGAAACCAGCGTCTTCTCTACCTTGCAGATCTTCATTCCGTGTCCCGTTAGCTCAACCGGCGAGCGGTTCCAACTGGCTGCCGCTGCGCTTGTCGCGAATCACCATGTGGCACCCGATTAGGCCCTTTTCGGCCAGTTCGCGATAGCGCGCCATGATCTGGTCGCGGATCCGCCGGCAGCGGGCCTCGACCCGCTCGCGCGATCCCGGCACCTTGCGGTCGTAGCGGTAATGGATCACCACCGGTACCGGCAGGCCCCGCTCGACATTCAGCTGCCGAAAGATCTTGTTCACCCCCACATCCATCCCGTGGGCGCCTTCTTCCATCGTTTCCAGGTGCGCGAAGTAGGCAAAGTTGCGTACCTGCATCTCCTCGACTTCCTGGCCGACGATGATCACCCGCTCGCGGTGCCCCACATCGGCGTAATGCCCGTTGTGGTAGCGCGCCACGTAATCGAGCTGCGAAATATTGTTCAGCAACAGCCGCGAGATCAGCCGAAGCATCCCCTCGTGCGGCCCACCGTTGCCGTGACCCCAGCCTTGCTGGTGGATCGCGTCCTGGATCGCCTGATATACGCGCAGTTCCGCGTCACGGCCATCCAGGTCCTGCGTCTCCCGGTACACCTTCGCGCTATCCACGAAGCGGTACAGACTCATCCGCGTGTCGGCGTCCGGGATATGGATCTTCACGGCATCCGTATCCGTATCCACGCCAATCAGCAGCGTATCGACCGAGGCCCCACAGCAGTAGGTGTTCTCGATCGCCTGACGAAACGCCCGCAGCTGCCGGAGAGCGGCATCCGCCGCGTCCCGCTCACTGTTGCCGTGCGCCGCGCACCCCTGATGGTGCGGGTCCGCACTGCTGTAGTGGTACGCCGCGATCTTCAGGTATCGACTCGGCACATCCGCCGTGGTCGGCCGTCCTTCGCGGAACCGCAACAGCTCGCGTTTCGTCCAGTGGCGGACATCCTCTTCGATGTCGAACTGCGCACCGGCATAACTCTTAACCCGAACAGCCAGATCCGGCAGGCGCAGAATAAAACGCCGCAGGCTCAACAGCCGCCCGTCGGAACAGGGCGAGATGTCCACTTCGTGGAAATCGCAGTCGAGGAAGTACGCAATCGCGCGTTCCGCCTCGTCCACCAGGTCATCCCGACCCGCCCAGTATTCATTGACCAGCTGATCAAACAGCTCGAACGTGCCGTGCAGGTACAGTTCGCGCGTGTCCAGATCGTTGATCCACGCATCCTCCAGGACGCGTTCCGGCAACCGATACCCGAGGTTATCCTCGACAATCCGTTGCGCCTTTTCCTCGAAGTCCCGCTCGTGTTGCAGCGCATGGACCTCTTTCAGTACTGGCACCAGATTCGCGAAGCGATCGCGAAACCCACTCTCGAACGCGTACAGCCGTTCGTTGTCGGCGACATCCGCCAGCGGATGCCCGGGCTTCAGCACAGAAGGCACGTCCATCGGCGCCGGCGCCTTCGGCGGCACTGCGCTAACCAGAGGTTGCGCAGCAGCCGAATTCGCCCCTTGTGCCACCGGCGACCGGACGGCACTTCCCCGTGGCGTCGCGTAACGCGTGCCAAAGGCGGATGTCTTGCGGCGGCCTCGGCGCACCATCGTGGTCGTATTGCCTCCTTACTCGCCGCTTAGCCGCGGGCACCGCCGGACAGGGTCACCAGCGAACCGCTGCCACTATTCCCGGAGGAACCGGTGATCTTGCTCATCGGCACTTCCTTGCGCTCGAGCTCACGATTGGCATAGGCACTACGGCCTTCACCACGCGGGTTGCCCTTTTGCGTCGCGTTACGACGCGTGGCGAACCCTTCGGTGCCGGTGACGCTGCTTCCACGGGCCCAGTCATCGCCCGTGATGGTCACACCGTTGCTGCTCCCGTTAACGGTCACACGTTCGGCACCAATCTTGGCCACATCTTCAGCCTGAGCCGGTACCGGCTGGTGACGATCCGGCTGATAGCGGAACTCCTCGGTCCCGGACACCAGGCCCGTCGCCTTGTTGATCGGCCCGGTAATGCCACCCGAGGCACCGTATGCAGTACCGGTCACACGACGCTCGCGGCGCGCCAAGGCTTCGCGGGCCGGGCTTTGAACACTGAAGCCGTCATTCGGCATCGCCTGCGCCGGCACGTCGGCCACCGGTGCGGCTACTGCGGCCTGGCCTTCCGGACGCAGACGCGGGTGCAAGCTGCCAGCGGCCGTCGGACAGGTCGCGGCAAATTCGTTCGCCCCGACATACGGCGCACCGGACACGTCCTGACATGCACCGCGTTCGGTGCCCGTCACGCGCTCGTCATAACCCGGCTGGCTCCCGGAAACCGGATGCCCCGGCGTCGCATGGCGTTCGGCCACGCGGGTGTGCGCCGTCTGCATATCACGCGGCTCGCAATAAGCCTCGTACTGGTCAGCGCCGATGTAGGGCGTGCCAGAAACCGGTTTGCACGCACCGTACTCGTCACCGGTGACCCGTGCCGAGCGGCCCACGGACGTACCCGAGACGTTCTGCTGGTTCCAGGTGCGGCTCACGGAGACTTTTTCCGGGCCGGCCTGCGGACGGGAGCCACAGAAGGCGTCGTAATGCTCGGACCCGACATACTCGGTACCGGTGATCGGCTTGCAGCCCCCGTATTCGTCACCGGTCACGCGCAGCGAGCTATCCACCTGCGTGCCGGAGACTTCCCGACCCCGCAGCGTGTGCATCACGCCCACCTTCGGCACACCACCGGCGGCCGGACGGTCACACAGGTCACCGAAATCCGCCTGGTTGTAGTACGGGGTACCCGTCAGGGGGCGGCAGGATCCGGACTCGTCACCCGTCACCTTCGAGCTGCGACCCACGGCCGTACCCGTCACGCTCTGGTCTTCCATCGTGTGCAGCTCCTGCACCTTGGCCGGCGTCGGCTCCGGGCGGGTACCGCACATGCCCTTGAACTGTTCCGTACCGATGTATTCGGTCCCGGTGACCGGCTTGCAGCTGCCGTACTCGTCACCGGTGACACGCGAGGAGCGCCCGACTTCGGTCCCGGTCAATTCACGACCGCGAAGCGTATGCATGACGCCGACCTTCATCGGCGCTCCGTTGGACTTTCCCGTGTTACACGGAACCTCGCTCGCCTGCGTATTCAGGTACTCGGTACCGGTGATGTCGCGGCAGGAGCCCGACTCGTCACCGGTGACACGCGGGCTACGGCCGACGCTCGTACCCGACACACCCTCGCCATGACGGGTCACCATCACGCTGGTGCGCGGCGCGCTGTTCGGCGCACGGGTGCCGCAGAAGCCTTCGTACTGCTCGCTGCTCAGGTACTCGGTGCCGGTGATCGCTTCGCAAGAGCCGGACTCGTCCCCCGTTACACGGGCAGAGCGCCCGACCTCGGTACCACTGACTTCCTGGCCGCGGCTGGTGTGGGAGTGCCCCACCTTGGCCGGGTTGGCACTCGGGCGCACATCGCAGTAGCGCTCGTAGTGCTCGAGGCCCAGGTACTCGGTCCCGGTAATGTTGGAGCAGCTGCCCGCTTCGGCGCCGGTGACGCTGCGCGTCGACTCGACTTGCGTGCCGCTAATGTGACCACCGGCGAGGGTCGTGCCCTCTTCCACCTTCGGCGGTGCTTCGCTCGTCTGACCACGGGGACGACCACAGGGACGACCCGGATCCGAAGAACCGCGACCAATCGTGCACAGCTCTTCACGACGCTGGCGTGCTACCTCGCGAGTGGACATACCCTTGCGTTTCGCAGCCTTCCACGCGCCTTCCTGCGGCATGGCACCGCGGCCCTTGGAGCCGTTGAAACGGCGCTTGGTCGCACGCTTGCCGTTCTGTGCCATCGCCTCGCGGCGCGCCATGCAGATCGCGCGGACCTCGGAGATCACCGGATGCGGACCCGCGGACTCGCCACCGGACTCCACCTTGTCGCACAACTGGTCAAGGCCACTTTCCACGACGGTGTCGCTTTCGGGGGTCACCGCGCTATAGGTGTCGTTGTGCTCGGACTTCTCGTCCTTGCAGCCACAGCCACAGCCCTTTTTCTCTTCCTGTGCAGACGGCGCGAAGGAACCCTGGCCTTTCAACAGGTCTTCACGGCGCGGCTCGGCCGCCATGGCCTTTTTGCCATCGGTCGCCAGGGCCTGACGGCGCAGGCGGCAGATTTCGCGCCCGCTCATGTTGGAACAGTCGATTTCCATACCCTGGTTCTGCGACAGCGCTTCAAGCTGACGCGACCGGTCGGAACCGCCACGGGCCAAACCGCCGAGGGCCCGCGCCCGGGTATTGGAGCGACCGACCGCCTTCTTGCCCTGGCGCGCCATCTTCTGGCGGCGCTCAAGAGCGGCCTGGCGGCCGTTCGACGCACCGGCGTGCGCGCCCGGTTCCGGACGGCGCGCAGGTGCGCTGCTGCCGACCTCGAACGAGGTCGACGGCTGAGATTCGCTGGAGTGCGACTCCGGCTCCCGCGCCTGGGGGGCCGGTTCGGAAACACGCTGAGCCTGGCGCGCCTTTTGCGCGGCCGCGGCAGAACGCGACGTTCCCCTGGTTTGGCCGGTCGGCTTCACGGCAGCCTTGCCATTATGAGACATGGCCTTGCGCCGTTCCCGGGCGAGTTCGCGACCCGAGAGACCTTCAGACGCGGATGTCGGATTACTCATGGCACTTCCTTACAGTTGGCGGCAGCAACGGTAATAACGCTTGATGGACGGGCCGGGTGCCACAGGCACCCGGCCTCCACCGAACCGGGGTCTTAGCGACCGCGGTCGACCACGAAGGCCATGCCCTGACTCTGGGCGTAGTTATCGTACGCAATGAAGCGCACCATCATGCCCGGGTTGGCACGGCGGCATTCTTCAATCTCGGACAGCACCGCTTCCACGGACTGCTCGCCAAAGAAGGGCAGCTTCCACATGTACCAGTAGTGGGCCATGGCGTTTTCTTTTTCGCTGTACTCGATCGCCGGGTTCCAGCCCTGCGCGAGGCAGTATTCGATCTGCTTGCGCACCTGGTCGGCATTCATCTCCGGCAGATAGGAGAAGGTCTCGTACTTCTGCGACTGCTTGAAGTTCTGGATATCAGACATGTCGGTAATCCTGTGCTCTGGTTCTTTCTGGGCACGGACGGCGCACTAGCGCCGCCCGCGCTCGGACGATCACTTGTGCTGGGTATCCAGCTTGTCGACGGTGTCGAACTCGAACTTGATCTCTTTCCACGTTTCCATGGCGATCTTCAGTTCGGGGCTGTGCTGCGCCGCCTGAGTCAGGATGTCCTTGCCTTCCTTCTCGATGTCCCGACCTTCGTTACGCGCCTGGACACAGGCTTCCAGCGCCACACGGTTGGCCGCCGCACCCGGGGCGTTACCCCACGGATGGCCCAGCGTACCGCCGCCGAACTGGAGCACGGAGTCGTCGCCGAAGATGGAGACCAGGGCCGGCATGTGCCAGACGTGGATACCACCAGAGGCCACGGCGAACACGCCCGGCATGGAGCCCCAATCCTGATCAAAGAAGATGCCGCGCGAGCGGTCTTCCGGGATGAAGGATTCACGCAGCAGGTCGATCCAGCCCAGGGTCGCGGCACGGTCGCCTTCCAGCTTGCCGACCACGGTGCCGGTGTGCAGGTGGTCACCACCGGACAGACGCAGGATCTTCGCCAGCACACGGAAGTGGATACCGTGCTTCGGATGACGGTCGAGCACCGCATGCATCGCACGGTGGATGTGCAGCAGCACGCCGTTGTCGCGGCACCAGTTGGCCAGACCCGTGTTGGCGCAGAAGCCGCCGGTGATGTAGTCGTGCATGATGATCGGCGCGCCAATTTCCTTGGCGAACTCGGCACGCTTGTACATCTCTTCCGGGGTCGGCGCGGTGACGTTCAGGTAGTGACCCTTGCGCTCGCCGGTTTCGGCCTCGGCCTTTTCGGTCGCTTCCTGCACGAACTCGAAGCGGTCACGCCAGCGCATGAACGGCTGCGAGTTGATGTTCTCGTCGTCCTTGGTGAAGTCGAGGCCGCCACGCAGGCACTCGTACACGGCGCGGCCGTAGTTCTTCGCGGACAGACCCAGCTTCGGCTTGATGGTGCAGCCCAGCATCGGACGGCCGTACTTGTTCAGCTTGTCACGCTCAACCTGGATACCGGAGGGCGGACCACCGCAGGTCTTCACGTAGGCCATCGGGAAGCGCACGTCTTCCAGACGCAGGGCACGGATGGCCTTGAAGCCGAACACGTTACCGACCAGGGAGGTGAACACGTTCACCATCGAACCTTCTTCGAACAGGTCGATCGGGTAGGCGATGAACGCGTAGAAGGACTCGTCGTCACCCGGCACGTCCTCAATGGAGTAGGCACGGCCCTTGTAGTAGTCCATATCCGTCAGGAGGTCGGTCCACACCGTGGTCCAGGTACCGGTGGAGGACTCGGCGGCCACGGCGGCCGCGGCTTCTTCGCGGTCGATGCCCGGCTGCGGGGTGATCTTGAAACATGCCAGCAGATCGGTATCCAGCGGCATGTATTCCGGCATCCAGTAGGTTTCGCGGTAATCCTTGACGCCCGCGGAGTACTTCTTGGCGGCCATGTGGCTTTCTCCTACGCGTTGGTTAATCGTGACGGTCGCCTAGATTAGGAAGGTGCACTGCTAATAACAAATAAATAATCTAGATACGACCAATAGACTTTCGTTTATAGAAAGACCGGTCCGCAGAGTTCCGCGGAGCGGCATGGGGGTTCTGTTCGCATCAGCGCCCGGCGCCTGCTCGGCAGCCTCAGCGGGGAATGCGGTCGCTGATTGTAGTCCATGACCGCAGTCAATGCATGCTCTTTAGACCACAGCGTGATCGGAGCCCGCGCCCCTCTGCCGGGGCGCGCGCACCGACGATCAGGCAGGACCCGCATCGGCCTCCTGCGCCTCCAGCGTGTCGGCGTAGTGATCGCGCGCCACATAGGTATAGATGGCCGGGACCACGAAGAGCGTGAACAACGTGCCGATCGCCATGCCCGCCGCAATCACCAGGCCCATTGCGAAGCGCGAGCCGGCACCAGCACCGGTCGCCATCAGCAGCGGCACCATCGCCACCACGGTCGCCGTGGTCGTCATCAGGATGGGCCGCAGACGCAGGCTGGCCGCCTCCTCGATCGCATCGCGCAAGGGGCGCCCCTGACGCTGCAACTGGTTGGCGAACTCCACGATCAGGATGCCGTGCTTGGCGATCAGCCCGATCAGGGTCAGCAGACCCACCTGTGTATAGATGTTCAGCGAGGTCACACCCAGGCTGATGAAGATCAGGGCGCCGGCGATCGACATCGGCACCGTGGTCAGAATGATCAAGGGATCACGGAACGACTCGAACTGCGCGGCCAGCACCAGGAAGATCACGACCAGCGCGAAGAAGAACGTGACGACCAGATCCCCACCCTCGGCCTTCAGCTGCCGCGACTCGCCGGCATAGTCCACGTTCACATCGGGCGGCAGCACCTCGGCGGCAATCCGGTCGATGATGTCCAGCGCCTCCCCGAGGGTGACGCCGGGCCGTGGCACCCCCTGCAGGGTCACCGCGTTCAGCTGCTGGAAGCGGTTGAGCTGGCGCGGCGTGACCGTCTCTTCCAGCGTCACGATGCTGGACAACGGTATCGGCTCGCCGTCCGCGGTGCGCGTGTACAGCTCCTCAAGCTGCTCCGGCGTCAGGCGGTCGGAACGCTGGACCTGCGGGATCACGCGATAACTGCGGTTCTCCATCGCAAACCGCCCGGCGAACCCGCCGGAGAGATACGTCGCCAGATCGGCATTCAGCGTCGCCATGTCGATGCCAAGCTGCGAGGCACGCTCGCGGTCAATCTTCAGATCCACCCGTGGCTGGTCGAAGTTGAGATCGGTATCGAGGAAGATGAACCGACCCGTCTCCATCGCCCGGTCCTTGATCTCCTGACTCAGCTCGTTCAACTCCTCGAACGAGCTGGTGGAGCCGAACACAACGCTGACCGGCGCGCCCTGCCCCGGGGTCGGCAGCTGCGGCGGCTGGATCGCGAACACCTCGAGCCCTGGCAGCCCTTCCAGCGCCGGCTGCAGGTCCTCTTCCAGGATCTTGGCGGTCGTTCGGTCACGCTGATCCCAGGGCGCCATAACGAAACCGCCCAGGGCCTGGTTGGTCGCCCCGGCCATACCGGGCCCGCCGCCAAAGCCGTTCACGATAAAGATGTTGTCGAGCTCGGGGATGCGGTCGAAAAAGCCGTCGGTCAGCGCGGTGTTGCGCTCCAGGTAATCGATCCCCATGTAGGCATCGCCTTCCATGATCGAGAAGGCGAAACCCTGGTCCTCCTGCGGCTCCAGCTCGGTCTGCGAAGTCACGAACAGGAAGTAGCAGGACACCAGCACGATGGCGCCGAAGGCGGCGACGGTGAAGCGGTCATTCAGTGCCCCGTGCAGCCGTCGGCGATAGCGCTCGCGCAGGCTGTCAAAGCGCGCGTCCAGCCACGACTCGATGCGCCCGCGCCGCTCGACCGAACCATCGCGCAGGATTTTCGAACACATCATTGGCGACAGCGTGATCGCGACAATCCCCGAGATCACGACCGTCGCCGCCAGGGTAAACGCAAACTCGATGAAGAGCGTGCCGGTCAGGCCGCCGATGAACCCCAGCGGCAGGAAGACCGCCACCAGCGTGGTCGACATCGCGACAATCGGCCACGCGAGCTCGCGCGCCCCCTGGATCGCCGCGTCCATGCGCGACATGCCCTCCTCGATATGCCGCGAGATGTTCTCCAGCATGATGATCGCGTCATCGACCACGATGCCGATGGCCAGCACCATCGCCAGCAGCGTCAGCAGGTTCAGCGAGAACCCCATCAGGAGCATCAGCATGAAGGTCCCGATCAGGGACAGCGGTACCGCCACCGCCGGGATCAGCACACTGCGCCACGAGCCAAGAAACAGATAAATCACGACCAGCACGATCAGCAGCGCCAGCACGATGGTCGTCAACACCTCGTCGATCGCGCTCTCGATGTATTCGGTGGAGTCATAAACGATCTCGCCCTCCAGCCCGGAGGGCAGGCGCGGCTCGATGCGCTCCTCGAAGATCTCGCGTACATCCGCGATCACCTCCAGGGCATTGGCATCCGGCGCCAGCTCGATGCCGATGAACGTCGCCGCCTGACCGTTGAAGCGCACCGAGGTGTCGTAGTTCTCCGACCCCAGCTCCACCTCGGCGATATCGCCAAGACGCACCAGGTCGCCCTCCTGCTCGAACAGGATCAGCTGCTCGAACGCCTCCGGGGTCTGCAGGTCGGTATCCGCGGTCAGGTCCAGGCTCACCATCGAGCCCTTGGTCTGCCCCACCGCGGAGAGGACATTGTTGCCCTCCAGCGCCGACCGAACGTCGCGCCCGGTTACGCCATAGGCCGCCATGCGATTGGCGTCCAGCCAGGCGCGCATCGCAAAGCTCTGATCGCCGAGGATCTCGGCCCGCTGAACGCCGTTGACGGTGGCCAGCTCCGGTTGCACCTCGCGAATCAGGTAGTCGGTGGTCTGATTGTTGGAGAGGCGCTCGGAATAGAACGACAGGTACATCGCCGCCACATCCTGACCCACGGATAGATCCACCACCGGGTCCTCGGCCTCCGATGGCAGATCGCTGCGAATCTTGTCCACCTGGGCGGAGATCTGCGTCAGCGCCTGGTTCGGATCGTAGTCCAGCTCCAGGAACGCCTGCACCGTGCTTATCCCCGGCAGGCTGTTGGACACGATGTAGTCGATCCCCTCCGCCTCGGCGATCTCGCGCTCCATCGGTGTGGTGATGAATCCCTGTACCAGGTCCGCATCCGCGCCGATATAGGCGGTGCTGACCGTGACCACCGCGTTCTGCACCTCGGGGAACTGGCGCACGTTCAGGTCGAACACCGCCCGCACCCCGAACAGCAGGATGAACAGGCTGACCACAGTGGCCAGCACGGGCTTCTGAATAAAGATATCGGTAAAGCGCATCGTCGCGGGCCCGCTCAGCGATTCGCCGGCCGCGGATCGCGTTCGGCATCGGGCTGGGCATCCTCCGTGATCTTCACGGGGGTATCGTTCTGGAGCTTCAGCAGACCGCTGACCGCAATCTCGTCGCCCTCTTCCAGGCCATCCACGATGCGCACCAGGTCACCGCGTCGCTCACCGATCTCCACCAGGCGCTGCTCCACACGCTTGTCGCCGTCATCGTCTTCCAAGATCACGAACACCGAGTTGCCCCAGGGTGCGAAACGGATGGCCGTCTGCGGGACCACCAGCCCCTCCTCCGGCTCGCCACGCTGCAGCGTGACGCGGGCGAACTGACCGGGGCGCAGCCGATGGTCCTCGTTGGTGATCATCGCCTGCACGCGGAACATCCGCGAGGCAGCACGGACACGCGGCTCGATCGCGGTAATCTGCCCCTCGAAGGTCTCGCCATAGGCATCGACGGTGACCTCGACCGACTGCCCCAGCTCGACATTCGCCAGCCGGCGTTCGGGCAACGTGAAGTTCACATACAGCGGGTCCAGGGACTCCAGCACCACAATCGGGTCGCCCGGGCCGACAAACTGGCCCTCGTTCACCTGACGGATACCCAGCTGCCCGTCAAAGGGCGCCCGCAGACGCTTCTGGCGAATACGGGCATCCTGTGCCTTGACCGCCGCCTCGGCCTGTTGCGCCTCGGTCGCGCGGCGCTGGAACTCCGAGTCGGAAATATCGTTGCGCTGCACCAGGCCCCGCGCCCGTTCCAGCTCGCGCGCCGCGAGCTGCGCCTCGGCGCGCAGGCTTTCCAGCTCCGCCTCGTCCAGCTCGGTGTCGAGTTCGACCAGCGTCTCGCCCGCCTCGGCGAAGGCCCCATTGGCAAAATGGATGCGGTCAACAATGCCCTGTGCCTCGAAACTCAGCGTGGCCCCCTGCACCGCCTCCAGGTCCCCCACCGCACGCAGCTGCGGGGCCCAGCGATCGGTCTCCACGGTCGCCGCGTTGATGGTCGCAGTCGGCTCCGGCATCTCGTCAAAGAACTCCGCGATCTGCTGATCCACGAAGGCCTTGAAACCAAAGATGCCACCCAGGACCAGGGCTACGCCCAGCAGCATCAGGAAGAATCGCTTGCTCATGAATTTGCCTCAGGAATGTGCTCGCGCACGATCGCGCGCACCCGCTCCGTCTCGGCGCGCACGACCGAGGGTTCGTCTGGATCGATTCGCGGCTCCCAGCGCCAGCCGGTCAGCAGCGCATGGGTATGGCGGATCAAGTGTTCATACGGGCGGTGGATATCGTAGGCATCCAGCAGCCCCTGGGCATTCGCGAGCGCCTGCATCCCGGTATTCAGCGCCCACGGCCCCAGCCCCATCTCTTCCTCGCCCATCTCCTGGGCCGGTGGCAGGTCCTTGTTCGCCCGCGCCTCGGCCACGATGGCGTTGATCGCCTGGCTGATCGGTTGAGCCGCATCAAGCAACTCCTGCCGCCGCGCCTCCGACGTGCTCGCCCAGACCACCTCTGTCGTCACGAATTGGGTCAATCGATAGTAGTCCGGATTCGCCTGCGCGAAATCGATATCGGCCAGCACCATCGCCAGCATTCGTGAACGGGTTCCCAGCGGCAGCCGAGGAATGCACCGAAACAGCTCCGCACGCTGACGCGTTGCCCGGGTCGCGACGGCCGCCAGCAGATCTTCCTTCGAGTTGAAATGCTGGTACAGCGTGCCGGTCGCGTACTCGCAGGCGGCCGCCAGACGCGACATCTGCAACGCCAAAAGGCCCTCCGAGCGGATCAGCTCGTGGGCCTTTTCGACAAAGAGGGTCTCGCGCGCCTCGCGCTCGCGCTGCTTTCGATTCTCGGTGCCCATCGGCGCAGACTACCGAATCGGAACCAAGATTTGAACCTCGTTCACTCAACAAGCAAAAAAACGGGGCCCAGAAGGCCCCGGTCCGCTTGTCATCGGCGCCCAATCAGCCGGCTTCACGCAGTAGGCGCACGATCGCGTCGGCCACGCTCTTGCTGGACTGCGGGTTCTGCCCCGTCACCAGTTTGCCATCCACCACGACATGGTCGGCCCAGTCCTCGGCGGTCTCGACCTCCCCACCCAGTTCGGCCAGGCGGTCCTGCAGCAGAAACGGCACGGCCTGATCGAGCTGTACCGCCTTCTCTTCGCTGTTGGTGAACGCGGCCACCTTGCGCCCCTTCACTGCCGGACTGCCGTCTTTCAGCATCGCGCCGACCAGACAGGCCGGCCCGTGACACACCGCGCCCACGACCTTGTCGTTCTCCAGAAACTCGCCGACCAGACGCTGCACATGCGGATTCTCCGGCAGATCGAACATCGTGCCGTGCCCACCGGGGAAGAAGATTGCCGCGTAGGCATCGTGGTGCATGCCTTCATCGAGATGGATCGTGTCGTCCAGGGCCTCCTGCGCGGCGACGGCCGCCGGTCCGGGATGATTCGACTCCAGGCTCTTGGGATCCAGAGGGACGGGCCCGCCCTTGGGACTGGCCACCTTGATCTCGAAACCGGCCTTGCGGAAGCGGTCATAGGGCACCGAGAACTCGTCAAACCACACGCCGGTCGCGTGGCCGTCGCCGATCTCGCCGTGACTGGTCACCACCATCAGTATCGTCTTGCTCATCCCGCGAACTCCTGTTGCATCCATACATGTCCGTGGACTCGGTGGTCCGGGACAGGGTTCCGCTGCGCACAGGAATCAAGGGGCCGGGGCCCGAATTCGAGAAGCCGATCCCTTGCGTCTTGTCGGTATTGGCGGGACAGCTTTCTGAACGGTCCGAGGAGCAGGGACAGTCGACCGAACGCGTATCACTCTCCCCAACCAAGAAAGGCCCCGTAATGGGGCCTCTGACAGCTTGGTCAATGACGTCCGACCGGCAATGCCGGGCGGACGCCAAGGCTTCAGGTCGGAGTCAGACCTGGGTGTAGCGCAGGTAGGAGCGGATCTCCTCGAAGCCCTGCGGGAACTTCTTCTGCGCATCCTCGTTGCTGACCGTCGGCGGGATGATCACGCGATCGCCCGGGGTCCAGTCGGCCGGCGTAGCGATGCCGTGCTGGTCTCCGGTCTGCAGCGCATCGATCACGCGCAGGATCTCGTCGAAGTTGCGGCCCACCGACATCGGGTAGGTCATCATCAGCCGGATCTTCTTGTTCGGGTCGATAATGTAGACCGAACGCACCGCGGCAGTCTCGCTCTCGCCCGGGTGGATCATCTCGTAGAGCTCGGAGATCTTCTTGTCGGCGTCGGCAACGATCGGGAACTCCAGCGTGGTGTTCTGGGTGTCGTTGACGTCCTCGATCCACTTGTTGTGCTCGTCGACGGTATCCGTGGACAGGCCCAGCGGCTTCACGTTGCGATCCGCGAACTGCTGCGCGAGCTGGGCAGTGCGGCCCATCTCGGTGGTGCACACCGGCGTGAAGTCGGCCGGATGGCTGAAGAAGAAGCACCAGGAATCGCCGATCCACTCGTGGAAATCGATCTTGCCCTTGGTGGTGTCAATCTGGAAGTTCGGGGCGGTATCACCCAGTCGAAGTGCCATGATGTACTCCTTTCTTGATAATCAATGGTTTGCAAGTTTCGGGGCCGTCTCGGCTCCCCGTGGAAACCAAGGTATCGCGACCCCACTGCATTAGCTATTACTAATTCTCTAAGGCCTCGATAGCCGGCACCTAAGACGAGCCGCAACAAGGGCACCCCGCCCCGAGCGGCCCACCCGTCACTACATGCGGCGAAAGAGCTCGGCCAGGTCGTCACGCATCGGCTGGCGCCCCATCTCCTCGGTGGTAAATTCCGAGCCGTCGAAGGACACGCGCAGCATCACGGCCTCGCCGGCCTCCACATCGGGCATCAGCGCAACCATCGGGCGCCCGGTCAGGTATTCGGCAACCGCCTCGTCCATCTCCGCCGCGGCCTGTACCTGCTGCTGCATCCAGGTGGAGATATGCAGCATCAACGTGCCGTCCCACTCGGCCTTCGCGAGCTCGCCGAGCAGGGCGTGGGCCAGGGCCACGTTGTCGTCACGGCTGGCACCGGCGCCAAAGGCGAGATAGGTCACCTCGGCGTCACCGATCGCCGCTACTGCGTCGGCGGCATCCTCGGGCCCTTCCATGCCCGCGATGCTGAACCCGGCCTCCGGGTTGGCGGCCAGCATCCCGGCCCCGAGACCGCCGGTCAGCGCGCCACAGATCGCGGAACGGTTGTTGACCACGGCCAGCGACTCGGCCTCCATCATGCTCGCAATGGCCTGTCCGACATTGCCGCCCGCCATGGCGCGAACGGTCTGCTCCTCGCCAAACGAAAGCGACTCGGCTGCCGCCGTGAGCGGTGCGGCCAGCAGCGCAGCCGAGAGAGACAGTGCAATGGTCGTCTTTTTCATCAGTTCACCTCGTGTTGGTGGTTGGGAATATTCGGTATTTCTGATGCCTGGGGCATCACATCACCATCGGCCGGCCGGGCGCGGCCCTTCTGGTGTTCGGGAGTTGTGGCTATGCAGCTCCTGGGACCCTGCAGCACCACGCGCGATTCAGGTTTCTCCGACCGCGGCATACTGCGCAGACGGGAACACTCGCCGCAGGCGGCCCGTCAGAACCCGTACCTGGGGCCGCCGGATCAGCCGTCTCGATCCAGTTCCCGCAAGCGCCGGTACAGGCTGCGCTCGCTCAGGCCCAGCCGGCGCGCGAGGCTCCGCCGATCACCCTGGTGTACCGCCAGGGCGTGACGCAGATACTCGCGCTCGATCTGATCCAGCGGACGCAGTTCCCGCGGATGGACCAACTCCGCGTAACCTTCTCCGGCCGCACCCGATTCGGCGCGCGTGGCCTGCTGGCGCACCGGGCCTGGCAGGTGCTCCGGCCGAATCGGACCGCCATCCGCCAGCAGGGCCGCGCGTTCCAGGATGTTGCGCAGTTCACGCACGTTGCCGGGGAAGGCATATCCCTCCAAAACCCGGATCGCGTCGTCCTCCATCGTCGGACGCGGCACCAGCTCGGAGCGATCCAGCATGGCCTCGACGAGCAGCGGGATATCGCCGCTGCGCTGGCGCAGCGGCGGCACCTCGATGGGGAAGGTATTGATCCGGTAGAACAGGTCTTCGCGAAACTCGCCGGCCCGCACCATCGCCTCCAGATCCCGGTGGGTGGCACAAACCAGTCGAAAATCCGCACTCCGAGACTCGATTCCGCCGACCCGGCGGTAGGCGTGCGTCTCCAGCAGGCGCAGCAGCTTCACCTGCTGGCCCAATGGGATATCGCCCACCTCGTCCAGGAACAGCGTGCCGCCGGACGCGGCCTCGACCAGCCCGACCTTGGCCGAGGCCGCACCCGTGAAGGCCCCCTTCTCGTGGCCGAACAACTCGCTCTCGAACAAGGTCTCGGTCAGTCCGGAGCACTCAACCGCGACAAACGGCTTGTCGCGGCGCGGGCTCTCTTCGTGGATCGCCCGGGCGATCAACTCCTTGCCGGTACCGGACTCACCCAGCAGCAGCGCCGAGGCATTGCTGGGTGCCACGCGACTGATCAAGCCCAGCATGGTATTGAACGCCCGCGAACGCCCGACCAGCCCGGTGGCCCCGTTCTGCGGGCTGGATACGGGCAGATGATGGAGGCGCTCGACGAAATAGCGAACCTCCCCCTCCGCCCCCAGGATCGGAGTCAGCTCGACGTCCACGTGCTCGCGGCCCTGCGCCGTGTGATGCACATGCAGGACACGTTCCCGGCGGCGGCTGGCGAGCGCAGCCTGGAGCGGACAGGCTTCCCCGGCCTCGTCGCACGGACGCTGATAGCCGTGCGAGGCCTCATAGCAGGCCCGGGAAGAGCCATCGGCATCCGTGCCGTAGACCCTCTGGTAGGCCGTATTCGCGGCCAGGATCCGGTAATCGGGCGACAACAGGATGGAGGGCTCGCGAAAGGCCTCCATCATCTGTCGCATCGCCGAGAGGTCCGTCTCGTTGCCACACGGAATCGCCAGTCGGCTAATCGTCACGTCTTCTCGCATGGGCCAGGTATCCAGGGGAGGCGCCGCGGCGGTGGTCCTCCGATGACTCTGCCCAATAGACACGCTCAACCGAGGTACGTTCAGTGGCATCACGGCCGGTCTCTACGGATCCCGCTTAGTGGTACCCGGTCTCGGGCGTCACCTTGCCGCGGAAGACCCAGTACGTCCAGGCCGTGTACCCCAGGATGATGGGGATCACGAACAGCGCCCCGACCAGGATAAACAACTGTGCATCCGGGGACGACGCCGCATCCCAGAAGGTGTGGTCCGGCGGCACCACATACGGCCACTTGCTGACCAGAAGCCCCAGATAGGTCGTAATGAACAGGGCGATCGTCGCTACGAACGGGATCCCCTCGTCACGCCGCCGCACCGCCCGGATCAGTATCCAGGCGGACAACAGGGCCAGCGCCGGCAGGACCCACAGGTACTGCCAGGTGCCCATCCAGCGTTCCATCACCTTCGGGTCAATAAACGGCGTGATCAGGCTCACCGCCGCGAACACCACCAGGACCAGGGCCAGCAGGCCAGGCACCACGCGATAGGCAAAGGCCTGGGTCTCGCCATCGGTCTTGACGATCAGCCAGGTCGCGCCCAGCAGCGCATAGCCCGCCAGCAGACCGATACCGGTCAGCACGGTGAACGGCGTCAGCCAGTCCAGCGGCCCGCCGGCAAAGCTCAGACCCTCCATCTCGAAGCCCTGGATGTAGGCGCCCACCACGGCCCCCTGGGCAAACGCCGCCACCGCCGACCCCGCGGCAAAGGCCACGTTCCACAACCCCTTGGAGGTATTGGCCTTGAACCGGAACTCGAACGCCACCCCGCGGAAGATCAGCCCCGCCAGCATCAGGAAGACGCCGATATACAGGGCCGGCAGGAACACCGAGTACACCAGCGGGAAGGCCGCCAGCAGCCCCGCCCCGCCGAGGATTAGCCAGGTCTCGTTGCCGTCCCAGACCGGGGCGACCGAGTTCATCATCACATCGCGCGAGGTCTCGCCCGGGGCGAACGGGAACAGGATCCCGACCCCCAGATCAAACCCGTCCATCAGCACGTAGGCGATGATGCCGACGGCAATGATGACCACCCAGATCAGCGTGATATCAAGCGTGGTTTCCATGGATCAGCTCCTTGCAGCGCCGGTAGCGGCGTCGTCGATCGAGGTATCGGCCGCGGACCAGGGCCGTTTCGCGTGGGCCGGGGCCTGCCGGACCTCGGTGGTCTCCGGTCCCTTCTGCACGATACGCACCAGGTAGTAGACGCCAGCCGTGAACACGGCGGCGTAGACCAGCACGTAGCCGATCAGCGTGAACAGGGCCATGCCTCCCGTCAGCGCCGGGGTGACGCCCTCGGCATGGGTCATCACGCCGTAGACCAGCCAGGGTGCGCGCCCGGTCTCGGTCACGAACCAGCCGGCGACCACCGCGATGAACGGGGCCGGGATCATCCAGGTCAGACCCCGCAGGAAACGCGGCGAGGCGAACATGCGGCGCCGGAAGCGCAGCCAGGCACCGGCCAGCACGAACAGGATCATCACCATCCCGATCGCGACCATGATGCGGAACGACCAGAAGGTGATTCCCACCGGCGGGCGTTCCTCGGCGGGTACCTCCAGCAGGCCAGGGACCTCGCCATCCAGCTCGTGGGTCAGGATGAAACTGGCCATCTTCGGGATACCGATCTCGAAGTGGTTGGTCTCGTTGGCCGAATCCGGGATCGCGAACAGCAGCAGCGGTGCCCCGCGTTCGGTCTCCCAGACGCCCTCCATCGCCGCGACCTTGGTCGGCTGATGTTCAAAGGTATTCAGGCCATGGATGTCGCCCACCACCAGCTGGGCCGGGGCCGCCAGCAGCAACACCCACATCGTGGTGCCCAGCGCCTTGCGGTTGACCAGCACATCGCGCTGGCGCAGCAGGTACCAGGCCGAGACGCCGGCGACCACGAAACCCGCGGTCAGCAGCGAGGCCAGGCCCATATGGAAGAAGCGCGGCCAGAAGCTCGGGTTGAAGATCGCGGTGATCCAGGAGGTCACGTGGAAGACACCGTCCTGCAACTCGAAGCCCACCGGGGTCTGCATCCAGCTGTTGGCGACCAGGATCCAGAACGAGGAAATGAAGGTACCCAGCGCCACCATCAGCGCCGCGAACAGGTGCACGCCCTGCGGTACCCGGTCACGGCCGAACAGCAGCACGCCCAGGAAGGCCGCCTCGAGGAAGAAGGCCGTCAGCACCTCGTAGGAGAGCACCGGCCCGAGGAAGTTGGCGGTCGCATAGGAGAACGCACTCCAGTTGGTCCCGAACTGGAACGACATCACCAGCCCGGAGACCACCCCCATCCCGAACACGACCGCGAAGATCTTGATCCAGAACTTCGAGATCTGGGTGTAGATCGCATCGCCGGTCTTCCAGGCGCGAAACTCCAGGAAGGCGATGAACGACGCCAGCCCGATGGTAAAGACCGGGAAGATGGCGTGAAACGAGACCACGAATGCAAACTGGATTCGTGATAGCAGTATGGGGTCGAGCTCCATGGCGTTCCTCCATTGTCAGGGTGCGCCGTCCGGACGCAGCTACCGCGTCCTTACAAGTACCGTGCCAGCAAGCCCGCCTCCCGCTCGCGGGCCCGGCAGGCGGCAACCGGCCTCGAAGACAACCGCCCGCACCCGCTCGCCACAGCGCCGCTGTGACTGCCATTCATGGCAGCAAAAACCCCACAACTGCCATTTGTGGCAGTCCTGTCGTGGCACAACCCGCCGCCAGCGGCAGGCGCGAGCGGGCTCTGCGATCTGGCACGCAACTTGTAAGAAAACGGCAAGCAGGGCGCGTCAGACGCCCGCCTTTCATAACAAGAGTGCACCGCAGGAACCGCGGTGCCGGACGACGGAGATCCAGCATGTCCCAGCCCGAACAGCGCGAAAATCGCAGCCGCCAGCAGCAGTCGACCGAGGCCCTGGCTGCCGCCATGGACCGCAGCGGCCTGTCCCGCCGCGACTTCCTGAAGATCGCCGGTGCGGCCGGCCTGGCCTCGGCGACCGGCGTACAGGCCGCCCCGGCTCAGGCCGCGGTCTCGACACGGGCACGTATCGTCGTGCTGGGTGGAGGCGCGGCCGGCCTGACCATGGCCGCGCGCCTGCGCGCCCTGCTCGATGGCGCCCGTATTACCGTGGTGGAACCGAGCGAGATCCACGACTACCAGCCCGGCTGGACCCTGGTAGCGGCGGGCGTCTATTCGGTCGGCGAGGTCCAGCGGCGCAACGAGCGCTATATCCCGCGCGGGGTGGACTGGGTGCGTTCCGCCGTCGCCGCGATCGACCCGGAGTCGCAGCGGGTGGAGACGGTCGATGGCGACCACCTGGACTACGACTTCCTGGTGGTCGCAACCGGCCTGCACCTGGACTTCGAGGCCATCGACGGCCTGCGCCGCGAGGACATCGGCCGCCCGGGCCTGACCAGCATCTACGCCAGCGCCGAGGCCGCGCGCGATGCCTACGAACAGGTACGCACCTTTGGCGAGCGCGGCGGCGTGGCCCGCTTCACCATCCCGGGGACGCCGATCAAGTGTGCCGGCGCCCCGATCAAGGCCACCTTCATCGCCGAGAGCCTGCTACAGAGCGCCGGCCAGCGCGGAGATGCGGAGTTCCACTACCACACCGGGGCAGACCGCCTGTTCAGCGTCGCGCGCTTCGACACGATGGTGCGCGACCTGTATGCCGAGCGTGACATCGCCGTGAACGAGGATGGGTTTCTCGCCGCGGTCGATATCGACGCCCGGCAGGCCACCTTCCGCGGGACGAACGGCAACGAGGAGACGGTCGACTACGACTACCTCCATGTGACGCCGCCGATGCGGGCCCACGGGTTCGTGCGCGAGGCCGGGCTTGCCGTGGAGGATGGCGCGCTGGCCGATGGCGGCTGGCTGGCGGTGGATGATCGCACCCTCCAGCACACCCGCTATCCGAACATCTTCGGCGCCGGCGATGTGGTCGCCACCGCGATCGGCAAGACCGCCTCCACCGTGCGCTCCCACGGCGCGGTGATGCCGGACAACCTGGTGGATGTACTGCAGGATCGCGAGCCATCGCGCGAGTTCGACGGCTACACCTCCTGCCCGCTGATCACCGAGGTCGGCAAGGCCGCCCTGGTGGAGTTCGACTACAGCCTGCAGGAGGTCCCGACCTTCGGCTTCATCGATCAGGGCGAACCCAGCTGGATGTGGTGGCGTCTGAAGGTGCACATGATCAAGCCGCTGTACTTCAACATGCTGCGTGGGCGCTACCTGCGCTAGGGGGAGCCTGACTGATGTCCGCACGCCCAATCGGTCCGCTCGCGCTGCGTCGAGCCCGGATGCCCGTCGTCCGCACGCGATGAATGCTACCGCCAGGGAGTGGCTGCGCCAGCGTGCCCGCCCCCATCGCCGCTGGCTGTGGATGTCCGCGGCCGGCTCCCTGATCGCGGCCGGCGCGACGATCGGCGTGGCCGGCATCATCGCCCAGGCCGTGTACCAGGCCCTGTTCGCGCCCGAGCGCCTGGACTGGGCAGCGGTGCTGGCGGCCGGGCTCGTACTGATCGTGCTGCGCTACAGCGCACAGGGACTGCGTGACCTGGCCGGCCAGCGGCTGGCCCACGCGGTCAAGGGCCGCCTGCGCGGCGAGCTGCTGCATCGCGCCCGCGAGGCCGGTCCGGCGCGGCTCGCGGCACAGGCCACCACCGGCGAATGGATCGAACGCTTCCAGGCCCGCGGCGAGGACCTGACCGGCTACTACGCGCGTTACCTGCCCGCGCTGCAGGCGGTCATCCTGATCCCGCTGGCGATCCTGATCACGGTGTTCTGGCTGGACTGGCTGGCCGGCCTGCTGCTGCTGTTCGCCGCCCCGCTGATTCCGGCCTTCATGGCTATCGTCGGCATGGGGGCCGAACAGATCCATCGCCAGCAGCAGGCCGAGCAGGACCGTCTCGCCGGGCACTTCCTGGACCGCATCCGCGCCCTCGACTGGCTGCGCCGGGCACGCGCAATCGAGGCCACCCAGTCCGAGGTGGTGGAGCGCAGCCACCATCAGCGCCGACTTACCATGCGTACGCTGCGGGTGGCCTTCCTGTCCTCGGCCGTCATGGAGTTCTTCAGCGCCGTGGCCATCGGCATGGTCGCGATCTATGTCGGCTTTGCCCTGTTCGGGGCGCTGGACTACGGCCCGGCCGCGGAGCTGACGCTGTTCACCGGTCTGTTCGTGCTGCTGCTGGCGCCGGAATACTTCCTGCCGCTGCGGCAGTTCGCACAGAGCTATCACGACCGCGCCGGTGCGCTCGCGGCAGCCGAGGCTCTGGCCCCGCTGACCGCGCCCGCCGAACACCCCGCCGCCAGCGCCGCTCCGGCCATCGAGCCGCCCGAGACCGACCCGACCGGCGCGATGCTCGCACTGGAGGCCGTCAGCCTGCGCTATCCCGGCCAGGACGCACTCGCCCTGCCCCGGACCACGCTGACCGTCCAGCCCGGCGAATCCATCGCGATCACCGGGCCCAGTGGCGCGGGAAAATCCACCCTGCTCGCCCTGTGTGCGGGGTTCCTGCAACCGGACGAGGGACGCGTACGGCGCCATGGTGATGCGCAATCGTTCGTGTGGATCGGACAACAGGCCCACCTGTTCCACGGGACCCTGCGCGAGAACCTGCAGCTGGCCCGCCGCGAGCCCCTCTCCGATGAGGAGATGGGCTCGGCGCTGGCGCAGGCCGGCCTGCCGCTGCAGGCGGCGGAGCTGCCGGACGGGCTGGATACGGCGATTGGCGAGCAGCGCCGCGGCCTCTCCGGCGGCCAGGCCCAGCGTGTCGCCCTTGCCCGCGGCCTGCTCTCCGGCTACCGGCTATGGCTGCTGGACGAGCCCACCAGCGCACTCGACGCGGCGACCGAGCGCGCATTGCTGGACACCCTGTTCGGGCTGGCCCGGGAACATGGGCTCACGCTGGTCGTGGCCACGCACCACACGACGGTGCAGGCCCGTTGCCAGCGGACCCTGAATCTCGTGGGGGATCGGGATGCGTAGGGACGGCTTCCGGGATCTGCGCTTCCTGCACGCGGTCTTCCGGCAACGGCGGCTGTGGTACTGGGGCGCCTGGGCCCTGCTGGCCCTGACCTGGGTCGCCGGGATCGCGTTGCTGGCGCTGTCCGGCTGGTTTATTACGGCCACGGCCCTGGCCGGGGTCGGCCTACTGGCCACCCTCGACGTCTACATCCCCTCGGGCGGCATCCGTACCGCGGCCATCGCGCGCACGCTGGCGCGGTATTCCGAGCGGCTGGTCAGCCACGAGGCGGTGCTGCGCAGCCTCGCCGACCTGCGGGGCCGGACCTTCCGGGGCCTGGCGGCCCGTCCCGCCGGCTGGGTCCGCGCCTATCGCAGCGGCGACCTGCAGACCCGGCTGACCGGGGACATCGACACCCTGGACGCGATGCCGCTGCGGGTCGCGGGCCCGATCATCGCCGCTCTGCTGAGCCTGCTGGTCACACTGGTCATTGCATTCTGGCTGGCGCCATGGCCGGCGGCGGCGCTCCTGCTGGTGGCCGGCACCCTGACCATGCTGGTCTCGCTGCTGCTCGCATGGGTCGGGCAACGTGACAGCCGCCAGTTGGTACGCGCCCGGGCTCATGAGCGTATCGCCCTGGCCGACTACATCGGGGGCCTGGCCGAACTGATCGCCTTCCAGCGGGCGGGCGATACCGAACAGGCGCTGGCGCGGCAGAACCGCGACCATGCCCGGCGACTGACCCGACAGGAGTCGGTGGGCACACTGACCGAGCCCGTGGTGCAGGCGGTGGTCGCCGTCTCGGCACTGCTGATGCTCCTGCTGGCCCTGCACTGGTACACGCAGGGGCTGATTTCAGCACCTGTGGCAGTCCTGCTGCCCCTGATGACCCTGGGCCTGGGCGAGGTCCTGGGCAGCCTGCCGGGCGCCTGGTGGCGGGCCGGCGAGAGCCTGGCCGCCGCGCGCCGCATACGGCATGTGGTCGCGCGGAAGCCCCTCCCGGCCGATTTGCCCGAAGGGGGTGAACGGCAGGGACACCCGCGCCTGTCCGCGCAGGGCCTGGTGACGGGATTCGAGGCCGGCCGCCCGCTGTCGGCACCGCTGGACCTGGCACCCGAACCCGGGACGCCGCTGGTCGTGACCGCCCCGAGCGGACACGGCAAGAGCACCCTGCTGGACACCCTCGCCGGCGAACAGGCGCCCCTGGCCGGGTCGGTCCGGATCGGGTCGACACCCATCGAGGCCCTGTCGGTCGATGCCCGCTATGCCCGGATCAGCTATCTGCCGCAGACCCCGCACCTGCCGGACACCCGCATCCGCAACATCCTCGCGCCCGGTCCGCATGACGACCACCAGGACGAGGCCCTGTGGGATGCGCTTCGGCAGGTCGACCTGGCCGACCGGGTTGGCGCCGATGCGGATGGACTGGACGCCCGCATCGGCGAGGGCGGGCAGCACCTGTCCGGTGGCCAGCGTCAGCGCCTGGCGCTCGCCGCCATACTCCTGCAGAACCGTCCGATCGTGCTGCTGGACGAACCCTTTTCCGGTCTCGATGCCGCCACCATCCAGCGGATCCTGCAGCGCCTCCGGCCCTGGCTGGCTCGGCGCCAATGCATCCTCGTGACCCATGCCCCGGACGCGCTGCCGCCGGACTGGACACGTCTGCTGCTACCGCGCCCCGCGCTGCCCCGGACGGGTTCTGATTCGGTTACTACTGCTTAGGGAAACACGGACCGGGCTCAACGCCCGCCTTGCGCTGCCGCGGCCCACTCGCGGAGCGCGGCAACATCGACACAGGGGCCCGGCAAATCCGGCCCCCGGAACACCGTTGCCGGACACTGCGGCTCGCCAAATCCATCCAGGACAACCAGGGCGCCGGTGAAGTCCTGCTCGCGCGTGTAGTCGTTCGTCGTGACCACCACATTCAGCCCCGCCCCCCGGGCTGCGCGCACGCCGTTGTCCGAGTCCTCGAGGGCCAAGCAGGCCTGTGGCGGCAGATCCATCGCCTCCAGGGCGTGCTGGAAGATATCCGGGGCGGGCTTTTTCTCCGGGACGACGTCACCGGCAGAGATCACCTCGAAGCGGTCCGGACCCTCTTCGCCCAGCGTCGCCTCCAGCAACGCGGTGACGTTCTCGGGCGTCGTGGTGGTAGCAATCGCCAGGCGCAGTCCTGCCGCCGACGCCTCGTCGAGCAGACGTTCGACCCCCGGCCGCAGCGGGATCGCGCCGGTCTCCAGCAGCGCCACGTAGTGCCTTGTCTTGGCCGCATGCAGGTCCCGGATACGCTGATCGATTTCGGGCTCGTCCAGGATGTCGGGATGATCCTCCGAGAGGTACTGGCGGATGCGTTCCTTGCCACCCGTCACGCGCAACAACTGTCCGTAGCGCTCGACGCTCCACTCCCAGTCCAGCCCGGCCTCGGCAAACGCCTGGTTGAATGCGACGCGATGCCCGTCGCGCTCGGTATCGGCCAGTGTGCCGTCGACATCGAAGATCAAGGCCTTCAGTTCCTGCATCCGGGTTCCTCTGGATATGTGGCTGATAAAGTGGGATTCGCTCCGGGCCCCACACAAAAAATACTGGCACGGGACTTGCCCAGCCGGGCTGTCTCTGATACTAAGTGCGCCTTATTTTTCCAGCCGGAGAGAATGCCCGCATGGCTGCTGACAAGAATCAGGACCACCCCTCCACCAAGCACATGGTTGCCGGAGGCATCGCGCCCTACGAGCCGAAGTCCGGCGAAGAGTACATGAATCCGGATCAGCTCGATCATTTCCGCAGCCTGCTGCGGGCATGGCGCCAGGAGCTGGCCGAAGAGGTCGACCGTACCGTGGGCCACATGCGTCAGGACGCCGCGAACTTCGCGGACCCGGCCGACCGCGCGACCCAGGAAGAGGAGTTTGGCCTGGAGCTGCGTGCCCGCGATCGCGAGCGCAAGCTGTCGAAGAAGATCGACGAGGCCCTGCGCAAGATCGACACCGGGGACTACGGCTACTGCGAGACCTGCGGCGTCGAGATCGGCATCCGCCGCCTCGAGGCACGCCCGACCGCCACGATGTGCATCGACTGCAAGCAGCTGGCGGAGATCAAGGAAAAGCAGATGGCCTAGGGAGACGCTGATTTAATCGCACGTCCGCGCTCGAGTCGCTTTTGCGTGGGAACAAGGCGCGGTGACTGCCGTGCAGTCATTCTGCACAAGGGAACCGCAACGCCGTTCCCACGCAAAAGCGGCCGAGCCCCTGCTTTCAATGGCTTGCGGGGTTGGTGCCCCCTGTTCCCCGATCCTGCGTTGCGCCCCGCATTCATCAAAAACGGGCGGGTAGAACCACTACCCGCTGTACGACGCGCCTTGTCTCGGAAAACAGGGGGCACCAACGCGGACGTGCGATTAAATCAGCGTCTCCCTAGCAGGTCATCCGGCGGCAGGATGGCTGTGCCATGACTACCGCCAGCTCGAATCAAGGCGCCCCCTATGTGGGGCGCTTTGCCCCTACCCCCTCCGGCCCGCTGCATGCGGGTTCCCTGTTCGCCGCCGTTATCTCGTGGCTGGACGCCCGCAGTCACCACGGCCGTTGGCACCTGCGTATCGACGACATCGACACCCCGCGCGTCCAGACGGGCGCGGAGTCCGCGATCCTTTCGGCACTCGAGGCCTTCGCCCTGGACTGGGACGGCCCGCCCACCCGCCAGAGCAACCGCACCCCGACATACCAGGCCGCGCTTGAGCACTTGCTAGCCCGGGACCTCGCCTTTGGCTGCGCCTGCACCCGGCGCGACCTTGCTCACAACGGCAAACCGGGCTGGGAAGGCCCGATCTACCCCGGAACTTGTCGTCAGGGTCCGCCGGCCGGACACCCGCCGCGGGCCTTCCGTGCCCGTGCGGCGCAGTCACACTGGGACGTGGAAGACCGTTTCCTGGGCCCCGTCGCCTTCGACCTCGAGGCCCTCGGCAGCGACTTCGTCATCCGCCGCGCGGATGGCCTGTTCGCCTACCAGCTGGCCACCGTCGTGGATGATCTCGGGTTGGGCGTGACCGACGTGGTGCGCGGAGTCGATCTGCTGGGCTCCACCCCCCGTCAGATGCAGCTGTATCAATCGTTGACCACGCCCTGGCCGCGTTACGCGCACCACCCCGTGCTGATCGGCGCGGGTGGCCAGAAGCTGTCCAAGGCGGCAGGCGCCGAGGGTCTGCGCGAGGACACCACACGCGCCCAGCTCGCCTCAGTGCTGACCTGCATCGGGCTGGCACCCAGCGACCCCGACTGCCCCGACCGGCCCGCTGCCCAGCTGGCCGAGGCACTGGAGCGCCTGACCGACCGTCCCCTGGCCACTCGCCTGCCACTCACTACCGGCGTGCCCGTCCGCGAGCCAGGGAAACACTGATGAATGTACACGCTCGCGTTGGCACCCCAGGTTTTCCGAGACAAGGCGCGTCGTGCAGCGGGTAGTGGTTCTACCCGCCCGTTTTTGATCAATTCGGGGCGCAACGCAGGATCGGGGAACCTGGGGTGCCAACCCCAAAAGGGCTCGGCCGCCGGTTGTTATCAAAAACGGGCGTGGGAACTGCGTTGCGGCTCCCTTGTGCAGAATGACTGCACGGCAGTCACCGCGCCTTGTTCACACGAAAAAAGTGACTCGAGCGCGAACGTGTACATTCATCAGTGTTTCCCTAGGGGGTAGACTGCGGCCATGCTGCGCCTGTCCACCCCCACATTCGCGCCACGGCCTGCGGCCCGTCACAGGCCGGATCGGCACACTCCGGGGCGCTGACCTTGCAGTCTTCACGCGCAATCCTCGTCGCCCTGCTGGGCGCCTTGCTGTTCCTCAGCCCACTGGTCATCTGGGTCGCGCACCTGACGCCGGCCTGGTGGTGGCCATTCGCTGGCTGGGCGGCATTCATCGTCCTGGTTGCCGTTGTCTTTGCCGGGGGTCGCCGTGACCCTTAGCCTGGGCCTGATCTACGCCGTCGGCGTGGCCTATCTGGCGCTGTTGTTCGGGATCGCCTTCCTGGCCGATCGCGTTCCGCGCGTCGGGCGCATCGCGGCCAACGGCTGGGTATTCAGCCTGTCGCTCGGCGTCTATGCCACGTCCTGGACCTTCTACGGCAACCTCGGCTTCCTCGCGGACCATGGCTACCTGTACCTGACGATCTACCTGGGCGTGACGCTGGCCTTCGCCGCTACCCCGTGGCTGCTGCGCCCGATCCTGCGCCTGACCCGCGAGCAGCAGCTCACATCCCTGGCGGATCTGTTCGCATTTCGCTATCGCAGCCGCTGGACCGGCCCCATCGTCGCGCTGTTCATGCTGGCCGGGGTACTCCCGTACATCGCGCTGCAGATCAAGGCGGTCGCGGAATCCGCCGGCGTCCTGACGGCCGAGACGCCACCGCACCTGCTGGCCCTGACCTTCAGCGCCACCATCGCGTTGTTCGCGATCCTGTTCGGCGCCCGCCATATCGCACCGCGCGAGAAACACGCCGGCCTGGTGCTGGCCATCGCGTTCGAGTCCATCGTGAAGCTGGTGGCGATCCTCGGCATCACCGCAGTCGCGCTGTACGCGGTCTTCGGCGGGTTTTCCGGCCTGGACACCTGGCTGACCGAGAATCCCGAGGCCGTGGATGCGCTGTACGCGCCGGTACGCGAGGGCGGCTGGTTCGCGATGATGATCCTGGCGTTTGCCGCCGCCTTCCTGCTGCCGCGCCAGTTCCACATGCTCTTTACCGAGAACATCAACCCGGCGGCGCTCAACCGGGCTGCCTGGGCCTTTCCCGCCTTCCTGCTCCTGCTGAACCTGCCGATGCCGGTGCTCTACTGGGCCGGAGAGGCGGCCGAGCTCGGCATCGACACCAACTACTACGCAATCGGCATCGCCGGCATGGTCGACTCGCCCTCGCTGGCCTTGCTGGTGTTCATTGGTGGTCTCTCGGCCGCCAGCGCAATGATGATCGTGACCACGCTGGCCCTGGCCCACATGGGGACCAACTACCTGTCGCCACTGACGCGCCTGCACGACGAGGACAGCGCCGCCGCCAACCTCTATTCCCGGCTCCTCTGGGGTCGACGCCTGTGGATCGTGTTCATCATCGGTCTGGGCTACGCGTTCTACGGCCTGCTGCAGGTGGTCGAAGGCCTGGCCCAGCTGGGCCTGATCTCGTTTGCCGCCGTGGCCCAACTGCTACCGGGGCTGATCGGGCTGATGCTGTGGAAACAGGCCAACCGCGTCGGCTTCCTGCTGGGACTCTGTGCGGGCATCGCAGGCTGGCTGTTGACGCTGGTGCTGCCGCTGATGGCCAAGGCGGGGATCGTTGCTGGCTACCCGGACCCACAGGGAATGCTTCGGGCCGAGGCCCTGGACCCGTGGACCTTCGCCCTGATGTGCAGCCTCGGCATCAATGCCGTGCTGTTTGTGCTCGGCTCGCTGCTGACCCGCCCCAACCGCGAGGAGACCGAGGCCGGGCGCGCCTGCTGCCCCAACGAATCGGCCGGGACCGGCGGCGGCCTGCCGCTGGCCGGCGATGTCGCCGAGATGGAGACCGCACTGGCCGCCACGCTCGGTGCCAGCGCTGCCCGTCACGAGGTCCAGCGGGCCCTCGACGATCTCGGCCTGCCGCGCCACACCCGTTCGCGCGGCGACCTGCGCACGCTGCGCGAGCGCATCGAGCGCAACCTTTCGGGCCTGCTGGGCCCGGTGCTCGCCCGCATGATCGTCGACCAGCACCTGCGTCTCGACGCCGCCGGGCGCCACACTCTGAGCGAGAGCCTGCGCCGGGTGGAAGAGCAACTCGAGACGCGCGCCCTGCCCCTGTCGGGTCTGGCGGCCGAGCTGGACGCCCTGCGCCGCTTCCACCGCCAGATCCTTCACGAACTGCCGCTGGGGGTAGCAAGCCTTGGCACCACCGGCGAGATCACCGGCTGGAACCAGGCCCTGGCCAAACTGACCGCGATCAACACTGACCAGGCCATCGGATGCAATCTGCAGCAGCTCGAGAGTCCCTGGGCGGGGCTGCTGACCGCCTTTATCGAGAGCCCGGATCGCCAGTGGTACAAGCTCAACGTCGATCTGCCCGATGGCAACCGGCGGCTGAACCTCCACAAGTCCGCACTCCAGGACGAGCATGGCCGGCTGGAGGGTCGCATCGTCCTGATCGAGGACATCACCGAGCGCGCCCAGCTGGAGTCCGAAATAGCCCACGGTGATCGCCTGGCCTCCATCGGGCGCTTTGCCGCCGGGGTCGCGCACGAGATCGGCAACCCGCTGACGGGCATCGCCTCGCTGGCGCAGAACCTCCCGCTGGAGGAGGACCCCGAAGAGGTCCGGGGCACCGCCGAGGACATCCTCGCGCAGACGCGGCGCATCAATGCGATCGTGCAGTCGCTGGTCACCTTCGCCCATGCCGACGAGGGCCCCTCCGCCGGGCATTTCGAGACCATCGCGCTGGATGCCATCGTCAACGAGGCGATCCGCCTCACTCGCCTCGCCGGGCGCAAGGACCTGCGCTTCGAGCTGGACGGCCTCGAAGGCCTCTATCTGCGCGGCTCGCACGCGACCCTGCTGCAGGTGTTCATCAACCTGCTGACCAATGCCGAACAGGCCTCACCCGAGAATGCGACGGTAGCGATCAGCGCCAGCGCTCGCGGTCGCAACATCCACCTGATCATCGACGACCGCGGACCGGGCATCGAGGAATCCAGCCTGGAGCGGCTGTTCGAGCCATTCTTTACCACCAAGCCCGCCGGCCACGGCACCGGGCTCGGCCTGCCGGTGGCCTACAGCATTGTGCGCGACCACGGTGGTACCCTGATGGCCGCGAACCGCCCGGACGGCGGTGCGCGCTTTATCCTGATCCTGCCGCGACACAACCCCGATGGCGACCACGCATGACGCGCATCCTTCTGGTTGACGACGAAGCCCCGATCCGCCGTGCCGTGCGCCGGTTCCTGGAGCATCACGGGTTCCAGGTGCGGCTGGCCGAAGACCTCGCCAGCGCCCGCACCGCCCTGCGGGAGGAACTGCCGGACCTGATGCTGGTAGACCTGCGCCTGCCCGACGGCGAGGGCATCGAGCTACTGGCCGAGGCCGGCCATACCCCCACCGTGATCATGACGAGCTACGCCTCGGTCCCCTCGGCCGTCACCGCGATGAAGGAAGGCGCGGCCGACTACATCGCCAAGCCATTCGATCACGACGCCCTGTTGCTCACCCTGCGCGCGGCGCTGCGGGGGGTCCCCGCCGCAACGACGGCGGGCAGCGACCGCGATGCCGACGACGACAGTCTGGGCCTGGTGGGCGACAGCGTGGCCATCCAGCGCCTGCGTGACCAGATCCGCCGGGTCGCGACCACTCAGTCCACCGTACTGCTGCGCGGCGAGTCGGGCACCGGCAAGGAGCTGGCTGCACGGGCCCTGCATCGGCTCAGCTCGCGCGCAACCGGGCCGTTTATTGCGGTCAACTGCGCGACCATCCCCGAGGGACTGGTCGAAGCCGAGCTGTTCGGCCATGCCCAGGGCGCCTATACCGGCGCCGTCAAGGCGCGCACCGGCCTGATCCAGGCGGCCCACGGCGGCACGCTGTTCCTGGACGAGATTGGCGAACTGGCCCCGGCCGCGCAGGCGCGCCTGCTGCGCGTGCTGCAGGACGGCGAGATCCGCCCGGTCGGCGCGAACGAAAACCTGAAGGTCGATGTCCGCCTGCTGGCGGCCACGCATCGCGACCTGGAGGCGATGATCGGCGAACAGGCCTTTCGTGCCGACCTGTACTACCGCCTGCGCGTACTGGAGCTGTCCATCCCGCCGCTGCGCGAGCGCCGCGAGGATATCCCGGCACTGGCCCGGCATTTCCTCTCCGATCTGGCAGGGAATGGCGGACCACCCGCCGAACTCACCCAGGCCGCGCAGAAAACACTCGAGTCCCACGACTGGCCGGGCAACGTGCGCGAACTGGCGAATGCCCTCGAGCGCGGCTGGGTGCTGAGCCCGGACAGCCGGATCGAACCGGACCACCTGGGACTGGCCCCGGCTACGGGCAATGGCGACACGACTCCCGGAGGCTCGAGCCTCAATGACTATTTCCGCCGCTTCGTACAACAGAACCAGGCCCAGATGACCGAGACCGAACTCGCGCGCGCCCTGGGTATCAGCCGCAAGACCCTGTGGGAACGCCGCCAGCGCGAGGGCCTGCCCCGCCCTTAAGCGGCCTGGCCGGGCGGCCTGACCGGGTCGAGGAGAGACGCCTTGAGCGACGCACGCCGCGTGTTCCTCGCGCTGTGGCCCGACGACACCACGCGCGGGATGCTGGATGACGAAGCGCAACGCCTGATTGGCCCGGGACGGCCCGTCCCCCGGGGCCACCTGCACCTGACGCTGGCCTTTGCCGGCACCATCCCGGCCACCCAGGCCGACTGTATCGCCCGGGAGATGGGTACGCTGGGGCAGGAGGCCTTTCCGCTCACACTGGACCGGCTCGGCCATTTCGAGCGGGCGCACGTCAGCTGGATCGGGCCCTCCGCGACACCGGCCGCGCTCGACACGCTCGCGGCCCGGGCGCGCGACCTCACCCGAGCCTGCGGCGCCACGCCAGAGGATCACTCGTTCCGGCCGCACGTGACCCTGCGCCGCTTCGCGCGTCCGCCCGAACGCGAGACGCCCGAGCACGCGATCCACTGGAACGCGACGGAGGTCGTGCTGATCGAATCCGGCCAGGGTGGCAACCCCGGCCCCTACAAGGTCCTCGCGCGGGTCCGGCTCAGTTCTTGAGCGTGACCGGGGATGTGAACATCAACAGGCCATAGTCCGCCTCGTACTGCTCCTTGAACTGTTTGGCAATGCGGTCGCACAGGTCCGGGGAACCGACCACTTCAAGCTTGATGTTGCCGCCCTGGCGCCAGTTGCCCCGGCGCTTGCCATGTTTGCCCCAGCCCCGGGTGTCGGACACGGTGTAGCCAGCCGCGCCCTGGCGGCGCACCTCCTCGATCAGAATATCCTCGAGGATGGCCTCGGCCACCACCGTCAACAGCAGCATCTCCTCCGATTGCATTGTCCTAGCCTCCCAGCGAGTAGAGCCACTGGGTCATCCAGAAGTACAGCGGGACGCCCAGGAAGATATTGAACGGGAAGGTGACCCCCAGCGAGGCCCCGATCGACAGCGCGGGGTTGGCCTTGGGTACCGCGATGCGCATGGCCGCGGGTGCGGCGATGTAGGACGCACTCGCGTACAGGGTAGCCAGCAGCAGCGTACCACCCAGGCTCATGCCCAGGCCCCAGCCCAGCAGGATCCCGAGGATCGCCGAGACCACCGGCATCACGATCGCGAACACCACCAGGAACAGCCCGTACTGGCGCACCTCGGCGATCCGGCTGGAGGCGACCAGCCCCATCTCCAGCAGAAACAGGGCCAGTACGCCCTTGAACAGATCGAAGAACATCGGCTCCAGTGGGTCCATCAATTCGGGACCGGCCACGAAGCCGATCACCAGCCCACCGGCGAGCAGGAAGATGCTCTTGCCGAAAAAGACCTCGTGCATGGTCTTGCCCCATTGCACCGGTCCCTTCGTGCCCATGCGTGCCAGCAGGATGCCGATCACCAGCGCCGGCATCTCCAGCAGCACGAGGAAGACCACCATGTGACCCTCGTAGTCGATCCCGCGGGCTGCGAGAAAGGCGACCGCTACCGAGAACGTCACCACGCTGACCGAGCCGTAGTGTGCGGCGATGGAGGCCGAATCCGCGCGCGGCATATGCCCCAGCCAGCGCAGCACTGGGAACGCCAGCAGCGGGATCAGGGCCCCGACCGTCAGCACCGCAAGGCCGGGCAGAATCAGCGGCACCAACTCGCTCTCGGCCAGTTTCACGCCGCCATGCAACCCGATGGCCAGCAACAGATAGATCGACAGCGCCTCGTAGATCGCCATCGGGATCTTGAGATCCGACTTGGCCAGCCCGGCAATTGCCCCGAGCAGGAAGAACAAAACTACCGGATCAAAAGCCATTTCCACCCGTCTCCGTTACTGCGCTGCAGCACCCGGAATATCGTAGGGCAAACTCGAATCAATGTGCATCGATCCGCCGCTGCTACTGGCAGTAAAGCCAGACGGCTTCAGTGATGGGCTACGCTCGTAATGAGTGGTTTGTTCCCGAGCTGCCGGAGGCTGGCCGATGACACGCATCCTGATCCTGCAGGGCCACCCGGACCCGGCCGAAGGCCACTTCGACCATGCGCTGGCGGACGCCTACCGCGAGGGTGCCGAGCGTGCAGGTCTCGCAGTGGATGCGTTCCCGATCGCCCAGCGTGACTTCCCGCTGCTGCGCAGCCAGGCCGAGTTCCTGGAGGAGGCCGTGCCCCCGGCGATCCTCGAGGCACAGGAGTTGATCGAGGTCGCCAACCACCTGGTGCTCGTCTACCCCCTGTGGATGGGCGATATGCCGGCGCTGGTCAAGGGCTTCCTGGAGCAGGTCTTTCGGCCATCCTTTGTGGGTGACGGCGACATGAACCAGTTGCGCCATACCCGGCTGAGGGGCCGCTCGGTGCGTATCGTCGTCACCATGGGCATGCCGGCACCGATCTACCGCTGGTTCTATCGCGCGCACAGCCTGAGGAGCCTGGAGCGCAACGTCTTCCTTTTCTGCGGCTTCAGCCCCGTGCGCCACACCCTGATCGGGCAGTCCGGGGGCAATGCCGCTAGCCGCGAACGCTGGCTGGAAAAAATGAGGGAGCTGGGAGGTCAGGCGAAGTAGCACGACCATCGGTACACTCCCCCGGACCCCCAGCCAACGGACGCGTGTGAACCACAACGATCACCCCCTGAGCGAAGTACCGGACCACGCCCGCAAGGGGTTCTGGTCCATGACCGTGGTCCTGTTCGGGTTCACTTTTTTCACCTCGACCCTCTGGGCCGGCGGCTCGCTCGGCACCGCCTTCAGCTTCGGCGAACTGATGGTGGTGATTGCGCTTGGGAATCTCCTGCTCGGAGCCTATGCGGCCACACTCGCCTACATCGGCTGCAAGAGCGGGCTGCACACAGTGCTGATGGGGCGCTTCTGCTTCGGCGAGTGGGGCAGCAAGCTCTCCGACGTGATCCTCGCGTTCACCCAGATCGGCTGGTACGCCTGGGGTACCGCAACGGTTGCGATCATACTGGTCGAGACCACCGCCCTCCCCGAACCCATGGAGGTCGGACTGATGGTGCTGTTCGGCTTCGCCTTCTGCATCACCGCGATGATCGGCTACCGTGGTCTCGACTGGCTCTCCCGCGTCGCCGTGCCGGTAATGCTGCTGTTTATCCTGTTCACGCTGTTCATTGGCGTGGGCGAGGTCGGCGGCCCCGGCGGTCTGCTGGGGCAGGATCCGGAAACAGAGATGGGCTTCGGCTCCGCGCTCACCATCGTGATCGGGACGTTTGTCGGCGGCGCAACACTGGCGACCAACTGGACCCGCTTCGCGCGCACACCCCGCATTGCGGTGATCGCCACCCTGGCGGCCTTCGTCTTGGGAAATGGGTTGATGGTACTGACCGGCGCACTGGGCGCGCTGATCTATCACGAGGCGGACATCGTCCACGTGATGCTGGCGCAGGGGTTCGTGACCTTCACGCTGCTGATGCTGCTGCTGAACATCTGGAGTACTCAGGACAACACCATCTACAACTTCGGCGTGGCCGGTTGCAATCTGCTGCGCACCCAACGCAGGCGCCTGGTGACGGTACTCGGGGCCGCTATCGGCACGGCACTGGCGGTGGCCGGGATGTATGACTACCTGGTGCCGTTCCTGATCCTGCTGGGGACCTTCATCCCGCCGCTGGGGGGTGTAATCATGGCCGATTACTGGCTGCGCCACCGGGGGCAGTATCCACAACTGGCCAACACCCGGCTCCCGAGCTTTCACTGGCCGGGGCTGCTGGCCTACGCCGCCGGCTCGGCGGCCGCGTACTACTCGCCCGTCGTGCCGCCACTAGTTGGTGTGGTGGCCGCCACCGCGGCCTATGCGGTTCTGATGAACCCGGCCCTACCCGCCGCGCTGCGGGCGCGACGGGCAGAGAATCGCTAAACCATCCGGGAAGGTTGATCAGAGATCAGGCGTCGGCGGGGTCGGCGGCTCCGGCAGGTCGGACGGATCCGGCAACGGGCCATCCCCCGGCGAGGGCGGGCTGGACGAACGCGGCGGCTTGGGCAGGTCCGGGCTGCTGCCACCGCGCTGCTGTCCCGGGGGTGTTCCGCCATGGCCCGGGGGCGGATTGCCTCCGGCCGGGGTACCACCACTGGCCCCGGGCGAGCCCCCCGGCGGGCCACCGGGGCCCGGTTGCGCCTGAGCGGTGCCGACCGTGAACAAGGCGCCCAGCGCCGCCGCCAATACCCAACGTTTCGTCGACATCATGTCACCTACTCCTTGTGTGGATTCCTGCCCGTGAGTCCGCGCGAAAGGCCCGGGCGTTCCGGCACACCCGAAAAACTGCCAATCCCTTCACACTATGCAGTCGCTTCGCGAGACCTTACGCCGTCGTTCCAGGATGAACTCTCATCCCCTGTGCAGGAACCACTCGGTACGCTGACGACTTCGATATCCTGCCAAGGTAGATCATTCACCAGGAGATGCTGACTGATGCAGCGCTTCGAGTCCCGCAACGTCTTTGGTCGCCCGCTGGAACCCTGCGGCACCGATCCCGTCACCGGCTTTTATCGCGACGGTGACTGCGCGACCGGCCATGACGACCAGGGCATTCACACCGTCTGTGCCGAGATGACCGAGGATTTTCTGGAGTACTCGCGCGCCAGAGGGAACGACCTGAGCACCCCCAACCCGGCATTTGGATTTCCGGGTCTGAAGGCCGGGGATCGCTGGTGTCTTTGTGCGGGGCGCTGGCTGGAGGCCTACAAGGCCGGCTGTGCGCCCGGGGTATTCCTGCGCGCCACGCACGAGGAGACGCTGGCGATCATCCCGCGCGATCTCCTGGCCGAACACGCGCGCGATACGGCCGAGTAGATAGCGACTCCGAAGGATGCGGAGTCGGCGGAGCTAGCCGGCCACCCGCCGTGCACGGCTCTCGCCGCTGTAGGCGGCCTTCCAGCTCTCGTAGTCGGCCACCAGTTGTTCGACGTCCGCGGCGTCGTACGGGCGCAGGCCGCTCAGCACCAGATGCTTGCTGCCTTCGGCCACGACGGCCTGGTCGATCACCAGCTCGTAGTCGAGGCGGATCTCGCCGCGCTTGCCGTTGACGGTCATCACCGCATCCTTGAGCCGCGGTTCCGGGACACCGGCCGTTGCGGCCAGCGGCTCCGGCAGGCTGAAGCCCATGCGCTCGTACATCACCAGCGGGCGCTTGGGGTTCACCATCACCCCGTGCTCCTCCATCAGCGGCACGAGCACATGCGGGAAATTCTGCCCGGAGAAGCTGACGTAACTGCGGATCAGCGATTCGATCACATCCGGATCATCGATCACACGCCCGGAGCGCTCGACCTCGATCACGCTCTTGCCGCCGTCTGCCGTAATGGCGAAGGCATCGCCCGGGGTGTCCGGGAAGATCAGCGGCACATGTCCGCCCACCATACTGGTGAAGCGAAAATGCATGTTCGCGCTCGCGCCGAAGGTATCCAGCACCAGGGCAAACAGCAGATCGCCGGGCACACAGAAACGCCGGTTGTCGGCATCATGGATCGGGTTGAAGTCGCCCGCCAGCGTCTTGGCGAAGTCGCTACCCTGCTCGGGGGTAACCACCACCTGGCCATCCCGGAGTTCGTAGAAATCTTTCAGAAAAGGGGTATGGCTCACGCGGTCTCCCCGGCTGTTGTTGTCTTGTTATCGGGCCTGTCCCGGCGTTTGCACCACTATAGCCCGAAATGCCCCTCGATGGCCCGGATGAACGCGTCGCCGTAGCGCTCGAGCTTGTGCTGCCCCACCCCGGTAATCCCGGCCATCTCCTCGGGCGTACGCGGCGCGCTGGCCACCATCTCCAGCAGTGTGGCGTCGGAGAAGATCACATACGGCGGCACCCCCTGCTCGCGCGCCAGGTCCGTGCGCAGCGCCCGCAGGCGCTCCCACAGACCCCGGTCTTCCGGGTCCATCGCGGATACGCTGCGCGCTGTGTCGCGGCGTGCGGGCCGGGCCTGCCGCGCCGGACGGGCCTGCTCCTCGCGCAGGTGGATGGACTCCTCCCCGCGCAGCACGCCCCGGCAGGCCGGATCCAGGCGCAAGCCGCCGTGGCCCTCGTCATCCAGCCGCAGCAGACCTCGGGCCAATAGCTGGCGCACTACCCCGCGCCACTGCATCTTGTCCAGTTCGGTGCCGATCCCGTAGGTACTCAGCCGGTCGTGCCCGAGCCGCTGCAGGCGCTCGCTCGAAGACCCCCGCAGCACGTCGATCACATGCCCGGCCCCGAAGCGCTCGCCGGTGCGGTAGATGCAGGACAAAAGCTTCTGAACCGGCACAGTGGCATCCCAGGTCGCGGGCGGATCCGTGCAGTTGTCGCAGGTCCCGCAGGGTTCCGGCATGTGTTCGTCGAAGTACGCCAGCAGAGCCTGGCGGCGGCAGCTGGTGATCTCGCAGAACCCCAGCATCGCGTCCAGTTTCTGCTGCTCGATGCGCTGGCGCTCCGGGCCGGCCTGCGAGCCCTCCAGCATCTGGCGCAGGGTGACCACGTCCTGCAGGCCGTAGACCATCCAGGCATTGGCCGGCAGCCCGTCGCGCCCCGCGCGCCCGGTCTCCTGGTAGTACCCCTCCAGGCTCTTGGGCAGGTTCATGTGCGCGACGAACCGCACGTTGGGTTTGTCGATCCCCATGCCGAACGCGATCGTGGCCACCATGATCACGCCCTCTTCGCGCAGGAAGCGGGTCTGGTTTTCCGCGCGGGTCCGCGCCGAGAGGCCCGCATGGTAGGGCAGCGCGGGAATCCCCTGCTCCGCCAGCCACTCGGCCAGGGCGTCGACCTTCTTGCGCGACAGGCAATAGACGATGCCCGCCTCGCCGGCGTGCTCCTCACGGATAAAGCGCAGCAGGCGGTCGCGCGGCGTGCCCCCGCGCCCGCCATCGGCCTGAGCCACACGATAGCGGATGTTGGGGCGGTCGAAGGAACTGATGAACGCGCGGGCCTGTTCCAGCCTTAGCCGTTCGCGGATCTCCTGGCGAGTCGGCCCGTCGGCCGTGGCGGTCAGCGCCATGCGCGGGACATCCGGGAAGTGTTCGGCCAGCACCGCGAGCTGGCCGTATTCCGGGCGGAAGTCGTGACCCCACTGGGAAACGCAGTGCGCCTCGTCGATCGCGAACAGGGCCAGCTCGATCCCCTGCAAACGCTCCAGCATGCCCGAGGCAAACAGCCGTTCTGGGGACAGGTACAGGAGATCCAGTTCGCCCGCATGGAGTGCGGCCAGCACACCGCGCGCGGTCTCGGCGTCCTGACCGGAATCCAGGCTGGCCGCGGCCACCCCGTTCTGGCGCAAGGCCGCCACCTGATCCTGCATCAGCGCAATCAGCGGCGAAATCACGACCGCACAGCCCGGGCGGGCCAGCGCCGGCACCTGGTAGCAAAGCGACTTGCCACCACCAGTGGGCATCAGCACCACGGCATCGCCACCGGCGATCACATGCTCGATGACCGCCTGTTGCTGGCCACGAAAATCGGAATAGCCGAAGGTCTCGCGCAGGATGTCCAGCGGCGCAATGGCCGGGGCGCTTCCCTGCGCGTGCCCGGCGGCGAGACGTGTCGGTTCCAAAAGAAACTCCAGGGACTGGCAAACTCCGAAGCCTGCCGAATGCCAGCGGAAGCTGCAAGCCTCGAAACTGCCCGACCCGCCGGGGCGCTCTCTTCCGTCGCGACTGGTACGAATCAACTGCCACCGTGTACATTGGGCATCACCCCGCCCGACCCGTATCCACCACCAGACGTGATGGTCCGAAAGCATGCGCAATTCGGTTGACGAGGAAGTCCGCAGCGCGGTCCGCGAGTACCTGGATGCCTGGTTGCGGCACCGGGATGCAAACGAGGTGATGGCACTTAACGCCGAAACCGTCTGTGGTTTCGGAACCGGCATGGACGAGGCGGCGTTCTCGCCCGACGAGGCCGCTTCGATCATTCGGCGCGATATCGAGCAGGCCCCGGAGCCCTTCGACTACATGATCCAGCACGAGCACGTGACCTTTCCGCATCCGGAGGTCGCGATCGCGATGATCACGTTCGCGATGCACACCCGGATCCACGGACAACAGATCAGGCTCAACGAGTTGAGGGGCAGCCTGGTTTTTCGACGCACCGACGACGGCTGGCGTCTGGCGCACCTGCACGGCTCGTTCCCCACCACTGTCCACGGGGCCGACGAGCCCTACCCGATCAAGGAACTGGAGGACCGCGCCCAGGTCCTTGATCGCATGGTCAGCGAACGCACGCGGGATCTCGAGGCCGCTCAGGAGCACCTGGAGCGCCTGGCCACCACCGACCCCCTGACGGGGCTGCACAACCGCCTGAAGGGTAACCATGCCCTCGAGGAAGCGATCCTGCAGGCCCGCCGGGACGCGAGCCCTCTGACCGCGATCCTGATGGACCTGGATCACTTCAAGACCATCAATGACCAGCAGGGGCACGCTCGCGGCGACCATGTCCTGCGCGAGACCGGACACCTGCTGCGCGACCGCATTCGCAGCTCCGATACTGCCGCACGCTGGGGTGGCGAGGAGTTCCTGATCCTCTGCCCGAACACCACAGCCGAACAGGCCGCGAATCTCGCCGAGGCCCTGCGCCATGCGATCGAGGCACATGACTTCGGGACCGCCCCACCGCTGACCGCGAGCTTCGGGGTTACCGGCCACCAGCCGGGGGAGTCGGCCGAGAACCTGATCGCGCGCGCGGACGAGGCGCTGTACGCGGCCAAGCGCGCCAACCGCAACCGCGTCGAAACCGCCTGAATGCGTGGGCACACGGCGCATCCGGATGCACCGCCCCCCGGGGCGGTGAACTGGCGCATCCTCAAGAGCCTGCTCCCCTATCTGGCGAAGTTTCGCGGACGGCTGATCCTGGCGCTTGTGCTGATGGGCCTGGCCAAGCTGGCCACGGTCGCGATCCCGCTGGCGCTGAAGTACATCGTCGAGCACTTCGAGGACGCCGGTACCGAGGCACTGGTCGCCGTACCGGTGGCCCTGGTGATCGGCTACGGTCTGTTGCGCTTTGGCAGCACGCTGTTCGGCGAGCTGCGCGACGCGGTATTCGTGCGCGTGGCGGAGCGCGCGATGCGCCGCGCCTCGCTGCGCGTGTTCCAGCACCTGCACCGGCTGGAGCTGGGTTTTCACCTCGCGCGCGAGACGGGTGGTCTGGCGCGCGACATCGAGCGCGGCACCAGCGGCATGAGCTTCCTGCTGCGCTTTACCGTATTCAACATCCTGCCGACCCTGATCGAGATCGCGCTGGTCGCGGTGATCCTGCTGATCGCCGTGGGGCCGGTATTCATGGTCACGGTGCTGGTGGCGGTCGCGGTCTACATCGCGTTCTCGATCTGGATCACCGAATGGCGCACGCGCTTCGTGCGCGAGGCCAATCTGCGCGACAACGAGTCCAACACCCGCGCGATCGACAGCCTGTTGAACTACGAGACGGTCAAGTACTTCGGCAACGAGTCCTTTGAGGCCGCGCGCTACGACCGCGGGCTGGCCGCCTGGGAGCAGGCGCGCACCAAGAACGTCCTGTCGCTGGTGCTGCTGAACTCCGGGCAGGCCCTGATCATCGCCGCCGCGATCACCGTGATCATGCTGCTGGCCACGCGCCAGGTAGCCGCCGGCGAGATGTCACTGGGGGATCTGGTGATGGTCAACGCCTACATGATCCAGCTGTTCATGCCGCTGAACTTCCTCGGCTTCGTCTATCGCGAGATTCGCCAGTCACTGGCCAACATCGAGCGGCTGTTCGGCCTGCTGGAAAAACCGGTTCAGGTGGAGGACCGCCCGGATGCCCCCGATCTAGAAGTCCGGGCGGGCACGGTGCGCTTCGAGCATGTGGAATTCGGCTATCACGCCAACCGGCGCATCCTCGAGGACGTCTCGCTGGAGATCCCGGCCGGTCACAAGCTGGCCGTCGTCGGCCCCAGCGGCGCCGGCAAATCCACCCTGGCGCGCCTGCTGTTCCGCTTCTACGACGTGGACGGCGGGCGCATCACGATCGACGGGCAGGACATCCGCGAGGTGACGCAGGCTAGTCTGCGCCGGGCCATCGGCGTGGTGCCGCAGGACACCGTGCTGTTCAACGACACCATCCGCTACAACGTCGCCTACGGCCAGCCAGGCGCGGACGAGGAGGCGATTCGTCGCGCAGTGCGCCTCGCACACCTGGACGACTTCATCGCACAACTGCCGGACGGGCTGGATACGGTTGTCGGGGAACGGGGGCTGAAGGTCTCGGGCGGGGAGAAACAGCGGATCGCGATCGCCCGCATGCTGCTGAAGGACCCACCGATCCTGGTCTTCGACGAGGCGACCTCGTCGCTGGATTCGGGCTCGGAGAAGGCGATCCTGCGCGCGCTGAACGAGGTCTCGGCACGGCGCACCACGCTCGTGATCGCGCATCGGCTGTCGACGGTGATCGACGCCGAACAGATCGCGGTCATGGAGCACGGCCACGTGGTCGAACGCGGCACACACCGCGAGTTGCTGGCCCTCAAAGGTGCCTACGCGCGGCTATGGCGCCACCAGCAGGAAGAGGCCGAACAGCCCCATCCGGCGACGCCTGGCGAATAGCTCAGTCGTCGACGTCGGCCTCTTCCATCCAGGCGGCCTGGATCGCCTCGAGGATGCGCTCGCCGGAACGGTTCGGGTCGTCGTCGAACTCCGGCAGCTCCATGACCCACTGGCGCAGGTCCATGAAGTTGATGTTGCGCGGGTCCACGTCCGGGTGTTCGTCCGCCAGCTGGATCGCGATTTCCTGGGTATCGGTCCACTTCATAGCCGTGCCCTCAGTGGTTCTCGGAGACCTGGTTGATGGTGTATTTCGGCAGCTCGACCACCAGATCGGTGTCGGCCACGATCGCCTGACAGGACAGTCGGGAGTCCGGCTCCAGACCCCAGGCCTTGTCCAGCATGTCTTCCTCGTCCTCGGTCGGCTCCTCGAGGGTGTCGAAGCCCTCGCGTACATAGACGTGACAGGTGGTACAGGCGCAGGACTTCTCGCAGGCATGCTCGATCTCGATCCCGTTTTTCAGGGCGAGATCGCAGATGCTGATCCCCGGCTCGGCCTCGATGGAGGCCCCCTCCGGGCAGATTTCCTCGTGGGGCAGAAAGATTACCTGGGGCATGTTGTCAGTTCCCTGCGTCGTATTCGCTAACGTTGTGTCCGGCGAGCGCGCGCCGGATGCTGTCATTCATGCGCCGCGCGACAAAGGCCTCGGAGGCCTGTTCCACGCGCTTGCGCGCTGCCTCGATGGCGTCGGGATCGGCACCCTTCTCGCGTTCGGCGCGCAGCGCATCGCGCGCCTGCTCGATGGTCTGGCGCTCCTCGGCCTCGAGGTAGCGATCGCCGTCCGTCTCCAGCGCGGCATCCAGCGCCTCGAGCACGCGGTCGGCCTCGACCTGCTCCTCGCGCAAGCGCCGCGCCTCCATGTCCTCGCGCGCGGAGGAGGCGGAATCGCGCAGCATCTGCTCGATCTCGCTGTCGGTCAGGCCATAGCTGGGCTTGACCTCGATATGCGCCTCCACGCCCTGGGTCTGCTCGCGCGCGGTCACGTTCAGCAGCCCGTCGGCATCGACCTGGAAGGTCACGCGGATACGCGCGGCCCCGGCCACCATCGGCGGGATACCGGACAGGGTGAAACGCGCCAGCGAGCGGTTGGCATCGACCACATCACGCTCGCCCTGCACCACGTGCAGCGACATCGCGGTCTGGCCGTCCTTGAAGGTGGTGAAGTCCTGCGCGCGGGTGGCCGGGATCGTGGTGTTGCGCGGGATGATGAACTCGACCAGTCCCCCCATCGTCTCCAGCCCCAGCGACAGCGGGATCACGTCCAGCAGCAGGAGCTCGGTATCGGGCTTGTTGCCGGCCAGGATGTCCGCCTGCTGGGCCGCCCCGATGGCCACCACACGATCGGGATCGATCCCGGCGTGCGGCGCGCGGCCAAAGAACGCTTCCACCGCCTCGCGGACCGCCGGCATGCGCGTGGAACCACCGACCAGCACGACCTCGTCGATCGCGTCCGGCGCCAGGTCGGCATCTTCCAGCACCTGGCGGCAGGCGGCCATCGTCCGGTCCAGCAGCGGCCGGGCCAGCTCCACCAGCGTCGCGCGGTCGAGCTCCGCCGTATAAGTCGAGCCATCGGCGCGCACGACCTCGACGCGAGTGCTGTCGGCGTCGGTCAGGGCCTCCTTGGCCTCGCGCGCGGCCAGCAGCACGCGGCGCAGACGCTGCGGGTCGGTTTCGCCGGTCATTCCGGCCTGATTCAGCAGCCAGTCCGCGATCGCGCGGTCGATGTCATCGCCGCCCAGGGCGGAATCGCCCCCGGTGGCCAGCACCTCGAACACACCCCGGCGCAGCTGCAGGATGGAGATATCGAAGGTCCCGCCACCCAGGTCATAGACCGCAATGGTGCTCTCTTCGCCCTGGTCCAGGCCGTAGGCCACAGCCGCGGCGGTCGGCTCGCTAATCAGCCGCAGGACGTTCAGGCCCGCCAGTTGCGCCGCGTCGCGCGTCGCCTGGCGTTGCGGATCGTCGAAGTACGCCGGCACGGTAATAACCACGCCTTCCAGCTCGTCGCCAAGCGTGGCTTCGGCGCGTTCGCGCAGAGTATTGAGGATGTCGGCCGAGACCTCCACCGCCGTCTTGTCGCCGGCCGCCGTCTCGATCCGCGGAACGCTGGAGTCCCCGGTTTTCAGCCGAAACGGCAATTCGCCCGACAGCGTGGCCACATCCGCCACGCCTCGACCGATCAGGCGCTTGACCGAGGCAATGGTGTTGTGCGGATCATCCGCCGCATGCTCGGCCGCCGCGTGCCCGACGCTTACCGCATCCGGCGCGTAGTGCACCACAGAAGGCAGGATATGCCGGCCCTGCTCGTCCGGCAGGGTGTCGGCCACGCCACTGCGCACGGTGGCGACCAGCGAATGCGTGGTGCCGAGGTCGATCCCGGCCGCCAGGTGCCGCCGGTGCGGGGCGGAGTCGGCTCCGGGTTCGGTGATCTGCAGTAACGCCATCGAAATTCGGCTCCTTCACACGGCGGCGGCTCAGCCGCGCGCCAGGTTCTGTCGGGTTCGTTTCAGCTCCGCCAGCAAGCGGTCGAAAAAGCGCAGCTCGAGTACGCGATCTTTGGCCTGCGCCGCGGGCGATGTCGGATCGGCCAGGGCCTCGGCGACCTTCGAGCGCGTTTCGTCGCGGGCCTTTTCCAGCTCCATCCCCACCGCGTCCAGTTCCTCGCGGTCGCCGGCGGATTCGGCATCTTCCAGGCGTTCACGCCACTCGATCTGGGCCTCGATGAACTCGATGTTCTGGCTGGTATCGCGTTCTGCATCGAACGCAATCCCACCGCGCTCCAGCAAGGCCACCGCACGGCGGTAGTCGTCGTCGAGAATGGCATAGGCCTCGTTGACATCGGCCGCCATCGCCGCAGCCATGCGCCGCGCCTGGTCGCCCTGACGCACGAAGCGGTCGGGGTGCAGCTCGGCCTGCAGGCGCTTGAAGCGCTCGGCCAGCTGCTGACGGTCGATCTCGAAAGCGACCGGCAAGTCGAACTGCTCGAAGGGGTCGGTCATGACGTCCTGTGGTCCTCGCAACAAGAGGCTGGCATCGGGCACGGGCGCCCAACGCAAAACGGGGTGGGACAGTGGCTGCCAGGCAACCACCATGCACCACCCCGGATGCGTGCATCAGTCAGATGCTGAAGCTTTCACCGCAGCCGCACCGGGCCTTCTCGTTCGGGTTATTGAACCTGAAACCCTCGTTCAGGCCTTCCTTGCCGAAATCCAGCTCGGTGCCATCCAGATAGACGAGCGACTTCGGGTTGACCACCAACTTGATGCCACGATCCTCGAACACCGTGTCGGTGTCCTCGATATCGTCGGCGAACTCGACCACGTAGGCCATGCCCGAGCAGCCGGTCGTCCTGACCCCGAGGCGCACGCCCACACCCTTGCCACGCTGGGCAAGAAAGCTCTGGATGCGCTCGGCTGCCGGTTCGGTCAGTGTAATCGCCATAGACACCTCAGGCGGTCTTCTGCTCGGCCTGCTCGTCCTGACCGTGCCGCTCCTGATAGTTGGAGATGGCTGCCTTGATCGCGTCCTCGGCCAGCACGGAGCAATGGATCTTCACCGGCGGCAGGGCCAGTTCTTCCGCAATCTGCGTATTCTTGATCTGGCTGGCCTCGTCCAGGGTCTTGCCGCGCACCCATTCGGTGAGCAGCGAACTGGAGGCGATGGCGGAGCCACAGCCGTAGGTCTTGAACTTGGCGTCTTCGATCACGCCTTCGTCGTTGACCTTGATCTGCAGCTTCATCACATCGCCGCAGGCCGGGGCGCCGACCATGCCGGTACCGACGGAGTCATCGTTCTTGTCGAAGCTGCCGACGTTGCGCGGATTTTCGTAGTGGTCCAGAACCTTGTCACTGTAAGCCATGACCGTTCTCCTATTGCGTAGTACGCGTTGCGTTCGTGGTGCCGAGCCGGTGGCCTAGTGGGCCGCCCACTCGACGGTGCTCAGATCGATGCCGTCCTGATACATCTCCCACAGTGGGGAGAGCTCGCGCAGCTTGGCGACTGCGGCGCGCACGATCTCGACCGTATGGTCGACCTCCTCGACGGTCGTGTAGCGACCGATGGAGAAGCGGATCGAGCTGTGCGCCAGCTCGTCGTCGCGACCCAGTGCTCGCAGCACGTAGGACGGCTCCAGGCTCGCCGAGGTACACGCCGATCCGGAGGACACGGCGATGTCGCGCAGCGCCATGATCAGGCTCTCGCCCTCGACGAAGTTGAAAGAGACATTCAGGTTGTGCGCGACCCGCTGTTCGGCGTCGCCGTTCAGGTAGACCTCTTCCATGCCGTCGAGGCCCGCCCACAGGCGGTCGCGCAGCATGCGGATGCGCTCGAGTTCGGTACCCATTTCCGCGCCGGCAATTCGGAAGGCCTCGCCCATGCCGACGATCTGGTGAGTCGCCAGCGTGCCAGAGCGCATACCGCGTTCGTGCCCACCACCGTGCATCTGCGCCTCGATGCGCACCCGCGGCTTGCGGCGCACATACAGGGCACCGATGCCCTTCGGCCCGTAGGCCTTGTGCGCGGAGAAGCTCATCAGGTCTACCGGGAGTTTGGACAGATCGACCGCGACCTTGCCGGCGGACTGGGCCGCGTCCACGTGGAAGACGATCCCGTGCTCGCGGCACAGATTGCCAATCGCCTCGATGTCCTGGATCACGCCGATCTCGTTGTTCACGTGCATCACGGAGACGACGATCGTGTCGTCCCGGATCGCATCCTTGAGTTCCTGCAGGTCCACCAGGCCGTTCTCCTTCACGCCCAGATAGGTGACCTCGAAGCCCTCGCGTTCCAGCTGGCGCGCGGTGTCCAGCACGGCCTTGTGCTCGGTCTTGACCGTGATGATGTGCTTGCCCTTGCGCTGGTAGAAATTCGCGGCACCCTTGATCGCCAGGTTGTCGGACTCGGTGGCGCCGGAGGTCCAGATGATCTCCTTCGGGTCGGCGCCAACCAGCGCAGCAACCTGCTCACGGGCATTCTCCACGGCTTTTTCCGCACCCCAGCCGAAGCTGTGGCTGCGCGATGCCGGGTTGCCGAACAGGCCGTCCTTGGTCAGGCAGCCGGTCATCTTCTCGGCCACACGCTCGTCGACCGGCGTGGTCGCGGAGTAGTCCAGGTAGATGGGCAGTTTCAGGTCACTCATTATGCGTTCACTCCTTACGCAGCCGCCTCAGGCGGTCGCATTGCTCGATTTGGTTGCATCGCCCTTCAGGGCGTTGCCATGCACGACCACTTCCTTCACGCCATCCTGCTCCTTCTGTGCCCGATGCCGTTCCAGCACATCCGCCAGCGTCCGGTTGCTGAGAAAGTCGTAGAGCTGCTGGCTGAGATCCGTCCACAGATCGTGCGTCAGACAGCGCGATTCGGAATTGCAGTTGGCCTTGCCGCCACAGCGCGTGACATCCACGGGCTCGTCGACCGCGACGATGATATCGGCCACCGAGATACCCTCGGGCTCCCGACTCAGCGCATAACCACCGCCCGGGCCGCGACTGCTGTTCACCAGCCCCTGCCGGCGCAGCCTGGAAAAAAGCTGCTCCAGATAGGACAATGACAGTTTCTGGCGTCGCGCCACCTCGGCCAGCGATACCGGGCCGTTCTCGGTGTGCATCGCCACGTCCAGCATGGCAGTGACGGCGTAGCGCCCTTTGGTCGTCAGTTTCATGGCTGTGTCTGCTTCCTGCTCATTTGACGTGCAGCTTAGAATAACCGACCAAAACGATCAAGTATTCCCCTGCTGTTTACGTTCTTGTTGGCTTTCCGCAGGCCGAGGCACTTCGCATTCGTCCGGCTCCAGCCCCTCCAGATCGCACGGCTCGATCGGCCTCGAATCCGCATCGCCCACCACCTCGCCGGGGTCGATCCCCGCACGCTTCAGGGCCTGGCAGGCCTTGTCCATGCGCTCGTCCAGCTCATGCACTCGGTGCACGATCCGATGAATCGCGTTGGCCACCGGGTCGGGCATATCGCGCGCAACACCGTAGGCATCGAAACCCAGGCGGTCGGCCATCTGCTGAAACCGCGGGTCCGGCTCCGGCCGCGGACCGATGACCCGCGCCGGGATCCCGACCGCCGTCGCATCCGCCGGGACATCCTTCAGCACCACTGCATTCGAACCGATGCGCGCGCGGTCACCCACGTGGATCGGGCCCAGCAGTTTGGCCCCCGCACCGATGACCACCTCGTCGCCCAGCGTCGGGTGGCGTTTGCCGCCCTCCCAACTGGTACCGCCGAGGGTCACCTGGTGGTAGATCGTGCAGTCATCGCCGACCTCGGCGGTTTCGCCGATCACCACGCCCATACCGTGGTCGATAAAGAAGCGCCGCCCGATCTTCGCGCCCGGGTGGATCTCGATCCCGGTCACCCAGCGACTGAAGTTGGCAATCACCCGCCCCAGCCAGCGCATGCGATGGTTCCACAGCCAGTGCGCCAGCCGGTGATACCAGAGCGCATGCAGACCGGGATACGCCGTCACCACCTCGAAGGCGTTGCGGGCGGCGGGGTCGCGTGCGAACACGCAGCGAATGTCCTCGCGCATCCTGTCAAACATGGCCGGGCCTCATTCCTGAGTCATTTACTAAGGTATCACTTCCGCGCGCGACCCGTCTCAGCGGCCACGCTCCGTGTGCGTCAATATGCCGCGCAGCATGCGCACCTCGCTGGCACTGAGCCCCGCGCGCATGTAGAGGTGGCGCAGGCGCCGCATCAAATGGCGCGGGTTCTCGGGATCCAGCACCTCGATGGTCGTCAGCGCCTGCTCGAAATGACTGAACAGGCCCTCCATCTCCGCCTGGGTCGCCAGCGGGTCGCGCGCATCCTCGGGCTCGGCCGCAGCCGCGGCCCCAACCGACTCCCCGGCCAGGGCGGCCATGCGCAGCGCATAGGTCATCACCTGCACGCTGCCGGCGAGGTTCAGGGAGCTGAAATCCGGGACGGTCGGGATCTGGACAAAGGCGTTGCAGTGATCCAGCTCGGTATTGGTCAGCCCGCTGTGCTCGCGCCCGAACACCAGCGCGACCGGCCCCTCGGACGCATGCGTCAGCACCTGTTCGGCCGCAATATCCGGGCCCAGCACGGGCACAGAGTGCGTGCGCAGCCGGGCGCTGGTCCCGATCACCCACACACAGTCCGCGACCGCAGCCGCCAGGTCGTCCACCACCCGTGCCCGCGCCAGCAGGTCATCGGCCCCGGAGGCCAGCGCCGTGGCATCGGCATGCGGGAACCGCTCCGGCGCCACCAGCACCAGATCGGTAACCCCCATGGCCTTCATTGCACGCGCGGCGGAGCCGATGTTGCCCGGATGCGTCGTACCGACCAGCACGACCCGCACCCGGCCCAGGCGTTGCTCCATATGCGGAACCCCCTTCGTTCAAGGCGTCGGATTGTACACACCGGTGCCTGCGACTTCCCAAAAAAGAGCCGCTTGTGTATTGTTCGCGGCCTTTCCGCGGCGCGTGCGCGCGCCCGCTGGACACCCCTCAGAACACCAGGAGACACCCCATGCACCCCATGCTGAACACGGCGGTATCGGCGGCTCGCGAAGCCGGACGCATCACCACCCGCGCCTGGGGACGACCGGATCGCATGAACACGCGCGAGAAGGCCCGCAACGACTGGGTGTCGGATGTCGACCTCTCCGCCGAGCAGGCCATTGTGCAGACGTTGCGCCGCGCCTATCCCGACCACACCATCATGGCGGAAGAAGGCGGGCAGCAGGACGGAGCCGACGGCGAATACGTCTGGATCATCGACCCGCTGGACGGCACCACCAACTACCTGCGCCAGATCCCCCAGTACGGCATCTCCATCGCACTCAAGCACAAGGGGCGGCTGGAGCAGGCGGTGGTCTACGACCCGCTGAAGGAAGAGCTGTTCACCGCGACGCGGGGTGCCGGGGCGTTTCTCAACAGCCGCCGGATCCGCGTGTCCGACCGCAAGGACCTCAACGGCGCCCTGCTGGGCACCGGCATCCCCTTCCGCGAAGGCCAGGATCTGGAGCGCTACCTGAGCAGCCTGCGCCACCTGGTGCCCGGCACCGCCGGTGTACGCCGCCCGGGCTCTGCCGCGCTGGATCTGGCCTGGGTCGCTTGCGGACGCTTCGATGGCTTCTGGGAGATGGGCCTGCAGGCCTGGGACATCGCGGCAGGCCTGCTGCTGGTGCAGGAGGCGGGTGGCGTTGTCAGCGACTGGGCCGGCAACCCGGACGTGCTTCGCCGCGGCGATGTCGTCGCCGGCAACCCGAAGGTGCTCAAGGCCATGCTGCAGCGCCTGCACCAGGCCGAAAAAGAACGCGCCGCCCAAGCGAACGACTAAACCCTCCCCTTCGCGCCCTGCCGGGCTAACGCCCCGGTAGGCGCGCACCCCGACCACCTTCCGCGCCGTTTAGGCTGAGCCTGTTTCGTCCTCTGGCGTTTACCGTGGCTTCGTCCGACCGCCTACCATATTGTGGCCGGCCCGGTTCGGCACCCGGTGTATACGTGCCTTCGGTCCGCATACTGCCGTGCGCTCACTCGCGAGCGCGCCGCGAGGTACTTTCTTGCTAGCCCAAGAAAGTACCCAAAGAAGGGCACCCGGATTCCGCCCGGGAACCTTGCTCCAGGGCCCTCGGGCCGGCGGCGCTGAAACTCGCTACGCCTTCGGCTTCGCTCAGACAGTCAGCGCCCCCGTTTTTATTTTGAATCTTCCGTCCCGAGAACCCTTCCGCAAGGGGCTTCATACGGGGGACGAAGGTCAAAACAGAAGGTATCCCCATGCCTGCAGTCAATCTAGCCTTCGTAGGGTGCGGTTGAGCGTAGCGAAACGCACCGTTCCGGCGTCGGGGCAACCCTGATGCGATTCGCTGCGCTCATCGGCATCCTACCCTTAGCGCCCGCTTGCGGGCGCGGAACGCCATGGCCGTAGGCCGCGCGTGCCCAAGCTGTCCGAAGACCTAGCCTCCGTCCATAAGCACAATCGCCGGGACAGCCGTTGTCTTGACCTTCACCCCCGTTGTCGTCGCGCCGAGTGGAGAGGGTTTTCGCGGGACGATTCAAAATAGAAACGGGGGCGCTGACTGTCTGAGCGAAGCCGAAGGCGCAGCGAGTTTCAGCGCCGTCCGCGAAAACCCTCGGAGCGAGGGAAACCCCGGCACAGCGGGCCGAGGTCGCGGCAGTCGGGCGTGTTTCTTGGGTACTTCTTTGCACGAGCAAAGAAGTACCTCGCGGCGCGCTGGCGAGACAGCGCTTGGCAGGCGGCCGGCCGAAGGCACCGTAAACACCGGGGGTCGAACCAGACCCAGCCTCCACGGCGCCGGACAGGTGCGCCGCACGCCGGGCGCTGGCGATCAGTCGCGTTCCTCGAACCAGAGGATCAGCCGCGCATGATGCTTCGGCTGCCCCTCGACTCCGCGCCCCGGGCGCAGGTCGTACTCCTCGAAGGCCGTCTTGAGCGTCTCGCTCTCCTCCAGCCACTCTTCGGTCATCCGCAGGATCAGAGTGGTCGGCGACGGCCGGTGAACCGCTGGATGGAAGCGTTGCGAGATCATCCCGGGCAGCGGGGGTTCCGGCTCGGACCGAAAGCCGTCGTCGTCGCGGAAACGCTCCCAGGCCGTCTCCAGCAAGGCGATTGCGTTGTCGCGATCACCACTGTCGCGCGTCGAATCCCAGTCACGCAGCCCCTGGGCAACATAGGCGTAATCGTTCAGCGTCGCCTCACCGGCATCCTCGCTCGGGAGGCCCATCAGCGTCGGCAACTCATCAGGCGACTCGGCCACCTCCAGCAACCACGAGCGCACGGCCTTTCCGGCCTCCTCGAAGCGCTCGTCGTGGTCCGCCGCCAGCGCCAGCGCGGACAGCAGGAGCCCGTGCGCCCCGGTCAGGACCTTTTCATCGCGCGGCAGACCGCGCTCCTCGCGAGCCTGGATCAGGGCCTCGCGGCCTCTGTCCACCTGCTCCTGCACCACCTCCTCGTCGAGCTCGAAGCGCTCGGCCAGTTGCGTGATGGAATCGCCTCCACGCGGCAGGTATCCGAGGTCGAACACCGAGGCGCCTTCCATCCCGAAATAGGCCCGCACCAGTTCCGGGTTCTCGTGATCCGCCAGCGCAGCGTCGAGATCCTCCTCCGGCCACAGGTATGCGCCGCCCTCGCGCCCCTGCTCGTCGATAGCCGAAAGACTGGCGGCGAACCCACGAAAGCCATCGGGACCGACGTCGGCCTGTTCGCCCAGATCATCCTCGCGCAGGGCCATGTCGCGCTTCACGAAATCGAGATTCTCCAGGCCGATATCGATCCAGTCGTCACGATCGAAATGCGTACCCGCCTTGAGGTAAAGCCAGGCCAGCTGGGCCTGGTCCTCCAGCATCACCTCGAAATGTGGCTCGTCCCAGTCCGGCGACTCGGAATAACGAAAGAACCCGCCACCCAGTACGTCACGCAATCCGGACCCGCCCATCTCGTCCAGGGTGATCTCGAGAAACTCCGGGACCCAGTTCGGCGCCTTGCCGGCCTGCTCGGCTTCGAGCATCGCGCGCAGCCACGGCGAGTGCGGAAACTTGGTTGAACTCCCGAACCCACCCTGGAGGTCATCGGCCTCGCGTTCCATCGCGTTCCAGAGGACCTGCGGCAGACGCGCCGCCCGGCTGTCGGACATGGGCTCTTCGCCCTTGCGCAGCTGCTCGGAGAGCTCGTCACTGCCGCGTCGGGCGAGATCCAGAAGCCGGTCATAGTCGGCCTCGAGGCGGTCGGCAATGCCATCCAGGAACTCCGCGAACTGATCACGCGGGGCATACACCACACCGGTCAGCGCGTACCCCTCGGGCGTGACCACCACGTTCAGGGGCCAGCCAGTCGCCCCGGCGGTGGCGCGCTGAAACTCGAGCAGATAGGTATCGAGCGCACCGTTCACCTCGCGATCGACCTTGACCGGGATGAAATGCTCGTTCAGGCGCTCGGCGATGCCTTCGTCCTGGAAGCTCTCCTCCTGCATGACGTGGCAGTAATAGCAGGAGTAATACCCACTCGAGATCAATAACGGGCGCTGTTCCTCGCGGGCTTTCTCCAGCAGCGCAGGATCCCAGGCACGCCACTTTACCGGGTCGTCGACATGCAATCTGAGGTACGGGGAAATACTTTCTGCCATTTCGGGATTGGCCTGCACCGGCATGGCCACAGCCCAGGACAGGGCTGTAATCACGGCCAGCATAGAACCTCCCCGAATGACCGGATGTCGCGCTCTGTGTCCGTCCTGCGGCATTGTTCGCCTCCGTATGGGATCCTTTGCCCTATTAGGGGACTAAACCCCGTTCGGGTTCATTCCAACAGAACCCCCCATGAAGGCCTGGTGGCCAATCGCGGGGGGAGCGGTCGAGGCCGGGGTTGACGGCAACCATCAGTACGGCCGATGCTCGGCCCGAATACGCAGTACATGATCCGTACAGATGCTGTACAATTAACCTATGGCCAGCGCGACACAATTGGGCACATCCGAACAGGAAGGTCTTTATCCCATCCGCCACGTGTGCGCGGAGACCGGGATCAATGACGTCACTCTGCGCGCCTGGGAGCGTCGCTACGGGCTGATTCGCCCGATGCGCACCCCCAAGGGTCATCGGCTATACAGCGCAGACGACATTGCCCGCATCAAGCGCATCCTGGAGCTGCTCGATCAGGGGATTCCGGTCTCCCAGGTCCATCGTGTCCTGGCCAGCGAAAGCGCAACGGTGGAACCGCCCCCCTCGTCGCATACCCAATCCGAAGCATCCGCCAGCCGCAATCGCACGGGCACCAGCAAACCCGGTATCGCCCCTCACACGCTCGACCCACTGGCCGAGGCGCTCTATTCCTCTGCCGCGGAACTGGACACGGCTCAGCTGGAGAGGACCTACGCGCGCCTGGTTATGCGCCACGGCTGGAACGGCGTGCATGAAAGCGCCTTTCTCGAGGTCTATCGGCGCCTGCGGGAAGAATCGCGGCACTCGCCCGAAGGCGAGGTTCGCCTGGCGGTTTTCGCGGCCTGGGCCACCGCGGCCTTTGCCGATCAGCTGCGCGCAGCGATCCGGGCCTGCGAAGGTCCCGCCATTCCTTGCCTGGTCCTGGGCGGCGGGCACCAGCAGGTTGGCGGCATGCTCCTGCAACTGGCCTGCGCCCGGCGAGGCCTCAAAACACTGCCCCTGTTTGACGCGACCAGCCCCGAGGCCCTTGAGGCGCTGGTGAAACGCCAGTCCGCGCCTGCCGTGATAATCCACGGCTCCTCGCAGCTGATGCGCTCCCCCGAACTGCCGCGCATCGAGGCTATCCTGAATCGCCCCGGGCCTCGCTGCTATCTGGCGGGTTCCGCGGCGCTCGAACTCTCCCAGGTGAATCACCAGCGCGAAATCGAAGTGTTGCCCGGCGCGCCGCTCGAAGCGGCCGAACTCCTCAGCCGACAACTGCCTCACTGAGCCGGTCCACCACGGCTCGTGGACTCCGGCCAACCTCCGAGCGCGAACGACCACCCGACGAAATTGCTGGTGGTACTCGGCGACCAGCTCGCCCAGCCTCACCCCGTGCAGGAAACCCTGCACCCCTCCCGCGACGCCCTTTGGATGGCCGAGGTGCCGGGCGAATCGCTGCATGTCCCGTCGCACGCCGCCCGTACCGTAATGTTTCTCTCGGCGATGCGCCACTTCGCCCGGCGCCAGCGCGAGGACGGATGGGCGCTGCACTACCATGCCCTGGGCGACCACGGGCATCACACGCTCGAGTCCGCCCTGGAGGCCGATCTGCGCCGCCTGCGTCCACGCGAAGTTCAGGTCCTGCAACCCGGCGAAGTTCGCGTACAGCGCGAGCTGGAGACGGCCTGCCGCAGAGCCGGGGTCACGCTCACCATCCTGCCCGACCCGCTGTTCCTGGTATCGCTCGAGGCATTTTCCGAGTGGGCCGGGACCCGCAAGCAACTGCGCATGGAGTATTTCTACCGCGACCAGCGCCGCCGTCTTGATGTGCTGATGGATGACGGCGAGCCCGCCGGCGGCCAGTGGAACTTCGACGCCGAGAACCGGGGGCATTTCGGCCGCGAAGGTCCCGGCCTACTGCCCGCACCGAGACGCTTCCCGCCCGACGCCGTCACGCGCGAGGTCATCCAGATCGTCGCCGAGCAGTTGCCCGACCTCCCCGGCCGCTGCGAGGACTTCGACTGGCCAGTCACACCCGCGCATGCGCGCGAGGCGCTGGACGATTTCATCGCCCACCGGCTGCCACACTTCGGTCAGTACCAGGACGCGATGTGGAGCAGCGAGCCCTGGCTGTACCACGCCCGCCTGTCCGCCGCCCTGAATCTGCACCTGCTCAGCCCGCGCGAGGTAATCGCTGCAGCGGAGGACGCCTGGCGCCGTGGCCATGCCCCGCTGGCCGCAGTGGAAGGCTTTGTCCGCCAGATCCTGGGCTGGCGCGAATACGTGCGCGGCCTGTATTTCCATTTCGGCGAGCGCTGGCACGATTGGAACGCGCTCGAAGCCGGGGAACCCCTGCCGGCGCTGTACTGGGATGCCGACACCGAGATGCGCTGCCTGCGCGAAGCCGTCGGACAGACCCTGCGTCTTGGCTATGCCCACCATATCCAGCGCCTGATGGTCACCGGCCTGTTCGCGCAGCTGCTGGGGGTACAACCGACCGCCATTCACGGGTGGTATCTGGGCATCTACGTCGATGCGGTGGAATGGGTGGAGATGCCGAACGTAATCGGCATGTCGCAATACGCCGATGACGGCCGCATGGCCTCCAAGCCCTATGTCGCCACCGGGCGCTACATCCAGCGCATGAGCAACTACTGCACACAGTGTCGCTACCGCCCGACCGAGGCGCTCGGCGACGACGCCTGCCCGTTCACAACCCTCTACTGGGACTTCCTCGATCGCCACCGCGAACGCTTCGCGAATCATCCGCGCACCGCGCTGCAGTGGAAGCACATCGAGAAGATGGACACCGAACGCCTTCAGGCCATTCGCACACAGGCCGCCGCGATCCGCGAACGGCTGCAGCAGGGGGAGCGACTCTGATGCCCGGACCCACCCTCGTCTGGCTGCGCCAGGACCTGCGCCTGGCCGACCAGCCCGCACTGCACGCCGCCGTCGAGCGCGGGGGAGCCGTGATCCCGGTGTTCATCCATGCCCCGGACGAGGACCTGCAGTGGGCCCCCGGGGCCGCCTCCAACTGGTGGCTGCACCACAGCCTGCAGTCGCTCAACGAGGCGCTGAACAAGGCCGGCAGCCCTCTGGTCGTTCGCGCCGGCCCGAGCCTCGACACCCTGCGCGAGCTGGTCGTCGAGACGGGCGCCGAGGCCGTGTACTGGAACCGCGTATACGAACCGGCCCGCGTCCTGCGCGATCAGGGGATCAAGGCCGGGCTGCGTGCCGACGGCCTGGAGGTTCGCAGCTTCAACGCGGCCTTGCTGATCGAGCCCTGGGACGTCGAGACCGGCCAGGGCGGCCCGTACAGGGTCTTCACCCCGTTCTGGCGCGCCTGCCTGCAGCGCGGGATTGAACAGGACCCGCTCCCCGCCCCTTCTCGCCTGCCGGGGCCCGAAAAACCACCGGCCTCCCTGACGCTCGACGACTTGGCACTGCTGCCCCGAATCGACTGGGCCGCCGGCCTGCGCGCCACCTGGGCACCCGGCGAACGCGGCGCCCAGGCACGCCTGGAGCGGTTCCTCGGGCAGTCGATCACAGGCTATGCCGACAGCCGCGACCGCCCCGACCAGGACGGCACCTCCGGGCTGTCACCGCATCTGCATTTTGGCGAGGTTTCGCCGCGGCAAGTGTTGCGCGCCCTGCGCGATGCCAACATCAGCCTGGAGCACAAGGGGCCCGAGTCTTTCGTGCGCGAACTCGGCTGGCGCGACTTTGCGCACCATGTGCTCTATCACTTCCCGCACACGCCGGAACAGCCCCTGAACCCGCGCTTCGAGGATTTCCCGTGGCGCGAATCGGAGGCCGACCTCGCCGCCTGGCAACAGGGCCGCACCGGAATCCCGATCGTGGACGCGGCGATGCGCCAGCTGTGGGAAACCGGCTGGATGCACAACCGCCTGCGCATGGTCGTAGGATCCTTCCTGACCAAAAACCTGCGCCTGCACTGGGTGCACGGCGCCCGCTGGTTCTGGGACACCCTGGTCGACGCCGATCTTGCCTCCAACACTCTGGGCTGGCAGTGGGCCGGTGGCTGCGGCGCCGATGCCGCACCGTATTTCCGAATCTTCAACCCACAACGCCAAGGGGAACAATACGACCCGGACGGCCGATTCGTGCGACGCTTTTTGCCGGTGCTCAAGAAGACCGAAACACGGTATATTCACGCCCCGGGCGCCGGCGGCACCCTGGGCTATCCCGCCCCGATCGTCGACCTGAAAGCCAGCCGCCAGGCCGCATTGGAGGCCTTCGAGGCCATCAAGAACACATCAACCAGTCAAACCAAGTCATCCAGCAAGGCCCAGACATGACCTTTTCCGAACGCAACCTGAACTACCCCAAAGGCGTTAGCTACAACTTCAGCCGCCACGACAAGACGACCCCGGTACGCGTGACCCACGAGGGCAAGCAATACGTCGGGCAGGTCCTGAATTCGAAAGCCCCGTACCGCATCCGAGTGACCGAGGAGATCGTCGGGCCCGGCACTGCACGCTTCATCCCGGTGCGCGAGATCCAGGTGCAAAACCTCGAGGGTGTCGAGTACCTGCACAAGGGCTACCACGGGCACTAAATCGCCCGCGCGGGGGCCATCCAACCGGCCCCCCGAAGCAGGCTGGGCATGGGAACTCGTGTGCACACGGGTCCCCATGCCCTAAACTTGAGGCATAGTCACCGCAGAAACCGGCTCTGGGTCGGCAAGGAGCTCGCCATGAAATACCGGCTGATCGGCATGATCGGAACTGTCCTGCTGGCCTTCCTGCTCACGGGTCCGGTGGCGGCGGAAAAGCCCTCCGACGAGCGTGCACTCGCAGGCATCGAACACGGCCAGATCCTCTGGGACATCACCATTGGCGATCCCGAACGCCTGATTGCCCGGCTGAGCGTTATCGAGGAGACCCACGAGGACATGGTGCGCCAGGGTCTGGAACCGAACATGGTGTTCGCGTTTCGCGGTGGTGCCGCCGCGCTGATTGCACGCGACACCGACCACCTGGAGATCGAGGACGTATCGGCGGTACGCCACATCCATGACCGCCTGGCCGACATCCAGGAGCTGGATGGTGTCCACATGGAGGCCTGCTACATCGCCACCCGTCGCTTCGATCTCGGCCAGGACGACCTGATCCCGGGCGTCAATCTGGTGGGCAACACCTTCCTGTCCATCATGGGCTACGAGCAGCAGGGATACACCACTATCCGGATCGACTGACCCAGCACCTCAAATCCCGGTACAATCCGGGTGATTTCGTCTCGCGGCCAGACAGCGCGGGCAAGACACGCAATAACCACCCGGGCACCGGCAACAGCGGCGACGACGCCCGTTGGCATGCGCCCGGCGTTTGCGACAGGGGGGATGGTTGGCTCATCTGGAGATCACGACCTTCGGCACAGTCGGCGTGCGGGTCGAGGGCCGTGATGTGCCCGCCCTGTCCGGCACCAAGCTGGGGCTGTTGCTGACCTACCTGGCGGCCGAATGCCCACGGCGCGTGCCACGCCAGGAACTGGCGCACCTGTTCTGGCCCGAGCTGGACAGCGACAGCGCACGTGTCAACCTGCGCCAGGGGCTATTTCAACTGCGGCGGCAACTGCCGGATCCGCCCGCCGCCCTGCTCGAGGCCACACCGCGCTACGTCCACTTCCAGCTTCAGCCCGGCACCGAGATCGATTTCCTCGCCCTGCACCGCCTGCGGGCCGACCGCAGCCACCTGAGCTGCAACGAACTGGCCGCACAAACTCTCGCGAGTATCCGCCACTACCATGGCCCCTTTCTTGATCCCGTGCGCGCACTCCAGGATCTCCCCGAGCTCGCCGCCTGGGCACAGACACAGCGCGACCACTACTGGTCCCAGCTGCTCCTCCTGATCGAGGAAAATCTCGACGATCTCTGCCACTCCGCAGACGCCGAAGCCCTGCTCACCGAACTCCAGCGACTGCTGGCGATGGAGCCCCATGAAGAGGCCCTGCACCGCCTGGTCATGCTGACCTTGGCCGGCATGGGTAACCGCGAGCGGGCGCTGGAACACTTTGGCCGCCTGGAGCGCCAGGCGGTCGATGGCCCTGGCCACCTGCTGGTGCGAACCCGCGACGAAATCCTGGCCCCAACACCAAAGACACCGGCAACGGTGTCTTCTACTGCCACACCCGAAACAGCCTCTCTGCGTGCCGAGCGCCGCCGGGTCACCGTTGTGGCCTGCCTGGTCCAGGCGGACGCCGAGCTTGACGTCGAGCTGCAGAATGAACGCATGCAACACACCCTGGAGCAACTGGACCTGGTCCTGTTGAACCATCGGGGGCATGTGGTTCGGGCCCCTGGCAGCGGCCTCCTCGCCTATTTTGGCTATCCTGCAGGTCGCGAGCAGGCCACCGTCGATGCCGTCCACGCCGCCTGGCAAGTCCTGCAAACAGCCCCGAGCGACTGCGAGCTGCGCATAAGCGTCGATACCGACCTCATCGTAACCGGGGTAGACCCGGACACCCCCGACCCCGCTGGCCTGCTCAGCCAGCGCGCACAGGCTCTGGCACGTTCGACCGACACGGGGACGCTCGTGGTCTCGCCATCCGTGCACCAGCGCGTCTCGGGGTATTTTCTGTTCAGCCCTCACGCAGGCACGGGAGTACTCGAAGGAAGCCAGCGCGTCACCGGCGACCCCGGCCCCCTGGATCGCGTCGATGCCCAGCACGCCCGAGGTGGCCTCACTCCTCTGGCAGGACGCACAGAGGAGCTTGAGCGCCTGCACATGATCTGGCGCCAGACACTCGAACATCACAAACCACACTATGTACTGATTCAGGGTGAAGCCGGCCTGGGCAAGAGCCGTCTCGCACGACACCTCGACGAGCGCATCCGCGGCCAGGCGCGCTCGCGCTTCCTGCTGAAGTGCCGCGAGGACCGCGCGCGGCACTTGTTGACGCCCGTGCGTCAAGCGTTCGCCACCTGGCTTGGGCTCGGCAGCATGAATGCCAGCCGCCAGCGCCGACTGGCACGTGCCCTCGGCACCGCTCGATCACTCGATGCGGACATCGCCGACGCCCTGGCGCACTGGCTCACACACCCGGACAGCAACGGCCTCGAAGCACTGGCCGCGCAGGGTCTCGACCGGGATCACATCATTGACGTCCTCGTCGAACTCGCCCGACGCCGAGCCCAACGAGGCCCCATCCTGCTGATCTGCGACGACCTGCACTGGATGGATTCCGGCACGGCCGAATTCCTCCGACGCCTGTATCAGCGCCTGCATGACCGCCCGTTGCTGACCCTGCTCACGGCCCGCATGAGTTTTCGCTCCAACTGGCGCGATATCCCGCTCGAGCACCTGCGACTGCACGCCCTGCCCGACCAGGCTGCACATGAACTCATCGAGCGTTGCGACACCCAGCATCGCCTGACGACGCACCTGCGCGAACAACTCATCGAGCGCGGCGAGGGCGTCCCGCTTTTTCTCGAGGAGCTGACGCGCTACACCCTCGAAGCGGCGCGCACCGGGACCCTGCCCGACACCTTGCCGCCCGGGCTGGCTAATCTGCTGGTGGCACGTCTGGAACAAACCGGGACCGCGCGTGACCTGGCCCACGCCGCGGCCGTAATCGGACGCGATTTTGATACGCGCATCCTGAGTCACCTCCTGGAGCAGCCGGCCGACGTGATCCGCCGCCAGCTCAGCCGCCTCACCGGCCGCGGATTCATCGAGCCGGTCGGCGTCCTGGACGGTGTGCGCTACCGGTTCCGTCACGCGCTGTTTCAGCAGGCCGCCTACGAATCCATGCTGGTGGCCGAACGAACGCGTCTTCACGGCCGCCTGGCCGATCTCCTGCGTGACGATGGAGGCACAAGCAGTATCGACTGGGGCCAGGTGGCCAGCCATCTCTATCACGCCGGGCGTGTGGAGGAGGCGGTGCCCGCCTGGCTCGAGGCGGGAGAGGCGGCGTTCGCCCGGGGCATGCTGCTGGAGGCCTCGCACTACTTCGAAGACGCGCTCAGCTGCCTCGATCGCGAGCTGGGTGAGCGGGAACCGTCGGAAGAACGCGATGCGCAGACCCAGCGAGCCCTGGGCGGACTGGGTGCCTCAAACCTCGCCTTGCTGGGATACGGCTCGCGCACAGTGCACGCGATCTTTGAGCGTACGCTGGGCATCACCGCGCCCCAGCGAGACGCGGTGCAGTACTTCCGTGTGCTCTGGGGACTTTGGCACGGTGCCGGATCCTGGCATGGCTTTGATGAAGCCCACCGCCTGGCCAACGACATGGAACAGGTCGCAGAGCAGTCGAACGACCGCCTGCTACGGATCGCCGCTCACTATGTACAAGGCAACACGCACTTCTGGAGTGGCCAGCTGCCGCTGGCGCTGGAACACCAGACCCAGGCGCTCGCCCTGTACCGCGAAGACGACCACCCACACCTGGTCGCGCGCCACACCGAAAACCCTGCGATCAGCTCACGCGGCTTCATGGCCTGGACGCTCCTCTTCTTCGGCAACCACGCTCGCGCGTGGGATGAAATGGATGCGGCCTGCGCCGAGGCCACAGCGCTGGAACACCGCCCCACCGAGGCCTTTGTCTACGCCTTCCGGGCAGCGCTTGGCTTCTTCGCCGACGACCCTGACGAAGCCCTGACCTCCGCCCGCCGCGCGCTCGCGATTGCCGAGGACTATGACTATCCCCTCTGGCGGGCCTCAGGCCTGGCACTACAGCACTGGGCTCTCGCGCGCCAAGGCGACCCCTCGGCTGTGGCTCCACTCCGGGAACAGGCAGATGCATTGCGCCACATCATGGATGGCGTCAGCACCATCTTTCAGCTCTTCCTGCTCGACGCCCTGCATGCAACCGGCGCCAAGCCCTCGGAACGCCTGCAGATCGCCACCGATACACTGACCAACTGCCTGAAACGAGGGGATCACGGCTTCGAACCCGCCATCCGGCGACTGCGGGCGCATGCGCTACTGGAACGCAGCGACGGCACCGACAACGAGGGCTGGCAGGAGCTGGAGCGGGCACGACGTCTGGCCCACGACCACGGCAACCCGAATATCGAACGATTAACCCTGCTCGACTATGCCCGCTTTGCTCGCGATGACGTCTGGCGCCAGTGGAGCGAACGCGAACTCCTGCGCATCAACCACTGCATCATCCCCCGACGACACCCATCCGAGCAGGCGCTGCAGCAAAACCCGCAGCTCGCCTGAACCGGTCCCGCGCCAGCACGGGTACCGGCGCGCACAAAAGAAAAGGCCCGAACCTTTCGATTCGGGCCTTCTCGGAATAATGGCGTCCCCACGGGGATTCGAACCCCGGTCGCCGCCGTGAAAGGGCGGTGTCCTAGGCCTCTAGACGATGGGGACGCAGAGGCAACGTCTTGTTGCTAGTTTGGCGGGCCCTGGGGCCGGCCGCTTCTGTGACCTCCGGCGGTCTCACGATAAATGATCGTGGTTACAACACCGGTAAACACCAGAAGAAATCCGATCGGAACCGCCGCAATCAGGGGCTTGGACCAGGTTTGCTCCCCGGTGAACATCAGCCCGAAACCGCCGAACAGCCCAACCACTGCAATCACCAGACCCACCCAGATGGATATAACCCCAAAACGATGCATCGGTGAACTCGCTTACACCCGAATTTGGTGGAGCCAGGCGGGATCGAACCGCCGACCTCCTGCATGCCATGCAGGCGCTCTCCCAGCTGAGCTATGGCCCCGTGTCAGGCGAGCGCGTACTGTAGCCAGCACCCCCTGGAGTGTCAACCCGCTTCCGCCGAAATTTTCTTCAGCGCCCGCTCGATCCGAGCCAGTGATCGCTCACGCCCAATCAGCACCAGGGTGTCGTCGATCGGCGGCGATACTGTGCCGCCGGTCAGGGCCACACGCAGCGGCTGCGCGACCTTGCCCAGCTTGAGATCCAGCCGCTCGCCGGTGTGCACCACGACCTCGTGCAGCGGCTCCTTCTCCCAGGCACCCAGCGCACTGAAACCGTCATACAGCGTCTGCAGCACCGGGAGTGCTTCGGCGGTGAGCTGCTTGCGCGCGGCCTTCTCGTCGTAGCCCTCGAACTCGCGATAGAAGTACACGCTGTTCTCGGCCATCTCGCAAAGGGTACGCGCCCGCTCGCGCTGAGCGATCACCACGTCGCGCATCGCCGGGCCGCTGGACGGATCGATACCCAACTGACCCAGGTGCCAGCCGAACTCCAGCGCCACATGATCCGGGTCCAGCGACTTGATGTAGTGCTGGTTCAACCACAGGAGCTTGTCCGGGTTGATCGCGGAAGCAGACTGGTTCACGTCCTGGATATCGAACAGGCGCACCAGCTCGTCGACCGAGAAAATTTCCTGATCGCCATGGGCCCAGCCCAGGCGCACCAGGTAGTTCAGTAGCGCCTCCGGCAGATAGCCCTCGTCGCGGTACTGCATCACCGAGACCGCGCCATGGCGCTTGGATAGCTTGGCGCCGTCCGGGCCCATGATCATCGGCAGGTGGCCGTAGCGCGGCGGTTCCACGTCCAGCGCCTTCAGGATGTTGATCTGGCGCGGGGTGTTGTTCAAGTGGTCATCGCCACGGACCACATGGGTGATCCCCATATCCATGTCGTCGACCACCACCGTCAGGTTGTAGGTTGGCGAGCCGTCGGAGCGGGCGATGATCAGGTCGTCCAGCTCGCTGTTCTGGAACGCGACCTTGCCGCGCACCATGTCGTCGACGATGGTCACCCCCTCGTCCGGCGTGCGAAAACGGATTACCGGCTCCACGCCCTCGCGCGGCTCGGTGCGCGCCCGGCAGCGACCGTCGTAGCGCGGCTTTTCCTTGCGCGCCTTCTGCTCCTCGCGCATCGCATCCAACTCTTCCTTCGTGCAGTAGCAGCGATAGGCGTGACCTGCGGCCATCAGCTGGTCGATTACCTCCTTGTACCGATCAAAACGCTCCGTCTGATAGAACGGCCCGTGATCGTAAGTCAGCCCCAGCCAGTTCATCCCCTCAAGGATCGCGTTGACCGATTCCGCATTGCTGCGCTCCAGATCGGTGTCTTCGATGCGCAGCACGAACTCGCCACCGTGGTGACGCGCATACAGCCAGGAGAACAGCGCGGTGCGGGCACCGCCAATATGCAGATAGCCGGTCGGACTGGGGGCAAAACGGGTACGAAAAGTCATGCGAAGCACTCGTTCCTGAGGAAGGTGGAATTTGAAGGCGCCTAGGGTAGCAGAACGCCGCGGGGCTGCCGCAGGGACCGCGGTCTATACTGGAGTTGGGACCACACGGATGCCCGAACGCGGGCCAAAGGAGCCTTCATGAATCCCACGCTCACCCGACTTTCCACGTTACTGGCACTGACCGGCGGCCTGGCGCTGGCCGGGAATGCCATGGCGACCGACCGCATTGCGCCACCGGACGGGGCCGAGGTTTATTTCATCAGTCCACAGGATGGCGAAACGCTCGAAAGTCCAGTGCGTGTCCAGATGGGCCTGCGCGGCATGGGTGTCGCGCCGGCCGGCGTGGAGATGGACAACACCGGCCACCACCACCTGCTGGTGAACAAGCCACTCGACGAGGTGGACCTGGATGCCTCGCTGCCCTTCTCCGACCACAAGCGTCATTTCGGTGGTGGACAGACCGAGGGCGAGCTGGAACTGGAACCCGGCGAGTACACCCTGCAGTTGCTGTTCATGGACTACCGCCACATTAGCTTCGACCCACCGGTTGTGTCCGAAAAGATCACTATCACGGTCGAATAAACGCACCCACGAAAAAGCCCCCTCCGTCTCCGGAGGGGGCTTGTAACACCCGATCCCAGTGCGGCCAGTTACGGCAGCGCGGGGATATCGAAGCGCGGCATCTCGCCGGTCAGTGCGTGCATGAAGGCCTCGATGTCCGCGACCTCGTCATCGCTGAACTCCATGCCCAGCATCTCCTGCCCCATGATGCGGATCGCCTCGTCCAGCGTCGCGGTCTCGCCGTTGTTCATGTAGGGGTAGGTCAGCGCCACATTGCGCAGCGTCGGGGTCTTGAACGCGAACTTGTCGGCCTCATCGCCCGTGACCAGATAGCGGCCCTTGTCTTCCGAGCCCGGCACCTGGATGCGATGGAAGTTGCTGTCGGTCAACGCCGGTCCGCTGTGGCAGGCCACGCAGCCGTTATCGGCGAACAGCTTCATCCCGCGCATCTGCTGCTCGCTCATCGCACCCTCGTCCCCGACCAGCCAGCGATCCAGCGGCGAATTCGGGGTGTTCAGCGTGCGCTGGAACGTCGCCAGGGCCTTGGCCACGTGGTCGGTATTGATCACGTTGTCGCCGTCATAATCGGGATAGGCGGCCTCGAACTTCTCCTGGTACTCGTTGAACTCCTCCAGGCGCGCGATCGCCTCCTCCAGCGGCATCGCCATCTCGATCGCGTCCTGGATCGGGCCCAGGGCCTGGCCTTCCAGATCGTCCTCGCGGCCATCCCAGAACTGGGCCGTGAAGAAGCCGGAATTCAGCACGGTCGGGGTATTGCGCTCGCCAACCTGGCCGTCATGGCCCACCGCGCGCGGGATGCGGTCCGCCCAGCCCAGCGCCGGGTTGTGGCAGGTGGCGCAGGAGATCACGCCGGAGCTGGAGATGCGCGGCTCGAAGAACAGCATCTTGCCCAGCTCGATCTTCTCCTTGGTCATCGAGTTGTCCGCCGGGATCGGCGGCAGCGCCGGCAGCGGCTCGAACACGTCGCGGTATTCGGAATAGTCGGTATCGGCCACGGACGGGGCTGCGGCCCCGAACGCGACGGCTGCACAAGCCGCCAGCGCCGTCATGCGGAATCCGGAAAGCGTTTTCATACAGGTCTCCCTTGAGTAACAGATGAGTAACAGACATCTGAGAAGCGGATATCGGCGCGAACCGAAATAGACTCGGTCCAAACCACTTAAAACCCACCCTACAGACGCGGAAAACTGGTCGCGATCAAAATCCGCCCCGGAGATGATCTGCATCAATTATCAGCCTCCAGGGGAGCCGGGTTCGCCCCCACTACACCGTTTCCCGGGATACCCGGACAAACTTGACCCCCCCTTTTCCCTCCATTACGGTTCGCCCCTCTCTAGGTGCCCCGGCGCTCAGCCGCCGGGGATAATCGGGAAGCCGGTGCGCGAATCGACATTCGCAAGGCCGGCACTGCCCCCGCAACGGTAGGCGGAGACGGGCGGATCCAATGCCACTGCGGCGCATCCCCGGGATGCCCGCGGGAAGGCGATCCGCCCTGGATGCATCGCGCATCCACTTCGCGAGTCCGGAGACCGGCCTGGACGACACCCGACGCCGCGGTGGGCGGCCGAGCGGGCCAGTCCGGCGTGCTCGCATCGCCCGGCCTCCCCTGCTCCCTGTCCAGCTTCCGGCGTCGTTTCATCCACGGCGTGCGGGGTCGCGCGTCCAAGGGAGCAACCCAACAATGAACCATACCCATCTCCGACCGGGACAGCATGCCGTCCCGGCCCTGGCCACCCTGTGCCTGATGACGGCCGCGGGCATCGCGCCGGCACAAGCCGGCTTCGAATTCGGCGACGCGGAAGACGGCCTGCAGGTCACCCTGGATCCGCTGATCCAGGGCCGCTACAGCTACGAACGAGACCCGGATGGCTCCAGCAGCGAATTCGACTTCCGTCGTGCCTGGCTGGACACCTCGGGCACCCTGTTCCACCCCGATCTGAGCTTCCGCCTGCAGCCGGATTTCAGCAGCGGCGAGCTGTCCATGCGCGACATCTGGTTGCAGTACGCACTGGGTGAACACCTGGGCCTGCGGGCTGGCCAGTTTACGGTCCCCTTCGGCCTGTCGCGGGATATCGGCGGACCCAACCGCCTGTTCACCGAACTGAGCATCGCCGGCAACCAGTTCGAGGTTCCGGCCGGCCGCGACACCGGTATCGCCCTGCTGGGCGGCGCCGGCGACAACCGGGCATGGGCCATCGGCGTGTTTGACGGTCGCGGGCGTCTGGATCAGCGCGACGATCGCCCCTCCACATCCGGCCACCTGTTCAGCGCGCGCGGCGCGTGGGCCCCGGTCGGCGCAGTCCCACGTGACAACACCACGTTAGGCCAGGCCGTGGAGCGCACCGTCGCCCTGGGCGCCGGCGTACAGGCCGCCAGCCGCAACCACCTGCGCGACTGGAGCCGCGGCATCGAAGACACGGTGGCCAACCAACGCGCCGACTGGATCACCGCCACCGCCGACGCGGTGGTCAAGTTCGCCCATACCTCGCTGTCGCTGGCGGCCTTCCGCCGCGATGTCTCCCCCGACCGCACCGCGAGCTACCACGACCTGGGGGCCGAACTGGAACTGGCGCAGTCGCTGCCGGTGGAGGGACTGGAGTTCGCCGCGCGCCACGCCGTATTGCGCCACGACGCAGGCGACGATCTTGGCACTGACGAGCGCTGGCAGCGTGAATGGGGTGCCGGCCTCAACTGGTATCACCGTGGCCAGCGGCACAAGACCCAACTGATGTGGCTGGACCGCGACACCGACACCTCGGACTGGGAGCTGCACCTGCAGCACCAGTTCCGCTTCTGAGAAATGACCGGGAGAATCGACATGAACTGGATGCAACCGATCCACCACCCGTTGAGAACCACCCTCTTTGCGATCCTGTTGCTGGCTGCCACCGGCAGCCCGGCCACCGCGGAGGTCACTGTCACAATGCCGGGCCCCTGGGGCGACTATGACAAGACCCTGGACGATCCGGCCAAAGTGGATGCGACCGAGGCCTTCCAGCGCTTCCGTCAGCAGAGCATGCAGGGCACCTCGGCCACCTACCGCAGCATCGAGCAGATCCTGCGTTATGACGCACCATTCGCCGAACGTCTGCCCGGTCTGGCCGAGGAACTGGCGCGCCGCGCCGACGACATCGAAACCTGGTTCGCACGCGAGACACCAGCGCGGGACGGCGAACCCGGGGCCCTGCCCGCGGCCTGGGAGGACCCGGAGTTCTCCGAGTACAAGGCAGCCTACCGCGAGGCCGCCGAACGACTGCAGCGCAAGGTGGAGTCGGCCGACGACCTGGAGAACGAAGACTTCCAGCTTCGCGCCACCGAGGCCCTGAACGGCGTGCGCCACCATTGTCTGGCCTGCCACGACAACTACCGCCGCCGCTAAACCGGCCGGGAACCAAGGGGCCGCCGCATGGCGGCCCCTTGCCATGACCCTGATCGGGAAGAAACCGCCTTCGCCTGCAAGCAGACTCCTACAGGTTCCTGGCGATGTGGGAGCCTGCTTGCAGGCGAAAAGCCCCGTATCCCACAACACCCACCGGCGTTATCCCTGCCTGCGGAAGATCAGGGGCGCCACCGCTTAGTCCCCGTCCATGCCGCGGTAACGGCGCACGTGCGACGGGTCGTACAGCGCACTGTCGCGAAAATCCCCCGGGTCCAGCGCCGGCCCCACCAGGATCAGCGCCGAGCGCCGCGTGGTCAGGGCCTGCGCCCGCTCCGCGATATTCCCCAGCGAACCGCGCACCACGGTCTCGTCCGGCCAGCTGGCGCGAAACACGATCGCCACCGGGCAGTCGCAGCCATAGTGCGGCCGCAGGTCTTCGACCACGGTCTCGATATTGTGCAGCGACAGGTGGATCGCCAGGGTCGCCCCGGTGGCGGCAAAGCTCGCCAGCCGTTCGCGCTCCGGCATGGAGGACGCCCGCCCCGGCGTGCGCGTCAGCACCAACGACTGCGCCACCTCCGGCACCGTCAGTTCCCGCCCCAGGGTCGCCGCGGCGGCAGAGAACGCCGGCACTCCAGGCGTGATGCTGTAGTCGATCCCGGCCGCCTCCAGCCGGCGGATCTGCTCGCCCAGCGCGCTGTAGACCGAAAGATCGCCGGAGTGCAGGCGCGCCACGTCCTGGCCCGCCGCGTGGGCGCGTTCGATCTCCTCCATGATCGCGTCCAGCGTCAGTGGCGCGGTGTTGACCACGCGCGCCCCCTCCGGGGCATGTTCCAGCACCACCTCCGGCACCAGCGAACCGGCATACAGGCATACCGGGCAGGCCGCGATACGATCGCGCCCGCGCAAAGTCAGCAGATCGGCCGCACCGGGCCCCGCTCCGACAAAATGAACCGTCATCAAAACTCCTCGAAATTCCCGTCTGTCCCGTTCACCGTCCGCACGGCCACCGCGCAGCTCGCCCGTGCCGAGAGCCGCCGCGGCAGCAGCAGGCGCGCCCCGTCGCCGGCCACCGCCAGCGCCGCCGCCTCCGCCACCGAACCGACCCCGGCGGCGGCACGCGAGCGCGAGGAGTCCGTGGACAGGGCAGCGTCGTGCTCGGCCAGCGCGGCCGCCGACGCGAACACCGGCTCCAGCTCCAGGTCGCGCGCGGCCGTCCACAGCACCGGGCTGTCGCCCTTGTGCGCCGGGGCCGCCAGCTGCCGGATCTCGATCGCCTCGCCGCCCCCCGCCCGCAACCCGGCGTGCGCCTCGGCCAGCACCTCGCGGACCAGTGCCTCCAGCTCGCCGGCCGTGCAGGCCGAGGCGAAGCCGACGCCAGGGGTCACCCGGACATGCGCCCCGCTCGGCGTTTCCCTCAGCTCCGGCGCAGCGACCACAGGGTCACCGGCCGCAGCGGCTGCCAGCCGGCCATGCCGCCCAGCGGCTCCGAGCGACTGACGTTGATCCGCGTGAGCTCGCCGCCGTGGCGCTCGTGCGCCGCCGCCAGCACCGCATCACCCTCCACCGTCACGCTGCTGGCGACCAGCCGCCCCCCCGGGCGCAAACGCTCCACGCAGTGTTCCACCAGCCCGGGCGTCGTCAGCCCACCACCGATGAAGATCGCGTCGGGTGGCGGCAGGTCTCCCAGTGCCTCCGGCGCCCGCCCGTGGATGGGACGGAGCGCCGGCACCCCCAGCGTGCTCGCGTTGCGCGCGATGCGTTCCAGGCGCTCCGCGCGCGGCTCGATGGCCACGGCGGTGTTGGCCGGATCCGTCAGCATCCACTCGATGCCGATGGCTCCGGAGCCGGCGCCCACGTCCCACAGCCGCTCGCCGCGTCCGGGCGCCAGCAGGGCCAGCGCCACCGCCCGCACCTCGCGCTTGGTGATCTGGCCGTCCTGCTCGAACTGCGCCTCCGGCCGGCCGGCACTGGCCGCCAGCACCTGCGCCGCCGGATCGGCCCGGCACTCCAGCGCCACCGTGTTCAGCGCCTCGATCGCGACCTCCGGCCAGGCCCCGGCGCGCGCGCGGACCGCCGCCTCGCGGTCCGCACCCAGGGACTGCAATACGGTCAGGGTGGAATCGCCGAAGCCGAGCCCGGTCAGCCAGTGCGCCAGTTCCGCCGGGGTATCCCCGTCGCGGCTCAGGATCAGCAGTCGCGCGCCGTCATGCAGCCAGGGCCGCAGCGCCTCCATCGGCCGGCCGTGCACCGACAGGCAGCGGGTCTGCTGCAGCGGCCAGCCCATGCGCGCGGCGGCCAGGCTGAACGCCGAGGGCGCCGGCCAGACGCAGGTCTGCGCGACCGGAAAACGCCGCATCAGGGTCGCGCCCACCCCGAACCAGAAGGGGTCACCGCTGGCGAGCACGCACAGCGGCTGCCCGGCGCGCGCCTCGATCCAGTCCAGCGCGGTCTCCAGCGGCGACGGCCACACCAGGCGCTCCTGCCCCGGCCGCTCCGGCAGCATCTCCAGATGCCTGGCGCCGCCGATCACCGTCGCCGCCGTGTCCAGCACCATGCGGGCATCCGGGGCCAGCCCGGCGAGTCCCCCCGCGCCCACGCCGACGATATTCAGCCATGGCGCTCGCTCCTCGTTGGTGGCTAGACTGGTCATCCTCATGAGCTCCCGTTCATCCACCGATACCGGCCCCCGGGCGGCGCGCCCGCGGCAGATCCTGCTGCTGGGCGGCACCACCGAGGCCGCGGCGCTGGAGCCGCTGCTGGACGGGCACCCTCGGCTGTACGCCACCGTGTCGCTGGCCGGACGCACGCGCAGGCCCGCACCCTCGCGACTGCCGCGGCGCACGGGCGGGTTCGGCGGTGCCGAGGGCCTTGCCGCCTGGCTGCACGAACACGCGGTCGACGCCCTGGTGGACGCGACCCACCCCTTCGCACGGCAGATCTCGGCCAACGCCGTCACGGCCGCACGCAACACCGGCATCCCGCTGGCCCGCCTGACCCGACCGTCGTGGGAGGCCGGACCGGAGGACCGCTGGATCCGCGTGCCCGACCTCGCGGCCGCCGCCCGCGCCCTTCCGGAACTCGGCCGACGCGTGCTGCTGACCACCGGCCGCCAGCACCTGGAGGCCTTCGAGGCCGCGCCCGAACTGGACTACGTGATCCGCACCATCGACCCGCCCGAACCGCCGCCGGCGCTGCCGCGGGTCACCTGGATCCACGCCCGGGGTCCGTTCACGGCCGAAGACGAGGCGCGCCTTTTGCGGGAAAACACGATTGACGTGCTGGTGACCAAGGACAGCGGCGGCGATGCCACAGCCGCCAAGCTGCAGGCGGCCCGCGAACGGGGTATGCCGGTTGTGATGGTGGAGCGCCCGCCGGACGCCCCCGGGGTACCGCGATTCCACGCCCCGCAGGCGGTACTCGGCTGGCTGGAGGATCTCCCGGACGCGCACGGCTAACGCGGCTCCCGCCTCATTCCGCGGACTCGACATAACGCGGGGTGTACACGTGGCGCCGGCCGGAGGGGCGCTCCAGCACCCGGGTGGAGGCGGCGCCCACGATCACCAGCGTGCTCATGTTCGCCATCGTCGGGTCCACCTCGCCGAGAGTGGAGATCTGCACGTCTTCGCGTTCGCCGCGTCCCACCGCGGTGGCCAGCATGACCAGAGTGTCCGGACCCTGGGCCTCGCGCACGATGCCCAGGGCCTCCCCAAGCTGCCATGGTCGCGCGCGCGAGATCGGGTTATAGAACGCCATGGCGAAGTCGGCCTCGGCCGCCAGCCGCACCCGGCGCTGGATCAGCGACCAGGGCTTGAGGTTGTCCGACAGCGAAATCACGCAGAAATCGTTGCCCAGCGGCGCACCCAGCCGCGCGGCGGCGGCCTGCATCGCCGAGACCCCGGGAGTCACGTCCACCTCGACTCCCGCCCAGCGTTGTGCCTGCGCCCCTTCCAGCGCCTCGAAGATCGCCGCCGCCATGGCGAATACACCCGGGTCGCCCCCCGAGACCACGACCACGTCCCGCCCCTCGGCGGCCATGTCCAGGGCGTGCATCGCACGCGCCAGTTCCTCGCGGTTATCCGAGGCGTGAACACGGTGATGAGGGCCCGCAATCCGTTCCAGGTACGGCCCGTACCCCACCAGATCGGTGGCCGCTTCGAGACGGGCAGCGACCTCCGGTGTGATCCATTCCGGCCCCGCCGGACCCACCCCGACCACACTCAACCGACCGACCACCGGACCGCCATCCCCGCTCATCGCCGAACCCCGCGCCCGGGAATCACGATCATCGAGAAATAGGGCACCCGTTCCGGGATCTCGGACAGCGGCAGGACCCGCTCCTCGGCAGTGCTCGCGCGTTCCACGTACCAGGCGCGCTCACTCAGCCCCAGCTCCTGCAGGACACCGACCACCGCATCGCGATGGGTCCCCACTTTCATGATGACCGCTGCATCCGTCCCCTGCAGGGCCTGGCGCAGATCGTCGATCGGCATCGTGCCCGGGATCACCGTCAGCAGGTCATCGCGCATGGTCAACGGAGTTGGCAGTTGGGCGGCAGAGGCCATCATCGAAGTCACTCCGGGCACAATACTCGTGCGAAAGCGCTCCTTGAGCCGCAGGTATACGTGCATGAAGGAGCCGTAGAAGAACGGGTCGCCCTCGTTCAGCACCACGACCGAGCGCCCGGCTTCCAGTTCGGCCGCCAGCTGCTCGGCACAGGCGTCGAAGAACTGTTCGATGCGGCGGCGGTATTCCTCGGAGCCGTGCGGAATCTCGTTGGTCACCGGGTACTCCAGCGGCATCTCGCACTGGCCGGTACCCAGGTGGGCGTCCACGATCGCACGGGCCTGACCGCGCCCGCCACGGCGGCAGAAATAGGCCACTACCGGACTCTGTGCGATCAGACGCGCGGCCTTCAACGTCAGCAGCTCGGGATCGCCAGGCCCGGTGCCGACTCCATACAGGCAGCCCGCCTCCGGGGATGCATTCACAGGGGAAGAAGTCGTCATATCCGGTCACTCGCAAAGGCATTGATGGCCGCCGCGGCCATGGCGCTGCCACCGCGGCGTCCGAAGATGGTCAGGTACTCGAGGTCCAGCGGGCTGGCGGCCAGCGCCTCCTTGCTCTCCACCGCACCGACAAAGCCCACCGGGATACCGAGTACCGCGGCCGGACGTGGCGCGCCCTGGTGCAGCATCTCCAGCAGGTGAAACAGGGCCGTGGGTGCATTCCCGATGGCCACGACCGCACCCTCCAGATGCGGTCGCCACCATTCCAGGGCAGCCGCCGATCGCGTGGTACCCAGGCGTTCGGCGGCCGCCGCCACACCCTCCTCCCGCAGGCTGCAGATCACCGGGTTGTCCGCCGGTAGCCGGGTCCGAGTGATCCCGTGCGCCACCATGTTGCTGTCGCACAGGATCGGCGCGCCGGCGGCCAGCGCATCAGTGGCCGCCCGGGCCACGCCGGCCGAAAACCCGACGTCCCGTGGCAGGTCGGTCATGCCGCAGGCGTGGATCATGCGCACCACCGCGGGCACCAGCTCCTGCGGAAAGCGGTCCAGTTCCGCCTCGGATCGGATAATCGCAAACGACTCCCGATAGATGGCCGCCCCGTCGCGGATATAGTCGGGTATGGCCCCGGCCGTATCGCTCTGCGTCATGCTGGATCTCCGTTGTTCATCATCGCGTTCATACGTCTCGTCAGCGCTGTTCCCTCCAACCGTTGCAGGGCCTCGAGCCCCGACTCATGCCCGCCACCCTCTTCGCGGGCGATGGCATCGAGGGCTGCCAGGGCCGGCTCGACCTGCCCCGGCGCCAGCCTCGTCAGCACGGTCTCCCATCGCGCGGGGGCGCGTTGCAGCGAGAGCTCATAGCGGCCTTCCCACGCCGTGAGCAGGACCTGCGCATTCGCGGGACGCCCACAGTGCTTGTCGCAGCCACTCACATGTACTTGCCCGCCCCCCGCAAGCAACCCGCAGGCAGCGACCCCGGCCCTCTCGGCATCCGCCCGCGTGGCGGTACTGCCCGCGGAGCAACCCATCTGCCCGATACAGGCACTCACCGCCAGGCGCGGGTCGTCCGGATCGGTCACGCCACCCCACTCGGCGACACGGTCCGGCTCCACAGGAGGTACCCCGGTCAGAAGCAGGCTGCGCCACGGTGTCAGGCGCAGGCGTCCGTCGTGCGCCCGAATATGCTCGGCCAGCCCCTGCAGCGCCTCGGCGCGCAGGGCACCGAACGGAAACGCGATCCCGAAGGCGCGCCCGTTCAGGCACGTCCCCATCCCGGCATCCGCGTATTCGGGGATCCGCGCCGCGACCCAGTCCCCGCCCGGGAGCACCCGCTCCAGCCCGGGCGGCGTCAACGCCTCCGGGCCCCATCGGGCTACGGCACCCGCGAGCCGTCCCGGCGGATCCACATCGCCCTCGCGCAACGCAACGAAGCGTTCGAACACCGCGAGGGCAACGTCCACCACATTCTCCGCGCGTGTCCAGCCCAGCACCGTGGCCGTGCGACTGGACGCCCCCAAGGCCACTCGGAACCACACCCCTCCGAGCGCCGTACAGGCCTCCAGTCGCAAATCCGCCGGCACCCCATCCAGCGGCAAACCGCCACCCGCCTCCACCACCACCCCCACCTTCGGGGGCAATGCCCTCAGGCGCGGGTGCTCCCCCAGTGCTCGCACGAGATCCCGCGCGACCGGCTGCACATCCATGGCCGCCTCCGGGTCGATATCCGTCAGCGGGGCCGCCAGGACATTACGCACCGCCTCCGCCGCAGGGTCGCGATCTGCCAACCCCGCACCCTCCAGCTCGGCGCGCGCCAGCTCCAGGCCCGCCGCGTCCAAACCACGCAGCTGCAGATTGCCGCGGCTGGTCAGCTCCAGGACACCGGACCCAAAACGCCGCGCCACCTCCGCAATGGTCTCCGCCTGCCTCGCATCCAGCCCCCCGATCGGGTGACGCACCCGCATCAACAGACCGTCCCCTGTGGCCATCGGCGCGGCCACCCCCGGACAGGCCCGGCGCACCCGCGAATGATCGGCACTCATCGCTGCACCCCGCCTCCACTCATGTCCGGATCCGCACGCCGCGGGCGACCAGGGCCCAGGCCAGCACGCCAACGACGAGGGTTGCCCCTGCGAGGACCCAGAAGGTCGCGGCCCAGGCAAAGGAGCCGGTCCCCAGCAGGCCGTAGCGAAAGCCCTCGATCATGTAATAAAGCGGGTTGAGTACGGCCAGGGACTGCCAGGGCTCGGGCATCCGTTCTACCGGGTAGAACAGGCCGCCCAGGTAGATCAGCGGGGTCAGCACGAACGTGGCCACCACGGAGGTATGGTCGAAGCTGCGCGCATACAGGCCGTTCAGGAGCCCGGCCAGGGCGAACAGCAAGGCGCTGATCAGCGCGATCCCCAGCGTGGCCGCCAGGTGGTGCAACTGGAGATTGGTAAACGGAATCGCGACCAGCGCGACCAGCGCCCCGGCCAGCAGGCCTCGGATGACACCACCGGTGGCGAAGCCGGCCACAATCAGCCAGGCGGGCAGCGGCGCGACCAGCAGCTCCTCGATATGTCGCTGCAGCCGCGCCCCGTAGAACGCCAGTGTCACATTGCTGTAGGCATTGGTGGCCACCGCCAGGATGATCAGGCCGGGCAGGATAAAATCAGCGTAATCGACCCCTCGCATGGTGCCGAGCTCGCGCCCGATCAGGTGACCGAAGATCACCAGGAACAGGACCGTCGTCACCACCGATGGCAGGAGGTTCTGCACCCAGGCGCGCAGGAAACGCCGCACCTGTTTGACCACCATCCCGCGATAGGCAAATCCGTACGCCGCGAGCCTCATGTCTCCCTCCCCGGCGGGGCGGCAGCGCGTTCCGCGATGCGCTGCAGGAACAGCGACTCGAGCCGGTTGCGCTTGTTGCGGACTCCCGCGACACGCACCCCGCTTGCGCCCAGGCGGTCGAACAGGTCATTCACCTCCATGCCCTGCGGCAGGTCGACCTCCAGGGTCCAGCGATCACTCAAACGAATCGCCAACCCGTCCAGCGCCGGGGCCGCGTCCAGCGGCATGCTCAGTTCCAGCACCAGGGTCTGCACGTTCAGCCCGTGCAGCAGTTCGCCCGTATCACCGCGCGCGACGATCTCGCCTTGATCGAGGATCGCCAGGGTGTCGCACAGGGTCTCTGCCTCCTCCAGGTAATGGGTGGTCAGCAGGATCGTCACGCCGTCCGCGTTCAAGCCACGCAACAGCTCCCAGGTGGCATGGCGCCCCTCCAGGTCCACCCCCGCCGTCGGCTCGTCCAGGAGCAGGACGCGGGGGCGGTGCACCAGGGCCCGGGCAATCATCAGCCGCCGCTTCATGCCACCCGACAGGCCCCAGGCCGACTGTTCGCGCCGGTCCAGCAGCCCCGCCTGTTCCAGCACCTCGCCGGTTCGCTCGCGCGCCCGCCTTGGGGACAGCCCGTAGTAAGCCGCCTGGGCCTCGACGATCTCGCCCACCGGTTCGAAGCTGTTGAAGTTGACCTCCTGCGGTACCACGCCCATGCACGCCTTCGCCGCAACCGCCTGCGTGGCCACGTCGTACCCGCAGACGCGGATCGAGCCCCGATCCGCCCGCACCAGCGTGGTCAACAACCCCACCAGCGTGGTCTTGCCAGCCCCGTTCGGCCCCAGCAGGCCGAAAAAGCTGCCCGCCGGCACCTCCAGATCCACGTTCGCCAGCCCAACCCGGCCACCGGCGTAGCGCTTGGCCACCGACTGCAGGGCAATCGCGGCGGCCGTCATGGCGCGAGCCCCCCGGCACCATCGGCAAACCCGACGATGCGTCCGGCCCGATCCACCGCGCAGACCTCCAGCGCCGTGGTCTCCGGCAGCATCCCGCGCGCCCGCCGCCAGGCGCGCGCACTGATACGGTCGGCCAGCTCCACACCCTGCTCCAGGCAATCCGCAAGCGCCTGGGCGCTGGTATTGGCCGCGCGGATGCGCGCGACCAGTGCCTGGCTGCCTCCCAGATCCGCCGCCTCCTCCGCCAGCGCGTCGAGATCGATGCGTGACTTGCGGCTGTGGGCATCCAGGTGCCCGGCCGCGAATTTGCTGAGCTTGCCGAACCCCGCGGCCAGCACCACCGCGGGCAGGGGGTGACGCCTCAGATACTTCAGTGCCGCCCCGAACAGATCCCCCATCTCGATCAGCGCCATGTCGTCCAGACCGTACTGTTCACGCATCGCGGCCTCGCTGGTACCCCCGGTGCAGCAGGCCACGCGCGGACAACCGTTGGCGCGGGCCACGTCTATGGCCTGATGGATGGATGCGATATAGGCGGCGCAGGAGAATGGCCGGACGATGCCGGTCGTGCCCAGGATCGAGAGCCCCCCGAGGATCCCCAGGCGAGCGTTCATGGTCCGCCCGGCAATGCGCTCGCCACCGTCCACGCCAACCGTAACCCTGAAGCCCCCGCTGTACCCGGCGGCTGCAGCGAATGTCTCCAGATGCCCCTGGATCATGCGTCGTGGGACCGGATTAATGGCGGCCTCGCCCGGCTCCAGCACCAGGCCCGGGCGTGTAACCGTCCCGACCCCGGCACCCGCCACGAACTCGACACCGGGCGCACCGCACAGGTTTATCTCCACCCAAACTCGGGCCCCGTGGGTGGCATCCGGGTCGTCGCCGGCATCCTTGATGACCCCGGCAACCGCGCCACCCGGAGTGGGTTCGAGGTCGTTCAGTGTCAGGCTCACCACCTGCCCCTTCGGCAGGATGACTTCCACCATCTCGAGCCGCCGCCCCTCCAGCAGCCAGCGTGCGCCGGCAACGGCGGCGGCGGTCGCACACACACCGGTGGTCAGCCCCGTGCGCAGACGCCCGCTGGTCTCGGGAGTCTCCGGGCGCATGGCGCCCGCCGAGCTGTTCTGCTCAGCCGGTTTCATGCGCTCCCGGGACGGACTCGGCACCCTGCATGGCGATCGTCTCGCGCAGACGCACGACCTCGCCCACGATCAGCAGCGCCGGCGACTGGATATCCAGATCCGCCACCCGCGCGGGGAGATCGGCCAGAACGCCTTCGATGACACGCTGGCCCGGTCGCGTCCCCTGTTCAACCAGCGCGGCCGGCATCGCGCCATCCGCACCCGCCGCCATCATCTCGCCGCAGACCTCGGCCAGGGTATGCAGCCCCATGTAGACAACCAGGGTCTGCTGCGGATGGACCAGCGAGGCCCAGTCCAGATCGGTCTCGCCGGCACGCCGGTGGGCGGTCACGAACTGGCAGCGATAGGCGTGATCGCGATGGGTCAGCGGGATCCCGGCATAGGCTGCACAGCCACCGGCTGCGGTAATCCCCGGCACGATGCGCACGGGCACCCCGGCAGCGGCAATCGCGGCAGCCTCCTCGCCACCCCGCCCGTAGACAAACGGGTCGCCGCCCTTCAGGCGCACCACGTAGTGCCCCTCCCGGGCCAGTGCAACCATGCGATCGTTCAGATCCCCCTGATCGCAGCTGTGCCGTGAGCGGGCCTTGCCCACATACAGGCGTTGCGCCTCCGGGTTGGCCAGCTCGAGGATCGCCTCCGGGATCAGGCGGTCATGCAGCAGGACATCGGCGTGCTGCATCGCTGCGGCGGCGTCCAGTGTCAGCAGGCCCGGATCGCCCGGCCCTGCCCCGACCAGATCCACGCAACCGGGCTTTCGCTCGCCGCACAACGGGAGGCGGGCCCCGGCGCGCGCCCCGGGCTCGATCCGCGTCACATTGTCCCGCGGTCGATCACTCATGCTCGAAACAGCTGGGCCGTGGCCTCCGGGTTGGAGGGGAACCAGGCATGCAGATAGGTCGCAGTCAGGCGGCCGTCGCGATAGATCGCCTCGCCCTGCGACCCCGTCCCGCGCGCGCGCCAGCAATGGCCATAGGGCTCGAGCCCGACCTCGGAGTGAGTGTGATGGAAGGTGTGCCCGCGCAGCTCGCCCTCCGGCAGCGGGGCCGCCTGAAGACCCAGACCTTGCAGGCGGTCCGCCAGTTGGGCCTTGCCCGGCACCAGCCCGGCCATAGCCGCGGCATGGCCCTCGCGGTCGGCCAGTTCGTCCAGCAGGTAGAGAAAGCCCCCGCACTCCGCCAGGATGGGGCGGCCCGCCGCATGATGGGCCTCCAGGTCCGACTTCAGGGCAGCATTGGCGGACAGCTGATCCAGATACAACTCGGGGTAGCCACCCGGCAGCCAGACGGCATCGGCCTCTGGCAAACCGTCCCCCGCAAGCGGGGAAAAGAACCGCAGTTCGGCGCCCATCTTCTCCAGCAGGCGCAGGTTGGCCGGATACATGAAAGCAAAAGCCGCATCCCGCGCGATCGCAATGCGCACGCCGGACAGCGCCGCCTCGATCGGCGCAATTGTTTCCGGATGAAAGGTCACCGGCTCCGGGAGCCCGGTCACCCCAGCCTCTTCAATCGCGGCCGCTGCCGCCTCCAGCCGCGCATCCAGATCGGCGATCTCGCCTGCCTGCACCAGACCCAGGTGACGATCCGGGACACTTAGCGTCTCGTTACGCTGCACGGCACCAAAGAAACGGATCGCTTCCGGGGTGCAGTCCTCCAGCATCCGCGCATGGCCGGGACTGCCCACCCGGTTGGCAATCACGCCGGCAAACGACAGGCCCGGACGGTAGGTCGACAAGCCATGCACCAGCGCCCCGAAGGTCTGGCCCATGCCGCTGGCATCGACCATGGCCAGGATCGGCAAGCCGAAGGCCTGGGCCAGATCTGCACCGGACGGATCCCCGTCAAACAGCCCCATCGAGCCTTCCACCAGGATCAGGTCGGATCCCTGGGCCGCCTCGTACAGCATCGCTCGACAGGCTTCTTCCCCGACCATCCACAGATGCAGGGCGTCGACCGGATGGCCGGAGGCCTGTTCCAGGATCATCGGGTCGAGGAAATCCGGACCGGTCTTGAACACTCGTACCCGGCGTCCCTGGTTGCGGTGGTAGCGGGCGATGGCGGCGGTGATCGTGGTCTTGCCCTGGCCCGAGGCCGGGGCCGCCACGAATGCGGCGGGGCAGCTCACACTCACAGCTCGATCCCCTTCTGCGCCTTGATTCCGGCCTGGAAGGCGTGCTTGACCACACCGATCTCGCTGACGGTATCGGCCGCCTCGATCAGGGCCTTGGGCGCGGCGCGACCGGTGGTGATCACGTGTTGCATCGGCGGCCGATTGGCGAGATCCGCGAGCACCTCGTCCACATCCAGGTACTGATATTTCAGCGCGATGTGCAGCTCGTCGAGCAGCACCAGGTCGACGTTCGGGTCGCGCAGCATGTCGCGGGCATGCGCCCAGGCCTCGCGGGCCGCCGCCACGTCCTTCTCGCGGTCCTGGGTCTCCCAGGTGTAGCCCTCGCCCATCACGTGGTACTGCACGTTGTCCTGCCCCCGGAAAAAGGCTTCCTCGCCGGTGGCGAACTGACCCTTGATGAACTGCACGATGCCGACCTGCATGCCGTGCCCCAGGGCGCGCGCGACCATGCCGAAGCCGGAGGAGCTCTTGCCCTTGCCGTTTCCGGTCAGGATCAGGAACACGCCCTTTTCTTCCTGGGCCTCGGCAATCTTGCGATCCACAATCTCCTTCTTGCGCGCCATGCGCTGGGCGTGGCGTTCGGCGCGTGCGGCTTCGGTGTCGTCGCTCATGTTCTGGTGACTCCTTGATTTGTTTGTATAGGCACGTACGGACGGCCCCGAGATATAGCTATTCGCCGATCAGGATCATCCGGCCGGTCTCCGGATCGCGGTAGACCTGCCCCATGGATTCGAAGCCCGAGCCGGCCTCGCCGGCACCCTCGGGCGGGTCCGGGATCTCACGCCCGGGCTCGATCTCGGCGCCGCCGCTGGCCGGTTCCAGGCCGCTCCCCGAGGCGGCCATCACCACCATCAGGCCGACGGCGAACACCAGCATGATGTCGGCCAGGTTGGCCAGTGGCCCCATCGGCTCTTCGTCAGGGGCATCGAAGCGGCTGGCGCGGTAGTGCGGGACCCTCATGCCGCTGCCTCCAGGCGCTCCATCGCGGCGTCATACCAGCGCCGCCGGAGGCGTCCGAGCAGGAAACCGAGGATGCCAACCAGCAGCCCCAGCACCGTGGTGTTGAACGCCACCGTAACGGCCTGAGCGAGGATTTCCAGTTCGCCCCGGCCCATCGCGGCCAGCCCCGGCCCCAGCGGGATCAGCGTACCCATCAGCCCGAGCATCGGACCGATGCGTGCCAGCAGATCCGCGCGGTCAATGCGGCGCCGTGCGCGGTAGGCCAGGCGCTCGGCATCGCCGGTGGCCTCCAGCCGGCGCACCCCGCCGGAGCGTTCGCCCAGTGCGAGCCCAAGCTCCCAGACGGCGACCGCCACCAGCACCAGCAGGCCGACAATCACCGGCTCCAGCAGCCAGCGCACTACGGTGTCCATCAGTTCCATCGTGATCGAGAACGGCATTCGCGTTTACCTCACTAACCTTTGTTCGGCGCTTCCCACGTTCGTGCGTAGGAGGCCAGCCCCCTGGCCGATGGGGTTAACCGGCGGCGCATCGGCCAGGGGGCTGGCCTCCTACAGGAGATACCCAAGCGGTGGCTATCGGCGGCGGCCTGCGGCGATACCGCCGATCAGCAGCAGGAACAGCGCGGCGGCGACTAGCCAGGGAAGCCAGGGCATGCCGGCTGCCTCGTCGCCGGTCTCCTGGCCACTCTCGGCCTCGGCCGCTTCCGGCATCTCCTGCATCTCCCGGGCGTCCGGGTCCTCCAGCGGCTGGATCTCGGTGACACGACTGGGGTCGGCCTCCGCCTGTGCACGATCGATCTGCGCGGACGCGCGCACGGCCTCGAAGGCCTCGCGCAGTTCGGGGTCCTCCAGGCGTTCGGCCACCTCGTCCAGCATCGGGTGGTCGGGGCGCGTGTGCCCGCTGCCCGGCAGGCCATGTTCCGCCACCAGTTCGGCAAAGCGTTCGGACAGGGCGTCCAGTACCTCGGGCTCGGCCTCCCAGAACCCGCGACTGGCAGCCACCAGATGCACGGCCTGCAGGTGGGTCTTCACATGCACGTTGTGGCCGTCGGCGAGAAATTCGTCCACGCCCAGTCCGTGCCGGTCCTGCAGGTAGATGTCGTGCACCTCGTCCCAGACCCAGGAGCGCACGATCTCGGGGTTGGTGGCCTGCCAGCCCCAAAGGTTGTCGACGAAGTCGCGGGCCATGGTGCGGGCCCCGGCATAACCGTGATCCATCAGCGGCTCGATCCACTGCGGGTTCAGGTTCTGCCCCTGCAGCTCGCGCATCAGCGCGCGCCCCAGCGTCTCCACCTGCGGGTTGTCCGGGTCGGCATGCTGCAGCACGCGGTTGTCCGGCACCTCGCCGCGCAGGCTTTCCACGGCAGTGGACAGCCCACCCTGGAAATCGAAGCCGTCGTCGTTGTCCAGCAGCCCGTACAGGTGCGAGGCGCGGCCCAGATAGGTGCGCCCGACCCCGGCCACGCGCGACTCGAACGCATCATGTGCCGCATCGCCGGATGCCGTCGTGCCGTAGGCATGCCCCATGCGGCGCAGGTAGGCCGCGCCCAGTTCGGCGCGATCCTCCCAGGCGCCGGAACGGTCCGCCAGGCGGTTGACCCCGGCGCCGTACGCCCCCGGTGCGGTGCCGAACACGCGCAACGCGGCCTGCTCCCCGGCGGCGGCACCGTCCAGTCCGGCCGCACGCAAGGCCTCGGTGTCCTCCACCCACTGCGCGGCGACATCATTACGCGCCAACGACTCGCCGCCGGGATCGCGCAGATCCTCCGCCAGCGGAGCCAGGGCTGCTTCCAGTGCCTCTTCCAGTTCCGGGTGCTCCTCGAGGATGGTCTCCGAGGCGCCATCCAGCGCCAGCCGCGCGGCCCGGTCCAGCCACACGAGCTGGTCCTCGTAGAGGTCGCGGAACAGCCCGGAGGTGGTAAACAGGGCATCCCGACGACGGTCGCGCCCGGCCTCGTCGAGATCCATGCGCTCCAGGCCCTCGACGATCCCGCGACTGTTCCAGGCCGGCCGGATTCCAAGCATGTCCATGCCGAAGGCGATCATCACCCCCTCGTCACGCACGGTGTCGGAGGCCCAGAGGATGATGGCCTCGCTGCCATCCGCCTCCGGATCACCGTGCTCGCGGGCATCCGCGGCGAGTTCCTGACCGATGCCCCAGGCGATTCGTGTTGGCACCAGGTCCGCCGACAGGGCATGGAAGTTTGTCCCGGTGGGCAGTACATCCGGCGTGCGGATCGGATCGTTGCCCTGCCCCGGCGGTACGAACCGACCCTCCAGGGCGGCTAGCAGATGGGCGCGTTCGCTGGCGGGCGAACCCCGCAGCCTGGCGTCCCAGTCGTCACCGGCCTCGCCGTCACCGACCATCGACTCGAGCATGGTGTCGACGGCCTCGTCCGACCAGTCGCGACCGAACACATGCAGCCCCAGCGGCATCTGCTCCTCCTGCATGTCGGTCAGGTAGTGACCGATCTCGTGCACGAGCAGTTCTTCGTCCATCTCCGCCAGGGGCGTGTCACCGTGATCGTGGTCGTGCCCGTGGTCGTGCCCGTGGTCGTGCCCGTGGTCGTGGTCGTGGTCGTGCCAACGATCATCGTCTTGGCCATGGTCGTGGTCATGGCCGTCATCGTGCTCATGCCCGTCGGAGTGGTCATCGTGGTGCCCATCCCCGTCGTCGTGGCCGTGATGGTGATGGCCCCGCGCCAGTTCGCGTTCGATGGTCTCGGTCAGGCCCAGCTCGTCGATGCGCTCGCGCAGGGTCTGGGCGGCGCGCGAGCGGGTGGCCGCATCGGGCTGGGCGGCGGCCTCGTAGGTCTCTACCAGCTGGCGCAGTTCCAGCAGGCTGTCGTAGAGCTCGGTGGCCGCCAGTGGCGGGGTCAGGTGGCTGATCATCACGCCCATCGAGCGGCGCTTGGCTTGGATGCCTTCGCCGACGCCATCGACGATGTAGGGATAGATGATCGGCAGGTCGCCGCCGAGGATCTCGGGGTAGTCGTCTGGGGCCAGCCCCGCGCGGCGGCGCGGCAGAAACTCGCGGGTGGAATGACGGCCGACGTAGACCAGCGCATCCGCCTCGAAGTGCTCGCGAATCCAGTGATAGAAACCGGCGTACTGGTGAGTCGGCGGGAAGGTCGTGTTCGCATGCAGCAAACGCTCGCTGACCTCCCACCCGCGCGGCGGCTGCGGGCCGATGAACACGTTGCCGAACTCGATGCCCGGGAAGAGCATCTCGCCGTTGCGCGTCATGGCCTCGCCCGGTGGCTCGCCCCATCCGGTCAGACCCGGGATGCCGGTACGCACCAGGGCCTTGCGCAGCTGTTCGGTGGTTTCGTGTTCGTCTTCACCGGCCAGCGTGGCCTCCCAGGCGGCCTCGTATTGGGCGAGCAGGTCCAGCGCCCGTTCCTGGGCGTCGTGCGGGTAGCTCTCGAGCATATGCCGTAGATCGCCGACACCGCTGTCCAGCGCGGCCTCCGCCAGTTCGTGCTTGTCCGCGTCCCTGGCCGCCTCCAGACGCGCCTGCAGGTAGCCGATCGGTCCGTCGACCAGCTCCGCCTGCACCGCGGCAGGCAAGCCGTCGAAATACGCCTGGTACTGATCTCGATCCAGCGAGGCGACCCGGCCGGCGATCGCGTCCAGCGCGTCCGCCTGTTCCGGCAGATTCACCGCCCGGTCCTGGATCATGTCCAGCAGGGCCTCGGCATCCTCCGGCACCTCGTCCCCGAGGTCATACCCGGCGGCCTCCAGCCGTTGCAGGATCTCCAGCAGTGATTCCGGGACATCCAGCTTGTCGGCGCCAATGTTCTGGCGACCGGGCGGATGGTTGTAGTACACGACCGCGACCCGCTTGTCTGTGTTGTCCAGCTGGCGCAGCCGGTTCCAGCGCTGCATCCGGTCGGCCAGGGCCTCCACCCGCTCGCCCACCGGTTCGGGCAGCGCCAATCGCACGCCAGTGCGTTCGTCCTGCGTGGGCTCGCCCGCGGTCGCCAGCACCATCGGCTGACTGGCGCCCTGCAATTCCGGCATGGCCACGTGATAGTGGACCTTGTCCCAGGGGATGCCCTCGTGCGAGAGCCGCCACTCGGTCTCACTCACGTCCGCCAGACGAATCCCCTTGACCACAGGGACATCCAGCTCGGCGAAGGCCTCGGCCACCGCCTCGCGGTTGCCACCGCCGCCCACTACGAAGTCCTGCAGGCTGACGATCCCGCTCAGCTCGGCGGGTGCCGCCGATGCGGCGAGGTTCTCGACTGCCTCGCGGCTGGCCCCACCCCAGCGCGCGAGGACCGCGAAGCACTGGGTATCCCGGGCCTCCAGCGCCTCGCAGGTCGCATCCAGAAGCTCGCGGTCACCGGGACGGTCACCGGTATCCAGGTCCAGCACGGCCACGGCCGGCCTGGCATCCAGGCCAAGATCCCCCGGGTCGGCCACCGACTGGCCATCCCGGTAATAGCGGATGGTCTCGCGCGGATCCGGTTCCGGCACGTCAATCGAGTGCCCGCCCCGAGCGGCCAGCCAGCGCATCAGACCCTCCATGTTCTCCGGTGTGCGGCCCTGATAGAACGCACGTCCGGTTAGCCAGTCGGCCTGGTTTGAGAAGCGCTCCTGCTGCCGGGCCAGGTGCTCGCGCGGATCCTCGCCCGCTTCAGGGTTCTCGGTCAGTTCGGTCCGGGCCTCCTCGTCCAGCTCCTCCAGCACCGCCTGGCCGTCGATGCGGGACAGCGCGGTCAGGCGCCGTTCGCTGTTGATTGCAAGGATCGGCGCTGACTCGGCCGGTGCCTCTTCGCGCAGCAGACGTTCGAGACGACCGGCCTGGTCCCCGAACACCGCTGCCACGAGCACCGCGTCGGCATCGCGCCACAACGCCCGGATTGACGAGTCCGACTTGTCCGCCAGCTGCTCAGGCGTGCGCAGCACCACCTCGGCATCCGGCACGGCCTCCAGGAATCGATGCGCACCGGCGGCCACCTCGGGGGCCGAGCGCTCGGAGACGATGCCGACGATCTGGGGCCCTGCCCATACGGGCGTGCTCCACAGGCCGACGATCAGCAGGACCAGGCTGCGTTTCCAGAAGGACATGCGATAAACCCCGAAGAAAATTCGATGGGGCGACGCCACCGGTGCAATGGTGGCGTCGCCAATCCGTTATACGCAGGAAGGTGCCGCGGAAACGGCACCCGAAAACCAGCAACGGCAGATGCAATCAGCCGCGTTTGTTGGCCGGCTGCCAGAGGACTTCCGCGCCGTTCTCGTGACGTGCAAGCACACGGCAGAGCACGAACAGAAGATCCGACAGGCGGTTGATGTAGGCCAGTGAACTCGGCCGCAGCGCCTCATGGTGATTCACCGCCACCAGACGACGTTCCGCACGGCGGCATACCGTACGGGCGATATGGCAGTCGGCCGTGGCCGGGCCACCGCCCGGCAGGATGAACTCCTCGAGCGGCGGCAGATCGGCGTTGAAGCTTTCCAGCTCGACATCGAGCCGCTCGACAGAGGCATCCGGTAGCGCCTGATGCCCCGGCACCGCCAGCTCCGCCCCCAGGTCGAACAGCTCGTGCTGAACCAGGGCCAGCACGCGCCGAACCTCTTCCGGGAGATCGTGGACCAGGACCCGGCCCACGACACTGTTCAGCTCGTCCACGTCACCAAACGCCTCGACGCGGTGGCTGTCCTTATCCACCCGCGAGCCATCCCCCAGGCCAGTCCGGCCTTCGTCACCCGTGCGGGTCGCAATCTTTGACAGTCGATTACCCATGCATCACCTCTGCTGGTAGCGCAGCTTGACGAAAGCGGCCCGACCCGGCTGGTTGTACCCTCCGGCGGTCTCGTAGTCCTTGTCGAACACGTTATTGACCGTCGCCTGAATCTGCCATTCCGGCGCAATCTGATAGCTCGCACGCAGATTGAGCAGGCCGTAGCCGGCAAGTCGCTCCTGATTGTCGCGATCGTCATAGGCGCGACTCTTGGCGATAGCCGATCCCCCTACGGAGAAACGCTGGAACTGGCGATCGAGATCCACCCGCGCTGTCACGGGCGAGCGGCGGCGCAATTCGTTTCCGGTCTCCCGGTCTTCGGCGTCCAGGAAGGTCAGGGAGGCGCGAGAGACCCATTGGGCTCCCTCGTAACCGCCTTCCAGTTCGATGCCGCGAATCCGGGCTTCGTCCACGTTTTCTGCCCGAAATGCGACGGGATCGAAGGTGATCATCTGGTCGAGATCAGTCCGGAAGACGGCGGCATCGGCATAGTACGGACCACTGGAATAGCGCGCGCCGAGTTCAAACGTGCGGGAAGTCTCCGGATCAAGATCGGAGTTCCCGAAGCCCGGGAAGTAGAGATCATTGAACGTCGGTGCCTTGAATGCCGTTCCGTAGGAAGCTCGCAACCGAACCGTTTCCGAAGCCTGCAAACCCCATGCGACCTGGCCGGTCGTCTTGTCTCCGAACTGCTCGTTGTCGTCGTAGCGCAGGCTGCCTTCGAGATCGTGGCGCCCAAGATCCACCTGCACCACGGAGTAAGCTCCAACGTTGTAACGCGACCCTTCATCGTAATCGGTGTCGCTCTCGACGCGGTCCTCGTGCGCATCAATGCCAGTCACGAGGTACACGCGATCCCCTATATCGATATCATTGCGCCAGTCGATCGTGTCGCGACGGGTATCGAACTGGGAGAAAAATTCACCGTCGAGAAAATTCTCCGACTCGTCCCGGCTGTGGCCGACCGACAGTTCAGTCTCCCACTGCCGTGTAACCGGAATACGGAAGCCAGCCCGCAAAGCCGCGTGCACAAAGTCCGAGGAGTCCGGCGAGAACTGGGAATCAGTGTCAAATTCGGTTGAGCCTTCCGAATACAAGACATTCCCAAAGACCTCCGCACCGTTATCAAGACGATGGGTCACCTTGGTCGCAAGCGAGGTGTTGTCGTAGCCGTCACGGTCATCGTCTCCAACGTCATCCTGCACATTGATGCCGTCGGTCTCGAAATGGCTGAGCGAGAAGCTGTAGTTCGTGTTCTCGGTTCCGCCGGCGACGCCCACACCCGTTTCCCAGGTGTTGAAGCTGCCGCCCCCGACAAACGCGTTGACCCTGGGCGGCCCCTTCTGGCCCTCGCGGGTAAAGACCTGCACCACGCCGCCAATGGCGTCGGAGCCGTAGATGCTGGTACGCGGTCCGCGCACCACTTCGACGCGCTCGATCTCCTCCGGTGGCAGGAACTGCCAGCTTGCCCCGCCACTGGTGGCCGACCCCATGCGCACGCCGTCGATCAGGAGCAGGGTGTGGTCGGAACTCGTGCCACGCGTGTAGACCGAGGTGGTCTTGCCGAAGGCACTGTTCTGGGAGGTCTCGATCCCGGCGCGGCCCTCCAGCAGGTCGGTGAACTGCTGCGGTTGCAGGCGCTCGATCTCTTCGCGGTCGATGACGGTGACCGAGGACAGGGTCTCGTCGACGGTCTGCGCGACGCGCGCGGCCGTGACCTGGACCACGTCGAGGGTGTGCGCTTCGGAATCGGCGTCCGGCGTCTCGGCGAGGACCGGGGTGGTGGCCAGCAGGATGGCCGTGGAAAGTGCTGTGCGTTTCATGTCGTCCGTGTCTCCCGGCGAGCCGCCCGCACGCCGTAAATTCGTCGGGACCACGCAGGCAGGGGGAGAGAGACACGAGGGGGACCGGGCACAGCCGCTATGCGACCAGGCCCGATCATCCGCCTCGCATGCCCGCCGCATGCCGCGCGATCATTCCCTGGCCGGTCTCCGGGCTGACGAGCGTTCCGGTGCGGCGCCTTCCCGAACGATTCCGTTCAGTGGCGTGTGCCGCGACCATCAGAGGCCGTCATGGCCTCTCGCTCGATTACCGTTGCGGGGGCAGCGTCGGATTCGTCCGCAGGCATCCAGATACCTGTAGCGGGCTCACCGAACTTCCCGTTTAACCCCTCGGCGAGACACGCCGAGGGGCACCAGAAAACGCACGAAAGCCTACACAGTTGGTCAAGAAATTACCAGACCCGGGAAATGCGCGGCGTCAGGATCGCTGGGCCTCAGCCTGCACATAACGTGCGCCGCTCTTGAGCAACCGCCCCCAGGACTTGTCCTGCAGCATGGCGTCAAATTCCGGCGACCGTTCGGCACGCAAAGCCACCGGCGCCGCCTGCGCGCCCTCCTCCACCGGATGGGCGGCCAGCATCTCCAGGCGGTCGGGATTGGCGCCATATTGCCGTACCAGGAAATCACGCATGGAGTCGGACAGCGGCAGATGGTAGATGCGCGTCAGACGCAGGGCCAGCCATTCCGCCATACGGCTGAGATCCTGACGCACCATACGCACCATCGCCGAACCCAACCCCGCCTTGGCATCCGCACTCATGCCGACGTACAGGCCTCCGAGATAGGCGGCGGGATTCGCATAGATCGCGCGCTGGATACTCGGGTTGGTCAGGTCGACCAGAGGCTCCAGAATCAGTGCGAGCTGGATGCCGATGCGCTTGGCGGTGTCCGCATCCAGTGGGTGCCCACCAAAGTAGAACAGGTCGCCCTCGCGCCGGATGCCGAGCTCGGACAGGTACTCACAGAACCGGTCGGCCAGGCGCAGCTTCTGGTCGTCCGCCAGCTCGATCACCTCCTCGCTCACGCGGATACCGCGCGCACTGCGCTTGAACCAGCTCTGCTGCCCCTTTCTCTCGACCTGCTGTCGTCGCAGCGCCTCCCAGCGCTCGACCGCGGCGGTATAGCGACTCTGCGCCTGCATGAGCTGGTCCCGCGCCGCGCGCAGGTCTTCGACATGACGCAGCGCCCGCCCCAGCAGGCGGCCTTCCGGCGAATTCACAGCGGGGCGGGACTGTTCCAGTTGCGAAAGTGCATCCAGCACCTCGCGCCCGATACCCAGAGTCGGCGAACGCAGGACCTGCGGATCCAGGCCACTGGCCGGGCTTTGCGCCAGCAACATCGCGAGCGAGCGCAGGCGACTGACCACACCCGCCTGAGCGACGCGGAAACGGTTGCCCTGATACTCCAGCCGATCCAGCGCATGCCCCAACCGCCAACCACCCGACCATTCGAAACTCAGCCGCCGGATCTGCCGCCCGTTGACCATCTCGAAGGCCAGTACAAACATGGCCTGCGTATCATCCAGTGTGCAGCGCGACAGGTCATCCGAGTCCGCCGCTGAAAACAGGCGGTCCAGAAATTGATCGATCCGCCGGACGCCATCCTCACGGGTTGGCGCGACGCCCTGAAGCCGGTCGCGCAGCGGATCCGCCAGTTCGGAGGCATCGTGGTGCAGTTTTTCCAGCGCGGCCAGACGAGCATCCGCAGTGGCATCCACCAGATCCGCGACGCGCGAGCGCAGCCCCAGCCGACGGTAGATCTCGATCTGCTCGGCCGCTGCTGCGAGGCTGGTATCGCCGGTCATCTCGCGCACCGCGACCGCGACGCCTTCCGGCGAGATATCCACCTCATGAAGCAGAACCTCGGCGGCCTTGCGTCGCCGCATGTCCGGCGCCATCTCGGCCATCGCCAGGTCGCGGGTCACGAACAGCAGGTCCGGCAAAAAGTCGATCGTATTGCGCAGCTGATCGCGTGAGCGCTCCTGCCGCTTGCCCCGCGTGGCATCGGCAATAAACCGCGCCAGCAGGCCAATCACCCCGAACAGCAGCGTGTAGACGGCAAAAAAGATGAAATTCTGGGCCGGGGCGGCGTGGCCAAAGCCCAGGAAATAGCCCCCCTGCATCGCGAGGAAGGTCACCGGGCCGGCCGCCCACAGCAGCTGCAGCATGTTGAGCGACCAGGGCACCTTGCGCGCGGTCGCCGCGACCTCGGTGATCCGGCTGCGTCCGGCCGCCTCGATCAGCACATGGTCCTGGCTCGGACTGGCGGCCTGGGGGGCCTCCTGCCGCTGTTGCCGCTTGCGAAACCTGCCAAACACGCGTCGTCCCTGCCCCCTCAGCGTTTCCGTGAAGTGTAGGGAAAACAGACCGGTTGCGGGTGCCCGGTCAGGAAAAAATGTTCAGGGAGCCAGGAAGTAGTCCGCAATCCCTACGCAGCACTGCGACCCCGGACTGCCGCCTCCCCCGGCGGCGTCGAAACCACCTTGGGCGCCTCGTCGGCATACAGATAGTCGCGGGTGAGCGGCACGGCATCCTGCTGTTTGGCCACCTGGATGTGGAACACCACCTGGCGCCACCAGCGGAAGGTCGCCTCGCAACTGGCCAGATAGAACTCCCACATGCGGCAGAAGCGCTCGTCGAAGTGGCCCACTGCCTCGGCACGGATGTTCTGGAACCGCCGATACCACTCGGCGAGCGTCTCCGCATAGTGCAGCCGCCAGAACTCGATATCGGTGGTATGCAGCGGGGTCGGCTCCAACGCCTCCATCACCTCGGACAGTGCCGGGGTATAACCGCCAGGGAAGATGTACTTGCTCAGCCAGGGGTTGGTGGTCCCCGGAGGCCCCTGGCGGCCAATCGTGTGCAGGACGGCCACGCCATCGTCCTTGAGCAGGTCGTTCACCCGCTGGAAGAACGTGCCGTAATTGGGCACGCCGACATGCTCAAACATGCCGACACTGACGATCCGGTCGTACTGGTCGTCGTGTTCGCGGTAGTCCTGATAGAAAAAGCGCACGCGATCGTCCAGCCCGCGGCGCTTCGCCTCGGCCTGGGCCACTCGCAGCTGCTCCCGGGACAGGGTGATTCCGTCCACCTGGACATCGGCGTTCTCGGCCAGGTGAAAGGCCAGCCCACCCCAGCCGCAGCCGATATCCAGCACCCGCTGACCGGGCTCCAGCACCAGCTTCTTGCGCAGCATCGCGCACTTGGCCTGCTGGGCCTCCTCCAGGGTCATGTCCGGGCGCTCGAAATAGGCACAGCTGTAGAACATGCCTTCGTCGAGAAAACGGCGGAACAGCCACTCGTCCACGTCGTAATGATGGGAGATGTTCTGGTAGCTGCGCGCGATACGGTTGCCCTGCTCGAGGACCGCGCGAAACATGCACACCAGCGGGTGCACACGACGCTGGAATCTGGGCGCGAAGTTGCGCATGGCCACATCCAGAAACACCCGGATGCCCTCGGGACCCGGCGACCAGAGCCCGTCCATATAGGTTTCGCCCAGCTGAAACCCGGGATCTCGCGCGATGCGCTTGAGGGCCGCCCGATCATGGACCTGCAGCGTGATCTCGGGTGCCCCCTGCCCGAAACGGCGCTCGCTCCCGTCCGGCTCGCGCAGGATCAGCGTGCCGTGGTGCATGTATTCGTTCAGCATCCGTTCGATCATTGCGTCCCTTCCCATGCGAATCGCCTGCTATATTAAACAGAGTCTAGATATCGCACTCGCTCCGCCGCAAGCCTCTGAATTGGCTGATCCCTGCCACTCCAAAAGGTTCCACACTCACAATACCGGAATTCCTCATACGGGCAACCTCTATACGGGGGCCTCACACACCTTCCCTCACGGGGGCCTCACACACCTTCCCTCACGGGGGCCTCACACACCTTCCCTCACCGATGGCAAAACCGCTAACCTGAGCACATGACACTGCGCCCGACCCAAGCCTGCGAACACTGCACCCTGCGCCAGCTCTGTCTGCCGATGGGGCTGCCACAAAACGAACTCTGGCAACTCGACGAGATCGTGCAGCAACGCCGTCCGATCGAAAAGGGGGCCTTGCTGTTCGGCATGGGCGAGCGCTTCGACACCCTGTTTGCCGTACGCACCGGGGCGTTGAAGACCGTTCTGATCGGCGACGACGGTACCGAGCAAATCACCGGCTTCGCCCTCGCAGGCGATCTGCTGGGGCTGGATGCGATCCACTCCAGAAAACATCCGGTCAGCGCGGTCGCCCTCGAATCCACCAGTGTCTGCGCAGTCCCGTACACCCATGTGGACGACCTCGCCGGCAGGCTTCCGACATTCCGCCAGCACATGATGAACGTGATGAGCCAGGGGCTGGCTCAGGACGAAAGCCTGCATGCCCTGCTCGGGCAGCGCACGGCGGAGCAGCGCCTGGCCACATTCCTCGTCACCCTGTCGGAGCGGCATCGTGCACGGGGCCTGTCCACCGAGCGCTTCTACCTCCCGATGTCGCGCGCCGACATCGCGAACCACCTGGGGCTGACTCAGGAGACCATCAGCCGCCTGTTCACACAGCTGCGCAACCAGGGGGTAATCAACCTGCACACCCGGGATCTCGAGATCCTCGAGCCGACGACCCTGCGCAGCACCGCCGGCGTGACCTTTACGCCCGCCGCCAGTAGTGCCTGAGGCCGCCCGGCCACACGACTTCGACTGCTTCTGGGATTTCGCCCTGCGGATATGGGCCTGCGCCCCCGCACGGAAACGCCTGCTGAACTGGCAGGACGCCCATGAGGTCGATGCCATCCTCGCCCTGTTCGCCCTGTGGTACCCACGGCGAGTACACACACACGACTGGCAGGCGCTGATGCAGGCCGCCGCGCGCTGGCGCGAGCAAACCACCTCGCGCGTGCGCGCCCTGCGCCGCCGTCTCAAGCCCAACAGCCCCGATGAGCGACAACGCCAAGCCCTGTACGACGCCGTGAAAGGGCTGGAGCTGGCTTGCGAGCGCACGGCTGCGATGCGACTGTGTCAGCGCACGCAGGCGCTGGGCAATCCCGCTGCGACCCCCGATCTTGCGCGGCGTTTACACCTGCTGTTTCCCACCCTTCCCATGACCGAGATCCTGGACGGATTACCCGAACTTACACACGTCGGCTGCACATAGCAGAGGTTCGGGCTATCCTCCCGACACATTTTCTACAGGCAAGCGGCATGTCGGACGATCTGCGCAATCAGCTCCTGAAGGCCGGACTGGTGGACGAAAAACAGGTGCGCAAGGCCAAGAGCCAGAAGCACAAGGCCCAGAAGACACAACCGAAAAAGAAAAAGGGCAAGCCCGCCGACGCCGAGGCTAGCGCCGCTGCGGCTCGTCAAGCCGAGCAGGCCCAACGCTCGCGGGAGAAGAACCAGGAACGGCAGGAAAAGGCCGAACGCCGCGCGCGCCGGGCGCAGATTCGCGAGCTGGTGAACCAGCACCTGGCCCCGATCCCCACTGGCGACGCCGCGATCGACTATCACTTCCAGTTCGACGGACAGGTCCGCCACCTGCCGGTGACCGAGGACACCCGCAAGCGCCTGGTCGACGGCCGCGCGGCGCTGGCCGGCCTGGAGCTGCACCCGAGCAAGGGGTTCCGCGTAATCCCGCGCGATATAGCGGACAAGATCCGCGAGCGGGATGCCGAATGGCCGCTGGTTATCCCGGCCGAGGAAAGCGGCGGTTCCGAGCCCGGTCCCGACGACCCGTACAAGGACTACGTCGTCCCCGACGACCTCATGTGGTAACGCCTCGCTCGGGGCTCACGCCTTGCCGGCATCGCCCCCGGCCTGGGCGGTGGGGAGTTCGGCGAAATGCTCGCGCGCACGGGCAACCAGCTGGGCCGGCAGCCCGTTCTTCTCGGCAATCGTAAGACCAAAGGACACACCCGGCTCGCCAATCAGCAGCCGGTAGGTCGGGGACAGCGTCTCGGCATCGAACTGCATCGAGGCGTTCACGATGCCCGCGTGCTGGGCGGCATAGTCCTTCAGGGGCGCCAGGTGGGTATTCACAATCCCGCGCGTGCCACGCGCACGCAACTCGTCCAGCATCGCCATCGCCAGTGCCGCGCCCTCGTCGGGGTCGGTGCCCGTACCCAGCTCGTCCAGCAGGATCAGGGTCTCCGACCCCGCGTGATCAAGAATCCGCTTCAGAACCTCCACATGGCCGGCAAACGTGGACAGGTGGTGGAACAGGCTTTGATGGTCGCCGACATCGACCATCACCTGATCGAAGCGCCCGATGCGGCAGTCCTGCTCGGCCGGGATATGCAGCCCGCACCAGGCCATGGTGACCAGCAGCCCGAGCGTCTTCAGCGCGACCGTCTTGCCGCCGGTATTCGGCCCGGTGATCAGCAACAGGGGCTGCTCGCCATCCAGCCGGATCGACAGCGGCACCGGCTGCGGCCCGTTGCCCTCGGCGAACTGCAACAACAGCAGCGGGTGGTAGGCCTCGATCAGTTCCACCCCGGCCTCCGCCTCCAACCGCGGGGCATGGGCATTCATCTGTGCGGATAGCTGCGCGGCGGCGGATGCCAGGTCGATCCAGGTCAGTGCGGTCAGCATCAGTTCCAGCGGCTCGCCATACTGGCGCACCACGTCGGTCAGCTCGCGCAGCAGGCGCTGCTGCTCGGTATTGATCTGGCTGTTGACCGTATCCAACTGGTTGTTCAGCGGCACCGCCTCGATCGGCTCGACGATCTGGTCGCGCCCGCCCATCGCGGTGCCGCGACGCACACCCTTGACCGCATTGGCCGCCTCGCCACGCAGCACCATCACCGCGCGTTCCTGGTGCCACTGCACCTTCAGCGCGTCCTCGCCCTTTTGCGCGACATCGGAGGCCGCCAGGCGCTTTTTCACCACCGCCTCGACCTCGTAGCGCAGGCGCCCACGCTGCTCGAAGGCCTCGATCAACGCGGGGCTCGCGTCCTCGCGCAGCGACCCGCCGGGGTTCAGGCACGCCGACAGGCGCTCTTCCAGCCCCTCGGGCGGATACAGCTTGTTCAGGTCCGCCGGATAGATCTCGGGGGTGTCCGCCAGTTGATCCGCCAGCTCGCGGGCCTGACGCATGATTGTCTGGAGGTTGTGCAGGGCCTGCACCGGCAGCGCAGCCCCGGGGTTGGACGCCTGGCGCAGCGCCGCGCGCACGTCCGGCAGTTGCCCCAGACGCGGCAGGGTCCCGGCATCCAGACGCTGGCGCGCAACGGTCACCGCGGTCTGCAGTGCGCGCGCCGCATCCAGATTCGGTGCCGGCTCCAGCCCGCGCGCGGCATCCGCGCCGTAGGGCGTCGCGGTCAGGCGCTCCAGCAGACGCTGGATCGCGGGGAATTCGAGGGCCTTCAGATCAACCTGCATGACATACCCTTGTGCATGAATTCTCTACCATGGCCGGAGCTCGGGACCCTGTGGGAGCGTGCTTGCACGCGAAGCTCCTGCCAAAGCCGGATGCAGGCAGGGGCTTCGCCGGCAAGCCGGCTCCCACAAGGGGGGAGACCAGGCTTCGGCTCACTCCTCGGCCTTCTTGAACATCCCGAGGTAGGCCTTCTTCTCCAGCAGCGGTTCGCGCATCACCGCCAGCATGTCGTCCAGGTGTTCCGGCGTGCTCATACCAACCAGGGAGGTGCCCAAGCCCGGCGTGGAGCGGTTGAACTGCATCGCGCGCTGCGCCGGATTGGGCAGGTTCGCCAGCTGCTGTTCGACCACCTCCACCGACTGCTGGGCGAGGTGTCCCTTCAGCATGGAGTGGGAGGCGAACATGTACACCTCCAGCTGGTGCGCGGCCTGCAACGGGCTGGCCACATTGCCCTGCCCGGTCGCGGTGTTGAAGCGGGTAAAGCCTTCCAGCATCACCTGGTTGAACGGGAGCATCCCGATCTTGAAGTGGTGCCGGGCGTGGTCGTCGCCGGTCACGGTCTGGGCCGCACGTTCGGCCAGCCCCTGCATGGAGGTCAGCGACTGAAACACGGCGGCATCGGTCTCCTCGCGGAAGCCCTCGAACGTGGAGATCCCGTAGGCGCGGATCTTCTTTTCCCGCGCCGCCCGCTCCAGCATCTGGAACACTGGCTCCAGCTTGCGGTTGGTCGCCTCCTTGCCAATCTCGTGGATATGGACCTCGGGCTGATCAATGACGAAGGCATCCAGCGTCTCGACCCCCATCAGCGAGCGCGACAGCTCCATCTGATAGTGGATGTACTCTGGCGTCAGCAGGTGCGCGCCCTTGGCGAGATCGTCCCGGGTACCCATGCCCTGGGACTCGATCTCCCGCTGGAACCAGGCATCCATGTCGTCCGGCGGCCCGCCGCGCAGCGTCATGAATCCGCCCTTGGAGATCAGGAACATCGCCTCGCGCGGGACCCCAGCCTCCAGGGCCGTACGCACGCCTGCCCCAACGGCCGCCAGCGAACGACCATAGCGGTAGTGGGCACCGGTGTCGACGACATTGATGCCTTCGGTCAGCCCGCGGGCGACGATGGCGGAGATCGCGGCATCCACCTCGGCTGTGGCGGCGCCGCCAAAGGTGCCAATGCCCAGGCTGGACAGGCGCATCTTGGCGCGCGAGAACTCGCTGTAGTGGCCCTCGGCGGCCTTGCCCTCGGCGATGTAGTGCTCCGCATACCGGCGCGTCGCCTTGGCGTTGGCGTATCCCGGGATCAGTTTCTGCGGCGATTCCATAGAGCTCCTCTGCACAGTCCGGAGAAGGCCGGTACTCGATCGCGCACCGCCCGCTCGCATCCATCCGGAAAACGCGAATCCTACGTCACCCGAGCGTGATTGCTAAAACCCATCCAAACCGGCGAGTCTCCCAAGCGGCCGGATTCCGTCCTGGGTGGATCGTGCAACCCTGATGTGATCATGGTTGCGCACACCCCCGGGGGATTGGTTCATAATGGTGGCGGACGCGTCGCTGCGGCGTGCGAAAGTGGCCTGGTGGTACCCTTGAGCCTTAATTCTTCACCACGGGACCGAGCACTTCCGTTTCGTTGCGCATGTCCGTCATCGAGCGGAAAGCCTTAAGATTCGGAGGCTTCTCCCACCTGAACCTCTGGTTCAAGGTCGATGGTCACTTCGGCGCCCGCGGGGCGCGTCCACCTCATTATTTTGCGGATCGTATGTCCAGGGACGAGACCTCCTTCACGCCTGACGAACTGCGCCAGCTACGACTGCGCCTGCGCCGCGAGCGCGCCGCGCTGTCCGACGAGCGGCTCGAGATTCATTCCGCCCTGATCTGCGATCACCTGCTGCGCTGGTTCCAGCGCTGGCAACCGCATTGCATCGGTGCCTATCGGGGCCTGCGCGGCGAGGTGGATCTGACCCCCCTGACCGTGTCCCTGGCCCGGCGCGGCACCCGCATCGCCCTGCCGGTGATGGATGCCAAACGCCCCGGGCGCATGCACTTTCACGCCTGGGGGCCAGACGTGCCGCTTTGCCAGAACGGCTTCGGCATTGCCGAGCCCTGCCCCGATGCCCCGCGCATCTGGCGCCGCGAGATGCAGGTGGTCCTGCTGCCGCTGGTCGCCTTCGACCATGCCGGCAACCGCATGGGCATGGGCGCGGGCTATTACGACCGCTACTTCGCCCGTCGCCGCTTCGGCATCCACCGCCCGAAGCTGATCGGCGTGGCCCATGCCCTGCAGGGGGTCGAGGCCCTGCCCAGCCAGCCATGGGACGTCCCGCTGGACGGCGTGGTCACCGAGGACGGCTGGCATGCGCTGCCCCGCCGCGCGCGGCACAATACGCACACCTGACCCACACGCCCGATCCGGCACGAGGAGCCCGCATGGCCTACTGGCTGATGAAATCCGAGCCCGACGAGTTCAGCATCGATGACCTGGAACGCGTGGGCGTGGAGCCCTGGGACGGCATCCGCAACTACCAGGTGCGCAACATGATGCGCGACGAAATGAAGAAGGGTGATCTGGCCTTCTTCTACCACTCCAACGCCAAGCCGCCGGGCATTGTCGGCATCCTGCGCATCGAGAAAGAGGCCTATCCGGACTCCTGCGCCTTCGACCCCGAGGACCCGCACTACGATCCGAAGAGCGACCCGGACAACCCGCGCTGGCTGCGCGTCGACGTCGCCTTCGAGGAAAAGTTCGGCGACATCATCACCCTCGACTGGCTAAAGCAGCAGCCGCAGCTCGAGGACTGCCCGCTGGTCCGCCGCGGCAACCGCCTGTCGGTCATGCCCATCACCCAGGAGCAGTGGGACTTCATCCTGAGCCACGCCCAGCGCGGAAAGTAGCCGCGTGGCCACGCTCTACCACTTCCCGCACGACGCAAAGGCCGACCGCCTGCGCCTGGCCTGTGGCTACAAGGGTGTGGAGCTGGAAACCGTCGCGCTGGACTGGTTCGACGACGAGACCTTCTTCGAGCTGGGCGTGGCCCGCCAGTCGCCGGTCCTGCAGATGGATGACGGTACCCTGGTCACCGACACGCTCACGGCGCTGCGCGACATCGACCACCTGTTCCCGACCGGCGAGCCCCTGGCGGAAGGCGTAATCCCCGAGGATGCCTGGCAGGCCCTGGTGGACTGGCGCAGCAAGGTCGATGTCGTGCTCGATCGACTGTACGCCCCGCTGGCGCCGGGCTTCCACGGCATCGGCGAGAGCGCCGAGGCCCTGGCCGACTACAAGGCCCAGGTGCAGCACCGCTTCGGCCTGTCGCTGGAAGAACTCGCCAACGACCGCTACGACGGCTACAACCAGCTCGCGAAACTGAGCCGCCTGCCGGAACTGGCGAAGCACCTGGCGGCCAGTCGCTTCTATCTCGGCCACCCTTCCATCGCCGACTGCGTAATCGCCGCCGACCTCTACCCCCTGCAAATGCACGACGGCATCAACCTGCCCGTCGACATGCTCTACTACCTGCGCCGTGTCGAAGAAACCTTCAGCACCCGCCTCGACACCCAGTGGCTCGCCCGCTGAGGCTCTGTGGGAGCGGCCTCGGCCGCGAACACGAAACCTGATTTCACCACCGGCGCATCTCCAGATTCAGGCGAACCCCACAAAGGCCGGCAAGACGCACTGACCGACCTGATTCGCAACGCTGTTCGACCAACCGCCTACTCGTAGGATGCGTTGAGCGCAGCGAAACGCATCAGGGGTCAGACAAGGCGTGGGGAATGGCGCGTTTCGCTACGCTCAACGGCACCCTACGCCGTTTGGAAAAGGCCCTGCATTCGTGCGCAAGCACGCTCCACCGGACACACCACGTCGTAGCGTCCGTGTCGGACCTGCGACGATACACTCAGCCGAAGCGGTAGTGCTTGCGGATGTCGCGGTGGATCTCCCAGGTGCAGTCCATGCCCTCGGGGAAGGTCACCAGGTCGCCCTCACCGACCGTCACCGGCTCGCCACCACCGTCCGGGGTGACCGTCACCTGCCCCTCCAGGATGTAGCAGACCTCGCGCTCGTCGTAGTGCCAGGGGAAGGTCGAGACCTCCTTTTCCCAGACCGGCCAGTCGAATACGCCGAGGCGTTCCAGATGGTCCTGCTCCGGCCGATGGATCACTTCGATGGACATGACGGGCTCCTCTGTCTGGGGGAAATGGCAAGCCTAACGGGACCGCGACCGGGCGCCAAAAGTATCGGAGCGAAACAGGCCCCTCTCGCCCGGGTAAAGCCGGCGAACGAGCAACAATACGAAAGCGATCAGTCCCAGCGCGGCCGGTAGATACTCCAGCCAGATACCCAGCTCCCAGGCGATGTAGGCGGTCACCAGGGCCCAGAGGAAGGGAATGATTGCCAGGATCAACGACGGGCGCGGCTGCGCCAGCAGCAGGATGCCGAGGGTGAACAGCATGGTGGGTCCCGGCGCGACACCCACGTACTGGGCCTGGGCCCAGGACACCCCCAGGAGCAGGACCTCCAGCAGGGCATGGCCGACCATGGCATAGGCCATCACCACGATCGCGACAAGGCCGGCCACACCACCCGGCCAGCCAAAGCCGTGGCGCCCCAGCAGCGTGAGGGCGAACAGGAGCATCAGGCCCTGCGCGACGAACACGCCCGCCAGCCGGCCCGCCCAGAAATGGAATTCGGCAAGCACACCCCCGATGAACACGACCCCGATCCAGACCCACATCACAGCGAGCAGCAGGCCCACGACGCGTCCGGCCCCGCGCCCGCCTACAAGGGCTAGCGCCAGTGTGACGAGCACCATCAGGGCCGCGACCCCGTGCAGCGGCCAGATGGCGCGATTGTATTGCCCGAAGATCGACAGCAGGGTTTCGGCGGCAAATGGCAGCATCCGCACTCCCGGTAAACTTTGAGACTTAAAGTGCTTCGACGTATTCGATCATGCGCTGGCGCATGTCGTCATCCGGCATCGGGCCGTAGAGGGCTCCCATATTCTCCCGCATGTGCTCCACGACCGAGGTCGCCGGGATCGCACAGGTGACATCGGGGTGCGAGACGATGAACTTGAGCAGGAGTTGCGGCCAGTTCTCGCAGTCGATCTCCCCCGCCCAATAGGGCAGTGGTTCGCTCTCGAAGCGCTTGATCAGCTCCTTGCGGCGGAACGGGCGATTGGCGATGACCGCCACCTCGCGTTCTCGGGCCAGCGGCAGCAGGCGTTCCTCCGCCTCGCGGTCGAGGATGTTGTAGGTCAGCTGTACGAAGTCCAGGTCCTCGCGTTCCAGGATGCGCTCCAGCTGGTTGTGGCGGCGCCCGTGGGAGGTGGTCACCCCGATATAGCGGATCTCGCCCGCCTCGCGCTTCTCGCGCATCGTCTCCAGATGCGCCTCCCAGTTCTGCAGGTTGTGCACCTGCTGCACATCCAGGGTATCCACGCCCCACAGGTCCAGCGACTTCGCATGCTGGTTGCGCCCGGTGCCGGTGCTACCTGTCCAGATCTTGGTCGCCGAAATCAGCCCTTCGGGGTGGCCCAGCTCCTGCAGGCAGTGCCCCACTACCGCCTCCGCGCGCCCGTACATCGGCGAGGAGTCGATCATGCCGCCGCCGCGCCGGAAGAAGGTATCGACAATCTCGGTGCGCAGCGCGAGGGCATCCGGGTCATCCGCGACGTTGAAGGTGATCCAGGTGCCCATGCCGATCACGGGGATCTCCTCGCCCGAGGAGGGAATCGCCTTCCTGTTCGGTTCGCGTCCCTCGCCGGCCGCGCCTGCGAGCGGCCAGCCGGTACCGGCGGCAATGGCCGAACCGGCCATCCACTGCAGAAACGACCGGCGCGAACGCTGATTCGGGACTCTCGCCATGCGACGGCTATCCTTCGGAACCTTACCCACGTGGTCCCGCCGAACGCGCCAGAAGTTCCGGCACGGGAGTATTTTGGCCTGCCAGAACGAAAACGGCCCCGGGCAGATGCCGCGGGGCCGGGACAGGCGGACGGGCCGCCCGGGGCTTCACATCCGCCTAGATGAACAGACAGATGTCCGACTCGCCGGCGAACTCGAAGAACGCGGCGGCGCCGGCATACTCAATGCCGTCAATGAACTCGCTGGTGTCCATATCGAACAGATCCACCGTCATCTGGCAGGCGATCATGCGCACCTCGGCCTCCTGACACAGTTCCCGCAAATCCTCGAGATCGGAGACGCCTTTCGCCTTCATCTTCTTTTTCATCATCGTCGTCATCATGCGCTGCATGCCCGGCAGCCCCTGGAGCATGACCGGCATGGGCATAGGCATGGGCATCCCCGGGTTACCCAGCGACGTGACCTGCAAATCCATCTTCTTGCGCAGCAGCTGCAGCCCGTAAAAGGTGAAGAACACTTCGACTTCATAGCCGAGCGCGGCCGCGGTCGAGGCCAGGATGAACGGGGGATAGCCCCAGTCCAGACTGCCCTTGGTCGCAATGATGGCCAATTTCTTGGTATCGCTCATTCACTCCTCCTTGGTGGTGGAGGATGGTCCGCCACAGCCCCCTGCGCGTAACCCCACCCCCCTGTGGATCGGGGCCGCCCCGTGCGACCCCAATACTTGGATCTAGTGCCGGTTGGCTATTTCGAGGCCAGACGCCCCTTGCGCCAATCCCGGATCAATGCACACCCAGCACATACCCCGAGCGCTGCCTAACTGCCCCAGACCGAGATCGGGACCAGAATCATGGCCAGCGCGAAGAGCATCCAGGCGACAACCGTCATGGTGATACTCCGTCATGGCCCCCGCCCCCCGACGAGGAAACCACGCATCGCGGACTAAACAAGAAAACGCCGCTCGGCGTGTTCCTGACTAACGCGCTTCGGGGCGCTCCGCGGTCACGTCCCCTGGCGTCTCGGCGGCCGGTGATTGCTGTACAGCATCACCGGTCGACTCCGATACAGTATCCGATTGTGCCTGTTCTGCCGAGCGATGCACATCGGCAGCCGAGGCCCGCCCCCCCGTACGCGATACGGGCCGGGCATCGACGAACTGGTTGTTCAGGCGCTGGATATAGGCCTCGGCGCGATCACGCAACGCATGCAGGCGGCCAATTTTGCGCCGTCCCAGGCCCAGCGGTGCGCGACGCAGCATCCAGCGCCACGGGCGCGTGTTCTTTTCGAAAGCCGCCCGCCAGTTACCGGCGGCCGACTCGGTCGGCAGCGTGCGCGCGATGCGCCGGGCGACCCAGCGGCGGTTGAAGAAGTGGAGCCCAGCCAGCACAAGGACCAATACAACAATGCCGGTCGACGTCCAGATCGGGTGCTCGCCCATCGACGCCCAGGCCGAACCGTCCATCCAGGGCCCGAATCCGCCCGCCGTGTTGTACCCGATCACACCCAGGATCACGGCAATCACCGCGAACATGGCGGCGTCGAACTGAAACACCCGCCGCCGCCACCGCTCCAGTGCCCTTCGCAGTGCAGGCAACGCATCCATTTCGATGGATTCGGCGATCGCCTGCAGCGAGCCGAGGATACGATACGAGCGTGACGAGCTGATTTCCTGGATCTTCTCGTGGATCTCCGCGCGATCACGCTGCGACTTTTCCTCGTAGCGTTCGCGCACCTGCTCGTCGCCGATCTCGACCCCGGCGCTCTCGTTGAACATGCAGTAGAAACGCCCGGTGGCATTGCCCTGGCGCACGACCGCACGTTGCCAGGCGGAGACGACCTCTTCCAGGTTGTCTTCGCGCCAGGTGGTGTCGATTTGGTTGAGCACAAACACCAGTTTGTTGAAGTCGTTGCGCTCGGCAACCCGATTAACCAGGTGCTCCAGCGTATCGCGCATCGCGCCCGGCTCCGGGTGCCGCGCATCGAAGAAGACAACCACCAGGTCCGACAGATCGATGATGTGGTCGGTCAGTTGCAGGATCGTCGCACGCTGCTCGTCGGCGTCGAACCCGGGCGAGTCGATCAGGATTCGGCCGCGCAGGCGCTCGGAATTGGCGGTCTTCATCGCCAGGAAATGGTCCACGGTGCGGCCACCACCATCGGTAATGCGCTCGATCTCGTCGGACACGCGGTAGAACGGGAAGCGCGGATCACCATCCAGCGCCAACCCCGGAAGCTCCTGCACCCGCTCGCTGCCGCCATAGCTGATGACGGTGAACTTGTCGTCCACCGCCTGCGAACCACTGCGTTGAACAGTGGTCCCGACGTACTCGTTGATGAACGTCGACTTGCCCGACGAGAACGTCCCGAGCACCGCAATCATCGGCCACCAGGAGATCGTAAAGGCGTAAGAATCCTCCTGAGGATTCAACAGTCCCGAGGCATAGCCGACTCGATCCAGATCACGGAAGGGGTCGACAACCCCTTTGAGGACTGGATTTTCTTCGGCGAGGCGATCGCTCAGCAGCTTGAGCTGCTTGCGCACGCGGCGACCAGGACGATTAAACATGGGGACTCCGTTGCGGCGGCGGCCACCCGGCAGACACAGCTACTCCGTGCCCGGACGCCTCCGCGATGTGAATTGGCTCCATTCATCATACCCATTGCGCCCACGCCTGTGTGGTTCGCGGTATGGGTTACGACCCCGGGAAACGCTGGCGATCCAGCGTTTCCCTCACAAAGGTTCGAAAACGCCGAAGAAACGCTTACTGGCTCACGCTTTTCTATCGATACTCATCCAGGTGCGCCGCACCCTCCTCATGATGACGGTCGTAAACCGGGGCGAGGCGCTCGATCATACGCTGCCGCTCGCTCTCGGGCAGCACCTTGAGGGCACCTTCCCAGGCATCCATCGCGGCCCCGAAATCGCGCATGGCAAACAACGCGTTGCCGAGCTCGCCATACAGATCCGCACGTTGCACCGAATCCTTAGGCAGCGCCTCCAGCCCCTCGCGCAGTACCGCTACCGCCGCGCGCGGTCCCGCACGCCAGTAGGCATCACGCCCAGCCTGCAGAGCCGCCTGGGCAGACTGCGCGGCACGCTCGGCGTCCACCTCGACCGCTGCATCACCTTCGAACGCGGGCTCGCGCTCGGTAGCCAGGTCGGCAGCCGCCTCATCCTCCGCGTCCTCCTGAACGTACGGCTGATCATGCGCAGCCCCGGTCATGGGATCGGGGTCCCCCTCGTCATCGAGTTCACGGGCCGGGCCAGGGCGAACATCGTCCTCCGTGGCTTCATCCTTCGCGGCTGCCTCGTCCTGCGCATCGGCATCGTCGGCGGGCACTGCGTCGGCCTGCTCGGCGGTCTCGTCCTCGGGGACCGCCTCGGCGCTCGGGGCCAGCACGTCCCGTGCCGACCAGGCGATGAACCAGAGCACGATCACGATCACGATGAAGTAGCGATTGATAAAGCTGCGCGGCTTGTCTGCGTTATCCATGCGTCACCTTTCGATTTACCTTCCAGTTCAATCCTACATCCTCTGTAGCGGCCGGTCCGCACCGCGCGTTATTCGCCCGGAACGGTCAATCGTTCATCTCCGGGGTCAGGTCAGTGTCGTCGTCAAAGGACGGTTCATCACCCATACCACCCTCGGTCGGGGGAGGATCGCCGGGGCCATCCCCGCTGGCCCCACCCGGGGGCTCGGCATCACGAGGGGGCATGCCCTGACCACCCGGCGGCTGGCCCTGGGGCGGTTGCCCTTGCGGAGGCTGGCCCTGAGGTGGCTGACCCTGCGGAGGCTGGCCCTGAGGCGGTTGCCCTTGGGGCGGCTGGCCCTGCGGCCCTTGTCCTGGCGGCGCGCCCTGCGGGTCACGACCTTGGGGATCACGCGCGCCCGGGGGCTCGCCCGGCTCGACATCGCGCTGCTGCGGGTCTCGTTGCTGCGGCGGTTCGCCCTGCCCCGGCATTCCGCCTCGGTCCTGCCCAGGCGGCGGTGCACCGCCCGGGGTACCGCCCGGAGGCGCTCCACCCGGGGGACCCCCTGGCTCGCCACCCGGAGGGGCACCGCCAGCCGGGCCACCCGGGTCGCCACCCGAACCACCACCAGGTGCCTGGGCTTGATCCAGACCGTGGCCCCGCTCGCTCTCAAAGGCGGGGCGCTCACCCAGACCGGCAGGCCCGGAGTAAGGCGCAAGGCCAGAGTTGTCGCCAGGTGCGTACTGCGCGGAAACGGCGAAGGGGACGGCCATCAGGGCGCCAAAGACCCCGGCCTTGAGAAGACTGCGTGACTGGCTCATGACGAAACCTCCGTCGGAGCTGACTATGTGAATTCGGGGCTGGACGAACGCCCGGCCCCCGTAGGTCGCGCCAGGGTTCAGGATCCGTTGGCGTCGTCTTGCTGCTCTTGCATGGCCTCGCGGTGACGGCGCATTTCCTCGCGATAGACCTCGCGCGCGCGCTCCGCAGCCTGGCGGTGTGCTTCGCGCATTTTTTCGTGCTCGGCCTGGCGTTCGCGCATGTGCTCGCGCATCGCCTCGCGGTCCTCGGGATCGAAGTCCGGGTCAAAGTCGCGCATGCGCTCCTTCCCGCCGGGGCCATACGGCATGCCGTACTGCATCGGCCCGCCGTGATAGGGACCGTGATGTGGCCGCTGGCCGTAACCGGGACCATAGCCGTACCCGTAGCCATAGCCGTAACCAGGCCCGTAGCCATGCCCGGAACCATGGGGGCCCGAACCCATGGGCCCGTACATCATGCCTCTATGGCCAGCCCCCCGGGGGCCTTGACCATACGGCCCCGGGACCGCCTCTCGATGCATCATGCCCGGCCCGCCAGGATGTCCACCCTGACCGTGCATTCCCGGGTAGCCATAGGGACCGGGGATAGTGGGCGCGTGCATGGCACCCGGCCTGTCAGACGCGGAATCTGCATCCTGGGCCAGCGCCGGCCCCGCCAGTAGCAGGCCGGCAACGCATGCAAAACCCCAAAAAAAGTGTTGTGGTCGTTTCATGTTTTGGGCTCCTTCTCCAGGCGCCGCCAGATTCAACCGCCATGCGGGATTCCGGCGAACTGCACGTTCTCCTCAAGGCGTGTGACAACACAATCGCCGCAGTTACTCCCGCCAATTACACGAGGGCAGATCAGTGTTTCCCTAACACCAGCATATCGCAGTGCCCAACGCTCAGATGCACCCGCCCGTCCGCGATATCCCTGACTCGGGAACGCGCCCAGTCCTGGAACAATGGACGACCCTGCGGCTCCATCTCGGCCGCCGCCTCCGCCCAGCCTCCGATCAGGGCAGCCGCAAGCGCCGCCTGGCCCTGCCCCAGCTGCCAGTCACTGGTCTCGGTGATCACGCGAAGGCCGTTGGCGGTCAAGGCTCGAGCACAATAAGCCGCAGCCTCGGGCCCCAGGGCCGGGCCAAAGCCCTTGTCCGTGCGCTGATGGCGATTCACCGCATTACGCACGCGCTCGTCGGCCGCATGCGGGTGACTCCACTCGATACGCCCATCGTAGCTGAGCGCGAACAGCGCCGGGACCGGCCATTCGGTCAGCGTCATCACCAGGCGGTCGAGCCAGTTCGCCGAGACCAGATCCAGCAGGGCGGAGGCCGTCACCAAACCTGCATCCGGCGGGACCGGGGGTGGGGCACCCGAGAAATCGAGCACCTGCGGGGTGACGGTAACGGCCCCGTCCGGCGCTGAGATCGTCGCCAGCAAGTCGGCGTCGTGATCCACCAGGGTCCAGTTCTGCGGCCCGGTCAGGCGCGGTGCCAGATAGCGCAGGTTGGAACCGGCCCCGCTACCTAGATCCAAGACCTGCAGGGGTGTCTTGCACCCCGCAAGCGCGTCGTTTAAGGGCCCGAGCAGGGATTCCGGCCGGGCCGCATGATCCGCCGGTTCGCGCAGAGCCAGCCAGTCTCCGGCAAAGCGCTCGGCCATCTCAGGCCACCTCCAGCCACAGAGCCAGACGACGGGCACCCTCCGTCCAGCCCGGTAGAGACTCGGCATGCGCGCGACCCGCGCGGCCCATGCCCCGACGCTGTTCGGCGTCGCACAGCAGACTCCCCAGTGCCCGGCGCAAGGCCTCCACGTCCCCGGGCGGCACCAGCAGGCCCGCAGTCTCCGGCACGGTCTGGGGGATGGCGCCCCCCGTGGTCCCAACGACCGGCAGGCCGCGCATCATTGCTTCGGTAAAGGCCATGCCGAAACCCTCGTAGGCGCTCGGCAGCACGAAGATCGAGGCCTGGTCATAGAGCTCCGCCAAGCCCTCGTGTGTCAGCACTCCCGGGGCCGAGATTCGCGCATCCAGACCACTCTCGGCAATGGCAGCACGCACAGCGGCCGTGTAGTCCGGATCGCGATCCATGGCACCAGCCAGCTCGGCCCGCCAGGACCGATCGCGCAGGCCGGACAGCGCGCGCACCAGCTCGAGCTGTCCCTTGCGGGGCACCCAGGCGGCCACGCACAACAGCACCGGCACCTCATCCTCCGGGCCACGGGCCAGCGGCGCCGGTTCCACGCCAGGCGGGATGCTGCAAAGGCGTTCGGACGGCACACCCCAGTCGGCCACCTGCGCCCGCGTGTAGTCACTGGTCACGACCGCCCGCGAGGCGAGGGCCACGGCCGCACGTTCCGACTCGAGGAGTTCCTGGGAGCGCGCAGACGCAAGCCCCGCCTCCAGGCCCAGCGGGTGATGCATCAGGTAGACGAGCCGCAGGCGCCCTGCGTGACGCCGCAAGGTGGCGGGATGCGCACCCGCGGCCAGTCCGTCGACCAGCACCCGCATGCCATCCGGAAAGCTCGCCAGGGCCTCTTCGAGGGCCCGTTCCGCGCGCGCATCAGGCCCGGGGAACTCGCCCTCCAGCTCGCGCAGCTCGACCCGCCAGCCCTGCTCGCGCAGCCCGGAGATCATGCGCGCGTCGTAGCGGTACCCGCCCGTGGGCTGGTCCAGTGCCCCCGGGACCACGAAACCAAGCTCGGGCATATCTCAGGGAGCGCCCTCGTAGCTCGCCCAGGCCACATGGGACTCGTGCAGCGTCACCGCGACGGCGTCCAGTCCCCGGGCCGACTCGCCGAGTTCCCCCTGGGCGATGGCCTGCGCCACGCGCTGGTGGATCGCATGAGCGAGAAATTCGGTGGTCGTGTTCTGACCACGGAAGTCTTCACGATCGTCGAGGTTCTGGTAATTGAGCTCGGCCAGGATGGCCCGCAGGACCTCGCTTGCCCGGCCGATATCCACCACCAGCCCATCGGCATCCAGTGCCACGCGGCGGAAGGTCACGTCCACCACATAGGTGGCGCCGTGCAGGTTCTGCGCCGGACCAAACGTGTCGCCGGAGAAACTATGGGCGATCATGAAGTGGTCACGGACATTCAGGCTGTACATGCGGTTTCCTTGCGCGTTTGGGTGAGCAGGATCAGTAGCGAATTCGGTGGCACAGCGTACGGTCCGCCTCTGGCCCTGTCACCCGCTGCATCACGGCCGGGAGATTGGCAAACGCATCCTCACCGGTAATCAGGCCGTCCAGTGCCGGGTCATCGAGCAGTGCGAGTGCGAGCGCCAGCCGGCGACGGTAATCCCAGCGCGACGACCGCTCGGGCGGGATGCGCCCGACCTGCGAGCTGCGCAAGGTCAAGCGACGCGCGTGAAAGCCCTCCCCCAGCGGCAGATCCACGCCTGCGTCACCGTACCAGCTCATCTCCACCACCCGCGCCTCGACACCCGCCAAGGTCAGCGCCTGGCGCAGGCCAGCCGGGTTTCCACTGGCATGCACCACGAGGTCCAGGTCCTGCAAGGAGGCGGCCTGCTCCGGGGTCAGAAGGGCCAGGCCCAGTGCGGCACAGATGTCTTCGCGCGCAGGGTTGGGGTCGATCACGGAGACCTCGGTTCCGGGAATCCTTCGCAACAACCAGGCGGCGAGCAGGCCCACCACACCCGCGCCGATCACGGCGATGCGATCCCCGGGGCCGGCGGCGCTGTCCCAGACCGCGTTGATCGCCGTCTCCATGTTGGCCGCCAGCACGGCACGCTCGGCCGGGACGCCCGCCGGCACCGGCACTACAGCCTGGGTCGGAACAACATAGTCGGACTGGTGCGGGTGCAGGCAGAACACCATCTGCCCCGCCCCGGGGCCCTCGACGACGTCGCCGACACTGATATAGCCGTACTTGACCGGCGCCGGGAATTCGCCCCCCTGAAAAGGCGCGCGCATCGCGGCGTACTGGCTGGGGGGGACGCGGCCATGAAACACCAGAGACTCGGTCCCGCGGCTGATCGCGGAATAGCGGCTGCGCACCCGCACCTCGTCGACACCGGGTGCCTCCAGGGGCTCATCACGCAGCTCGCCCTGGCCCGGTCCGATGACCCAGAAGGCGGTGGCAGAGGGAGCGCTCACGGAGCGGTTCGATCATCGTCAAACATAGGGCCAGTGTGGTCGATGGTCGTGATTCCCGGCAACTCGCGGGCGTTTCCACCGTGTTTCCCCGAGGCGACTACACTCGAGCCATGGATTCCACGCTGAGCTCCAACCGCTGGCCGGAACGCGCGCGCACGGGCCTGCGCACCTGGGCGCGGGACTGGGCGCTGGCCGGCGCGGGCGGGCTCGTACTCTCCGCACTGCTGGGCTGGCAGATCGGTGCCGTGGCCGCCCTGCTGGTCGCACACGCAGGGATCTGGATCCTGCTGGGGCTGATGCTGGTCCTGAACACTCCGCAGGGCGGTCTGACCGATGCGCACCGCGGACCCGGCCCGGCCAACCGTGTAACGCTGGCCCGTGCTGCCATCGCCACGCCCCTAGGGGCGCTCGTCCTGACCTCGGGCGCGGTCCCCGGTACCACTGTCATGCTGTGGATCCTGGGCCTGGCCGGAGCGGCCCTGATCCTGGACGGCGTGGATGGTGCCGTTGCCCGCCGCACAAACAGTCGCACGGCCTTCGGCGCCCGCTTTGACATGGAACTGGACGCGGCCATCATCCTCGTCCTCTCGATTCTGGTCTGGTGGATGACCGCGGTCGGGGCCTGGGTCGTGCTGATCGGTGCCATGCGCTATCTGTTCCTGGGTGCGCAGCGCATCTGGCCCTGGCTGGGCGCGGACCTGCCCCCGAGCCGGCGGCGCCAGACGGTCTGCGTACTACAGACCGGCGTACTCCTGGTCGCCCTGCTCCCGAGCCTGCCCCCGATGGCGGCGATCGCCGTCGCCCTGGCGGGGCTTGCGGCCCTGACCAGCTCGTTCGCCACCGACATCCACTGGCTACACCGTCATCGTCCCGGAGGTTCGACATGATCCACGCCCGCACCCCACGCTCCCTGCTCCTGGCCGGTCTGCTGGCCCTGGCCCTCCCCGTTTCCGCGCTGGCCCAGGCCGATCGCTGGGAGATCGACCCGGAACACTTCGCGGTCGGCTTTCTGGTGGATCACGCCGGCTACGCCAAGGTTCTGGGCATGTTTCTGGAGGCCGAGGGCGAATTCACCTTCGATCCGCAGACGCGGGAGCTGCGCGAAGGGTATTTCGTCGTGCAGACCGACAGCGTGTTTACCAACCACGAGGAACGCGACGACCACCTGCGCAGCGACGACTTCCTGAACGTCGCGGAATACCCGGAGATGCGCTTCACCGCGACCCAGTACGAGCCCACCGGCGACGACACCGGACGCCTGACCGGCGACCTGGAGCTGCTGGGCGAGACCCGCCCGGTGACCCTGGACGTCACGATCAACAAGGTCGGTCGCTATCCGTTTCCGCTCGGTGGGGTGTTCGGACGGCCCTACGTGCTGGGCGCCTCGATGCGCGGCAGCTTCGACCGCTCGGACTTCGGCATGACCTATGGCCTGACGCGCGACATCGTGGGTGACGAGATCGAACTGATCATCGAATTCGAGGCCCAGCGCCAGTAAGCCCGGCGCCGGGAATCAGGTGGCCGCCGCCGCGGCCCCCTCGCTTTTCAACAGGTCGCGCAGCGTACGCCCGTCCAGACGGTCACGGCGTGCGGTCTCCAGTTCCTCCAGCGTGGCCTCGACTGCCGGGTCGCCCTGCAAACGGCGCAGGGCGCGGGCATCTGCATCCTGGCGCAGGGCCTCCAGGATCTCGTCCACCCGGATCCGCTCGAGATCACGGCCTGGCACATAACAGGTGGCATCGGTGCCGGCCCGCACCAGCAGGCCCGCCGACTCGAGCGCCTGCGCGACCTCGCCCAGGGCATTGCCCGGCACTGACAGGTCATGCGCCACATGGTCCAGTGTTGGCGGCGAGCGGCCGTCGAGGAAACGCTGACCCACCTGCTGCATCAGATGCAGGCCCATGCGTTCACGCGCCGCGCCGGACAGGCGCAGGCGCAGGCCGCGCACCGTCATGTACTCGGGGTGCTGTACGTAGAAGGCCACATTGGCCCCGATCAGCAGGATCAGCCAGGCCAGATAGATCCAGATCAGCAACAGGATCATGATCGCGAAGCCCGAATAGATCGCGTCATAGCGAGTGGAGCCGGCCACCATGGTCGCGAACCCCCAGCCCACGCTCTGCCACAGCAAGCCGGCCACAACAGCCCCAACCAGGGCCGGGAACAACCGTACTCGAGTGTTTGGCACAAACACGTAGATGAAAGTGAACGCGGCCATGATCAATAGATACGGAACCATGCGCGAGGCGCCAGTGATCAGCGTGCCGAACGGCTCGATCCCGGCCAGAGTCTGCATGGCCGTGGTGGACATCACCGTCGCGGTGATACCCAGGGCGGAGACCACCAGGAGCGGACCAATCAGGATCACCGACAGGTAGTTGGAGAAGCGCTGGGCGAAGTTGCGACTGTTCTCGACCCGCCAGATGGTGTTGAACGCCAGTTCAATCTTCTGCACCAGCGCGATCACGGTGTAGACGAGGAACAGCAGACCGACAAAACCGAGGACGCCGACCCGCATGTTGTCGACGAATTCGATCACGTTGTTCGCGATCTCGACCCCCTGCTCCCCCAGCGGCTCGAGAAACCCGAGCACCACCGGCTCGACTGCGTTGTGCGCGCCGAAGGCCTTGAGTACGGAGAACGACAACGCGATCAGCGGGACGATGGACAGCAGCGTGGTATAGACCAGACTCATCGCGCGCAGCGTGAGCTGGCCTTCCTTGGCCTCGTGCACGATCGCGCCCGCACCCCGCACGATCCCGAGCAGCAGGGCCTTCCAGCGCGGGAGCCGCGTCAGGTCGGTATCCTGCACCAGCGATACCAGACGCTGGCGCTGGGCCTCGATGCGTTCGGCCAGCGTCAGCGCCGGCACGAACCACTCCCTGTGCCTGGCAGGCTCATGAGCGGGCTATTTTTGCTGCCACTGGCCGTTGCGGTCCTGGTACCAGTAACCGGAGGGCGCCTCTTCCACCCAGACCCGGGCGAAGGTCTCGCGAATCCGGTCTTCCCAGTCCGGGCGGTCGTTCGCGCGCGCGATCTCGCGGTAAAGCGAGTCGCGGTCCGAGTTTTCCTCGCTCACCAGCCGCTGCACGGTACTGCGATCGCGCAGCGGAACCTCGGACAAATCACGGATCACCACATCGGCGTTGCGCCCAAAGCCGATTGCCCCGCTGCGAAAATGCGGCGCGAGCTGCGGCGCCCGCTCGCGCATGGAGGCGCGGATACGGTTGATCGCGGGGGTCTGGATCTGCAGATCGGGGCTCTGCGCGGAGGCCGGGCTCACCAGTCGATCCAGCACCCAGGCCAGCACCGGCAGGTTGGCGTTCGCCGGGTTGTTGCGCGGCATCAGCATCGCACCGGGCTCGGCTTCAGACGACGCTTCCGGCTCCCGGGTACCCTCCTCGACCTGCAGCGCGTCGCGCACGATCGCGCGCGCCGCCTCCTCGGCCGCGGCCGTCGGGAAATAGATATTGATGGTCACGCAGCCCGCCATCAGAGCGAACACCAGCGCCAATCCCGGAACACTCCATAAAGCCTTCATGCCGTACTTCCCTTGTCGAGGCGGTTCAACCCGCATGATGCCCAATCTACACCAACACCCTGAACGGTAACCAAACGCCAAGCCGCTTATTGCACCACCGGGCCATCTCCGGCCTGGATGGTCGCCAGGCGGTTGATTAGTTCGGGCCAGTCGACCCGGCGGTTGTAGCCAATCACCTGAATCTGCGGGATGCCCCCGCCCTGCACCAGCACGAAGCCGCTATCCGGACGGTCGGCCACGCCGGAGGCGGTGCAGACCTCGCCACGCAACTCGCAGCGAAACCCGAGACGGCGGTAGCTGAAGTTCTCGAACACCCGCAGGAAGACCGACGAAGCCGCGGCCTGCAGCCCTCCGCCCAGCTCGGTGATGTTCTCCACCGCCCGCTGGCTGATCCGTCGGCGCCCGCGATCACGCTCCGGCGTCATCAACTCCAGATCCATGCGCACCGGCGACCAGTCCACCATCACCAGATCGCGCACATGCCCGGAGATACGGCCCTGGACGCGACCGAAGTCGAACGCCTGCGTCAACGGATCCAGATCCAGCCGCTGGATCTCGGCCGACAGGCCCAGCTCCGGGGCATAGCCCAGCAGGTCGTGGATATACACATCGCGCAACACCACCTCGCCGTTGAACACCTGGACCAGCAAACGGCCATCGACGTTCAGATCCCCCCGCTCGTAGCGCACCCGGGGGATCATGCCGGCCAACCGCCCGGAGAATCGCGGCCAGCCCAGCACCTCGGTCAGTGGCTCCAGACTGATCGCGCGGATACCACCCTCGAAGCGCACATCCGGTCCTGCGTCGGTCTGGCGCAACTCGAAGGCCCCGACCCGCAACCCGCCATCGAAGATCGGGATCTCGGTTTCGGCCAGCAGCTCCATGCCGGCTGGCAGGGCCCGGACCTGCGCCTCGAACGCATCGAACGGCAGCCCATACAGGTGCGCGGCATCCAACGCGAAGGTCCCGGGGCTGCCCGCCTCGTCCGCCGACCAGTCAAGTGCCCCGCGCGCACCGGCCAGGCCGAAACGCCCCCGCCGGTCGCTGGCATCCAGTTCCGCCCACTCGAGATCCGCGCGCCGGGGCTGCGAGCCCGCCAGCTCCACATGCCCTGCGATCTGCCCCCCGGTGGCCAGATCGCCGAGTACCGTCCCGGCCAGCCAGGGCGCCAACAAGGAATCGTAGACTGGGGCGAGCGCATGGACCCGCCCGTGAAATACGCCATCCAGCCCCCCCTCCGGATCGTAGGCCACCGCCTCGCCGCGAGCCTCCAGCGCAGCGCCGTAGCGCAGACCCAGGACATCCATCCGGAACGTCAGGGGCCCGGGGTCTCCCTCCAACCCATTGAGGGAAATCTCCACCGGCCCCTCGTCGTCCAGGTCCACAAACCACGGGTCGATGTAGATCACGCCACCCTCCAGGGCGAGATCCAGGTCCCAGCGCGTGCCGTCCCCGGACAACTGCGCCTGGCCGCGCAGTTCCTCGCCGGCCTGCAGGCCCAGCGGATCGCTGAACGCAACATCTTCCAACCCCAGACGTGCGGTGAGCCGGCCATCCGGACGCAACCGCAGATCGAGGTCCGCCCGTCCCCCGTCGACGGCGACGGGGAGTTCCAGAGGCAAGCGGTCGAATGCGGCCAGCGCCTGGAGATCCAATCCTCGCAACCGGGCATCGACATCCCAGCCGCGTTCGGGGGCGAAATCCGCGCGCAGGCTCCCGCGCCCGCCGAACCAACCGGGCCAGTCCCCAGCCAGTCGGAGATCGCCGCTGTCGCGGCCCCAGGCCAGCGACAGGGGGTGCCCGTCCAGTCGCAGGTCGCCCGAGCGTCCCCACAGACGCGCGTCGTCACAGACCACCTCGCGCCGGGTCAGGCGCAGCTCGGTACATTCCACCCGCGCGGCCGTCAGGGTGCCCACCGGCTCCGGCAGCTCGATGCGCTCGGCACGCAGCTCGAGGCTCAGGCGCCCGTCACGCCAGCCAATGCGGGAGCTCAGCCCCTCGGCGCTTAGGGCCTCGTGCATCAGCGATTCGATGTTCAGATCGGCCCCAAAAGACACATCGGACTCGGCCAGCACTGGAAACGGCATCGCCACGATGCCGCCCGCGCAAAGCCCCGCCAGTATCCAGCGCACCGGACGGGGCACGGGCCTCAGTCTCCCGAACTGCCGCGCTGACGCTCGCGCAGGGGCAACGCCGCCCGCGCCAGCCACTCGCGCAGGGCAAAGCGCGAGGTCTCGATAGACTCGGTCGTGGGCAGGAAGTCCCGCAGGCTACGCGGGTCACCGGTGGCACCGCGGAAACCGGCGGGCGCCGGGTAGGCGTCGAACCCGGCGCGCTCGAAACACTCCAGGGCCCGCGGCAGATGCATCGCCTGGGTCACCACCAGCACGGTATCCACGCCCTGCCCCTGCAAGCGCTGGCGTGTATGCGTGGCATTCTCGCAGGTGTTGCGCGAGGTGTTCTCGAGCCAGCGTGCCGAGACACCGAGATCCTGTTGCAGGGTCGCGGCCATCAGTTCGGCCTCCGAACGCCGCCCGGGCAGGGCCCTCGGTACCCCGCCCGAGACCACAATGGGGAGATCGGTGGCACGATGCAGCCGCGCGCCCTCGCGCACACGCTCGTGGGTGCGGGGGTTCAGGGCGTCGTGTCCGGCGTCCTCCGCGCGCCCCACCCAGCGGCCACCGCCCAGGATGACGATCGCATCCGCCCGCCCGGTCGCCAGTACGCTGTCGCGCACCTCGCGCTCGAGGGTATCCGCCAGGGGCTGTGCCACGACCTGCAGGCTGGGCAGCACCAGCGCCAGCAGCCCCAGCGCCAGGAGCGGCCGGCCACCACGCCAGTCGGCCCGCCACAACAGCACGCCAAGCACCGTCAGGGCGATACCCAGCCCCGGCGGCAACAGCAGGTGTTCCGCAATGGTTTGCAGGGACGCGAGCATGGGCGGTCCCGCGGGGCTTACTTCTTGCCCGGGGAGTAGAGGTAGTGGGCGTAGGTCGCCACGTCCTCCGAGACACGGCGGATCAGGTGATCCAGGCTGATGATCGCGAACTCCAGCAGGTTCACCGCGATATACGGGTTCTCCACACGCAGGCGGTCGTACATCGAGCGCGACAGGCGCAGCAGCCGCGTCTTGTCGCTCAGCGCACGCATGCGCACGCCGCGCGGCACCCGGTCAAAGAACGACATCGACCCGGCCAGCTCGCCGGTTTGCATGCGGCCCACCTCGATCTCCTGGCTGCCGTCGTCGTGGTACAACGCGGCCGTCCCGCTCACCACGAAAAACAGCGACTCGCCCACCTCGCCGATATCCGCGATCACCTGCTTGTGGTGGGTCTCCACCACCTCCAGGTATTCGAGCAGGACTTCCACCTCCGCAGGCGTCAGGGACGCGGAGATCGGGTGCTTGGAGAGGAATTCGGTCAGCAGTTCCTTGGACATGAGGGGCTTCCTTCTAACGGGTCCGCAGTAGCAGTGGGAGTCATTTAGAGTATAACGAACACGCCGTCGGCACAGGCGACGGGAATTACCAAGGAGGCCTGCGTTGATCGACATTGATGCCCTGCGCCGACATCTGCCGCGCCGTCTGCGCGAAGGTCGGGCCCTTCTGCTCGCGGCCGGGGCCCAGCCACCGGACAGCCCACCGGGGCTGGAACAGATCACCGTGGAGGCCTTTCTCGAACACCCACCCGAATCCCGCGTGCCATTGGTCCTGCTACTGGACACCCTCAGCGCCCTGGATATCCCGATCGGCCAGCATCTGCTCGGCGGGCTGCGGGATCGCTGGGCCGACGAGGTGCTGATCCTGCATCGGCTGGACGATGAACGCTGGGGACTGAACGAGTTTCTGGCACTGGGTTTTCGCCGCGACCCGGACGCCGAATCGGCCGCGCCGGATCATGCGGTCTACCGCACCAGCCTGTACGACTACAAGCTGACGCCGGACTGGCTGAATGCCCGCTTCTGGGCCAACCCGGACATGTGGGACAAGGCGCGCTGGTAGGCGCGCGGCGGGTGCCTAATCCTTCTCGGGATTCAGCCGCGGGTGGGTCTCCTCCCCCCACAGCAGTACCAGCGCACCGGACAGGAACATGGCGATGGCCACGAACCAGAAGCCCCAGGTGACTGAACCGCCGATGTGGGCGACGACCCCCAGGGCCAGTGCACCGATGCCATAGCCCAGGTCCCGCCAGAAGCGGTAGGTCCCGATCGCCGAGCCGCGCCAGTTCGGATGGGCGATATCGGCGACCGCCGCGCTCAGATTGGGATACAGAAGCGCCATGCCAAGGCCGGTTACGGCCGCCGCGAACGACCACCAGACGACCCCCTCGCCGAGCAGCGTCAGGGCCACGCCCGCGCCACAGATCCACATACCCCAAACGATGGGCTGCAACCGCCCCACATGGTCGGAGAGCTTGCCAGTGGCGAACTGCGAGCCACCCCAGACAAAGCCGTAGATCCCCACGACCCAGCCGATCGCGGCCAGGCTCAGCCCCTGCTGATACAGGAACACCGGATAGAACACCCAGACCAGGGCATCGACGAACTTCTCCACCAGGCCCGCCTGGCTGAACGCGGCCATGCGCCGGTCACGCCAGGACATCAGCGTGAACACCTCCCAGGTGGTCGGCGTATCGGCGATCGATTTGGGATAGCGCGGTTGTGGCCCGGTGGACTGCCCGGCCGCATGCCGGGCCCCCTCGGCCTTGGCCCAGTCCAGGGTCTCGCGCACCCACAGTGCAGTCATCAGGACCGCGATCGCGATCACGACTATGCCGAACACGAACACCCCCATGCGCGGCCCGAGGGCAGCGGCCATATAGCCGGTCACGATCCCCGCCACGGCCACCCCGACATAGCCGGAGAACTCGTTCATGCCCATCGTGAAGCCGCGTTCGTCGCCCCGGGTGATGTCCATCTTCGCGGTCTGGGTCATCGACCAGGCGAGCCCCTGATTCACGCCTAACAGGACGGTCGCGGCCACAATCCAGCTCCAGGATGGCGCGTAGAGGATCATGAACGGGATCGGGATGGCCGCCATCCAGCCGAGCATCAGAACGGTCTTGCGCCCCATGCGTTCGGACAGCCGCCCGGCAACGAAATTGAGCACGCCCTTGACCACGCCGAACGCGACGACGAACGCAGTCAGCAGCATGAACGAGCCCTCGGCCACGCCGAACTCGTCCTCGGCCAGCGCCGGGATGACGGTGCGCATCATCCCGATCGTCAGACCGACAAAGAAGACCTGGATCAGTTGCTGCCCGAACTGCCCGAGGTTCTCGCGAATCCCGTGGGTCAGGTGTTCATAGGCCTGCGCGGCTCTGAATGGATCGCTCATAAGGGGTCCTCTGTGGCGCACCCGGGCCGTGAGAGTCGCGGCAGGACCGGCTTCCTTGCCTAATGGAGGCGGGGCTGGTGCCGGCTAGCAAGGTCGGCGTACGTGCCAGACGGCCGATTGGCGCACCACGAGCATCTTTCGTTCTAATGTTCGTTAGAACGAAGTTATTCTGCGCGAGGGGGGGATGTCAAATACGGCAGGTCGAATATCGACGGATCCGGCTGAATAGCACGGCCCGTCCGGAAGTCCATTTTGAGACCCCTTCTTCGAGAGGGAATCCAAAACCCGATGGGTCGTTCTTCAAGGCTCTGGGGCTTGGGCAACCACCGGGGCACTCACAACTCGGGATCGGCGCGATGTGCCGGCACACAGTACGCAGCCACCAGTGACGGCAGGGGCTAACGATCGACGGGGCCTTGCTCCAGAGGGAGCCCCTGGTGGCGCCACTCGGCCACACCGTCATCCAGACGGACGGCGCGGAAGCCATGCTCACCCAGGATCGCGACCGCGTCGCGCGCCATCAGACAGTACGGGCCCCGGCAGTAGGCAACGACCGGGACATCCGGCGCCAACTCGTCCAGGCGCTGCTTTAGCTCGCGCAAAGGAATGGACCGGGCGTGCGGCAGGTGCGCAGTGGCGTACTCGGTGTCCGGACGAACGTCCAGCACGATCAACTCACCCTTGCGTGCCTGCTCCAGCAACTCCTGGCCACCTAGCGGCACCATGTCGCCGGCACTGGCCGCCATGTCGCGCACAGCGCCCTGCAACTCCAGCAAGCGGCTCTCGGCCAGCTCGCGCAGCACGACCCAGAAATCGGCCACACGTGGGTCTGCCAGCCGGTAGAAGATACGCCGTCCATCGCGCCGGGACTCCACCAGGCAGGCCTGGCGGAGGTCCTTCAGGTGGGCACTGGCCAGCTTGACGCTGATCTGGGCATCCGCCGCGAGCTGATCGACGCTCTTCTCCCCCTGCACCAGGATCTCGATCAGTTCCAGCCGCTTCGGGCTGGACGCCGCCTTGCCGATCCGGGCGACCTGGTCATAGAGCAAATCTTTCAGTTCGCGATCAGACATGAACGCATTCCTGATGGGGAAGTCGGCAAGGTAGACCGCCCTGCCCTGACGCGCAAGGCCTGAACAGGAACGCGGGTTTGTTGCACCGAATTTTTTCTTGACTAGATTACTCAGGAACTATTCATCAGCAGTTGGTAACAAACTAACCAACAAGCCGTGCCCCAACCGAGGGGTACCCGTTCCCGAAAGGAGGACAACCATGAGCCAGCTGATCCACAACTTCCCGGCCGACGGCGTCGTCACCATCAACCGCGTGATCCTGAAGCCGGAGTACAGCATCGACGACCTGCAGGAGCGCGTCGCCATGCTGTGCGAGAACGTAAAGACCTATCACTCGGACACCGGCTTCGTCGGCGGCTTTGTCGCGCTGAATTCCGGCGCCGTCTCCAACGAGGGCTCGACCATCGGCCAGGCAGTGGAGAGCCCGATGAAGGACAAGGAGGCGCTGATCATCACCTTCTGGCGCAGCTTCGAAGAACACGAAGCCTCGCATCGCAGCGAGACCTTCCAGCCGCTGTTCCAGGAGGTCCTGGAGCTGTGCGAAAACGGTAACGAAGAGATTGCCTACGAAATGCTCTGGTCTGGCGCGGCCTATTCGCCGGAAGAGGCCAAGGCCGCTCGCGAGGCGAAGGAAACCCATCAGGCGGCCTGAACCTGCACTGATGGCTAAGTGACCTCCAGTCGTATTTCTCTCCTGCGACTGTGCCCATTGCCGGGACCTTGCGTCCCGGCTTTTTTATGGCTGACCGACCATGATGCCAGCCAGGTCGGACTTAGCGCCGGGGTTCGTCGTCCGAGGAGGACTCGTTCATCTCCGGGGGCGAGGCAAGGGTGTGGGTCTTGTTGTCGTAGCGACCCTTGAGTTCGTCGGAGCGTGTGTGTTCCCACAACGGCACCCCGACAAAATACCCTGCACGGCCGATCGCATGCGCGGCCACCGGGGCCGTCAGCAGCAGAAAACCAATCACTGCCACGGCGCGGGTGGTCACGCCCCCGTCGCCGAAATAGACGGCGACCCCCACCATCATCAGGCCGGCCCCAAGCACACCCGCCTTGGTGGTGGCGTGCAGGCGCATCGGCAAATCCGGCATGCGGACAAGCCCCAGCGCGGCCACCACCATGAAAGCGGCCCCGGACACCAGGAACAACGCCGTCAGTAGCTCAATCATCTTCGCGGTGCCCCCCTTTCTCGAGATAGCGGGCAAATCCGACCGCGGCGAGGAAGGCGGTCAGGGCCAGCACCATCGCCACGTCGATAAACGGGGTCCGGCCACTGGAGATCACGTACACCGCGATAAAGCCAATGGTCAGGGACGCGATCAGTTCCAGCGCCACCACGCGATCGGGCAGCGTCGGCCCGAGATAGAGACGCCAGAACCCCAGCACCAGGGAGATGCTGAGCAGTACATTGGCCACGATGATGGCGATTTCGAACATCTGTGTCCCCCGCGCCTAGCGCAGGACCTCCAGGGCCCGGTGTTCCAGATACTTGATCGACCGAATCACCGCATCGCGGTCTTCCAGGTACATTACATGGATGTAGAGCACCTTCCGGTCGGTCGAGACGTCCAGGCTCAGGGTGCCCGGTGTCAGCGAGATCAGGTTCGCGACGATCGTGATCTCGCCATCGGTCTGCGCATCCAGCGGAAAGGCAATCACGCCCGGCACCATGTGGTGCGTCGGCGTCATCACATCGTAGGCGACCTTCAGGTTCGACAGGAACAGCTCCCACAGGAAGAACCCAATGAAGGCGATGAACTTGGGCACCCGTCGCGCGTAGCTCGCGAAGGCCGGCTTGTCACGCAGCGCGAACGCCAGCAGGACATAGCCGAGGAAGAACCCGATCAGCAGATTGCCCCCTGTGAAGTTCCCGGTCAGGAACACCCAGATCAGGGCCAGCGCGATATTCCAGGTCAGCGCGATCATTGCCGTGATTCTCCCAGCACGGCCTCAATATACTGCGACGGATCCAGGAGCTGCTCGGCGGACATCGCCGCCATCTGGTAGATCGGCTCGCCGTACAGGCCAATGGCCACGGTCATCAGCGCCAGCATGATCACCGGCACCCACATCCAGATCATCGGGCCCGAACTGACATCACGGAGCTCGCCCTCGACGCCCTCCGGCTGCGCCTTCCAGAACACCTCGGCCCAGATCTTGATCATCGAATACAACGTCAGCAGACCCACCAGCAGAGCCACGCCCACCGCCCAGTAGGCCTCGGCCTCGATACCAGCGCGGATGATGATGAACTTGGCGAAGAACCCGGACAGTGGCGGCAGACCCGCCAGTGACAGCGCCGGGATCAGGAACAGCACGCCCAGCATCGGGTTCGTCCGGTAGACCCCGCCCATCAGTTTGAGCTCATGGGTCCCCTTCATCACGAAGGTGATCCCGCTGATCAGGAACAGATTCGCCTTCACGATGATGTGGTGCATGATGTAGAACACCCCACCGACCAGTGCCAGCGGTGTGAACAGTGCCAGACCCATGATCATGTAACCGATCTGGCTGATGATGTGGAACGACAGAATGCGCCGGAACTCGTAGTGGGCGGCCGCCCCAAGCACGCCGGTCAGCATCGTGGCCGCGGCCACCCACAGGAGGATCTCGTGGGTGTAGTCCACATCCTGGTTGAAGATCAGTGTGAACACGCGGTACAGCGCGTACACCCCAACCTTGGTCAGCAGGCCCGCGAACAGCGCGGAGACCGCGACCTTCGGCGTGTGATAAGAGGCCGGCAGCCAGAAGAAGAACGGGAACGCCGCCGCCTTCACCCCGAACGCGACCAGATACAGCATCGCGATCACGGTGATCAGCCCGGTGTCCTCCACCGTGGAGAGCTTGTCGCCGATATCCGCCATGTTCAGCGTGCCGGTCAGGCCGTAGGTCAGGCCGATCGCAGTCAGGAAGATCATCGACGACAGCAGGTTCAGGGTGACGTACTTGATCGCCCCTTCCATCTGCGAGCGCTCGCCACCCAGGATCAGCAGCGCAAACGACGCGACCAGCATCACCTCGAACCAGACATAGAGGTTAAAGATGTCGCCGGTCAGGAACGCGCCGTTCACGCCCGCCAGCAGCAGATGCAGCAACGGGTAGTAGCCGAACTTCTCCGACATCTTGCCGATGCCCGAGAGCGAATAGATCGCGGTCGCAAAGCCGATGATGCCAGTCAGCACCACCATGATCGCCGCCAGCATGTCGGAGACCAGCACGATCCCGAACGGCGCCGGCCAGGAGCCCATCTCCATCACGACATGGCCGTTCTCCCAGGTCTCCATCAGCAGCCAGACGGTGGCCGCCAGCATGGCGCCAGTGCCGAGCACGCCCAGCGCACGCTGCGCGAAATGCGAGCGCCAGAACATCACCGACAGCGCGCCGGCGAGCAGCGGGATGATGACCGGAAGGGCAACGGACATATTCATCGATCCGTGTCCTTCATCTGGTCCAGATCATCGACCTTCACCACCTCGTAGGCGCGATGTATCAACACTACGGCGAATGCCAGTACGCCGAAGCCGATCACGATCGCGGTCAGCACCACGGCTTGCGCCAGCGGATCGGCCGACAGCCCTTCAGGAACCGTGGCACCCGGCGGGATCAGCGGCGGCGCGCCCGGCAGCATGCCGGCCAGCGTAAAGATCAGCAGGTTGGCCGCGTTCGACAGCAGCACCAGGCCGATCACCAGCTTGACGATCGAGCGCCGGAGCATCATGTAGATGGCCGCGGCGTACATACCGCCGACCACGAAGGCCATGACGACTTCCATCAGTCTTCTGCCTCCGCCAGGTTGAGCATGATCGTCAGCACCGACCCGATCACGACGAGATAGACGCCGATATCGAAGATCAGCACGGTAGAGAGCTTGATCTCGCCGAAGACCGGGGCCGTGAATTCCCACCACTGGGCCGTGAAGAACGCCTGCCCCAGGAAGGCCGCGGGCAGTGCGCTCACGACCGCCAGCACCATGCCGGCACCCAGCAGGTCGCGCGGGTCCACGCGCAGCACCTTGCGCGCGGAGCGGATGTCCATGGAAAACAGGTACAACACGATCGCCGCCGCCGCGACCAGGCCACCGATAAACCCGCCACCCGGCTCGTCGTGGCCGCGCAGCAGCAGGAACACGGAGAACAGCAGCAGCAGCGGCAGCAGAAAGTGCCCGGCCGTGCGCAGGATCAGCGAGTGCATGTTCATCGGCGGTGGTCCTCCGCACGGAAGCGAATCATCGCGTACACCCCGATCGCGGCCAGGGCCAGCACGAAGATCTCGCCCAGCGTATCCAGTGCCCGGAAGTCCACCAGCACCACGTTCACGATGTTACGGCCATAGCCCGAGGGCTCCGACTCCTCGATGAAGTACTGCGAGATCGAGTCGAACAGGCGCGCATCCATTGTGCTCAGCATCAGCAGCGTGATCATGCCGCCGGTGACCAGCGCGATACCGGCATCGCGCAGCCGCAGCGCGGTAGACGACAGATTCAAGAAGCCCGGCAGGCGGAACAGCACCAGCACCAGCAGGATTACCGTCAGGGTCTCAACCAGCACCTGGGTGATCCCCACATCGGCCGCGCTGTACAGCACGTACACCAGGGCGACCGTAAAGCCCAGAGAGCCCAGCGCTGCCACGGCGCCCAGACGCGAGCGCGTCAGCACCGCGAACAGCATCGACGCCACCAGGATGGCGATAATGGCCATCTCGTGGATCTGCAGGCGCTCGAAGTGCGCCGTGCCGACACTCACGTTGAACAGCTGCGCGGTCACTCCGACCAGGCCCGCGGTCATCGCGACGATCACGATCACGTAGTAGCGCAGATAGCCGTTCTGCAGGACCCGGGTCTGCCATTCGGAGATCCAGACCAGGCCATCCATCATCTTGAAGTAGCCCTTCTCCGGGCCGTATTCAGCGGCCCGATCGACCCAGGCCAGGGCCCGACGCGCCTGCTCCCAGCGCCAGTAGAGCAGACCACCCGCGACCAGGCTGAACGCGGAGATCGCCAGCGGCCAGTTAATGCCGTGCCACAGCGCCAGGTAACCATCCACCGGCGCGCCCTGCACGCTCGCCGCCGCGGCGTTGACCAGCCCGTCGTCCGCCAGCCCCGGCCCAAGGCCAAAGATCAGTCCCAGGCTCGCCAGCACGACCGGGCCGGCCAGCATCGCCGGCGGTGCCTCGTGGTGCGGGGTCTTGGGTGTTTCCACCCGAGCCCCGAACCACGGCCGGATGCCGACGATCGCGGCGACCGCCACCCCGAGGATCGCGGTCAGTACCGCCAGCAGCGTCAGGATACCCACCAGACCCGGTGCCTCGAGCACCGACTCCAGCATCAGCTCCTTGGCAACAAAGCCGAACAGCGGAATAACCCCACCCAGCGACAACGCTGCAAGAATCGCGAAGGCGGCCGTGATCGGCAGCGCGGTGCGCAGCCCCCCGGTTTGCAGGAAGTCCTTGGCCCCAGCCTCGTGGTCGAGGATGCCGGCGACCATGAACAGCGCGCCCTTGTACAGAGAATGCGCCAGCAGGAAGGCCATCGCGGCCATCAGCGCGGTCTCGGTGCCGATACCAATCAGCATGGTCAGCGTGCCCAGCGCCATCACGGTGGAATAGGCCAGGACCTGCTTCACGCCCGTGCTGCGGAAGGCCAGGAAGACGCCCGTGAACATCGTGATCGCGCCGAACAGCGCGAGCGTGGTGAACCAGATATCGGTCCCACCCAGCGAAGGATTCAGGCGCGCCATCAGGTACACCCCGGCCTTCACCATGGTGGCCGAGTGCAGATAGGCGGAGACCGGCGTCGGCGCGGCCATCGCACGCGGCAGCCAGAAGTGGAACGGGACCTGGGCCGACTTGGTAAAGGCCCCGATCAGTATCAGAATCAGTAAAGGCAGGTACAGCGCGTGTTCGCGGACGACATCGCCGTTGGCCAGGATCTCGGAGAGCTCGTAGGAGCCGCCGGCCATCGCCAGCATGATGATCCCGGCGAGCAGCGCCAGGCCGCCACCGACCGTGACAATCAGGCCCTGCAGTGCGTACTTCCGGGCGTCCGCGTTCTCGTGGTTATAGCCGATCAGCAGATAGGACGTGATGCTGGTCAGCTCCCAGAACACGAACATCGCAATGAGGTTGTCCGCCAGCACCAGCCCCAGCATGGAGCCCATGAAGGCCAGGATAATCACGTAGAAGCGCCCGAGGTCGCGGTGCCCCTCGAGATAGCGCCCGGCATAGGTGACGATGAAGAACCCGATACCCGAGATCAGCAGCGCGAACAGCAGCGACAGGCCGTCCACCAGGAACGACAGGTGGATATCCAGCCCCGGCAGCCAGGGCCAGCTGAGCACGATGGACTCGCCGGCGGAGACCGCAGGGAGGAAACTCAGGAAATAGAGGAACAGCGCCGCCGGGAGGAGCCCCAGCACCCAGCCGCTGGCGCGACCGGTGACACGATGGACCGCGGGTGCGATCGCGGCCACCAGGAATGTTGACAGAATTGCGTAGAGCATCCGGCCAGCTGAGTCCTTTTGCGTCGGGCGTTATCCGCGTGACCCCGTACGACCTGCCCGGAATCACGCTCCTGGAGTTGCGTCCGCCACCAAGGACCACCGGCGACGGCTTCAAAACAGCTGCGAAAGCCTAATGGCTCGATCGCCGGCACGCAAGAAACGCGTATGGGGGCACGTTTCGGCGCGCGTCCCCGGGCAACCCCGGAGACGGAAGGGGGGATCAGTACCAGTCGCTGCGGCGGCGGCGCAATGGGATGCGCGTCAGGATAATGCCAAGAATCAGGCTGCCAACCGTCACCGCCGCACCCGTCATGAACCACCGCCGCTGGCTGTCGGCCTGCATCACCTCCACCTGGCGGCGATACTCGTCCGCGGAATCACGGGCCTCTACCAGCTCGCTTTCCAGGCGCCGGTTTTCGCGCTGGATCTCCTGCGGCCGTTCCGCGACGTCGCGCAGCTCCTCGAGCTCGGACTCCATGTCCGCCACCTGCGTCTCCAGGCCATCGCGCTCGGCTTCGAGTTCGCGGCGGGTATCCAGCAGTTCGGCAATCCGGCCTTCCTGGTCGTCCGCACCCGAGCGAATCTCGGCCAGCTCGGCCTCGACCTCTTCCAGGCGCTCACGGGAATGCGGCTCGTCCTGCAGGTAACGGGTCAGGATCCAGGCCTCGGTGCCGCTGGGCAGGCGAATACGGGTATGGCCATCGCCGCTCTCCTCGAGCACCGTGACCTCCTGACCCGAGCGCACTGAACTGATAATGCGGCTGTTCGGCCCGGTGCCATTCCGCACCCCGACCTCCAGCTCGTCGCTGACGAAACGCGTGGTCTCGGCCATCACCGCCGTCGCGGTCAAGCCGCCCAGGATCAGAATCCCGGATACCGTAAGTCCGCGCATCACCCGCTGCATCTGCATGCCCATGTCCTGCCTCTCGCCTGGTTGCCTGATCCGACCATGGAGTCAACGTCGCCTGCATGGCCGGGGGCGCATTCTACAGTGGCATTCGTGGCTCGCGGCAACGCACCGCCTGCGGGGTGATCCGCGTCACACTCCGGCATCCGCATCCCGGGCCGACGTCGAACGGTCCGCGAGCCGTTCGCGCACCGCGCGCGCCGGGAATGTGACCAGCTCGAACAGGGCCGGCAGCAGCCTGCGCAGCTGCAATGCAATCACGGCAAGCAGGTGCAGCACACCCGTCAGCAGCGCCAGCAGGATGCCAAGAAGCCCTCCGACCAGCACCCGTATCGCCTGCAGGAGGGAGACCAGCCACAGCGGCGCAAGCGCCACCACCAGCGGCACCACCAGCCCGACCGCCGCACCAACCATCTGCTCGGTCCAGTACAGCGTGGGCGGTGGCGCGACCTCCCCGGCCATCAGGGTCTCCAGCAAATCGTTGCGATAGCGGACCCACTCCAGGTGATAACCGGCCAGGCCCGACAGCACCACCACGGCGGCCAGCACCAGCAATGCCGTGACCACCAGGCCCATTCGGGCCCAGTTGTCGCGCTCCATCACCGCCTGCGGCAGCAGCCGGACCGCCCCGCGGCTCTCGGCCAGCAGCCACCCGCTTACCAGCGCAATCCCCAGCAGCAGCGCAATGATCCGATCCGAGAGCGTCCCGGGCCCCGCGTCCTCGGCACCCGGGAACTGCCCGTCAAACGGCGGCCCGAAGAGCTGGTGGTACACCGTGACCGCCAGCACCGTCAGCGCAAGCCCCAGCAGGCCCAGCAAACCCTGGCTGACGGCCTGGATATACGAAGGCATCTGATGGCGGATCGAAGGCTCGGTCTGCTCGCAGCGCGTCAGGGCGTGGTCCAGGCGGCCCCCCTGACGCTGCAGGTCGCCCAGACGCCTTTGCAGACCCTCCAGACGGCCGACCAGCTGATCCACCGGGCTCTCCAGCCGCCGCCGGGCGGCCAGCATGCCCTGCGCCAGCTGCCGGTGTTCCTCCATGCCCAGCCGCGCGATACGCAGGATCGTCTCCTGGAGATCCTGCGCGAGACGCTGACTCTGCGGGGTATCACTGACGGGGGTGCTGGCCAGTGCCTCGAGACGGCTTACCCAGGCGGGTTCCTCGAGCAGGCGGGTCTCGTCCCGTTCGTAGGCCTCGCGCAGGGCGCGCAAGGTTTCGGTGGACTCCTGGCGAAGCTGCGGCATCTGCGCCAGGTCATGCCCCACCAGGTGGGCATACCGACGTTCCAGGGCCTCCACCGCCCCGTGGATACGATCGGCCTCCAGCCGTGCCAGATACCGGCGATGCCAACCGGTCACGGCATCCCGCACATGTACGAGATGCCGGCGCAGCGCACATACCAGGTGGACCAGCCCGCCCGTGATCGCAAGCAGCACCGTGCGCACCGGATTCCGCGCCCAGTCCAGCAGCACGATGGCGACCACGATCGCCAGAGTCACCATCAGGATTGTGATCGCCACGCCACCCCCTCGTCGGTCCTGCCTGTCGCCCGGACACGCCGGGCCCCACACCTACCCTGCTTGCAACCGGCACTCACCTGTCGCCGGTTCTCCCCGCCGCGATTATGGCCGATCCAACCATCCGGTGCGCGCCCCCTGGCTCAAGTTTGCGACAAGCGCGCCGATAGGGAGGGTAAATCTCCGGAGAATCCCAATGCTGCAGACCGACCTGCTTCCCATCGCCGGCCCAGAACGCATGGAACAACCCGGCTGGCTGGATGCCGGCTTCACCGCCGGCTGGCTGCCCGCGTTCCGTCATCGAGGTACGGGCGAGGTGCATGCCAGCCACCTGGAAGATGGTCGACTGGCCTGCACGCACATCCTAGACACCCTGCCCGCGTCCTGGATCGCCGAGCGCGACGCCGAGGGCCGCCCCGGTGCCCTGGTGGCCGACATCCAGGCCGGCTACCTGCGCGGGTCGCGCTTCTACACCCTGGCCGAGCTGCTGCGCTACCCGTCCGACGCCTGATTCTTGCGTCTCTGGCGCCGCCCGGCGGCCAGCGCCCTCGCCCGGCACAATTGCTTTTAGGCGCGGGTTTCGGTCCAATACCGGGCTTTTCCCCGAGCGGCGCCCCCATGCAGAAAAATCAGTACGATCGCGACGAACTCCTGGCCTGCGGCTACGGCGACATGTTTGGCCCGGGCAACGCCCAGTTGCCGGTCCCCAACATGCTGATGATGGATCGTGTCCTGGAGATCAACAGCGATGGCGGCGAACATGGCAAGGGCCAGATGATCGCCGAGCTGGATATCAATCCAGACCTGTGGTTCTTCGCCTGTCACTTCCCTGGTGATCCCGTGATGCCCGGCTGCCTGGGGCTGGACGCGATGTGGCAGCTGGTCGGCTTTTATCTGGCCTGGCTGGGCAACCCCGGCCGCGGCCGCGCCCTGGGTGTGGGCGAAGTGAAGTTCACCGGTCAGGTCCTGCCCACCGCGAAGAAGGTCACCTACCGCATCGACATGAAGCGGGTGATCTCGCGCAAGCTGGTGCTCGGCATTGGCGACGGCATCGTCGAGGTCGATGGCCGGCCGATCTACGAGGCCCATGACCTGCGTGTGGGCCTGTTTACCTCCACCGAAAACTTCTGACCTGACCGGCAAGCCTGCTCCGGCAGGGCACTAGTCCGTCGCCAGCGGCGCGGGCGTGGCGTCCGGGTGAAAGCGGTGGCCCTGGCGCAGGCAGTAGCGCAGCCACTTGAACAGAAAGCGGTTGTGCCGCCAGCGGCAGCCCAGCCCCGGGTGCCCCGCGATCGTGTCGATCACCAGGTCCTCGCCGCTGCGCCGGCAGTGACGCCCCAGCACCTCGGCCTGCCGCGCATCGTGGAACAGGCGCACCCGGGCATCCGGCTGCAGGCGCGGTTCATCGCGCCCGGCAAAGGCATAGGTCAGTCGCAGCGTGGTCGTGTACCGCGTGCGCTCCAGCACCTCCAGATGCAGATCCAGCGCCCCCTCGACCCGCGAGACCGAGTGCACCGGCTGACAGTGCAACTCGGGGCACAGACGCCGTATGGACAGGTAGTTCTCCTCGTACATCTCCATCAGCGCCGCGAAGGTCACCGGGCGCGGCTCGAGGTGGGCGGGGGTGCGGGTATCCAGCAACATGCCGCGCAGTCTAACAGCCCCCGGGCAACCACAGGCCAATGTACCCGCAAGGAATAATGTCCGGTTCTGCACGATCGACTTTCCGCCTCGATACAAGCCGAATCCATCGCTTCCGAGGCGCGCGGCACGCAGCGGGTGTCGAAAACCATGCGCAAACCCTTCGCCCGGCACGGGACACCCCGAGCCCTTTTTGGTACCGTCAAACCAGAAGAGAATCCCCGGCGTGCAACCTAAAAGGACTCACGACTTCATGGATATCAGTGTCGTCACGACCCGGCCATTCAACGACCAGAAGCCCGGCACCTCGGGCCTGCGCAAGCGGGTACGGCAGTTCCGGCAGCCTCACTATCTGGAAAACTTCATCCAGAGCATCTTCGAGGCACACCCGAGCCTGTGCGAAGGGGAGCTAATCCTCGGCGGGGATGGCCGCTTCCACAACCGCGAGGCGATCCAGACCATCCTGCGCATGGCCGCGGCCAACGACGTCAAGAAGGTCGCGATCGGCTATGCCGGACTCCTGTCGACCCCGGCCGCCAGCCACCTGATCCGCTCGCGCGGTGCCACCGGCGCCATCATCCTCTCGGCCTCCCATAACGCCGGAGGGCCGGAGGGAGACTTCGGTGTCAAGCTGAACACGGCCAACGGCGGGCCCGCACCGCCCGGCGTCACCGATGCCATCTTCGAGCACAGCAAGTCGCTCACCCATTACCGCATCGCCAGCGGCACGCCGCACGTCGATATCGATCATCTGCACACCACCCATCTCGGCGAGATGTCGATCGAGGTCGTCGACCCCGTGGGTGCCTACGCCGACCACATGGAGACACTGTTCGACCTCGAACGCATCGGCGAACTGCTGCGCTCGGACTTTTTCCGCATGCGCTTCGACGCGATGCATGCGGTCACGGGGCCCTACGCCGAGGAAATCCTGATCAACCGCCTGGGCGCCCCCGCCGAAACCCTGCTGCGTGCGGAACCACTGGCCGATTTCGGCGGACGCCACCCGGACCCGAACCTGGCCCATACCCGCGAGCTGTGCGAGGCCCTGTACGGGCGCAACCCGCCGGACTTTGGCGCGGCCTCCGACGGCGACGGCGACCGCAATCTGATCCTGGGCCCGAATTTCTTCGTCACGCCGTCCGACAGCCTGGCCATCATGGCGGCCAACGCCCACCTGATCCCCGCGTTCTCCAACGGGCTGAAGGGTGTGGCGCGCAGCATGCCGACTAGCCAGGCGGTGGACGTGGTCGCCGAGGCGCTCGGCATCCCCTGCTTCGAGACACCCACCGGCTGGAAATTCTTCGGCAACCTGCTGGACGACGGCCGCATCCGCCTGTGCGGCGAGGAGAGCTTTGGCACCAGCTCCGATCATGTGCGCGAGAAGGATGGCCTGTGGGCCGTGCTGTTCTGGCTGAACCTGCTGGCCGCCCGCCGCCAGTCGGTGGAAGAGATCGTGCGCGATCACTGGCGCGACTACGGTCGCCACTACTACACGCGGCATGACTACGAAGGGCTGGACACCGCCCGCGCCGAACAGGTGATGGCGCGCATCGGCGAACAGCTCTCGAGCCTCCCGGGGCAGTCGCTCGCCGGCATGCGTGTCACGGAGGCGGACGACTTCGCCTACCGCGACCCGGTGGATGGCAGCGTGACCGAGCACCAGGGCCTGCGGGTCCTGTTCGAGGGCGGCGCGCGCATCGTGTTCCGTCTCTCCGGGACTGGCACTGAAGGAGCGACCCTGCGCATCTACATCGAGCAGTACGAGACCCACCCGGAGCACCTGGACCGCGAGCCGCAGGAGCTGCTGCGTCCGCTGATCGAGGCTGCCGTGCGGCTGGGTGACCTGCCGGGCCTGACCGGGCGCGACCAACCCGATGTGATTACCTGACCCGACCTTCAGTCCACCGCTGATGGACATCGTCGCCACCCGGCAGCGCTGGACGCATGGCTATGCGTTCGTGCTGGCCGCCACCGCCTCGGCGGTCGGGCTCGGCAACATCTGGAAGTTTCCCTACATCCTCGGCCAGAACGGCGGCGGCGCCTTTCTGGCCGTGTACCTGCTGACCATTGCCCTGATCGGAATCCCGATCATGATGGCCGAGGTGATGATCGGACGGCGCGGGCGCCGTTCTCCGGGGTACGCGGCACTGGCCGTCGCCCGCGAGGCGCGCGTCCGCGACGCCTGGCAGATGGTTGGCTGGGTCGGGATCATCGCCCTGTTCGTGATCATGACCTTCTACGCCGTGGTCACCGGCTGGGTCTTCTCCTATGTGCCACGGGCCGCCAGCGGGGCCTTCGCCGGGGTAGACGCGCCCGAGGTCATCGCGATCTTCGAAGGCGTTCAGACATCGCTTCAGGGGATGCTGCTGTGGACTACACTGGTCCTTGCGGCGACCTTCGCGATTGTGGCCCTGGGGCTACGCAACGGGCTGGAACGCGGTGTAGCACTGGTGATGCCGCTGCTGTTCGGGCTGCTGCTGGCCGCCATGGTTGGCGGTCTCTGGGTCGGCGACGCCGAAACCGCTCTGGACTTCATGTTCCGCCCGGACTTCTCCGCCCTCGACCGACACAGCCTGCTGATCGCGGTCGGGCACGCGTTCTTTACCATGACCCTGGCAGCCGGCGTGCTGATGATGTTTGGCGCCTATCTTCCCAGGAAAACCTCCATCGCCGGCACGGCCATCGGGGTTGCGATCGCCGACACCGTGATCGCACTGATCGCAGGGGTCGCGATCTTCCCGGTGGTCTTTGGCTATGGCCTCGATCCCGCCGCCGGGCCCGGCCTGATGTTCGAGGCCCTGCCGCTGGCCCTGTCCGCGATCCCGGCGGGGGTCCTGCTCACGACGCTGTTCTTCGCGGCGCTAAGCCTCGCGGCCTTCAGCACCATGATCGCGAACGTCCAGGTATTCGTGCACCTGCTGCACGAACACTTTGGCATCTCCTGCCTGAAGGCTGCCCTGGGCAGCGCGCTGGGCATCTGGGCTTTCAGCCTGATCACCATGTTCTCGTTTACCGGGGCCGGCTGGGCCCAGATCGACCTGGTCGTGCTGGGGCGCGAGTTGCCGACGCTCTACCACCTGCTGGAACACACGGCCATCAACATCCTGCTGCCGGTCAGCGGCCTACTGATCGCACTGTTTGCCGGCTGGATCCTGCCGGTGAGGATCACACGCGACGAGCTGGGGCGGCCACCACTAGCCTTTCATATCTGGCGTCTGATCCTGCGCTATATCGCGCCGATCGTCCTGCTGACCCTGTTCTGGCAGAACTCGGTGATCGTCAACCACCTGCCATTGACCTAAACGACCACGTCCCGGCACCCCGCGCGGAACCCTGATTACGGAGCCGCCCTTGGAACCACCGCCACCCCGAGCACCGGGGCCACCGGATGGGGGACCGCCATCGGACTGCTCGGCCTGGCTGAGGGTGTTCCCCTTTGCCGTTACCGGCGTTCCTTGTCACGACCACCTCACGGACGCGGACGCAGACCACAAAAGGCCCCGTTAGAATGCGCGGATGAATGGCGAGTGGATGATCACCTTCGAGATCGCGGCGACGCTGTTTGCCGGGCTCGGCCTGTTCTTCGTCGGCATACGCCTGATCAGCGAGCACCTGCGCCAGCTCGCGGACCAGCGCCTGCGGGCACTGGTCGGGCGCGCCACGGGCTCCAACCGGGCGGCCGCGTTCCTCGGCCTGGTCGGCGGGGCGATTACACAAAGCATCCATGCGGTCATCTTTGTGCTGATCTCGCTGGTCACCGCCGGCGTACTCGACGCCCGCCGTGCCCAGCCGGTGATCAACTACGCCAACCTGGGCACCTCGCTGCTGGTCCTGATCGCCGCGCTCGACCTGACCCTGATGGTCTTCATCCTGGTCGGCGTTACGGGGCTGCTGTTCTACTTCGACCGCGACCAGTCCGCACGCCTGCGCCACCTGATCCGAGCCATGCTCGGCATTGGCCTGCTGTTCCTCGGGCTGATGTTCATCAAGGAAGGCGCCAAACCGCTCAGCGAGCTGACCTGGATGACCGGCCTGATGTCGCTGTCGGCGCAGTCCTTGCTGATCGCATTCGCCACCGGCCTGGTGTTTGCGGTGATCGCGCATTCGGCCTCCAGTATCACCATCGTGACGATGGCCCTGGCCGCCAGCGGCGTGATCGATCTCGAATACGGCCTGATGGTCGTCTACGGGGCGAGCTTCGGCACCGGTGTGTCGACCCTGATCCTCGCCGCCTCGCACAAGGGACTGGGCCGCCAGCTGGCGCTTTATCAGTTCATCCTGAAGGGACTGGGTCTGATCCTCCTGCTGCCGCTGTTCTGGATCGAGTTCTACGGCGGCGTCCCGCTGATCGCCTCGGGCCTGGAAGCGCTCGCGATCGGCATCAGCCTGCAGATCGCGCTGGCCTACATCCTCTACCAGGTCGTCTGCGACCTGGCGATGCACCCGGTGCACGGCCCCGTCGCGCGCTTCCTGGAGCGCACCGCACCGCCAACCGAGGAAGAGGCCCTGGGCAAGCCGCATTTCATCTACGCCGGGGCACAGAACGACGCCGGGTCCGCGCTGGTGCTGGTGGAAAAGGAACAGTTGCGCCTGCTCAAGCGACTGCCCGACTACCTCGAAAGCGTGCGCGATGACAGCGACGGTGCCCACCACGAGCGCCTGGCCCTGCACCGCGGCAACCTGCAGGTCACCGAGGCAATCGAGCAATTTCTCGACGAGATCCTTTCCGGTGCCCTGAGCGGGGCCACCCTCGATCATGCGATCGTGCTGAAGAACCGCAATCAGCTGCTGCTGCAGCTGGAAGATACGCTGAACGACCTCGCCACGGAGATCGAGCGCTCGCTCAATGCCGACGCCTCCGCCGAAGCCCGCGCCCTGACCCACAACCTGGTCGAGACCCTGCACATGATGCTGCTGACGCTGACCGACGCGGCGCGCAGCGGGGATGCCGACGACATCGCCCTGCTGCAGTCCCTGACCCATGATCGCTCAGAGCTGATGGATTCCATCCGTCGCCGCCTACTCGCCTCCAGTGATCTCGACGGCAGCGTACGCGAAGCGGTGTTCGGCGCGACTAGCCTGTTCGAGCGGGGCATCTGGATACTGCGGCGCTATGCGCTGCTGCTAACGCCGCCGGAGGGGGCCTCCTACGAGGCTGACCCCGCCACCGCCCCCACCAAGTCTTAACGCTATATTCCTGATCACACGGCGAAGCTCGTTGCCACGTGAGGCTAGGCCTGGTTCGTCATCCGATGTTTACGTGCCTTCGGTCCGCCACCTGCCAAGCGCTCACTCGCGAGCGCGCCGCGAGGTACTTTCTTGCTTGCCCAAGAAAGTACCCAAAGAAGGGCACCCGGATTCCGCCCGGGAACCTTGCTCCAGGGCCCTCGGGCCGGCGGCGCTGAAACTCGCTGCGCTACGCTCCGCTCAGACAGTCAGCGCCTCTCTTCCGGCCCGAGCACCCTTCCGCAAGGGGCTTCATACGGGGGGGATAAGGTCAAAACAACGGCTGTCCTGACGTTCGTGCCAATGGTTGGAGGCAAGGTGTTCCGACATCCTGGGCACGCGCGGCCTTCGGCCCTGGCGTGCCGCGCCCGCGAGCGGGCGCCAGGCCCCATCGTAGGATGTGATGAGCGCAGCGAATCGCATCAGGGTTTCTCCGGCGTCGGAACGGTGCGTTTCGCTGCGCTCAACGCACCCTACAGCTCGGGGCTTAGGACAGGTGCGGGAACACCGGCGGTTTTTGACCTTCCCTCCCGATATGAGCCCCTTGTGGAGGGCGTGACAGGCCGGGAGAAGGCGCTGACTGTCTGAGCGAAGCGAGTTTCAGCGCCGCCGGCCTGGCGCGTCCGGAGCAAGGTTCCCGGGCGAATCCCGGGCGTGTTTCTTGGGTACTTCTTTGCACGAGCAAAGAAGTAACTCGGGGTGCGCTGGCGAAACAGCGCTTGGCAGGCGGCAAGACGAAGCCACCGTAAAACCGGGTGCCGAACCAGGGCCAGCCTCAAACAGGTGAGTGTCAGGCGAGGACCGACGCGAGGCGGTCCAGTGCTTCGCGCAAGCGTGGCTCGCGCTGGGTGTAGGCGATGCGCAGGTAGCGCTGGCCCGCGCTGGGGCTGAAGTCCGTGCCCGGCGTGAGCGCCACGCCCGCCTCGTCGAGGATGCGCGCGCAAAGCGCCTCGGAGTCGTCCCCGTGTGCCGTGCAGTCGGCGTAGATGTAGAACGCCCCATCGGGGCGGGCCTGAACCTCGAGGCCCAGCGCCGGCAGGGCCTCCAGCAGCACCTCACGCCGCGTCTGCAGTTCGCGCACCTGGCGTTGCAGGATCTCCTCGGTCTCGGGGGCGAAGGCCTCGACCGCGGCCGTCTGCGCCATGCTGGCCGGGGCCACGAACAGGTTCTGGGCGATCCTGCGAACCGGGTCGATCCACATCTGTGGGACCACCATCCACCCCAGCCGCCAGCCGGTCATCGCGAAGTACTTGGAAAAGCTGTTGATCACGATGACATCGGGGTGGAAGGCCGCGGCACTGCGCTGCGGCTCGTCGAACAGGATCTGGCCATAGATCTCGTCCACGATTACCAGACCGCCCCGCGCGCGCACGACGTCCACGATGGCGGCCAGACGATCGGCGGACAACCGGGTACCGGTGGGATTCGCGGGTGAACCGAGCAGGATGGCCCGGGTTCGCTCGCCCCAGGCCTGCGCTACTGCCTCGGCAGTCGGCTGGAAGGCGTGCTTGGCGGCCACCGGCAGCCCGACCGGGACCGCCCCGCGCGCCGCGACAAACTGACGGTTACAGGCATAGCCCGGGTCGGGGAGCAGCACTTCCTCACCGGGGTTCACTCCGGCGGCCAGCGCCAGCAGGATCGCGGCAGAGGCCCCCGCCGTGACCACGACGCGCTCGGGGTCGATCTCGGCCTGATGGCGACGGCGGTAGTCGGCCGCGATGGCCTCGCGCAGCTCGCGGGTACCATGCGCCGGGGTATAGCGGGTATCCCCGGCCGCCAGCGCAAGCTCCCCGGCGCGCAGCACCGCGGGGGGCGTGGGAAAGTCCGGTTCACCCACCTCCAGGTGGATGATATCGCGCCCGGCACGCTCGGCCGCCTGGGCGCGCGCCAGGATATCCATCACCCGGAAGGGCTCGACCGCTCGGCCGAACGCGGACAGCGCAGGGGCACTCGGCCCCTCCAGTGATGCCCGGCTCGGATCAGCGGCGGACATGGCGCATCATGCGCTTTCGTTTGCGCTGCTGGCGCGGCGTGAGGGTATTGCGGCGACCGGCATACGGGTTGCGGCCCGAGCGAAACTCCATGCGCAGCGGTGTACCCACCAGCCCCAGATGCTTGCGGAAGAAGTTCTCCAGGAAGCGCTTGTAGCTGCCCGGCAGGGCATCGGTCTGGTTGCCATGGATCACGATGACCGGGGGATTCTGCCCGCCCTGATGGGCATAGCGCAGTTTGATCCGGCGACCGCTGACCAGGGGTGGCGCATGCTCGGCGACGGCACTCTCCAGCAGGCGGGTCAGCTCGGGGGTCGAGACCTTGGCAAACGCACTGGTATGGGCCTCCTGCACGTCTTCGAGCAGGTGGCCCACATTGGTGCCATGCAGGGCAGAGATCAGCCGCAGCCGGGCAAAGTTGACGAAGCCAAGACGCCGGTCCAGGTCGTCACGCACGCGCTCGCGTTCCTCCGGCGCCATACCGTCCCACTTGTTCACCGCGAGCACCAGCGCGCGGCCGGAGTCGATCACCAGGCCCAGCAGGTGGGCATCCTGTTCCGACAGCCCAGCCTGGGCATCCATCACTAGGATCACGACATGCGCGGCCTCGATCGCCTGCAGCGTCTTGATCACGCTGAACTTCTCGATGACCTCGTGTACACGCGCCCGGCGCCGCACCCCCGCAGTGTCGATCAGGGTGTAATCCTGTCCATCGCGCGAGAATGGGACAAAGATGGAATCACGAGTGGTGCCGGCGACATCCGTGGCCACCACGCGCTCGTCGCCGAGGATGCGATTGACCAGCGTGGACTTGCCGACATTCGGGCGCCCGACAATGGCCACGCGGATGCCCGGCCAGTCGTCCAGCGCGGCCTGCTGCGAGGCCTCGTCCAGTCCGTCCTCCGCGACCTCCTCCGCTGCACCCTCGGCCGCTTCGGCCTCGCGCCGCTCGGCGGCCACGGCCCGCCGGACCTTCTGCATCAGGCCCTTGATGCCGCGACCATGGGCCGCGGCGATCGACGTGATCTCGCCCATGCCCAGGGTATAGAACTCGGCGCTCACGGCGTCGGCATCCAGGCCGTCGGTCTTGTTCACCACGACCCGGGCCTTGACCCCGGCCGAACGCAACTGGTCGGCGATCGCCTGGTCCTGCGGCGTCAGGCCATCGCGCGCATCCACCAGGAACAGGACATGGTCCGCCTCCGCGACGGCCCGCTGGGTCTGCTCGGCCATCGCCCGGTCCATCTCGGCACCCTCGCCCGACAGACCACCGGTATCCACCACCAGGTAGGGGAAGTCGCCCACCTTGCCGATGCCGTACTGGCGATCGCGGGTCAGGCCGGCGACATCGGCCACCAGCGCATCACGCGAGCGCGTGAGCTGATTGAACAGGGTCGACTTGCCGACATTGGGTCGGCCGACCAGGGCAATGACAGGGATCATCAGGCAACGCTACCGCAACAGCTGGATCCGGGGGTACGTGCCAGCGACGCTCATTCCCCGGAGTCCAGACGCGGATTGACCGCGGTGAGCCGACCGTTGTCGGTCACCACGTAGAGGATGTCGTCCACCAGCACAGGGCGGCTCACGACCGCGCCGGAGCTCGCCCGCAGACGGGCCACGATGCGGCCGTCCTCGAGGTGGAACCAGTGCAGGTAGCCTTCGTAGTCGCCGACGATGGCGTAATCACCGACCACAACCGGGGCGGTGACGCCGCGCAGGCGCAGCTGCTCGCTCTGCCAGAGATCGGCGCCATTGCGCGGATCCAGCCCCCACAGGTGGCTCTCGGCATCGGTGACCGCGAGGACGTTCGCCTCGTTCGTCACATCCCCACCCTGATAGGACGAGAAGTCGCGGGCCCAGAAGATTTCGCCGGAATTCAGGTCGATGGCGGCCAGACGCCCCTGATAGCCGGATGCGATCGCCGCACCCTGATAGATCGGCATGTAACCGTCGACATCGACCATGCGCTCCACCTCCGAGCGGCCGGTCGGGATGCCGAGCGTCGTCTCCCACAGTACGTTGCCGCGCTCCCGCCCGAGCATTACCACACGCCCGTTATCGAAGCCGGTAAGTACGCGCCCGGCCGTCATCTGGGGCCGATGCGCACCGCGCAGGCTCAGCGAGGGCGTGGTCCGCAGCGCGGTCCACTGCGTGGCGCCGGAGGCCGCATCCAGGGCATGCACGCGACCATCGTTGGTGCGCGCAATCACAACACCCGAGGCGACGTCCGAAATCGCCACGACCTCGCTGGACAGACGCGAGCGCCAACGCTCGCCATCACCCTGCAGATCCACCGCGATAGCCTCGCCATCCAGAGTGCCGACCACCGCGATCTCGTCGCCCACACCAACACCCGCCGACACCCGGGCGTCGTCCAGGCGTACGCGCCAGCGCTGGCTCCCGGTTTCCGGATTCAGCCCGGAGACGCGGCCATCGGCATCGACCATCACCAGCATGTCGTCGACCACCCCCGGATAGACCTGCCAGAGGAAGCGCTCACCGCCGCTCCCGACCGAGCGCGACCACAGCTGCTCCGGCTGCGCCTCCGCCTCGAATTCGGGCAGATCGGCCGGGGGCTCCGTGGTATCGCGTTGCCACAGGCCACAGGCACTCAGCGACAGCATGAGCGCACCGGCAATCAGCAGGCGCACGGCGGTCTTCGTCGGGGCAGACACGGACATGGGAGGTCAGTTCCTTTAGGCCGAGAGCTCTTCGTACTTCAGGCTCAGGTATTCGGGTGTATGGCCATGGTCAAGCGCTTCGCGATAGCGCTCGCGGGCCAGGTCGCGATCCCCGCGCGCCCGCGCGAGGTCGCCTTCCAGTTCCAGGCGCAGGCCGCGAAACGCATCGCGGCGCACGTCGCCAAGGGCCGATTCGGCATCGTCATACTGCTCCGCCAGAATCATCTGCCGCGCCATGCGCAGGGTGAGCAGTTCGCGGTAACCCCGATCCGGCGCAGCATCACGCGCCGAGCGCAAGGCCTCTATGGCCGCCTCGTGGTCGCCCTCGGAGACCGCCAGGTCTGCGCGGAAGATCCAGGCCAGCGAGCGATACGGCGTACCCCGGCCCTGCTCGATCAGCTGGTCGGCCAGCTCCATCGCACGGGCGTTGTTGCCGGTCTGCGCCGCGCCCTGCATAGCGATATACATGTCGGAGGCGCCGGCCGCGCGCTCGTCCTGGTGGCCACTCCACCAGTTCCAGCCGATCAGGCCGCCAATGCCCAGCACCAGACCGGCAATGATGGCGATGGCATTATCCGACCACCATTGTTTGATGCGTTCGGCTTTTTCTTCGTCGGTGAGGTAGCTCATCGTCCTCTTGATCCTTCGGTTGCGGTACGCGCCTTGACGTTCGTCAGGCGGCGGACGCGTGCAGGGCCTGTTCCAGATGGCGCGCGAGTTCCTCGCGCGGTACGGCAGTTTGTTCGGCTCCGGGCGATCTTAACGGCTTCACCGTCACGGTGCCCGCGGCGTGTTCGTCAGTTCCGAGCACCAGGGCAAAATGGGCGCCCAGCCGATCCGCCCGTTTCATCTGCGACTTGAAGCTGCCGCCCCCGCAGTGCTGGACCAGCCGCAGCCCGGGCAGTTCGCTGCGCAGCCGCTCGGCCAGCTCCAGCGCGGGCCCCACCAGCTCGTCACCGCCCACGACCAGGTAGGCATCCGGCCCCGGCGGCTGCGGTGCATCTTCCCGGGCCTCCAGCAGCGCGACCAGGCGCTCCAGCCCCATGGCCATGCCAATGGCCGGGGTGCCACGCCCCCCCAGCTGTTCCACCAGGCCGTCATAGCGCCCGCCGGCGCAGACCGTGCCTTGCGCCCCGAGGTCGTCGGTAATCCACTCGAACACGGTGTGCGTATAGTAGTCCAGACCGCGCACCAGCCGCGGGTTATGGACGTACTCGATACCCAATGCATCCAGGTGCGCGCACAGGCTGTCGAAATGCGTGCGCGACTCGGCATCCAGGTGATCCATCAGGCTCGGCGCGTTCGCCACCACGGCGCGCGTCTCCGGGTGCTTGCTGTCGAGGATGCGCATGGGGTTGTCGTGCAGCCGCCGCAGCGCCTCCTCGTCCAGCGAATCCCGATGCTGCTCAAAGTAGGCGATCAGCTGGTCCCGGTACTGGGCGCGGCTTGCCGGCGTCCCCAGCGTGTTCAGCTCGAGGCGCACATTTTCCAGGCCCAGCAGCTTCCAGAGCCGGGCGGTCATGGCAATCATCTCGGCGTCCACATCCGGGCCCTGCAGCCCGAACACCTCGACACCCACCTGGTGAAACTGCCGGTAGCGACCCTTTTGCGGGCGCTCGTGCCGGAACATCGGGCCCAAATACCAAAGGCGCTGAACCTGGTTGTGCAGCAGGCCGTGCTGGATCCCGGCGCGCACGCAGGAAGCGGTGCCCTCGGGCCGCAGGCTGAGGCTGTCGCCATTGCGGTCCTCGAAGGTATACATCTCCTTTTCGACGATGTCCGTGACATCACCGATCGAGCGCTTGAAGAGCTCCGTCGCCTCGACCACCGGCATCCGGATCTCCTGATAGCCATAGCCATCCAGAAGGCCGCGCAGGCCGTCTTCCAGGTGCTGCCAGACGTGGATCGACTCGGGCAGGATGTCGTGCATCCCGCGAATGGATTTGATCGCTTTCATGTTGCCTTTGTGGACTCGGGACCGGCCTGCCCAGGGCGCGTAGCCGGCGTCGAAAGATCAGGGTTCGAGGTCGAAGCGTGCGGTGCGGTCTCCCCGGACATGGGGCTCGAAGTCAAAGAGCTCGCCATCCAGGGTCAGTTCGACGCCCCGGGCATTCCCCAGGACCACACGCCCGGGAAGCGTGAGTTCCAGTTCCTCACGGTCGCCGCTGCTCAGCACACCGGTAAACACGACCTCGTCGTCCGCATTGCGAATCTCAAGCCAGGAAGTCTCGCTGACCTCCAGCACCAGTCGGTACAGGCCGTCGCGATCGGCCTCTCCACCATTCGGTGCGGCCGCATCCTCGTCCTGGTCCTGGGCCACGGCGGCACCACCGGTCAGTAACGTCATTTCCGACACCGGGCCGGACGTCGAGGATTCGGCCGCCTCTTCAGTGGAGGTCTCGTCGGTCGCCGTGTCCTCTGCGGGCACCGGCTCGGCCAGCGTGTCCATCGCGGGTTCCGGGTCCTGTTCTGCACCAGCCTCACTGACCTCGGGATCCGTCTCCGCAGCCCTCGGCGCCTCGGGCTCGGGTTCCGCTTCCTCGATCAACGACGGCGGCGCACTCAATTCATCATCCGGCGCGCGGGCGGCGGCATCCTCGGACGGGACACTGCGATCGTCTTCCAGCCATCCCAGAGACGGGAATGACGGCGTACCGCCGCCGCGCTCGGACCACGCGTAAACCCCCAGACCCAGTAGCGCCAGCAGGAGCAGAAAGGTCAGCCAGTACGGCGCACTGGAACGCCGCCGCCTCTTGCTCCGGGCCGAGGCCGTAGCCACCGCCCGCAGCTCCGGCTCGGTCAGGCCATGGCCCTCGAAGGCGCGCAGCCAGGGATCGGCGTTCACCCCCAACTCGCGCGCACAGGCCCGCAGATAGCCCCGTACATAGGCCGGGGCCATGTGGTCAAACCGGTTCGCCTCCAGGTCTTCCAGCGTCCCGCGACCGAGGTGGATCCGGTGTGCCAGCGTGGCGGTATCCAGACCGGCGGCCTCGCGCGCGCGGCGCAGGCTATTGCCGGGCTCGCCCTCCCCACCCTCGGGATCGGGAGGCGGGGGCTGATCCCGAGTCGTCAGCCCACTTGCAGCGGGAAACTCCGGGGCCGCATGGGGGTCATCGTCCGTGGTTCGTAACGGTTCCATCTCGGAAACGGAATCGTCGACTTCCTCGACCCGGCCCAGACCCGGCTCCTTGTCATCACGCGGCTCAGCCACCATTGCGCTCCATGTCTTCCAGGCGGACCAGCTCCATGCTGTCCGGGTACTGACGCCGCAGGCGTTCCGCGCAGTCGTTCGCCGCACGCCGGTTCCCGAGCGCCAGTTCCGCCCGATAGCAGAGGAACAGCGTCTCGGAACTTTCCACACCCAGCCCTTCCAGGCGTTGCAGGAATGCCCTTGTCTGCATCGGGCGGTCGTCTTCGTAGGTCAGGCTTGCCATTTCCAGGAGGGCACGCGGGTACTGCGGGTTGATCCGCAGCGCCTCGCGCAGCTTCTCCTCGGCGCGTTCCGTCTGCCCGGCATCGGCGAAGCACACCCCGGAGTTCATCAACGCAATCTCGCGCTGGTCGTAATCGGGATTGTCGATCGCCTTGGCAAACAGCTCCTGCGCCTCGTCAAAGGCCTCGCGCCGGCACAACAGGGCCCCAAGGCTGGTCTGCACGTAGGGGTTGCCATCGTCTCGGCGCAGTGCCCGGCGGTAGTGCTCTTCCGCGCGCTCATGCGCACCCCGGCGTTCGTAGACATTGGCCATGCCCAGATTGGCGAGCGGATGGTTCGGATCGAACTCCAGCGCCCGCTTCAGATTGCGCTCGGCCTGGTCGACCTCCCCCTCGCGCAGATAACCGATACCCAGCTCGGCGTTGACCTCCGCGGCCTCTGCGCGTTCTCCGGTTACCTCGCGCTCGGCCATCGCCGCGCATCCTCCGAGGGCCAGCCCCAGCAGTACCACGACGGCCGGGCGCCCCCAGCGAAGCCCCATCAAGAGGCCCTCCGCGGGCGCTCAGGCAGTTCGGCGTGCAGACGAATCATGCGCATCCCCCGGTTGGTACGGTCTTCCACCTGCCCCACCAGCTGTCCGCAGGCAGCATCGATGTCATCGCCACGCGTGCGTCGCACCGTGGTGACATAACCCGCCTTCTGCAGCTGACGCTCGAAACGCTCGATATCCGCTTCCGCAGGACGGTCGAAAGGCGCACCGGGAAACGGATTGAACGGGATCAGATTGATCTTGCCGGGGATGCCCCGCAGCACGCCGGCCAGCTGATTGGCATGTTCGGGGCGGTCATTCACGCCGGCCAGCAGCACGTATTCGAAGGTCACGCCACTGTGCGCGCCCGTCGCCTCGACATAGCGCCGGCAGCTCTCCATCAGGCGCGCGATCGGGTACTTGCGATTGATCGGGACCAGGCGGTCGCGCAGCTCGTCGTTCGGGGCATGCAGGCTGACCGCCAGGGCGACATCGGTGTCCTCGCTGAGGCGGTCCAGCGCCGGCACCAGCCCGGAGGTCGACAGCGTCACCCGCCGACGGCTGAGGCCATAGGCGTTGTCGTCGGTCATCAACTGACAGGCCGCCACAACGGCATCGTAGTTGGCCAGTGGCTCGCCCATGCCCATCAACACCACATTGCTCACCGCGCGTTGGCGGCCCTCCGGTGCCGGCAGGCGCTGCATCGCCAGCCAGACCTGGCCGATGATCTCGGCGGCCGTCAGGTTGCGGTTGAAGCCCTGCTGAGCGGTCGAACAGAAGGTACAGTCCAGCGCGCAGCCGACCTGCGAAGAGATGCACAGGGTGCCGCGTCCGGATTCGGGAATGAAGACGGTCTCGATCGCGTTGCCATCCGCCAGACGCAGCACCCATTTCACGGTGCCGTCACCGGAGGCCTTCTCCAGCGCGATCTCGGGCAGGGCGATCTCGGTTTCGCGCGCCAAGCGCTCGCGCAGATTGCGCGAAACATCCGTCATCGCGTCAAAGTCGGTGACCCCGCGCTGATGCATCCACTTGACGAGCTGAGTGGCACGAAAACGCGGCTCACCCCACTGCGCCAGCAGCTCGGTGAGCTGACTGCGGCTGTAACCCAGCAGATTCAGAGGTGTAGAGGTTTCCGCTGCCATGCTCGCGACCAGTTAAAAACACCCCCTAGTGTACTGCGCAAGGGGGATGCCTGCCTACGGGGCCCGGCGGGACCCGCGAGGGCCCCCGTAGCAGGGAGAAAAGGCGCCGCCGCGACGGGGACCGCGCCCTTTCCCGACCGGCGCTTAGCGGGTGCGCGGACAGACGCCGTCGTTGCCGAAGAAGAACTCGATCTCGCGCGCGGCGGTTTCCGCGGCGTCCGAGCCGTGGACGGCGTTCTCGTCGATCGAGGTCGCGAAGTCCGCACGGATCGTGCCCGGGGCCGCGTCCTTCGGGTTGGTCGCACCCATGATTTCACGGTTTTTGGCGATCGCGCCCTCGCCCTCGAGGACCTGCACCATCACCGGACCGGAGATCATGAACTCCACCAGATCGTTGAAGAACGGGCGCTCCTTGTGCACATCGTAGAAGCCCTCGGCCTGCTCGCGGCTCAGCTGGATCATGCGCGCGGCTACGACTTGCAGGCCGGCTTTTTCGAAACGGCTGTAGATTTCGCCGATCACATTCTTGGAAACGGCATCCGGCTTGATAATGGACAGGGTACGTTCTGCGGCCATGTTGGCTCTCCTGAGTAAGGTTGAATAAACGGGGGCTATCCTGCGTCGCAAACGCGAGAACCCGCCAGACGGCGGGCTCCAGGCAGGAACAGCGTGCGGCGCGTAGTGTAGGCAAACTCGCGCCCGCATGCACGCAGGCCGAGCCCGCCGCCAGCATCAGGCGTGCGCGGGCTTGCGGAACTCCACCTGCTTCCAATATCCGAACAGGCTGGCGGGGGCCACCATCGCCGGTTCCTGACCGGTCACGCTCACGAAGTCCTCGAACTCCATGTCCGGTCGGAAGCCGACCGCGCGCGACAACGGGCGCAGACAGCGCTCGAACCCGCGCAGCAGCCACTGCCTAGACGCGAAGTGGTTGATCACCAGGATCTGCCCGCCCGGACGGCAAACGCGCCACATCTCGGCAAACAGCCGATCCGGGTTGGGCACCACGGTGGCGACATACATCGCGACCACCGCATCAAAGCTGCTGTCGGCGAACGCAAGCTGCTCGGCGTCCATCTCGCACAGGCCGGAGACCGCGGGGAGCCCACCATTCAGGCGGCCCCGTGCGACATCCAGCATCTCGCGCGAGACGTCGATCCCGACGATCTCGCAGTCGTCCGGATAGTCCGGCAGCGAGAGTCCGGTACCCACACCCACCTCGAGTATGCGCTTGCCGGACAGCGGCGCCAGGGTCTCCTGGGCGCGTTCGCGACCGGTTGCGAACACCCGCCCGAAGGTGGCGTCGTAGTGGCGGGCGTAGCGCTTGTAGCTCTTGCGGATACTGACCAGATCCATGCCGTTACGTCCCGAATACCGATGGCCGGGCACCCAAGGGTGCCCGTTGCGTGACGGAGCCCAGATCAGGCCTCGGACTCGACCGCTTTCATGCTCAGGCGGATGCGCCCCTGCTTGTCTACTTCCAGCACCTTCACGGTGACCGAGTCGCCCTCGGACAGGAAGTCCGCCACGTTCTCCACCCGCTCGTCGGAGATCTGCGAGATGTGCACCAGGCCATCACGGCCCGGCAGGATGGAGACAAACGCCCCGAAGTCCATGATCTTCGCGACCTTGCCGGTGTACTGACGGCCGACCTCGATGTCGGCGGTCAGCTCCTCGATACGGCGCTTGGCCTCGAGGCCGGCGGCCTGGTCAGTGGAGGCGACCTTGACCGTGCCATCGTCCTGGATGTCGATCGTCGCACCGGTCTCCTCGGTCAGGGCACGAATCGTCGCCCCGCCCTTGCCGATCACGTCGCGGATCTTGTCCGGGTTGATCTTCATGGTGATGAAGCGCGGCGCGTGGGACGACATCTCCTCGCGGTGGCTCGGCAGCACCTCGTTCATGCAGCCAAGGATGTGCATCCGGCCCTCGCGCGCCTGCGCCAGCGCCTGCTCCATGATCTCGCGGGTAATCCCGTCGATCTTGATGTCCATCTGCAGCGCGGTCACACCATTGGTGGTACCGGCCACCTTGAAGTCCATGTCGCCGAGGTGATCCTCGTCGCCCAGGATGTCCGACAGCACGGCGAAGCGCTCGCCTTCCTTGATCAGGCCCATCGCGATCCCCGCGACCGGGGCCTTCAGCGGCACGCCCGCATCCATCAGTGCCAGCGAGGTACCACAAACGGACGCCATGGAGCTGGACCCATTGGACTCGGTGATCTCGGAGACCACGCGCACCACATAGGGGAACTCTTCGACCTTCGGCATTACGGCCGCCACCCCACGCTTGGCCAGGCGCCCATGCCCGATCTCGCGGCGCTTGGGCGAGCCAACGAAACCGGTCTCGCCGGTGCAATAGGGCGGGAAGTTGTAGTGCAGCATGAAGCGGTCACGGCGCTCGCCCTCGATCGCATCGATCACCTGGGCGTCGCGATCCGTGCCCAGCGTGGCCACGACCAGCGCCTGAGTCTCGCCGCGGGTAAACACCGCCGAGCCGTGCGTACGCGGAAGCACACTGGTCTGGACGCCGATCGGGCGTACGGTCTTGTTGTCGCGTCCGTCGATACGCGGATTGCCATCCAGAATGCGGTCGCGCACCAGGCGGTACTCGAGATCGTGGAATGCCGTCTTCACGTCTTCCGCGCTCGGCCCGGACTCGTCTTCGCTGGCGATCGCGTCGACGGCCTGGCTGCGCAGCTCGCTAATGCGCTGGGTACGCGCCTGCTTCTCGGCGATCTGATAGGCCTCGACGAGGTCGTTGCCCACGGCCTCCTTGACGCGGTCTTCCAGCGACGCCTCGGACGGCGGTGCCTGCCAGTCCCAGGCCGGCTTCCCGGCCTCAGCCGCCAGTTCCTTGATCGCCTGGATCGCGGCCTGCATCTGCTCGTGGCCGAACATCACCGCGCCCAGCATCGCCTCCTCGGAGAGCTCGCTGGCCTCCGATTCGACCATCAACACGGCATGCTCGGTGCCCGCCACGACCAGGTCGAGATCGGAGTCTTCCAGGGCGCTGTAGGTCGGGTTCAGCAGGTACTCACCGGCACGATAGCCGACGCGCGCGGCCCCGATCGGGCCCGCGAACGGGACACCGGACAGCGCCAGCGCGGCGGAGGCGCCCAGCAGGGCGGGGATATCGGGATCGACTTCGGGGTTGATCGACATGACCGTGGCCACGATCTGGGTCTCGTTCTTGAAACCCTCGGGGAACAGCGGGCGGATCGGACGATCAATCAGGCGCGAGGTCAGCGTCTCCTTTTCGTTCGGACGGCCTTCGCGCTTGAAGAAACCACCCGGGATCTTGCCGGCGGCGTAGGTCCGTTCCTGATAATTCACGGTCAGCGGGAAGAAGTCGCGACCTGGCTCGGCCTCCTTGCGCGCGACGGCGGTCACCAGGACCACGGTCTCGGCCATGTTGACGAGGACGGCGCCACTGGCCTGGCGGGCGATGTCACCGGTCTCGAAGGTGACGGTATGGTTTCCGTACTGGAACGACTTCTTGTGTGCCACGTTATATCCCGTTTCCCGTAATGCGTGCATCGGTCTTGCTTGCGATGGGCCGACCAGCGCCCCTGCGCGGCCGCCCCTGAAACTGAACGGGCCCGCACCAGTGGCGCGGGCCCGTTGTGCCTGCCTTAGCGGCGCAGGCCAAGCTCCTGAACCAGGGCCTGATAGCGGTCCTGGTCATTGCGCTTGAGATAGGTCAGCAGCTTGCGCCGCTGGCTGACCATCTTCAGCAGCCCGCGACGCGAGTGGTGGTCCTGCTTGTGCTTTTCAAAATGCCCCATCAGATGCTGGATGCGGGCCGTGAGCAGCGCGACCTGGACTTCCGGCGAACCGGTGTCGTTGGCATCGCGCTTGTGCTTCTCGACGATGGCCGATTTTTCTTCGGTAGTGAGCGACATGAAAACCTGACTCCTGAGATTACTTGACCGTTAATCGACCAGTGGCGCTGGCGATAGGCGCGCAATGTTAGCACGACGTACCGGCCTTGAATAGAAAGAACCGCGGCGTCGTCAGGACGCCGCGACAAACAGGCGGCGGGGCCGCACCCGGCCGTCCGGTTCGCGCGACCCCACCGCCAGAAAGCCGCCCTCGGCGTCATACACCCGCACCAGCGGCCAGCCAGTTTCGGCCTCGGCCGGCGCGCCTTCTGCACCCGGGGTCTGGGACTCGATCGCCTCGGCACCCGCTGCGTGGCCATGGCGCATGGCCGCGCTGGCCTGTGCATTGAGGGAAACCGAGGGCCAGTGCCCTAGCGCCGTTTCCGGGGCCTGCAGCATGGCCTCGATCGCGGCCGCACCACCCGCTTCGAATGCGGCCTCCACCTGCTCCATCGTTACCATCGCGGCGGCCTCGAATGGGCCGTGCCCGATGCGCCGCAGGCTGTCGACCGCCGCCCCGCAACCCAGCGCATGCCCGATGTCGGCCACCAGAGAGCGCACATAGGTGCCCTTGCTGCAGCGCACATCGATGCGCAGCCGCTCGGGCGAGATGACTTCGATCGACAGGGCATGGATCTGCACGGGCCGCGGGGGACGCTCCACCTCCACGCCCCTGCGCGCCAGCTCATAGAGCCGCTTGCCATCGTGCTTGAGGGCCGAGACCATCGGAGGCACCTGCTCCTGCGCCCCGCTGAACCGCCGCTCCAGCACCCGCAGCTGCTCCGGCTCGACGGCCGGCACCGGCGCCTCGCGGATGACCGCGCCATCGAGATCCGCACTATCGGTCTCGACCCCCAGCTGCGCCTCCGCGATGTAGTGCTTGTCGGCGTCCAGCAGCCAGCCCGAGACCTTGGTCGCCTGACCGAAACACAACGGCAAAAGGCCGGTCGCACGCGGGTCCAACGCCCCGGTATGACCGGCCTTCTTGGCCTGCAACAGGTACTTCACGCGCCCCAGGATCTGGGTAGAACTCGGCCCGCGGGGCTTGTCCAGCAGCAGAATACCGTCGACCTCGCGACGTGCGCGCGCCATCAAGGAAACCGGCCGGGATCAGGCCTCGCGGCCCGGGTCCTTCGGGTCCTCGGACCCACCATTGTCACCGCTGTCGCCCCCATCCGAATCGGCATGATGCGCGCGATCCTCGGCCAGGGCCTGATCGATCAGAGAGGACATACGAGCCCCGCGCTCCGGCGTGTCGTCGTAGACAAACCGCAACTGGGGCACGCTACGCAGCCGCATCCGCTGACCGAGCGCACGGCGCAGGAATCCTGCCGCGTGATTCAGTCCCTGCTGTGCCTCGCGGCCTTTCTCCTCGCCACCCAGCTGGGTAAAGAACACCTTGGCATGGGCGAGATCCCGCGAGACCTCGACATCCGCCAGCGTAATCATCCCCACGCGCGGGTCCTTGACCTCCAGACGGATCAGTTCCGCCAGCTCGCGCTGGATCTGGTCACCGACCCGATCGGAACGATGGAAGTCGCGATTCCCGGGCATCAGAGGCTCCGAGCCACCTCGACGCGCTGGAAGACCTCGATCTGGTCACCGGCCTTCACGTCGTTGTAGTTCTTCACCGCGATACCGCACTCGGTACCGGCCTTGACCTCGTTCACGTCATCCTTGAAGCGACGCAGGCTCTCGAGTTCGCCTTCGTAGATCACCACGTTGTCGCGCAGCACGCGGATCGGGTTGCCCCGCTTGACCGCACCCTCGACCACGAGACAGCCGGCGACCTGGCCAAAGCCGGAGGCCTTGAACACATCGCGCACCTCGGCGAGGCCCACGACTTCTTCGCGGATCTCGGCCGACAGCAGACCCGACAGCGCCTGCTTCACGTCGTCGATCGCCTCGTAGATCACCGAGTAATAACGCACGTCGATCTCGTTCTCGGCGGCCAGGCGCTTGGCGCCCGCATCGGCACGCACGTTGAACGCGATCACGATCGCTTCGGAGGCCATCGCCAGGTTGAGGTCGGACTCGGAGATCCCGCCGACACCGGCGGAGACCACCTTCACGCGCACCTCGTCGGTGGACAGCTTGATCAGCGACTCTCGCAGCGCCTCGGCCGAGCCCTGAACATCCGCCTTGATCAGGATGTTCACGGTCGCGATCTCGCCTTCCTGCATCTGGTTGAAGATGTTCTCCAGCTTGGCTGCCTGCTGCGCGGCCAGCTTGCGCTCGCGCTGTTTGGCGTCGCGGTGCTCGGCGACCTCGCGGGCGGTCTTGTCGTCCGCAACCACCAGAACCTCGTCCCCGGCCTCCGGCACACCGGACAGACCCAGGACCTCGACCGGCATGGACGGACCGATCTCCTTCACCGACTTTCCGGTGTCGTCGAACATTGCCCGCACGCGACCGTATTCCTTGCCCGAGAGCAGGATATCGCCATGCTTCAGCTTGCCGGACTGGACCAGGATGGTCGCCACCGGGCCACGCCCCTTGTCCAGGCGCGACTCGATCACCACGCCCCGCGCAGGGCCCTCGGCCGGGGCCTTCAGTTCCATCACCTCGGCCTGCAGGCCCAGGGCCTCCAGCAGCTGGTCGATGCCCTCGCCGGTATGCGCCGAGACGTTGATGAACTGCGTATCGCCACCCCAGGCCTCGGGGATCACTTCGTGCTGGGCGAGATCGTTCATCACGCGCTCGGGTTCGGCCTCCGGCTTGTCGATCTTGTTGACCGCGACCACGATCGGGACGCCCGCCGCCTTCGCGTGCTGGATCGCCTCGAGCGTCTGCGGCATTACGCCGTCATCCGCTGCCACTACCAGGATCACGATGTCGGTGGATTGCGCGCCACGGGCACGCATCGCGGTAAACGCGGCATGCCCCGGGGTATCCAGGAAGGTCACGCCGTCGTGGCCATTGTCCACGTGGTAGGCACCGATGTGCTGGGTAATACCCCCAGCCTCGCCCGAGGCGACCTTCTCCTTCCGGATGTAGTCCAGCAAAGACGTCTTGCCGTGGTCGACGTGACCCATCACGGTGACGACCGGCGGGCGCGCCTTGGCCTCCGCCGTCTGCTCCAGACCGGTGTCGATCTCGTCCTCGACCGAGGTCTCCTTCGCCGCGACCGGCGTGTGGCCCATCTCCTCGACCACCAGCATCGCAGTGTCCTGGTCAATGGACTGGTTGATGGTCGCCATCACGCCCATACCCATCAGGGCCTTGATCAGCTGTGGCGCCTTGATCGCCATCGCCTGGGCCAGTTCGGAGACCGTGATCGTCTCCGGCACCTCGACCTCGCGGACAACCGGCGCGGTCGGCTTGGCAAAACCATGCTTGCTCGCAACGGCCTGCGCGGCGGCGGACTGCGCCTTGCGGCCCTCGCCCTTCTTGCGCCGACCACGACGATCCCCAGCGACATGCAGCTCTTTGCGGTCGTCCTTGCGCGTCTTGCGACCCTTGCCGGCGCCGGCCGCGGTCTTGCCGGCTTCGGCCTCGGCGGTGGCCTGACGCTGGGCCGCCTCGCGCTCGAGGCGTGCCTGTTCTTCTTTCTCGCGCTTGGCCTCCTGAGCCTCCAGTTCCTTCTGGCGGCGCTTCTGGCGTTCGCCACGTTCGACCTCTTCCTGCTTGCGCGCCTCCAGCGCCTTGCGCTGGGCATCGCGTTCGGCCTCGACCTGCAAGGCAAGCTGTTCGGTCCGGCTCAGCGGGCGCTTCGGCTTAGCCGGGGTCGGCTCGGGTTCGGGTTCGGGTTCGGGCTCAGCCTCGGGTTCCGGTGCTTCGGCCTCTTCGCTGGCCTCAGCCTCAACCGGTTCTTCCGCAGCAGCCTCGACTTCAGGGGCGGCGGGCTCCTCGACCTCGACTTCCTCCGGCTTGGGCTCCTCGGCCGCCGGCTCAGCCGGGACTTCCTTCGGAGTCGGGGTCGGTTCGGCGGTCGGCTCCGGGGTCGGCACAGCTTCGACCTCGACCGGGGCTTCGGTCGGGGCCTCGACGGGCTCCTCGGCTGGCTTGCGCTTGATCGTGCGCTTCTTTCGCACCTCAACATTGACCGTCTTGGAGCGTCCGGGCCCGGAGCTCACCTTCAGGGTCTGGGCCTGGGCGCGCCGTTTGAGCGTCACGCGGCCACCCTCACTCTCCCCGTGCGACTGCCGGAGGTGATCGAGCAGCTTGCGCTTCTCGGCATCGGTGATGGCCGCTTCCGGGCCATCCACCTCGACGCCCGCCTCCTTGAGCTGCTCCATGAGGCGGTCTACCGGCTTCCCAACCGATTCCGCGAATTGCTGCACTGTCATTTGCGCCATGGCGCCTTACCTCCATTCCATATTCTTTTCAGGCCAGCCGACGGCCTGTCACACGGGCTTCGCGATTCTTCGTCCGGGGTTATTCCCCGGTTTCAAACCACGGGGCGCGCGCCGTCATAATCAGCTCGGACGCCTCTTCCGTGCTCAATCCGGTCATTTCGACCACGTCGTCGGCTGCCTGCTCCGCGAGGTCCTCCATGGTGCAGACACCATGCGAGGCCAGCTTGTTGGCCACGCCCTGGGTCATGCCGTCCATGTTCAGCAGGTCCTCCGCGGGCTGGTAGTTCTCGCCGCCCGCGATCGCTCGGGTCAGCAGGGCGTCGCTGGCGCGGCTGCGCAGCTCGCCCACGATGTCCTCGTCGAACTCCTCGATCGCCAGCAGTTCGGCCTCATCGACATACGCCACCTCGTCCAGCGTGCTGAAGCCCTCCTGCACCAGGATGCCGGCCACTTCCTCATCCACATCCAGCGCCTCCATAAAGAAGGTCACTAGCTGCTGGGCCTCGGCCTCGCTCTTCTCGGCCGCCTGCTCCTCGGTCATTACGTTCAGCTCCCAGCCAGTCAGCTGGGAGGCCAGCCGGATATTCTGTCCGCCACGGCCGATGGCCAGGGAGAGTTTGTCTTCTTCGACCGCGATGTCCATCGACTGCTTGTCCTCGTCCACCACGATCGACAGGACCTCGGCCGGGGACATCGCGTTGATCACGAACTGAGCCGGATTCTCGTCCCAGACGATGATGTCGATGCGCTCGCCGGCCAACTCGTTGGACACCGACTGCACACGCGAACCGCGCATGCCGACGCAGGCGCCGACCGGATCCAGACGCGGGTCGTTGGAGCGCACGGCGATCTTCGCACGCTGGCCCGGGTCACGCGCCGCGCCCATGATGTCGATGATCTCCTGCCCAACCTCCGGCACCTCAAGCTTGAACAGCTCGATCAGGAACTCCGGCGCGCTCCGGCTCAGGATCAACTGCGGCCCGCGCGCGTCGGGACGGATCTCCTTGAGATAGCCGCGCAGGCGGTCATTGGTGCGCACGGTCTCGCGCGGAATCATGTGTTCGCGCGGGATCAGGGCCTCGGCGTTGTTGCCGAGATCGACGTAAGTGCCGTTGCGGTCGGTGCGCTTGACGATACCCATTACCAGCGTACCCACGCGGTCCTGGTACTCCTCGACCACCTTGGCGCGCTCGGCCTCGCGCACCTTTTGCACGATCACCTGCTTCGCGGTCTGCGCGGCGATACGGCCGAAATCCACGGCCTCCACCGGCTCCTCGATCACGTCACCGACCTGCGCATCGGGGTTCTTCTGCTGCGCATACGAAAGGAGGATCTGGTACTCCGGTGATTCGAACTCGGGGTCCTCGTCATCGACCACGGTCCAGCGACGGAACGCGTCGTAGTCACCTTCCTCACGGTCGATGCTCACGCGCACGTCCATTTTGCCACCGTGATACTTGCGGGTCGCCATGGCCAATGCCGATTCCAGGGCATCGAAAATAATGTCTTTGTCGACACCCTTCTCGTTCGCCACGGCATCCGCGACCAGCAGGATCTCCTTGTTCATCTCTTGTCTCTCCGCACCTCGGCGGTTACCCGCCGATTCAACAAAAACCGCGCGCCGGTCTACAGCTGTTCCAGGACCCGCGCATTGTGGATAGCGTTCAACGGCAGTTCGTAGCCCGTGCCGTCGACCTCGACTTCGATCATTTCCTCGTCCACGCCGATCAGCGTGCCACGGTAATTCCGCCGCCCGTGCTCCGGCCAACTCAACCGCACCTTCACCGGGTGTCCGATATATCCCCGGTACTGGTCGGGCGTGAACAGCGGCCGCTCGATACCCGGACTGGAGACCTCCAGGGTGTAGTTGCCGCGCAGCGCCTGCTCGACCTCGAGCACGGCACCGGCCTGGTCGCTCACCAGCGCGCAGTCATCCACCGTGACCCCTTCGGGGCTGTCGATGTAGATGCGCAGCATCACGGGCTTGGAACCGGGGTGGTACTCCAATCCCCAGAACACAAACCCCTGCCCCTCGACCACCGGGGCCAGCAGTGCCTTCAGTTGTTCGGGCTTTTCCGCCACCTGACTCCACTCGGAACGATTCACGAACTGGCCCTTTCCTGGGCCCGGAAACAAAAAAAGGGCGATAAACGCCCCTCGAACACCTCAGCGATGAGCGCAGCCAGTCAGACTGACTGCTTGGCGCGCGGGAGCGCAGCCCGGCAAGACCGCCACAACGGACCTGCCTAACAAAAAGGCCCCATATGGGGCCTCTCTGAAAAATGGTAGCGGGGGCAGGATTTGAACCTGCGACCTTCGGGTTATGAGCCCGACGAGCTGCCAGACTGCTCCACCCCGCATCCGAGACGCGAAACTATAACAAAGCGGGTTGGGGGCTGCAAGGAAAAGAGCGAGATTTTTCCTGATTCCAAGCCCCCTCGCACCCGGCCGTACCCCTTACCGCGAACGGTGCGCGCGAGTCCGCAGATGCTGCCGGAGATCGTAGCGCCAGATGTATCCGGGCAGCGCGAACACCGCGAACAACGACAGGGTGATCACGTAGAACTCCCAACCCTGCGTGTGGATGCCTCCAGTCGCCTGAAACTCCAGGCCCTTGCCGATCAGCCCCACCAGCAGATAAAGCCCGACCCATTCGAAGATACGGGTCCAGGGGCCCTTCACACCACTGGCCGGCAGGACCATCAGGCCGATGCGTTCGGTCAGCCAGGGCAGGTTTGCCGAAATAAAGGCAACGACGACAAAACCCCAGACCAGAACTTCAAATGGAATCCACTGTGTCACGACTTAGCCCATGATTGCGTAGTGGGTGACAGACAACAGCAGCCCCGGAAAAATTCCAAGAAGCAGTACCGCCAATCCGTTAATGCTGAGCGCGGTGGCCAGCGCCCCCGAGGGCTGCACCGGCTCTTGCGCGTCTTCGCGGGGGTCGTCGAAGAACATCATCTTGACCACGCGCAGGTAGTAGAAGGCCCCAATGATCGAGAAGATCACGGCGACAATCGCCAGCCAGACCAGATCCGCGCCCACCGCGGCCTGGATCACCGCCAGCTTGGCGTAGAAGCCGACTGTCGGCGGCACCCCGGCCATCGAAAACAGCAGCAGCAGCATGATGAACGCGAACCACGGGTTGCGCTTGGCCAGGCCCTTGAAGTCATCGATCTGGTCCGCCTCATAGCCCTTGCGCGACAGGAACACGATCATGCCGAAGCCACCGGCCGCGGTGATCGCATAGACGATCACATAGAACATCGCCGAGGCGTAGCCGCTGTCAGTCCCGGCCAGGATGCCCATGAACACGAAGCCGACATGGGCGATGGTCGAGTAGGCCAGCATGCGCTTGATGCTGGTCTGCGCGATCGCGATCACGTTGCCCACCGCCAGCGACAGCACGGCCAGGATCACGAACATGCCCTGCCAGTCGGCATGCATCGGGCCCATACCCTCCACCAGCAGGCGCATCAGGAAGGCGAACGCGGCGATCTTCGGCGCCGTGGCGATGAACAGCGTCACCGCGGTCGGGGCACCGTCGTAGACATCCGGCACCCACATGTGGAACGGCACCGCCCCCAGCTTGAACGCGATCGCGACCACCAGGAACACCAGACCGAAGACCAGCGGGATGTTCAGGCTCTCGTCCGCCGCCGTCAGCTCAGCGGCAATGACCGCGATATCCAGCGAGCCGGTCATGCCGTAGATCATCGACATGCCGTAGAGCAGCAGACCGGAGGCCAGCGCGCCCAGCACGAAGTACTTCATCGCCGCCTCGGTCGCGCGGGTGTTGTCGCGCCAGAACGCGACCAGTGCATAGGACGACAGCGACAGTAGCTCCAGCCCCAGGTACAGCGTCAGCAGGTTGTGCCCGGAGATCATGATCATCATCCCGAGCACCGCGAACAGGCCCAGGATGTAGAACTCACCCTTGTGGATCCCGCGCTCCATCAGGTACGGACGCGCATACAGGAACACCAGGAAGCTGGTCACGTAGACCGCGACTTTCAGGACGTCCGCCATCGGGTCCTTCACGAAGGTATCCGAGAAGGTCAGCACCGTCTCCGGACCCATCATCCACAGGGTCAGGCCGGCAGCCGCGACCAGGGTCGCCTGCACCAGGCCGTAGGTGATGTCGCGCCGCGAATCCGGCAGGAACGCGTCGATCACCAGGATCAGGCACGCCATCCCGAGCACGAACATCTCGGGCACGGCGGGGAGGAAGTTGGGGATCTCGAAAGTCATGTCAGGCGTCCGTTCAGAGCTTCGAGTGCGCGATATGCGCCACGAGGTGGTCGATGGTCGCGTTCATCACATCCAGCAGCGGCGCCGGCCACACACCCAGCAGCAGGGTGAAGAAGGCCAGCACGCCCATCAGGAAGAACTCGCGGCGGTTCATGTCGGAGAGACCGGCCACGTTGTCGTTGGCCACCGCGCCAAAGATCACGCGCTTGACCAGCCACAGGGTATAGCCGGCGGCCAGGATCAGCGTGGTCGCAGCGAGGAAGGCAATCCAGAAGTCCGCCTTGAACGCGGCCAGGATGACCATGAACTCGCCCACGAACCCGGACGTACCCGGCAGGCCGGTATTGGCCATCGCGAACAGCACGAAGAACGCGGCGAACCAGGGCATGGTGTTCACCACACCGCCGTAGTCCGAGATCTGTCGGCTGTGCAGACGGTCGTACAGAACGCCCACCGCGAGGAACATCGCCGCGGAGATAAAGCCGTGCGAGATCATCTGCACCATGCCGCCGGCAATACCCAGCGAGGCCCCTTCCCAGTCACCGGTGTTGCGGTAGATGTAGAAGGCGAGGAAGAAGCCCAGGGTCACAAAGCCCATGTGCGCGATCGACGAATAGGCGATCAGCTTCTTCATGTCGCTCTGAATCAGCGCCACCAGGCCGATGTAGACGATCGCGATCAGCGACAGCACGATCATCAGCGTATCCAGCACCGCCGAGGCATCCGGCGTGATCGGCAACGAGAAGCGCAGGAAGCCGTAGCCCCCAATCTTCAGCATGATCGCCGCCAGGATCACCGAGCCGCCGGTGGGCGCTTCCACATGCGCATCCGGCAGCCAGGTATGCACCGGGAACATCGGGATCTTCACCGCGAACGCCATAAAGAACGCGAGGAAGATCAGTATCTGCGCGGTCATGCCGATCTGCAGGGCATGGAAGTCCTGGATCAGGAAGCTGCCGGACTGGATGTACATCCAGATCAGCGCAACCAGCATGAACACCGAGCCCAGGAAGGTATAGAGGAAGAACTTGATGGTCGCATAGACGCGCCGCGGCCCGCCCCAGATCCCGATCACCAGGAACATCGGGATCAGCATCGCCTCGAAGAACACGTAGAACAACACCGCATCCATCGCCGCGAACATGCCGATCATCAGGCCTTCCATCACCAGCATGGCCGACATGTAGTAGGCGATCCGGTCCTTCACCGACTCCCAGGCCGCAACGATCACGATCACGGTGATCAGTGTGGTCAGCAGAATCAACGGCATGGAGATGCCGTCCACCCCGAGGTGGTAGTTCACGTTGAACGCCGGGATCCACGAGGCCAGTTCCTGGAACTGCATGTCCGCGGTGCCACGCTCGAACGTGAACCACAGCGGCAAACTGGCCACAAAGGTCGCCACGGCCACCGCGAGCCCGAGCCGCCGCGCCACATGGGGCGCGTCGCGCCCGGCGGCAAGCACCAGGAAGCCGCCGAGAATCGGCAGCCAGATCAACAGACTCAAGATAGGCCAGTCAGCAAACATGGTCGTTCCTTGAAACAGCGATGGGCTTCGAGCGCATGGGTGTCGAAGCCGCTCAGATCACGAAGGCGAACATCAGGACCAGCAGGCCGATGATCATCACGAACGCGTAGTGGTAGAGGAAGCCGGACTGCATGTGGCGGATGCGCGCCGAAATCCAGCCGACCGAGCGCGCGGTACCATTGACCAGCAGCCCGTCGATGATCAGAGCATCACCGTAGCGCCACAGCGCACGCCCCAGGCGGACGCTGCCGCCGGCGAAGAACCAGTCATTGAAGCGGTCGAAGCCGTACTTGTCCTCGAGGATGCGCACGCCCAGCTTCAGCCGTTCGGCGATCACGCTCGGCAGCTCGGGCCGCTTCATGTACAGGTACCAGGCCGTGCCCAGACCCGCCATCGCGAGCCAGAACGCGGGCAGCATCAGCCCATGCAGCACAAAGCCGATCACGCCGGTGTAGGTCTCGCCCTTGGTCGCCAGCACGTCCTGCTCCGGCAGCACGAACAGGCTGTCGGCAAAGAAGTCGCCGAACAGCATCGGGCCGATGAAGTAGCCGGCCACCACCGACGGGATCGCCAGCAGGACCAGCGGCAGAGTGACTACCCACGGCGATTCCTTCGGCTGCAGCGGGCCATGGTGATGATCATCGCCGTGTTCGTCGTCGTGGTCATCGCCATGGTCGGGCATGTACTTGTGCGCCTGGTCATAGCGCTCCTCGCCATGGAACACCATGAAGAACATGCGGAAGGTGTACAACGCGGTCACGAACACCCCGGCCAGCACCAGCCAGTAGGCAAACGTCGCCCCCGGGATCTGCGAGTAGCCGACCGCCTCGATGATCGCGTCCTTGGAGAAGAACCCGGAGAAGAACGGGAACCCGATCAGCGCCAGCGAGCCGATCAGCGCGGTCACGTAGGTGATCGGCATGTGCCGGCGCAGCCCACCCATCGCGCGCATGTCCTGCAGGTGGTGCATCGCGATGATCACCGAGCCCGCGGCCAGGAACAGCAGCGCCTTGAAGAAGGCATGCGTCATCAGGTGGAACAGGCCGGCGGCGTAGGCGGAGGCGCCCAGCGCCACGGTCATGTAGCCCAGCTGCGACAGCGTCGAATACGCCACCACCCGCTTGATGTCGTTCTGGACGAGCCCGATCAGGCCCATGAAGAACGCGGTGATCGCCCCGATGATCAGGATGAACGACAGCGCCGGGACGGAGAACTCGTACAGCGGCGACATGCGCGCCACCATGAAAATACCCGCGGTCACCATGGTCGCCGCGTGGATCAGCGCGGAGATCGGGGTCGGGCCTTCCATCGAGTCCGGCAGCCAGACATGCAGCGGCACCTGGGCGGATTTACCCATCGCACCGATGAACAGGAAGATCAGCGCCAGATCCAGCAGGCCGAAGGTCCAGCCCGGCCAGATGGTGATGGTCGCCTCGCTCATCGACTGACCTTCGGCGAACACATCCGTGTAGTTCAGGCTGCCGGTGTAGAACACCAGCGCGGCGATCCCGATCAGGAACCCGAAGTCCCCCACCCGGTTGACGATGAACGCCTTCATGTTCGCGTAGATCGCGGTCGGCCGCTTGTACCAGAAGCCGATCAGCAGGTAGGAGACCAGGCCCACGGCCTCCCAGCCAAAGAACAGCTGCATGAAGTTGTTCGCCATCACCAGCATCAGCATCGAGAAGGTGAACAGCGAGATGTAGGCGAAGAAGCGCTGGTAGCCCGGATCGTCCTTCATGTAGCCGATGGTGTAGATGTGCACCATCAGCGAGACGAAGGTGACGACCAGCATCATCATCGCGGTCAGGTTGTCGACCAGGAACCCGACCTCGAACTGGATGCCGTCGGAGACCATCCAGGTGTAGACGGTTTCGTTGTAGACCCCGGCGTCACCGAACACGTGGGCCCAGAAGACCACCACCGACAGGATGAACGAGATCGACACCCCGAGGATGGTGACGCTGTGCGCCCCGGTGCGGCCGATCTGACGCCCGAACAGGCCGGCGATGATCGCGCCGAACAGCGGCGCCAGGACGATAAGTAGATAGATCGTATCCATGGCCCGTTATCCCTTCATTGCGTCCAGGTCCTGGACGTTGATGGTTCCGCGATTCCGGAACAGCAACACCAGGATGGCGAGGCCGATGGCCGCCTCGGCCGCGGCGACGGTCAGGATGAAGAACACGAACACCTGGCCCGCGAGGTCCTGCAGGAAGAACGAGAAGGCAATGAAATTGATGTTCACCGCGAGCAGCATCAGCTCGATGCACATCAACAGAACGATCACGTTTTTCCGGTTCAGGAAGATCCCGGCCACACTGATCGAAAACAACAGCGCGGCCAGCACCAGGTAGTGCTCTAGCGTAATCATGTTCTAGCCCTGAGTTCTTTCGGGGGCGGCATCCGCCCCCGGTGTCCGGGTCCCGACCTCTGGCCGGAATGCCTTGTTACTCGGATTGCCTATTTCGACGAGTCGTCCTGCTGTCCATCCGCATCGCTGCTCTGGGCAGCACGACGCGGGGACTTCTTCTTCTCGGAGGCCATGGAGACCATGCGGACCCGACCCTCGCGGGAGACCGCCATCTGCTGGCCTGGATCGATCGACTTGTTGTCCGGACGCTTGCGCATGGTCAGCGAGATCGCCGCGATGATCGCCACCAGCAGGATCACCGCCGCAATCTCGAACGGATAGACGTATTCGGTGTAGAGGATCGCGCCCAGGGCCTCGGTGTTGGCGTATTCCGGCCCTGCGCGCTCCGGCACATCCATCGTGATGTAGCGGGTAATCACGGCCACCAGCACGGTGGCCATCGCTACCGCGACCACGATGCCCACCGGCAGGTATTCGGTGAAGCCCTCGCGCAGCTTGGCGAGGTTGATGTCGAGCATCATCACCACGAACAGGAACAGCACCATCACCGCGCCAACGTAGACGAGCACCAGCACGATGCCGAGGAACTCCGCCTCCGCCAGCAGCCAGATCGCGGCCGCGGCGACAAAGCACAGCACCAGGAACAGGGCCGCGTGCACCGGGTTGCGCACACTGATCATCGCCAGGGCACCGCCCAGCAGGATCGCGCCGAAGAGATAGAAAAGGATCAACTCGAAGGTCATGGGGCGGTCCCTGCGTTACCGGTACGGGGCGTCGATCGCACGGGCCTCGGCGATCTCTTTCTCGAAGCGGTCACCAATGGCCAGGAGCTTGTCCTTGGTCATGATCTGCTCGCCCCGGTTCTCGAAGTGGTACTCGAAGATGTGCGTCTCGACGATGGAATCCACCGGACAGGCCTCTTCGCAGAAGCCGCAGAAGATGCACTTGAACAGGTCGATGTCGTAGCGCGTCGTGCGGCGCGTGCCGTCCGCGCGCTCCTCGGAGTCGATCGTGATCGCCAGCGCCGGGCAGACCGCCTCGCACAGTTTGCAGGCAATGCAGCGCTCCTCGCCGTTCGGGTAGCGGCGCAGCGCATGCAGCCCGCGGAAACGCGGCGACATCGGGGTCTTCTCGTCCGGGTACTGCACGGTGAACTTGCGGCTCAGCAGGTAACGCCCGGTCAGGCGCAACCCCAGCAGCAGTTCAAAGAACAGAAAACTCTTCAGGTATCGGCGGAACGCTTTCATCACGAACTCCTCAGGCGAACCACGGGCCGACGTTGAACGCGACCAGCACGCCCTCGACAAACAGCCAGAGGATGGTCACCGGGATCAGCACCTTCCAGCCAAGACGCATGATCTGGTCATAGCGATAGCGCGGGAAAGTGGCACGGAACCACAAGAAGGCGAACAGGAACACCGCCGTCTTGAACAAGAACCAGTGGATGCCATGATCCAGCAACGCACCGATGACCGGCAGGTCAAAGGCCGCTTGCGGCAGGATGCCCTGGAAGGGCGACAGCCAGCCGCCGAGGAACAGGATCGCGGTCAGGGCCGAGATCAGGATCATGTTCGCGTATTCGGCCAGGAAGAACACGGCGAACGCCATGCCCGAGTACTCGACGTGGAAACCCGCGACGATCTCGGATTCGCCCTCGGCCACGTCGAACGGCGCGCGGTTGGTCTCGGCAATCCCGGAGATGAAATACACAAAGAACAGCGGCAGCAGCGGCAGCAGGAACCAGTGGTACATGCTGCCCGACTGCGCCTCGATGATGCCGCCCACGTTCAGCGTGCCGGCAGCCATCAGCACGCCGACCAGGGCAAAACCCATCGCGATTTCGTAGGAGACCAGCTGCGCGGCCGAACGCAGCGACCCCAGCAGCGCATACTTCGAGTTCGAGGCCCAGCCGGCGATGATGATCCCGTATACGCCGAGCGAGGTCAGCGCCAGCAGGTACAGCAGCCCGGCATTGACGTTGGCCAGCGCCCCGCCATCGAAGAACGGGATTACCGCCCAGGCGGCCAGCGCCGGGGCGATGGTCAGCACCGGGGCACTCAGAAACAGGAAGCGGTTGGCATTGGTCGGGAGGATGACCTCCTTGGTCAGCAGCTTCAGCGCATCCGCGATCGGCTGCAGCCAGCCGCGCGGCCCGACCCGGTTCGGCCCGACGCGCACATGCGCATAGCCGATCACCTTGCGTTCGGCGAAGGTCGTGTAGGCCACGGCCAGCATCAGCGGGATCACGATCAGCTGAATGCCGATCAGGATCTGCATCACCGTCGGCAGGCTGCTGTAGAGGTTCATCATCCAGTCGAACATGTCTTACGTTCCCTCAGGCACGCGCGAGCGTGACCGTGGCGTTCGGGGCGCCCAATCGGCCCATGGCCGTCGAGCCCGCAAAGGTCACCGCCAGGCCTACCGGCACGGCGTCGTCCAGGATCAGGGTCAGCTCCGTCTCGGCGCCGGCCTGGCGCAGCTTCACGCGCGAGCCGGTATCAAGCCCGCCGGCGGATTCGGGATGCACGATCACGCACTCGGCCAGCTGGCCCTCGGGGCTGGTCTGCAGTGGCTCGGCACGGCGCACGAGAGCATCCGTGCTGTAGAGCCCCGCCGCCTGCACGCGATACAGGTCGCCCTGCGCCGGCTCCGGAATGGAAATCTGCGCCTTGTTCATGTTGACCGCAGTATCGAAATTGGCATCCGCCAGAAGGCCCTTCAGCTCGTCACGCACCGCGCGCGAGTCGAGATAGTCCATGCCGCGCTGTTCCAGCAGATTCCCGAGCACGCGCCAGACCTTCCAGCCGGGGCGAGTGTCTTCCTGCGCGCGGGCCGCGGCACGGTAGCTCTGCCAACGGCCCTCGGCGTTCACGAAGGTCCCGGAGTTCTCGAAGCTGGTGGCAACCGGGAGCAGTACATCGGCCACGGCTTCCAGATCCGTATTGGCATAGGCGCTCAGTGCGACCACGAAGCCGGCTTTCTCGAGCGCGGCGCGCAGCGCAACCGGATCGGCCCCGTCACGCCCGGGTTCGATACCGGCGACCACGAAGGCATCCCGACCCTCGGCCAGCATCTCGGCCGCGTTCCGGCCGGCGACCTCGACTTCGGCCCCGGCCGGGCCGCGGTGCGGCAGCACGCCGGCCAGCCAGGCACCCGCGGCACTGGCGCCGGCCGGCAGGTATCCCAGACGGGCGTCGGTGTGCTTGGCGATCCAGCCGGCCAGGGCGCGCAGGGTCGCAAAGGCCGGCCCGTGGATCGCGACCTGGCCCAGCAGGACATGGCCCTGCTCGGCATCCAGCAGCGACTTGGCAATGTGTTCGAACGCGGCCCGCGTATCGGCGTCATCGGCCTCGGCGGCCTTGACGACCTTTTCCAGCTTCTTGGGCAGCGACTTGCCGGCGGCGGCCAGTTGCCCGGCCACACCCGCCAGGGCCATGACCTGATCGCGCTCGTGGCCGACCAGCTGGGCCTGAACCGGATAGGTCAGATCCAGCAGCATGTCATTGATCAGGCTGACCCGCGCCCCGCGCGAGGCCGCCTTGCGCAGGCGATGGGCGAGCAGCGGCTGTTCGCGGCGCGGATTGCAGCCCACCAGCAGCACGGCATCGGCCGTATCCAGATCGCTAATGGCCGCGCCCAGGTACGGGAACAGCGGCGCGGCCGCCTCGTCGGAGAAATCCACCTGGTCCAGCCGATGATCGATATCGGTGACGCCCATGCCGCGCAGGACCTTCTGCGCCAGGTAGTGTTCTTCCACCGACAGCGACGGCGACAGCAGCGCACCGATGCGGTCGGGGGCAGTCTCCTTCAGGCCCTCGACGACATAACTCAGCGCGGTCTCCCAGGAGACGTCCTGCCACTGGCCGTCCACCTTCATGCGCGGGCGGGTCAGGCGATCCTCGGCGTACAGGCCGGTGTAGCTGAAACGGTCGCGGTCGGAGATCCAGGTCTCGTTGACCGCCTCGTTGTCGCGCGGGACCACGCGCATTGCGCGCCCGTCGTGGGTATGCAGGTGGAGGTTGGAACCGACCGCGTCGTGCGGGGCGATGGTCGCGGCCTGCGACAGCTCCCAGGCACGCGCGGTGTAGCGCGACGGCTTGGCGGTCAGCGCGCCAACCGGGCACAGGTCGATCACGTTGCCCGACAGTTCGTGGGCCACGGTCTTCTCTACGTAGGTGCCGATGCGCATATGCTCGCCACGCCCGGTCGCGCCCAGTTCGCGCACGCCGGCGATCTCCTCGCCAAAGCGCACGCAGCGGGTGCAATGGATGCAGCGGGTCATCTCGGTCTCGATCAGCGGACCGATATCCTTGTCCTTCACCACGCGCTTGGCTTCGGTGTACTTGGACACACTGTCGCCGTAGCCCATGGCCACGTCCTGCAGCTCGCACTCACCACCCTGATCGCAGATCGGGCAGTCCAGTGGATGGTTGATCAGCAGGAACTCCATGGTCCCCTTCTGCGCGCGCAGCGCCAGTGGAGACTGGGTGTAGACCTTCATCCCGTCCATGACCGGGGTCGCGCAGGCGGGCAGCGGCTTGGGTGCCTTCTCCACCTCGACCAGGCACATACGGCAGTTCGCCGCCACCGACAGCTTCTTGTGGTAGCAAAACCGCGGAATGCGGATATCGGCATCGTCCGCCACGTCGATCAGCATGGAGCCCTTGGGCGCCTCGATCGTGCGGCCGTCAATCTCGATGCTGACCAGATCCTGCTTCTGATCCTGACTCATGCTCGATTCCTGCTGCGGATGCGCGGGGGGCGTCAGGCGGCGTCTGCCACCGGGCTCCGACCGTGCTGGATGTAGTATTCGAATTCGTGGCGGAAGTGCTTGATGAAGCTGCGCACCGGCATCGCCGCGGCATCGCCCAGGGCGCAGATGGTATGCCCCTCGATCTTGCTGGCCACGTCGTCCAGGCGCTCCAGATCCTCGGGACGGCCCTGCCCTTCCACGATGCGGGTCAGCATGCGATAGAGCCAGCCGGTCCCCTCGCGGCAGGGCGTGCACTGGCCGCAGGACTCGGAGAAGTAGAAGCGCGAGATGCGCTGCAGGGCCTTGACCATGTCGGCGGTCTCATCCATCACGATCACCGCGCCGGAGCCCAGCATGGACCCGGCCTGGGCGATCGAGTCGAAGTCCATGTTGGCCTTCAGCATCACATCGCCCGGGACCACCGGAACCGACGATCCGCCGGGGATCACGGCCTTCAGCTTGCGCCCGTTCAGCACGCCACCGGCCATCTCCAGGAGGTCCTTGAAAGGCGTGCCCAGAGGGATCTCGTAGTTCCCTGGCTTGTTCACGTGTCCGGAGACGGAGAACAGCTTCTCGCCACCGGACTTGGGCACCCCCAGATCGGCGAACCACTGCCCGCCGTTGCGGATGATCGCCGGGATCGAGGCCAGTGACTCGGTGTTGTTGATCGTGGTCGGCTTGCCGTACAGGCCGTAGTTGGCCGGGAACGGCGGCTTGAAGCGCGGCTGGCCCTTCTTGCCTTCCAGCGACTCAAGCAGAGCCGTCTCCTCGCCGCAGATGTAGGCGCCGGCGCCCAGCGACGGGTGGAGATCGAAATCGACCCCGGAACCGAAGATGTCCTTACCGAGATAACCGGCGTCGTAGGCCTCTTTCAGGGCTGCCGTAAAGCGCGTGTTCACCTCGTCCATGAACTCGCCGCGCATGTAGTTGTAGCCCACGGTCGCGCCGATCGCGTAGCCGGCGATCGCCATGCCCTCGATCAGGGCATGCGGGTTGTACATCAGGATCTCGCGGTCCTTGCAGGTGCCCGGCTCGGATTCGTCCGAGTTGCAGACGATGTACTTCTGGCCCGGGGTGTTGCGCGGCATGAACGACCACTTGAGCCCGGTCGGGAAGCCCGCCCCGCCGCGGCCGCGCAGGTTGGAGGCCTTGACCTCCTCGATCACGTCCTCGGGGGCCATCTTGCCCTTGTAGACCTTCTCCAGCGCCTGGTAGCCGCCGACGCTCTTGTAGGTCTCGAGCGAGGCAGGGTCGTCCAGGTAGCGGGTCGCAAAGCAGATCTGGTTGGCCATGCTACTTCTCCAGACCGTCAAGAATCTCGTCCACCTTCTCGGGGGTGAGATTCTCGTAGTAGACGTGGTCTACCTGCATCATCGGGGCACCACAGCAGGCCGCCAGGCACTCCTCTTCCATCTTCAGGTAGAACTTGCCGTCCGGCGTGCTCTCGCCGAGCTTGATGCCGAGACGATTCTCCAGGTGCTCGATGATCTGTTCCGAGCCGCGCAGCATGCAGGAGATGTTGTTGCACACCATGATGGTGTGCTTCCCAACCGGCTCCAGCTCGTACATCGAGTAGAACGAGCCGACCTCGTACACCGCGATCGCCGGCAGGCCGAGGTACTCGGCCACGGCGTCCATCTTCGCGGTAGAGAGATAGCCGTCCTCGTGCTGCACTGCGCGCAGGGCGCCGAGAACCGCGGAGCGCTTCTGGTCGTCCGGATAGCGCGCCACCCAGGCGTCGATCTCTTCGCGCTCGTGGTGGCTGAGCTCCACCTTCTTGCCGGCGGGCTTGTGGAAGGCGACGGTTTTCTGTTCGGCAGCCATCAGCGGTCGATCTCCCCGAATACGATGTCCTGGGTCCCGATGATCGCGACCACGTCGGCCAGCATGTGGCCACGCGCCATCTCGTCCAGCGCGGACAGGTGCACAAAGCCCGGCGGACGGACCTTCAGGCGATAGGGCTTGTTGGAACCATCCGAGACCAGATACACGCCGAACTCGCCCTTCGGATGCTCGACCGCGGCATAGGCCTCGCCTTCCGGCAGGCACATCCCCTCGGTGAACAGCTTGAAGTGGTGGATCAGGGCCTCCATGTCGGCCTTCATCTCCTCGCGCTTCGGCGGGGTGATCTTGTGATCCTCGAGCAGCACCGGGCCCGGATTCTGGCGCAGCCAGTCCACACACTGGCGGATGATGCGGTTGGACTGGCGCATCTCTTCGATGCGCACCAGGTAGCGGTCGTAGCAGTCGCCGTTGACGCCCACCGGGATGTCGAAATCGAGGCGGTCATAGACCTCGTAGGGCTGCTTCTTGCGCAGGTCCCACTCGATCCCGGACCCGCGCAGCATCGGGCCGGTAAAGCCCAGCTGCAGGGCACGTTCGGGCTCGACCACGCCAATACCCACGGTGCGCTGCTTCCAGATACGGTTGTCGGTCAGGAGGGTCTCGTACTCGTCCACGCAGCCCGGGAAGCGCTCGGTAAAGGCCTCGATGAAGTCCAGCAGCGAGCCCTGGCGAACCTTGTTCAGGTCGTCCACCACTTCCTGAGATTTCCAGGAGGACGGCTGGTACTGCGGCATGGTCCCCGGCAGGTCGCGCGCGACCCCACCCGGACGGTAGTAGGTCGCGTGCATGCGCGCACCCGAGACCGCCTCGTAGCAGTCCATCAGGTCCTCGCGCTCGCGGAAGGCATACAGGAACACCGCCATCGCGCCGATATCCAGCGCGTGGGCGCCCAGCCACATCAGGTGATTCAGGATGCGGGTAATCTCGTCGAACATTACCCGGATGTACTGTGCCCGCAGCGGGGCCTCGATCTGGAGCAGCTTTTCCATCGCCAGCACGTAGCCGTGCTCGTTGGCCATCATCGACACATAGTCGAGGCGGTCCATGTAGCCGATCGACTGGTTGTACGGCTTGCTCTCGGCGAGCTTCTCGGTCCCGCGGTGAAGAAGGCCGATATGCGGGTCGGCGCGCTGCACGACCTCGCCATCCATCTCCAGCACCAGGCGCAGCACGCCGTGGGCGGACGGATGCTGCGGCCCGAAGTTCAGGGTGAAGTTGCGAATCTCAGGCATTCTCGGCTCCTTCGCCTGGCTTCTCGCCCTCGCTGTAGCGATGGTCGTCGCGGATCACCTTGGGCACCAGCACACGCGGCTCGATGGTCACCGGCTGGTACACCACGCGCGCCTGTTCGGCGTCGTAGCGCATCTCCACATGACCGACCAGCGGGAAGTCCTTGCGGAACGGATGACCGACGAAGCCGTAGTCCGTGAGGATGCGGCGCAGGTCCGGGTGCCCGGAGAACAGGATCCCGAACAGGTCGAAGGCCTCGCGCTCGAACCAGTTGGCCGAGGCCCAGACCTCCACCAGCGACTCGATCTCGGGGAATTCGTCATCGGCCAGCCAGGCGCGCATACGCAGGCGACGATTGTGCTGGATCGACAGCAGTTGCACGGCCACGGTGAAGCGTGGCCCGTCCCAGAGGCTGTCTTCCGGCGCGTCGTCGAACGTGAAGCGCCCGGAGGTGGCCGCCTCGACCCCGCGGGAGAAACCGGTGTTGGTCGCGGACTCCGTGCCCCACTCGTCCTGGCCGTATTCGAGATAGTCCACTCCACACAGGTCGATCAGCATCTCGAAGCCGAACGCGTCGCGCAGCTTCTCGGCGGCCTCGCGCCAGGACTCCGGCCGGATATCGACCGTGACCTCGTCATAGGCCTCGGTGACCGTCTCCAGGGCGTCGCCCAGTTCCGCCCGCAGGGCGTCGATCCAGTTGTCTTGTTCAGCCATCTGAAACCCCGGGTGCGTCAGCGCGCGATGGTGTTCGTGCGCCGGATCTTGTTCTGCAGCTGGATGATGCCGTAGAGCAGTGCCTCGGCCGTGGGCGGACAGCCCGGCACGTAGACATCCACCGGCACGATGCGGTCGCACCCGCGCACCACGGCATAGGAGTAGTGGTAGTAGCCGCCGCCATTGGCGCAGGAGCCCATGGAGATCACCCAGCGCGGCTCAGGCATCTGGTCGTACACCTTGCGCAGCGCCGGCGCCATCTTGTTGACCAGCGTGCCGGCGACGATCATCACGTCGGACTGGCGCGGGCTGGGCCGGAAGATGATCCCGAAGCGGTCGAGGTCATAGCGCGCGGCACCGGCGTGCATCATCTCGACCGCACAGCAGGCGAGCCCGAAGGTCATCGGCCACAGGGAGCCGGTACGGGCCCAGTTGATGAGCTTGTCAGCCGAGGTGGTGACGAAGCCCTTTTCAAGAACGCCTTCTATTCCCATTCCAGCGCCCCCTTCTTCCACTCATAAATGAATCCGACGACCAGAATGAGCAAAAACACGGCCATCGCAAGAAGCCCGAACAGGCCAATGGCATCCAGCGATACCGCCCACGGGAAGAGAAATGCGATCTCGAGATCGAAGATGATGAAGAGGATCGCGACCAGGTAGAAGCGCACATCGAACTTCAGCCGCGAGTCCTCGAAGGCCTCAAAGCCGCACTCGTATGGCGAATTCTTCGCGGCGTCGGGCTTGCGCGGCCCGACGGCCATCCCGACCACCAGCGGCACGATGCCGATCACGATCCCCACTGCGATGAACAGCAGGATGGGTAGATAACCTTCCAGCATGTCTCTCTCCCGTACACCGCCCTCGGGCGGGTCGGTTCGCAGGGTGCCGCGTGGATCCGGCGCGTCCGCGAGCCGTTCTAGCGTTGCTGGTTGAATGCACCGGTTGGTGGCCACCTCGATGGACAAGGCAAGGGCGCATACCGGGCACGGAGTCTAGGTGAACCGTGAAAACGGTGTCAAGTATTTGTAATTTTATAAGTTACTGATTTTATTTTGTTTTGACTCCTGACGCCGATTCTCGAACGTCGCCAGGGGCCTTCGAAATGGTGCAGATGGTGGGACTCGAACCCACACGGCTTTCGCCACTACCCCCTCAAGATAGCGTGTCTACCAATTCCACCACATCTGCCTGTCTAAGAGGCCGCGGTCGCCGGCCTATTCAGGTACGTCGGCCGGGCGGTCGGAGGCCGGGGCATCCGATTCGTCATCCCGGGGTACTGTACCGGGAATGCCTTCCGGAATATCACCCTCCTCGCGCATCTCTTCCGCTTCGAGCTGATCCATCAGACTTTCGGCCTGAGGCGTCGAGGAGGCGAGATAGGCCAGCGTCAAGCTGTTCACGAAGAACACAACAGCCAGAAACGCGGTCGAGCGGCTCAGAAAATTGGCCGACCCGCGCGCACCGAACACGGTCGCGGACGCACCACTGCCAAAGGCCGCCCCCGCGTCGGCACCCTTGCCATGCTGCATCAGCACGAGGGCGATCAGGGCGATCGAGACCGAGACCTGAACGACCAGGAGCAACCCGTAGATCATGCCGCGACCCGCTCGGCCGCCGCGCGGGCGATCGCGGTAAAGGCATCGGCGTCCAGCGAGGCGCCACCAATCAGCCCGCCGTCGATGTCTTCTAGCGCCAGCAGGCCCGCGGCGTTGTCCGCCTTCATGCTGCCGCCGTATAGGACGCGTAGATCCGCAGCGACACGCGGGTCGCGGCCCGCCACTCGGTTGCGGATAAAGGCGTGCACTTCCTGCGCCTGCTCGGGCGTGGCGGTCAGGCCGGTTCCGATTGCCCAGACGGGCTCGTAGGCGATGACGGCGCGACCGAAGGTCTCGACGCCGGCGGCATCCAGCACCGCATCCAGCTGCTCGGCCACCACGGATTCGGTGCGCCCGCCTTCGCGGTCACTCTTCTGCTCGCCAACACACAGGATCGGCGTCAGGCCGGCGGCCTGGGCGGCGATGAACTTGGCCGCCACCCATTCGCTGGTCTCGTTCTGGCGCTCGCGCCGCTCGGAGTGGCCAACGATCACGTAACGGCAGCCCGCCTCAGCCAGCATGGAGCCGGCCAGCTCACCGGTATACGCGCCCTTTTCCTGGTCCGAGCAATCCTGTGCACCGACCTCGATCACGCTACCCGACAGGGTCTCGGCAATCTCGGCGAGGTAGACGGCGGGCGGACACACCGCGACGTCGACACCCTGCAGGTCACCCAGACTGCCCTTCAGGGCCGACAGGAGGGCGCGGTTCGCTTCGCGCGAACCGTTCATCTTCCAGTTACCGGCGACCAGCGGCTTGCGCATGCGGATCTTCCTCCTGCGAGAACGGTCGGATCCGCGCGGATACACGGAGTCCGATCATGATGATTAGAGCGGCGGGATGTTACCGGCGCACCCGGTGCAAATCAACCGAGCCCAGGTCCGGGCAAACGGGCGGCCTGTCCCGTGAAGAATCACCAATCGGCCGACGACGCCCGCAGACCGGGATCAAACAGCCGCGCGGATGCTGTCGGCGATGCGCTCGGCGGCCTGACGGGTAATGACTTCGTCCTCGGCCTCGACCATCACGCGCACCAGGGGCTCGGTACCGGACGGGCGCAGCAGGACACGCCCGTGCGCACCCAGCTCGGCCTCGACCGCGGCGACCTCGGAGCGCACGGCGGGCGCGTCCAGACAGCCATTGGCCTTGCCCGAGACCGGGACGTTCACGAGGCACTGCGGGAGCTTCGGGATCTTCGCCGCGAGCTCCGCGAGCGAGCAGCCGGTGCGATGCATCAGGTGGGCCACCTGCAAGGCCGCGACGGTCCCGTCACCGGTCGTCGTGTGCTCCAGGCAGACGATGTGCCCGGATCCCTCTCCGCCCAGCATCCAGGCGCGCTGACGCAGCTCCTCGAGCACGTAGCGATCACCCACCTTGGCGCGAATAAACGGGATCCCGTGCTCGCCCAGGGCATTCTCGAGCCCAAGGTTGGTCATCAGCGTACCGACCACGCCGCCCTGGAGCAGGCCCGACTGCTGGCGATCGAGGGCGAGAATCCCCAGGATCTGGTCACCATCGACCACGTTGCCGTTCGCATCGGCCAGGATCACGCGGTCACCGTCACCATCGAGGGCGATCCCGAGGTCAGCCCCGGAGGCCTTCACCTGCTCGGCCACGACCTCCGGGTACAGCGCGCCCACGCCGGCGTTGATGTTATAGCCATCCGGGCGGGCACCCAGGACTTCCACCTCGGCCCCGAGTTCCTCGAATACCGGCGGGGCGACGTTGTAGGTCGCGCCGTGGGCACAATCGACCACAACACGCAGGCCGCGCAGCTCGGAGCGCGCCGGGATCGCGCTCTTGCAGAACTCGATGTAACGGCCGGCGGCGTCGGCGATACGGACGGCCTTGCCGAGGTGGGCCCCGTCCACCGAGCGCTGTGGCTCTTCCAGCCGTGCCTCGATAGCCTCCTCCACCGCATCCGCGAGCTTGTCGCCCTCCGGGGTGAAGAACTTGAAGCCGTTATCGTGAAACGGGTTGTGCGAGGCGCTGATCACCACACCGGCGGTCGCACGGAAGGTCCGCGTGAGATAGGCCACTGCGGGGGTCGGCATCGGCCCCAGCAGGGCGACATCCAGGCCCGCAGCCGACAACCCGGCCTGCAGGGCAGACTCGAACATGTAGCCCGAGACCCGGGTGTCCTTCCCCACGAGCACCGGACCCTGACGCTGGGCCCGCGCGCCCAGCACCTCGCCTACCGCATAGCCCAGACGCAGCGCGAATTCGGGCGTCATCGGCCAGTCGCCTGTACGCCCACGAATCCCGTCGGTGCCGAAATAACGCCCCATGCCGCTTGCTTCTCCCTTAATACTGAATACGAATCACGACTGACGGGAGCCCCGCCACGCCTGTGGTGTCAGTGCGGAGTATAGCGCCAGCGCATCGTGTGTCCCTGCGACATCGTGCACACGCAGGACACGCGCGCCGGCCTGCGCCGCCAGTAACGCGGCAATCGCGGAACCGGCGTCACGTTCCTGCACCGGGCAACCCCCCAGCAGGGCACCAATCATCGACTTGCGCGAGACCCCCACCAGCAGCGGGGACCCGAGCTCGGCCAGCGCGGGCAGCGCATGGAAGAGTGCCAGATTGTGCTCCAGCGTCTTGCCGAATCCGAACCCCGGGTCCAGCAACAACTGCTCGGCTGGCACGCCATCGCGCGCAAACGCCTCGCGCCGATCGCGCAGAAACGCGCCCACCTCCCGCGCGACGTCATTGTAGTGCGGGGCCTGCTGCATGGACTGCGGCTCCCCCTGCATGTGCATCGCGCACAGGGCTACACCCTGCTCGCGGGCGGCGGCCACGGCAGCCTCCCAGGCCCCCTCGGCGCGAAACCCGTTAACGTCGTTCAGCAGCGTAGCCCCCGCCGCCACGGCCTCGGGCATCAGGGCCGGCTTCATCGTGTCCACCGACAGCGGGACATCCAGTTCCGCGGCAAGGACCTCGATCACCGGCAACACCCGTCGCCGTTCCTCGTCCAGTGCGACCGGCTGCGCCCCCGGACGCGTCGACTCGCCCCCGATATCGATCAGGTCAGCGCCCTGCTCCACCATCGTGCGGGCATGTTCCAGGGCCTGTTCCACACGCTGATGTGCGCCGCCATCGGAGAACGAATCGGGCGTGACATTCAGGATGCCCATGATCCGCGGGCGATCCAGCGCCAGCCGGTGCCTTCCGCAGCGCAGGACCGCAGGCGCGCCTTCCGCATCCATGCCCATGTCTTTGCCTCCCCGCCAAATGAAAAGGCCGCCAAGGAGTCCCTGGCGGCCCATGGTGACCTTTCGCCACCGGAGTGATACCTCGCTCGATCAGGACTGCGGGGCAGGCCCGCCGACGACACCCTTGCTGTCGTCGTCCTCGCGGCCGTCGTCGGAATCGCCAGCGGGCTCGTCACTCGCCTGCGCCGACCCACCGGATCCGCTATCGCTGTCCCAGTCCGCCGGTTCTCGGGGCTCGCGTCCGGCCATGATGTCCTCGATCTGCTTGTCATCGATGGTCTCGTACTTCATCAGCGCCTTGGCCATCGCGTGCAGTCTGTCGAGGTTGTCCAGCAGGATCTGCTTCGCATTCTGGTAGTTCGTGTCGATGATCCGGCGCACCTCGGCGTCGATCTGGCGCGCGGTCTCGTCGGACATCGGCTTGGACTTCGCCCCCATCTGCCCGCCGAGGAACGGGTGCCCTTCCTCTTCGCCGTAGTCCAGCGGACCCAGCTTCTCGGAAAGACCCCACTTGGTCACCATGTTGCGCGCAATCTGTGTGGCGCGCTCGATGTCGTTGGAGGCACCGGTGGTCACCTTGTCGTCGCCAAAGATGATTTCTTCCGCCAGACGCCCCCCAAAAAGGCTCGCCAGCTGGCTCTCCAGTCGGGTCTTGGAGTGGCTGTAGCGATCCTCCTCGGGCAGGAACATGGTCACACCCAGGGCCCGTCCACGCGGAATGATGCTGACCTTGTAGACCGGGTCGTGCTCGGGGACCGTGAGCCCGACGATCGCGTGCCCCGCCTCGTGGTAGGCCGTCAGCTTCTTTTCGTCCTCGGACATCACCATGGACTTGCGCTCGGCGCCCATCATGATCTTGTCCTTGGCGCGCTCGAAGTCGCTCATGTCGACCAGGCGCTTGCCGGCCCGGGCCGCAAACAGGGCCGCCTCGTTGACCAGGTTCGCCAGGTCCGCGCCGGAGAAGCCCGGCGTGCCACGCGCGATGAGGTCCGGACGCACGTCTTCGGCGATCGGCGTCTTCTTCATGTGGACCTTGAGGATCTGCTCGCGGCCACGCACGTCCGGCGGCGGCACCACTACCTGGCGGTCAAAGCGGCCCGGGCGCAGCAGCGCCGGGTCGAGCACGTCCGGGCGGTTGGTCGCGGCGATCACGATGATGCCCTCGGTGCCCTCGAAGCCGTCCATCTCGACCAGGAGCTGGTTCAGGGTCTGCTCGCGCTCGTCGTGACCGCCACCCATGCCGGCGCCACGCTGGCGTCCGACTGCGTCGATCTCGTCGATAAAGATGATGCAGGGGGCGTGCTTCTTGGCCTCGGAGAACATGTCACGCACACGCGAGGCGCCCACACCCACGAACATCTCCACGAAGTCTGAACCGGAGATACTGAAGAACGGGACCTTGGCCTCGCCGGCAATGGCCTTGGCCAGCAAGGTCTTCCCGGTACCCGGCGAGCCGACCATCAGGACGCCACGCGGGATCTGGCCACCGAGCTTCTGGAACTTGGACGGGTCACGCAGGAAGTCGACCAGCTCGGAGACCTCTTCCTTCGCCTCGTCACAGCCGGCCACGTCGCCGAAAGTAACCTTTACCTGGTCCTCGGACATCAGCTTGGCCTTGGACTTGCCGAAGGACATCGCCCCACGGCCGGCGCCACCGCCACCCTGCATCTGGCGCATGAAATAGATCCACACGGCAATCAGCAGCAGCATCGGGAACCAGGAAATCAGGATGCTCATCAGCAGCGAACGCTCGGCATCCTCCTGTGCATTGATCTCCACATTGTTCTGCAGCAGATCACCGATCAGGCCGGTGTCATTGGGATTGACCGTGGTGAAGCGCTGACCCTCGATGGTCTGGCCACGGATCTTGTCGCCCTCGATGGTGACGCTGTCGATCCGACCGCCCTGCACATCCCGGATGAACTCGGAATAGGTAATACTCCGCACATCCTGCTGCTGTTGCGGGCTGAAGTTGTTGAATACCGACATCAGGACGATTGCGATAACCGCCCAGATGATCAAATTCTTGGCCAGACCGTTCAAAACGCCACCTCGAAAAACTTTTACCTACGTGGATTCTCGCGAGCTTTACACATCCCGAGGGCCGCGCGCCAATACGTACACTTCGCGTGACCGTGGGCGCGAGGCTTGCGGTTTGCGCACCTGCACCTTCTCGAACCGGCGCCGTACCTCGGCCAGGTAGGCGTCCGATCCCTCACCCTGAAACAACTTGACCAGCATCGCACCCCGAGGGTTCAGCACATCGCAGGCCAACTCCAGCGCCAGCTCGCACAAGTGGATCGACCGCGGCTGGTCGATGGCATCCGTACCGGTTAGGTTGGGGGCCATATCGGAAAGCACAAGGTCCGCGCGCTGCCCGTCCAGCGCCTCCAGGATCGCCCCCAGGACCGCATCCTCGCGAAAGTCACCGGTAATGATCGTGGCACCGGGCACGGGGTCCATCGGCAGGATGTCGGAGGCCACGAGCACCCCCTTGCGACCGATCTTCTGGGCGGCGTACTGCGTCCAGCCGCCCGGTGCCGCCCCCAGGTCGACCACGCGCATGCCCGGTTTGAGCAGCCGGTCACGTTCGTCGATCTCCTGCAGCTTGTACACGGCGCGGCCGCGGTAGCCCTCCTGCTGCGCCCGCTGCACGTACGGGTCGTCAAAGTGCTCCTTCAGCCAGCGTTGACTGGAACGGCTACGCTTGGGCACCGAGGTTCTCCTGGCTCAGGCACGCGATCCGCGTGCTACAATTTCCGTGTTCCAATACCGAATCGAATCCCACGTGAATCTGACCGACGCGCAACGCCGCCACCTGCGCAGCCTCGCCCACCCGCGCAAGCCCATCGTAACCATCGGCCGCAATGGCCTGACGGACGCCGTGGTCAAGGAGCTGGAACAGGCACTGGCACATCACGAACTGGTCAAGATCAAGGTCAATATCGGCGACCGCGAGGCCCGCAATGGCACGGTCGAGGACCTGTGCGAACGCACGGGTGCGGCCCTGGTCCAGCGAATCGGCTACGTGGCGACCCTGTTCCGGCGCAATCCGGACGAGCCCAAGGTGACCCTCGACCCAGCCTGATCCCAGCCGCAGGCCGCTACGTCAGTTGACGTAGCGCACCTCGAGGATCTCGTACTCCGTCTCGCCGCCCGGCGCCTGGACGGTCACGACATCGCCCTCTTCCTTGCCGATCAGCGCGCGCGCGATCGGCGAGGACACCGAAATCATGTTCTGCTTGATGTCGGCCTCGTCCTCGCCAACGATCTTGTAGGTCACCTGGCGCCCGTCCTCGGTGGCCTCGAGCACCACGGTCACACCGAACACGACCTTGCCGGTCTGCGGCAGGGCGGTGACGTCGATGATCTGGGCATTGGAGAGCTTGCCCTCCAGCTCGCGGATGCGACCCTCGATGAAGCTCTGCTGCTCGCGCGCAGCGTGGTATTCGGCGTTTTCCTTCAGGTCACCGTGTTCGCGCGCATCGGCGATCGCATTCACCACCCGCGGGCGATCCTCGCCTTTCAGCTTCTTCAGCTCCGCCTTCATCTTCTCGGCGCCGGTGACGGTCAACGGGGTCTTGTTCATGCGCTCTTCCCTCCGAGATTCTCCTGATGGAGGTCCTGCAGCCGGAACACATCGTTCGCCCCCAGATGATCCAGGGCCTGCACCGTGGCACGCGCACCGGCGATGGTCGTGGTATAGCCCACCTTGTGCATCAGCGCCTCGCGCCGAATGGTGTAGGAGTCGGAGGTCGACTGTTTGCCCTCCACGGTATTGATAATGAAGCTGATCTCGTCGTTCTTGATCATGTCGACAATATGCGGGCGGCCTTCGGTCACCTTGTTCACGCGCGTGACCGTGATGTCGGCCTCCTCCAGAACCTTCGCCGTACCGCGGGTCGCCAGGACCTCAAATCCCAGCTCGACCAGGCGCCGAGCTACCTCGGCGACATGTGGCTTGTCGATCTCGCGCACCGACACGAAGGCCTTGCCGGTGGAGGGCAACAGCACGCCCGCCCCCAGCTGGCTCTTGGCGAAGGCCTCGGCGAAGCTGCGGCCGACCCCCATCACCTCGCCGGTGGACTTCATCTCCGGCCCCAGGATCGGGTCCACGCCCTGGAACTTGGCGAACGGGAACACCGATTCCTTCACCGAATAGTAGTCGGGGTAGACGGCGTCACCCACGCCTTGCTCGGGCAGGGTCTGCCCGGCCATGCAGCGGGCAGCGATCTTGGCCAGCGGCCGGCCGACGCTCTTGGAGACATACGGCACGGTGCGCGAGGCGCGCGGGTTGACCTCCAGCACGTAGATGTCGTCGCCCTTGATCGCAAACTGAGTGTTCATCAAACCCACGACCTTGAGCCCCAGCGCCATCTTTCGCACCTGCTCGACCATCTCGTCCTGCAGCGCCATCGACAGCGAAAACGGCGGCAGGGAGCAGGCCGAGTCGCCGGAGTGCACGCCCGCCTGCTCGATGTGTTCCATGATCCCGCCGATGATCACGTTCTCGCCGTCCGAGATCGCGTCGACATCGACCTCGATCGCGTCATCCAGAAAGCGGTCCAGCAGCACCGGGGCATCGTTGGAGACGGACACCGCGTTCTGCATGTAGCTGCGCAGGTCTTCGCGGTCGCGCACGATCTCCATCGCGCGGCCACCGAGCACGTAGGACGGGCGCACCACCAGCGGGTAGCCGATCTCGTCGGCCAGCTTCTCCGCCTCTTCCTCGCTGCGCGCGGTGCGGTTCGGCGGCTGCTTGAGTCCCAGCTTGTTCAGCAGGGCCTGGAAGCGCTCGCGGTCCTCGGCCAGGTCGATCGAGTCCGGGCTGGTGCCGATGATCGGCACGCCGGCCGCCTCGAGATCCCGCGCGAGCTTCAGCGGGGTCTGGCCGCCGTACTGCACGATCACGCCGGCCGGCTGTTCGGTCGCCACGACCTCCAGCACGTCCTCCAGGGTCAGCGGCTCGAAGTACAGCCGATCCGAGGTGTCATAGTCGGTGGAGACAGTCTCCGGGTTGCAGTTGACCATGATGGTCTCGTACCCGTCTTCGCGCATCGCGAGTGCGGCATGCACACAGCAGTAGTCGAACTCGATACCCTGGCCGATGCGGTTCGGCCCGCCGCCCAGGACCATGATCTTCTGCTTGTCGGTCGGCTCCGCCTCGTTCTCCTCTTCATAGGAGGAGTACATGTACGCGGTCGTGGTGGCGAACTCGGCCGCACAGGTATCCACCCGCTTGTACACGGGGCGCACGCCCAGGCCGTGACGGTGCTTGCGCACGGCCTTTTCGGTCTCGTTGAGGAGCTTGGCCAGGCGCAGGTCGGAGAAGCCGCGCTGCTTCAGGCGGTACATCTCCTCGGCCTTGATGTCGCTCAGGATGCGATCCTTGAGACTCTTCTCGACATCCACCAGCTCCTGGATCTGGGCCAGGAACCAGGGATCGATCGCGGTCAGCTCGAAGATGTCCTGGATCGAGAAGCCGGCGCGGAAGGCATCGGCCACGTACAGCACCTGGTCGGGGCTGGGGTTGGCGAGCTTCGTGCGCAGCTGATCGACGACATCTTCGGCCGTCAGATCAATCCGCTCGTCAAGGCCGTCCATGTCGGTCTCCATCGAGCGCAGCGCCTTCTGGAACGACTCCTGGAAGGTGCGGCCGATGGCCATCGCCTCCCCCACCGCCTTCATCTGCGTGGTCAGACGCGCCTCGGCCTGCGGGAACTTCTCGAAGGTGAAGCGCGGGATCTTGGTGACCACGTAGTCGATGGACGGCTCGAACGAGGCCGGGGTCAGTCCGCCGGTGATATCGTTCTTCAGCTCGTCCAGGGTATAGCCCACCGCCAGCTTGGCCGCGACCTTGGCGATCGGGAAGCCGGTCGCCTTGGAGGCCAGCGCGGAGGAACGCGACACCCGCGGGTTCATCTCGATCACGATCATGCGCCCGTTCTCCGGGTTGATCGCGAACTGCACGTTGGAGCCGCCGGTCTCCACACCGATCTTGCGCAGCACCGCCAGCGAGGCGTCGCGCATGATCTGGTATTCCTTGTCGGTCAGGGTCTGCGCCGGGGCCACGGTGATCGAGTCCCCGGTGTGGATACCCATCGGGTCCAGGTTCTCGATGGAGCAGATGATGATGCAGTTGTCCGCCTTGTCGCGGACCACCTCCATCTCGAACTCCTTCCAGCCCAGCGCGGACTCCTCCAGCAGCACCTGGTTCACCGGCGAGAGATCGAGCCCGTTCTTGACGATGTACTCGAACTCCTCGCGGTTGTAGGCGATACCGCCGCCCGAACCGCCCAGGGTGAACGACGGCCGAATGATCACCGGGAAGCCGATCTTCGGCTGGACCTCCTGCGCCTCCTCCCATGAATGCGCGAGCATCGCGGTCGGGGTATCCAGGCCGATATCGGCCATCGCCGCCTTGAAGTGGTCGCGATCCTCGGCCATGTCGATCGCCGCCTCGTTGGCGCCGATCATCTCCACCCCAAACTTCTCGAGCACGCCTTCCTTCGACAGGTCCAGCGCGCAGTTCAGCGCGGTCTGACCACCCATGGTCGGCAGGACCGCATCCGGGCGCTCCTTCTCGATGATCTTGGCGACCGTCTCCCATTCCACCGGCTCGATGTAGGTGGCATCCGCCATCTCCGGATCGGTCATGATGGTCGCCGGGTTGGAGTTCACCAGGATCACCCGGTAACCCTCTTCGCGCAGGGCCTTGCAGGCCTGGGCGCCGGAGTAGTCGAACTCGCAGGCCTGACCGATCACGATCGGGCCGGCCCCGAGGATCAGGATGCTCTGGATGTCGGTACGCTTGGGCATGTGACGGCTCTCGCAGGCTGTCGAAATCGGAAATCGGGAAAGACGGTCTCTAGGGAAACAAATGTTTCCCTAACTACGCGCGGCGCGCATCATCTCGACGAAGTCATCGAACGCCGGGGACACGTCATGCGGGCCCGGGCTGGCCTCGGGGTGCCCCTGCAGGCTGAAGGCCGGGCAGTCGGTGCGGGCGATGCCCTGCAGCGTGCCGTCGAACAGCGACCGGTAGGTCGGCGTCAGCGTATCGGGCAGGTTGTCCTCGTCGATCGCAAAGCCGTGATTCTGCGACGAGATCATCACCCGCCCGCTCTCCTCGTGGCGGATCGGGTGGTTCGCCCCGTGGTGGCCGAACTTCATCTTCACGCTCTTGCCGCCGCTGGCGATCCCCAGCAGCTGATGCCCGAGGCAGATGCCGAACAGCGGCAGCTTGCGCTCACAGATGTCGCGGATCGCCTCGATCGCGTAGGTGCAGGGCTCAGGGTCACCCGGGCCGTTGGACAGGAACACGCCGTCGGGCTTCAGCTCCATCACCTCGTCCACCGGCGTCTCGGCCGGCACCACGGTCACGCGACAGCCACGGTCTGCCAGTTTGCGCAGGATGTTCTGCTTCATGCCGAAGTCGTAGGCCACCACGTGAAACTCGGCCTGCTCCGGGTTCACCCGCGCCGGTTCCTCGCCGAGCTGCCAGGTGCCCTCCAGCCATTCATAACGGCTGCGCGTGGTGACCTCGCGCGCCAGGTCCATACCCTTGATGCCGGGGAACTCGCGCGCGGCCGCCAGGGCCGCAGCCTCGTCCACATCGCCGGCCTGGATGCAGCCGTTCAGCGCGCCCTTCTCGCGCAGGATGCGGGTCAGCTTGCGGGTATCGATCCCGCTGATCGCCACGATGCCGTGACGCAGCAGGTAATCCGGCAGCGACTCGCGCGAACGCCAGTTCGACACCAGCGGCGGCAGGTCGCGAATGATCAGACCGGCGGCATGGGCGCGGGCCGACTCGTCATCCTCCGGGTTGGTACCGGTGTTGCCGATATGCGGATAGGTCAGCGTGACCATCTGCCGGTGGTAGGAGGGATCGGTCAGGATCTCCTGATAACCGGTCATCGCGGTGTTGAATACCACCTCGCCGACCGTCTGGCCCAGGGCGCCAATCGCCTGACCATGAAACACAGTGCCATCTTCCAGGACGAGCAGAGCGGGCGCGGACACGGGGACCTCCGGATGGTCTGGGTCGAGGCCGCCAGGCCATTTGCCGGCGGCGATACTGCGATTCATTCGGGATCTTTGACCCGACCTCGCCCGCACCGTCTACCGGGGCTGGACCCCGCATTCGGACAACGGTTCGGCGGCTGAGTGACGGGTGCGGTTACGCCTGCAAGTGTACGCGAGCGCCGCGCACGACGTCCAACGAGAATGGCCGCTGCGCCCTCGTGGAACGCCTTCAAATACGGCCCTGTCCGGGAGGATCACATCACAGCACCTCGGGGCCAGACATGCGAAAGGGGCCACCCGGGCCCCCTTGCTGAATCTGGCGGAGAGGGAGGGACTACTCGGCACCGCGTGCCTCGCCCTCCGGGTCGTCGCCTGCGGCGACGTTCGGGTGCCGCGGCGCGTCACCCGTCGAACCCGGCTTTCTCATGTATCGAGGGTTCGAATCCCGATAGCTCCGGGGCCAGACATGCGAAAGGGGCCACTCGGGCCCCCTTGCTTGAATCTGGCGGAGAGGGAGGGATTACGCGGCACTGCGTGCCTCGCCCTTCGGGTCGTCGCCTGCGGCGACGTTCGGGTGCCGCTGTGCGTCACCCGTCGAACCCGGCTTTCTCATGTATCGAGGGTTCGAATCCCGATAGCTCCGGGGCCAGACATGCGAAAGGGGCCACTCGGGCCCCCTTGCTTGAATCTGGCGGAGAGGGAGGGATTACGCGGCGCTGCGCGCCTCGCCCTTCGGGTCGTCGCCTGCGGCGACGTTCGGGTGCCGCTGCGCGTCACCCGTCGAACCCGGCTTTCTCATGTATCGAGGGCTCGAATCCCGATAGCTCAGGGGCCAGACATGCGAAAGGGGCCACTTGGACCCCTTTGCTTGAATCTGGCGGAGAGGGAGGGATTCGAACCCTCGATACGGGGTTACCGTATACACACTTTCCAGGCGTGCGCCTTCGACCGCTCGGCCACCTCTCCGGTTTGTCCCGCGAAGGCACTGGCCTACGCGAAGCGCGAAAGGGTAAACCAGCGGCGGTCGGTTAGCAATGCGGACACCCGGCACGGGCACCATCAGCCGTCCGAGGGCTTGCCCGGGCCGCGGCTGGGGAGCGACGGGAAGGCGTGGACATTGCCACTGTCCTGGCTGGCGTCCCGGATACGGGGCGTGCCGACGGCCGCGACCTCGTCAATCCGGATCAGCGCCTGCATCGGCACATGGAAGCGTTCGACCCCCTCGAACTCGGTGCGCAGGCGCTCCTCGGAGGGATCGACTACCACCTGCGAGCGCTCGCCAAACAGCAGATCCTCGACAGTGACAAAGCCATAGAGTTCGTCCTGATAGACCTCGCGGGCATAGATCTCGTAGACCTTGCCCTGGTTGAGGAAGCTGACGCGGTAACGGGTGGCGGACATATTCATTTGACTCATATTGGGGTAGCAACCGCAGATTGCAACGGGTTGGCGTTGGTCCGGACTGACAATGCCGGTATGATTCGGGCGTTTAACCGCCCAGCGCCTTCGGTACGCCTTCGATGAATCCCTCGCAGGAGCTGCTCGATCTATTGAGCCGCAACAGCCAGCCGTACGAGGACCCGCTCACTCACGTGCGCTGGGACGCGCTGTCGCTGGACGATTTCTGGATCCCGGAGGAGGCTGTCTCGCTCTTCGGCACCCCCGAATACTCGGCGCTGGACGATGCCTGCAAACGGCGCCTGTCGCAATACGAGTTCCTGTACTTCATCAGTGGCGCGCTGTGGCTGGAAGGCCTTTTCATGGAGCGCATCTCGCGCATATCCATGCACTCGGCCGGTCGTCTGGACCGGCTGAATTATCGCCTGCACGAGCTGCGCGAGGAAGCCGGCCACAGCCTGATGTTCATCGAGTTCATGCGCCGCAGCGGGCTGCCCCTGCCGGAACGCCGGTTCCCGAAGCCGAAGCTGGCCACCCTGGTCGGTCGTTTCTCTCCGTTCGAGTCCTCGATCTTCTGGATCGCGGTGATGATCGGCGAAGAGGTCCCGGATCGCATGAACCGACTGATCCGCCAGCACAAGGACTCGATCAGCCCGACGGTGGACGACATCGTGACCCGGCACATGATCGACGAGGCGCGTCACATGGCGCATGCCCGCGACACGCTGGAATCCTATCTGGATACGCTCCCGTCCTGGCAGAAATGGGCCTACCGCCCGCTGATGCGCCGCGTGTTCCGCCAGTTCGTGCATGCGTTCTACTACCCCACCCGCGACATCTACGAACTGGCCGGCCTGCCCGAGGGGCCGGACTATCGCCGCATCGCCCGCGAGAACCCGCGCCGTGCCTCCTTCATCGACACCTGCGTTGACCCCGCGCTCAAGATCCTGCGCGACCAGGGTCTGGTGCTGAACTGGCGCTAGGGAAACACGAACGTGTTTCCCTACCATCCCCGGTGACCACCGGGGCAATTGGGTATGATCCAGTGCCATGGGCACGCATCTGAAACTCCGCCCCCCAAGCAGCACCTGGCGCCAGATCGAACTGGGGCTCTTCATCGTGCTGCTGACGGCCATCGTGCTGCGGGTGTACTACAACCCGCCAGCGGCGCTGGAACAGCTCACCTTCCGTGACGAGTTGCGAGTGGCCCTGGTCGAGCGCCCCCTGGGCCGCTCCGAGCTCGCCGCCACCGCCGGGCGGGACCAACTCGAGCTGGAGCTGCTGTACGGTCTGGCCGAGGAGCTCGACACGCGCCTGCGCGTGACCCGCGTGGACGACGCCGCCACCGCCCATCGCCTTTTGCGCCAACGCCGCATCGACATCGCCGCCGGCCTGCTCGTGCCGCCACACGATCCGTTGATCGAAGCCGGCCCGGAAATCCTGAGCGTGAAGCATGTCGTGGTCTTCTGGAACGAGAACGAACGGGCTACACCGCTGCTGGCGCTGACCGACATACCAGCCGGGGCGCGCGTCGGCATGACCGCACAGGCCCCCGTACCCGAGAGCCTGAGCCAGCCCTTGCTGGCCGAGGTCGGCATGGAACCGGAAACCCCGCCGGGGTTGTCACCGGATCCAGCAACCGAGGCCGAGCCAGCGCCCGAGGGGGGGGCATTCGACCCGAGCGCCTCCCCCCCGGACGGCGACGAAGAAACGGACCAGCCCAATGGCGAACTCATCCCCTACACCAACGCCGAGGCCCTGCGCGAGGCCCTGGAGCGTGGCGAGATCGACTACGCAGTGATGAATTCCCTGGAGTACCGTCGACTGCGGCGCATGCACCCGAACCTGCGTCAGGCACACGAACTGGAACGCAGCGCCGAGGTCCGCTGGCTATTCCCGGCAGGCTTTGATCGTAGCCTTATCGACGCCACCGAGGAGTACATCGCCAGGCTGCGCGACAACCGTGAACTGGAGTTGCTACTCGATCGCTATCTCGGCCATCTGGACACCCACGACCTGGTGGATGCCCTGACCTTCGCGCGCCGCGTCGAGCATCGCCTGGACCAGTTTCGTCCGCTGTTCGAGGAGGCCGGAGAGACCCACGATCTCGATTGGCGTTTCATCGCCGCGGTGGCCTACCAGGAATCCCACTGGAATCCCGATGCAGTTTCCCCCACCGGCGTGCGCGGACTGATGATGCTGACCCAGGTTACCGCCGAGGGGCTGGGCGTCGAGGACCGCACCGATCCGGCCGCGAGCGTCGACGGTGGCACGCGGTACCTGATCGACCTGCGGGAACGGCTGCCGGAATCGATCTCCGAGCCCGACCGCACCTGGATGACGCTGGCTGCCTACAACGTGGGACTGGGTCATCTGCACGATGCCCGGCGCCTGGCGGCCGCCAACGGCGACGACCCGGATCGCTGGCTGGATGTGATGCAATGGCTGCCGCGTCTGGCGCAGTCCGAATGGTACGAGCAGACCCGCTACGGCTACGCCCGCGGCTGGGAGCCGGTCCACTACGTGCGGAACATCCGCAGCTACTACGACAAGCTGGTGCAGCGCTTCCCGGAATCCGAAGAACTCAAGCCGCCCGCCCCCGAGCTCTACCGCCGAACCCCGCTGGCACTTTAACGACGTAACAGCGGGCTCACGGCTATAGCCGTCGCCGGATGGCGGTCGCGGGCAATTCCCCTATAATCGCGGGCCGAATTCCCGACCGAAAGGAACCTGGATGAGTCCGTCCACTCGCGCCTCGCTTCGGGCCGCCATTGGCCCGGGGCTGCTGATGGCCGGTGCGGCCGTGGGGGTCTCGCATCTGGTCCAGGCCACCCGGGGCGGCGCGGAGTACGGGCTTCTGCTGATCCCGATCGTGCTACTGGCCTGCCTGTTCAAGTACCCGTTTCTGGAGTTCGGCCCGCGCTATGCAGCCGCCACCGGCCATCACCTGCTGACCGGCTACCACCGGCTGGGCAATTGGGCCCTGGGTCTCTACATCGCGGTGACCGTGGGCACGCTGTTCGCCATCCAGGCGGTAGTCACGCTGACCACTGCCGGGCTGGTCACACTGGTATTCGACCTCGACCTCTCGGTCACGCTGGTCTCGGCGCTGGTCCTCGCTGCCTGCATCACCTTCCTGATGATCGGCGCCTACCGCGGCCTGGACCTGGGCATGAAGATCATCATGGCCGCGCTGAGCGTATCCACCGTGGCCGCAGTCGCGCTGGCCTTTCGCGAGGCCCCGGACCTCGCCACCCTGTCCGGTGCCCAGGAGTGGTCGAACCTCTGGACCCTGGCCGGCTTCGCCTTCATCCTCGCGCTTCTGGGCTGGATGCCCATCCCGCTGGACGTGGCCGCCTGGCACTCGATCTGGACCCAGGAACGCGCCCGCCAGACCGGCCACGCGCCGACCGTGCGCGAGGCCATCTTCGACTTCCGCCTGGGGTATCTCGGGGCCGTAGTCATTGCCGTCGCATTCATGCTGCTGGGCGCGGTCCTGATGTACGGCAGCGGCATTGGCTTTGCCGCCGGGGCCGCCGCGTTCTCGGCCCAGCTGGTAGACCTGTACGCCCAGAGCCTGGGCGAATGGAGCCGCACCCTGATCGCAGTGGCGGCCCTGACCACGATGTTCTCGACGACACTGGCCGTCACCGATGCCTACCCACGCGTGATCGTGGCGATCATCCGCACCCTGCGCGAGGACGGCCACGCGCCGCAGACTATGGACCCGTCGCGCAAGGGCGAGCGCGGACTCGACTGGTGGGGCTATCGCATTGCGCTGCTGGCCGTGGCCAGCGGTGCGTTGCTGCTGATCTCGCAGGCCGGGGAGCACTTCACGCGGCTGGTGGATATCGCGACGCTGCTGTCCTTCCTCTCCGCACCGATACTCGCGTGGATCACCTTCAAGGTGGTCATGTCGCCGGACATGCCGGAGGCGGCCCGCCCGGGGCGTGGCCTGCGCGGTCTGGCCTGGGCCGGCATCGCGTTCAGCCTGATCTTTTCGCTGCTGTATATCCTCTGGCGTCTGTTCGGCTGACCTCGCACCTCAATCCCTGGTGCCCTCGCCACGGGCATGCAGGCAGAAACGCGCCAGGATCGCGACATCGTGATCGGCCTGCCCGGCCGCCAGCGCCTTGTCTACCGCGTGGCGCACCGGCTCCAGGCCGTCCAGGCTGAGGCCCACCTGCTCGCCCAGACCGGCCACGATGCCCAGATCCTTGTGGTAGAGCCCAGCCTGAAAGCCGGGTTCGAAGTCACCGTCCAGTAGGCGCTGGCCGTGCACCTCGAGGATACGCGAAGCGGCAAACCCACCCATCAGCGCCTCGCGCAGCCGCGCCGGATCGACCCCGGTCTGCTCCGCCAGCGCGAAGGCCTCGCCAATGGCGACCAGGGTCTCGCCCACCACCAGCTGGTTGCAGGCCTTGGTGATCTGACCGGCCCCGCTGGCCCCGACATGCGTCAGCGTCGAACCCACGATGTCGAAGATCGGCCGCAGCCGATCGACCGCCTCCTCCGGGCCACCAACCATCAGGCTGAGCGTGCCGCTGCGGGCCCCCGGCTCGCCGCCGGACACGGGCGCATCCACAAACACCACCTCCCGTTCTGCCGCGGCCTGCGCAATCGCGCGGGTGCGGATCGGGTCGATCGTGCTGTGGTCGACCACCAGCAGCCCCGGGCGGGCGTGCTCGAGCACCCCATCCGGGCCCAGCATCAGCTGCTCCACATCCGGGGTGTCAGAGACGTTCAGTACCAGCACGCGCACGCTGGAGACCAGTTCCGCCAGACTGGAGGCGGCCCCGGCACCCTCGGCTACCAGGGACTCCGCCGCCTCCGCCCGACGCGCCCAGACCCGGATATCCGCCCCGGCACGCAGCAGATTGCGGGTCATGGGGGCCCCCATGATGCCCAGGCCCACGCAGCCGATCGGCTGCAGTGCTTCGGGGAGGCTGGATGCAGTGGTCATGGCGAGGACTCCTGGCGAGGGACGGCCATCGAATGGGCGTCCAGTGGATTCGAAAGCCCCACACTCTAGCAACCTACACAACCGGAGGGTGGAGACCGCGAGGCATCGGCGAACACCCCCTGGTCGGCTGACTTCTGGCGTTTGTTCACGTCATGACCGTCAGTTTTGGCGGCCCGCTGGTCCGGCTGACGGATTTCTCCGAAGTAAACGTCATGGGTCTGGCGAACTCTCGCCGAACCCCCCCGCCCGGCTCGCCCTGACCGCAGGCCGCCTCGTCCTACCCGCCCTGCCCACCCAGTCACCGCGACAGCCCTGAACCCAATCCCCCGCCCATGGCTTCACTGAGACCTCCGAACGGTTTTTTATTATTTAATTATTTACCGTATTTCATGATGCGATTATCTTTAATTAGATCGGAATAATTACCCCGCGTTCCCGTCCTACCCACAACTGGATTCAAAAAGACACGGAAGCAAAACGGTCCAGTGTGCTTCCTAGAAGCTCGGCATACGCCACACCGAATATTTAAAAGAACGGGAAAACCGCAAGGAGCCCACCAATGAAGAAAGCTTTTATCCTGCCTCTGGCCCTGACCGCCGCCGCCATGCTCACCCTTCCCGGCGCCGCCATGGCCGACTACGGCGAACAAAAAGTCGTCTATCACGTGAACTACAACGACATGGACCGCCACATGGCCGCCATGGGCAACATACAGAATCACATCAATGCCGTGGGCGCGGAAAACATGGAGATCCGAGTGGTCATGCATGGCCCGGGCCTGCACCTGCTGCGTAACGCCAAGGAGAACGAAGACCTGGCCGCCCGCATCGAAGAACTGAAGATGCAAGACGTTGATTTCAATATCTGCAATGTCACCGTCACCCGGGGCAACGTGGACATCTCGGAAGAGCTTTTCGATGCCACCGAATACGACCTGGTGCCTAGCGGGGTCGGCGAGATCGGCCACCTTCAGACGCAGGGCTTCGTTTACCTGCGCCCGTAAGCGCCACATTTCCTCCAAGCCACCGAGTGTTCTCCCGGTGGCCCTTTGGGCTCGGCCTTGGCCGGGCCTTTTTCTTAAGCGGAACCAGGTTTCCCGAAGGAAATACACAACCAAAATTCCAGTCTTTATTTGAATATAGAAATTCCCGCAAAAATCAGCCGGACCAGCTGGAATAAGCACCCCGTTAACGCGTCATATCAAAGCCGGACAAAGCAGCCCCAAAGGGAAGCACCGGATCCAAAATAAAAGGAAAATCCCAACCGGGACCTTGAACGAGGAAAACGCGTCATGAAGCACCTGCATATTATCGCCCTGGCTCTGGTCTCCTTCCTGCTGATCGCCCCGGCGACCGCGCTGGCGGAATACGGCGACCAGAAGGTGGTCTACCACGTGAACTACAACGACATGGACCGCCACATGGCCGCCATGGGCAACATCCAGAACCACATCAATGCCGTGGGCGCCGACAAGATGGACATCCGCGTGGTCATGCATGGTCCGGGCCTGGGCCTTCTGCGCAATGCCAAGGAGAGCGAGGACCTGGCCGGCCGCATCGACGAACTGAAGCTGCAGGGTGTTGATTTCAACATCTGCAACGTCACCGTCACCCGCGGCAACATCAGCATCGCCGACGAGCTCTACGATGCCTCCGAGGACGACATCGTCCCCAGCGGTGTGGCCGAGATCGCCCATCTGCAGCAGCAGGGCTTCGTCTACCTGCGCCCGTAAAGCGACACCTGCCATCACACGCACGTTTGTCGTCTGAAGGCCCGGCAGCTGCCGGGCCTTTTTTGTGCCCGCGCCAGAGCCCTGGAACACGCGCGAATCATATTGGGCTATCCGCGGCAAACCGGTAAGGTATGCACTCCTTTCTTCCGCGAACCGCCTGCTTGCCCGCAATCCGCATCCAGTCCCTGTACAAACGATACGACGGCGTAGCCGTTGTCGATGGCGTGAACCTGGAGATCCCGCGCGGCGAGTTCTTCGGGCTGCTTGGGCCCAACGGCGCGGGCAAGACGACGACCCTGCGCATGCTGCTGGGGATGACCCCGATCGACGGCGGTCAGGTCGAAGTACTGGGCCTTCCGATGCCGGAAGGCGAGCGCGAGGTGCGCAAGCGCCTGGGCATCGTGCCGCAGTTCGACACGCTGGACCCGGACTTCACCGTGATCGAGAACATGCGAACCTATGCCGCGTATTTCGGTCTCTCCGGCGCAACGGTCCAGGCGCGCATCGATCACCTGCTGGAGCAGGTCAACCTGAACGACAAGCGCGGCGCGCGCATCAATGCCCTGTCCGGCGGCATGAAGCGCCGGCTGACCCTCGCACGCGCCCTGATCAACGAACCCGAGGTCGTGGTGCTGGACGAGCCGACCACCGGGCTGGACCCACAGGCGCGCCACCACCTCTGGCGCCAGCTCCGGCAGCTGCGCGCCTCCGGCGTCACGCTGGTGCTGACCACGCATTACATGGAGGAGGCCCAGGAGCTGTGCGATCGCATCGCGATCATCGACCACGGCCGCATCATTGCCTGTGACCGACCCAGCCGCCTGATCGCCGAGCACATCGAACCCTGGGTGGTCACGGTCGGCGGGCCCGATGCCGGCACCGCGATCGAGCAGGAGATCGGCCCCCGGGATCGCGCCCATCAGGTCGCGGATACCTGGCTGGTCTACACGGCCGAAGCGGACCGGCTGCGCGAACGCCTGCGCGCCCGGGGCCTCGAACCGACCCTGCGCGAGGCGGACCTGGAAGACGTGTTCCTGAAACTCACCGGCCACGAGCTGCGCGACTGATGTCCGACCCAACCTCGACCTGGCTCCCCCGGCCCAGCCTGCGCTTCGTCGCGGTCTGGCGCCGCAACCTTCTGGTCTGGCGCAAGCTCCTGGTGCCGTCGATGCTCGGCAACTTCGGCGAACCCATCCTCTACCTGCTCGCATTTGGCTACGGCTTCGGCCGCCTGGTGGGTGACCTCGACGGCATGAGCTACATGGTGTTCATCGCCTCCGGGATCATCTGCTCCTCGGCGATGTTCACCGCCAGCTTTGAGGGCATGTATTCCGCCTACACGCGCATGGCGGAGCAGAACACCTGGCTCGGGATGCTGGCCACACCGCTGACGCTGGACGACATCGTTTTCGCCGAGGCGATATGGGCCGCGAGCAAGGGCCTGATCAGTGCCACCACCATCCTCGTCGTCGCCGCAGTCCTGGGGCTGGTGAGCGACGCTCGCGCCCTGCTCGCCCTGCCGGTGATCTTCCTCGCCGCGTTCGCCTTCGGCGCGCTCGCCCTGGTCATCACCGCGCTGGCGCGCAGCTACGACTTCTTCCTGTACTACTTCACCCTGGCGGTGACCCCGATGCTCCTGCTCTCCGGAGTGTTCTTCCCGCTACAGGAGCTGCCCAACTGGGTGCAGACCCTGGCGCTGGCCCTGCCGCTGGCGCACGTGGTCGAGATCGTGCGTCCGCTGATGACCGGCAGCTGGCCCGCCAGCGTCTGGCCGCACCTGGCGGTGATCACGGGCTACGGCGCGGCGGCTATCATCCTGGCGACCGCGCTGATCCGACGCCGCCTGCTGCGCTGACCCCAACGGCGGCTATGGCAAGATAGGCCCCCGTCCCAGGAAGACACCGCATGGCCACGCCCGAGAACGATCCCAGTACCCCGCAGGAATACCGCGCCACAGTCGCCCGCGGGCTCGGCCCCCTGCTGGCCGAGGAACTGGTTACCCTCGGCGCCGCCGACGTGCGCGAGGAGGGCGGCGCGGTGCACTTCTCGGCCGATCTCGAGACGCTGTACCGCGTACTGCTGGGCAGCCGCATCGCCAGCCGTATCCTGCTGCCACTGGCGCGCTTCGAGCAGCCGGACGGGGATGGCTGCTACACCGCCGCCCGCGCGATCGACTGGCCCGCGCTGCTGGACCCCGGTGCGACCTTCGCGGTCGAGGTCGGCGGCAAGAGCCGCCACATCCGCCATACCCACTTCGCCGGGGTACGCATCAAGGACGCGGTGGCCGACGCCTTCCGCGAGGCAACCGGCGCCCGCCCGGACGTGGACCCGAAACACCCGGACGTCCGCATCCTGCTGCAGCTGCAGGGGGATCACGCCCGGCTGTCCGTGGATATCGGCAATGGCGGCCTGCACCGGCGCGGCTATCGCGGCGCCGGAGGGGCGGCCCCGCTGCGCGAGAACCTCGCCGCGGCCCTGCTCGCCCGTGCCGGCTGGCCCGCACGCGTCGAGGACGACCCGGAACAGGCGCAGCTGCTGGACCCGTTCTGCGGCAGCGGCACCCTGGTGATCGAGGCCGCCCTGATCGCCACGCACACCGCTCCCGGGCTGCTGCGCCAGGACTTCCGTCCGCAGGGCTGGGCCGGGCACGACGCCGCCCTGTGGCAGCGCTGTGTGGATACGGCCCAGGCGGCGGTCCGCCCCTGGCAGGGCCCGACGCTGCTGGGGTCGGATCGCGACCCGCGCGCGGTGCAGGCCGCGCGCCAGGCGGCCCGCACAGCCGGAGTCGCCGCCTGCACCCGCTTCGAGGTCGCCGACGTGCTGACCCTCACGCCCCCCGCACCGAACGGGCTGCTGATCAGCAACCCGCCCTACGGCGAACGCATCGGCGACCAGCCCGAACTGATCAAGCTCTACAGCCTGCTGGGCGAGCACCTCAAACAGGCCTTTGGCGGCTGGCAGGTGGCCCTGCTGGTCGCGGACACCACCGACTCCCGCCGCCTCGGGCTGCGGGCCACGCGCAAGTACCGCGTACACAACGGCCCGATCGACTGCCAGCTGCTGGAGTTCGACATCCATGCCCGCGAGGGACAGGCCGAGGCGGCAGCCCCTGCACCCGAGTTCGCCAACCGCCTGCGCAAGAACCTGAAGCACCTGGATCGGTGGGCGAGGCGCCAGGGCGTGACCTGCTACCGCATCTACAGCGCGGACCTCGACGAATACCCGCTTCTGATCGACCGCTACCAGGCCACCGACGGCTCCGTGCACCTGCATCTGCAGGAGTTCGCCGCCCCGGCCTCGGTCGAACCCGCGCGCGCCGAGGCACGCCTGCGCGGGGCGCTGGCCGCGACCCTGGAGGTCACCGGCGTCGCGCCCGCCCACCTGCACTACAAGCAGCGGCGCGCCCAGAAGGGTCGCTCGCAGTACCAGCGCGCCGAGACCGCCCAACCCGCCCCCTTCTGGGTCGAGGAACACGGCTGCCGGCTGAAGGTGGAGCTGGATGCCTATCTGGACAGCGGGCTGTTCCTGGACCACCGCCCGATGCGGCGCCGTCTGCAGGAAGAATGCAGGGGCCTTCGGTTGCTGAACCTGTTCTGTTACACCGCGGCGGTCAGTGCCCATGCCGCCATGGGGGGTGCCCGCCAGACCGTCTCGGTGGACCTGTCCAACACCTACCTCGACTGGGCCGCCGACAACCTCGCGGCCAACGGCTTCGAGGCCAGCGTGCGCGATGGGCGCAGTCGGCGGCGCCCCGACACCCATGCGCTGCTGCGTGCCGACTGCATCACCTGGGTACGGGAGGCCGCAGACGACCCGGCGCTGCGCTTCGAGCGGATCTTCCTCGATCCCCCGACCTTCTCGAACTCGAAACGCACCGAGGCGGACTTCGAGGTGCAACGCGACCATGTCGAACTGATCCGGGACGCCGCGCGCCTGCTGACCGAGGGCGGCATCCTGTACTTCTCGACCAACCGCCGCCGCTTCGAACTCGACACTGAGTCCCTCGCGGGCCTGGAAGTCCGCGAGATCACTCGCGAGACGCTGGACGAGGATTTCCGCCGCCCACCCCCACCCCATCGCTGCTGGGCCATCTCGCACGCCGCGGACTGACCCACCACGAGACCCGGCATCGCCACCGGCCATGCAAGGGCGACGGACAGGCTCGCGAAGCGCACACGGCTTGCCGCGCTGCACAGAGACCACCACAAAAAAAGCGCCCCGTGGGGCGCCTGGAAGTACGGCTCCTGACAACGGAGCTCTCCTGCACAGCCTTAATCACCGTAACCGTAGTTCTCCACCAGGAAATCCACGATGTCGTCACGCTGCTCATCGGTGAGCCAGGTCATGCCGTAGTCTTCCATGTCGTCCATGACCCAGTTCCAGTCAGCACGATTCAGGTTCTGGTTGGTCGCCTGACGGATGCCGTGGCAGGCCGCACAGGTCTGTTCAAACAATTCCTTGGTCGCCGAGACCTCTTCGGCCTTCTCTTCCTGGGCTTGTTGTTCTTCCTCGGGAATGGCCTCCTCGGCAACAACGGGCGAAGCCAGGGCCGCACACGCCAACCCCAGTAGCGACAGCATTACAAAACGCTTCATGCGTACTCCGTTCTGCTCAAGAGAAACCCGGGGAAATGATGCCCCGGGTATGGAGGTTTGTCACGCAGCGACCGTGACCGGGATCTTGTGGACGATGTTGCCGTCGTAGCCACGCGGGTTCCACGGCTGAACGATGGGCTGAGTATTGCCCTTGTCGTCCACCGCGCGGGCCCAGATCTCGTAGTAGCCGCGATTCTCGAAGGACAGCTCCTTCTCAAAGTGCACCCAGGCGTACTTGTTGACCGGGTCGCCCTTGAGATCGGCCTTCTCCCAGTTGAGACCAAAGTCGGTGGAGATCCAGACTTCCGCGACCTCGTCCTCGCCCGCCCAGGCATGGCCGGTGACCTTGACGGTCTCGCCACGCTCCAGACCGGTGTCCTTCTTCGGACCGGTGATCACGGACTTGATCAGCCACGGGCCGCCGACCTTCATGTCCTCTTCCGGCGGGCGCTCGCCCGGGGCCACCGGATACTTGGGCATGCGGTAGGAGTAGCCAGTCATGCCGCGGCCGTCGTGTTCCTGATCGCGCAGCGTGATCTTGTTCAGCCACTTGTGCGAGCAGGAGCCGTACCAGCCCGGCACCACCAGACGCACGGGGAAGCCGTGGGTCGCAGGGATGTCCTCTCCGTTCATCGCATAGGCCACGATGGTGTGCTCTTCCATCGCCTTGTCGATCGGCACGCCACGGGAGAACGGACCGCGGTCACCGAGGATCGGCTCGTAGCCCTCGTGCGCGGTGTAGACGGCGCTGTCCTTCACGCCGGCCCGCTCGAGGATGTCCTTCAGCGGCACGCCGGTCCACTTGGCGTTACCCACCGCACCGCGGTCCCAGGGGTTGCCGCGCGGCTGCGGGTCGAAGTTCGCACGGCCGTTGCCGCCACACTCGATGTGCAGGACCAGGTCCTTGCTGTCCATGCTCTTCAGGTCGTCGAGACCGATCTCCAGCTCTTCATGCACCTCGCCGTCGATCTTCAGCGACCAGCCATTCGGGTCGCGATCCAGCGCCTGCTGCGGGATCAGGTCGTTGTTGCGGATGAAATGACGGCTGGCCGGGGTAACCTCGTCTTCCAGCAGGTGCGGCGGGGTTTCGACGTTCAACGGGCGATCGTTATGGACGATCAGGCCATCCTCCTTGCCGGCGTCGGACATCGCGGACTTCGCCTGCTCGTCCTCGAGGCCATTCGCTTCGTCCGCCCAGGCAGCCGGGATCAGGCCACGCCCGAACAGGCCGCGCATCGCGGCGTCGGTGCCGGCACCAAAGCCGAACAGCGTCAGGGCAGCGCCGCCCACGCCCATGCGGCCCATGAAACGACGCCGGGAGACGGCTTCGTCAAAGATCTCGAGGGTCTGCGGGTCCGCCCCGGCGTCTTCCGTTACGCCTCGCAGGCGATCCCAGAATTGGTTTTCTTGTTTCCTGGTCATATGCTCCTCCGTCACACGGATCCTTGCGGTCAAGATCCCCCTCAACAAGGCCTTGTCGATTCAGGGATCCCTGAATCATTTAGATCAGGTTCAAATGAATTTCAAAGTTTTTCCAAGGAATTTTGGAAGGAGTTTTCTGGTCTGGTAAAAGCCGGCATGTAAAACAAAAACTTGCAATTTATAAGGATAAAATGATGAAAGCCTGGTTTCTGTTCGCCCTGTTCCTGACCCCGGCCTTCGCGCTGGCCGACAGCATCGAGATTCGCGACATCGAGGAGGGCGAGGGCCCCGAACTCGTACGGCACGACACGGCCCTGGTCCACTATGTCGGACGCCTCGAGGAAGACGGCTCCGAGTTCGACTCCAGCCGCGGCGGCCAGCCCCTGTCCGTGACCATCGGGTCCGGCCAGACGATCCCCGGCTTCGAGCAGGCGGTGAAGGGCATGCGCGAGGGCGGCAAGCGCGAGGCGATCATCCCGCCGGAGCTGGCCTACGGCGAGCGCGGCGCCGGCAACATCATCCCGCCGAACGCCACCCTTCGCTTCGAACTCGAGGTCGTCGAGGTCCAGCGCGCCCCGTTCAGCAGCCTGGACAACGAGGGACTGGCCGAGAAGCTGGATGAGGGGGTCACCATCGTCGACATCCGTCGCCCGGACGAGTGGGCCGAGACGGGCGTGGTGGAAGGCAGCCATCGCATCACCGCGTTCGAGGAAGACGGCAGCCTCAACCCGGAGTTCGGCAGCAAGTTCACCGCGCTGGTCGACTCCGACGACGAGGTGATCCTGATCTGCCGCGTCGGCAACCGCACCAGCGCACTCGCCCAGGCCCTGTCGGAGGGGCTCGGCTACGACAAGATCTACAACGTGACCGACGGGATCATGGAATGGCTGGACGATGACCGTGTCGTACGCCATGACTGCCCGGATCACGAGGAGACCGCTCAATGCTGATAACGGCGCCGCAACGACGCCCGCTCAAACCCACACCTGCATCGCGTACCGTCGCCAGCCCGTTCTACGGGCTGGCGCTCGGCCTGCTGATCGGTCCCGGGATGTCCGCTCCCCTGCTGGCCAACGAGACTGAACCGACGCCCCCCCTGCCCGAGGCCGTGACCACCGAGCACTCGCTGGAACTGCTCGACGGCAGCACGCTGGACTACCAGGCCACGGTCGGCTATGTCCCGCTGGGCGAGTCGATGGACGACCCCGAAGCCCGGGTCTTTACCGTCAGTTACACGGTGGACAGCGACGAAGATCGTCCGGTCACCTTCATGGTCAACGGCGGGCCCGGCGCGGCCTCGGCCTACCTGAACGTGGGCGGCCTGGGGCCGCGGGTACTGGAGACCGACGACCAGGGTCTGGCCGCCTCCACGCCGCCCCGGCTGGTCGACAATCCCAAGACCTGGCTGGCGTTTACCGATCTGGTCTTTATCGACCCGGTCGGGACCGGCTTCTCGCGCGTGATGGGCGGCGAAGCCGATCAGTACTTCTCCCGCGACGGCGACCTGGCCGCGATGGAGGAGACGCTGGAACGCTGGCTGGATGAACACGGCCGGCGTGGCGACGCGGTGTACCTGGCAGGCGAAAGCTACGGGGGCTACCGCGCCGCCGCGTTGCCGGCGCGCATTGCCAAGGGCTCCGGCATCAGCCTGAGCGGCACAGTGCTGATCTCGCCCGCGCTGGATTACGGCATGCTGGAACACGGCACCGCCCGCCCGATCGGCTGGGCCCTGAGCCTGCCGGCGATCACCGCCGCCGCGAAGGCACAGGGTCGCCTGGGCGATGACCCGCCCAGCCTGGAAGAGGCCGAGGCCTTCGCCCTGGGCGACTACCTGCAGGGTCTGATCCACCCCGGGCAGATCGACGACGACTGGATCGGCGAGGTCGCCCGCTTTACCGGACTGTCGCGCGATCGCCTGAAGGCCACACGGGGACGCATCACGCTGGACATGACCCAGCGCGGCCTGCTGATGGACGAAGGCCGGCTGGTCAGCCTGTACGACGGCGGCATCGACAACCTCGACCCGGTGCCCACCAACATCATGCCGCAAGCCGATGCGATCCTGGACGGCCTGACCGCCCCGCTGTCCACCGCAATGCTGGACCACCTGCGCAACACCCTGGACTGGGAACACGGGCACCAGTACCGCCTGCTCAGTCGCGACGTGTTCCGGGCCTGGGACTGGGAGGCCAGCGGCCGCGAGGGACACTTCACCGCGATGGACGAGCTGGCCACCGCCCTCTCGCTCAACCGCGACTTCCGGATCTTCAGCGTGCATGGTGAGGCAGATCTGATCACGCCCTACTTCACCACCGAGTGGCTGCTGGGCCAGATCGCGTTCGCCGCCGGCGACGAGGCCGACTCGCGCATCATCCCGCGCGCCTACCCGGGCGGGCACATGCTGTACATGCGGGCGGACACCAACGAAGCCCTGTTCAACGACGCCGAGGCGTTCTATCAGGGCGAACTGCGCGCCGACGACTGAACCGAAACCAATCGCGTGGCGTGCCCGCTGCCCGGGTCCGCCCGCCAACCTGGCCAACACCACATGACCACCCACCACGACATCCCCACCCACCTGGTTACCGGCTTTCTGGGGGTGGGCAAGACGACCACCATCCGCCAGTTGCTCGCACTGCGCCCCGAGGGCGAGCACTGGGCCGTGCTGGTCAACGAATTCGGCGAGATCGGCGTAGACGGCGGCCTGCTCGCGGATACCGGCGTCGCGCTGGAGGAGATCCCCGGCGGCTGCCTTTGCTGCGTCTCCGCGCAGATGTTCACCGTCGGCCTGAACCGGCTGATCCGCTCGCAGCACCCCGACCGCATCCTGATCGAGCCCACCGGGCTCGGGCACCCGGCCGAGATCATCCGCACCCTCACCCAGCCCCCCTACGATGGCGTGCTGGACCTGCGCGCTACGATCACGGTCATGGACGCCCGCCACCTATCCTCGCCCCGCCACCGCGAACACCCGAACTGGAACGACCAGATCGCACTGGCCGATGTCCTGCTGGCCAACAAGGCGGACCTCTACAGCGAGGCGGATCGCGAGGCCCTGCAGGCGTTTGTCGCTGCCATGCCGCCACCACGTCCGCTGGTGGTCGAGACGACCCAGGGATGTGTGGAACCGGCGTGGCTGGAGCACCCCCGGCTGGAACGCGGCGGGGCCCTGTTCCCGGAGGCTCGGGCGTTTCTATCCGCGGGTGACACGCCCGACCACGACCACGACCACGACCACGACCACGACCATGGTCATGGTCATGCACCCAACGAGCACGGGTACGAACCCGTGACCATCGACACCCGGGGCGATGGCTACCTGGGCCGCAGCTGGCTGCTGCCCGAGGGGCAGGCGTTCGACCACACGGTCCTGGAGACGCTGGTGAGCGGCTTCACCGGAGAACGCCTCAAGGGTCTGGTGCTGACCGATCAGGGCTGGCAGCGCATCAACCGCGTGACGGGCGACGGCGGACTCGAGGCCATGGAAGCGCCCGCCGCCGGCACCCGCCCGCGCATCGAGGCCATCCTTCCGGAGACCGACGCCCAGGCGCTGGACAACTTCGACCAGGCCCTGCAGCAGGCTCGCACCGGCCCTCAGCGTATCGCGCAATAAGTCAGGGGGACGGCCCGGGCAACCGATGCGATTCGCTACGCTCATCGCATCCTACGCGCCCGAGCTCCCCTCCGAGATGACCGTAGGATGCAATGAGCCCCGCGAATTGCATCAACCCAACGCCAGAGCACTACCCCAGCCAGACCGGATCGACGAAGAAGAGCACCGTAGTACCGGCACCCACCAGCGTAACCAGATGCCGGTACCACGGTTCGGGCAGAACCCCCAGTAGCCCAATCCCGACCCGGGCGCCGAGAATGGCCCCGGCCCCGACGGCCAGCAGCCCGGTCGCAACCACCTGTCCACCCACGACAAAGACCACGACGGCAATCAGCGTCAGCACCGTGGAGAGCAGGTTCTTCAGGGCATTAGCCTGTGCCAGGTCGGCCATCCCCTGCCCCCGCAGGATCGCCAGCAGCAGGATGCCGACCCCGCCGTTGAAATAGCCACCGTAGACGCAGCCAAGCCCCGCGCCCGCCACCCGGGCCAGTGCCGGGCGGGCCGCATGGGCCGCGCGACGCTGCAGCCACGGACCCAACGCGAACAGCAGGGTCGCCAGCAACAGCAGCCAGGGGATGAAGGCCCGAAAACGCGCATCCCCCGTCAGCAGGAGCAGGGCCGCACCCAGCGCCCCGCCCAGCACACCCACGATCAGGAACAGCGCCAGCAGGCGCATTCTCAGATCCCGCCAGAGGGTACGCAGGCGTCGATGGTCCACCAGCAGGCTGGCGGCGTACCCGGGCAGCAATGCGGCGGTCCCGGTGGCATTGGCCGCCACCGGCGGGACCCCCACGGCCATCAGGGCCGGCAGCGTAAGAAAGCTGCCGCCCCCGGCCAGGGCATTCAAGGCACCAGCGAAGAACCCGGCGGCAAGCAGCAATACGGCAACGCCGGAGAAGGCGAACTCCACGGGACGTTAGATCACGCGGCGGTCACTGAACTCGGCGCGATAAAACCACTCGTTGCCCGGCAGCGAGCTGGGGTTGGGAAACACGATAAAGCCGTCGGCCGGGGCCTTCACCTCGGTCCCGTCCGCGCGAACTCCGATCACATCACCCTCGTGCAGGGGGTCGAAGCTCTTCCACTCGCGCACGAACCGGTCATCGGGGTGGTCGCGGTCGATCACCTCGACCAGGCGCAGGACCTCCGGGTCGTCCTGCCCGGGCGTGGCCGGGGCCTCGATCATGCCGAGGTGGGCCAGGGTATTGAGGATCGCGTTATAGGCGACCACCGGGGCCTGCGGGTCGTCGTGCTGGCCGCATTCCAGCGTCACGCCGTAGCCGCCCTGCGAGCGCATGTACTCGGTGGTGCCGATGCCGTAGCTGGGGTCGGTGGACAGCATCTGCGCGCGGTGACTGGCGTTCGGGTTCTTCATGCGCCGGGCGACCCCGCGCGCGTAGGTATCCAGCCAGCCCTCGACCATGCGCCGCGGGCCGAGGCAGGCGGCCAGGGCCTCCTCCTCGCGGGCACGGGCAAAGTCCTCCAGTCCGCCCTCGTTGTTCCGCGGGCCCAGCATGATGAACGGCTGACCGCCGGTATGAAACGAGTGCAGATCCAGCAGGACGTCGTGCGCCGCCAGCAGCGGGCACAGTACGTTGGCGATGCGGTCCTCGAAGTCCTGCGGGTCCTCGGTCACGCGCAAGTTGCGGTTCAGGTTGCGCTCGCCCATGCGCTGCCCCAGCTCGTAGGCCAGCGGATTCGTGCGCGGGACCAGCGTCAGCGTCCCGCACTGCAGGCGACGCTCGCCGCTCTCCAGCTCGTCATGCAACCGCTCGGCCGCCTGCGTGCCGCAGGTTTCGTTGCCATGCACCGCACCCAGCACGATCAGCCGCGGCCCCGGGGTCAGGCCGTGGAAGGTCAGGGAACGCATGGCGGTGGGGTGCGGCTGGGACGACATATCGAGAGCTCCGGCGAACGGGGAATCAGCTCGCCATTGTACGCTCGCACCCCGTGAGCGCGAACGGGCGACTACTTCAAGCGGAAGAGGTCAAACCGCTGTTTCGGTCACAGCGGGACCGTATTTGGGCCCTTCCGCTGTCACCCCCCGACATAACGACTCTTCCCGCTACAGATCCGTGATATCCAGCATCGTCCCCTGGACCGCGTGCAGACCGTCGTCGCCCTGGACCACCGAGTCCACCACCAGGCTGAACCAGCGCTCTTCGCCGCGCGAGGGATGCCGCCGCAGCCGGAACCGCCGCCCAACACCCTCCTGACCGGGGGCCAGCTTACGCAAGACCTCTCGCAGTTCTTCCGCATCTCCGGCATCCGGGTCGAACTGCACATTCCAGACTTCGCTCAGACTGGGCGTATGGTGGCGAGAATCCAGCCCCATCAGGTCATACAGGTGATCGGACCACCACAGGCGACCAGTCTCGACCACGTACTCCCATGAACCGAGGCCCGCATGACGCTCGGCGCGTGCCAGGCGATCCACCTGGCGATTCAACGCCTGCTCGGCCTTCTTGCGTGATTCGATATTGCGCAGGGTCACCAGCAGCAGACGTTCGTTGGCGATCTCGGTTGCCTGCAGATTCGCTTCCACCCAGAAGACATGGCCGTCACGGTGGCGAGCGCGCCACTCGAACGACAGTTGTTCGCCATGTCGCGCGCGGTTGATCAAGGCCTGCTGGCGTTCGACCTCGTAGCCGGGCTCCTGGGCGCTAAGATCGCTGACCGTGCAACGCAGAATCGCCTCGTGCTCGTAGCCATACATGGCCAGCGACGCGGCATTCGCTCCGACAAAGGCACCCGTCTCGAAGTCCTGCAGCAGAATACCCTCCTGCACGTTGTCGAAGATGGCCCGAAAGCGCTTCTCGCTGTCGCGCAGGCCACGCTCGGCCTCGACCCGTTCGGTTACATCCGTCAGCAGGCCGTGAAAGCCGAGGATCTCGCCACCGGAGTCCCGCTCCAGCCAGGTCCGATCCTCGACCCAGATCCAGCGCGTCTCCCCGACATCCAGGCGGTAGTACTGCACATACTCGTCCGGCCCGCGTTCCATATGCCGGTGCACGTCCTTGATGATGGCCTCCCGGTCGTCCGGGTGAATCCGTTGCGCATAGTCCGCCGCACCGGACAGCAAATCCTCCGGCTCGAGGCCCCAGCGCCGCACATTCGGGGACACATACACCACCGGCCAGCCGGGACGCGCGGCCCACTCGATGGCGACTACCGGCGAGCGATTGACCACTTCGGTCAGATAACGGGCTTCGGCCGAGGCCTGGTCACGGGCCGCGAGCACCCAGTACAACAGCAGAAAGAGGACCAGTGCGGTCACAGTGACATAGAAAAAGCCCTTGACCGTCTGCAACCAGCCCAGCAACTGGATATCGTCCACCAGCCACAGCAACGCCTTGTCGGACAGCCCAATCCACAGCAGCCCGAGCGCCAGATAGACCAGTGCCACCCAGCTGGCGGTACGCCAGGCACTCACTCCTCTGTCGGGAATACCGGCCTTGTCCCTCGTGTCGCGCCTCAATCCCGTTCCCCAGCCCGCGCAGAAATCCGCCTGCGTGTTGCTAATTTCGTTTGAGGATCGACCAGCCGGCCCGGGGATGCAAGGGCTTCCAAGGCACAGGCTGCCAACGGCCCGTGCTCGCTGTTTGCATTCGATATCGGGCCACAACGGTTTTCCCGGAAGTCGCATCGGGATGCGCGTCCCGTTCTGCTCATCACGGGCGCAGAATGGTACCCTTGGCGCTGGTTTCCGCTATGCCGGCGTACATGTTCAAGACACTGGAAAAAGCCTCGCGCAGCACCCGCCAGCCAGCCGCCGAGGTGCTGGAAAAACTCAAGCTGAATTCGGACGGCCTGATCCCCGCGATCGCCCAGCAGTTCGACAGCGGCGAGGTCCTGATGATGGCCTGGATGAACCGCGAGGCGCTGGACGAGACCCTGCGCACCGGGCGCGTGTGCTACTACTCGCGCTCGCGCCAGGCGCTGTGGCGCAAGGGCGAGCAGTCGGGTCAGGTGCAGCAGCTGCAATCGCTGCACCTGGACTGCGACGGCGACACCATCCTGCTGAAGGTCGACCAGACCGGCCCCGCCTGCCATACCGGCCGGCGCAGCTGCTTCTACGTGCAGATCGACAACGACGAGGCCGTGATCACCAGCGACCCGGAGATAGCCCCCGAGACCCTGTACGGCCACAAGGACGACACGAAATGAGCGCCAACCCCGGCCGCGAGCTGATCCTGCACAACACGCTCGGCGGGCGCGACGAGCCCTTTCGTCCGCAGGACCCCGAACGCGTCACGCTCTATGTCTGCGGCCCCACCGTCTACAACCGGGTACACGTGGGCAACGGCCGCCCGGTGGTGGTGTTCGACGTGCTGTTTCGCGTATTGCGCGAGCTGTACGGCCCGGAGCACGTGATCTACGCGCGCAACATCACCGACGTCGACGACAAGATCAACAAGGCCGCGGCGGAGAACGGCGAACCGATCGCCGCGCTGACCGAGCGCTTCACCCGAGCCTTCCACGAGGACATCGCCGAGCTGGGCACGCTACCGCCGACCCTCGAGCCGCGCGCCACGGATCACATCCAGCCGATGGTCGAGCTGATCGAACGGCTGATCGAGCGCGGCCATGCCTACCCGGCCGAGGGGCACGTGCTATTCGACGTCACCTCCTATCCAGACTATGGCGCGCTGTCCGGGCGCACGCTGGAGGACATGCAGGCCGGCGCCCGGGTCGAGGTCGCCAGCTACAAACGCCACCCCGGCGACTTCGTGCTGTGGAAGCCGGCCGCCGAAGGCGAACCGGGCTGGGACAGCCCCTGGGGCTATGGCCGCCCCGGCTGGCATCTCGAATGCACCGCGATGATCCGCAGCCACCTGGGCGCGATGATCGACATCCACGGTGGTGGGCACGACCTGGTCTTCCCCCACCACGAGAACGAGATCGCCCAGGGCTGCGCGGCGGAAGGCTGCGCGGAGCACGGCACGCATTACGCCCGCTACTGGGTGCACAACGGGCACGTGACCATCGACGGCGAGAAGATGTCCAAGTCGCTGGGCAACTTCCAGCTGTTGCACGACCTGCTGCAGGCCTATCCGGGCGAGGTCCTGCGCATGGCGCTGCTGTCGCGCCACTACCGCGCGCCGCTGAACTTCTCCGAGGACACGCTGAACCAGTCGCGCAATGCCCTGAACGGGCTCTACCGCGTGCTGCGCGACCACGCCGATGTCGAACCGGCCCCCGTGAACGCCGCCGAGACCCCGGTGTTCACGGCGCTGCTGGATGACCTGAACACCCCCGGCGGCATCACCGCCCTGCACCGCCTGGCGGATGCCCTGGCCGCGGCTGGCGACGCGGCCGAACGGGCCCGCCTGAAGGGCGAACTGATGGCCGGCGCCGGGCTGCTCGGACTGCTGCAGCAGGACCCGACGGCCTGGTTCCAGGGGGATGGCGAGGACCACGAACTCGCCGCCTGGGTGGAGGAACGCATCGCCGCCCGCCAGGCCGCGCGCCAGAACCGCGACTTCGCCACCGCCGACGCCATCCGCGACGAGCTCACCGCCCGCGGGATCGAACTCGAGGACACCCCGGAGGGGACACGCTGGCAGCGCAGCGGGAGCGTCGCCTGAACATGGCCCGACGCCTCATCCGGCGACTCCTGCTGGGCCTGGCGCTACTGATCCCGGGCCTTGCGCTGGCACACCCCCACGCCTGGATCGACCTGCGCGTGGGGCTGGTGTTCGACGACAACGGCCAGCTGGAGCGCATGCAGCAGGCCTGGCTGATCGATCCGACCTACAGCCACATGCTGCTGGAAGAGATGACCCGGGACCTGGAAGGCGATATCGGCATCGACGAGGCGCTGGATCGGGTCGCCGAGCGCATGCTGGAAAACCTGGCCGCCTACGACTACTTCACCGAGCTGCGCCACGACGACGCGGAGATCGCGGTACCTCGGGCGGAAAACGCCCGGCTCTCGCTGGAGGACCGGCGGCTCTATCTGCGCTTCGACCTGCCGCTGGCCGAGCACGCCCTCGAGGATGCCAGCGGCTTCACCTATCGCGTATTCGACCCGACCTACTGGATCGAGGTCCTGCACGACGCGGACGACGTGGTGCATATCGAGAATCGCCAGGGCTGCGAGGTACAGATCGAAGAGGCGCGCCCGGACCCGCAACTGATGCGCTATGCCGCCACCCTGGAACGTCAGGACCGCAGTCCTGTCGACAATCTCGGACGCCACTTTGCCGAGACCGCCACCCTGCAATGCCGGAACCGTTCGGACTGAGCGCGACCACACAGGATTAGAACGAAAACCGTTCGATGAATCCGCAGGACAGCGTTATAGTGTAACGATATGATCGTCGCCCCCGCCCATCGACTTCACGGCCTCACTGGCCCCCTGGTCCTCCTGGTCCTGGGGCTCTTCTTGTTGCTGGGCGCTTTCAGCGCCCACGCCGGCGAATCGGCCCATCCGCTGGGCGGCGGCACCCCTGCGGGCGAAACCGAGGCCGAGGAACGCTCGGCCATGCCGGATACCGCCACCGCACCGGTACCCGAGACACTTGCCGATCCACCCGGGGCACTGGAGCGCGTCACCGCCTGGATGCTGCAGACGCAGCGCCAGTTGCATCGCGACCTCACTCAGGGACTGCACGCCCTGCGCGACGCCCCCACCGCCCAGACGGCCGGCGCCCTGATCCTGGTCAGCCTGCTGTACGGCGTCTTCCACGCGGCCGGCCCCGGCCATGGCAAGGCGGTCATCAGCGCCTATCTGCTGACCCAGCCCCAGAACCTGAAACGCGGCATCCTGCTCTCCACCGTCTCGGCACTGGCCCAGGGGGTCACGGCCATTGTGCTGGTCGGGGTGCTGATCGGCCTGCTCGGCTGGCTGGCGCGCGATACGCTGGGCCAGGTGCGCACCCTGGAGATCGCCAGTTTCGCGCTGGTCGCCCTGCTGGGGGTCTGGCTGATGCTGCGTGCCCTGAGCCACGCCTGGCGCCTGCACAAGGCCCATGCCCAGGCACGTGCGGAGGCCCGTCATGAGCACGCAGACCATCATCACCATGACCACCACACCCACGACGATCACTGCGGCTGCGGCACCCCGCATCATGTCGACCCGAACCACAGCGGGACCTGGTGGGGTACGGTCGCGGCTGTGGGTATCCGCCCCTGCTCCGGCGCGGTGCTGATCATGGCGGTCTCGGCGGCCCTGGGTCTGGCCTGGGCTGGCGTGCTGGCCGTATTGGCGATGTCGCTGGGAACCGCGGCCACGGTATCCGTTCTGGCCACACTGGCCGTCTCCGCACGCGACTGGACCCGCCGCTGGCTAGGCCCGACGCGCGTCGGCCGCCTGACCTACGTAGGCCCGGCCTTCGGGCTTGCCGGTGGCGGCATCATCGCGCTGATCGGTATCAGCCTGGTGATTGGTGCGGTCGCCTACCGGCCCGCCGCCCACCCGCTGGGACTGTAGAACGCCACAGACGCCAAGGTTGCCGCACAGGTCCGGGTCCTCTAACGTCCCGAACATACTCCAAGCTGCGAGACGCGCCGATGTCCGATTCCGCGATCCGTCCCGACCAGGCCCCGACCCTCCCCTCGCTGTTCCGTGTCCGCGTCGAGCAGACGCCGGATGCCCCGGCCTATCGCCAGTACAACAGCGAAAGCGGAGGGTGGCAGCAGACCTCCTGGCGCGAGATGGGAACGATGGTGGATCGCTGGCAGGCCGCGCTGGCTGCGGAGGGCCTCAAGCCTGGCGAACGCGTTGCACTGATGCTCGGCAACTCACGCGAGTGGGTCGCGTTTGACCAAGCGGCGATGGGGCTGGGTCTGGTCCCGGTCCCGCTGTACACCGATGACCGTCCGGACAACGTCGCCTACATCATCGGCCAGACGCAGGCGCGCATCCTGCTGCTGGGCGAGAGCGCCCACAGCCGCCGGCTGTCCGAGCACTTCGAGAACATGCCGTCGCTGCGGCGCATCGTAAACATCGGCGGCGAGGACACGGAGCCGGAAGACGACCGCGTAGTCGAGCTGGAAGACTGGCTCGCACAGCACGAGGGTACGGATGTCCACTATCCGGATCTTGACCCGGAGGCCATGGCCACGATCGTCTATACCTCCGGCACCACCGGGCGCCCCAAGGGCGTAATCCTCTCGCACCGCAACATCCTGGAGAACGCCTGGGCCTCCTCGCAGGCCGGCCCGCTGTCGCCCGCCGACCGGTTTCTCTCGTTCCTGCCGCTGTCGCACATGCTGGAGCGCACCGCCGGGCTGTACATGCCCATGCTGATCGGTGCCGAGGTCGCCTTCGCGCGCTCCATTCAGGCCCTGGGCGAAGACCTGGTCAACGTGCGCCCCACCGTGCTGATCTCGGTGCCGCGCATCTACGAACGCGTGCACGGCCGCATCCAGGCCGGCCTGAAACAGAAATCGGGCCTCGGCCGCGCCCTGTTCAAGGCGACCGTCAACATCGGCTGGAAGCGCTTCGAGCACCAGCAGGGCCGCGGCGGCTGGTCCCCCGGCTTTCTGCTCTGGCCCCTGCTGGAGCGCATCGTCGCGCGCAAGGTGCTGGACCGCCTGGGCGGCGAGCTGCGCTTCGCGGTCTGTGGCGGCGCGCCGCTCCCACCGCCGATCGCCCAGTTCTTCATCGGCCTGGGCCTGCCGGTCCTGCACGGCTACGGGATGACCGAGGCCAGTCCGGTGGTCACCGTGAATACCCCGGACAACAACCTGCCCGCCTCGATCGGCAAGCCGCTGCCCGGGGTGGAGGTGAAGATTGGCGAGATGGACGAACTGCTCACCCGCAGCCCCTGCGTAATGCTCGGCTACTGGAAGAACGAGGAGGCCACCCGCGAGACCATCGACGAGGACGGCTGGCTGCACAGTGGTGACCAGGCCCGCATCGACGACAGCGGGCATGTCTTCATCACCGGTCGCATCAAGGACATCCTGGTGCTGACCAACGGCGAGAAGGTCCCGCCGGCCGACATGGAGATGGCGATCGCGCTGGATGCGCTGTTCGACCAGGTGATGATCGTCGGCGACAACCGCTCCTTCCTGACCGCCCTGGTCGTTCCGGAACCGGAGGCCTGGGCCTCGTTCGCCAGCGACCACGGCCTCGACGCCGAGGCCGACGGGCGGCTGCCGCGCAAGGCCGAACGCGCCCTGCTGCAGCGCATCCAGTACCAGCTACGCGACTTCCCCGGCTACGCCAAGATCCGCCATGTGCATGTGACCCACGAGGCCTGGTCCGTAGACAACGGCATGCTGACGCCGACCATGAAGCTCAAGCGCCCGGTGATCGTCGAGCACTACAACGAGGCCATCGAGGCGATGTACGCCGGCCACGACGGTCACTGAGACCCGAGCACAGATTGAGCCCCACTCACCGCTCATGTCTCGCGCAGTCGCGAGACGTCGAAAAGCTCAGCAATGACTTCGAGAAAGGAATGGATAGCGAGTGATGTGGCCGCTGTCCGTCTGAAACGACCTCACTGAACAGCCAACCACCACGTGCAGTACCCGCCGAAAAACCATTCTAGAAGCGGGCGGGGGCTCACGCCCCCGCCCGCGGACCGGCCCGCTCGATCAGAAGCTCATGGAGCGGTCGAAATCGGCAACGGCCTGGACGTACTGACCCATGCCGGCCATCTCGGCGTTCGGCAGGAAGTTGTGCTCGCCGACGTCGCGGCCCTTGGCGCAGGCCTCGCAGGCCCAGAACGGGACGCCTTCCTCGACCAGCGAATCCACGATGTCCTTCATCGCCGGCATGTTGTGGCCGACGATCTTGTCGTAGACATTCCGGTTGGCGATGTTCACGGCCTCGCCCTGCAGCCAGACGGTCACGTCATGGCCCTGCTGCTTGGCCACGTTCGCGGCAATCATGCCGAGAGTGGCGCGGGTCGGGTCGTCAGTACCGGCGGTAACAGCAACAATAAAACGCATGGGACTCTCCTTGGTCACGTCAAAGTGGCAGGCACCGTAGCGACCCAAGTCGGGACCGTCGAGTTCCCACAAGCCTCAAGGAGACGCCGAGTCAGGAAACGCCTTTCGACGTAATGCTCATGCGATAGAGCTTGAAGGCCATCAGCAGCCAGGGAATGGCGTGCATGATCAGGTCGAGGATATCGATCGGACGGGTCAGCTCGCCCTGGAAGAGCCAGCGGATCTTCTCGACGATGTGCGGTTCGGGGACATAGGGCGACAGCCCCAGGGTGGCCACGAACAGTGCAAACAACCACAGTGGGGAACGGTCGACCCAGGCAACAAAGGCTTTCATGGCGCGCATCCTACCCGAAGCCTGGGCCGACTTGCGACTGCTCTGGGATCGGGGACTCTCGAGGTGCCCCAATGCCACGCAGGAGCACCGGCGGACAGTGCACCAGGTCCTCCGGTCGGTCGATGTCCGCCCGCGCTTCCAGCTCCGCCCAGACAAGACCCTGCGCCTGGGCCCGCTCACGGGTCTGTTCCAGCACCCGATCGCTGCCCCACTCGACGGCCTCGAACAGCCCGGGGACGGGCCGCGCGGCGGCCAGCAGCACATAGCCACCATCCAGCGCCGGGATCAGTGCCACATCCGTCCCTTCAGCCAGCGCCTTACGTGCAGCGACCAGGTCCCCGACACCCAGCGTCGGGGCATCGGACCCCATCACCAGTGCCGGAAACGGCCCCACCTCCAGTGCATGGCGCATGCGGGCCCCGAGGTCATCACCCACCTGGCTGTGCAGGGAACAGCCAAAGCGTTCCGCACAACGCTCGAGGAACGGATGATCGGCATCCGGGGTGCACCACAGCTCCACATGGTCCGGTGCCACCTGACGGGCCGCGTCCAGCGCGTGCTCCAGCAGCCGCTCGTGCAGCCGTGCGGCGCCCTTGGCACCCAGCGCGGGAATCAGCCGCGTCTTGGTCCGGCCCGGCTCGGGCGCGCGGGCAAAGACCAGCACGCGCGGCGCATCCGTCGGCCGACGTTCAGGCATCACCACGATAAAGTCGCGCCAGCCCGTCCGGGTTTGCACCCAGCCAGTAGGCCAGGCGCAACCGCCACATCAGCCAGATCGTGCGCCATGCGCCCTGCCGCTCCCAGCGCCGGGACGACGTGACCAGCCACGTGCGCAGGCACCTTGGGCGCCCCACCGATCGCTTCAGCCGCCGCGAGAGCTCGATGTCCTCCATCAGCGGCTGGTCCGGCCAGCCGCCTACGGCATCGAACGCCGAGCGTGTAATGAATATGCCCTGATCCCCGGTCGCGATCCCGCTCAGACGCGAGCGCAGGTTCATCATCGCGGCGATCAGCGCGAATATTCCGCGACCGCCCGACAGGCGGACGTCGAAACGTCCCCAGGCGCGATCGTCCCGGGCCACCGCGTCGCGCAGGGCATGCACCGCCACCCCGGCTCCGTCCGGAAACGTGGTGTCGGCATGCAGAAACCAGAGCGCCTCGCCTCGGGCGCGCTCGGCGCCGGCATTCATCTGCCGTGCGCGCCCCGGGGCGCTGGACAGCACAGTCACACCGCATTGCCCTGCCTGCTGGAGAGTCCCGTCCGTGCTCCTGCCGTCGACCACGATCACCTCGCAGTCGAGGATCTCGCCCAGGGTATCCAGCAAGGGCGGGAGAGATTCGGCTTCGTTCAGTACCGGGATGATCACGGACAGGAAGGGTGACTCCCGCGACATGGTTGCTACGGGACTCAGGCTGGCGACTGGACGGCTTTCTGCCCCTGCCAGATCCGGCGCAACAGCCGAGGCAGCAACAGCAGCAGGGCCAGCACGGCGAGAATCGCCAGCCCCAGCTGGACCCGGTTGTCCGTATCACCCGCCACCATCTCGCGCGTAGCGTGGCCCAGCCAGGCATAGGCGAACAGGCTGGGGATCAATGCGACCAGGGTCGTGATCGTGAACACGGTCAGCGGCATACGCACCAGGCCCAGGGCGTAGTTGGTCGGGGCGAACGGGAAGACCGGCACCAGCCGTGTCAGTGCGACCACGCGCCAGCCCTCGGCCTCCACATCCTCGCGCAGCCGTGCGCTGCGCGGACCCAGACGCGGTTCCAGCCAGGGTTGCAGCAGGGTGCGCGCCAGCATGAACGCGATAATCGCAGCGATGGTCGCCGCCAGCAGGCTCAGGGCCCCGCCGGTGAACGGCCCGAACAGCGCCCCTCCCAGCAGGATCCAGAAGGTGCTGGGCAACGGAAACAGCGCAAGGACGACAAAGGCCAGCACAAACATCATGTAGGCGCCCATCCCCCAGCTGGCGAGCCACGCCTCGACGTCCTGCAGCGGCAGCAGATCAGGCCACTCGGTGGTCAGTGCTACCCAGACCAGCGACCCTGCCAGCAGGACCGCGGCCAACAGCCACCAGCGTTCGGGATGATGTATCTGCATATGTCTCTATTCTTTGCCGTCGCCGCGCAGTCGCTCCAGCCGTTCGGCCAGCGCGCGCTCCGTGCCCTCGCGTTTCGCCCGATAGAAGCGCTGATCTTCCAGCCCTTCGGGCAGATAGACCTGCCCGCGCGCGAAACCGTCCGGTTCATCATGATCATAGCGGTATCCGGCGCCGAACCCCTCGTCACGCATCAGCTCCGTGGGGGCATTGCGCAGATGCAGGGGCACGCCGGGGCTGCCCGTTTCGCGAATGCTGGCGCGGACCTCGTTCAACGCGGTGTAGGCGCTGTTGCTCTTGGGGGCGGCGGCCAGCTCGATCGCCGCCTGGATCAGCGCGAGATCGCCTTCCGGCCGCCCAAGCCGCTCCATCGTCTGCCAGGCCGCCAGCACCCGAGCACCCAGCCCTACGGCCGCCAGCCCGATGTCCTCGTAGGCCATGCGCAGCAGGCGCCGGCCGAGATAATCCGGGTCACAGCCGGCATCCAGCATGCGCGTCAGCCAGTACACCGCCGCACCAGGATCGGATCCGCGCACCGACTTGTGCAGGGCGGAGATCTGGTCATAGAAGGCATCGCCCTGGCGATCGAAGGCCAGGCTCTGCGCCCCCATCACCGCGCGCAGGGCGTCGGCGGTGATCTCGCCGTCACGTGCCAGATCCGAGGCGGTCTCCAGCCAGTTCAGTGCCCGCCGGGCATCGCCGTCCGCCGCACGGGCCAGCCGCTGGCGTTCGGTGGGCTCCAGCCGCAGCCCGCGCCCCCCGAGTCCGCGCTCGGGATCGCTCAGCGCCCGGTCAATCAGCGCCTCGATCGCCTCGGCGCCGACGGACTCCATGCGATAGACACGCGCCCGCGACAGCAACGCACTGTTGAGCGCAAATGAGGGGTTCTCGGTCGTGGCCCCCACGAAGGTCAGTGTCCCGTCCTCGATGTGCGGCAGCAGGGCATCCTGCTGCCCCTTGTTGAAGCGATGGATCTCGTCGATGAACAGCAGCGTGCCGACCCCGTTGCGTCGCCGGGCCTTGGCCGCGTCCACCACCGCGCGCACGTCCTTGACCCCGGCCAGCACCGCCGACAGCGTCACCAGACGCTGTGCCCCGGCCGCCGCCACCAGGCGGGCCAGCGTGGTCTTGCCGCAACCCGGCGGGCCCCACAGGATCATCGACGGGGTCTGCCCCTGCTCGATCGCCTGGCGCAGGGCGGCATCCGGGCCGACCAGGTGATCCTGGCCCACCATCTCGTCCAGCCGCGCCGGGCGCATGCGCTCGGCCAGCGGTGCATTCGGGTCCGGGCCCTGTGCGGCCGGTTCGGGCTCGGGGGGCAGTCCACCCGCATCCGGGCCGAACAGGTCGCCTTCGGAGATATCGCTCATCATTTCAGTGTACCGCGCCCGCCGCGAACATTGGCCGAGACATGGCACACTGAGCGGCGGGCTGGCTCACAAGCCCTGCACAGTTGCGCCTTCTTCACTGATGAAAGGTTTCCATGCCGCGAAACGGAATCACAGCATGAAGCTGCCCTGGCAATCCCTGCGCCTGCCGAAGGGCCTCGGCTGGCGCAAAGTCATGCAGGCCGTCCTGCGGCCCGAGGCGGAGGCCCCCGATGCCGACGTCGTGGCCGAGCGGGCGCGCGAGCAGGCCCCCGTGCTGTGGCTGCTGGGCAAGGTGCAGTCCGGCAAGAGCACGCTGGTGCGCGCGATCACCGGCGACTCCGACGTGGCGATCGGGACCGGTTTCAGGAGCTGCACCCGGACGGCACGCGCCTATGACTTCCCGGCCGAAGCGCCGGTGCTGCGCTTTCTGGACACGCGGGGACTGGGCGAGGTCGCCTACGACCCCAGCGAGGATCTCGCCGAGCTCGCGGGCCACGCGCACATGGTGGTCGCCGTGGCGCGCGCGATGGATCTGCAGCAGGAACCCGTGCTGAATGCCCTGCGGGACATTCGCCGCCGGCATCCGAACTGGCCGGTCCTGCTGGTCCAGACCTGCCTGCACGACGGCTATCCCGACGGGCGCGATCATCCGCCCTACGCCGAACTGGACCGCAGCCCCGGGCTGGAGGAACTGGCCCGCGCGCGGCGTACCCAGACCGAGGCCTTTCGCAACCTGCCCGGGACCGGCCCGGTGCAGGTCGTGCCCGTCGATATCACGCCCGAGGACGAGGGCTTCACCCCGACCCACTACGGCCTGGACGCCCTGCTCGATGCCCTGGAGAACCTGGCTCCGGAACGCATGGGGGTGATCCTGCAGGGGCTGCGCCAGTCCGCAGGCGGTGATGCCCGTCGGCTGCGCGCCCGATCACACATCCTCGGCTACGCCAGCGTCGCCGCGACCACCGATGCCGTCCCCCTGCTGGGCCTGTTCTCCGTTCCGGCGGTCCAGGGGAAACTGCTGCACAGCCTGGCCAGCATCTACGGGGTCACCTGGGATTCTCGCAGTATGAGCGAGTTCTCCGCGGCGCTCGGTTCCAGCACCCTGCTCGGCCTCGGCCTCAGCCACGGGGCCCGGCAGGTCGGCAAGCTGGTCCCCGTCTACGGTCAGACTGCAGGTGCTGCAGCGGCGGCCGCCACCAGCTTTGCCACCACCTATGCGCTGGGCTATGCCGCACGCCACTACCTGGCCCGGCGACATGACGGGCGCGAGGCCACGGCCGGGGTGGAGCAGGCCTATCGCGACGCCCTGCGCGAGGCCCTGAACCTCGCCCGGCACCGCCAGACCGAGCCCTCGGGGAACGACACGCGATGAAACGCCGCTGGCTCACCCGTCTGCAGGTCACGGGCGTGACCTTCGCCGCGTTCCTGCTGCTGTCGCCCTTTGTGGTGGCCTTCGTCCTGGGTCTGCTCTGGCTCTACGAACACAATGCCCTGCTGATCTGGATCGCCGCGGCCGCCATCGCCGCCGGAAGCGTATGGGGCATGACGCTGTGGGCGCGCCACCGGATCAAGGTCCACACCCGCGAACGGACGACCGAGCCCGTGCGCCCCGCCGATGGCGACTGGGCGCCACTGGAACACGCCGCCTGGGCCGAGGTGATGCGCCTGAGCGAGCAGGCCAGCGGCGAGATCGTCACCGACTACGACCGCCTGCGGGAAGCGGGCGAAGAGACCCTGCGTACCGTGGCCGCGCACTATCACCCGGAACAGGAAGACCCCATCTGGGAGTTCACCGTGCCCGAGGCCCTGCTGCTCAGCGAGCGGGTCAGCGCCCGGCTGCGCAAGATCCTGCTGGAGGAGGTACCGCTGTCGGATCGCCTGCGCATGGGCCAGATCCTGCGCGTCTGGGGCTACCGGCCCATGGTGGCATCGGGGCTGTCCTACGGGCGCACGGCCTACAAGGCCTACCGTATCGCGCGGCTGGCCAATCCCCTCCACGCCCTGGCCGCGGAGCTGCGTGATCGCTTCTTCAACGAGCTCTCCGGCAGCGCACGCGAATACCTGCTGCGACGGGTCGCACGCATCTGGATCGAGGAAGTCGGCCGCGCCGCGATCGAGCTCTACTCCGGCCGCCTGCAGCACGATGCCGACGCCCTGGCCGAGATCGCCGACCAGGAAGCACAGGCGAGCGGCCCCGCGGAGGAGGCATTCCCGGGCCGGCCGAAGATACTGGTCGTGGGCCAGCCACAGGCTGGGAAATCCACGCTGGTCAACGCGCTGCTGGGGGAATACCGCGCAGCCACGGACGTGCTGCCGCTGACCGCCGAGCAGGAGGGCTACCTGCTGACCCTCGCGGACGGCCAGGAACTGCTTTTGGTGGACACCCCGGGGCTTGGTGACCGCATGGACGTGGATACCCTGGTTGATGCCGCCCAGACGGCGGATCTGGTGCTATGGGTCGCGCCGGCGCACCAGGCCGACCGCTCCCCGGACCACGAGGCGCTGCAAGCCGTACGGCGCTTCTTTGCAGAGCGCCCGGATCGACGCCAGCCGCCCATTCGCATCGTGGCCAGCCACATCGATCGCCTGTCGCCCGCCCGCGAATGGGCGCCGCCGTATACGCTCGACCCGCCGGAAGAACGGCCCAAGGCGCAGAACATCGCCGCCGCCCGCCAGGCGATCGCCGCGGACTTCGGCCTGCCCGAACAGGAGGTGATTCCCGCCCGGCTCGATGGCGCAACGCCCTACAACATCGACGCCCTGACGGCCGAACTGGAGACGCTGATCCCGGCCATGCAGCAAACCCGCAAGACCCGGCTGCTGCGCCACCCGTCATCCCGAAGCCTGCGCCAGATCTGGCGTCAGACCCGCAAGGGGGCCGGTCGCCTGCTGGGTCGACCGCGCTAGATGACCCTGCGTCCACGCCAGCACCAGGACGCCCCCTCCCTGGACTCCCCGACCGCCTGGCTCGCCTGCGGGCTCTCCCTTGTGGCGCTGTTCGTGGCCTTTGGCATCGCGTACAGCTACGGGGCGTTCTTCTCCTCCATGGCGCAGGAGTTCGGTACACGGCACGGCGGGTCCGCGCTGTTCTTTTCCGCCACCGCTCTGTTGTTCTTCGGCCTGAGCGGTGTGACCGGCCCCCTGTCCGACCGCATCGGCCCAGGGCCGCTGCTCGTTGCGGGTGGCCTGTTCATCGCGGCGGGGCTGGTCGGGACGGCGCGTGCCGGCGAACTCTGGCAGGCCTACCTGGCCTATGGCCTGGGCGTGGGTATCGGGGCGAGCTGCGTATTCGTGCCCGTCGTGGCCGCGGTCGGGCGCTGGTTTGCCCGCAGACGCTCCATGGCCCTGGGCATCGCGGTATCCGGGATCGGGTTGGGCGTACTTGGCTTCGCGCCGCTGTCCGCCTGGCTGATCGAGCTCCACGGCTGGCGCTCGACGTACTATTTCTACGCGCTCGCGGCAGCCGTCATCCTGCCGCTCGCCGGCATCCTGTTTCCACGGCCCGGGCGCGCCCCGGATGGCACCCACGCCGCCACCACCCGCTGGGGTGGGCGCCGCTTCGCCCAGCTTTATCTGGCGACCTTTCTGCTGAATACGATCCTGTACGTACCGTTCGTGCACCTGCCGCCCGCGGCCGAGGCGGGCGGCATCGATCCGCTGCGCGCGGCGGGCCTGGTCGGGATTATCGGGCTGGCGAGCGTGGTCGGGCGGCTGGCGATCGGCATGCTGGGCGATCGCTATTCCCTGATGCATCTCTATCGCGGGTGCTTCGCCCTGATCACGCTGAGCTTTCTGATCTGGGGCACCGCAGGCAGCTACGCCGCCCTTATGCTGTTCGCGGTGGTACTTGGTTTCGGGTACGGCGGGTACATCGCCCTGACACCGGCGATCCTGGCCCGCCTGTTCGGCCTGTACAGCCTGGGCCGCCTGCTGGGCATGACCTACACCGCCGTGGCCCTCGGCGCCGCGCTGGGTCCGGTCCTCACCGGCCTCGGGGTCGACCTGACAGGCGGCTATCTCATGATCCTGATCGCGCTCCACCTCGTCGGCCTTCTGGCCGTTCTCGCCACCCTGCCGATCCGCGACGAGCCCGTCACGGGGACCACGCATCCCCAGCGCGACAGTGACCCCTGAGGTCTTTGTCTATCATCACAGTCCAACCGCCCGTCGTAGGGCAACCTGAACCCCGGCCGCATCCGGGGATCGAATTCTTCATAAAGCTGCAGCAGCCAGGCCCCGAACCGAAGCCCAGGAGGTACCCGCGATGCGAACGTTGCCCGCCCTCCTCCTGGCTGCCTTGGTCGGCTGGGCCCCCGGTGCCGCACTCGCGGTGGAGGTGGTCGAGCGGCATTTTGATACCGACGGTGACCAGCACGAGCTGGAGGTGACCTTCCGGGTCGAAGTCCCACCCGAGGCCCTGTGGTCATACCTGACCGATTACGACGCGCTGAACCGTTACTCGGAATCCATCCGCGAGAGCCGGATCGTCTCCCGATCGGATGACGAGGTGGAGGTCGCAAGCGTCGTGCACAGCTGCGTGTTCGTGTTCTGCCGGACCATCCGCAGGCACGAACGGGTGACCGAGTACTACCCCGAACGCATTGATGCCGAGGTCGATCCGGAGCACAGCAATCTGCGTGCAGGCTCGACCCGCTGGGAGCTGCAGCCCGATGCCGGCGGCACGCACCTGACGATCCAGATGCATGTGGAACCGGACTTCTGGGTACCCGGCTTTATCGGCAAGACCCGCATCCAGCGCGCGACCCTGCGGGAGACGACCGAGCTGCTGCGCTACATCGAACGCGACTACCGCGCCAGCCGCTGACGCGCAGGCTCTCTACGAGCAACTGAACAACGGGTGCCCTGCCAGCAGCCGTTCAAGGCGATTGCGCAGTTCGTCGCGCACCGGACCGGCGCGATCCGCATCGAGACGGGAGGTAAAGAGGGACTCGTACCATTCCTCTTCTTCGTCCATGTCCCAGTCAACCTCGCGCAGCAGGGCCTGGCCGGCCTCCGGGATCGCAGCGGGGAGCTCGCGACCGGTCAGCAGGGCCCAGACCCCGGTCCAGCAGCGTGCCAGCGCCAGCGGGTGATAGCCGCCACCGCCCAGGACCAGCAGCCTCGGTGTGCCGTCGGCGTGCCGCGGGCTGGTCTCGATCACGTCGTCGACGCAGGCGAGGAAGCACTGGGTGGAGATGCCGAACTTGCCGAGCGGGTCCGGCAGCAGCGCATCGGTACCGGCCTGAACGACGACCGCATCCGGCTGCCAGCGGGTGCGCACGGCCTCCCAGACGGCCGCGAAGGCGGCGCGAAACTCGCTGTCGTTGGTCTCCTTGGGCAGCGGCAGGTTCACGGCGTTGCCAAGCGGTCCGGTGTCCTCGATGCGCCCGCCCTCGAAGGGGTAGCCGTACTCGGTGTCCATGTGCAGGGAGACGGTGAGCACGTCCGGGTCGTCGCTGAACGCGGCCTCGACCCCGTCGCCATGGTGGGCGTCGATATCCAGATAGAGCACGCGCTGCCCGGCCTGACGCAGGCGCAGGATCGCCAGCGCCGGGTCGTTGAAGTAGCAGAATCCACGGGCCTGGTCGGGGGCGGCGTGGTGCATGCCACCGGCCGGGTTGAAGGCCATACGCCCGTCCAGCACCACCTCGGCGCCCTGGATGGAGCCCCAGGTGGCGGTCGCCGGGGTCGCGAAGAACCCGGCGAAGAACGGGTTCTCGAAGTTGCCGATGTTGTGGCGGTCGCGGTAGCGCTGGAAGACCTTGCCCAACGCCTCGGCGCGCTGCATCGCGGCCACGTACTCGCGGGTGTGGAACCACTCGAGCTCGGCCGGCTGTGCCTTGCGCGATACGGCCATCTCCTGCGGCGTGATCGCGTCATAGGCCTCGATCAGGTCGATGGTCAGCGAGACGCGCGGGATCCCGAGCGGGTGGTTGTCGCCGTAGCTGTGCCCGCGATAGCGCGGGGCATGCAGCAGCGTGGCATGACGGCGGGCCGGCTCCGGGTGCCGAGCCGTAGCGCCGGTGGAGGCGTCGATGGCTTCGGGGGTAGCACTCACTGGCGCAGCCTCAGATAGATCTCGGGCAGACGGCGCGGCAGCTCGTCCACGTGGTCGATGATGGTGTAGTGACCGGGACCGAAGATCGCCGGCAGGTATTCCGAACCGGACGGGTCCAGGGTGATGCAGAACGGGTGCACGCCGGCGTCCACCGCCTCCTTCATCGCCATGCGCGTGTCCTCGTGCAGGTAGCGCTGGTCACCGCCGTCGTCGTAGTCGGCCGGGCGGCCGTCGGACAGGATCAGCAGCAGCCGGCGCTGGGCCGAACAGCGCTTGAATGCCTCCAGCGAGTGGCGGATGCCCGCGCCCATACGCGAGGCCAGGCGCCCGGAGACCGCGGCGATGCGGGCGCGGACGGTGTCGTTCAGGTCCTCGTTGAAATCCTTCAGCCAGTAGTAGTTGACCTGGTCGCGCTGCTTGGAGGCGAAGCCGGAGATCGCGTAGGGATCGCCGACCTTCTCGATCGCCTCGGCGAACAGCATCATCCCCTCGCGCACGCGGTCGACGATCTTGCCCTGCCCGCCCGGGTGGCGCGCCATGATCGAGGTGGACATGTCCGCCAGCATCATGACGCCGGTATCACGGTGCTGCACCGCACGGCGGCGGTAGATGAAGGCCTTCGGCGACAGCCCCGCCTTCTTGTCGGCGATGAAGTCGATTACTGCCTCGGTGTCGAGCTCGTCGCCGTCCATCTGCTTGCGCTGCGGCGCCAGGCGCATCGGACGCTGCATCTCGAGACCGCGGGTCAGGCGTTTCAGGGTGTCGGCGTTCTCCGACAGGATCGTGGCCGCCAGCTCCGGGTTTTCGTCGTCCAGCACGCGCTCGTAGAGATTCACCCAGTCGGAGATATAGCGCTGCTCGCGGTAGTCCCACTCGGGATACGGGATGCCGTCCTTCTTCGGGGTGTAGGGAGCGGCGCGCTTGGCCACCTGGGCCGGCTGCGGGATACCCGTGCCGATGCGCCCGCCGGTGCCAGAGGTCTCCTGCTGCGGGGTCTGGATGTCGGCGTCCGGGTCTTTCTGCGCCTGCTCCGGGGCCTGCTGCGGCTGCTCTTCCTGCTTCTCGCGCTCGAACTTGTGTTCGTCGTGCGCCTCGTGGTCGCGGAAGTCGGCCAGGCTGCCGTCGCGTTTCCGCTGCGGATACACCGGCAGCGACTGGTTCAGCGACAGCCCGGGCAGATAGGCCTCGGCGCGCTCCTCGATGGTGATCTCGGGGAAGGCCTCGTCGGCGAACAGCTCCTCGCCGACTGCCCAGGCGGTGACCACATCCGCGTCCGGCTCCAGCACGCGCGCCAGACGCGGGTCCTGCGCCTCGTCGCGCAGCAGGGCCTGGTGGGCCTTCAGCGCGAAATCGAAGTAGACGCCGGCCGCGCCCTCCGGGCGCTCATGGTCCTCGGCCAGCGCCACCAGGCGCGGCAGGAAGTTCGGGATGCGCGGGGCCAGGCGCGCGTTCACGCGCAGGTCCTCGGCCAGGTCGAACAGCACCTGGAAGCGGAACATGCGCGCCTCGAATGGCGCGAACAGCGGGCGCCAGGTGATGCGCGAGCGGTCATCCAGCGGCGGGTGCTCGACCCCGGCACGCTCGAACAGCCGCTCGACATCGGACTGCGCATACGTATCGAAGGCCAGATGCGCGGCCGCGTGCTGGGTGGCGACGATCGCCTCCTCGCGCGAGTCCATCACCGCCGGCATAAACAGCCGCCGGCCGTCGGTCTCGAGCATCGGGCGGCCCTCGCCCGGCTTCCAGCTGGAATCGGCCAGCGGGATATCGGCATCCAGCCAGGCCAGCAGCACCAGGCGCAGGAAGCGCCCGTGCATGCGCGGGCGAAAGCCCGGCAGCGCCTCCAGGAGCAGCTTCAGGCTCTCGTCGCTCTCCAGGCGAAAATAGGCCTCACCGCGCGAGCGCCCGGCCTTCAGCAGGTCCGCTCCGCGCCGGGCCCAGGACAGCAGGCCCTGGTCGCCGACCAGGTTGCGGGCGATCGGGGCACCCTCAAGATAGGCATCCAGGGTCAGGCCGCGTTCGTCGAACAGCGTCTCGGCCGGCTCGATCAGCGCGCGCAGGCCCTCGATACCTCGGCCGGCGGAGAGCTTGTCGAACGGCGTCTCGAAATAGGCGCGGGCATCGGGCAGGCTGCGTTCGCACCAGCGCAGGCCGATCTCGGCCCACTCGCGCTCGCCGGCCTCGCCCCAGGCGTCGTACACGCGATCGGCCTGAGCCATGAAACCTTCCAGGGCATCGGCGGAGTTGACCCACTGCTTGAAGCGGGCGGCCTGGTCCAGCCACAGGTCCACCGTCTGCATGTGCTCCGCGAGCCGCGCGGAATTGCGCATGAAGCTCTTGCCGGCCTCGCGGTCGTGGAAGAACAGCTCGCGCACGGTCTCGATCCAGCGCCGCGCGGTGGCGGCACCGAACGCGCGGATGGCCGGGAGGGCTTCCTTGGTGTCGCGGTGGGCGACGAAGCTGATGTCCTCCAGATGCTGGAGGACCTCCTCGATCTCGACGAGATCTTCGGCTTCCGTGTTCGCCCCGCCGCTGTTGCGGGCCTGGTCGCTCACGCGGCTTCGGACTCGGGGAAGTGGGCGTCGAAGATCTCTTCCAGCGCCTGGATCAGCTCGGGGTCATCGGTGATCGGGGCGATCATCGCGGCGCGGCAGGCCACGCGCGGGCTCAGACCCGCCTGCATCAGCTCGCCGGCATAGGCGAGCGCCCGGGTGGAGGTCGCCTCTTCCAGTCCGTGGTCCTTCAGGGCCCGCGCCTTGCGCCCGGCAGCCACCAGCTTCTCGACGCGATCGGCATCCAGGCCGCCGGATTCCTTGGCCACGATCTCGCGCTCGACATCCTCGGCCGGATAGTCGAAGTGGATACCGACAAAGCGCTGCTTGGTCGAGGGCTTCAGGTCCTTCAGCACCGTCTGGTAGCCGGGGTTGTAGGAGATCACCAGCATGAAGTCCTCGTGCGCGTCGATGATCTGGGACTTCTTGTCCAGCGGGAGCTGGCGGCGGTGGTCGGTCAGCGGGTGAATGACCACGGTGGTGTCGGTACGCGCCTCGACGATCTCGTCGAGGTAGCAGATCGCGCCCTCCTTGACCGAGCGGGTCAGCGGGCCGTCCTGCCAGACGGTCTCCTCGCCCTCCAGCAGGAAGCGGCCGACCAGGTCGGAGCTGGTCAGGTCCTCATGGCAGGAGACGGTGACCAGCGGCTGCCCGAGGGTATGCGCCACGTGTTCCAGGAAGCGGGTCTTGCCGCAGCCGGTCGGGCCCTTGAGCATCACCGGCAGGCGCTTCGAGTACGCGGCCTGAAAGATCTCGATCTCGTCGCCCTGGGCCTTGTAGAACGGGGCATCGCCCGCGTCGCCGGGCTTCTCGATCACGTCGCGTTCCACACCGCGGATACGGTTAATCAGGTTCTTCATGGGGTCTCCGATGCCGACCGCGGGGGCCGGGGCTGGTGTATGCGCGGGAGCGGCGTTACCCTCCGCCGGGCTGGCGGCATGCCCCGTGGCATCCCGTCGTGTTCCCGCAGGCTTTGTTGTATCATTGGCTGTTTATATTCTATCGAACCTGCGCACTTCCATGAACCAAACGCCCTTCCCGGTACGGGATCGGGCAGGTGAAGGCGCCCGCAACTCGGATTCAGCGCGTCAATAGAGGACCCGGTATGAAACTTGTCAAACTCGTCAAGCTGAACAACCTGCAGTACAACCCGAATCGCGATCCGGAAGTCTACCGGCGCCCGATCAACGAGGAATTCCGGGTTCAGGCCCTGCTGAACGGCTCCGGCACCGCCCAGTGCAAGTTCTCGGTGGAAGGCGAGGCCCTGTGCGAGAGCAGCGTGTCCCTGCCGGGCACCTTCGACTGCAAATTCAGCTTTGATACCGCCGGCACCCGCGTGGGCGACCTGGTGATCGAGGCCAACGGCGAGACCTACCACGAGAAGATCCGCATCGACGTGCTGGAGCACGCCTGGATCGGCTAAGGCCGTGCGATGCCCCGCGATCCGCATCATGCGGATCCGCGAATCAAAAAGGCCCCGTGGCTAACGCCCGGGGCCTTTTTGATGGGGCGCTCAGCCCCAGTCGTACATGCGGATGAACTCGGGGAGCTTTTCGACCATCTCCTCGCGATTGAAGAAGCGATCGGCCCGCGCCAGGCGCATCTCGTCGCGGATGTCCTGGTCCCCGCCAAAACAGAACACGGGCAGGTTGATCTGATACTCCATGCGCAGGATGCGGATTACGTCCAGCGGGTCGAACACCTCGATCTCGTCCAGATCCAGCAGCAGGAAGCGGTAGAGCAGCACCTCGTTCCAGGCGCCCAATTCTTCCAGATCGGTCACCGGGTACAGATGCCAGTCATCCGGCAATGCGGTGCGAATCTGCTCGATCATCGCCTGATCCTGGCTCATCAGGATCAGGCGTTTCTCCAGCCGGCGCTGAATGGTCGGTTCGGACATCGGTTCGCCTCGTAAAGCTTTTTGGGGAAGTATCCAGCGGCGTGCAAAGCAGGATCAGGCGGCGGCGATCCCTCGGTAGAGACCGTCGATGCGTGCGCTGACCTCGTCGACGATCACCGCGTCGAGCTGGCCGTTCAGGCGCGAGCGCACACGCAGGCGCTCCGGCGACTCGCCCACCAGGGTCTCGCGCAGTACGCGATCCACGCTCGGGTCCTCGCACCAAATGCGTGCAATGTGTGTCCCGGCGATATGCAAGCGCAGGCGGCCACAGTGGCCGCGCGTCTCGAAGACATGGTTCTCCCGATTCACACGGATACCGTCGCGCACGGCCGGCCCGCCCTGGCTGTCGGCCAGGTCGGCGAGTTCCTCGCGCCCGGCCGCCAGCCACTCGTCCCATTCTGCGGAACTCGGACGGTAACACCGCGCGGGGGTACTGAAGCGGCGCTCCAGCACCTCGCTCAGGGCCGCCTCCAGACGTTCCGGCGTCGGCGCCGCCTCGGGGCACTGCTCCGCACAATCGGTCATGCCCTCTTCCAGTGCCGGGCGCAGCCATTCGCGGTAGCCGTCGCTTGGGGCATTTACACACGATAGAAAGCGTTCCACCGGGAAGCGGCGCAGGAAGCTAGCGCCGAACACACAACCCTCGTTCAGCGTGGCCGCACCAGTACCCATGATCTTGCGCCCCTGAACCCAGACGTCCTGACCGCGCGCCTCGACGCCTTCCAGCCCCAGCTCGCGCAGTACATCCATCGCGATGCCCAGCCCCAGCGCGAACAGGTGGCGATGGCCACGGGCGAGGACCTGGCGGGGCTGAATCAGGAAGAAACAGGCCTGGTCGGCATCCACCCAGACGGAGCCGCCCCCGAGCGGGCGGCGCACGACCGGCACGCTATTGGCCTTGCAGGCGACCAGGTCCAGATCCATGGCCGGGTCCTGGCTGGCGCCCACGGAGATGTGCGCCTCTCGCGAATGCACCCACAGCACGCGCAACGGCGACTCCGGCGGCGTGCTGCTCGCCAGACCGGTATAGAGGGCGTGGAGTTCTTCCGCGGAGCGGGCCCCGGCATCAATCCATTCCGGGGTGACCGTGGATGCGACCAAGGATCAGTCCTCGGGTTTGTCCTGCTCGGACGGGGCCTCGTCGTCCTTGCCGGGCTTGTAGAAGTAGCGGAAGTAGAAGTCGCTGCGCGAGAGGTCCTCGTACAGCTTGGCACGTTCCTCGACACCCCCGCGCATGATCTCGACCATGGCCATGGCCTGCTCGCCGTCGATGATATGGATCCCGCCGGTCAGCTCCTGATCGGTGTTCAGGAAATGCGCGGCCAGCTCTTCCGGCTCCTGGATATACACCAGGAACGACTGGCAATCGGGGTCCTCGAGATCCAGGGGCTGCATCACGATCTTGCCCAGCCAGGCCAGGCGCGCGACCTGGTTGAACTGGTGAATATCGAGCTTCTTGCCCTTCTTGTACTTGTTGAGTTCGTTACGGATCTCGCCGATGTTGGCGATCTTCATCGATTTCATGGGGCGTGCGTCCTGCCGCGAATGAACCGGGAGCATAAACAAGTCCAGCCCCCGGCCGTAAAAAAACCCCGGCGGACCGGGGTTCTTGAGAGGAACCCTGGGCTATTAGCTGGGTTCGTTCGCCATCCCTGGCGTTATGCTTCTACCAGTCGAAACCGTCGTCTGCGGGCTCCTCAAAGCCGGCCACCTCGCGAAGGGTATCCTCCAGCGCACCCGGGACGCGGCGAAGCTGCATGAAGCTGTGATCGCCGAGCATACGCAGGTCCGGCCAGTGCAGCGCCGCACGGAAACGCATGTGCAGCGCCTCGATATCGCCCCCTTCTACCAGGATCTCGTACGGCACGTAGGCGGTGTGGCGAAGCTCGCGCACGTCGATCGTCTCCAGGGTGTTGAGGTCGGTGGCCTCGGAATCGGCGCCATCATCGGCCCGAATCGCCACGCCGATCAGCGTAGCGTCCGTTCCCGGGATATCCAGCCGGTAGATCTCCGACACGCCCCCACGCCGATCGCCCAGACCGGCATCCAGCTCTTCCAGGGCGGCGCTCCGCGAGCCGTGGCTACCCAGGTCATACGGGGCGTTGAAGCGCTCCATACCAAACGTATAGCGGTAACGCTGCAGCTCCCGCGGGGTCATGCCGTCCTCCGACCCGAAGTGCTGCTCGTCGCCCAGCACCTCCGCCAGCCGCGAACTCACAGCGTTCACCGAGTCATCAATGCGATAGGCATGTCGAAAGTACTCGAGGTTGTTGTAGCTGACCTGAACCCCGCCGTTGGTCGCGGTCACGGCGACGCGTATAGGTGCGATGTACGCCGCCCGATCCTGGGAGCCCGCCACCGCCAGCAGGTCGTCGTGGGTCACCACGATCACGTGCCGGTCGTCACTGACCGGGTACTCGCCGAGGGTCTGGAAATCGGCCTCTTCCAGTCGCTCGCGGACCGTCTCCACCTCACCGCTGACATCGGAGCCGGACGTGGTGTAGGCCAGTACCAGGGGCCGATAGACATCGTCCGCCAGCGCCGTGGCGGCCGCGCCAAGGGTCAGCAGACACGCGCCGAAGAACGCGAGAACGGCAGGCACGCGAATGCCTCCGCGCAATGCGTGGATTGCTCGCATGGGATTCTCCTTTTGATTTTGCTAGTTCGAGCACAGGCTCGATCAGGATGCCTTCCGACGAAAGGGCCCGGGCCCCACCCCCCGATGGGTCCCGGTGTCCGGCACCGTCCGCACTCCATGGCGGTACCGCCCCCTCCTCCAGGGTCGGCAGCTCATCCCGAAGCCCGCGCCGGGCACCGGTGCGGCCGCTCACGACCGCCCGGGCGCCATCGATCAGAAGCGGTACGCGTACCCGATCTCGAGCTCGTACTGCCGCATCTCGATCTCTACGTCTTGCGCCGGATCAAACGAGTTCGCTCCCCGGACCCTTTGACGAGGGGCGTACATCGCCGCGAAGTTGACCTCATGCTGCCCGAATTCGCGGGTGAAGCCGAAGGTGAAGTGATCTTCCATCACGGCCGGAGCAAGGATGTTGAGTGTGACATCTCGAGACTGGATCGGATTCTCACCACGGTTGTAGCCAACACGCCAGGTCCAGCCATTACCGCCATCAATCTGGGCACCAAACTTGAAGATGTTGACGTCATCCCAACCAAATCCGGGACCACCATCTGCACCAAATTGGGCCTGGTTCGTACTTGGATTGGAGATTGCATCGATCTCCGAATACCGGATCTTCTGATAGTCGGCGGACAGGGTGACAGCGGGCGTAACGTCGACTGAGAAGCCAAGCCCGTAGGTAGACGGGACATCAAACTCGCCCCCATTGGCAAAGAGGCCGGCGTACTTGTCGAAATCACCAGCGCGAATCTTCGAGCGGTAACTCGCACCCACGCGCGCACCCTCCGCCAGTTCCGCCTGAAAACCGATCTGGGCCCCATAACCCCAGCTTGAATCGGTACGGCCACTGCTAAGATTCTCCGGGTCTTCGCTCATTCCGAAGTCACCGAACGTCCCAAGACCCTCGGCACTAAACCGCTGATAGCTGATAATCGGACTGAAACCTACACTGACTCGCCCATCCGCGAATTTTTGCGCGTAGGTAGGGATGATCGCGAGCTGTTCAAGGTTGACCCCGGCCGAGCCGTCACAGAACGGGCCCGTCGTACCCGTCGGAGGGGTCTGCCCCCCCGCGCCCGTAGGACCTGGACAGAAATCGTTCTGGAATGCCGGGTAGTCCGTATTCATCCCACCGTTCCCCAGGAGCGCAATGCCCCAAGAACGATCCTGGTCGATCTGTTGAACAAAAGCGATTGACGGAATGAAGAAGTTGTTGCTGTCGCTATCCACGCTCCCTGGGGCGAGTCCGAATCCTTGCCCTGATGGCATCCCAGACACTTCATATGAACGCTCTGGGCGGAAGTAGGCGACCGATGCGTCGAAGCGGGTTTCCATGCCGGCGATACCGGCGGGGTTGGTGCCGGGTGCGTAGGCGTCCTGGGAGATGGCCATGCCGACCCCACCCATGCCCTTGGCCTTGGTGCCATAGCCGTGCGCGAAATAGCCGTTGGTGGCATTGGCGACGCCGACGCTGCCCATTGCAAGGCCAACCGCGACCGTCACCAGACTGCGGCGAATGATGCGTGCTTCCATGTTGTTCTCCTTTGGTGGTCTTCTTGTTGTATGGCCCGGCACCCCGGTTACCAGCGGCCCCCTTGTATGCCGCCGGTCCAGTTATGTGGTGAAGTGACCGCTCGCGGGTGGACGACCCATCCCCCCGGGAGTTCTTTCGACGGGGCCCCTGAAATATCCCCGCTCGAAACCTGAATATTCAAAACGTCTAATCAACCCCCCTGACGTGCGAAAGCCCCGGAGACCGGGGCTTTCAGCATGCATCGAGTTTTATGCGGACTTTTCGTCCTCGGCCTCGTCGGCGTCGAAGTCGAAGGTGCCGACATCCTCCCCGGCCATCTGCCGCTGGACGAACCCGACGTCCGTCGAGTTGAGGGCAAACGGGAAGGACAGGATGTCCGTCGGGCTGGAATCGCCGTAGGGACGGTTGCAGGCCGAGACTTCCTCATCCGACTTGCCAGGGCAGCCGGAGGTCTGGAACGGCTTGCCGGAGGCGATCAGTTCGTCGACCTCGGACTGCGGCAGGCCGAAATCCACCACCTGACCATCGGCGTTGAACTTCATGTCGTCGATGCGGCCACCGGCGTAGTCGATCACGAAGCGGCCCAGCTGCACGCGCCGCCACTGGTCGCGCGGCACCGGGTTCCAGTCTTCCATCAGCGAGCCCTCTTCCGGGAAGAAGGCGAACATGTGGTTGTGGCCGCCTAGGTCGCGGATGCGCTGGCAGACCTGCAAGATCTCTTCCTCGGTCTCGCCCATGCCGCAGATCAGGTGGGCGCCGAACTTCTCCGGCCCGAAGATCTCGGCGGCCCACTCGATGGACTGCCAGTATTTGTCCCAGCTGTGAGGGCTCTCAACCGCCTTGCCACGGGTGCGCTCGAAGATCTCCGGCGTGACCGCGTCCAGCGCGACAGTGAAGATATCGGCGCCCTTGTCCCGCAGGAGCTGGAGATCTTCGTAGCTCATGGTGGTCGGGTTGGAAAGGATCGACACCGGGATGTGGTTGACCTCGGCGACCCAGCGTTCGAGTAGCTCGACGGTGTCGGCGTCGGAGTTCGGGTGCGTGATCATGGAGATGCACATGCGCTCGAACTGCCCGGCGTCGGCGTGATTCTTCACGCGCTCGATCACCTCGTCGTACTTGGCGGTCGGCCAGTCGACGCGGATGAAGTTGCGATCGGCGTAGTCACGCGATTCCTCGCGGTGGCGCGCCAAACCGCAGTAGGAGCAGTTCGCACGGCAGCCTTCCGGGTAGGTGACCAGCAGGTTCAGGCAGTGGGTGCAGGACGTACGGTGCATAGTGCCCGGCACCAGGCCCAGCGTGATCGCAGCCGCCGTGGACATCTGCACGTACTCCGGCGAACGCATGTCCGGGGTCTTGATGTGATAATCGGGCCGGTAAAAGTTGATCGGCGCGACCATCTCCTCTGCACTTGCACTCATGGAATTCCTCCAGCGTTGTTCACCGGGTGCGGGGCACCCGCCAACCGGGCCTACGCGGCCTGGTCACCATCGTTGAAATACTCGGAAAAAGCAATCCATCCGCGGCGCTGCGTGGCGTCTTCCTGCGCCCGCGGCGTACGCCAGTGTTCATTCAGGAACGCGCGGCGCTTGCAGGCGCGCTCCAGGGCCGGACCGTACTGATCGCGCATCTCTTCATCGTAATCGTCGAAAGCCTCGGCGTCACCCTCGAGATGCGCAATCGCGGCCTCGCCCGCCGCCTCCCCCGACACCACCGCCGCGGCAATCCCGGCCCCGGTAATCGGATGGGTAAATCCACCGGCATCGCCCACGAACAGGACATCGCCGTCGTACAGCGAATCACGCAGGCCGCCGACCGGGATCGCGCCACCCGTACGGTGACGGATCTCCTCGCCCAGCAGCCCCTGCTCGACGAGCTGGGCATGCAGGGATTCCAGCGGCGTCTTCATGTCGTTGTCGATGCGCTTGTCCGCACCCAGCCCCAGGTTCGCCCATTCGCCCTTGGGGAACAGCCAGGCGTATCCACCCGGGTAGTCGTCCGACAGCCAGACGTCCGTCGCGGTATACGGTTTTTTCAGTGGTACCGTGTACTGCCGGGTCTGCACGACCGGCAGCGCGGACAGACCCAGGGACTCGGCCACCGGGGAATGCGGGCCATCGGCGGCGATCAGAACACGGTACTCGACCGCGTGTTCCTGCCCCTGGTGCTTGACGGTCGCCACATGCCGGTCGGCATCCACGCGCTGCAGCGGGGTCGAAGTCACCAGCTGCGCGCCGTTGGCCTTCGCCGCCTGGATGATCGCGCGGTCGAACTCGCCGCGGTCCACCATCAAGCCAGGGAAATCGGAGTGCTCCACGGCCCCGGAGGGCAGGAAGCTCTGCATCGAGTCGATGCGCTGCAGTAGGACTCCATCCGCCTTGGCATAGGCGCCCATCGGGTTCGGGATGAACTCGGCACACTGCACCGGCTCGCCGAAGGCCTTGTTGCGCTCGACCGCCAGCACGGACAGCCCGGCCGCCGCGCACACGCGCGCCGCCGAGGCGCCACCCGGCCCCAGCCCGACCACCAGGACATCGACCTTTTCGGGAAGCATTACTGCTGCCTCCCGGCAAGTACCGCGCAAAGGACCTTCATCCCGCCGATTCCTCGGTCTCGGCCATGGCCAGAGCCGACTGAATCGCCGCGATTACGTCATCGACCGTCAACTGCAGCATCTCGACGTCGCGCTCGGCAAAGAATGCGCGCACACGCTCTTCCATCTCGGCCTGCGGCGTGTCCCGCAGGGCCGCTTCCAGGTCGGCGATGGTACGCGCGGGCTTCACGAAGATATCGCCTGTCAGCCAGAGCTGCTTCAGGCGCTTGCGCTCCGGGTCCAGGGCCACACCGACGCGCATTAGCCCGCCGTCACACTTGAAGATGCTCTCGAACAGCGGGGCATCGGTGGCCGGACGGTTGCGCTGGTAGACCCATTCTTCGGTGTCGATCTCGGCCAGGGCCTCTTCGAAGGACTTCTGCTCCTCGGGCAGCAGATCCAAGGGGGCCAGCTCAACCGCGAACTCTTCCGCAAAGGCCTTGGCAATCGCGTCCTTCACATGGTCCAGATTCGGGCGTTCGCCCAGCAGGGTCGCCAGATTGACCACACGATCGCGCGCCGACTCGATCGCCTTGTTGGAGAGCTTCTCGGCCGGAATCCGCAGAATGCGCAACATGTCCTCGACATCGAACTCGATCAGCAGCGTGCCCTGATACATGATCGAGTCGCCATCGAATGCGCCACCCGTGCCGGAGATCTTGCGGCCTTCGACCTCGATGTCGTTGCGCGGGCGGAACTGCGCGTCGACCCCCAGCGTGCGGATCCCGGCGGCCGCGGCATTGCAGATGCGCGCGGCGATCTGCCCCATGTCGGCCGTCCCGAGAAAGCGCTTGTCGAGGTACAGCTCCCAGCCCAGCTGGGTGGAATCAAAATAGATCGCGCCGCCACCGGTAATCCGGCGCTGGATCGCAATACCGTTTTCCTTGCAGTACTCGGTGCTGATCTCCTGGTCCACATTTTGGTGGAAACCCACCAGCGCGCAGGGTTCGAACTGCAGGAAACGCAGGGTGTGCGGCGACACGCCCTCCTGGTGGCACTCGAGCAGGGCCCGGTTGAAGGCCATGTTCTCCGCCGCCGGGCGCAGGCCAGTGTCCAGGACGCGCAGGGTCTTCTGATCGCGCTCAGACATGGCAACCGCCTCCGGCCGCGACATTGCCCTCGGTCACGATGCGGATCCCGCCGAGGCCCTGGCGCGCCTTGCGTTCCTGCTCGCGACGCCGCGCCTCTTCGGCGACGATCGTGTCCAGGTCGATCTCGACACCGCTCTCGACCGTGGTCCCGTCCGCCATCACCTCGTCGCCCACGGCGATCGAGCAGCAGGCCGGAGTCACGCGGACCTTCTTGCCCAGACGCGCGGCCAGTTCGACCACACCCTCGGCCGGGTGCGCAATACCGGACAGGCCGGCCATCACCGCATAACTATCGATCTGGCTCTTGGCCTCGCCTGGTGGGCGCGCGCAGCCGAGCAGCAGCGGCGTGTCACCCAGGCGCTCGCGGGCGTCGTGGAAGAAGCGCCCGACCGCATGCACATCCGGCGTCTCGAATGGGCGGCTCGCCGGGGCGTAAAACGGCATCACGACCACCAGCACCACGGCATCGGGCAGGTGGCGCGCGAGCATCTCCAGCGCGTTCCACTCACCCAGCAGCTTGCCGTAGTGCAGACCGATCACGATGTGCGGGACCACCTTCATGTTGGTGTTCACCAGGCTCTCGAGTGTCTGCTCGAAGTCATCCACGCTGCGGCGCAGATGGTAGACCTGCGTGATCGTGTCCTGCGCGCCGATCACGTCCATCATCGCCGCGTCGATACCGGCCTGCTCCATCGACGTTGCGATGTCGTCGTCGACCAGCGCCGTATGCAGCGCGATGCGGAATTCGGGAAATTCGTCCTTGATGCGACGAATCGTGGAATAGTACGGGTCGTACTCGACCTCGTTACGGTGGTTCGAGCCACCGGTCAGGAGCATGCCCTGGGCACCGGACTCGATCACGTTGTTCACCTGAGCCCATAGGTCCTCCGGCGTGCGCACCGGGATCATCGGGTCCAGGATCTTGGCCTTGCAATGGTCACAGGCGAGCTTGCAGTCGCCACCGGTGATCGACATCGCCGGCCAGGCGCTCTTGCCGCAGTCCGCGAGTTCGCTGGACTGATACGACTTGAACGTCGGGGTATAGAAATGCACCGATCCGGGATCGGAGCCCCGCTGAACGCTGTGCTGAAGGTCATTCACCAACGCCGCATCGACAGGGATGTCTTCCAGGGGTTCGACCCGCTGGATCACCTCGTTCCAGGTCGTCATCAGCTTGCTCCGGATACCACAGAATCAAAAAAGGCCGCCGAACACTGGGGAACGGCGGCCCGAGGCTCGGTAGGGGCTTAGCAGCCGCCGAAACCGTCTGCTTCCATCTTGGCTTCGAACGCCGCCAGGGCGTCGGAACCGGTCTTCAGGTCGCCGACTTCGCCGTCCCAGTCTTCAGGCTTCAGCTTGATCAGCCAGCCTTCGCCGTACGGGTCTTCGTTGATCAGACCCGGGTTGGCCGCAACCTTGTCGTTGGTTTCGGTCACTTCACCGGTCACCGGGGTCTTCGCCGGACCCACCCACTTGCCAGATTCAACGGTGGTGCAGGACTTGTCCTTCTTCACGGTCTTGCCGACCTTCTTGGGAGTGAAGGACACGATGGTGCCGGCCAGCGAGCACGCGTAGGAGGTCAGGCCCACGGTCGCGGTGCCGTCGCTTTCCTTGCGCACCCACACGTTGTTTTCAACGTTGTACATCAGATCTTCCGGAATATCACAACCCCGTACTGCGCCCATGTTTTCCTCCAAGCGTGAAAGTAATAATGCGGGAAAATTAAAACGTTATCGTTTTATCGCTACGCAGAATCAGGTCCGCCAGTTCGCTCGCCCGATTCACTTCATCGACCTCGTCGATGAGATCCGAAGACGCGTCGATTCTATACCCCGGTAAAGCGGGCTGGCAAACGTGCAGGCGCACACCTGCGCGTTTTGCGTCCTGGATGAAATCCTTGATCAACTTGCCATCTTCCATGGCCCGCAGGTCGTCGGCGACCCCCTTCTCCATCAGGCGAACGCCCTCCATGGTGAAGAAGATATAGACGTCCACGTCCATCGAGGCCATCACCGCCCCAAGGTAGAACGGCGTCGCACAACGATGCGGCGTCGACGGCCCCGAGGTCATGATGAACACGACCGTCTGCTCGTCGTTGTCCAGATAGTAATCGTCGCCCAGTTCCGCCATCGTTCTCTCTATCGCAGTTTCCGCTGACACTCGATGTCTTCATCTTTGGCGCGCTTGCAGTAGCCTTCCTCGGCCTTGTCGCCGGTCAGAAACTGCTCCAGCGCCACATCCACACCGTCGGTGGCTTCGACACGCGCAATCCACGCATTGTAGGGATCCGAGTTCAGCAGCACTGGGTTTTCCAGCACCTCCTCGTTGCCCTCGACGATCTTGCAGTCGATGAAGTTCGGGATCGGACCGGCCCATTTCCCGCTTTCGATCGTGGCGACCGGCTTCCCGGGCGGACGCCGGGTACCGGGGCGACGCACTCGTACGTGAATGATCTTTCCCGCGATGGTCTGCGAAAGGTCGGTCATCCCCACGGTCAGGGTGTCGTCATCCTCGCGGCGCAGCCAGATCTGAAATTCGTCGTCGTAGAACAGTTCGGGATGAAACTCGCAACCGTTGCAGTCCATGTTTCGCCTCGTTCCTGGCATCGACACAAAAAACGGGCGCCAGGCGCCCGTCTTCTGAAAGTACTACTGGGCCATTCGGGCCTCGAATCAGGGGATCAGATGACCCCCTTCTCCTTCAGCAGCCCGATGGAGTCACTTACGTTCTCGTGGATACCCAGCTTGCGCGGGGACAGCCCCATCGCCAGGCCCAGCAGCTGCGTGAAGTACACCACCTTCACGTCGGTCTTGATGCCGAACTCGGTCTCGGCCCGCACCTGGTGCATCTCCAGACCGGAGTGGCAGGTCGGGCATTCGGTAGCGATCACCTCGGCACCGGAATCCTCCGCCGACTGCAGCAGGTTCAGCACCAGCTGGGTCGAGGTGTCAGAATCCGACAGCGTATGCGCACCGCCGCAGCAGGAGGTCTTCAGCGGAAAGTCCACGTTCACGGCGCCGGCGGCACCCAGCAGATCATCCATGAAATGCGGCTGGTAACTGGAATCCGAACCCGGGCCATTGTCCTTCTCGGGGAAAATCTGGCGCGGACGGGTGTACATGCAGCCGTAGTAGTTGGCGATCTTGATGCCATTCAGGCTCTTGGTCATCTTCTGCTTGATGCCCTCGGGCCCCAGCTCTTCCATCAGCCACTCGAGCAGATGCAGGGTGCGGACGTCACCGGTGTAGACCGGGTCGTCGGACTTGCGCGCCAGATCCTGGACGGTGTCCATCGCATCCTGGGAGGTCGCGGTCTCGTACTCGGCCTTCTTCAGGTTGTGGTAGCAGCCGTTGCACGGCGCCATCACGGTGTCCATGCCCATCTGTTCGGAGGCAATCGCCATGTTCCGCGCGGACAGATAGGTCTGCAGCATCGGGTGAATGTTCTTCACCTCCATCGCGCCGCAGCAGTTGTAGTCGCGCAGGTTTTCCATCTCGAGTCCCAGCGCCTTGACCAGCACGCGGGTCGAGCGGTCGTACGGACCACCAGAGCCCTCGAGCGCGCAACCCGGATAGTAAGCAACCTTAGCCATGAGCGGCCTCCTTCTGTTCGCGCACGTAATTCTTCAGCACGTCCCCGGTCTTGCCCCAGGACTTGGTGCGCGGCGTATGTACGGTGTTGATGCCCATCGCCATCAGATGCTTCACCGGCAGGTGCTTCATCATCCGGAAGATGAAGATCTTCATCCATTCTTGCACCAGAGGCTGGCCGGTCTTCTTGAAGAAGTTCTGCATCACCTTGGAGTCTTCGATGCGGCCAGTCTTGTAGATCTGATCGGCAAACTCTTCGTCGAAGATCGTGGACGGAGCCTTTTCGGTGATCCCTTCCTCTTCCATCCAGTGCGCCAGAGCCTTCATCACGCCTTCCGGCTTCACGTCCTTCGGGCAGATGTTCGTGCACTTGTTGCAGGAGACGCACTGCCAGATGATGTCCTTGTCCTTGACCAGCTCTTCCTTCATGCCCAGGCGGGTGAGGTAGATCCAGTAACGCGGATTGAACTGCACGTTCTGCGCATACATGGTGCACGAGTTGGTGCAGGACCCGCACTGCCAGCAACGATGGACGTTCTCGCCACCCGCAAAGCTCTGGATCTTCGTCTCGAAATCGTCGTCGTAATCGCGAACAGTGCGCGGGGCGATCATCGTGTTCCAGTGTCCGGACACGTCCACGCCGTCGACCACCAGCTCGTCGTGTTGCTGGAGGCGCTCGTCCTCGATTAGTGCCTTTTCATGTATTGCCATGACGTCTCTCCGAAAACCTGTGTAGCCAGGCTCAAGTTCGTTCCGTTATTTAATGCAGCGACGCATCGGTTCCTTTCAGGCGACCTTCCGGGGAGTCGATCCCCAGCATCTTCACCGCCAGTTCCAGCGGATCCTGCTTGGCGCCGAACTGGTTGTCGATCATCCCCAGACTCATCGAGAGCGCTCGGGCATAGTCGGAATAGGCTTGCACCCAGACCAGGTCCGTCACAAACGGCAGGTCTCGATAAAAGCCTTCCTCGGCCAGCGCATCGAAAAACCAGCGCCGCGCCCCCTCGATCGAGCCGACCGTATCCCCAATGGGGATCGACCGGAGGGTGTCATTGCCGCGGATGAACTCGCGCAACGCGCCCGTCGTGGTCGACGTATCCCACACCCAGCGGCAGGCCAGAGGCACCGCGTCCGGATCCGCGAAGTGCAGGATCTCGGCGCCAAAATCCCAGATCGCCCGCCGAAGCTTCTTGTCGTCAGCCGCAAGATCCGCAAAGTTCGCGAGCCGCTCGTTCACCCCAACATCCGGGCGAACCAGAGTGCGCACACCGTCCACCAGGGCGCCCTGACGCTCGGCCATCAACGAGCCAAGCTTGCGCCGAACCGAGAAAACCAGACCGCCGAGGGTGCGAACATCCTCGGCATCGATCTCGTCCCCTTTCGCGACAATCGCGGCAAACACTTCGTGTTTCGACCGCAGGGCCTCGATGAAAGTCCCCAGCCCGTCGACTCCACCCGCCTCGGCGATGGCCTCATTCAGACTGTTCAGCTTCGTCGCAAGGATATCCTTGTCGAAGCTGACCTCCAGCGGCTCCGGGGCCAGCCCCGAAGCCGCTGCGTCGCTGACGACCTCAGCCGGCTTTCGAAACCAGCGCATGCAGGTCCGCAACCGCGCGGCCACCAGCAGCAGCACCCTGCGCGATCGAATCATCGATCGTCTCGGGGCCATAGGCCGCACCGCAGGAGTAAACGCCCTTGCGGGTGGTGCCACAGGTGTTGGTGTACTGCTCGGCCTTCTCGATAAAGCCGTGCTTCTCGAGACCGACACCGAAGACCTGGGAGATTTCCGGGTTGTCGGCGTTCGGATCCATGCCAATGGCGTGCACGACGATGTCGAACGGGATCACGATCGGACGCTTGACCAGGGTGTCCTCGCCCTTGACCAGCAGCCGGCCGTCGCCAGAGGCCGTCACTTCCGCGATACGGGCTTTGACGAACTTGGTTTTGAACTCTTCCTGGGACTTCCAGTAGAACTTGTCTTCGTACAGGCCGAAGGTGCGGATGTCCATGTAGTAGATGAACACGTCCGTTTCCGGCGACAGTTCCTTGATCTCCATGGCCAGGTTGGCGGAGACGGTGCAGCAGATCTTGGAGCACCACTCACGACCGATCTGGCGATCACGCGAGCCCACGCAGAGCAGGATGCAGACCCGCTCCGGCACACGGCCGTCGGACGGGCAGGCGATCTTGCCGGAGGCGACCATCTGTTCCATCTGGGTGGTGGTCAGCACGTCTTCGTACGTGCCAAAGCCCCACTCCGGCTTGTTGATGGAATCGAAATGGGTAAAGCCCGTGGCCAGCACGACGGCACCGGCCTGGACCGATTCGCCGTTGGTCAGCGTGGCGGTGAAGTTACCGGCCTCGCCTTCCAGCTTCTCGACCTTGGCACCCTTGTGCACGGTCGAGTTGGAATCGTCTTCCACGCGCTTGACCATGCGGCCAATGGCGTCCTTGGCCCACTCGCCAGAGGGGACCAGCTTGGCGTAACCCGACAGGATCGGGGCACCGCCCAGGACGTCTTCCTTCTCGACCATCACGGCCTTGAAGCCGGCCGAGGTGACATTGGCGGCGGCGGCCAGCCCAGCCGGGCCACCACCCACTACTAGAACAGTATCTTGCTGCATCAGACTTTGCCCCCGTAAGCGAGCTCAGGATTGTAGAGGTATTCGATATTGCCGGCCTCGACTTCCTTCAGGTATTCCTGGAAGGTCTTCTTGGCCTCGTCCCAGGAGATTCCCATCTTCTCGACCAGGTCTTCGCAGGGCGATGCGTGCCACTGCAGCTGGACGATCTTGAACGGATCCGCGCCGCAGGCCAGGGCTGCGAACTGGACTTCCGCCATGATCGGAATCTGGAAGTTCTGGTTGTGGGCCTTGCCGATCCACTGGTTCTTGTCCATGGTCGTGACGCAACCGGTGTCGTTGGCCAGCATCACGTCGGCATTGGCTTCCTCGCGGGCCACGCGGATCTTGCGATCCATCGTGAACGAGCGGGTGAACTCGCGCTCGGAGATGATGTGGCGGAAGCCGAAGCCGCAGCAGTCGTACCAGGTGGAGTAGTCGATCACCTGCGCACCCAGGGCCTGCGCCGTTGAGGTGATGATCGCGGTACGGTTGCCCCCCAGCACGGACGGGTCGTAGACCGCGTCTTCGTGGACCATCTTGTAGTAATGGCAAGCCACGTGGGACGTGGTGCGGATATTCGAGACGTCGATGGTCTGGAGCTCGGAGGCGATACGGTTACGCATCACGTGCACCCACTCGGAGTAGTGGATGATCTCTTCCGGGATGACCAGCTTGCCGTCGACCAGGCGACCCAGCTTCCCAAGGATCTTGGTGACCTTCTCGCGCAGCTCGGCAGACTCGACCAGATACTTGCGGATCTCCTTGTAGTTACCGAAGGAGGTGCCACAGTGGACGAGCGGGAAGAAGTGGCCCAGCTCGTGGCCGTGCTGCTTGCCGGATACATAAGACTGGTGGAAGTTACGCAGGAACACCGCGGCCAGCGATTCGACGTTCCCGATACCGGAGCCGTGGTAGTTCCACGCGGTGCAGGAGGTCTGGTCGGTCTCGTCGAGGTAGTCCTTGCCCGGCTCGAAGCCGAACTTGTTCATGAACCACAGCAGCGAGGTCGGGTAGCCCGGGATGTTCCCGCACTGGCCACAGGACTTGTGGTGCCACAGCTGCTTGGTCGGGACCTTCTTCTCCCAGCCGAACAGGGTGTTCACCGAGATCGGCTCGTGTTGGTCCTCGATGCGGTGGATGATGATCTGGCCGTCTTTTTCGAGCTCGTACATGTGCTCGCGGACGTCATCCATGCGGTCACCGAGGTCGACCGTACGGCGGTCAACGTGCTTGCGCACCCAGTCGGTCGCCTTGATGGCATCTTCTTTGGACAGGTCGGTCGCCTGGAAGAAGGAACCGTGACCGGCGATACCCTGACCGTCGGTATTGTGGAAGCCGGGCTTCATGGTGCCAGCACCGGCACCTTCGCCGTTCTGGTTGTGATTGCCTGGGGTCTGTTCACTCATAACGCTTCTCCTGATGTCCTGGAGTGGAGTCGGAAACGGGACGACTTATTCGTCGTCTTCCTCTTCCTGCTCCTCGAGCCAGTCTTCGTAGTCCTCGCGCTTCTCGTCGATGAAGTCTTCGATCACGTCGAAGAGGTTCTCGTCCATCAGCTCGAGGGACTTCAGCACCCCGGTCATTTCCCAGATGGTGTACATCTCGACCGAAGTCTTCAGGGACACTTCCCAGGCGGTCTCGACCGTCTGCAGCGTCTTCACCGGAATCGCCTTGCGCAGGATGCGCAGGTCACCTTCCACCTTCTGGATATTGGGGCCCCAGTCGGGGAAGTGGTCGGGCTGGATCATGTCGGGCGACAGCTGGTTACCCGTGGTGATCAGCTTCAGCATCACGCGACCGAACGGGCGGAGCACGTCCTTCGCGGATTGCATTTCGTGCTTGATGGCCACTTCGCGCATGATCGCGACCAGGCCACCAGGGGAATTCTTGAACGGACAGCGAGCGGCGCAGGTCATGCACTGAGCGCAGGCCCAGATCTTTTCCTGCATCGCGTCGTAGATCTGCTCGACGTTTTCGGTCCACAGCAGCTGGACGATCTCGCGCGGGGAGTAGTCATAGAACTGAGCAGAGGGGCACGTCGCCGTGCAGATGCCGCAGTTCAGACAGCCGTTGAGTTCGTGGTCGTAGCGAAAATCTCCGCGGATGTCGTCGAAGATTTGCTGCATCTCAGCGTATGTCGCCATATGTCACCTCTTCGCTGTTGGCGAGGCAGGTTTCTTTGAGAACCTTGCTCAGCCAGCCTAGACCTCGTCCAGGCACCTATCCAGTTACCGCATGGCAACCGTCGTTTTTCAGGAATCGGGGCGGTCGATCCTTGCGGATCGCCGCCCCGTTTCAGGCACTTAGAGACGCCTTAGGACTTCTTCACGAGGAAGTAGAACTTGCCGCCTTCTTCCTTGTGTTCCATCAGCTCGTTGCCGGTCTGCTTGGCGAAGGCCTGGAAGTCCTTCACGGCACCCGGATCGGTGGCGATGATGTGCAGAACCTGACCGGATTCCATGGCCGCCAGGGCCTTCTTGGCGCGCAGGATGGGCAGCGGGCAGTTCAGGCCGGAAGCGTCGAGTTCTTGGTCAAAGTTGGCCATGGTGTGTCTCCTTTAGTGCGTTACCAAAATCAGTTGGGTGCTGAGGTACCAATCGTGGCGGTTCGGGGACCACGACGATCGAACCCTTGCCAGCCGAATTCACCCTTATAGGGGAAACGGGATCGGAATACAACCGAATTCTAATCCGGGGTGACGACCGACTTGCCGGCCTGAGCCCACGCCACGATACCGCCACGCAGGCTGTTTGCGGTCTCCAGCCCTTGCTGCGCAAGAAACGCGCAAGCCTGGGCGGAACGAGCGCCACTCTGGCAGTACAGGACCAGCGGCGTGTCGCCTCCCAGAAACTCGTCCTTGCGCAATGGCAGAACCGTCAGCGGCACCAGCTCGGCGCCAGGAATCACGCCGCGGGACGTCTCGCCAGGGGAGCGTACATCGACGAGCCGAAAGGACTTGCCTTCCGTTCGCCACTGCTCGAGTTCGTCGGCCGTAATCTCCGAGAATCCGTACATGCGTCCCACTCCAAGTGTGCTGAACCGCATCTGCCTGCCTCGCTCGCGGGCCTCGACAGATGGCACCGGTCACGAAGGATGGGCGCGGAGAATAGCGAAACGGACCACAAATGCAAACTTGTCCGACGGTCGGCAGGTGGTTTGTTCTCTCGCGCACAGAAGTCGTGCTATCGTTCCGAGTTGAAGGAAAGACTGATGGACGCACCCGACTCTCGGGCGGGCTCGTCCAGACGATCAACCCCCTGATTCATTCGCGGAGGACTTTGCGGTGGACAAGAGCGAATTCCAGGTCAACGGCCACTACGCCGTGACCATGAAGGACGAAAACGGCAAGCTGCGCCCGGCCAACATCTACGTGCACAGCATGGAAGACGAATATATGATCGTGCGCCGCACCTCCGGCGGTGACGTGGGTCTCCTGTTCAAGCTGAAGTACGACGACGTGGTCAAGATCGTGCGCACCCACAAGGTGCTGGACCGCAAGAAGTTCATGATTCCGGAAGCGATGCTCAAGCCGAAGCTCTGGGAAACCCGTGACAGCATGCGCACCTACTCTTCGGCTCCGGGCCTCGGCAAGTAACCGACCCCGCGATGCCAAGACCCTTCGGAGGCCGGCCCCAACGGCCGGCCTCCGTCGTATGAAGACACGGCTTCTCACGCTACTTTCGACCCTGCTCCTGGTACTCACGCTGGGGGCTCCAACGGTTTCGGCCTCCGGGACCGCCCTGCCCGATCTGGGCGAGGCCTCCGGTGGCGTACTGACCCCCGCGGAAGAGCGCGAGCTCGGCCGCTCCCTGCTTCGAGAGATCCGACGGTCCCTGCCACTGGTGACCGATCCGGAAGTTTCCTTCTACGTCGACTCCCTTGGCCGGCAGCTGCTCGCCAATGCCCCTGACGCAGATGGCCCGTTCTACTTCCTGACGATCGACAACGGTCAGGTCAACGCCTTTGCGATGCCCGGCGGAATCATCGGGGTGCACTCCGGACTGATGCTCGAGGTGCGCGACGAGGCCGAACTGGCGGCCGTCATGGCCCACGAAATCGCGCACGTCACCCAACGCCACCTGGCCCGAATGTTCGCGCGCGGGCGCGAGGTCAACTTCACCACCGGCCTGGCCATCCTCGCCGGGGTCCTGGCATCGATGGCGGATCCCACCTTGGGCTCGGCCATCATCACCGGCGGTGTCGCGGGCGGTATCCAGCAACAGATCAACTTCACCCGCGCCAACGAGGCCGAGGCCGACCGCGCCGGCATGCGCATACTGGCCAGCGCCGACTTCGACCCGAACGCGATGGCGGATTTCTTCGAGCGTCTACAGGAACTCTCGCGCGGCGTTGGCGACGCGGTGCCCGAGTACCTGCGCACCCACCCGGTCACGCTCGACCGCATCACCGACGCCCGCAATCGCGCGGCCGGCCTGCCGGCGGTCGATACGCGCAACCGCGGCCCCGAGTTCCAGTGGATGCAGGCCCGCACCCGGGCCCTGAAGGACCCGCGCCGTGCGATCGAGATCCATCGCGGGGCCTCGGACCCGGCCCCGCACCAGATCTACGGCGCAATGGTGGCTCACCTGGAGCGCGGCGAACTGGACCGCGCCGCCGAACGGCTGGAGGAAATCCCGGTCGAGGAGGCCCCCGGGATGACGCTGGAGCTGGCGCGCGTCGCACTGGAGCGCGAACGCGGCAACCACGAAGCGGCGCTCGAGATCCTGAATGACCTGGACGCGGTCTACCCCGGGCACCCGGTCATCCGCGAAGTGCTGGCCCGCGTGCACCGAGATCTCGACAACCCCGACCGCGCCATCCGCATCGTCAACGAGATGATCCGCAATGAACGCGCGCCCAACCCCGAGTTGCTGCGACTGAAGGCAGACATCGCGGATGGGGCCGGCTATATTGCGGTCAGCCGCGAGGCCATGGCGGAATATTTCTTCCACCGCGCGCAATACGAAGAGTCAGTACGCCAGTTCGAGGCCGCCATCGACGCACGCGATGCCAGCGAGCGCGATATCCAGCGGATCGAGGACAAGCGCGACACGGCCAAGGAAACCGCGCGGCAGGCGCGCGAACAGCGCCGCTAGGGTGACGCCGCCCCCCACGAAGATTCGGGGCTCGGTCAAGGGCAGACATCAGCATCCGTCACGGCCAGAAACCGGGGAATCCGGTTCTTGAGGCGCTGCGGGCTGACTACGGCTTCATACCAGCCGGGCGTCGCGCCGGTCGGCAAGGAAGCTCCATACCCAGGGAATGTTCCACAAAGAAATAGCGTCTAGATTGCTGCTTCGAGAAACCCAAAAATCACAATAAACTACTGTAGAGAGAGGTAGGACCCTCATGCATATCTCACGCCGCGAATTCATGCAGCTGCTGGCCGCCGCCAGCGTGGCCGGCTTCCCCCTGGCGGGCTGCGCCAAGGCCACCAATGGCAAGTACGGCACCTCGGGAGACCCGTACGACATGCTGGATCGCTTCGGCAATGTGCATCTGCTGCACTACACCGACTGCCATGCGCAGCTCAAGCCGATCTATTTCCGCGAGCCCAACGTGAACCTGGGCGTAGCCGATATGCGCAACCGCCCGCCGCACATCGTCGGCGAGCACTTCCTCAAGCACTATGACGTCGAACGCGACAGCATCTTTGCCCACGCCTACACCAACCTGAACTTCATGGAGGCGGCCGAACAGTACGGTCGTGTCGGCGGCTTCCCGCAGCTGAAGACACTGGTCAAGAAGCTGCGCGACTCGCGCCCGAACTCGCTGTTGCTGGACGGTGGCGACACCTGGGGTGGCGGCTCGGGCACCGCGCTGTGGACCAATGCCCAGGACATGGTCGATGCACAGAAGCTGCTGGGCATCGACATCATGACCGGCCACTGGGAATTCACCTACGGAGCCGACCGTGTGGAAGAAGTCGTCAACGGCGATTTCGCCGATGCCGGGATCGACTTCGTCGCCCAGAACGTGCGCGACGTGGACTGGGGGGACCTGATCTTCAAGCCGTACGTGATCCGCGAGTTGAACGGTGTCAACGTCGCCGTGATCGGCCAGGCGTTCCCCTACACCCCGATCGCCAACCCGCGCTGGATGGTCGAGCAGTGGTCGTTCGGCATTCGTCCGGACGACATGCAACGCCAGGTCAACGCCGCGCGCGAAGAAGGCGCCGAGATCGTGGTCGCGCTGTCGCATAACGGCATGGACGTGGACATCAAGATGGCGGGCATGGTCGAGGGTCTCGACGCGATCATGGGCGGTCACACGCACGATGCCGTCCCGCAGCCGCTGCCGGTAGAACGCCCCGATGGTGGCACCTGCCTGGTGACCAACGCCGGCTCCAATGCCAAGTTCGTTGGCGTGCTGGACTTCGATTTCCGCGACGGCGAGATCAAGGACTGGGAATACCGCCTGGTCCCGGTGTTCGCCAACCTCCTGGACGAAGATCCGGAGATGGCCGAGTTCGTCGACAACATGCGCAGCCAGGAAGTCACCTACGACGGCGACACCTTCAACATGGAAGAGAAGCTCTCCGAAGAGCTGGCCGTGGCCGAGGACCTGCTGTTCCGTCGCGGCAATTTCAACGGCACCTTCGACCAGCTGATCTGTGATGCGCTGATGGAGGTCCACGATGCCCAGATCGCGTTCTCGCCGGGCTTCCGCTGGGGCACTACCGTACTCCCGGGCATGCCGATCACCTTCGAGCACATCATGGACCAGACCGGCCTGACCTATCCGGAGACGACCCGCAACGCCATGACCGGCGCGCAGATCAAGGACATCCTGGAAGACGTCGCCGACAACCTGTTCAACGCCGACCCGTTCTACCAGCAGGGGGGCGACATGGTGCGCGTGGGCGGCCTCCGCTATGCGATCGATCCGGAAGCCGAGATCGGTAGCCGCATCTCCGAGATGGAGCTGGGCGGCGAGAAGATCGATCCGGACAAGGAATACGTCGTCGCCGGCTGGGCCAGCGTCCAGCAGGAGCCGGCGGGCGGTACCGGCACGATGATCTGGGACAACGTCGCCGAGTACCTGCGCAACCAGTCCGACGGTGTTCGCATCAGCAAACTCAACGAGCCGAAGGTCAAGGGCATCGGCGAGGACAACCTCGGCTATGTCCCGACGACCGAGGACATGTACCGTCCCTCCTGATCCTGCCGCAGGTCCAGGAACGAGAAAGCCCCGCGATCGCGGGGCTTTTTTGTGGGAGATTGCCGGTCTTACTGATTGACCCAGCGTCCCTGCGCATCCCTGCACGCCGTACCGTTCACCGTTTCCGGCTGTCCGTTCATCGTCGTCTGCACCTGGTACTCGCGGCAGTCCTGCCCGGACGCCTGATAGGTGCGCGTGGGGGTGGCCTGATACTGGTACCCGGTATTGGGGTTCTGCCAGGTGGATGCCCGATGATCCGGATTGTGTTCCAGGGCATGCGAGACCTGCTGGCGATCGACCTGGTCCATGGTGCGCCCAACGGAGCCGCCGATCGCTGCGCCGGCCAGCGTACCCGCGATGATCGCTGCGGTCCGCCCCCGACCACCGCCGATCTGGGAACCAATGACGCCGCCGGCCGCACCACCGATCACTGCACCGGTCTGCTGTTTGGTGGGCGGCGTCTGGCAACCGGCGAGCAGAAAGGTCACGCTCGCCACCGCCGCTAACAACACTGTCTTCTTCATCTCTGCCTCCGTTGCGCGGCCACCGGACCGCACTGCACAACTGCATCATTCAAGTTAGCGGCGAAGACCTGAACGCTGCGTGAAAATCCGGGCACGCAAAGCCGGCGGCTGAATGTGACCTCCAGGCCGCAAAACTTCCAAGCCGTTCAAAACACGTATGAGAAACCTCGTATTCATGTCTCAGAATCGCCCCCCTCCGCTGTCGCTTTCAGGCATCCCTTCCTAGACTGTCCTCCGGTAAAAGACACCCCCCGGTGAAGTGAGGAACGTGACCATGATCAAGAAGATATTCGCCACAGCCATTGTTGCCAGTGTGTTCGTAGCCGGCCCGGTGATGGCGCAGTCCGCCGGCGCGGGCGCCAGCGCCAGTGCCCCGCAGGGGAACCCCAGCTCGCCGGTCGCCGGTGGCACCCCCTCGGGTGGCATCTCCGCAGCCGCGCGTTCGGAACCGGGCGCGGTGTCGCGTATTGCGACCCGCTCCGGTCGCCTGGTGGGCCTGATTGCCTCCACCGGTACGACTCCGGGTACCGGTACCACCCCGGGCACGGGTACCACCCCCGCTACCGGCACTCGGTAACGAACGCCCATGCGAACCAATTCGCACTTCCTTCGCGAAGGCCGCCTCCGGGCGGCTTTCGCATGTCTGGGCCTTGGAGTTTTCGTGAGCCTGGTCACGGGCTGCGGTAGCGGGGGGCCCACGCCGCTGGGGGCATCCCTGCAAGGCATGGTCACGGGCGGGCCGGATGTGAGCTCCCGGGCAGAGGAGATTCCCTATGCGTCGCTCGCGGTTCGCACCGAACACCATCAGGGGTTGCTGATCCTTGGGGCCCTCTCCGACGAACACACCTTCTGGCCGAGTGCCGAGGGCCTTTCGCTGCAGCTGCGCGACGGGGGGCTGTTTGCCACGTCCGGTCTCGAACAGGACCTTCTGGGAACCCACCACCCCGATGCCGATGCCCCCCCCTGGCGCCAGGCAAGCCCCGCCACCTACCAGGTCGAACGGCATGTCCGCGCACCCTCCGGCGCCATTGTCCGCCATGTCGGCGAGGGCACCCTGGACTGCGGGACTCGCACATCGCGGGACCTCCCCCTCGTGACTCTGGAACTCGAGCGCTGCCGCGAGCGTATCGACTGGGAAGGTGCCGGAACGACTCGCGCCGATTTCTGGCGTGACCCCGAAACCCGCGATCTATGGGCATACGACGGCCAGGCCTGGCCGGATGGTCCCTCGATCGCCTGGCAGGTGGCTCGCCCCTGGTGGTAGCCCTCGCAGGAGGCATGATGCAACGCCATTTTCATCCCATGTGGCTGGCCGTGGGCTTGCTGGCCCTGGCCCCAACGGTGGGCTCGACCGACGACACGCCGGTCCCGCCCTCGCTCGCCGAAACCTGGGTGACCTGGCAGGAAGAACTGTCCGAACCCATCGACTGGGCCTACGGTTTCGCCCTGCGTAGCCGCGATGTACGCCCCATCGACCACGAACGCCGACGGCTCCTGGCCGAAATCGAACTGATCGGACAGACGATGGACATCGGCGGACGCCCCGAGGTGGCCCGGGCACTCGATTCCTGGAGCGAAACCGTCGAGGCGATGGAGGCGGCTCCCAATGTACGCAGTGCCGAGCGCCTCGACCTGCCCTGGCTCCTGGCCAATCTGCGCCACGCGCCCGACCCGTCCGGCATGGAGCACATTGGCTACTGCACCCCGCCCGACTGGGTGGAGCTGTGGTCCCTGGATGGTGTGGACCGCCATGAATGGACCCCGGGGATGACCCTGCAGGACCTGCTCGCCAAGCCCTCGCGCACGGCGCTGCGCGGCACGGACACGGCCGCCGTGGTTTCGCCGGTCGGCGAGGTCCACGTATTCGGCGCCGCGCCCTGGAACCGTGAGGACACCGCGATCGCCCCCGGGACCCGGGTGATGACGCACCTCCATGTCCGTGACCTGGGGGGGTCGGTAGAGGGTGACCTGCTCAACCAGCGCCTACCCCGCTTTCTTGCGACCCGTTTGCCGGGCGACAACTGCACACTTCGGAAACTGCCATGAACGCTACACCTTTGCGCATGCGCCGCCGCAGCCTGGTGGTCGCCGTGCTCCTCGGCCTGGGCCTGCCCACGGCACAGGCCGAGGAATTCGGACTCGGCCAGGGCCAGCGGGATACCGGCGGGATCGGTCTGATGCAGACCCCCACGGCCCGCACCGGTGATGCCGGTCACTTCGCCGCCGGCTGGAACCGCACCTACCCCTACCGTCGCTGGAGCGTGTTCGTACAGCCGCTCGACTGGATGGAACTCGGCTTTCGCTATATACAGGTCGAGAACCGACCATATCTGGCCGCCGGCGATGACGACCGTTACAACATCGACAAAGGCGCGGACATCAAACTCCGCCTGGTCGAGGAGAGCCGCTATATCCCGGAAGTGGCCGTCGGTTTTCAGGACCTGGGCGGCACGACCCTGTTCGGTGGCGAGTACCTGGTTGCCAACAAGCGCTGGAACAACTTCGACTTCTCCCTGGGGATTGGCTGGGGTTACCTGGGCAATCACGGCGATATCGAATCACCGCTTGGCTGGATTGACGACAGCTTTGACGAACGCCCACGGTCCGCCGGGGGTGGTCAAGGCGGCGAGGTCGCCACGCACCAGATGTTCCGTGGCCCGGCGGCCCTGTTCGGGGGGGTCGAGTACCAGACGCCCTGGGACCGCCTGCTGCTTCAAGTCGAATACGAGGGCAACACCTATCAGCAAGAACCTCAGGACAACGCCCAGGAACAGGATTCCCGCTTTAATTTCGGCGCGCGGCTGAAACTGACCAACAGCATTGAGCTGCATACCGGCTGGCAGCGCGGCAATACCGCGATGGTGGGCCTCCATTTCACGACCAACCTGGCGCGGCTCTCGCAGCCCAAGGCCGACGACCCGGCCCCAGTCGACCCCGCCCATGTGGAGCGCCGCGACTGGGATGCGGTGGCCACGGACCTCAATACCAATGCCGGGATCTACGTGACCGAGATCCGCCAGGTCGGCGACACCATCGAGGTCACGGGCGAACCGGCCCGTTACCGCAACCTGAAGCAGTCCGAAGGGCGGGCCAACCGTCTGCTTGAGGCGCAGGCCGATGCCGGCATCCACACCTTCCAGTACCGCTGGCAGACACTGGGGCTCGACCTGCGCGAGAGCCTGCACGACCGGGAGGCCTTTGGCCGCGCACTGGCCTCCGCGGATCACGAGACCGACTACCGGCACAGCGTGCGGGTACGCGATATCGAACCTACGACGAACAATGATCGCGGCGAGGTCCTTTACGAGGCCGAACCCCGGCGCTTCGAATGGGGCGCAGGCCCCTCTCTGGAACAGAACTTTGGCGGCCCCGACGGCTATCTGTACCGGCTGTCCGCCTATCTCGATGCCAGCTATCACCTCGCCCAGGGCACCTGGATCTCGTCCATGCTCACGACAACCCTGGCCGACAACCTCGAGAACTACGAATACATCGCCGATTCCGAGTTGCCCCGCGTGCGCACCCACATCGGCGACTATCTCGCCGAGACCAGCGTAGGCATCTCCAACCTGCAGGCCACCCACACCAAGCGACTGGGCAAGAACTGGTACGCGATGGGCTACGGTGGCCTTCTGGAGATGATGTACGCGGGTGTCGGGGCCGAGGTCTTGTACCGGCCGTTCAACAGCCGCTGGGCCATCGGCGTCGATGCCAACTGGGTACGCCAGCGCGAGTTTAACCAGCAGTTCGGCCTGCGGGACTACGAGCAGGTGACTGGGCATGTGACCACCTACATCGACACCGGCGTGCAGGACATCCATGCACGGGTGAGCGTAGGCCGCTATCTGGCGGGCGACCTCGGGACCACCCTCGACTTCTCGCGCGAATTCGCCAATGGCGTGCGGGTCGGCGCCTGGTCGACCTTCACCGATGCTGGTGACGATTTCGGCGAAGGCAGCTTCGACAAGGGCCTGTACCTGTCGGTCCCCTACGACTCCTTCTTCTCCACCTCCAGCCGCAACCGGGCCAACATCGCCTGGCAGCCGCTGACCCGCGACGGTGGTGCGCGCCTGAACCGGCGTCATCAGCTGTTCGACATCACCGAAGAACGTCAGGTCGGCCGCTACTGGGACGAGCCCGACGCCACCTGGCGTTAATCCCCCGGTGTCCGGGGCGTCGCGCCCCGGACACCCCTTCCCTCCGATTGACGAGACGCCGAGTCAGGCGCGTGTGCGTTCGCACTCGCGCCCCCCGGCTTCCCTCCCCCTTGCCACCTCCGACGCAGTTGGGACAATCCCGGCACACCTGCGCATTCGCGCCGGGCGCGAATCCATGACAGGACAGCCCGGCACCAGCCGCACCTCCCAGGGAATGTCGATGGCGACATACTGGTTACGCCCTCTCGCCTCGGCGCTCCACCACGCTCCGCAGGCAGACGCGTGCGTGTTGATCGTCCGACGACCCTCGGTCACACCCGCCTGTTCGGCCTCCTGCCAGGCGAGGCGCTGATTGAATCGCGCGTCCGCGCTCTACTCGCGTTTGCGTACGAACAAGCCACGGTGACGGCCGTACCGTCATTCTGCCCAAGGGAGCCGCAACGCCATGTCCGGGGGTACGCGCCTGCCTGGCCCAAACCTGACCGACAACCGGCACCATCACGTTCGCTGCACTAGCCCGCCGCGCCTGCGGCCATCGCGACCACGAACACTCATGGCTCGCGATCCACGCCGCATTCCCCGATGGGTGATGTGCCACAAACCAAAAAAAGCCCCGGCAATCGCCGGGGCCACGAAGGAATCAATCGGGGCCGCCGCTTCGCGGCCCCGCGATCCGCTACTTGTAGGAGTAGTGGTAGTAGCCGTAGCCGTAGCTGGTCGAGGCCTTGTACTCGATCGAGTTCAGGATACAGCCACGCACATCGATCCCCGCCGCATCGAGACGGCGCCGTGCCGATTCGATCTCGCGCAGCGGGTTCAACTGGAAGCGCACCACCATCAAGGTGGTCGAGCACTGGCGTGCGACCACGGCCGCATCGGTGACCGCCAGGATCGGCGGCGTGTCGATCAGCACCAGGTCGTAATCCCGGCTGAGCTGTTCCAGCATGCGGCTGAAACGGTCGCTCATCAGCAACTCCGACGGGTTCGGTGGCGCGCTGCCACGGGCGATGTAGTCCAGCCCCTGGATGTCCGTGCGGCGCAGCACGCCTTCCAGGGATTCCTGGCCCGCCAGAAACTCCGAGAGTCCCCCGTCGCTGCGCTGACCGAAGGCGTGGTGTACATGCCCCTTGCGCAGATCGGCGTCGATGATCAGCACGCGCTGCCCCGCCTGGGCACAGACGGTCGCCAGGTTAACCGAGACAAAGCTCTTGCCCACATTCGGGCTCGGACCGGTAATCACCAGGCGGTTGTTTTCGGCCTCCAGCATCGCGAAATGCAGGCTGCTGCGCAGGCCACGCAGTGCCTCGATTGAATCGTCGGCCGGATCGATCGAGGCCAGCACGCCCCCCGGGACATCGTAGCCGCGCGGCTGGTTGCTCCGTTTCACGCGGCGCAGCAGGTTCTCCTGCGCCCTGGAACGCGGCACGCTGGCATACACCGGCAGGTCGATCGCCTCGATTTCCTCCTGCGATTCCACCCCGCGGTTGAACATCCCGCGCACCAGCACCAGCGCGATCGCCAGGCCACCACCAAATACCGTGGACAGCATCACGATCAGGTTGCGCTGCGGTTCGACCGCGGACAGCCCCGCCTGGGCGTCGTCCAGGATGCGGACGTTCCCCACCGTACTGGCGCGGGCAATATCCATCTCCTGCATGCGATTGAGCAGCTGGACATAGATGTCCTGGTTGACCTCCACATCCCGGCTGAGACGCAGGATCTGCTGCTGGGTCTCCGGCAGCGCGCTGACCTCCTGGTTCAGCCGGTTGCGCTCCTCCTGCAGCTTCTGGCGTTTGTCGATCAGGGCCGCATAGGTCGGATGGCTGGCCGTGTACCGCCGGGAGATCTCGGCCTCCTCGAACTCCAGCTCGTTGAGCTGACGTTCCAGGTTGACCAGGCGGTCGAGCACGGCACGGGTCTCCTGCGAGAGATCCACGCTGTCGCGCTCCGTGCGGTACTCGTTCAGCGCATCCTCGGCGGTTTGCAGCTGATCGCGCACATCCGGGACCTTCTCCTCGAGGAACTCGAGGCTCTTCTCGGCCTCGGCGGCCTTGCGCTGAACATTCTGCGTCAGATAGATCTGGCTGATGGTGTTCAGGATGCGCTGGGCGTGCTGCGGGTCCGGATCGGTCAGGGTCAGGCTGAACACGCCACTCTCGCGGCCCTGCTGCCCCACCTCGAACTGCCCACGCAGGCTGTTGATCGCCGCCAGGCGCGAACGCCGCTGGATATCAAAACGCGCACCCGGCCCCGCATCCATTTCGGCCACACGCAGGCGCACGTCACCCTCGAAGAACTCCACGTCCTCGCCAATACGCCCCTCGCCCAGTTCGTGATCCCCGTTGATCAGGCGATAACGATCGTCATCCAGGACCTCCAGCGTAAAGGTGCGCCCCTCGTAGGCTCGGGCCACCTGGAACTCGCCCACGTTGATCGACTCGCCCGCCCAGACACTGGACTGAGCAAAGGCGGGGCGCTCCATGCCCCGGCGAACGAGGTAATCGCCCACCACCGGCATACGGTGCGGGCGTACCACCAGATCCAGTGCCTCCTGATCGACCGTGCGCCCGAGGACCATGCGTGAACGCAGGATCTGCAGCTCGGCCTCGACGCGCGGCTCCTGCCCCAGCATCTCGCGCACACTGGACAACGGGCTGCTGAAGCGTCCCATGTCCTCCACCTGCACCAGTGCATCGGCGCGGTAGATCGGGGTGGACACCGTGGCGTATACCGCGCCCGCAATGGCAAACAGTGCCGTTATGAAAATGATCAGCCACTTGTGGTCCAGCAACTGGCCGAGCAGTCGGCCAATATCCAGTTCGCCTTCCGGCACCCCGGGGGAATGGTTCTTTGTCATCGGGACTTACCTGTGTCGGAGATCATCGGTTCAGCCGCCGTGCCCAGGCATCGGCAGCCTCCACGAGTAGGGCATGAGCCTGCGCAAAGACCTCGGGGCTCTTGCCATAGGGATCGGGAATATCTCGGCCACGGCCGCCTTCCAGCCAGTGACCAAATCGCATCGTCTTGCCGAGCACTTCGGGGTGGCGCCCGCCGACAGCCTGGCGCTGGCCCTCGCTCATCACCAGCACCAGATCGGCGTGATGCAGCCAGTCCGCCTCGATCTGGCGGGCCTTGTGCGCCGTAACGTCCAGACCGTCGGCCTCGGCCAGGCGCCGTGCCTCGGGGTGGACGCCCTCCCCGACCACCGCCCCAAGGCCCGCGGATTCCACCGAGCGATCGGGCAGGCGCTCGCGCAGCAGTGCCTCGCCCACGGGACTGCGGCAGATATTGCCGGTACAAACCACCAGAATCCGGTTAAACATGGCTAGAAGTCATCCGACAGGCGACGCACGTCGCGCGTGGTACGGGAGGATTGATAAACGGCACTGACCGTGGGCAGCAGCTGGCTGATCACACGATTCCAGCGGCCCAGCGACGTCGTCGTCACATACACGATGTCCAGCGGCTCCAGCTCGAACTCGGCTCCCAGCATCAGCGCTGCGGAATTGCGCGCATCCAGCTGGTAGACGGTCGCAAGCTTGTCGCTCTCCGGTGGCGCACGGCGGATCACGAAGATGCCGCTGGCGTCCGCCCGGTTCTCGTTAAACCCTCCGGCCTGGCTGAGCGCATCCATCAGTGTCAGCTGACCGCGGCCCAGGGGCAGCCGTTGCGGGTCGCCTACCTCGCCCATCACGTAGACCTGCTGGCCGGCGGTATCCGGGACATGCAGCACGTCGCCGTCACGCAGGAGCCGGTTTTGCGACATGTCGCCATAGCGCAGCATGTCGTAGAGCGAGATGACGATCTCCTCGCCTTCCCGCGTGAGGATCACCTCGTGCCAGTTGGCATCGTCGGAAAGCCCACCCGAGTGATGGATCGCATCCAGCACCGTCAGCGGGACATTGGTCACCGGCTGCACACCGGGCTCGCGTACCGAGCCCGTCACCTGGACCTTCTGCGAGTTGAAGGCCGCCACGCGTACCTCGACCTGGGGCTCGTTCACGAAGGTGGCGAGATCGCGCGCAATCCGGTCGCGCACCTGCGACACCGTGTACCCCTCGACTTCCACGCGCCCGATATAGGGGTAAAAGATCGTGCCGTCCGGGTGCACGGTATTTCCCGACTCCACGGCCGATCGCTCGCTACCGGCGGGGATGGTCAACTCGGGGTGTTCGTACACGATGACCGCCAGCACGTCGCCGCGACCGATGCGGTAATCGTATTCAGCGACGTCCTGTGCCATCTCGTCGCTTACACGGCGAAGGTCCGGCGGGACCGAGCGCGTCTCCTGGGCCCGGATCAGACCGAAGGTTATGGGCTCGATATCGACCAGGTCCTCGACCGGGGCACTGGAGGTGCGCTCGGCAATGTGCCCGCCAGGGGCCCAGGCACACCCACCCAATATCACCAGCAGGCTCAGTAACAGGACCCAGCGTACGGGGGGGATCACGTTCATGGATCTTCCTCTTTTGCGCGGCCGCAACGCCCCTGGCGCCCACGGCCGCGTCGTCACCTTGCGATTCATCCTGGCGAGCCCCACCGGGTCCGCCTCAAGCGGGCCGACCATGTCACGAATGGGCCGGATCGTCGTCGAACTGGCGCAAAATATCGGCAGCCAACCCCTTGCGGGCAATGCCGCGACCCGAAACTTACGGGGCTGGTCACAGCTTCGACGGATCGACCTCACGTTTCCCGGAACCGGCGTTGCGGGGCCATTCCGGCCGATGCTTGAATCCATCGCGTTCACCCCATGAACGAGTGACCCGGACCCTCGTCACAACGCCCGCGGGCAAGCGAAACGTCCGGACACACTGGTCCCATCCATCCGACAAGGAAGAGGCGACATGAAAGTCTTGATCACCGGCGCGGCAGGTTTTATCGGCTCCCATCTGGCCCTGCGCCTGCTGGAGCGTGGCGACACCGTGATCGGTGTCGACGACATGAACGACTACTACGACCCGAGCCTGAAGCGGGCCCGGCTGGACCGCATCCGCGCCCTGCCGGCATCCCGCCAGCGCTTCGTGTTCGAACACGAAGACATCGCCGACCGCGCGGCGATGGAGCGGGTGTTCCGCGAGCATCGCCCGGAGCGGGTGGTCAACCTGGCGGCTCAGGCCGGGGTGCGCTACTCGCTGGAAAACCCGGCGGCCTATGTCGACACCAACCTGGTCGGCTTCGGCAATATCCTGGAGGGCTGCCGGCACAACGGTGTGGAGCACCTGGTCTACGCCAGCTCCAGCTCCGTCTACGGCGCCAACACCACGATGCCGTTCTCGGTGCACGACAACGTCGACCACCCGCTGAGCCTCTACGCGGCGAGCAAGAAGGCCAACGAGCTGATGGCGCATACCTATGCGCACCTCTACCAGCTCCCGGTGACGGGCCTGCGCTTCTTTACCGTCTACGGCCCCTGGGGCCGGCCGGACATGGCGCTGTTCCTGTTCACGAAGAAGATCCTGGCGGGCGAGCCGATCGACGTCTTCAACTACGGCCACCACCGCCGTGACTTCACCTACATCGACGACATCGTCGAGGGCGTGATCCGCACGCTGGATCGTCCGGCGCAGCCCAACCTCGACTGGACCGGCGCCGAGCCCGACTCGGCCACCAGTGCGGCACCCTACCGGCTGTACAACATCGGGGCCCATCGCCCGGTGGAGCTGATGCACTACATCGAGGTGCTGGAGGACTGCCTGGGCTGCAAGGCGGAGAAAAATCTCCTGCCGCTGCAGCCGGGTGATGTGCCGGACACCTACGCCGACGTCGAGGCACTGCGCGCCGACACCGGCTATGAACCCACCACATCGGTCGAGGAGGGCGTCGCCCGCTTCGTCGAGTGGTATCTGGGGTATTACCGGGCGGCCGCCTGATGGGGGTCTACCGCAAGACGCTGCAGCTGCTCACCCCGGCGGAAAAGCGCCGGGGTGGGCTCGTGCTGGGGCTGATGATGATCATGGCGGTACTGGAGACCGCCGGGGTCGCATCGATCATGCCGTTCCTGTCCGTACTGGGTAACCCGGAGTTGGTCAACACGAACCCCGTACTGAACCAGCTCTATACGGGGCTGGGATTCAACTCGGTGGATCAGTTCATCTTCGCCCTGGGTGCGGCGGCCTTCGCGCTGATCCTGTTCTCGGCGGTATTCCGCACGCTCACGCACTACGCGATGAACCGCTTCATCGAGATGCGCCGTCACAGCCTTGGCAAGCGTCTGCTGGAGACCTACCTGCGCCAGCCGTATGCGTTCTTCCTGAACCGTCATAGCGGCGACATGGCCAAGAGCATCCTGTCCGAGGTCGACCAGCTGGTGCTGAACGTCTTCCGTCCCGGGATCACGATGATCGCCTACCTGGTCGTAACCATCGCCATCGTGGCACTGCTGATCGTTGTGGATCCGTGGCTCGCGCTGGGGGTCGCGGTCGTGATCGGTGGGGTATACGGGACGATCTTCGTGTTCGTGCGCGGCCTGCTCGGGCGCATCGGCCGTGATCGCTCGCTCGCCAACAAGGAACGCTTCACCGCCGCCGGCGAGGCCCTCGGCGGCATCAAGGACATCAAGCTGCTGGGTCGCGAACACGCATACCTGTCGCGCTTCGATGCCCCCTCCAAGCGCCAGGCCCGGCACCAGGCGACCAACCAGACCATCTCCCAGGTCCCCAAATTCCTGATCGAGGCGATCGGCTTCGGCGGCATCATCGGGCTCACCCTGATCCTGCTGCATACCCAGGGCGGCACCGGTACGGATGCGCTGGGCGAGATCCTGCCGATCCTCGGGCTGTACGCCTTTGCCGGCTACCGCCTGCTGCCCGCCGCGCAGCACATCTACGCGGGCCTTGCGAAGCTTCGCTTCGGCGCCGCCGCCGTGGAGAGCGTGACCGAGGACCTGCGCGAACGCGAGGCCCTGGCGGAGCTGCATCGCCAGGCCCCCCAGCCGCTGGTCCCGCAGAAGACCATCGCGCTCAAGGGCATCGAGTTCACCTATCCAGGCGGCCACCGCCCCGCGCTGCAGTCCATCAACCTGGAGATCCCGGTCGGCACATCGGTCGGGATCATCGGCACCACCGGCTCCGGCAAGACCACGCTGGTCGACGTCCTGCTGGGCCTGTTGCGCCCGACCGAGGGCGCCATCCTGGTGGATGGCCAGCCGGTCACGGATGCCAACCTGCGCGCCTGGCAGCAGTCCCTGGGCTACGTCCCCCAGGACATCTTCCTGACCGACTCGACCGTGGCCGAAAACATCGCGCTGGGGATTCCCGCCGCGCAGATCGACCACGATCGCGTCGAGCGCTGCGCGCGCATGGCACAGGTGCATGACTTCATCGTTCAGGACATGCCGGAGCAGTACGCCACGATGGTAGGCGAGCGTGGCGTGCGCCTGTCCGGGGGCCAGCGCCAGCGCATCGGGATCGCCCGCGCCCTCTACCACGACCCCGACGCCCTGGTGTTCGACGAGGCCACCAGTGCCCTGGACACCGCAACCGAACGCGCCGTGATGGAGGCGATCGAGTCCCTGTCACGCAGCAAGACCATCATCCTGATCGCGCACCGCCTGAGTACCGTGCGCGCCTGCGATCAGGTCGCCCACCTGGAACGGGGATCGTTCGCCTCCGTTGGCCGCTTCGACGAGCTGGTCACTCACACCGAGGCAGATAACCCCCAGGTCCAGTCCGTCCCCGGCCCCGCGGCCTCCGGCACCCATGGCTGAACCCGCCATGCCGACACCACACGAGGAGTTGCCCGTGACGCACGTTCAATCCCAGCCGCTGCAGATCAAGAACAGCGGCCGCATCGCCCGCACCATTGCGCGCGCGGTCCATCTGCGCCACCTGCAAAAGTCGCGCAAGATCGCCATCCAGTGGCGCGAGAAGCTGATCCGCGCCCACGGCGAGTCCGCGGTCACGCGCCCGGTCCTGCAGCGGATCAAGCGCTATGCGACCGACACCTACGGGAGCGAGTCCTGGTGGCCGTGGCTGGCCGCCTACACCGAGGTGCGGCGCGAGTTTGTCGAGGGATGGATCGGCGACGACTACTACACCGAGTCCCTGAACCCGCTCTGGAACCGGCAGGACATCCGCCGCCTGAGCGGGCTCAAGACCATGGATTCGCGCCTGTTCCCGGACAGCGTCGTGCCCCCGGTCTTCGTGCGCGTGGGCGGCCAGTACCTGGATGCCCAGGGGACGCCGGAACCACTGGAAACCGCCCTCTCCCGACTCGAGTCCGGCAAGAGCTATGTGATCAAGCCCGACGAGGGTCGCCAGGGCCTCGGCGTGACCTTCACCACCGCCGAACAGGTGGCCGAGGAACTCGGCAAGGTCCCCGGAAACTGCATCGTACAGCCCCTGATCGAGCAGCATCCGGATATCGCGCGGATCAACGCCAGCTCGGTCAATACGCTGCGGGTTCTGACCTTCCTCGATCCGGAATCCGGCGAGCTGCGCATCCTGAACCATTTCCTCCGCCTGGGCCGCGAGGGGCAGCGCACCGACAACGTCTCCACCGGTGGTTACTTCGTCGGTGTCGATGGCGAGGGCTGGCTGGACGGCCATCTGCGCGACCCGGTCTGCGTCAGCATCGGCTCGGTCCACCCGGACAGCGGCGTGGACGTGAAGGACTGCCGGATCCCCAACTTCGGGGCGGTACGCGAGCTGTGCCTGAACGCCCATCGCCGCATCCCCTATCTGCGCTTCATTGGCTGGGACGTCTGCATTCAGGCCAACAGCGAGCCCGTAATCCTCGAGTGGAATGCGGAGCAGGTGGCCTGGTCGCGCAACGAGTCCTGCTTCGGACCCTTGCTGCCCTCGGTCCCGCGCGGCTATCCGCGTTGATCCGCCACTGCCATCAGGAGAACGACATGAACACGATCAAACTGCTGTGGACCGGTGGCTGGGACTCCAGCTACCGCCTGCTGGACCTGGCGCTTTATCGCAACCGCAAGGTGCAGCCAATCTACGTGCTGGACCCGCGCCGGAAATCCTATGTGTACGAGCTCCGGGCCATGGCCAATATCCGCGCGGGCATCGAGGCGCGGGCGGAGGCCCGCGGGCGCGTAGCGCCGGTTCGTGTCTATCTGCGCAGCGACATCCTCGAGGACCCGAACATCACCGAGCTCTACCAGCGCCTGGCGAGCGAGGTGCATGTGGGTACCCAGTACGACTGGCTCGCCCGCCTGTGCGAACAGGAAGTCCTGCGCGACCTGGAACTGTCGCTCACCGGCCACGAGGCCGGCACCGAGTTGCAGGAACGTCTGTTCCGCAACCCGCAGTACGGGGACTTCCGCTTCCGCGAGGACGACTTCGCCTGGGAGCTGTTCCAGTACTACCGCTTCCCGTTGCTGTCGGTGACGAAGGAGGCGATGAAGTACGACGCCGAGGCCAAGGGCTTCCTGCCGCTGCTCGAACAGTCGTGGTTCTGTCATTCGCCGATCCTCGGACAGCCCTGTGGTCACTGCCAGCCCTGCCGCTTCTCGCGCGAGTCGCGACGCACGATCCAGTACTCGCGTCTGGGTCCGTTCCTGGAGCTGGCCCGCCGGGCGCGCTCCAGCCTGCGCTCGACGCGCACCGCCAGCGCCTGAGGCACAACCGTCATGTCCCTGGCCTTTGGTGCCCTCCTCCCCTGGCTCTCCGGCCCGCGCGAATATGCCGCGCTGCGCCGTGCCGAGCGGCTGTCCCTGCCCGCCTTGCAGCGCCTGCAGGCCGAGCGGCTCGCAAGCCTGCTGGTACAGGCGCGCGACGACGTGCCGTACTACCGCGAAATCCTGCCAGATGCGGACACCATCGCCGCCGATCCGCTGGCCACGCTGCTGTCGCTGCCCATCCTCGACAAGGACACCATCCGTCGCGAAGGCGAGCGCCTGTGCGCACAGCAACCCCGCCCCGGGCTGCGGCGCAACACCTCGGGGGGCTCCACCGGCGAGCCCGCCACGTTCTACCAGGACACCGCCTATCGCCGCTGGGGTCGCGCCACCAAGGCCCTGTTCGACGGCTGGACCGGCTACCGCCCGGGTCAGCCCAAGGCCGTGCTGTGGGCGGCTTCGCGCGACCTGACCGCACCCCGGGGCACCCGCCGCCTCGCCGAACGCCTGAAGAATCGCACCCTGCTGAACGCCTACCGCATGGATCCGGAGACGATGGACGCGCACCTCGAGCAGCTGCGCGCCGCACCGCCCAGACAGTTGCAGATCTACGCGGAGAGTGGCCACGAACTCGCCCGGCACGCCCTGCGCCGGGGGGTCCGTGTGCCGGGTATCGGCAGTGTCCTGAGCTCGGCCGGCACCCTCTTTCCCGATATGCGCGAGACCATCGAGAAGGCATTCGATGCCCCCGTGTTCAACCGCTACGGCTCGCGCGAGGTTGGGGACATCGCCTGCGAATGCGAGCACCACCGCGGGCTGCACGTGAATCCGCTGACCCAGTACCTGGAGATCCTCGACGACGACGGCCGTCCGACGCCACCCGGAACCCCCGGGCGGGTCGTGGTCACCTCGCTGACGAACCACAGCATGCCCCTGTTGCGCTATGCAATCGGCGACCTGGCCAGCTGGTCCGGCCAGACCTGCGATTGCGGCCGGGAATGGCCGCTGCTGGAGGGGGTATGGGGACGCGTGACCGACCACATCCGCGGCGCCAACGGTGCCGTCGTGTTCGGCGGGTGGCTGCGCCAGTTGCTGTACCCGGAAGACTGGATCGGACAGTACCAGTGGGTCCAGCACGCGGCAGATCATATCCGCCTGCGCCTGATCCCCATCGACCGTGCCCCGCAGGGAGAACGCGAACAGCGCCTGCAGGCACGTCTGGCGCCCGAGATCCGCGAGCAACTCGGCGCGGGCACACGCCTGGATATTGATCGTGTAAACGAGATCCCGCCATCGCCCAGCGGCAAGCACCTGCATGTGATCAGCGAGTTGCAGGAGAACCGGCAGTGAAGATCCTGCACGTGATCAACGGGCTCGGCCAGGGCGGCGCGGAGCGCCAGCTGGGCAACCTGCTGCACGCGGCACCGGACGCCGGCGCCGTGTTCGCGCTCAAGGAGCCCGGCGTGATGGCCGGCGACATCCGCGCGCAGGGCATCCCGGTCTATACCGGACGACTGCGCAACCCGCTCTCCACGGGGTGGATTGTCGCCCTGCGCCGCGCGCTGGCCGCCTATCAGCCCGATGGCGTGATGGGCTGGATGTACCACGGCAATCTGGCGGCCTCGCTGACCCGACGCCTCGGGCATCAGGGACCGGTGTTCTGGAACGTGCGCCACTCGGTGCATGACCTGGCGCACGAGAAACGCGGGACCCGCTGGGTGATCCGCAGCGGCGCCTGGCTGTCGCGGTATCCGACCCGCATCGTCTACAACAGCGCAACCGCGGCCGCCCAGCACGAGGCACTGGGATTCTCCGCGGATCGCCGCGTGGTCCTGCCCAACGGCTTTGATCTGGCGCGCTTCCATCCGGCACCGGACGCCGCCCCCGGGCTGCGCACCCAACTGGGTATTGGCGCGGATACCTGGCTGCTGGGCATGGTCGGACGCGCTCACCCGATGAAGAACCATGCCGGACTGGTGGCCGCGCTGGCGCATCTGGTCCGGGGTGGAGCCGACGTTCACTGCGTAATGGTAGGCACCGGGGTATCCGCGGATGACAACCCGCTGGACCGGGCCATCCGCGAACACGGAATGGACCGGCATGTCACGCTGCTGCCGCCCACCCCCGAACCCGAGGCCCTCTACCCGGGCCTGGACCTGCTAGTGCTGCCCTCGCGCTGGGGCGAAGGCTTCCCCAATGTCGTGGGCGAGGCCATGGCCTGCGGCAGACCAGCCGTGGTAACGGATATCGGTGATGCCGCCCGCGTGGTCGGGTCCACCGGCTTTGTCGCCACAAGCCCCGAGCCGCTGGATCTGGCCGACGCCATTGCCCGGGCCATCGGCCAGGGCCGTGAACGCCTGCGCGAACTGGGCGACGAGGCGCGCGCACGCATGGAATCGCATTACGCCCTCGAGGCCGTGGCCGCGCACTACCAGACCCTGTTCCAGGATGCGATGGTCGATACCGCGCCCGTCTCGCCATGAGCTACACCTCGATCCCGTTCACGACGATGGAGCTGCTCCTGTCGGCCAGCTTCCTGATGGTGGTGCTGGTCGCCGTGCTGTGGACCGGGGCAAGACGCGAGGGCTATCTGTGGCCGCTGTTGGCGGCCCTGCTGGCCCGCATCGGGGCGGCGCTGGTACAGCGCTTCCTGTTTCCCCTGCCTCAGGGTGGAGCCGATGCGATCAGCTTCGAGCGCCGGGCCTGGTTCTGGGCCCAGAGTGGCTGCGGCAATCTCGGCGACCACTTCAGCATGGGCAGCTCGTACCTGCACAGCTGGCTGATCGCGAACGTCTACGCATGTGCCGACCGCGCCCCCCTGGCCTTCCAGGCCGTGAACATCGCCCTGGGCATGCTGACGGTCTATCTGATTGCGCGCATCGCCGAGCAGCTCTGGGACCGCCAGGCCGCCGTGCGTGCGGCCTGGATCGCTGCTTTGTTCCCGATCCTGATCGTGAACGCGGCCGTGCCACTACGCGAGGTCTGGTTCACCGCCTTCTTCCTGCTGGGCGTGCTCTGGCTGGTGCGCTGGGTTCAGAGTCAGCGCACCGGTTTCCTGGTGGCCGCCGTCGGGGTCCTGCTGGGTGCGGCGGTCGTGCATGGCGCGGCGGTGTTTGCGATCGCGGGCATCGCGGTCGTGCTGGTCGGCTGGTCGATCAAGGAATTCCTGCGCGGCTCGGATCTGGGCCACCTGCGCCCCGGCCTGCTGCTCGGCGGCATGCTGCTCGGCACAGCCGGGGTCCTCGGATTCGTGGTGATGGACGAGATGCGCTTCTCGTCGATCGGGCAGCTGGGCGACGTGATGGAACAGACCGAGACGCTGGACCAGCGGGCCGAGCGCAGCGCCCGCGGCGGGGCGGCCTACCCGTCCTTTTTGATCCCGTCCAATGACCTACAGGCACTGCTCCTGACCCCGGTCCGGGTGGGCTATTTGCTGTTCGGCCCTCCGCTGTGGGAGGTGCGCTCGCCCGTCCATCTGATCGGCATGGCAGAGGGTCTGTTCTATCTGGCGCTGGTCCTGCTGCTGGCGGTGTATCGCCGGCACTGGTGGCATCGCTCGGACTTCCGCGTGCTGGTCGTGGTGTTCATCGTGCTGGCGATCATCTTCGCCTGGGGCACCAGCAACTTCGGGACCGCTGCCCGCCATCGCGCCAAGTTCCTCGGGATCCTGATCGCCCTGGCGGCGGGCCTGGCCGGGCGCCGCCTGTGGCGCTGGGAACGACTGCGACGCCTTGGCGCCAGTCGCTCGTCAGGCCCGAACAGCACCACGGACCCACCGGAGACTTCCGGCGCGGAGTTGCCGCAACCGCGGCGTGCCGCGCCCTGATCGGCCGCGCGCGACGCGCGCGCACCTGCCCCGTTCCCGGGGCCATTACCAACATTCACACAGGAGATTGGAAGATGGCGGAATTTGCGGCACCGGACGCCCCGCGTCTGGCCATAATTGGTCTGGGTTATGTCGGCCTGCCCCTGGCAGCCGAGTTCGGACGGGTCCTGCCCACGCTGGGCTTCGATATCGATACGGGCCGCGTCGAGGAACTGCGCGAGGGACACGACCGCACACGCGAGGTCTCCCGCGAGGAACTCGCCGCCGCCGAGCATCTGGAACTGACCGCCGACCTGGAGCGACTGCAGGACTGCAACGTGTTCATCGTGACGGTGCCCACCCCGATCGATGCCCACCGGCGCCCGGACCTGGGCCCGCTGCTGGCGGCCAGCCGCACGGTGGGTCGCGCCCTTAAACCAGGGGACGTGGTGATCTACGAGTCCACCGTCTACCCCGGCGCGACCGAGGAAGACTGTGCCCCGGTGCTGGCCCGCGAATCCGGCCTGGAACTGAACCAGGATTTCTTCCTCGGCTACAGCCCGGAGCGGGTCAACCCCGGCGACAAGGAACATCGCATCCCCGATATCGTCAAGGTCACCTCGGGCTCGACCCCCGAGGTCGCGACCTTCGTCAACGCGCTGTACGCCCGCATCATCCGTGCCGGCACCCATCCGGCCCCCAGCATTCGCGTGGCCGAGGCGGCCAAGGTGATCGAGAACACCCAGCGCGACGTGAATATCGCGCTGATCAACGAACTCGCGATGCTGTTCGAACGACTCGACCTCGATACCGAGGCCGTGCTGGCCGCAGCCGGGACCAAGTGGAACTTCCTGCCGTTTCGACCCGGCCTGGTGGGCGGGCACTGCATCGGCGTCGACCCGTACTACCTGACGCACAAGGCACAGGCCGCCAACTACCACCCGGAGATGATCCTTGCCGGACGCCGCACCAACGACGGCATGGGCGGCTACATCGCGGACCGCACGATCAAGGCCATGATCCGCAAGGGATTCCCGGTCGTGGGATCGCGCGTCCTAGTGATGGGACTGGCGTTCAAGGAGAACTGCCCGGATCTGCGCAATACGCGCGTCGTGGACATCATCCATGACCTGCACGGCTACAACGCCGAAGTCGATGTCTGGGACCCCTGGGTGGATACCGCCGAGGCCCGTCACGAGTATGGCCTGGACCTGCTGAGCGAGTCGCCGAAGCAGGGCGAGTACGACGCCATCATCCTTGCGGTCCCGCACCACGAGTTCGTCGAACTCGGGGCCCAGGGCCTGCAGAAGTTCGGGCGCGAGCGCGCGGTCATCTTCGACGTGAAATCCGTCCTCCCACCCGAGGCGAGTGACCTGCGTCTATAAACCGGCCATCCCCCTTGAGCCGGTCTGCCTTTTCGGGGTGTCTCGCACACTTTGAGCACCCCGAAACATAGCGATAAATCATTGTCCTGTTTACCTTTTGTACCCATGCACAAGGACTTCCGAGAGACCTCTCCAGCGTAGGCGGAGACCACCCGGCACCTCTTGGGAACAGGAGCAACAGACATGCAGAACACCGAGCACCGCAGGGTGGCCACCACCCTGCGCGGGGATGCCACCAGCACGGCACAGGCCGACCGGGAAAGCGAGTCGCGGGAACACAGCGGGATCGATCTCCTGATCGTGGCGGCCAATGCCCGATCGCTGATCGCCAACCGCGGGGACCTGATCCGCGAGATCCGCCGCCGCGGCCAAACGGTGGCCGCCGCCGTCCCGCGCAAGGACTACCTGCCCGAGGTCGAGGAGCTGGGCATCCCGATCTACCCGTTCGACCTGGGCCGTACCGGTGTCAACCCGATTGAAGACCTGCGCACGACCTTCGCCCTGACCCAGCTGATGCGGCGCCTGCGACCGGAGGCCGTGTTCAGCTATACCGTGAAGCCCGTGGTGTACGGTTCTCTGGCCGCCCGCTGGGCCGGGGTCCCGCGGGTCTACGCGATGATTACCGGTCTCGGGCATGCCTTTACCACCGAGTCCTGGCGCACGCGCATCCTGCGCACGATCAGTTCCGGCCTGTATCGCCAGGCGCTGGCCCGCTGCGATCGAGTGTTCTTCCAGAACCCGGATGACCTCCAGGATTTTCTCGATCGGGGTGTGCTGCCGGATACCGAGCGAGTCGTTCGCATTAACGGATCCGGGGTGGACGTGGACCGCTTCGCCCAGCATCCCCTTCCCGAAGGCGACCCGCTGTTCCTGTTTGTCGGCCGTCTGCTCACCGAGAAAGGCATCCTCGAGTTCGTGGAGGCCGCGCGCCAGGTTCACGCGCAACACCCCAATGCCCGCTTCGTGGTGGTCGGCCCCCATAACCCGGACCTGCCGCACACGATCTCGGCGGAGCAGGTCGAGGCCTGGAAGCGCGAGGGCATTGTCGAGTTCGTCGGTGGTGTGGCCGATGTTCGACCCTGGCTTCAGAAGGCCTCCGTGTTCGTCCTGCCCTCCTACCGCGAAGGCACCCCGCGTTCGGTGCTGGAGGCGATGAGCGTGGGCCGCCCGATTATCACCACAGATGCCCCGGGCTGCCGCGAGACCGTCGTCGACGGCGAGAACGGCCTCCTCGTCCCGCCCCGGACCTCCGCGCCCCTGGCGGATGCCATGCAGAGGCTCCTCGACCACCCTGAGCTGCTGCCCCGCATGGCCCGGGCCTCGCGCGATCGGGTGGAGGCAAAGTACGAGGTGGGGCAGGTCAACCGCGTCATTCTTCGAACGATGGAGCTCGCATGAACGCCACCCTCAAACGCCTGTTCGACATCCTGTCCAGCATGGCGGTGCTGCTCGTGCTGGCCCCGTTGCTGCTGCTGATCGCCATTGCGATTCGCCTCGACAGCTCCGGGTCGATCCTCTTCCGCCAGCGACGCATCGGCTTCAACGGACAGCCGTTTCGGGTACTGAAGTTCCGCACCATGGTGGATCGCGATCCGGACGCGATCGACCAGCACCAGGAACAGGTGGTCAGCACCGGGGTCGACCCGCGCATTACCCGCGTAGGGCGCTGGCTGCGGGCGACCAGTCTCGACGAACTGCCGCAGCTGTGGAACATCCTGCGCGGCGACATGAGCGTGGTCGGTCCCCGCCCGATCCTGCCGGAACAGGTAGAGGTCGTGCCCCCCTCCTACGCCTCCCGGTTTTCGGTGCGTCCCGGCCTGACCGGACTGGCCCAGGTCCGCGGTCGCCGCACGCTGGGCTGGATCCAGCAGCTCGAGGCCGACACCGAATACGCCGCGCAGCACAACCTGCTGTACGACCTGGGGCTCATCATCAAGACGGTCTACGTCGTCCTGACCGGCCAGGGGATCTACGGCGAGGCCGGGATCAACTGGCGTACCTATCGCGATTCGTTGCGTAACCGACAGCAAGGGAACATGGAATGACTTCCACCCTGAAACACATGTTCATTACGGCCTCCGCCGATGTGGCCCGGCAGGCCGAGGCAGCGGGGATCGCACGGATCTTTGTCGACATGGAGACCCGCGGGAAGGCCGAACGCCAGGGCCATCTGGATACCCACAAGGCGCGCCACACGCTCGACGATGTCCGGCGCATCTCCAGCGTGCTCACGAGCGCAGAGCTGATGGTCCGCATCAATCCGCCGGCACCACAAACGCCCTCCGAGGTCCGTCAGGCGATCGAGGCCGGCGCCGACCGGCTGATGCTGCCGATGTTCACCCGCATCGACGAGGTGCAGCATTTTCTCGACGCCGTCGGCGGACAGGTGCCGGTGACCCTGCTGGTCGAGACCCCGCAGGCCCTGATCCGACTGCCGTCCTACCTGCCCCTGCTCGGGCCACAGGACCAGATTCATATCGGCCTGAACGATCTCAGCCTGGCGTCCGGGCTCGATTTCCTGTTCGAACCGCTGGCCGGCGGCATGCTGGAGGTGCCGGCCGCCCTGTGCCGCGAGGCGGGCATCGCGTTCGGGTTCGGGGGTGTCGGCGCGGTGGGCAAGGGCGAGGTCCCGGCCGAGTCCATCCTGGGCGAACACGTGCGCCTTGGATCCGAATGGGTCATCCTTTCGCGCGCCTTCCGCGAGGTGGTCAGCCAGGAAGACCCGGCCACCGGGACGGCGCGCCTGCGCGGCGAGCTGGAGCGGCTACAGGCCGCGGAACAGCAGTTTCGCGCAGCCCCCGCGGAAGCACTGCTGAAGAACCGCGACGAGGTCCGCACCCGCATCTTCCGGCTGGCGGCCCGCATGCACAACCGGAGCCGTGCATGCGCCTGAGCCACACCCTGTTCCTGCAGAAACCGGAGGTTCTGGAGAAGCAGCAGGACACGATCGAGGCCCGCCTGCAGCAGGCGTTGCCCGGCACCACGCTGACCTTCGCCGGCCAGCCCGAGGCCATCCCCGAGGGGCTTGAGGTCGATGCCGTGATCGCCCCCACCCTGCCCTGGCTGCCCGACGCCCTGGACCGCCTGTCGCGCTATGACTGGGTGCACTTTCTGTCCGCCGGGGTCGAGAAGATCTGGGACATGCCATTCCCCAAGGACGGCCTGCTGATGACCAAGAGCAGTGGCGTCCACGGCGCCCCGATGAGCGAGTATGCGATCGGGGCCATGCTCTATTTCGCCAAGCACTTCGACCGCTTCAACGCACAAAGCCGCGAGAAGCGCTGGGAGCGCTGCTGGCTCGGGGAGCTGACCGGGCGCACCGCCATGGTGCTTGGCATGGGGCATATCGGTACCCAGGTGGCGCGCCGGGCCCGGGCGTTCGACATGCGCGTGATCGGTGTCCAGCGCAACCCGCGCCCCCATGACTGCGCCGACGAGGTCATTGCCCTGGATAGCGTGGAGGACCGCCTGCCGGAGGTGGACGACCTGATCGTATGCCTGCCGCTTACCCGGGACACCCGGCACCGGATCGGCGAAGCCCAGTTCCAGCGGCTCCAGCCGGGGGCCGTGCTGGTGGACATCTCGCGCGGCGGCGTTGTGGATCAGCAGGCGCTGATCCGGGCGCTGGATGCCGGACGCCTGCGCGGTGCGGCGGTGGATGTCTTCGAGCAGCAGCCTCTTCACGCCCAGTCACCGCTGTGGAACCGGGAGAACGTCCTCGTCACACCCCATGTCTCGGGCACCTCGCCGCACTATATGGAACGTGCGCTGGAGATCTTCATCCGCAATGCCCGCGCGATGGCGCAAGGCGAGCCCCCGGTGACTCCGCTCGACCCGGTCGCTGGTTACTAGGTCGGCGGTTACCAGCTCGACGGTTCCTGGCTCGACGGCTACCAGCCAAGCGCTGGAGTCCCATCTCCCCTTCCCCCACAATGCGCGGCATCCGGCCCGGGGCGGCATCAATCCGATTGCCTGCCCGGGGCCGCCAGCCGGGACCCATGGGGGATGCCTTACGTGATCGAGACCATCGGATTGCTGACCGCCTTCGCGCTGGTGGTGGTAATCACGGGCTGGATTCGCCGCTACGCCCTGGCGCAGCAGCTGGTCGACATCCCCGGCGCACGCAGCTCTCACCAGACCCCCACACCACGCGGTGCCGGCCTGGCACTGGTACTGGTCTTTCTGCTCGGAATCCTGCTCTCCGCCGGGATCGGCTGGGTCGACCTGCCGACCGCCGCCGCCCTGATCGGGGCTGCGGGCGCCGTCGCCTGGGTCGGCTGGCTGGACGACCACGGTCACCTGGCCGCACGCTGGCGACTGCTGGTGCATTTTCTTGCGGCCTCCTGGGGCCTGGCCTGGCTGGGCGGGCTGCCACCCGTGGCGATTGCCGGTGTCCAAATCGACGCCGGATGGATCGGCCATATACTCGCGCTTTTCTACGTTGTCTGGCTGCTGAACCTCTACAACTTCATGGACGGCATCGACGGTCTGGCCGGCATTCAGGCGATCACGGCCTGTCTGGCCATGGCCGGCCTGCTCTTTGGGTGGGGGGATGCGCACGCATGGTGGCTGCCGGCGCTGCTGGCCGCGGCAAGTACGGGATTCCTCGTCTGGAACTTTCCGCGGGCGCGGATCTTCATGGGGGATGTCGGGAGTGGCACACTCGGATTGCTGCTGGGTCTGCTGTCGATGCAAGCAGCGGGGCTGGACACGAACTTCCTGGCCGCCTGGCTGATCCTGCTGGGCGTGTTCATTGTCGACGCCACCACGACACTGGCCGTACGCCTGTTTCGGGGAATGCGGGTCTACGAGGCCCATCGCAGCCATGCCTACCAGCATGCCGCCCACCGGTTCGGGTCCCATATCCCGGTGGCCCTGGGTGTCGCCGCGATCAACCTGCTTTGGTTACTCCCCATTGCGGTCCTGGTCGTTGCCAACCAGCTACCGGGTGCCGCCGGTGTCGTGATCGGCTACCTGCCCCTGCTCCTGCTGGCCATCGCCCTGCGCGCCGGACGCGACTGATCCGGGTTTCGCCCAGGGAAACCCGGATCATCCTCCCCTCCTCCAGAGGGCTTCGCTTGCCCTAGCGTGGAACCGAATCGGCCACCCGTGCATAGGCGACTGCCGCCGGACGCACGGTCGGGGCCGGAGCCGGACGGGGCCGACCGACCGGTGCGGGGGTACTATGCGTGGCCTCTTCGTCGCGGCCCGGCTCGTAACCATCGACGATCTCGCGAAGCACCTCGAACGCGGCCTGGGCATTGCGCTCGCGGTCGGCCTTCTCCAGCGTGCGCAGGGCGCGGGCGAGAACCGCCGGCTCCGCACAGGTTTCGCGTGCACGCATAATCTTGCTGTGCGGGGTCTCTTCCACGTTATCCCCGATCAGCAGTTCCTCGTAGAGTTTCTCGCCGGGACGCAGGCCGGTACAGGTGATGGCGATGCCTTCCCCTTCGGCCTCGTCCTCCCGGACCTGATGGCCATGCAGACGGATCATGCGCCGGGCCAGGTCGATGATGCGCACGGGTTCGCCCATGTCGAGCACATAGACCTCGCCCCCCTGCGCCATCGCCCCGGCCTGAATCACCAGCTCGGCGGCCTCCGGGATCGACATGAAGTAGCGGGTAATCTCCGGGTGAGTCACCGTGACCGGCCCGCCTTCGCGAATCTGGCGATGGAACAGGGGCACAACGGATCCGGAAGAACCCAGGACGTTGCCAAAGCGCACCATGCTGAACACCGTTGTGTTCTGACGGCGTGCGCGGTCCTGCAGCACCATCTCGGCCAGGCGCTTGCTCGCGCCCATCACATTCGTGGGCCGCACAGCCTTGTCCGTGCTCACCAGGATAAAGCGCTCGACGCCGGCCGCGATCGCCGCATCGGCCACCACGGCGGTACCCAGGCTGTTGTTGCGCAGGCCTTCCAGCAGATTGCCCTCGACCAGCGGCACATGCTTGTAGGCCGCCGCGTGGTAGAGCGTCTGCACGCCATACTGGTGCAGGACCTCTTCGACTCGCGCCTGGTTGGCGACCGAGCCCAGCACCGCGTGCACCTCGACACCCGACTGCATGGACGACCGGCGCTGCGTGATCTCCTGTTCGATCCGGTAGAGCGCGAACTCGTTACGCTCGAACAGTACCAGGGCGGCCGGCTCGAGACTGAGGATGCGGCGGCAGAGCTCCGAACCAATAGAACCCCCGGCCCCGGTGACCATCACCACGCGTCCGCGAATGCTCCGCGCCAGCAGGGCCTCGTTGGGCGGCACCGGATCGCGGCCCAGCAGGTCGGCGACATCCAGGTCCTCCAGCTGATCCAGCGGGGCCCGGCCCGAGACGACTGCCTCCAGCGAGGGCACCGACTGCACATGCAGCGGATAGGGCTCCAGCCATTCGAGGATGCGCCGGCGGTCGGCACGGCTCGCCGACGGCACCGCCAGCAACACCCGGCCCACGCCACACTGCTCCACCAGAGTACCCAGGGATTCGCGGCCACAGACCGGGATGTCATCGATCGAGCGGCCCTGGACCGCCGGGTCCTCGTCGATGAAGGCCATCACCCGGAAACGCCCGCTGGACTGCAGCCCGGAGGCCAGCTGAACTCCTGCCTCGCCGGCGCCAAAGATGACCACGCGCTCACTGCCGGTACGCGCATCGGACACGGCCTGGTACCAGCTGCGCACCGCAAATCGGCCCGCCGCCACCAGGGCAAAGGCCAGCAGGGCGAAGTTCACCGCGACCGCCCCGAAGAATCCGGGCGTCTGCGTCAGCTCGGCGGAGGCCCAGATCATCAGCGCCAGCGCGGAGACCCCGACGATCACCGCACGTACCGCCCGGGCCCCCATGAAACGCACGACCGTTCGATACAGGCCGAGGCGCGCAAACACCAGCACACCAACCGCCGGGACCAGGGCAAACAGCCACCAGGCCTCGACCATCATGGGCGGCAGCGGCTGTCCCGTGCGAATCACAAAGGCCAGCCACAGCGCCAGCGGCAGCATTACGATGTCCGCCAGCACCATCAATCCCTGCTTCTTGCCGCGCGGCAGTCGCAGCAAGTTCTCCAGACTACGATCCAGTACCGCCATGATTCAGGCCTCCAATGTGTCAGCAACCGGGCGCGGTGTACTTGCCGAACCTTTCGGCTCGCCTTGCACCGCAAACGTGTGGGGAGGCTAGCACCTGAATGGCAGGCTAATTGGGGGGGAAATCACGCTGTCGGTAGATCGCTACGAAATCAGCCGAAAAAGGTTGACCGAATACCGCCCGATACACCCGACAATCGAGTGCGGGTCAGCACCGACAGGCACAGCCGGACCCAAACAGACGAGACCGCCCGAGGGAACACAAAATACGGACCAAACGCGGAAGGTCAGACTTGGAGATGGTGGGCCGTGTAGGAATCGAACCTACAACCAATGGATTAAGAGTCCACTGCTCTACCAATTGAGCTAACGGCCCCCAAGAAAAAGGGGATGGGGTGACCGATGGGACTCGAACCCACGACAACCGGAGTCACAATCCGGGACTCTACCAACTGAGCTACGGTCACCACCGTGTCACTGTCCAGGCAACTGCCACAGGGCGGCTCTGGCGCGCCCGGCAGGACTCGAACCTGCAACCGTCGGCTTAGAAGGCCGATGCTCTATCCGGTTGAGCTACGAGCGCGTTACCGCCGAACGTCGAGGTGCCACGCCTGATCTCGAGCCTGCCTGCAAACCATTGGCCGGGAGGGGTGGTCGGGGTAGAGGGATTCGAACCCCCGACATCCTGCTCCCAAAGCAGGCGCGCTACCAGACTGCGCTATACCCCGTCGAGCCGTCCCCGCTAAAGGGCCTACACAGCGAGCGCAGGATGGTAGCGCTGCCACCGCCCGCGGTCAAGGTACAAGGGGTTAGAAACGTTGTTCTTTCATACACGTTTCCGTGGTACGTTGACGCACGCAAGCTGGGATTGCGCGCGGGGGACAGGGAGATGCTCAACTGGATCGCCAACGGGGCCATCGTGCTGGGTGCAGCGGGGCTGATCTATGCCCAGTGGAACCTCGCCCGCCTGCTGCGCGAGCTGCCAGAGAGCCGCGTCCGTACGGGCTGGCTGCTGATGTTCCTGCTGATCCCCGTCTTCACCCTCGGCTATCTCGGGTACATCCCGCTGAACTGGGGGATGTACCAGGCCATCCCCGACCTGCTGGTGCCGATCATCTTCCTCCTCGGGGGCTGTTTCGTCTGCAGCGTGGTGCGTCTGTCCTACAGCTCGGTCGAGAGTATCCGCCGCATCACCCGACTCGAGCACGAGTCGATTACCGACCCCCTGACCGGCCTGTGCAACCGCCGCCAAATGGACCGGCGCCTGGACGACGAAGTCGCGCGTGCGCGGCGCTACGGCCAGCCACTATCGGTGATAATGCTGGACATCGACCATTTCAAGGCCATCAACGACCGCCTGGGGCACTTGGCGGGCGACTACATCCTCCAGTCGATCGCCCTGCGCCTGCAGCAAAACCTGCGCCGCGTAGACCTGGCAGCACGCTTCGGCGGCGAGGAATTCGTCGTCATCGCCCCACACACCCACCTGGATGCTGCGCTGCAACTGGCCGAGAAGCTGCGCAACGAGATCGCCCGGACTCCGGTCGTACTCAAGGGCCATGAACATGTACCGCCCTGCGCCCCGGACGAACTGTACGTAACGGTTTCGGTGGGGACCGCCAGTCTCGATACAGCGCCCGACTCCCGCGACAACGCGGATTTCCTGATCCAGCGGGCGGACGATGCCCTCTACCGTGCCAAGGCCGGCGGTCGTAATCGCTGTGAACCAGGGCAGGAGCGTGCCAGCCTGGCGGCAGCATCTGATCTCCGCGCAAACGGCTCGGCTTGAGGCGCTCCCGCGCGCGTGGGATGATCGCGGCCAGTTTCCGAGACAGAGCCTCCCATGACCGCCCAGCTCATCGACGGCCGCGCGATTGCTCAGACCCATCGCGCCCGCATTGCCACCGAGATCGAATCCATGACCGCCCGCGACCTGCGTCCGCCGGGTCTGGCCGTGGTGCTGGTCGGTTCCGATCCCGCCTCCCAGGTCTATGTGCGCAACAAGCGCAAGGCCTGCGAACAGGTGGGCGTGGTCTCGCACTCCTATGATCTGCCCTCGGGCACACCGCAAACCGATCTGCTGGCCCTGATCGATCAGCTCAATGCCGACCGCACCATCGACGGCATCCTGGTGCAGCTCCCCCTGCCCAGCCATATCGATCCGGAGACGGTGATCGAGCGCATCTCGCCCGCCAAGGACGTCGACGGGTTCCACCCCTACAACGTCGGCCGGCTCGTCGCCCGGATCCCGCGCCTGCGTCCCTGCACCCCCTGGGGCGTGATCCAGCTGCTGCGCCACCTGGACGAACCGTTCAAGGGCCGCACCGCCTGCGTGATCGGCGCCTCCAATATCGTGGGCCGCCCGATGGCGCTGGAACTCCTGCTGGCCGGCGCGACCCCGACCATCTGCCACCGCTTCACACCGGATACCGCGGGTATCGCGCGCCAGTCCGACATCCTGATCGCGGCGGCCGGCAAGCCGGGCCTAGTCAAGGGCGACTGGGTCAAGCCCGGGGCCACGGTGATCGACATTGGCATCAACCGCCGCGAGGACGGCACCCTGTGCGGTGATGTGGAGTTCGATGCGGCTGCGGAAAAGGCTGACTGGATTACGCCGGTCCCCGGCGGGGTCGGGCCGATGACCGTGGCGATGCTGCTGGACAACACCCTGCGCGCCCGCGCCTTCGGCACCCACGAGGCGAGTTAAGCGCCCTCCGACTCGGCGCAGGTTACTGCACGTAGCGCGAGACCCGGGGGACGGCCTCCAGCAGGTGCCGGGTGTAATCGGCACGCGGATTGGCCAGCACCTCGGCGGTGTTGCCGATCTCCTCCATGCGGCCATCGTGCATCACCAGCATGCGGTCGGAAAAATACTCGACCACGCCCATGTCGTGGGTGATAAAGATCAGCGCCAGGCGGCGCTCGACCCGCAGCCGTCCGAGGATCTGCAGGACCTCCGCCTGCACCGAGACATCCAGCGCACTGGTCACCTCGTCGCAGATAATCACGTCCGGGTCCAGCACCAGGGCCCGGGCGATGCCGATACGCTGACGCTGACCGCCCGAGAACTCGTGCGGATAGCGCCACAGCGTATCCGGCGGCAGCGCGACCTGGTCCAGGGTCGCCCGGGCACGTTCGATGCGATCTTCCTGATCCTCGCCGATCCCGTGGACGGCCATCGGTTCGGTCAGCAGGGTCATCACATTCAGGCGTGGGTTCAGCGACGAGGCCGGGTCCTGGAATACCACCTGCAAATGACGGCGCAGCCGCCGCAAGGGCTTGCGCGGCATCCCGGTCAGCGGCTGGTCGCGATAGCGGATCTCGCCGCCGGTGGGTTCGATCAGGCGCAGGATGGCGCGGCCCAGTGTGGTCTTGCCGCAGCCGGACTCCCCCACGACGGCCAGCACCTCGCCGTTTTCGAGCTGAAACGACACGCCGTCCACTGCACGCACGACATCCACCTGACGGCGCATCAGGCCCTTCAGCACCGGGAAGTGCACCTGCAGATCGCGCACGTCCAGTAGTGTCTCGCGCCCGGCCCCCGGCACGGAGGGTAAGGCGGGCAGATTCTCCGGCAGCGCCCCGATCAGCTTGCGTGTGTAAGCATCCTGTGGATCGCGTAACAAGGGATGACACTCGCCCTGCTCCACCAGCCGGCCCTTGTGCATGACCGCCACGCGATCCGCCACCGAGGCGACCACGCCGAAGTCATGAGTGATCAGCAGCACGGCCATCCCGTTCTTCTCGCGCAGCTGATCGATCAGCTTCAGGATCTCGGCCTGGATGGTCACGTCCAGCGCGGTGGTCGGCTCGTCGGCAATCAGCAGATCCGGCTCCGCCACCAGCGCCATCGCGATCATCACGCGCTGACGTTGACCCCCGGAGAGCTTGTGCGGATAGTCGTGACGCCGCTGTTCCGGGTTCGGAAGCTGGACCTCGCGCAGCACTTCAAGCACCCGCGCCTCGCGCTCGGCCGGGGTCATCTGCGGACGGTGCAGGCGCAGGACCTCGTCGATCTGGTCGCCCACGGTCAGCACCGGATTCAGCGAAGTCATCGGCTCCTGGAAGATCATGCCTACCCGGTCCCCACGGACCTGCTGCATCACGCGGTCCGGCAGGCCCAGCAGTTCCTGACGAGTGCCGTGGCCGGCCAGCCAGACCTCCCCCGTGGAAGGCTCGAAGCCCCCGTCCAGCAGCCGCATGATCGCCAGCGCGGTGATCGACTTGCCGGACCCCGACTCGCCCACCAGCGCGAACAGCTCGCCCGCGCGGATCGAGAAGCTGATGTCCTCGACCAGCGGTGCCTCGCTGTCGCGATGCCGAATGCGGAGGTTGCGTACCTCGAGCATGGCCTAGCGCACCCCCCCGCTGGTGGCGCCCGAGGCGGCCGGGCGGGCTGGCGCGGCATGGCTGGCCGCCTTGGCAGCCGAGCGCGAGTGCGGATCCACCGCATCGCGCAGGGCCTCGCCAATCAGGTTGTAGGCAAACACGGTCAGGAAGATCGCGCCCCCCGGGAAGGCCGCCATCCACCAATTGAAGGTCGAGCTCTGCACCGCCTGGTTCAGCATCTGCCCCCAGGAGGGCTCGTCCACCAGCCCCAGGCCCAGGAACGACAGCGTGGCCTCGGCGAGGATCGCGGAGGCCACGCCAAAGCTGGCCGCCACCAGGATCGGCGCGATCCCGTTCGGCAGCATATGGCGGAACAGGATCGAGGGCAGCGACAGCCCGGAGGCGATCGCCCCCTGCACGAAGTCCTGCTGGCGCAGGCGCAGGAACTCCGCGCGCACATAGCGCGCATAGCCGGACCACGACGTCAGGCCGATGATCAGCATCATCAGGTACAGCGATCGCCCGAAGAAGGCGACAAAGGTCAGCAGCAGGAACAGCGTCGGGATGGCCTCGAAGATCTCCACCAGGCGCATGCCGATGATGTCCACGATTCCCGAGAAATAGCCCATCAACCCGCCCAGGATCACCCCGATCCCCAGTGCGATCCCGGTGGCGATGAAGCCGATGGACAGGGCGATGCGCGAGGCATGGATCATGCGCGAAAGGGCATCCGCGCCATTGTCGTCGGTACCGAACCAGTGCACGCGATCGGGGGCCTCGCGCGGGGCCTCGAGCCCGGTGTCCGCGTAATCCCGCAGGTAGTCGCGCGGCGAATACGGGATCGGCGCCCGGATCACGGTCTGGTATTCGCCCTGCGCCTCGGCCTCGCGGTACTGCTCGTAGATCACCAGCGAGGGGGACGAGACCGTCTGCCAGGCCACCGCCCCCAGAATCGCACTCAGCACCCCCCAGAGCACAAAGCGCCGCCAGGGCCGGCCGGGCAACAGCCAGAACACGCCCGCCAGTACCAGCATCCCGAACAGCGTGACATCCGCCGCGGTCAGGTAGCGCAGAAAGGGCATGGACCAGCCGTCCGCCGTCTGTACCAGCAGCGGGTGCGAGCTGGCCAGCACGGGCGCCAGGATCGCGACCAGCGTCAGCAGCGCGATCCAGCCGATCCCCAGCCGCGCCCCCCAGCGCAGCAGTACCTCTCCGACCACGCGGCGTGCCCAGGAGCGGCTGCGACGGCCCTCGACCTGCTGCACCGACTCAGTCATAGCTCACCCGCGGGTCGACAATGGCATAGGCCAGGTCCGCCAGTAGATAGCCAACCAGGGTCAGCACGCCGGAGATCAGGGTGATCGACAGCACCAGTTCACGGTCGCGGGTCTGCACCGCCTCCACCGCGAGCTTGCCCATCCCGTCGATCGAGAAGATTGCCTCCACGATCACCGAGCCGGCCAGCAGCGACGGCAGCAGGGTGGCCGAGACGGTGATCAGCGGTAACAGACTGTTGCGGAACACATGCCGCCACAGCACCTCGTGCTCGGGCACGCCCTTGGCACGCGCGGTGCGGGCGTAGTCCGAGTTCAGGTTTTCCAGCACCGACGAACGCGAGAGTTTGGCCAGGAAGGCGAGCCCCCCATAGGACAGGCACAGCACCGGCAGCACCAGGTGCCAGGCGCGATCGAGCAGGAAACCCGGGACCATGCTGCCCGGCGCCAGGCCCAGCGCTATCGCGAACCCCGCGGCCAGGCCCACCGTGCCCAGGTAGAAGCCACGCAGCACGCCCCAGTCACTGTGCGCCATCAGCCAGCCCAGCACCACACCGATCGCCATGGCAACCGTCGTGCTGATCCAGCCCGCAGGCGCCAGGTCACTGAACATCAGCCAGCCGCAGAAGGCCCCGACAGCCGCACCGAGCCCGCCCCGGATCAGCGCCGGCAGGTAGCGCGCCAGATAAATGCCGAGCGCCGCCCCCAGAAACGGCAGCACCAGCAGCAGCGGTATGGCCCAGGCCACCTCCACCGTTGGCAGGAAGGTCATGTCCAGCGCCGCACGCTGGCTCAACCCCCCGGTCGGGAACCATTGCCAGAACTGATCGGAGGCGAAGAAACCGATCAGCAGAACGCCCGCCAGCATCGTGGGCACCGACCACAGGGCCAGCAGCACCACCCCGGACTGGGAATCGAAGGCCTGTCCCTGCTGGGTGGCCGCCCGCACCCCGACAGCCACCGCCACGATGTAGATCAGTGGTATCGACAGCACATTCAACAGCAGGGTGATCGGCAGACGTTCGGCAATCAGGTCGGACACCGGCCGGCCAAAGCGAAAGCTGGTTCCGAGATTGGGGGCCTTCAGCTTGGGCCAGCCGGTCAGCGAGCCGTCCTCATCCTGGGCAAAGCCGACCGGCGAGATGTTGTTCAACCAGCGCCCGTACTGCACCGGCGGTGGCTGGTCCAGGCCATAGAGGCGGTTGTAGTACTCCTCCATCGCCTTTTGCGCCTGCGGCTCCAGGCCCTGCCCCTCGATCAGGGTCAGCGCGCTGATGCCACCGGGCGCGGCCGCCATCACGGCAAAGACCACGATCGTGATGCCGAACAGCGTCGGCACCATCAGCATCAGGCGGCGCAGGATGTAGGTCAGCATGGCGTGCGCGGGTTCTCTGGCACTCCGGCCCCGGTTGGCATGCGGCTACTGCCCGTACCGCTGCTGGTCGAACGGGACGTAGATCTCCACCGGCACAAACCCGAGGTTCAGGCCGAGCGCCGTCTGCTCCAGGTTCTGGATGCGTCGGTCGATGAAGGCGAGGGTCTGGCGCCGCATCAGGAAGGTATACGGCTGATCCTCCACCAGAATCCGCTCGGCCTCGCGCCAGTGTTCCATGCGCGCGTCCTCGTCCACCTCGCCGCGCGCGGCCTCGATCACGGCATCCAGCTCGGGGTTTTCGTAGTTGATGAAGTTGTCACCACCTGAGACCGTCTGACTGGAGTGGAACATCTGGTAGATATCCACCTCCACGCCGCTGGTCCAGCCCAGGGTAATGGCATCGAAGTCCTGGCGGCTGAGCTTCTCCAGCATCACCGACCACTCGGTCGGCTGCGGCCGCATATGGACCCCTGCGCGCGCGTACAGATCGCGCAGGAACAAGGCGATGCGGCGGGTGTCCTCGTTGTCCTGGAAGTACACGAGGTCGAACGAGAACGGCTCACCCTCCTCGTTGACCAGCACCCCGTCGCGGTTCTTCTCGGAGTAGCCGGCCTCGGCCAGCAGCTCCAGCGCGCGATCGACGTCAAAGGGGATGTGCTCGAGGTCGGGGTTGTGCTGGTCACTGCGCGGGCTGAACGGGCTGATCGCGCGCTCGGCATACCCCAGCATCACCTGCTCGATCAGGCGATCGACATCCGTCAGATAGCTCATCGCCCGGCGCACACGGGGATCGGCAAAGCGGGTCGGCTCGCCATTGCGCTTCTGGTTCCAGCCGATGTAGGAATACCCGGCGGTGGGGCTCATGTACTCATGGGTATCCGCCCGCTCGCGCAGGGCCTCGTCATCACGCAACCGGGCATATTCGCGCGGCCGGGCGCCGTAGACATCGATATCGCGGTTGCGAAAGGTCGTCAGGCGCGCCGAGTCATTCTGGATCACGCGCCAGACGAGCCGGTCGAACGAGGGCTCCACCGGCCCCCAGTAGCGCGGATTGCGCTCCAGTTCGATCCGCCCGGCATCCGGCGTCCAGCCGGTCGGGTCCTCTAGCCGGTAGGGGCCGGAACCCAGCAGGATCCCGCGCGACTCGTTGAAGGTCTCGGGCTCGTCAAGATAGCGCTCGTAGAAATGCTTCGGCAGGACATCCAGGCCACCGGCGACTCGCAGGGCGTCGAAGTACGGTTCCTCGAAGGTAAATACGACGGTGCGCTCGTCCACCGCTTCCACCTTCTCGACCTTCTCCAGAAACGCCCGCGCGCGCGGCACCGCAATTGCATCGGTCATCAGGAAGTTGAAGGTGAACTCCACATCCTCGGCAGTCAGCGGCTCTCCGTCGGAGAACTGCAGGCCCGAGCGCAGCTGGAAGGTCAGCTCCTGACCGGATTCATCGAAGTCCCAGGACGCGGCCAGCAGGCCCTGCCATTCCAGTGTCTCCGGATGGCGTTGCACCAGCGACTCCAGAACGTAGTTCTGGACCTCGGAGGCATAGGCGTCGCTTGAGACGTAGGGCGTGATCGTCGCCAGCCCGGTACCGAAGGCCTGCACCAGCCAGTCGCCCTCCGCGTAATCCTCGCGCCCCGCCACCTCGGCCGCCCGCTCGAATGCCGAGGGCACTTCCGTAACCCGAGGTGCGCGTTCGCCGTCGCCGGTCGCAAAACGTCCCTCGGCCAGATCCGATTCCAGGCTCTGCAGACTGCGGCGGAGAGCGCGCAGGTCGCGCGCCTGCTCGCTCATCATGTTCTGCATGGCGGCCATGCGCTGCCACTGGCGATCCACCTGCACCATGACCAGCAACAGCAGGATGCCCAGCACGATCAGGGTGACAATCCAACCAAAATGACGACTCACAAGGCCTCCGCTCTTGAGTGGCACCGACGTCCGCACTCCCCCAGGGACAACCGATGCAGACCGCACTTCGCGCACTATAGCAATCCCGTCAGCCGGTCTCACCGGCGTTGTCCCATTCTTGCTGGCCCGACCCGCGGCACATCGGTATGATCCCGAGACAGTCGCGTCGGCACTGGGTTCCCGCCCGGTCCGGCCGCCACGGGGCGGTCCTTTTCAAGGGCGCCGGCACGAACCAGATTCAAGGAGATTCACATGGGTTTTCTGAAGGGCAAGCGCGCGCTGATTGTCGGCGTAGCCAGTAACCGCTCCATCGCCTACGGCATTGCGTCGGCCATGCATCGCGAGGGCGCCGAGCTCGCGTTCACCTATCAGAACGAGCGGCTGCGCGACCGTGTGGAGAAGCTGGTCGCCGATTTCGACTCCGACATCCTCGTGCCCTGCAACGTCGAGGACGACCGCGAGATCGAACAGGTCTTCGAGCGCCTGGACGACTACTGGGATGGCGTCGATATCCTGGTGCACTCGGTCGCCTTCGCCCCGAAGGAGCAACTGGACGGCGACTTCCTCGACAACATGACCCGCGACGGCTTCCGCATCGCCCACGACGTCAGCTCCTACAGCCTCGCGGCCCTGGCCAAGGCCGGACGCGGCATGATGAAGGACCGCGACGCCTCCATCCTGACCCTGAGCTACCTCGGCGCCGAACGCTCCATGCCCAACTACAACGTGATGGGCCTGGCCAAGGCCAGCCTCGAGGCCAATGTCCGCTATCTCGCCTACACCCTGGGCCCGGAAACCACGCGCGTGAATGCGATCTCCGCCGGCCCGATCCGCACGCTGGCCGCCTCGGGCATCGGCGAATTCAAGCGCATCCTCGACCACGTCGAGGCGAACGCGCCGCTGCGCCGCAACGTGACCACCGAGCAGGTCGGCAATGCCGGGGCCTTCCTCTGCTCCGACCTGGCCTCCGGCATCACCGGCGAGGTGATGTACGTCGACTCGGGCTACAACACCGTCGGCCTGGGCGCCGCCGAGATCGGACTCGACAAGGACAGTTAAGCTCCCGCCCCGGCCGGCTGGCGGGGTACGCGACCCACGAAAAAGGCCCGGCCCGCTTTCGCGGACCGGGCCTTTTTACGTTCGGCGGTTCCGGTGAACCGCCCGCTGGGCGCGACTAGTCCAGGTTCTCCGGATAACGCTTGATATCCGCCTCGGACTCCAGCCAGGCCAGATAGGCGCGGAACTCGGCGCTGGCATAGGCATTGCGCATCAGCTCGCGGGCCTGCTGGCGCATCGCCTCGTCCGCCTCCTGCTCGTCCAGCCGGACTTCATGCAGGATCGCGACGGCAAAGTCGCCACTCCCCAGCCTCGTGCCGCTGATCTCGACGGCGTCCTCGCCCGGAGCCGACAGGCGGAACAGGTGCTGCTGCAAGCCACCGGGCACGCCGTTATCGCCATCTACCGGCGAATCCCGGCGCACCTCGCGCTCCATCTGCCAGGCGTCGTCGTCCTCGATGGCATCCGCCCAGTCGTCGGCGTCGCGCAGCCGTGCGATCAGCTCCTCACCCGCTTCGCGGGCGGCATCGGCGGCCGCCTCCCGCCGCAGACGCTCGCGGATCTCGTCCTCGACCTCGGCCAGCGGACGGACCTCGGACGGCTCGTGCTCCTCGATGCGCAGCACGATGGTCGAACCATCCTGCAGGTCGATCGCCTCGCTGTTGTGACCATCCTCCAGCACGCGGGGATCGAAGGCCGCATTGCGGATCGAACGGTGCTGAGCGATACCGTCGCCGGAGCCGCGGGTAAACCAGTCGCTGGTCTGGATCTCCAGACGGGTCGCCTCGGCGGCCGGCTCCAGGCTGTCCGGATATTCGGCGGCCTGTCCCATCAGGTCATCCAGGGCGTCGATCTGCATCTGTTCGGCGCTGCGGTCGCGCAGATCGCGTTCAACCTCGTCCCGCACGTCCTCGAACGGTTGCGGGCGGGCCTCCTGAATCGAGGTCACCTCGAGGATGAACCAGCCCCGGTCGGTACGCACCGGGCGGCTGATCAGCCCCTCGGGCAGTGTAAAGATGATGGTCTCGAGCGTGCGATCCAGGTCGCCCCGGGCGATCTCGCCAAGGCTGCCGCCTCGGTCGGCACTGAGGCTGTCCTCGGAATACGCTTCGGCCAGCTCGGAAAAGTCCTCGCCGTCGTCCAGGCGATCGCGCAATTCGTTGATCTTCGCCTCGCCTTCCTCGCCGGTGTCCTGAATCCGGATCTGGCGCACCGCACGCAGCTCCGGTTCTTCGTAGCGGCTGCGGTTCACCTCGTAGTGCTGGCGAATATCGTCCTCGGACACATCCACCGCGTCTTCCAGGGACTCGGGGTCGAGCTGCAGGTAGGCGATGCGCACGCGCTCTTCGGTGGTGAAATCGTCCTGGTTGGCCTCGTAATAGGCCTCGATCGCCTCGTCGTCGACCACGTCCGGCTGGTCGAAGTCATCGACCGGGAAGACGCGCCAGCTGGCCACACGCGTCTGGTTGCGCAAGCGGCTGAAGTCGTCCACCACTGCATCGGCCGGGAAGCCGGTGGCCTGGATGCCACCCTGGAGCTGCGACAGGATGATCGACCGGCCGATGTCGCGCTCGAAGTCCGACGGGCTCAGGCGCTGGGCATTGAGCAACTGGGCATAGCGCTCGCGACTGAACTGGCCACCTTCCTGGAACACCGGCATCCCGCGAATCTCGCGCAAGATGCTGTCCCCTGCGGCCTTGAAGCCCGCCGAATCGGCTGCCTGGCGCAGCAGTTCCTGGCGAATCAGGGTCTCCAGCGCCTGCATGCGGATGCCCTCCTCGTCGAGCAGGTCATCCGGGATCTGGCCACCGAACATGCGGGCCATCTGGTCCCGCTGTGCGCGCGCCTCGTTGTGCACGTCACGCACCTGAATATCGGTCCCGTTGACCTCGGCCGCGACGAGCGGGCCGGAGCCACCGAAATATTCCCCAAGCCCCCAGACAGCAAAGGGGATGGTAATCAGGCCGATAATCACATAGGCGAGCCAGCCGCTCGCCCGGTCGCGAATTGCTTGCAGCATGGTGGTCTCTGCGTGCTCCGGGGTCGCCCCGACGCTTGGTGCCGGGGGTTTCAGAATCAATCAACGATGGTAGCAGGAGCGGCGCCCCAAGTCTGCGGAAACCCGGAGAATCCGTGGTCAGACACGCGCCCGCCCCGACAGCAGGGCATCTACCCGGTCCAAGTCCTCCGGGGTATCGACACCCGGCGGATGCGCCTCGCCGCGACGGCCGACCTGGATCCAGGCACCCATGGCCAGGGCCCGCAGTTGCTCGAGTTGCTCGAGCTGCTCGAGTGCAGCGGGTGGCTCCGCACTCATTCGGCGCAAAAAGCCGGCACGGTAGGCATAGACGCCGAGATGCCGGGTCGCCTGATCCAGCGCCGGGGCACGGCCTTCCCGATGGGCCTCGCGATCCCAGGGGATCGGGGCGCGCGAGAAATACAGGGCGCGTCCCGATGCATCGGTGACCAGCTTCACCTGGTTCGGGTCGGCCAGGTCCTCGGGGCGGCGGATAGGGACTCCGAAGGTTGCCATATCCGCGTCCGGTGTGTCGGCCAGCAGGCGGGCCAGGTCATCCAGCAGCGGCCCCGGGGTCAGCGGCTCGTCACCCTGCAGATTGACCACGATGGACTCGTCGCCCCAGCCCTCGGCGGCCGCCACTGCCGCGATGCGGTCGGTACCGGAGGGCAGATCCGCCTCGGTGGCAAACGCCTCGACCCCGCACTGGCGCGCGACATCGAGGATAAGCTCGTCGTCCGCCGCGACGATCACCCGCGAGGCCCGGCTCTCCTTCGCCCGGGCGATCACATGGGCGATCAGGGGGCGCCCGGCGACGGCTGCCAGCGGCTTGCCCGGCAGCCGGCTGGAGGCCATCCGGGCCGGGATCACGACGTGGAAGGCGGCCACGGAACGCTCAGGCGGCGCGCCAGCGTTCCTTTTCCTCGTCCGACAGCGCGCGGGCCTCGTCCTCCAGCATCACCGGGATCTCGTCGCGGATCGGATAGGCAAGACCGGCGGAGACGGAGATCAGTTCCTGGTTCTCGCGGTCGTACTTGAGCGGGCCCTTGGTCACCGGGCAGACGAGAATATCGAGCAGACGCTTGTCCATGTAATACCCCAATAGTAGTTGCGACGCGGTCAGATCAGCGTCTTCTTGATTCGGGCGACCGTCTCCAGACGGGCCAGCAAAGCCGACTCGAAGGCGGACGGCACGCGGGCCGCAATCGGCCAGTACCAGTGATTCTCCTGCGCGAACGCCCGGCATTTTACGGCATCCTTCTCGGTCATCAGAACCGGCAGCCCGTCACCGAAGCGGATCTGGTGCGGACGAAAGCGGTGATGATCCGGAAACGGGTGGCGGATGATGTCGATATGGGCCGCCTCGAGCATGCGAAAGAAACGCTCCGGGTCGGCGATGCCGGCAATCGCATGGGCATCGCGACGGGCAAAGCGGTGCGGCTTGTAGCCCTCGCCCTGGCCATCCACGCGCTGCAGGCGACTGGACGGCACCAGCTCCATCGCAAACTCGCCGGGGCCAGGCTCGCCACTGGTCACCAGCACAAAGTCCGCCCGCTCCCGTGCGGTCTTCGGCTCGCGCAACGGCCCGGAGGGCAGGCACAGACCGTTGCCCAGCCGGCGCTTGCCGTCGATCATCAGGATGGTAATGTCACGCGGCAGACGGTGATGCTGCATCCCGTCGTCCGCGATCACCACATCCACGCCCTGGTCGGTCAGCGCCTGAGCCCCGCGCACGCGATCGCGGTCGACCTGTACCGGAACCCCGGTGCGCTGTGCGATCAGCAGGGGCTCGTCCCCGACCACCACGGGGTCGGAAAGCGGGGTCACGCGAATCCCTGCGACGTCCCCGCGCCCGCCGTAGCCCCGGCTGACGATCCCCGGCCGATACCCGGCATCCGCCAGCCGTTTCGCCAGCCAGATGGTCATCGGGGTCTTGCCGCTGCCACCCACCGTCAGGTTGCCGACCACGATCACGGCCTTGGCCGGGATCGTGATGCCCCGCCGGGCCTGCTCCAGCCGATGGCGATTCCACTCCACCGCTCCGGCATAGGCCAGCGACAGCGGATACATCGCCGCCGCGAACGGCCCGCGATGACACCACTGATCCCAGATGCGGGCGCCCAGCCACGCCTTGAACCGGCCCATAGCTACCAGTCCCAGACCCGCCGCAGCACGGCATCGAAGTTGGCGTCCACCTGCCGGCGCTCCTCCCAGAAGCGCCGCCGGGCCGCGTCGCCCTGCTGGCGCCGGGCGGCGGGGTCGTCCCACAGTCGCGCCCAGGCCTCCAGCACGGCGGAGACATCCTCCAGCACCGGGCATGGAACCTCGGCGGCCGGTTCCTCTCCCAGACTCACGGCCGCACCCCCCGCCAGTCCCTGCCAGAGGGCCTGACGGTCGGGGGCGGCCAGGTGTATCGCATGCGCGGCGCTGGCCGCTGCCGCAAACCAGCGCCGGTCATCCAGATGCAAGATGGTCCCCGGCGCCAGAGCCGAGCGATCCCAATCCGAGACCCGCAGCCCGGCACCCGGGAGATCGCGCGCGGTCGCCGCCGCCCCACCCCGGCGGCTGGCCAGCAGGATATCGGTCGCCCCCATGCCGGATGCCTCCCAGGCCGCGTGCCATGCCGACCACTGGTCGTCACGTCCATGCCACCACCAAAGCCGCTGCACCTCCCCGCCGACCAGGGCGCGCAGGACCACGTCCGCCTGGGCCTCGACAAAACGCGCCTGGGGGTCGGCGACCGGCAGGACATCGGCCGCCGCACCGTCCGCCCAGCTCGTGGATGTGTTCAGGGGCCAACACTGGTCCACTGGCCGCACAGGTTTCCACGTGGGGGTACGGGTATTGACCGCAACCACCGGGCATTGGGCCTGTGCCAGCAGGCTGCGCGGGGCACCGCCCCCGGCCAGGAGGATGCCGTGGGGCTGGAAGCGATCCAGGACACGGCGCACCACGCGCGGGCGATCGCTGGGCCCATAGCCCACGCCGACCTTCTTGAATGGCTGCATGTGGCGCTCGAACAGCTCGGGGTAGTCCTGCTCGAAGGTCAGCACGATGCGCACGTCCTGACGCTTGTCGCGCACCGCACCCAGCAGCTCGATGCCCAGACGTACATCCTCGGCGGTGCCACCAGCCTTGATCCAGACCAGACGCCCCCGCTCGGCGGGCGGGCTCAGAAAACCGCGGCGCGCCCGCGCCCGCGCTCCGTTGCCCTGGCGATAATCGCGCCAGACGGCACGCCAGACCGGCAGCGGGCGATCACCGTAGCCCGCCGCCTCATCTCCCATGCGCAGCCCCGAAGGCGGCATCTTCGCGTGGCCCCTCAGTCATCGTCGTCGCGTTCACCCAGGGTCGCGATCGAGACCGAGGTAATGCCCAGGCGCCCGACCACGTCGAGCGCGCGCACCACCGACTGATGCGAGGTATTGGCGTCGGCGCGGATCAGCACGGGATCATCCTCGCGCCCCTCGCGCGCCTCGGACAGCACGCGTTCCAGGGTCTCGGCGCGGCGGTTGACCAGCTCCTGGCCGTTGACGAAGTAGTTGCCGTCGGCATCCACCACGATATCCAGCCAGGCCCGCTCGACCACTTCGGCCTCGCGGTCGGCCGAGGGCAAGGTCAGTTCGAGGTCCGCGTGCTGATCGAAGGTGGTCGAGACCATGAAGAAGATCAGCAGCAGAAACACCACATCGATCAGCGGCGTCAGATTGACGCCCGGCTCGTCATGGTGCGGCCTGCGAAAGTTCACGCGGTGACTCCGCCTTCCGGCGTGGCGGCGGTTGCGTCCCGCTCGCCGTGGATCACCTCGACCAGCTTGGTCGCCTCCTGCTCCATCTCCAGCACCAGCTCGTCAATGCGGCCCCGGAAGTAGCGATGGAAGGCCAGTGCCGGGATCGCCACGCCGATGCCGGCGGCGGTGGTGATAAGGGCCTGGGAGATGCCCCCGGCCAGATCACGCGGGCTGCCCACGCCGATCTCGGTGATCACGGTGAAGACCTCGATCATCCCGACCACGGTGCCGAGCAGGCCCAGCAGCGGGGTGATCATCGCGATGGTGCCCAGCGTATTCATGTAGCGCTCGAGTTCGTGGGCCACCCGACGGCCGGCCTCCTCGATGCTCTCCTGGGTGATCTGGCGCGCACGGTCATGGGTGGCAAGACCGGCGGCCAGGATCGCGCCCAGCGGCGAACCCGCGCGCAGGCGCTGGATGTCGTCGAGCTTGAGGCCCTGCGTGCGCATCTGCTCCCACACCGAGGTCAGCAGGCGCGGCGGGACCACGCGCGAGCGGCGCAGCGTCCACAGCCGCTCCAGCACGATGGCCACCGCGAGTACGGAACACAGCAGGATCGGCAGCATCAGCCAGCCGCCCGCCTGTACGATCTCCAGCATTCAGTCTCTCCCTCTTGGCTCGTCGGGCCGGCGCGTCAGTCGCGCCGGAACACGGCCATGGATTCCACATGGGCGGTATGCGGGAACATATCCATGATCCCGGCCCGCTCCAGGCGATAGCCATGATGATGCACCAGGCGCTCGGCGTCACGGGCGAGCGTGGCCGGGTTGCAGGAAACATAGACCATGCGCTCGATGCCCTGCGGCGCCAGCGCCTCGATCGCCGCAGCCGCGCCGGTGCGCGGCGGGTCCAGCAGCACGCGGTCGGCGCGCTCGTGCAGCCATGCGGCGTTCTTCAGGGCCTCCACGTCGTCCAGGTCGGCGCGTTCGTAGCGGGTGTTGGCGATGCCCTGGTCGCGGGCATTGGCGCGCGCCCGTGCCAGCATCGCGTCGTCCACCTCGACGCCAACTACTTCGCCGGCCACCTCGCCACCCAACACGCTGCGCGCCAGCGGCAGAGTGAAGTTGCCCAGCCCGCAGAACAGATCCAGCACCCGCTGGCCCGGATGCAGGTCCAGCGCGGCCAGCGCCTGCGGAACCATCTTGCGGTTGATCCCGGCATGCACCTGGATGAAGTCCGTCGGCATGAACGGGACCGAAACGTCGTAGTCCGGGTGGCGATAGACCAGCGGCTCGATCGGCCCGGCCAGCGGTTCCACCGTGTCCGGGCCGCCGGGCTGCAGATACACCTGAATGCCCTCGGCCTCCGCCCAGGCGGACAGGCGCGCGCTGTCCGCCTCCGACAGCGGATCCAGGTTGCGGAAGATCAGCGCCACGCGCTCGTCATCGTCCACCGCGACCTCGATCTGCGGCAGACGATCGCGTGCCTCCAGACCACCGATCAGCTCCCGCAGGGCCCGGATGCGCTGCCCCACCGCCGGGTGCAGCACCTCGCAGTGGGTCATCTCGGCCAGATACGGGCTGCCGCGCTCGCGAAAGCCGACCAGCACCCCGCCCTTCTTCGGCACGTACTTCGCCCCCAGCCGCGCGGTGCGCCGGTAGCCGAGGGTCGTGTCGGTCAGCGGCTCGAAGCGGGCCTCGGCAGTCACGTGGCCGATACGCTCCAGGGCATCGAACAGGGCCTGCTCCTTGATCGCACGCTGCGTCTCGATCGACGCATGCTGCAGCTTGCAGCCGCCGCACAGGCCGAAGAACTCGCAGGGCGGCTCGACCCGGCCCGGGGCCGGCTCCAGCACCTCGACCACCTCGGCGGAATCGAAACGGCGCTTGCGCCCGGTCTGCACGGCCATCACCCGCTCGCCCTTCAGCGCCCCGTGGATGAAGCAGGCTTTGCCATCACGGCGGATCACGCCCTGACCGTCCAGCGTGACCTCCTCGATGGTGGCCTCGAACGGGGTCTTGTCGATGCGCGCCATCAGTCCGCGCGTCCGGCCGGCTGCCAGGCGTCGAGGAATTCGTGGTGGTGTGCGGTATCGGTGCTACCCAGGTACTCGGCCAGCTGCTGCTGACGGCTGGCCAGCGCGGCGTCGGTCAGGTTGCCGCGCATGTACTCGAAGCGCAGCCAGACCAGATAGGTGTTCAGCACGTCGTGCTCCACGTAGTCGTGGATCTCGGCCTGGCGACCGTCACGCCAGGCCGGCCAGACCTTCGAGCCATCCATGCCCAGCTTGCCGGGGAAGCCCAGCAGGCTAGCCATCATGTCCAAGCTGGTAACCGCGCGGCCCTGAAAGCCCGCGAGCACGTCCATCAGATCCACGTGTCGCCAGTGGAAGCGCGACAGGTAGTTGTTGTAGCGAAACTCGCGGTCGTCGTCGCCCTGCTCCCAGTAGCGCGGGGCCTGCACGCCGTTGACCAGCGCGCGGTAGTGCAGCACCGGCAGGTCGAAGCCACCGCCGTTCCAGCTCACCAGCTGAGGCGTACGCTTGTCGATCACGTCGAAGAACTGGCGCAGGAGATCGGCCTCGCTGGGCGCCTGTCCGTCCTCGCCTTCGCGCCCGAAGGCGGAGAGCTTCAGCGCGTCGCCGCCCTGATAGAGCACGCCGATGGAGACGATGCGGTGCAGCGGGTGCTTGAGGAACTCCGTGCCGGCCTGCGCGCGGCGCAGGGCGAACAGCGCCTCCGCCACCTCGTGATCGCTCAGGCCCTCGAAGTCGTGCAGGCGCCGGGCGCCGTCGATGTCGGGGACGGTCTCGAGGTCGAAGATCAGGACCGGGGCACTCATGACGGAAACACGCCGGTGGAGATGTAGCGGTCGCCGCGGTCACAGATGATCGCGACGAAGGTGCCGCCCTCGGTCGCGGCCGCAAGCTTCAGGGCCGCGGCCACGGAACCCCCGGAGGAGACACCCGCGAAGATGCCCTCCTCGGCGGCCAGCCGGCGCATGGTGTCCTCGGCCTCCTCCTGGGTCACGTCCACGGTCTGGTCCACCCGCGAGGCCTCGAAGATCGTCGGCAGGTACGCCTCCGGCCAGCGCCGGATACCGGGGATCGACGATCCCTCAGTGGGCTGCACGCCGACGATCTGCACACTGGGGTCGCGCTCCTTCAGATAGCGCGACACGCCCATGATGGTGCCGGTGGTCCCCATAGCGGAAACAAAATGGGTCACCGTGCCCTCGGTGTCGCGCCAGATCTCCGGCCCGGTGCCGATGTAGTGGGCCTCGGGGTTGTCCGGGTTGCCGAACTGGTTCAGCACTCGGCCCTTGCCCTCGGCCTCCATGCGGTCGGCCAGATCGCGCGCGCCCTCCATGCTCTCCTCGCGCGAGACCAGCACCAGCTCGGCGCCAAAGGCCTTCATCGAGGCGCGGCGCTCGGCGGACATGTTGTCCGGCATCACCAGGATCATGCGATAGCCCTTCATCGCCGCGACCATCGCCAGCGCGATGCCGGTATTGCCGCTGGTCGCCTCGATCAGGGTATCGCCGGGCTGGATGTCGCCGCGGCGCTCGGCTGCCTGGATCATGTTCAGTGCGGGCCGGTCCTTGACCGAACCGGCGGGATTGTTGCCCTCGAGCTTCACCAGCACGGTGGACGGCAGATCCGCCGCCATGCGCTGCAGGCGCACCAGCGGCGTATTGCCGACAAAATGCTCGAGGGTCGGGAAGGATTCAGGGTGCAGGCGTTTCTTCATGCGCGCAGAGTATAACGACCGGGCCCTGTCCCTGCCCATGCACGCGACGGTCCGGCGTCGGGGCTTCCCATGGAGATTGCTTCGTCGCGGTGCTCCTCGCAATGACGCGAAGGGGGCACCGTCATCGCGAGATTCCGCCGGGGGCGCGGCAACTTCCGTCCGGAACCACCGGAACCGAATTTCGGGCGCCCCGCAAGCGTCAGGTGATTGCTTCGTCGCTTGGCTCCTCGCAATGACACCAAAAGGGCACCGTCATCGCGAGGCGCGCAGTGCCGTGGCGATCGGTGTGATCAGGCCGCCTGCGCAAGCTTATCTCGCAACCTTCCGGCTTCCGGCCTAAGATCCAGTCATGCTCGTACTGCTGGAATACCTCGTCGTCACCTTCCTGGCGGTGTTCGTGATCGTGAACCCGCTGACCACAGCGTTCATCTTCACGGCGATGCTGCCACGCGCCTCCGAGGAGAAACGGCGCGCGATCGCGCTGCGTTCGGTGAAGGTAGCCACCTCCCTGCTGTTCGCCTTCGCCCTGCTGGGCGGGGTGATCTTCCAGTTGTTCGGAATCACCCTGGCCGCGTTTCGCATCGCCGGCGGCATCATCCTGTTCGGCATCGCGATCGGCATGATTCGGCAGAAGGGAGCGACCGAAAAGGAGACCGCCGAAGAGGTGAAGGCCGACAAGGGGCACGTGACCGAGGATATCTCGGTGATCCCGCTGGCGATCCCGTTCATGAGCGGTCCGGGTGCGATCGCCACGGTGATGATCCTGACCAGCGAGGCCCCGACGGTCTATCACACGGGGCTCGTGTTCCTCGGCGTACTGGCCTGCATGGTGGCCTGCTACTACGCGATGATCTATTCGCGCTACATCGTCCAGTACCTGGGCGACACCGGGAAGGACATCCTGACCAAGGTCTTCGGCCTGATCCTGGCGGTACTGGCCGTGCAATTCGTGATCAACGGCATCAGCGACGCCGCAATCGGCTTCATGCTGGACACCGAAATGCTGGACGAAAACGAGGTGGAGGACCCGCGCATCCCGGCCCGTGACCACGATTAGGGCAGCGCGACTGCCCTTCGAGTCAGGCCGTATCGGGCTCGCGGTTGCGCCGGGCGAGATGCAACGGAATCGAGGCCAGCAGCGCGGCCACGAACAAGAACAGACAGAACAGGATCGCATTGGCCAGCCCCAGCCAGGCCTGCAACAGGCCAATCCCGACCAGGCCAAAGATCGCGGCCGCCCGCGCCGACAGCGCCCAGAAGCCAAACCAGCGCCCCGCCTCGCGTACCGGCACCATCATGCCCACCAGAGCGCGCCCGGCCGACTGTGCAGCCCCAAGACACAGCCCGGCAATGATCCCGACCCCGAGAAACACCATCTGCGCCTCGACCGGCTGGCCCAGCAACGCGCTCAGCCACTGCGCAATGGCCGAGGTGCCGAAGATCGCCAGCACCGCCAGCGCCCACAGCGCGAGGGTGATGCGGTAGATACGCACCGGTCCGACGCGGTCCATCAGGAAGCCAAACCCGATCGCCCCAATGATCGCCGTGACCTGGGTGATCACGAACATCGCGATGCGCACCGACTCCTCCCACTGGATCACCTGCGAGCCGTAGATGAAGGTGAAGGAGATGATGATGTAAATCCCGGCCATCATGAAGAAGATGGACACATACAGCGCGCGCAGCTCGCGGCGCTGCCCCAGGGTCACCAGCGCCTCGCGCACGCGGCGCCAGCCAAGCCCCAGTTGCAGCCGTCGGCGCATGCGCCGACGCGTACCACGCTCTTTCAGGAACAGGAAGGTCGGGATCGCGGAGATCAGGAAGAAGGCCGCGGCGAACGGTCCCACCCAGCGGATGCGCTCGAAGTTCTCCTCGCTGACGTCACCCAGCAGACCCAGGGCAAAGGCGGTGGCAATCAGCCCGCCGACATAGCCCATGCCCCAGCCGAGCCCGGAGATCCAGCCAAGCTTCTCCGGCGGCCCGAGACTGGGCAGGAAGCTGGCGATAAAGGACTCTCCAATCGCGTAGCCAAAGTTGGAGGCGATGATCAGCGCCATGCCGAAGACCACCAGCCCCGGCTCGACGAAGTAGAGCATCGCCGTGGCGATCACGGTCAGCATCCAGGAGGCCATCAGGAAGCGCTTGCGCGAGGCCGTGGCATCCATGATCGCACCGGCGAACGGGGCAGCGATCACCACCATCCCGTAGCTGATCGCCAGGGCCAGGCTCCACAGCAGATTGCCCAGCCGGTAGTCCGGCCCGTCACCGACGATGATGCGGGTGAACAGATCGCCGAAGATCACCGTGATGATCAGCAGCGTGTAGGCCTGGTTGGCGAAGTCGAACATCGCCCAGCCAAAGATCTCGCGGCGCGGGGCGGGGGCATCGACGGGGTGACGCCGGATCAGCGGCATAGGGGATCAGCAGTGGTGGACTTGCGGCATCCTAACGCGAATCCACCTGGCAGGGAGCTTACGGCCGGATGGTGTAGGCCCCGCCGTCGAACTCGACCTCGAAGGCATCCAGGAACGCCTGACCCAGACGCGAGCGCGGCAGGTCCTCGTCGGGCAAGACGATCACCGGGACGTCATCACGGGCCAGGTGCCCCAGTTGCAGGCGATCAACACGCAGCGAACGACCCTCGATCCTTCCGCGGGCGCGTTCGACACGGACCGACTCCCCGCGATCCGGATCGAGACCCGCGCGCCGGGCATCGCGTTCGCGCAGCAGCACCCACTCGGCCTCGGGATCAATCACGAAGGTCACCGCCTGACCGTTGACCCCGCCGGTAACCGCGTGCTCGCCCGCCGAATCCCGATGTACGCTGACCCCGGCGCCACGCCGGTCGACCTGGGGCGCACCGGCGCCGCGGGGGCGTCTTTCCACCTGAAGTTCGCGACGCTCGCCGGCGCGCTCGACCACCGCGCCACTGCCGGAGATGCGCAGTACCCGCACCCCGCCCGGCCCGGTCTCGCCCTCGCCGACCAGCGCGCGCTCGCCGTCGACCGACAGCACGACCTGATTGCCGAACACGGCATGCAGTTGCCAGTCCTCCGCCGATATCGGCACAGCGAGCAGACAAAGGAGAATAATGACGGCGATGCGTGGCATGCCCCGGTTATACCCTGACCACCTGAACCGCACCAGAACGGCTTCTTCCTGCATCGCGCGACGCCCGCGCTTGCTACCATCGGGAGACATCCCTTGCGGAGTCACGCATGTCCGCCACTGCCCCCGCCGCCGCGGTGCCCACCCGGGCGCCGGCCAATGCCGCCCGCCAGCTGTTCACGCTGGTGCTCCTGCTGATGGGGCTGTGGCTGCTCCACCTGAACCTGCGCGTGGCGCCCGAAGCGGTGATCCTGGCCCTGTGGATCGGGGCGACCCTGCTGATCGGCTACGGCGGCTTTCGCCGCCACCGGTTGCGCCGGGCGGCGTTCCTGCGCGGCTATCTGGATGCGGGCAGCCCGTGGAGCGAACGCCTGCGCGGGGGCCCGCTGATGGCATTGCGCCACCTGGTCGTGGGGGCTCTGTTGGGCGGGCTGCTGGTCCTGGCCTTGGCCCGCATCCAGACCCCGGCGGTGTGGGCGGTCCTGGTCGCGGGCGCGCTGGCACTGGTCGTGCTGGAGGCCGCCTTTGCCCGGCTGATCGCCGGTCATGCGCACCCGCGGTTGGCCCCGGAGCTGGCCCGGCGCGGCGCCTTGTGGATCACCGGCGGCGGGCTGACACTGGCGTTGCTGATGCTGGCCCTGCGTGGCTGGTATCCGGACCTTTCCGGCGCCTCGCTGGAACAGGTGATATGGTTCATGGTGGAGCACGAAGGGGCCCGAAGCGCCGTGCTGGAGATCGGGCTGCAACTGGCCGCGGCCCAGGACGGGCTGCGCCTGTGGCTTGGCCAGCAGTGGCTGCCGCCCGGCGCCCAGCCCCTGCCGGTGCTGGTGGCCTGGTCGCTGCTATTGATCGAACAGGCATTTTTGGCCGCCGGCTTCCTGCTGCTGGCCAACGGACTGCTCCCGCCCCGTGATCCCGGCGATGACCCCGCGCAACCGTAGACTCCTGCGGACCCTGGTCTGGTTCGCGCTGACCGCCCTTGCGGCGGCCGCGTTCCTGGCCCAGGTCGATCGCCACGAACCGCGCCAGTGGGATGACCAGGCGCATGTCGAACTGAAGTTCGAGGGCGAGCGCTATCGGCTCGACCGCGACCGGCTGAGCCGCCTGGAGCGCTTCTCGCTGGAGTGGCTGGAGGCCGGTGACGAGCAGGTCCGAGCCCAGTGGCAGACTCGGATTGATCACGAGTTGGACCAGCACTTCCAGACCTTGCACGACCGCGTGCCAGAGGTCGCGGACTGGTACTTCTCGCTGGGTGCGGAGTATCAGCGCCTGTTGCTCCGCGGCGCCCAGTGGCTGGGCACGGCCGAAGAAGACGCAGCCACGCGGGCCCTGCGCGACCGGCTCCTGCCGGAAGACCTCTGGGACGGCCCCCTGCAGGCGCTTGCCGAACGGGCGCAATGGGGCCTGGACGAGGATCAGCGCAAGGTCCGGGATGCCTGGCGCATCGCCCTGACGCGCGAGATGGCCGACGCCCGCGTACCCGCCACGCCGGCGGCCCTGCAGTCGCCGATCGAACAGCACGCACGCATCGAACGCGCCCAGCAACTGGCCAGTGCAATGGATGCGGATCTCGCCCGGCTGGAACAGCGCGCGGGCCTGGCAGCCACGGCCGCCGCCGGGACGGGGCTGGCCACCCCGCTGATCGCCCGTGCGGTCCAGGCCCGTCTGGCGGCCCAGGCGGCGCGCAGTGGCGGCGCGGCACTGACCCGGGCCGGGCGTGCGGGGGCCCTGGGCGCGGGGGTCTGCGCCTGGAGCGGCCCAGTCTCGCTCGGCTGCGGGATCGCGGCCGCCGGCGCGGCCTGGGTCGGGACCGACTGGGTGCTGCTGCGGATCGACGAGGCGCGCCACCGCGAGGATCTCGAGGCCGCCCTGCACAAGGCCCTGGACGCCCTGCACACCGAGACCCGCATGACCTGGCAACAGGCCATCGCCGAGCATGTCGAGGCACGCCACACGGCCAGCCGCGAGGCAATCGACCGGACCTTCCAGCCGTGGAAGGCGGCCCTGAATCCGTGAACTGCAGCAGCTACGGCAACCCCGTGCCGCCTGCGGCGTCTCGGCAGCGGGCGGGGCCTGCGTTACACTCCGCGCACCGTTATACCGCCCCCGCATAGCTCAACATGAACACGACCCCCACCCGCCGCAAGACCGTCCCCGTTCGCATTGGCCACGTCACCGTCGGTGGCGATGCCCCGGTGATGGTGCAGTCGATGACCAACACCGATACTGCCGACGCCCTGCGCACCGCCGTGCAGGTGGCGGAACTGGCACGCGCCGGCTCCGAGGTCGTGCGCATAACGGTGAACTCCGAGGACGCGGCGAAGGCGGTGCCGGAGATCCGCGAGCGGCTGGAGGCCATGGGGCTGGACGTGCCGCTAGTCGGGGACTTCCACTTCAACGGGCACAAGCTGCTGACGAAGTACCCGGAGTGCGCCGAGGCGCTGGCCAAGCTGCGCATCAATCCCGGGAATGTCGGCCGCGGCTCGAAGCGCGACGCCCAGTACGCCGCGATGATCGAGGCCGCGATCCGCTATGACAAGCCGGTGCGGATCGGCGTGAACTGGGGCAGTCTGGACCAGGCCCTGCTCGCACGCATGATGGACGAGAACAGCCAGCGCGCCGAGCCGGCGGCACCCGAGGCGGTGATGCAGGAGGCGCTGATCGCCTCGGCACTGGAGAGCGCGGCCGAGGCCGAACGCATCGGTCTGGCCCATGACCGCATCATCCTCTCGGCCAAGGTCAGTGGCGTGCAGCCGCTGATCAGCGTCTACCAGGACCTGGCCGCGCGCTGCGACTACCCATTGCACCTCGGGCTGACCGAGGCCGGCATGGGCACGAAGGGCATCGTCGCCTCCACCGCCGCCCTGGCCGTGCTGCTGCAGCAGGGCATCGGCGACACCATCCGTATTTCGCTGACCCCGGAGCCCGGCGGCGACCGAACCAAGGAGGTCCTGGTCGCCCAGGAGATCCTGCAGAGCATGGGGCTGCGCAGCTTCCTGCCGTCGGTGGTGGCCTGCCCCGGCTGCGGCCGCACCTCCAGCGAGTATTTCCAGCACCTGGCACAGGACATCCAGTCCTACATCCGCCAGCAGATGCCCAACTGGAAGCAACAGTACCCGGGCGTGGAGGAGATGACCGTCGCGGTAATGGGCTGCGTGGTCAACGGCCCCGGCGAGAGCAAGCACGCCAACATCGGCATCTCCCTCCCCGGCACCGGCGAGCAACCCGTGGCCCCGGTCTACGAGGACGGCGAGAAGACCGTGACGCTCAAGGGCGAACGCATCGCCGAGGAATTCCAGGCCCGCGTCGAGGCCTACATCGAACGCCGCTACGGCCAGACCGCCTGACGCGCTCCCCCAGCCGCAGCGAAGCGAAGTATCGGGATCTCCGGCGTTTAGACCCTGCCGCAAGGTCCCGGATCACCACTGCGCGGCGTCCGGGATGACCTCGTAAGCCCGACCCTCAACGCGAGCGTCAGAAGTGGACGCTGTAGCCGCCGACCAGCAGGTGCTGAGCGCCGCTCTCGTCGCGCGAGGCGTAGGTGAGCGAGAAGGTGCCGAAGTCGGTCGCGTGCGCCGCGCCCAGTTCCCAGAACTTCGCGCCGTTGTCATCGGCCGGATCGTCATAGCCGAGCCCGCCGAAGAGCTCGGTACGCGGGGCCACCTCGTGCCCGGCCCCGACGAACCAGACGCGGCTGCCCTCGGCATCGCGATCGTCGGCGTGCGCGACATACGCCACCTCGGCGAAAAGCGGCCCCCAATCGGCGCCCAGGAACAGCTCACCCTCGTCTTCGTCATCCAGGCTGGAGTAATGGGAGTACTCGTAGCCGAATTCGATGCCGATCGGGCCAGCGTCGAAGCCATAGCCGACGAACGGGACGATCTCGGTGCCACGGCCACTGCCCAGGCTGGAGGCCTGCACACCGGTGAACACGCCGGTGGGGAAGCCCAGCTCGAAGCCGCCCTGCACCACCGGGTCGTTGTCGGACTTGGAGGCACCGTCGTCGATGTAGTCGGTGAACACGCCGATGTTGAATTCGGCCTCGGCGGCCTGGGCCGCCGAGATGCCGAAGGCGAATACACTGGCCACGGCTGCGGCCAGCACGCCGCGATGGAAGTTTCGATGGCTCATGTCAATTCCTCTTCTATCAAACGTTCGTTACGGGCGTGTTGCCGGATTCTGTCTCCGGCAACACGGTTCAGATTCCCCGGCATTCAGGCCGGCATGTGCGCACTCAGCAGCCAGGCAGCCATGCCGAAGTACACGGCCAGACCGGTGAAGTCCTTGATGGTGGTGATGAACGGATCCGCGCCCGGCGCATGGTCCACACCGATCTTCAGCAGTACCCAGGGCAGCAGGAAGCCCAGGATCGAGGCGGTGAATACCGAGACGAACAGCGCCACGCCAACCACGATGCCCAGCTCCGGGATGCCGTTCGGCGCACCCTGCCAGAAGTGGGCGATGGTACCGGCGATGACGGCCATCACAACCCCCATGGCCAGGCCTACGCCCCCCTCTCGGACCAGATGCGCGCGGAAGAAGCGGCCCAGGTTGATATGCCCCAGGGCGAGCCCGCGGGCGAAGATCGTGGTCGACTGCGTGCCGACGTTGCCGCCCATGTCCATCACCAGCGGGATGAAGATGGCCAGCGCGACCACTGCCGCCAGCGTGTCCTCGAAGAAGTCGATCACCCCGCCCACGGCCAGACCACCCGCCAGCGTCACCATCAGGAAGGCCATGCGCACCTTGACCGCATAGCCGATCCCGCCGGAGGTCAGCTTCTCCGAGCGCACGACATCCTTCTGGTGCAGCAGGTCGCCGATCCCGGCCTTCTTGTAGAAGTCCTCCGAGGTGTCTTCCTCGAGCACGTCCATCGCGTCATCGATGCGCAGCACCCCCACCAGCACGCCGTCGGCATCCACCACCGGCAGATACGGCAGATCCGTGCGCTGCAGCAGGCGGGCGGCCTCGACCTTGTCGCCGTCGGGCGTGGTGCAGAAGTCCTCCAGTTCGGTCAGATCCCCAACCGTCTGGCCGGACTCCGCGCGGAACATCCGGCCCAGGCGCACCAGCCCCTTGTAGTGGTGGTCGCGATCGGTAATCAGCAGTGCGGCCCCGACATCGTCCGGCATATTGCGATCGTCGCGCAGGCGGGCAGTGACCTCGCCGACGGTCTCTTCCGGGGTCACCCAGAACACCGGGCGACGCATCACACGGGCCACGGTGTCCTCGTCCTGCCGCCACAGAGCACGCACCTTATCGCGCTTCGCTCCGGGGAGGGCATCCAGGAGATCGTCCGCCAGGGACTTGCCCACCAGCGTCAGAGACCGCGCCAGGGTGTAGGCCGGCAGGGCCTGCACCAGCTCGCGGGCCTCCGGCTCGGGCATATGCTCGAACAGGATCGCCTGTTCTTCGTCGTCCATCGCCAGGAAGATGGCGCGACGCTCATTGGTGTCCACACCCTCGAGGATCACCCAGCGGGAACGCGGGTCCAGTTCCGACAGGCGGTTGGCGGTGATGGCCGGGACCGGATGGATCACCTCGTCGCGGGCAGCACCCACGTCACCGGCATGAATCATTTCCAGAATCTTGTCGTTCATTGCAATACTCCTTGTGCTTAGAAAATAAAAAACGCACGCGGGGCATTACAAAAGAAAAAAGAATCCCGTGACCGCAGGTGGCGGTCTTTTACAAAACCCCCATCAGCGAGACGAACACACTTTTACTTTTATCACTGCCCCGCAGTGATGTTCCGGGTCTAGAACCGGGGTCGTCGTCTTCAGGCGCTGGCATGGCGGCCTCCTGCTGGTTATTCATGGATACAGTCCAATCCGTTACGCGCACGGCAACGTGCGCATCGGCCCGGAATCCGGGCAGAGGCGGAATATCATCGAATGGCATGGGGCAGCGCGCCACGCGCAAGGGCGGGCGCAATACGGGCTGAGGGGCTGGGGGGCACCCGCGAGGGGCGCAAGGGGAAAGGCTTTCTGCCACCCCCCGGAGTCACGCATATCGCTGACACCGGGGGACACCACCGCACTACCGGGTGGCGGGACCCCGCTGGCAACGATATGCACGCTCGTACCGGCTACCGGCCCGACGCTCATGCATCCATCGACAACAGTCCATTGACAGACCTCTGCTACTCAAGATGAGCGCGATTGTAGTGACGACCATTCACTTTCGCAACCCCGAAAATAAAATTCTTATACGGCCTTTTGTTCAAAACGCTGGATCAGCGCCTTGAGTTCGGCGGCCTCGGCCAGCATGCGCGCGCTCGCGTCGCGCGCATGTGCGGAGACCGAACCGGTTTGGCTGGCGACATCGCGGATGGAGGTCACGTTGCGGTTGATCTCCTCGGAGACCGCGCTTTGTTCCTCGACCGCCGTGGCGATCTGGGTGTTCATCTCGGTGATCTGGGCGACGGCCTCGCGGATCGTGGTCAACGAATCCCCCGCCGCTCGGGCCTTTTCCACCCCGTCGGCCGCCTGTTCCTGGCTGGCGCGCATGGCGGACATCGCCTCGCGCGCACCGTTTTGCAGGCTCTCGATCATGTTGCGGATGGTCACCGTGGACTCGTCGGTGCGCTGCGACAATGAGCGCACCTCGTCGGCCACCACCGCAAAGCCACGGCCGTGCTCGCCCGCGCGCGCGGCCTCGATCGCGGCGTTCAGCGCCAGCAGGTTGGTCTGTTCGGCAATCTCGCGGATCACGCCCAGGATCTTGTCGATCTCCTCGGTGCTCGCCTCCAGTTTGCCCAGCTTCTCGGCAGTGGATTCGACCTCGGCTGCCATGCGGTTGATCACGGCAACCGTATCGTTCACGACCTCCTGGCCGGCCCCGGTCTCCTTCTCGGCGTGGTTCGCGGCCTCGGCCGCGCGCGCGGAATTGCCGGCCATCTCCTGGATAGTCGAGCTCATCTCGTTCATCGCAGTGGCGACCTGGTCGATCTCGTTTTGCTGGCGCTCCACGCCCGAGGCCGTCTGATCGACGCTGCTGGCCATCGCCTGCGCGTCACCGGCCACCGCATCGGCCTTGTCCTCGATACGGCCCAGCACCGTGCGCAGCTTCGCCTCGTTGAAATGCTGGATTAGCTCCAGCGACGCGCTGTCGTCGCGACGCCCGGTATAGATCGCCTCCATCACGGGGTTGTCGAACTGTTCGCGGGCGCGGTTAACCGCCTGCCGGATACCCGAGGTCAACGCCAGCGACACCACCCCACCGGCGACGAAGACCAGCGCCAGCAGGCCGGCCAGGACCAGTGGCGGGGGTGCCAGGGACACAGCGGCCAGCGCCAGCAGAAAGCCCGCGATCCACGTCCCCGCAAGACGCCAGGTGAGGCCGTGATACCAGCGCCGCGCAAAACTCCGGCCCCGGTTGAGCGCGGCATAAACCTGCTCCGCGCGGGCGACATGCTCGCGCTCCGGGATGGCCCGCACCGACTCGTAACCGGTCTTGCGACCATGCTCGTAGGCGGGTGTTACAAAGGCATCCACCCAGTAGTGGTCACCGTCCTTGCGCCGGTTCTTGACGATACCCATCCACGGGTGATCCGCCTTCAGGGTCTCCCACATGTTCACGTAGGCGGCCTCCGGCATGTCCGGGTGGCGCACGATGTTGTGCGGCGAATGCTCCAGCTCCTCACAGCCGAAACCGCTGACCGTCACGAAATCGTCATTGGCATAGCGAATCCGGCCCTTCTCGTCGGTGGCCGAGATCAGGTCTCCGTGGGCCTCCAGGGAATATTCGGTCTGAGTAACGGGAAGGTTCTTGCGCATAAGGGACGATGTCCTGTTGTTGCAGTGTCGGGGTGGAGCCGAAGTGGCAGACACATGGCCTCGCCTTCATGCGCGACCATATATGCACCACCCGATATAACGGCCAGGGCCGTCGTAGCTTGAGGCACGGGCCAATTGATCGTGTGCGAGAAAAGACTAACCGGCGCTCGAGGCTGCCTGCACCACGCGGCAAAAACCCTTGAACGCGCGGTCGTCGAGGGCATGCTGGCGACTGCGGCGATCGGCATACACCAGACCGACCACCTGCCCCTGGTCCCGCACCGGCGCATAAAAGGCATCGACCCCTCCTGTCAGGGCCTGGACCGCCTCCGGCAGCGCCACGCCCGGGTAGTGGCGCCCCCACCAGGTCGGCATGTCATCCTCCAGCACGGCCTCCAGCGGGCCCAGGGCCGAACGATGGATCACGAAGTGACTAAATTCCGGCTCGTGCAGGGTCCCGACCATGTGCTCGGCTCGCAGTGATTCGCCATCACGCGCAAGCCGGGCGAACACCACCCGGTTCAGTCCCAGCCCGAACTGCATCACGCGCAATATGCGCCGCAGCCGCGACACGCGGTTGGTGTCCTGTTGTAGTCGCGCCAGCCCCTCCTCCAGCACATCCGCACGTGGGCAAAGCGCGAGGCGCGTGCGGTGGCGCGCGCCGAGCCAGACCGACCCGGGTGTCGCGGGATTCAGGGGCTCGATGTGATACAGGTCGACGTCTTCATTGAAGCGATCGATGATCTCCGACAGCCGGTCCGCGACGACCTTCTCGTTGACTCCGGTCAGGCCGGCCAACAGGCGCAGATCGCGATCGCCCCGCACCGTGTCCATCCCGCGCATGATCTGCCAGGCCACCGCACTGGCGACCATGACCTCAAAGGCGCGCGGATGCGCGGCGTTGACCGCGCGCTGAGTCCCCACGACCAGTTCGGGCAGCTCCATCGCCTCGGTCATCGCACGCGACAGGTCGTCGGTCGCGTAGCCCAGCGCGGTATAGCTGGCCTCGTCGGGAAGGGCGTTGAGCTCCAGCATGGCAAGCAGGCGGCCCAGGCGTGGCTCACCAGCCACCAGGAGACCGAGCAGGCCCAGCTGATTCAGCAGGGCGGCCAGACCGACTTCCGCCGGCTCGGAGTCGCGTCGACGCTGGGCCACGTCGGCCGCGATCATCGCCGCCAGCCGCGACTGGGCCGCCACCTGCCGATATCGCTGCGGTTCACGCACGACCTCACCAACCGGCGGGGCCGTGCGGACTTCATCGCAGACGTTCTGCAGACCGAGCATGGCGATGGCATCGGGCACCGAATGCACCTCCTGGCGCATACCGCGGCGCGAGCCGTTCGCCCGCAGGACCAGACGCAGTGCAAGGCCGGGGTCGCGCTCCGCCCACTGGCCCAAATCCCGCAAGGAGCGCTGCACCAGCGCGTCCGGCTGGGAAAAGGCGACTGCACTGGCTTCCAGAATCGGCCAGTCGAGTCCAGCCAGGCGACGTGCCTGGTCGCTATAGGGCGCGCCCTCATCCTGGGCCATGCTGTACCTCGCGCGGGGGAGTCGTTATCGTTATGGCCGTCACTATATCAACAGCGAAAGCGTGACCGGCGTCACTTTCGCCCATCGACCAGCTCGGGGTTCCCGTTTCGTGAAGTATTTTCTTGGCATCGTCGTCGTATTCTCGTCGGTCTTCGGGGGGTACTACTTTCATGGCGGCGACCTTCGGGTCATGTGGCAGCCATACGAATACTGGATCATCGGGGGTGCAGCGCTGGGCGCATTCCTGATCGCCAATCCGCCTCGAGTCGTCATCACCGTCTTCAAGTCCATCCCCAGCCTGATGAAGGGTAGCAAGTACAAGTCGGACGACTACCTCGACCTGCTCGCACTGATGTACAAGCTCTTCACCAAGGCCCGCAAGGAAGGGCTGATGGGGGTGGAGAATGACATCGAGGAGCCGGAGAACAGCGAGATCTTTCAGGCCCACCCGCGGATCCTGCAGGATCACCACGCGATGGAGTTCATCACCGATTACATGCGCCTGATCATCTCCGGCAGCATGAACCCGCATGAACTCGATGCCCTGATGGATCTGGACCTCGAGACCCATCACGAGGAATCCCACAAGCCCGCCCACGCCGTGCACCGCGTTGCGGAGGCCCTGCCCGGCTTCGGGATCGTCGCCGCGGTGCTGGGGATCGTAATGACCATGGGCAGGCTCGACGGCTCGATCGAGGAGATCGGCTCGAGCGTGGCGGCCGCGCTGGTCGGCTCATTCCTCGGGATCCTGCTGGCTTACGGCTTTGCCGGACCGACCTCGACGGCGCTCGAGACCCGCGCCCAGGAAGAAGCCAAGTTCCTGCAGTGCATCAAGGCCTGCATCCTGGCCAATGTCCAGGGCTACAGCCCGCAGGTCGCCGTCGAGTTTGGCCGCAAGACCATGGAAGGCGCCATGCGCCCGAGCTTTACCGAGCTCGAGGAGCACGTGAAGGGGGCCTGACCGCCTCCGGATCAGCCACATGGGCGTCGAGGACAAGACCCAGCCGATCATCGTCAAAAAGAAGGTGGTCAAGGGCGGCCACCACGGTGGCGCGTGGAAGATCGCGTTTGCCGACTTCACCCTCGCGATGATGGGTTTCTTCCTGGTGTTATGGCTGCTCGTGGCGCTGGACGACGAACAACGCGCCGGCATATCCGAGTACTTCCAGAACCCTTCCGCATTCGTCGGCGAGGCCGCCGCGCCCGGCCAGGCACCGGGCGATGGGACCGGGGTCGATCCATCGCTGATCGACTTCGAGGGCATGCCCGAGCTGATCCAGGACCCCGAGGCCATGGAGGCACCCATGGGGCTGGATGGAGAGGCGTTGGACGAGCTGGCCGAAGCCCGCGACCGCGAGGCCCTGGAGGCACTTCAGGAAGCCTTGGAGGAAGCCCTGGGCCAGAGCCAGGCCCTGGAGCCCTACAAGGACCAGTTGCTGCTGGATATCACTCCCGAGGGACTGCGCATCCAGATCATCGACCGCGAGAATCGCCCGATGTTCGACACCGCCAGCTCCACTCCTCTTCCGCACGCCGACGCGATCCTGCGCGAGCTCGCAAGCCTGATCAATAAGGTGCCGAATCGCATCTCGATCACCGGCCACACCGATGCCCGCCCCTTGCTGCGTCCGGACTACTCCAACTGGGAGCTTTCGACCGACCGCGCCAATGCCGCACGCCGTGCGCTGATTGCGGGCGGGGCCGAATCGGGACAGGTCGCGCGGGTCGTGGGCCTGGCCGACAGCGTACCGTTCACCCGCGACGACCCGGAGGCGGCCATCAACCGACGCATCTCCATCATCGTGCTCAACCAGGAGGCCGAAGAAGCGATGCGCAAGAGCCTTGAGGGCGAGACCTACGCACCAGAATCCACCTCCTCCCCTGAGAGCGAGAACGGCCCGGGCACACCGATCGATCCCCAAGCGCCCATCGACGAAACTCGCCCAAGCGACACCTGAGCGCTACGGCTCCCTCTCGCGCGCGCCCCAAGGTGCGCTCGCAGCAACCAGCGCCGACCGCGTACCGAGCTCAAGCCAGGCCGTATGCGCCGCGGCAGCCCCTCTTTCCCGTGCACCAAAAGACAAAGGGTCGCTTCTCGGGAACGGGTGGGGGGGGGCGGCCTGGGCTGTACGACAGGCAAAGAAAAAGGCGCCCGAAGGCGCCTTTCTCAGATATGGCGGAGCGGACGGGACTCGAACCCGCGACCCCCGGCGTGACAGGCCGGTATTCTAACCAACTGAACTACCGCTCCAAATTTTCTTCATGCAGCCAGTCAGGCTGCATGGTGGGTGCTGACGGGTTCGAACCGCCGACATTCGCCTTGTAAGGGCGACGCTCTACCAACTGAGCTAAGCACCCGATAAAGCGCACTAGTTTACGCGATCCTTGAGCGCTTTACCAGCCTTGAAAGAAGGCGTTTTGGAGGCAGCGATCTGGATGGACTGGCCAGTACGCGGGTTACGGCCGGTGCGGGCTTCGCGCTCGCGGACGAGGAAGGTGCCAAAGCCCACCAGGGAGACCTGGTCGCCCTTGGCCAGAGTATCGCCCACCACGGTCACCATGGCGTCCAGCATGCGGCCGGCCTGGGCCTTCGGGACATCGGCTTCTGCGGCGATCGCGTCGATCAGTTCGGATTTATTCATGAAGCGCTTCCTTATCTCAGTGGTGACTCAGGCTTACGGCCCGATGAAGGCCAAGCTTACACCAGCGCGGGGAGGGTTCTCCATCCTGTCGCGGGCTTGCCCAGCCGGGAATCAAATAATGCGATTGGGGTTATATCAAGGGGCTCGAAAAAGTGTCAAACAAGCGTTACACAACCCCTGCGGTTCACTGTACGCCACGGCGCAAAAAAACCGCGGCCGAAGCCGCGGTTCTGATTGCAAATCCGTTGCTTAGTGGTGCCGGACCCGGCGTCGGCCCGATTCCTTGGCCGGCTTCACGGCCTCCTCGACCTTGGCCGGTGTCTCGCCGCCCTTGGCCTCCGGCAGGTGCGTGAGCGCCACCTCGAACACCTCGTCGATCCAGCGTACCGGGCGGATATCGAGCTTGTTCTTGATGTTCTTCGGGATGTCCACCAGGTCCTTTTCGTTCTCCTCGGGGATCAGCACCGTGCGGATCCCGCCACGATGGGCCGCCAGCAGCTTCTCCTTGAGCCCGCCGATCGGCAGCACCTGACCCCGCAGGGTGATCTCGCCGGTCATCGCCACGTCGGCACGTACCGGGATGCCGGTCAGCGCCGAGACGATGGCCGTGCACATCGCGATACCGGCCGAGGGGCCGTCCTTGGGCGTGGCGCCCTCGGGGACATGGATGTGCAGGTCTTTCTTCTCGTGGAAGTTCTCCTCGACCCCCAGGGACTCGGCACGCGAGCGCACGACGGTCAGGGCCGCATGGATCGACTCCTGCATCACGTCGCCGAGCTTGCCGGTCTGCTGGGTCTTGCCCTTGCCCGGGACGACCGTCGCCTCGATGGTCAACAGTTCGCCACCAACCTCGGTCCACGCCAGGCCAGTCACCTGGCCGATCTGATCGTTCTCCTCGGCCAGGCCGAAGCGGAAGCGCCGCACACCCAGGTACTTGTCCAGGGTCTTCGGGGTGACCGACGTGGTGCGGTCACGCTCCTTGCCCTTGGCCAGGAGACGCTGCTTGACCACCTTGCGGCAGATCTTGGCGATCTCGCGCTCCAGGGCGCGCACACCCGCCTCGCGGGTGTAGTAGCGCACGACGTCGCGCACCGCGGCATCGGAGATATTGATCTCGTCCGGCTTCAGGCCGTTGGTCTTGATCTGCTTCGGTACCAGGTAGGTATGGGCGATGTTGACCTTCTCGTCCTCGGTGTAGCCGGACAAGCGGATGACCTCCATACGATCCAGCAGCGGACCGGGGATGTTCATCGAATTGGCCGTGGCCACGAACATCACGTCGGAGAGGTCGTAATCGACCTCCAGGTAGTGGTCGCTGAAGGTATGGTTCTGCTCCGGGTCCAGGACCTCGAGCATCGCCGAGGCCGGATCGCCGCGGAAATCCATCGCCATCTTGTCGATCTCGTCGAGCAAAAACAGCGGGTTGCGCACCCCGACCTTGGACAGGTTCTGGACAATCTTGCCCGGGAGGGAGCCGATATAGGTCCGGCGGTGACCGCGGATCTCGGCTTCGTCACGGACACCGCCAAGGGCCATGCGCGAGAACTTGCGGTTGGTTGCGCGCGCGATGGACTGGCCCAGCGAGGTTTTGCCGACCCCCGGGGGACCGACCAGGCAGAGGATCGGGCCCTTCAGCTTGCGCACACGCGACTGCACGGCGAGGTATTCAAGGATGCGCTCCTTGACCTCTTCCAGGCCGTAGTGGTCCTCGTTGAGGATCTTCTCGGCACGGGCCAAGTCCTTGCTGACCCGGGTCTTCTTCTTCCACGGGACATTGACCAGCCAGTCGATGTAGCTGCGCACGACGGTGGCCTCGGCCGACATCGGCGACATCATCTTCAGCTTGTTCAGCTCGGCGGTGGCCTTCTTCTTGGCCTCCGCCGGCATGCCGGCCTGCTCGATCTTCTCGGCCAGGTCTTCCTGTTCGTTTGGCGCATCCTCGAGATCGCCCAGCTCCTTCTGAATGGCCTTCATCTGCTCATTCAGGTAGTACTCGCGCTGGGACTTCTCCATCTGCTGCTTCACGCGGCCGCGGATCTTCTTCTCGATCTGCAGCACGTCCATCTCGCCCTCGATCTTGGCGACCAGGTGCTCCAGACGCGCACGCACGTTGGCGATCTCGAGGACCTGCTGCTTCTCCTCGAGCTTCAGCGACATGTGCGCAGCAATGGTGTCAGCCAGACGCGAGGTGTCGTCGATCCCGGCCAGCGAGGTCAGGATCTCCGGCGGGACCTTCTTGTTCAGCTTGATGTACTGCTCGAACTGATTGAGCGCGGAGCGGCCGAGGACCTCGAGTTCCTTCTCCTCGGTGTCGTACTCCTCCTCGATCATGCGGATATCGGCGGTGAAGTAGTCCTCTTCCTTCTCGGCATTGCCGGTCGTGGAGACATCCATCACGCGCGCGCGCTGGGCGCCCTCGACCAGCACCTTGATCGTGCCATCGGGCAGGCGCAGCAATTGCAGGATGTTGCCGAGGGTACCGATCTCGTGCAGATCGCCGGCCTCGGGCTCGTCCACCTCGGCGCTCTTCTGCGCCACCAGCAGGACCTGCTTGTTCTGGGCCATGGCGGAATCCAGCGCGCGGATCGACTTCTCGCGACCCACAAACAGCGGGATGACCATGTGCGGATACACCACGACATCGCGCAGCGGCAGGACCGCGACGCGCTTCACGGGGGAATCCACCTCGTTCTGGGAGGAGTGTTGGTCGGTCATGTGGCCCCCTCAGGGCTTGACGAATGTACGGGAGAGATGGGGGCGCCCTGACCGTTTTTCAAGCCGGGGCCAGCCCCATGCCCGCCCCCTGTGCATGACCGCGAAGCTTCAGGAATCGGCAGCGGCCTGCTTGGAGAACGATGCGTTCTCGTAGATGAGGTAGGGCTCGGCGTCTCCGCGGATCACGGCTTCGTCGATCACCACCTTGCTGACGCCCTCCATCGAGGGCAGCTCGTACATGGTGTCGAGCAGGATGTTCTCCATGATGGTGCGCAGGCCCCGGGCGCCGGTCTTGCGCTCCATCGCCTTGTGGGCGATCGCGGCCAGGGCATCGTCCCGGAACTCGAGCTCCACGCCTTCCATATCGAACAGACGGGCGTATTGCTTGACCAGCGCGTTCTTCGGCTGGGTCAGGATGGTGATCAGCGCATCCTCGTCCAGTTCGTCCAGCGTCGCCTGCACCGGCAGACGACCGACGAACTCGGGGATCAGGCCATAGCGCACCAGGTCGTCGGCCTCCAGCTGTTTCAGCCACTGGCCGCCGCTCTTGCTCTCGTCCTTGGAGCTGACCTCGGCAGAGAAACCGATACCACCCTTCTCCGCGCGCTGCTGGATGATTTTCTCCAGGCCGGAGAAGGCACCGCCGCAGATGAACAGGATGTTGCGGGTATCGACCTGCAGGAACTCCTGCTGTGGATGCTTGCGCCCGCCCTGCGGCGGCACGGAGGCCGTGGTGCCCTCGATCAGCTTCAGCAGGGCCTGCTGCACACCCTCGCCCGAGACATCGCGGGTGATCGAGGGATTGTCCGATTTGCGCGAGACCTTGTCGATCTCGTCGATGTAGACGATGCCGTTTTCGGCCTTCTCCACATCGTAGTCGCACTTCTGCAGCAGCTTCTGGATGATGTTCTCGACGTCCTCGCCCACGTAACCGGCCTCGGTCAGCGTGGTCGCGTCGGCGATGGTGAACGGGACGTTGAGCACCCGCGCCAGCGTCTCGGCCAGCAGCGTCTTGCCGGAACCGGTCGGGCCGATCAGCATGATGTTGGACTTGGACAACTCGACGTCGTCCTTGCCGGCTCGGGCCTCGAGGCGCTTGTAGTGGTTGTACACCGCGACCGAGAGGATCTTCTTCGCGGAGTTCTGCCCGATCACGTAGTCGTCGAGGATCTCGCGGATCTCGCGCGGCTTGGGCAGCGAATCGCGCTCGGTATGCCCCGCCTCCTGCATCTCCTCGCGAATGATGTCGTTGCAAAGCTCGACACACTCGTCGCAGATAAACACGGAGGGACCCGCGATCAGCTTGCGCACTTCGTGCTGACTCTTCCCGCAGAAAGAGCAGTACAGAAGCTTGCCGTCGGCGGAGGGGGTCTTGTCGTCGCTCATCCGTATGCCTCGGTTGCGCTATCAGGGTTTATCAGAACATGCCCCGTTTGCAGCCACGTTGCAAACGGACCGGGCGCGAGTCCGGTATATCCCGCTCGCACCCAGCCTGGCTTCGATCAGGACTTGTCCTTCTTGCCGGCTTCCTTGTCGCCGGTGTCCGGCGCGCCGCGGCTGGAGAGGACGTTGTCCACCAGGCCGTAGTCCTTAGCCTCCACTGCGGTCATGAAACGGTCACGATCCGTGTCCTGCTCCACCTGCTCCACGGTCTGCCCGGTGTGGTGAGCGAGTACGCGGTTGAGCTCCTCGCGGATCTTCAGGATCTCGCGGGCGTGGATGTCGATATCCGATGCCTGCCCCTGGAACCCGCCCAGCGGCTGGTGGATCATGACCCGCGAGTGCGGCAGGGAGTAACGCTTGCCCGGGGCACCACCGGCCAACAGCACCGCGCCCATGCTCGCGGCCTGGCCGACACACAGGGTGCTCACCTGGGGCTTGATGAACTGCATGGTGTCGTAGATCGCCATGCCCGCGGTCACGGCCCCGCCCGGGGAGTTGATGTACAGGCTGATCTCCTTGTCCGGGTTTTCCGATTCGAGGAACAACAGCTGGGCCACGATCACGTTGGCCATGTAGTCCTCGACCGGACCCACACAGAAGATGACCCGGTCCTTCAGCAACCGGGAGTAGATGTCATAGGCGCGCTCGCCGCGGGCGGTCTGCTCGACCACCATCGGGACCAGATTCAGCCCCTGGGCATGCTGCGCCCCCTGACCGGCCATGTCGTGGCTCATTCAGTCGACTCCTTATTCGGATTCATGACGTCCTGGAAGCTGGTCTTTTTCTCGGTGACCTTGGCCTGATCGACGATCCAGTCGACCACCTGGTCCTCGAGCACCAGCGACTCCAGGTTGCTCTTCGCCTGCGGGTTGGAGCGGTAGTACTGCTTGACCTCTTCCGGGTCCTCGTAGGTGGCCGCCATGTCTTCCAGGTCACGCTCGACCCGCTCCGCGTCCACCTCGAACCCCTTCTGGTCGATGATGGCGCGCAGGGACAGACCCAGGCGCACGCGGCGCTTGGCCTCCTCCTCGAACAGACTGTCGGGGAGCGGCTGGGTCTGCTGGGCACCACCGAAGCGCTTCTCGGCCTCCTCGCGCAGGCGATTGATCTCGGACTTCACCAGGGCATCCGGCAGGTCGAACCCATGGCGCTCGATAATCAGCTCCATGACCTGATTCTTGACCTTGCCTTTCAGCGCCTGGTTCAACTCGCGCTCCATATTGGACCGCACGTCGGCGCGAAGTTTCTCGACCGAGCCGTCTTCGATGCCGAATTTCTTCGCGAACTCTTCGTCCACCTCAGGCAGCTTGGGCCCCTCGACCTTCTTGATGGTCAGGGCGAACTGCGCGGTCTTGCCCTTCAGGTTCTCGGCCGGGTAGTCATCGGGGAAGGTGACGTCGATGGTCGGCTCTTCGCCGGTCTTCACGCCCTTGAGCTGCTTCTCGAAGTCTTCGATCAGACGGCCGGCACCCACTTCCACCTGGAAGTCTTCGGCCTTACCACCCTCGAACTCCTCGCCATCGATGCTGCCGACGAAGTCCAGCGTGATGCGATCGCCCTTCTTCGCCTTGCGCTTGACCTCCGCCCATTCCTTGTTCTGCTCGCGCAGGGAGTCGATCACGCGATCGATGTCCTCGTCGCCAATCTCGGCCACCGGGCGTTCGATCTCGGCATCGGAGAAATCGGCCACCTCGACCTCGGGAAAGACCTGAAAGCTCGCAACGAACTCGATCGGCTGCCCGCTTTCCACACTCTGCGGCTCGATACTCGGGTTCCCCGCAGGCTCCAGCCCTTCCTGCTGCACGGCCTCGCGGTAACTCTCCTGCAGGACTTCGCTCAGCACCTCCTGATAGACCCCGGCGCCGTAACGCTGGCGCACGACCTTCAGCGGGACCTTGCCCGGGCGAAAGCCGTCGAGCCGGACGCGCTTGGCCAGCGATTTCAGACGGTTGTCGACTTCGGTCTCGACGCGCTCGGGGGGGACCTGGATGGTCATCTTGCGTTCCAGGTTGCCGGTGGCTTCAACGGAAACTTGCATGAAGGGCCTCGCAATAGTTCAAAAATCGGTCATCCCTGCCGACCGCAGCACTCGCCGGCTGCCTGCCTGGGCGTTCACGGGACATTGGTGCGAAAGGAGAGACTCGAACTCTCACGGGTTTTACCCCACTGGGACCTAAACCCAGCGCGTCTACCAGTTCCGCCACTTTCGCGTGTGCATTCAATGGTTCGATAAAGGCGCGCATTCTAGCCTGTTCGCGCCCCATAAACACAAAAAGCCCGCGTAGGCGGGCCCTTGTGCCGGCCGCGCTCGCACGCGCCCGGGAATAATGGTGGGTCGTGTAGGATTCGAACCTACGACCAATTGGTTAAAAGCCAACTGCTCTACCAACTGAGCTAACGACCCATGTCTGAGGCCCGCATGGCACCCCCGCAGGGGTCCGCCGGCCTTGTCATTACGCGGCAGCACCTGAATCACCGCGCCGCGTAGTTTACGGCCCGCCGGGGAAAACGCAAGGCTCCCCCGGCGGCCGGCGATCAGATGGCCTCGAGCTTGCGCATGCCACCCGGCAGCAGCTTCATGTCCACCAGCGAGGTGACCAGGGCCTTGCCGAAGGTCGCCTCGTCTTCATAGACCATCTTGTAGTACTGGATCTTCATGGTCAGCGCGGACCCGAACACGATGAACGCAAAGGTAAAGAAGCCACCCAGCGCCAGCGTGGAAATCCCGGTGACCGCCTGACCGATGGTGCAACCCAGCGCCAGGATGCCGCCGACACCCATCAGGATGCCGCCGATGAAGTGGTTCACGAAGTCACGGAAGGACGAGAACCACTCGATTCGGAAGCTGCGCGACACCAGAGCCCAGAAGAACGAACCCAGGATCACGCCGGCCAGCGCCAGCACACCGAAGTAGAGCATGGTGCGGTCAAAGCCGCTGGACACGTAGCCCACGCTCTGGCCCATCGGGTTGATAAAGGTAAACGACTGGTTGGCCCAGGGACCGGACAGCGCCGGACGCTCGCCATCGTCGTCATCGGCGACGAAATCCCATTCCTGGATGTATTCCTGGGCGCTGTACACGCCGCCCATGCCGTCGTCGATCTGGATGTTGCTGGTCAGCCACCAGGCCCCGATCACCACCAGGCCGATCACCAGACCGCCCAGGATGTTGTCGAAACTCTTGCGGAAATCCGCGGCCTTGAAGATCAGGGCCAGCAGCAGCACACCGATCACCAGACCCATCACCAGGCGGGCGCCCAAGGCGTTCTCGCCAGCGATAATGGAGCCAAGATCCTGGCCGCCTTCCATCTGGATGGACACCGCGTCCATCCAGCCAAACAGCAGCTGGAACAGCGTCTGGCCGGTGCCGAAGACAGTGGCGCGGCTGGTCAGCCAGAAGGCGATCACACCGATGATGATCATCACCATCACCGACTTGATGTTGCCGCCACCCACACGCACCAGCGTCTTGTTACCGCAGCCGGACGCATAGGTCATGCCGATGCCGAACAGGAAGCCACCCAGGACGTGCCCGAGCCAGTTGAAGTTTTCGCCGCGGTAGGGAGGGAAGGAACCCTCGGCGCTCAGCACCCCGAAGAATTCGAGCGCCGCCACACCCAGCATCGCCACGGCAATCGCCAGCAGCCAGGAGCGCATGCGCCCGGTATCACCCATGTTCACCCAGTCGGAGACGGCTCCCATGGTGCAGAAGTTGGTCTTGTTCGCGACCGCACCCATGATGAAGGCGAGGACGAACGTGCCGCCCAGGAACATCATTGCGGCGGTTGAAAAGCTGGAGAATTCCATCAACGTATCCTCTCACTGATCGGTTGTCGGGCACGCCTGCACCCATGGGGTGCGCAGCATACATCGGACGCAAGACGAGATCGACCCCCAATTCATTCCGGACCCGGGGCTGTCTGACGAGGGCGAACCGTCCGCCGTCAGGCCGTCCGGTAGAGAGTCGGGTCGGGGACACCAGCGGCCGCAAAACCCTCGCGACGGATACGGCAGCTGTCGCATCGCCCGCAGGCCCGGCCCTCGGGGTCGGCCTGATAGCAGCTCACCGTCTGGGCGTAATCGACCCCCAGGCGCGCGCCGGCACGGATGATCTCGGCCTTGCTCATGTGCATCAAGGGTGCACGCACCTCCCAGCGTACGCCCTCCACCCCGGCACGGGTAGCGACCTGCGCAAGGTCGCGGAAGGCGTCGATAAAGGCCGGGCGACAATCCGGGTACCCGGAGTAGTCGACCGCATTCGCACCGACATAGAGCAGCCGGGCATCAAGCGTTTCGGCCAGCCCCAGCGCCAGAGACAGGAACACCGTATTACGGGCGGGCACATAGGTCACCGGGATGCCTTCGCTCGACTCGGTGGGGACCGCGATCGCGTCATCGGTGAGCGCGGAGCCGCCGATCGCGGTCAGGTCGACCCGGACCACTCGGTGGTCCTGCACGCCCTGGGCGGCAGCCACGCGGCGCGCCGCGTCGAGCTCGGTACGGTGTCGCTGGCCATAGTCGATCGACAGGGCATGACAGTCGAGCCCGTCGGCCAGCGCCATTGCCAGGCAGGTTGCAGAATCCAGCCCGCCCGAGAGTAACACCACCGCCTTTTCCGGTTGCGACATCGACTAACGACCTGGTTGATCGCCCCACAGGAGCTTGTGGAGCTGAAGCTGAAACCGCACGGGCAGCCGTTCGGCCACGATCCAGTCGGCCAGCTCGCGCGGGGCGAGCTCGCCGAATACCGGCGAGAACAGGACCTCGACCTCGGGCGCAAGATCCAGGCGCCCGAGTTCCGCGCGGGCCCAATCGAAATCCGCTCGGTTCGCGAGTACGAACTTCAGCTGATCGCCGGCAGCAAGGTGAGGGATATTGGCCTCCAGGTTGCGGTCCTGCTCGTCGGAGCCCGGCGCCTTCCAGTCCATCACGACCGTGACGCGCGAATCGAGCCCGCCGATGTCGAGGGCGCCGCTGGTTTCCAACGACACCCGATAGCCTGCATCACACAGCCGCGCCAGCAGGTCGCGACAACCGGGCTGGGCCAGTGGCTCCCCACCCGTGACACAGACATGACGGACGCCCGTCTGACCGACCCACGCGAGGATCGTGTCCAGCGCGCGTGCCTCGCCACCCTCGAAGGCGTAAGCACTGTCGCACCAGCGGCAACGCAGCGGGCACCCGGTCAGCCGCACAAATGCGGTGGGCCAGCCGGAATCCGCCGCCTCGCCCTGCAGCGAAACGAACATCTCGGTGATACGGACCTGGGTCGGGCCATGCGAATCGCCCGTGGTCGGTGCGCGCCGGGCACGCACGGGGATCTCGGTCATTGCCCGTCGAGCCGCCGCAACCGCTCGCGTGCCAGGCGGTCCAGCGTCGTGCCGCCGTAATCGGCGCGCACCGCCTCCAGCGCCTCGCGGGCCTCGTCCTCGTTGCCCAGCTCGTAATGCGCATAGCCGATCTTGAGCAGGGCATCCCCGGACTTGTCGCTCTCCGGGTACTGCTCGCGCAAATGCTCGAAATCCTCCAGGGCCGCCTCGAAGTCGCCACTGGCATACTTGGCCTCGGCCAGCCAGTACCAGGCATTGGCGGAATAGTCGCTGTCGGGATAGCTCTCGATGAAGCGTTCAAGGCCGCTCATCGCGGCGTTGTAGTCACCCGCCATCAACTGCTCGAAGGCCTCCTGGTAGGCCGCCTGCTCGTCCGCCTCGGGAAGGTCGAACTCAATGACCTCGTCCGCCGGGGCAGCGGTATCCGCGGGCGCGGCCGCGCCGGTCTCGAACGTGGCCACACGCTCGTCCAGGTTACGGAACTGATCGCGCTGACGGGCGTTCAGACGCTCCAGCTCGTGGCGCAGCGTCTCCACTTCGCCCCGCAGCTCGCGCATCTCCCGGTTCATGGTTTCCGCACCCCGCAGGAGTTCCTGCATGGCGCTGGAGTCCAGCGTCCGCTCGATGCGGTCCAGCCTCCGCGAGAGGTCGCGGATCTGCGACTGGGTCGCGAACACGTCGTCCTGGGCGACGGCTTCGCTGGCAAGCGGGCCCCACGACCCCATCGCCAGGACCAACACCCCGGCGGCGACCGCCACACCCACCCGTGGAAAGAGAAATGCCCCCGGGGGGGCATTTCGGTTACTGCTACCTGTCAAACGCCGCATGGCGCCTCCCGTCGTCTAGCGCCGGGATTCGTAGACCAATTCGACCCGGCGATTCTTGGCCCAAGCCTCCTCGTTCTGCTCAAAGGCGACCGGCATTTCTTCACCATAACTGATGACCTCGATCTGGTCATCCGAGGCCCCGTTCAGGGTCAGGATACGGCGCACCGACTGTGCGCGGCGCTCGCCCAGCCCCAGGTTGTACTCGCGAGTACCCCGCTCGTCGGTATGGCCCTCCAGCCGCAGGCGGGCCCCGGAGTTCTGCGACAGATAGGCCGCATGCGCCTCGAGCATATCCATGTACTGCGACTGCACCTCGTCACGGTCGAACTCGAAATAGACCAGGCGCTCGGCCAGCGGGCTGTCCGGATCATCCAGCGCATCGGCATCGAACTGCCGATCGCGGCCCAGCGCGCGGGCCTCGGCCTCGCGGGCCTCGGCTTCGGCGCGTTCGCGCTCCGCTTGCTCGGCCGCAGCCCGCTCGGCCTCGCGTTCGGCATCCTCGGCATCACGCGTCGGCGTCGCACATGCCGACAGCGCCCCAATCACCATGGCCACAAAAAACCAGCGAAAGATCGTGCTCATCACGTCATTATCCTCGAAAAGCGGTTGTTATTAGGAAGATCAATTCAAGGGTGACCAGGCCGGCTCACGGACCTCGCCCTCCCTGGCAGCGAGACGCTGATGGACCTGCCCATCCTGGCTCACCGAGCCCAGCACGCCACGCCCGCCATCTGTCATCGCATAGATAATCATGCTGCCATTCGGGGCAAAGCTTGGCGATTCCGCATCCCGCCCATCCGTGAGGCGGGTCACACGGCGGTCGTTCAAATCGAGACGGGCCAGTTGAAATCCGCCATCACCACCGTGCACGTAGACCAGATAACGCCCATCCGGGGACACCGTCGCCGCGGCCGCATAGCCGCTCTCGAATGTCAGACGCCGGGGGCTGCCCCCCTCTCGCGGCAGCGCATAGATCTGCGGCGCGCCTGCGCGGTCGGACGTAAAGTAGAGGGTTTCGCCATCGGGCGACCAGACCGGCTCGGTCTCGATCGAGCTGGTCTGGGTCATCTGGCGCATCTCGCCCGTCTCCAGCTCCATCAGGTAGATATTCGGCGCCCCATCGCGTGACAGGCTCAGCGCGAGATAGCGGCCATCGGGCGACCAGGCGGGCGCGCTGTTGATACCCGTGAAGCTGGCCACCCGTTCCCGACTGCCGGTCTCGACATTCTGGCGATAGACCTCGGAACGGCGGTTCTCGAACGAGACGTACACCAGTTCGCGTCCATCCGGCGACCAGTCCGGCGACATGATCGGCTTCGCGGAACGAAACAGGGTGCGCGGATTGGCCCCGTCGGAATCGGCGACCTCAAGGGCAAAGCGGCGCTCGTCGCCATTACGCTCCACGCTCACGAACGCGATGCGCGCACTGAATGCCCCCGGGTCACCCGTGATCTGTTCGTAGATGATGTCCGAGATACGATGCGCCCCGCGCCGGAGCATGTCGCCGGGCACCGGAATGCGCCAGCCGCCCAGGCGTTCCTCGGACAGCACATCGAATACGTGAAACTCCACGAGGACGTCATCGCCATCGCGGCGCTGATTGCCCACGACCAGGTACTCGACCCCGGTGTCGGCCCAGGGCTCGGCAAGAAAGTCGGCCGGTCCGGACGGGGCCGAAGGCAGATCATCCTGTTCGACATTGAACAGCCCGCTGCGGGCCAGGTTGGCCGCGACGATCTGGGAGATGTCCTCGTCGAGCTCACCCTCCCCCTCGTAGGTAAACGGCGCAACGGCCACCGGTATCGCCCCGGTGACCCCCTCGGTGACCGTGACTTCCAGTACGGCCTGTGCCTGCGCTGCCCACAGCAGCAGCATGGCCGGCAGCATCCAGTGAATCAGTCGTCGCATGAGCTCCTCGTCAAGCGGGCGTGGCCCGCGAATCAGTCCGGTTCAAATCGGATCCGCACCCCGCCCCGCACCGCGCTCGCATCCGGCGGGCGTGGCAGCGAACTCAGACGGTCCATGGTCTGGCGCACGGAGTCGCAGAACCGGCTGTCGCCGGAACAGCTTTCGATATCGAAGTCGATGATACGCCCGGTCTCGTTTACGCGCACGAGAACAATGGCACGGTCCGAGGAGTCAATATCCGACGGCTGACGCCAGCGCCGCTGGACCACCGACTGCACCTGGGCACGCCACTCATCCACTTCGCGATCCATCTGCGCCTGGCGCTCGGCGGCCTCGCGCCGTTCGCGCGCCTCCGCCAGGCGCTCCTGCTCGCGCTCCATTGCCTCGCGGCGGCGCTGCTCCTCCAGTTCGCGCTCCTGCTCGGCCCGGCGCTCGGCCTCTTCCTGCGCACGACGCTCGGCCTCTTCCTGCTCGCGGCGCTCCTGCTCTTCGCGGGCCTGGCGTTCGGCCTCTTCACGCTCGCGCCGCTCCGCCTCTTCGCGCTCGCGGGCCTCCTCGGCCTCCTGTCGTTCACGCTCCGCCGCCTCGCGTTCGGCGCGGATCCGTTCACGCTCGGCCTCGGCCTCTTCCTGTGCGCGCTGACGCTCCTCTTCGGCCTCTCGGCGTGCCTGCTCGGCTTCCTCGATCGCCTGCTGCCGCGCCCGTTCTTCCTCTTCCAGGCGGCGTTGCTCTTCGGCCTGTCGGCGCTCTTCCTCGCGGCGGGCCTCTTCTTCGGCGCGCCGTTGCTCCTCTTCCTCGCGCAGCTGCTCGGCGACTTCTTCCTGACGGGCAACCTCGCGTTGGTGCTCGACCTGATCGAACGCCTCGGCATCCACGGCCACCGCGTCGATCACCTCAATATCCTCCTGCACCGAGATCTCCACCGCGGCCTGCGAGGAGGTGGGGGATATCAGGCTGATATTGAACATCAACGCCGCAAACAGCGCCCCGTGCAACAGGAGCACGAGGAGGAAGCTGACAGGGTGGCGGCGGACAAGCTCGAACACGGCAGCGTGCGTCAGTCGCCGGTTTCGCGCGGCGGCTCGGTGATCAGTCCGACACGCCCGCCGCCCGCGCGCTGCAGGGCGATCATGGCGTCGATCACACGCCCGTAGTCCACATTACGGTCGCCACGCACGAAGGTCTGGGTGCCCGGATGCTCCGCCAGGAACTCGCGCACGATCTCGGTCATCTCCTGCGGCGCCAGCGGCTCATCGATGATTGGCCCCTGGTTCAGGCTCATGGCCCCACTGGCGTCCACGGTCACCACCAGCGGCTCGGCCGCCTGTTCGTCCCGGTCCAGGGCCTCGGCGTCCGCCTCCGGCAGGTCGACTTCCACGCCCTGCTGCAGCATGGGCGCGGTGATCATGAAGATGATCAAAAGCACCAGCATCACGTCGATAAACGGCACGACGTTGATCTGGGACATGGGCCGCCGCAGGCGGCGACTGTTGCGGCGCTGCTCGGACATGGGTCAGGCCGTGGCCTCGGAGGCCGTATCCGTGGACTTGGCGTGAACCTGCCGGTTGAGCAGAGCCACGAACTCGTCATTGAAGTTCTCCAGGCGCACGGCCACGCGGTCGACATCCCCCGCAAAGCGGTTGTAGGCGATCACGGCCGGGATCGCGGCAAACAGACCCAGCGCGGTCGCGATCAGGGCCTCGGCGATCCCGGGAGCGACCATCGCCAGGGTCGCCTGCTGCACCCCAGACAGCCCCAGGAAGGCATGCATGATGCCCCAGACCGTGCCGAACAGGCCGATATACGGGCTGGTTGACCCCACCGTGGCGAGGAACTGCAGATAACGCTCCATCTCGTCAATCTCGCGCGCGATCGCCACACGCATGGCACGCTGGGCGGGCTCACCGGCCGGGATGCCATGCTGGCGCGCACGCAGAAATTCCTTGAACCCAGAGGAGAAGACGTGCTCCATGCCCGTCATTTCCTGCTTGCGCCGCACCCCTTCGTAGAGATGGGACAGGTCGGCCCCCGACCAGAAGCGCTCCTCGAAATCGTCGCAGGCGCGGTGCGCCGCATTCAGGGACCTGGCCTTGACGACGATCGCCAACCAGGAGAGTACGGAGGCGAGCACCAGAATCACCATCACCAGCTGGACCACCAGGGTCGCCTCCATCACCAGCTGGTACATTGAAAAGTCGACTGCCACTTGTCCGTCTCCCGTTACAGCGTTACTTGGTTCCGGCTACGCGGTCAGCCGGCCCATGATCATGATGTCGGCGCAGGGCCTCCAGTACCGGACCGGGGATCGCGGCGGGCGCCTGGCGCGCCACCTCGACGCAGGCAATCCCCACCTCGCCGCTGGCCAGGGTCTCGCCGTCGTGCTCCACACCCTGATGGAACTCCAGGCTCGCCCGGCGCAACGAGTGCAGCCGGCAGGTCACCGTCAGGGCATCGTTGAAGCGCGCCGGGCGCCGCATATCCAGACAGCAGCGGCGCACCGCAAAAACGATCCCGTATTCCTCGCGCAATGCATCCTGCTCGAACCCCAGCGCGCGCAACCACTCGGTGCGCGCGCGCTCCATGAACTTGAGGTAGTTCGCGTGGTAGACCACGCCGCCGGCGTCAGTGTCTTCGTAATAGACTCGCACCGGCCACTCGAACGGGGCGTCGCCTTCCGTCACGGACGGCCTCCGCCCTGGCTGTCGACCGGCGCCAGCAGGTCGGGTTCCACCGACCCGGTCAGGCCGAACATCGCCAGCGTCCGCCGCGTGGCCTGACGCCCGCGCGGGGTTCGCTGCAGGTACCCCTGCTGGATCAGAAACGGCTCGACCACATCCTCCAGGGTACCGCGATCCTCGTTCAGCGCCGTCGCCAGGCTTTCCACGCCGACCGGCCCGCCGTCGAATTTCTCGACCAGCACCTCCAGCAACCGGCGGTCCTGGGCATCCAGGCCCGAGGCATCGATCGCCAGCAGGTCCAGCGCCTGACCCGCGACCTCGGCGGTAATCACGCCGGAGGCACGGACCTCGGCATAGTCGCGAACCCGCCGCAGCAGGCGATTCGCCAGGCGCGGCGTGCCCCGCCCGCGGCGCGCGATCTCCGCCGCCCCTTCAGGCTCGATCCCGACACCCAGCAATCCGGCGGCGCGCCCGACAATATGGGCGAGATCTGTGACAGTGTAATGATCGAGTCGCTGAACGATGCCGAACCGGTCACGCAACGGCGCCGAAAGCAGGCCCGCGCGCGTAGTCGCGCCCACTAGTGTGAACGGGGGCAAGTCCACCTTGATCGAGCGCGCCGCCGGTCCCTCGCCAATCACGATGTCGAGCTGACCGTCTTCCAGCGCCGGATACAGGATCTCCTCGACCACGGTCGGCAGGCGGTGGATCTCGTCAACGAACAGGACGTCCTGGGGCTCCAACGCGGTCAGGATCGCGGCCAGGTCGCCAGCGCGCTCCAGTACCGGGCCCGAGGTCTGGCGCAGCCCCACCCCGAGTTCGTTCGCCACGATATGGGCCAGGGTCGTCTTGCCCAGCCCCGGGGGGCCGGCCACCAGCGTATGGTCCAGGGCCTCCCCGCGCCCGCGCGCCGCCTCGATAAACAGGCCCAGTTGTTCAACCACCCGGGGCTGTCCGGTGTAGTCGTCCAGCCGCTTGGGACGCAGGCTGACCTCCACCCGCGTGTCCTCCGACTGACTCTGCATATCGACCAGGCGTGATTCCATGACCCCGCAGTATGCATCCGTCGCGATGGCGTTTATAGACCCCCGTACAACTTTAAAGGAAGCGTCTCAAAAGCTCCCGATTCAACCCGTATCAAAGCCTGCGGGCAACGGCTCCGGCGGGCTCACAACCTCCCTATCCAGTTCCTCCACGTGCGCCATGCGCGGTCCCTCCCAAAGCCATGCCTCCAGCCGCTCCAGGGCATCCGGGTCGCCGACCGCCAGCACCTCCACGCGGCCGTCCGGCAGGTTGCGCGCATACCCCGTCAGCCCGAGCGCCTGCGCCTGTTCCCGGGTCGAGGCGCGAAAGAACACGCCCTGCACACGCCCCCTGACATGCCAGCGGCGGGCATGGGTATCATGGGCCTTTGCCATCGATGACCTCCGGAGTCGATTCATGTCCGACGCCCCTACGCTGTATCACAACCCGCGCTGCAGCAAGTCGCGCGCGACCCTCGCCCTGCTGCGGGAGCAAGGTGTAGAGCCCGAGATCGTGGAGTATCTGAAGACGCCACCGGATGCCGCGACGTTGAAGGGCGTGATCGAGAAGCTGGGCATCCGCCCCCGCGACCTGCTGCGCACCGGCGAGGCGGAGTACCGCGAGCTGGGCCTGAAAGACGCGGAGATGGATGACGAGGCGCTGATCCAGACCATGGTCCAGCACCCGAAACTGATCGAGCGACCGATCCTGATCGTCGGGGGCGCGGCCCGCATCGGGCGCCCGCCGGAACAGGTGCTGGAGATCGTGTCGTGAGCACGGCACCGGAGATCCTGGTGCTGTACTACAGCCGCTACGGGGCGACCGCCGAGCTGGCCCGCCAGGTCGCAACCGGCGTCGAAAAGGCTGGCGCCACCGCGCGGGTGCGCACCGTACCCCCAGTCTCCACGAATATCGACGAGGACCGCCCGGCAGTACCCGAGGACGGGCCACCCTATGCCGAACTGCGCGATCTCGAGGAATGCGCGGGGCTGGTCATGGGTTCGCCGACCCGCTTCGGCAACATGGCCGCGCCGCTGAAATACTTCCTCGACGGCACCAGCGGGCTGTGGGCCAGCGGCGGGCTGGTGGACCGGCCCTTCGGCGTCTTCACCAGCACGGCCACCCAGCATGGCGGGCAGGAGACCACCCTGCTCAGCATGGCCCTGCCGCTGATCCATCAGGGCATGCTGTGGGTCGGCGTGCCCTATACCGTGCCGGAGCTGAACAGCACCACCAGCGGCGGCACGCCCTACGGCGCCAGCCATGTGGCCGGCACCCAGGGCGAGCAGGCGGTCACCCGCGACGAACAGCGCATCGCAGCAGCCCTTGGGGAACGCGTCGCGCGCATCGCCTTGCGCCTCGAAGCAGCACCTGGCGCCCCGGCATGATCGCGCTGTCCCGTGCCCTGGCTCTGGCCGGCTTTCTTGGACTGCTGCTGCTAATCCTGGTCTGGACCACCTGGATCGCCCCACCGGAGATCGTCCCGGTCTGGCTGGCGTTGATCGTACTGGTCATGCCGCTGCTGTTTCCGCTGCGCGGGATGCTGCACGGAAGGCGCTACACCCACGCCTGGTCCAGCCTGCTGGCGCTCGCCTACATCACGCTCGGGATCACCATCGGCGCGGCCGCGGAGGACCGGCTCTATGGCCTCCTGATGACCGGAGCCAGCCTCGCCTGGTTCGCGGGCAGCCTGCTGTTCGTGAAACTGGACGCCCGGCGGGCCCGCGCGGCGGCCGAGTAACCTCAAGCAACCCCGGGTTCAGCCCATACGGGCCAGCTGTTCGCGCACGAACGGGATGGTCAGGCGCCGCTGCTGGGCTAGCGCAGCCAGATCCAGGCGGTCCAGCAGCGCCAGCAGCGTGGACAGGTCACGCGAGCAGCGGCGCAGCAGGTAATCCGCCACCGGCTCCGGCAGCTCCAGCCCGCGCAGGGCCGCACGCTGTGCCAGGATCTCCTTGCAGGCCGCATCATCCGGCCGCTGCATGCGGAACACCGGGCCCCAGGCCAGGCGCGAGGCCAGATCCGGCAACTGGACCGGTAGCCCCTCGGGCGGTGCCGCGGCCGCCAGCAGCACGCGGCAGCCGGCATCACGCAGCCGGTTGATCAGCCCGAACAGGGCCTCGTCCCAGTCCCCGCGGCCCACCACGGCCTCCAGATCATCCAGCGCCACCAGACGCGAGCGCTCCAGACCATCGAGCACGGCCATCGGTGGCGCATCACGTACCTCGCCAAGCGGCAGGTAGCTGACCGGTTCCCCGCGCTCGTGTCCCTGGTGACAGGCAGCCTGCAGCAGGTGCGTCTTGCCGGAGCCGGGCGGCCCGTGCAGCAGGATCTGCGGCTCCTGTATCCCGGTCCCGACGCTCAAGGCCCGCACGGCATCCCGCGCCAGGGCATTGCCTGCCACGCAAAAACCGGAAAAACGCGAGGCGTCGCGCAGGCGCAGGTCCAGCGGCATCTGGCGCTCCAGCGGGCTGTTGCCTTCGGGTCTCACGGGACATCGGCCCCGGCTGCGTTCATGTCCCGATAGCGCGCCATTGCCTGACGCACCGCAACTGCGAGCACCGCCGCCACCGGCAACGCAAGCAGGACCCCGAAGAACCCGAACAGCTGACCGCCGGCGAGCACGGCAAAGATCACCGCCACCGGATGCAGCCCGGTCCGGTCCCCCACCAGCCACGGGGTCAGCACCACCGACTCCAGCACCTGCGCCACCGCGAAGATCACCAGCACCACCAGCAACAGCGTCCAGCCATCGCCCTGGAACAGCACGGCCGCCGTGGCCAGCACGATGCCCACGATCACGCCCACATAGGGGATGAAACTGACCAGTCCGGCAATCAGGCCGATGGCCAGCCCCATCTGTACGCCCGCCACACTCAGGGTGATCGCGTAGAACAGCCCCAGCGCCAGCATTACCAGTAGCTGCCCGCGCAGGAACGCCCCCAGGGTATGGTCCGATTCCACCGCAAAACGGCTGACCGGGTCACGCCAGGCTCGCGGCAGCAGGTCATGCAGACCCGCGACCAGCCGCGGCCAGTCCCGCAGCAGATAGAAACTGACCACCGGGATCAGCACCAGATTGAGCACGCCCAGGACCAGGGCGCCGGTCGAGCTGCCCAGCCAGTGCAGCAACCCGCCCGCCAGACCGCCGGCCTCGCGCCAGTGCTCGGCCAGCAGTTCCTGCAGTGCCGCCGGCTCCAGAGCCGGCAGGCGATCGCCCGCCTGCTGCTCGATCCAGGGACGAACCCGCTCGTCGAACCAGGCGATCACCTCGGGCAACAGCAGCATCAGGCGTTCGAACTGGGCCATGGCCAGCGGGATCAGGACCAGCACCAGCCCCGCCATTCCCAGCATCACCAGCACGAAGATCACCAGCGTGGCCAAGGTGCGCGAACCGCCCATGCGTACCGCCAGGCGCGTCACCAGGGGGTTGAACAGGTAGCCGATCAGCAGCGCGATCAGAAACGGCGTAAGAATCGGCGCTAGCAGATAGAGCGCCACGCCCAGGACCACCAGCCCGACCAGGGCCGCCAGCGTGGCAGCAGAGAATGGCGCCAGCGGGTTCACTCGCGGCGCAGCCAGGCCTTCGCCTCGGAGTCACCGCGCGGATCCTCCGCCGCGCCATAGCCGCTGGCGTGCAGCAGGTCTACCAGGTCATCCGGGGCCAAACCCGTGCGCACCTCGAGGGTCACCGCGTTACCACCCAGCGAATCCAGCCTTGCGCTCTCAATAGCCTCGATCTGCGCCAGCTCCCGCCGCAACGCCTCGAACGCGGGAAAGCCCTCGATCCCGACAAAGCCCAGCTTCACCCACTCGGGCTCGGCGGCGACGCGGGCCAGCGGTGCCACGACCTGGTCAAGGCCATCCTCGACCGCCGCGCGCGCCGCGGCGGCCGGAGATTCACCGCGGCCCTCACTACGGTACTCGCGCCCACCATGCACGGTAATGGCACGCGCCTCGGCGCCACCCCCAACCGAGCGTACATGCAGCGCCACGATACCCGTCGGCCCGTAGCGCCCGGCCGCTTCCTGCAGCGGCTCGGTCACGCCACCAATCACATCCCCCGCCTGCGCGGCCCGGCGATCCTCCAGATCCCCCAGTGGCAGCACGAAAGGCATCCCGCGATCGCGCCCCAGCGCGTCAATCCCGGCCAGCACATCGGCCTCGTCCTGGGTGGAGCCCAGCAGGTGGCGGCGCCCGTCCGCCTCGTACACCGCCCAGACCAGCAGTTGCGGGCGCGCGCCCAGCACCACGGGCACCTCGGCGGCATTTAGAGCGTTGCGCAGGCGGCCCCGATCGAACTCCAGGCGATATTCGCCGTTATCCACCTCCTGCCGCCGACGCAGGGCCTCAATACGCCCCTCCTCGTCCAGTTCCAGCAACAGGAGCTGCGCCAGTTCGCTCAGCTCCGGCGAACGCTGCCCGGCCACGCGCACCAGCGCCTGTTCCAGGCCCTGCGCCAGCGCGGTCGTTTCGTCCTCCGCATGGACGTTCACCACCACGGCATCATCCGCCAGCAATGGAGAGACCAACAACAGCAGACACAGGAGTAGGCACGCAGCCAGGGCGCGGGACGGGCGAAAGAGGCGCAGCATAGGGTTGAATGGCGTTTTCGACAGGCGCCCAAAATACCACAGCGCCCCGCCCTGCAGCGCCCGGCTTTTTGCACGCCCCCCGGCGCCTCGCTACCATGCCGGATTCCGCGAGCGCCGCCGGATACCGGATGCGGCCATCAACCACCCAGGGTACCCATGTCCGAAACCCGTTCAGGCCTGACCTACCGCGAGGCAGGTGTCGACATCGAGGCCGGCGCCGAGCTGGTCGAACGCATCAAACCGCATGCCGCCCGCACGCAGCGCCCTGGCGTCATGGCCGGGCTGGGCGGCTTTGGTGCCCTGTTTGAGCTCCCGATGGACCGCTACAAGCAGCCTGTGCTGGTCTCCGGCACCGACGGCGTAGGCACCAAGCTGCGCCTGGCCCAGGAGACGGGGCGCCATGACAGCATCGGCATCGATCTGGTGGCGATGTGCGTGAATGACATCGTGGTGCAGGGAGCCGAGCCGCTGTTCTTCCTCGACTACTACGCCACCGGACACCTGGACGTCGATATCGCCGCGGATGTCGTCACCGGTATCGCCACCGGCTGCGAACAGGCCGGCTGCGCCCTGATCGGGGGCGAAACGGCCGAGATGCCGGGCATGTACCAGGGCGAGGACTACGACGTCGCGGGCTTCGCGGTCGGCATTGCCGAAAAGGAGGCCCTGATCGACGGCACCCGGGTCAGCGCGGGCGATGTCGTGCTCGGGCTGGCCGCCAGCGGCCCGCACTCCAATGGCTATTCTCTAATCCGGCGCGTCCTGGAACACTCCGGCGCGGCCCTGGATGCCCCGCTTCCCGGAGCCGACGGCACCACATTGGGCGACGCCCTGATGGCCCCGACCACGATCTACGTGCGCCCGCTGCTGGATCTGATGCAGCAGTTTCCGGTACACGCGGCGGCCCACATCACCGGTGGCGGCCTGACCGAAAACCTCCCGCGAGTGCTGCCGGAGCAGCTGTGCGCCCGCATTGATCCGCAGGCCTGGCAATGGCCACCCGTGTTCGACTGGCTGCAACAGGCCGGCGACATCGCGCCTGAAGAGATGCTGCGCACGTTCAACTGCGGGATCGGCATGACCGTGATCCTGCCCGAAGACCGTGTCGAGGCCGCCAGCTCGGCACTGGCCCGGGCGGGCATCCCGAGCTGGCCGATCGGCGTGATCGTGAACTGCGAAGACACGGCCCCCGGGGTGGTCTACGCCGCACGATGAGCAGCAACGCCGGCCCCTCCAGCCCGGATTCCCTGCCACGCCTGGTCGTCCTGATCTCGGGGCGCGGCAGCAATCTGGGCGCCATGATCGAGGCCTGCAACACTGGCCACATCCCGGCCCGGATCGTCGGCATCATCAGCAATCGCCCCGATGCAGGGGGGCTGGCCTACGCGGAAGAGCACGCGATCCCCGCACGTGTTCTGAACCACCGCGACTACCCCTCGCGCGAGGCCTTCGATGCAGATCTGGCCGAGGCGATCGAGGCCTTTGACCCCGATCTCGTGATCCTGGCCGGCTTCATGCGCATCCTGACCCCCGGTTTCGTCGATCGCTTCACGGGAAGGCTGTTGAACATTCACCCCTCCCTGTTGCCGAAGTACCGTGGGCTGGACACACATGCCCGCGCGCTGGCCGACGGGGAGGACGAACACGGCGCCAGCGTGCATTTTGTCACCCCCGAACTGGACGGCGGCCCGGTGATCATGCAGGCCCGCGTGCCGGTCCTGCCCGATGACACGCCCGAGAGCCTCGCCACCCGCGTCCAGCGCGCCGAACACCGGCTGTATCCCGAGGTCGTGCGGCGCCTGTGTTCAGGGGAAATTCAGTGGCGCGACCGCATCGTGACCGGGGACAACACCCCGTTGACGGTCCCGCTGCAGCTCGAAACCAATGAGGTAGTACCCGATGTTGAAGCTCCCGAGGAACGGAGCCCTGTGCCGCGCGACGCGGACTAGCCTGCTGACCGCCCTGCTCCTGCTGGGACAGGTCCTGCTGGCGTCCGCTGCCGCCAATGAGCCCCAGGAGGGTCCGCGCCTGCCGCCATTCACGGCCAGCTACGAGGCCCAGGCCATGGGCAACACCCTGAATGCCAGGATCACCCTGAACCACGAAGACGTACAAACACGCATGGCCATGGATGCCCATGTATCCGGCTTCCTGCGGATCCTCGGGCGCTTCGAGCTGAGCCGCGAGGCCCTGATGAACGCCAACGACGTCGGGCTTCAACTGGTCACCTCGCGCAGCCGCGAGGTGACACCCCGCCGCGAACGCAAGGTCGAGACGCGCTTCGACTGGGAAGAAGACCGTGCGATCGGACACGTAGACAACGAGCGATTCGATATCGAGGTTCCCCCGCATACCCTCGACTTCCTCGGCTCGCTGTACTTCATGATGCAGCGCCTGGAAGCGGGCGACCTCGCCAGAGAGGGCGACGGCGAAACGGTACAGACCCTGGAACGCGACCGCCTGCGCGAGTATCGCTTCGAGTACGCCGATACGGAGACGATCGAATCCCCGATGGGGCGTATCGAGACGGTGCGCGTCGTGCGCAAGAGCCAGGACAGTGACATCGAACTCTCTGCCTGGTTCGCCCCCGACCTCAGCCACCTGCCGGTAAGGTTCGATTACGAGGCCGACGGCCGCGTGTTCGAACTGAAGCTGACCCGGCTGGAGTGGCACGACCCGATCATTGACCTGACCGAGTAGACACCATGAGCGAGACCTTTGACCTGGCCATCATCGGAAGTGGCCCCGGGGGCTATCGTGCCGCCGTTCTGGGCGCCCTGCGCGGGCTCAACGTCGTCATCGTCGAAAAGGGCGACTGGGGCGGCTGCTGCCTGAACCGCGGCTGCGTGCCGAAAAAGGACTGGTACCACACCGCACGCACCGTCGCCGCGCAGCGCCACTTCGAGGGCCGCGGCATCAGCGGCAGCCTCACGGCCGACATGGACCGCGCCTGGGACCACCAGAAGGACGTGGTCACCGAGGTCCGCAACTCCTACCTCGGCTACATGAAGCACCTGAAGATCCAGTACCGTCACGGCACTGCCCGCTTCCGCGATGCCGAAACCCTCGAGGTCGCGACGGAGGATGGAACCGAGACCATCCAGGCCCGCCATACCATTATCGCCACCGGTGCCACCGCTACTGTCCCGGCCCCGTTCACGACCGAACCCGGGCGCGTACTGACCACCGACATGCTGTTCGACGACAAGCCGCCGGCAGGCAAGCGCGTCGCGATCATCGGCTCCGGCGTGGTCGCCACCGAGTTCGCCTGGATCTTCCATCACCTCGGCAAGAAGGTGACCTGGCTGTCGCGCTCCAAGCCCCTGTCCACCCAGAAATTCAGCCCTCAGGCGCTGGGTACGCTGAAGGAACAGCTGGCCGCGGACGGCATCGAGCCGGTGCGGGTCAAGGGATATGACCAGGTCGAGACCTCCGATAACGGCGTCACCATCACCGACAGCGAGGGCAACAGCTTCGAGGTCGACTGGGTCCTGCTCGGCACCGGGCGCACCCCGCATACCGAGGGCCTGAACCTCGACGAAATCGGGGTGAAGATCGATGCCCGCGGCTTCGTGAAGCGCCGCCCCACCCTGCAGACCGATGTCGACAACATCTACGCCATCGGCGATGTCGCGAGCGAATGGCAGACCGCGAACCACGCGCTGGCGGACGCCACCATCGCGGTGGAAAACATCCAGAACGGCAATTCCCGCGAGCAGGACGAGCGCTTCGTGCCGATCGCGATCTACTCCGCGGTGGAGATGGCGCGCCTGGGGATGGACGAGGACGACGCCGAGGACGATGAGCTGGAGCCGGCGGTCGGCTTCGCCGCGTTCGAGACCTCCCCGCGCGCGCTGGGCCAGGACGAGCCGGAGGGCTTCGTACGCCTGATCGGCGACATGGACACCGGCGCCCTGCTGGGCGGCGAGGTCATCGGCAGCGACGCCGGCGAACTGATTCACATCCTTTCGCTGGCCCCCGACCGCGACACCGCACTGGCCTGGCTCGCCCGCGGCCAGTGGAACCACCCGGCCCGCGCCGAGGAATTCCTCAACGCAACGGAAACCCTCGCCTCGAAGTGGAACCTGAAGTCCGAGATCTTCGGGCTTTAGTGGACACGGGCGGCACAAGGATGTGCCCCCATAGCCGCCTTAGCCGGGAACGCAATCAGCGCAGAAACAGCGAGTAGGCCGGGTTGGCCGTCTCCTCGTGCCAGGGGTAGCCGACTTCCTTCAGAAAATCGCGAAAGCGCGCGCGATCCTCGGCCGGGATCTGCATCCCCACCAGCACGCGCCCGTAGGCGGCCCCGTGGTTGCGGTAGTGGAACAGGCTGATGTTCCAGGTCTGGCCCATGTGGGTCAGGAAGTTCAGCAACGCCCCGGGGCGCTCGGGAAACTCGAAGCGGTACAGGCGTTCGTTGCGGACCTCGCCGCCATGACCACCGACCATGTGCCGCAGGTGCAGTTTGGCCACCTCGTTCTCGGTCATGTCCATGACCTCGTAGCCCTGCGCCTCCAGCGTCTCGCGGATCGCCTGACGTTCGCTGTCGCCGCCTTCCAGCTTGATGCCGGCAAACACGTGCGCACGCTCGTCGTCCGCGTAGCGGTAGTTGAACTCCGTGATGCCCCGCTTGCCGATGGCCTGGCAGAACTGGCGAAAGCTCCCCGGGCGCTCGGGGATGGTCACCGCGAACAGGGCCTCGCGGTGCTCGCCGATCTCGGCGCGCTCGGCCACGTGGCGCAGACGGTCGAAATTGATGTTGGCACCGCTCAGCACGGCGGCGAAGTCGCCCCCCGTGATCCCTTCGCGCGCGATGTACTGCTTCATCCCGGCCACCGCCAGCGCGCCCGCCGGCTCCGCCAGTACGCGGGTGTCGTCGAACACATCCTTGATCGCGGCGCAGATCGAGTCGGTATCCACCAGCAGGACCTCGTCGACCAGCTCGCGCACCAGGCGAAAGGTCTCCTTGCCCACCTGGCGCACGGCGGCGCCGTCGGCAAAGATCCCGACCTGCTTCAGCGTGACGCGACGATTCTGCTGCAGCGCCTTGTACATGGACGGGGCGTCGTCCGGCTCGACCCCGATTACCTTGATCTCCGGACGCAGGCGCTTGATGTAGGCGGCCATGCCCGCCGCCAGACCTCCGCCACCGATGCAGACGAACACCGCATCCAGCGGCGCGGAGTGCTGGCGCAACAGTTCCATCGCCACGGTACCCTGGCCGGCGATTACGTCCGGATCGTCGAACGGGTGGATAAACGTATAGCCGTGCTTTTCCTGCAAGGTCCGCGCATGCGCGGCCGCCTCGTCGAAAGAATCGCCGTGCAATACCGCCTTCCCGCCATAACGGCGCACGGCCGCGATCTTGATCGACGGCGTGGTCACCGGCATCACGATCACCGCCTTGATCCCCAGATGGGCCGCGCCCAACGCCACCCCCTGGGCATGGTTACCTGCGGAGGCGGCAATCACGCCTTTCTTGCGCTGCTCGGGCGTAAGCTGCGCGATCTTGTTGTAGGCCCCGCGCAGCTTGAACGAGAACACCGGCTGCAGGTCCTCGCGCTTGAGCCAGATGCTGGACCCCAGGCGCTGCGACAGCGTCGGCATCGGCTCCAGCGGCGTCTCGCGCGCGACATCGTAGACACGCGCCGTGAGGATCTTCTCGAGGTAGGGGACTGTCATGGCCGGAACGATAGCACGGCGCGAATCATGCTTGTCTCGCTTGCGCGCCAGTCGGTATCCTCGGCGGGTTATAGACATCAAAGACGAGACAGCGTAATGACTCAGGACGAAATGAAGAAGGCGGTCGCCGAGGCCGCGCTCGAGCGCATCGAAAGTGGCTGGATCGTGGGGGTCGGCACCGGCTCGACCGCGAATTACTTCATCGATGCCCTGGCCGGTATCAAGGGCAAGATCGACGGCGCTGTAGCCTCCAGCGAGGCCAGTGCAGAGCGCCTGCGCGGCCACGGGATCGAGGTCCTGGATCTGAACTCCGCCGGCCCGCTGCCCATCTACGTCGACGGGGCCGACGAGGCGACGCGCCACCTGCACCTGACCAAGGGTGGGGGCGGCGCGCTGACCCGCGAGAAGATCGTCGCGGCGGCCTCGAAGACCTTCGTCTGCGTCGTCGACGAGACGAAGGTCGTGGATTACCTCGGCGCATTCCCGCTGCCGGTCGAGGTGATTCCGATGGCGCGCAGCCACGTGGCCCGTGCGCTTTCGAAGCTGGGCGGCAATCCGGAGCTGCGCGAGGGCTTCAAGACCGATAACGGCAACGTCATCCTGGACGTGCACAACCTGCGCATCATGAACCCGGTGGAACTGGAGTCCGAGCTGGACCACATCGCCGGCGTGGTCACCAACGGCCTGTTCGCCCGCCGCCCGGCGGACGTGATGCTGGTCGGCTCGCCCTCTGGCGTCGAGGAAATGACCGCCTAGTGAGCGAAACCGGCAAGTGGCTGATCGTCATCGGCGGGCTGATCGTTCTGATCGGCCTGCTGTGGCCCTGGCTGGGCAAGGTCCCCTGGGGTCGTCTGCCGGGCGACATCGTGATCGAACGCGAAAATGCCCGCTTCTATTTCCCGATCACGACGATGATCATCGTAAGCGTGGTGATCTCGATTATTCTCGCACTGTTTCGGCGTTAGCCACGCAACAAAAAGGCCGGGGATGTCCCCGGCCCTTTTGTTTGTGAGAGCCATGCAAAGCGGCTCTCGGCCACAGTCGCTAGCGCGCCATGACCTCGTCGTAGAAGCGCTGCAGGCCGCCTTCCAGGAAGTAGTAGTCATCCACCCCGCGTTCTTCCAGGTGGTACTGCAGCCAGCGAGCCTGCTGCCCGTACTGGTCGAAGATCAGCAGGGTCTGCTCGTTGCGCCGGGCCTGGTCCACGATACGGTCCAGGGCGCTGATGTCCGACAAGGGCGCGCCGACCTCGCGGCCACCAAACAGCGAGATCTCGTCGCGTTCGCCGCGGCTGCGGATATCCACGACCACGACATCCTCACCCTGGCGGGCGCGCCGGGAGAAGGCGTCGGCCGCCAGCACGCGGGCCTCGAAGTCGTCCCCGCTGATCAGTTCGTCCTCGGCCTCGTTGGCCGGCTCACCACGGAAACGAGCCAGCCCTGGGTAGCGCTCGACCCAGTCCTGCATCCCGGCGTCATAGGCCTGGGCCGAAGCCACGCCGAGCTCGTTGGCGCGCGCGGCGGCACGATAGCCGGCGTAGCTCTGGCGTCCGTTGCAGTAGAACACCAGTGGGCTGCCATGTTCCTCTTCCAGCGCCAGGATCTGCTGATCGAAGTCTTCGCTGTCGAGATCGACGTGATGAGCGCCCTCGATATGCAGGATGTCGTATTCCAGCCGGGGGCGAACGTCGACCACGGTGGACCCCGACAACTGGCCGCGCAGGTCGAACAGATCCACCGCCTCGACCCCAAAGCGCTCATAGAGCGGGCGGCCAGGGAATTCCACAAAAGGTTGCTGGGCCGAGGCCACGATGGGCGCTCCGGCCAGACTCAGGCACAGGGCCACCAGGGCCACTCGGGGGCGAGCGAAACGAACGATCATGCGAACTCCCTTGGTTGACGATGGGCGTCCGCGAACTGCGGCCCACGAATCGCCCCTTTAGCCCTCCGGGTCCCGACCCGGAACGCACATCGCACGATGCACGTTTTGGCAGGGTACCCGGTTGCCCCGATTGTAGCCAACCATACGCGGCTTTCCAGGCGCGGGCCTTGCCGCCCGTCCTGGCGCCGCAGCGTCGCCCCTACAGGAGAACCTTCTCGATGCCGCCCTCGCGCGCCCGGTCGATGAAGTCCTTCTGCCAGCCGTCGCCCATCAGGCGATTGGCCATCTCGACCACGATGTAGTCGGTATCCATGCCGGTGTCCTCGCGGTAGCGCGACAGGCCCTGCTGGCAGGCCGGGCAGGAGGTCAGCAGCTTCACGTTGCCGTTTTCGGCCTTGTCCTCGCCGGTAAGCTGGCGAATCCCCTTGTGCAGTTCTTCCTGCTTGCGGAAGCGTACCTGGGTCGCGATATCCGGACGGCTGACCGCGAACGTGCCCGCCTCGCCGCAGCAGCGGTTGGACTGCAGCACCTCCTGCCCCAGCAGCTTGGCGGCCACATCGGTCGGCTTGTGCGACTTCATCGGCGAGTGGCAGGGGTCGTGGTACATGTACTGCACCCCGTTGAGCCCCTCCAGCTTCACGCCCTTCTCCATCAGGTATTCGTGGATGTCGAGCAGTCGGCAGCCCGGGAAGATGCGCTCGAACTCGTATTTGAGCAGCTGATCCATGCAGGTGCCGCAGGAGACCACCACGGTCTTGATGTCCAGGTAGTTCAGCGTGGTCGCCACGCGGTGGAACAGCACCCGGTTTTCGGTGGTGATCTGCGAGCCCTTGTCGAAGTCGCCATTGGAGTTCTGCGGATAGCCGCAGCACAGGTAGCCCGGTGGCAGCACGGTCTGTGCGCCGACGTCGTAGAGCATAGCCAGGGTCGCCAGCCCGACCTGACTGAACAGGCGCTCGGACCCACAGCCGGGGAAATAGAACACCGCGTCGGAATCGAGATCGGTCTTCACCGGGTCGCGCAGGATTGGCACATAGCGCGAATCCTCGAGCCCGAGCATCTGGCGGGTGGTCTGGCTCGGCAGACCGGCCGGCATCGGCTTTTTCACGAAGTGCACGACCTGTTCGTGCATCGGGGCCTTGCCGGTGGTCGAGCGCGGGCGCTTGCCCTCGCCGGTCAGGTTGAGCTTCTTGAACGCGTAGTGGCCGAGGCGCTGGGCGGCATAGCCCATCTGGATCGCCCCCTTGCGGATGCCCTTGATCTTGGACGGATCCTTGGTGTTCAGGAAGGCCATGGACATCATCGTCGCCGGCGTGGCCTTGCGCTTGCCCTTCTTCTTCAGGATCGAGCGCATGTGCATGGTCACGTCGCCGAAGTCGATGTCGACCGGGCACGGATTCAGGCACTTGTGGCAGATCGTGCAGTGGTCGGCCACATCGTTCATCTCGTCGAAGTGGTGCAGCGACAGCCCGCGCCGGGTCTGCTCCTCGTAGAGGAAGGCCTCGACGATCAGCCCGGTGGCCAGGATCTTGTTGCGCGGCGAGTAGAGCAGGTTCGCGCGCGGGACATGCGTGTTGCACTCCGGCTTGCACTTGCCGCAGCGCAGGCAGTCCTTGATCTCGTCATTGAGATCGCCCAGCTCGCTCTGCTCCAGGATCAGTGCCTCCTGCTTCACCAGGCGCAGGGACGGCGTATAGGCGTTGGACAGCCCGGAGCCCTCGAGCAGCTTGCCGGCGTTGAACACGCCATTGGGGTCGACCTGCTTTTTGTACTTCGCGAACGACTCGATGCGTTCGGGCTCGAGATACTGCATTTTGGTCAGCCCGATCCCGTGCTCGCCGGAGATCACGCCATTCAGCTCGCGCGCCAGGCGCATCACGTCATCCACCAGACGCTCGGCCTGGTGCATCATCTGGTAGTCGTTGGAGTTGACCGGGATGTTGGTGTGCACGTTGCCATCCCCGGCGTGCATGTGCAGGGCGATGAACAACCGGCTGGTCAGCACGCGGTCGTGGATCGCGCCCAGGCGCTTGCGCACCGACTCCATCTGGTGACCGTCGAAGATCTCGAACAGCGGGCGCTCCACCTCCGCACGATAGGAGATGCGCAGGCTGCGTCGCAGTAGCAGGTTGATCAGCTTGTCGTGGTCACGGCGATCGGCGCGGGCGGGTTCGTCCAGCAGCTCGTCGCACTCGGAGGCCAGCGTAAAGTAGTTGTCCGCGATCGCCTTCCAGCGCTTCTGCACCGCCTCGAGCTTCTCGACCGCGCGTTCGCGCTTGGCCTCGAACCACTGCTGCCCTTCGCCACCGGTGTCCTCCAGTAGCTCGCGCAGCTCGGGGTGGTCGCCGCGCATGCACTCCAGCACCTCGTCGATCATCGCCAGCTTGTTCTTCAGCGATTCGCGCACGTTCAGGGTCTCGATCCCCTCGGTGTACTCGGCGAGCCGCTCCAGCGGGATCACCACGTCCTCGTTGATCTTGAACGCGTTGGTGTGGTGGGCGATCGCGGCAGTGCGCGCGCGATCGGCCCAGAAACGCTTGCGTGCCTCCGGGCTCACGGCGATGAAGCCCTCGCCGTTGCGGGCGTTGGCCGCGCGCACCATCTTGGCGGCGAGCTTGCCCAGGGCATCCTCGTTGTCGGAGACGATGTCGGCGATCAGCACCATCTTCGGCTGCTCGCCACGGGCGCCCTTGGGGGTGTACTTGACGGCGCGCACATAGCGCTCGTCCAGGTGTTCCAGTCCCGCCAGCAGGACGTCGTCCTCGGCATCCACCGCATCCTTGATTTCGACGATCGCCGGAACCGCCTGATGCAGGTCGGTCCCGTAGAACTCCAGGCAGACGGTGCGGATGTTGTCCGGCATCCGGTGCAGGATGAACTCGGCCGAGGTGATCAGGCCGTCACAGCCCTCCTTCTGGATGCCCGGCACGCCCATCAGGGTCTTGTCGGTCACGTCCTTGCCCAGACCGAGCTTGCGGAAGCGTGCACCCGGCATCTCCAGCGTCTCGGGTTCGCCCCTGGGGGTGCGACCGTCGGGGCCAAAACGTGTAATGCGAAAGCGCACGGTCTCGGCATCATGGATCTTGCCGAGGTTGTGGTCCAGGCGCTCGACCCGCATCCAGTCGGCCTCGGGGGTGACCATCGTCCAGGAGGCGAGGTTGTCCAGCGCGGTCCCCCAGAGCACGGCCTTCTTGCCCCCCGCGTTCATGGCGACGTTGCCGCCGATGGTGGAGGCGTCCTGCGAAGTGGGATCCACCGCGAACACGAGTCCATTCTCGGCGGCCAGCTCGGAGACGCGCTTGGTCACCACGCCGGCCTCCACACGCACGACAGCCACGTCCTGATCGACACCCGGGAGCGGACGTCGCTCGACCGGACCGATCCCTTCGAGCTTTTCGGTATTGATCACGGCGGAACGCTTGGACAGCGGCACCGCACTGCCGGTATAGCCGGTACCACCACCACGCGGGATCACGGTCAGGCCGAGTTCGATACAGGCGGCGACCAGCGGCCCCATTTCGTCCTCGGAATCCGGCGTCAGCACGACGAACGGCAGTTCCACGCGCCAGTCGGTGGCGTCGGTGACGTGGGAGACGCGGGCCAGACCACCGAACTGGATGTTGTCCTTGTGCGTCAGGCCCTTCAGGCGTTTGCGCACACGCTCGCGCAGCTCCAGCGTCTGCTGGAACTCGTCGGCAAATGCGGTGACCGCGGCCTGGGCACGGCGCGCCAGCGTCAGCGCCTTCTCGTTGCCGTCGGCACGCTTGCGAATCTGGTCCAGGCGATGCTGCATCGCATCGATCAGCGACTTGCGGCGCTTCTTGTCGTCCAGCAGGTCGTCCTGGATATACGGGTTGCGGGCGACCACCCACATGTCGCCGAGCACCTCGAACAGCATGCGCGCAGAGACACCCGTCTGGCGTTCCCCACGCAGTTCGTTGAGGAGGTCCCAGGTATCGGAACCCAGGAAGCGGATGACAATTTCGCGGTCGGAGAATGAAGTGTAGTTATAGGGTATTTCTCGAACGCGTTCGGCGGTCATTGAGGCTTGGCCCCCCGATCAGAATGAGCGCAAAGAGTAACGGCTCCGTGCGGGATGCGCACGAAGTCGCACTCTTCGTCCATGCTTTTGGGCACCAAAGTACCTGCCGATCCCCGCGCCGTTCGGTACCCGGCTTCTGGTTACCCGGCGTTACAGGTAGGTCAGCAGCCCCACCGCACCGATTACGATCAGGTAGATCGCCACGATATAGTTCAGCAGCCGGGGCCAAACCAGAATCAGGATGCCCGCACCCAGCGAGAGGATGGCCGTCAGCAGGCCGGGGTCAATATGCAGCGTCATGCGGATGCTCCTTTGCCGGGCTCGACGGCCCGGCATACCGCGAGTGATCGAGATCAGAAGAGTTTTTCTTCCATCTCCAGATAAACGGCATTGGCGTTGCTGCGATTGGTCTGCTCGAAGGCCGGCAGGTCCTCATAGTCGGACCAGTCCATCGCCGCATAGGCCTCGTCGAAGGAATCCATATTCTCGACTGCCGCGCCCATGTGTTCACGCAGATACGCGATATAGTCACGGGTGAACTTCACCGCGCGAGCTGCCTCGTCGGTGGCGTCGCCATGCCCCGGGACCAGGAACTTCAGGTCCATCTCCATCAGTTCTTCCAGACGTTTGACCCAGTTTTCCGAGTCCAGCGCGTCATCACCCATGAACGGGATGCGGCCGTCGAACACGATATCGCCGGCAAAGACCACGCCGGTCTCCTCCACCACCATGATGATGTCATCCGGCGAATGGGCCGGGCCTGCGTGCACGCAACGAAACGTCTTGCCGCCCAGCTTGATCACGTACTCGTCATCGAAGAACTCGTCCGGCGGGATGATCTGGGTGTCCTCGTCGACCCAGGGAGCCAGCACACCTCGGCGCTGCTCGAGCCGTGCGGAGGCCCCGGGGCTGTCAAGATAGTCCTGCGCGCGCGACTGGCCGATGATCTTCGCGTCCGTGTGATCGGCGAAGGCCTGCAGGCCATAGATGTGATCCGCGTGGTAATGCCCGGCAATCACGTACTTGATCGGCTGATCCGTTACCTCCTTGATCCGCCGGATCATCTCGAACCCGAGCGGCGGCGTCCCCAGGGCGTCGTAGACCACCACACCCTCGTCCGTCACCACAAAGCCGGCGTTCGAGGTATGCCCCTCGTTGTCCGGGTCCGGGATTCCGGATATCCCGATCATGTACCAGGTATCCGCGCCCTCGACCTCGTGGGCGGTGGTATCGACGCTGACCGGCTCGTAGGGGTTGTCAGGTACCGACATGGACTCTCTCCTCTCCTGTTTTTTTGGTTTTGTCTGGCGCACATCGAGTCGACGTTCGCGCCATTCCTGAAGGGTTCGACGCAGAGGGGCCGCAAGAATTCCCGCTGGATGCGGGTGGCGGGGCGCCGATCAGGGGAGTGTAGCGAGTTTGGGACGCGGGGAGGGAAAGCCAGCGGCAGAGATCGCCGCATCGCCATGCTCGCCCCGCAAGGGCCCATTGCGGATCCAGGCGGGGATGGCTGGGGGACCAGGATGATTCGGCGGCTACGCCGCCTCACCCCTTCGGGGCTGCACGCGCAGCGCGCGTGCAGTGCTCCGCTTCGCTGCGCCGAACCTTCCAGGTTCGAACCCTGGACTCGCTCAAATATCCATAGAAAAGGGCCCCGCGAGGGGGCCCTTCCCTGAAGTAACGACCAGTCCAAAGCAAATGGCGGTGAGCCCCGTCGAGGGGCACACCGCCATGGCTGGGGGACCAGGATGATTCGGCGGCTGCGCCGCCTCACCCCTTCGGGGCTGCACGCGCAGCGCGCGTGCAGTGCTCCGCTTCGCTGCGCCGAACCTTCCAGGTTCGAACCCTGGACTCGCTCAAATATCCATAGAAAAGGGCCCCGCGAGGGGGCCCTTCTCTATGGATGGCTGGGGGACCAGGATTCGAACCTGGGTTGACGGAGTCAGAGTCCGTAGTCCTACCGCTAGACGATCCCCCAGTGAACCGGGTGCCGTACGCGCCGGCACTCGAGCGCAGTTTAGCGCTTCGAGTACTGGGTCGCGCGGCGAGCCTTGCGCAGGCCGACCTTCTTGCGCTCGACCTCGCGGGCGTCACGGGTCAGATGACCCCCACGACGCAGCGACGGGCGCATCTCTTCGTTGTACTGCACCAGCGCACGAGCGATGCCCAGACGAATGGCGCCGGCCTGGCCGTTGCCACCCCCGCCTTCCACGGTCGCGATCACGTCGAAGTTCTCGGTGGACTCGGTGGCCTCCAGCGGCTGACGCACGACCATGCGCGAGGTCTGACGGCCGAAGAACTCGTCCAGCGGCTTGTCGTTGACCGTGATGTTGCCCGTACCCGGGCGCAGGAACACGCGGGCCGAGGAGGTCTTGCGACGGCCAGTGCCGTAGTATTGATTGGTAGCCATACGGATCGATTTCCCTTGCTGTTGAGCCGTCAGATGTCGAGCGGCTGCGGCTGCTGCGCGGTGTGGCGATGCTCGGTACCGGAGTACACCTTGAGCTTCTTGAACATGGCGCGGCCCAGCGGGTTGCGCGGCAGCATGCCCTTCACGGCGAGCTCGAGCACCTTCTCCGGATGACGGTCAATCATCTGGTTGAAATTGGCTTCCTTGATACCACCCGGGTAGCCGGTATGGCGGAAGTACATTTTGTCGCTGGCCTTGTTGCCGGACACGCGAATTTTTTCCGCGTTGATCACGACGATGTAATCGCCAGTGTCCACGTGCGGCGTGTAGACGGGCTTGTGCTTCCCGCGCAGGCGACGCGCGATTTCCGTGGCGAGGCGGCCGAGGGTCTTGTCCGCGGCGTCGACCAGGAACCAGTCGCGTTCGACTTCAGCCGGCTTGGCGCTGATGGTGCTCATGTCTTGATGCTCCGATGTCGGGGCGATTCAGAAAGCGCGCAAGAATAGCGCTTCCCGGCGTCTGATTCAAGCGGCGCGCGGATTAATCTGCACGCCCCACGAGAACCTGTGCGCGATCACACCCATGAGATATCCCGTAATAGAAAACAATAAAAAGGCCGGCACGAAGGCCGGCCCTTTCTGGACCCGGGCGCGAGGCCCGGGGTCCGGAGCGGGGATGGATTACATCTCCGCTTCGGCGCGCTCCTGGACTTCCTGCATCAACTCGGGATCGTTCTGCAGAGCCATGGCCACTTCGTTGTATTCCTCGACGGACATGCCGGCGTCTTCAACAGCGCTGACCATTTCGTCCTGGGCTTCCTGCTGCATGGACTGGGCCTCGGTTTCATCCTCGGCTTCCTGCAGGCGGTTGGCGAAGTCTTCGCGCACTTCCTGGACGGCCACAAAGGCACCCACGAACGTGTCGATATCTTCTTCGCTCAGGTCCACTTCAGGGGCCTGCTGAGCGGGCGGCGCACCAGCAGCACCACCTTCCGGCGGAGCGCCACCTTCAGGCGGCTGACCACCCTGGGCACCACCTTCCGGCGGCTGGCCACCCTGCGGAGGCGCACCTTCGGCACCACCCTGCGGCGGGGCACCTTCGGCGCCACCCTGGGCACCACCACCCATGTCGCCGGTCTGCGCGGTCGCCACGCCACCGATCGCGAACATGGAAGTCAAAGCAAATGCGAGTGCGGTCTTGCGAAAGCTCATAATGTCTACCTCTTCCTCTGGGTGAAAAAACTCGAGGCTCCTGCCTCAGAGATGGGGGCCGGGCAGACGAACACTGCCCGGCTTGCCCGTTAGCCCCTTATTACCAATCCGGGGCGTCGTCTTCGTCGTCGTCATCATCGCCAGCCGGGGCTTCAGCGCCGCCCGCCTGGGCCATCTGCGGCATACCGCCTTCGCGGTCGTCATCATCATCGTCCGCGGGCGGGGCAGCCGGCTCACCGGCCTGAGTCATCTGCGGAGGCATACCGCCGTTGCCCTCGTCCTCGTCGTCATCCGCGGGCGGAGCAGCCGGCTCACCGGCCTGGGCCATTTGCGGAGGCATGCCACCACCCTCACGATCCTCGTCGTCATCATCGGCCGGCGGCGCGGCAGGCTCACCCGCCTGGACCATCATCTGGGGCGGCATACCACCCTGTTCTTCCTGCGCCTCTTCTTCATCCGGCGCCTCGGCACCTTCGCCCATGGCTTGGGCGGCGCTCAGACCACCGAGGGCAAAAAGGGAACTCATCGCGATTGCTAGAGCAGATTTACGAAAAGTCGACATTGTGCTTCTCTCCTTCATTTAAGGTTTCAGCACAGTCAACGGAACGGCTCGATTGGCTTTCGGTTGACTGCACCCAAGGAGTTAGCAGAAGCCGTGCCAAAAACGACCCAAAAAGAACAACAAACTAATAATCAAGGCTTTACGAATACCCAAAGGGCCTGCAGGTGGGCCTGGGTCACAATGAGATGCGGGTCAAAACGACACATGGGTCAGGGCGACCCGGGTCAGTACGGCCCATCAGGGGCTGAGAGGGGTGAAATGGGTCACGATACAGCCGACCGTGAACGGTGGAGAGGCGCCGAGCAGAGGGACTCGGCAAACACTGATTAATGTACACACTCGCGTTGGTACCCCAGGTTTTCCGAGACCAGGCGCGGTGCGCAGCAGATAACGCCGGTCAGGAATCCGACTCGCTCTCGCCCAGCTTGCGATAAAGCGTCTTGCGGCCGATCCCCAGGATACGCGCGGCGCGCTGCTTGTTGCCCTCGACATGCTCCAGGACCCGATGCAGATAGGCCTGCTCCACCTCGGCGAGGCTGGGCCAGTGGCTGTCATCACCGGTGCCGGGTATCGGCAGGTCGGCTCCAGAGACATTCCCGGACGATTCACCCGAGCCGCTAGCGGCCCCGGACTGGCGCACACGCTCGGGCAGATCGCGTAGCTCGATCACCTCCCCGGATGCGAGCGTCGCCGCGCGTTCCATCAGGCTGGCCAGTTCGCGGACGTTCCCGGGGAAGCCGTAGCGCAGCAGGGCACGCATGGCCTCCGGGCTGAGTTCGCGCACGGGCAGCCCGCGCGCCAGCGCCTGCTCGCGCAGGAACTGCTGCGCCAGGCGCTCGATGTCATCACCGCGATCGCGCAGGGGCGGGATCTCGATACGAAAGGTCTCGAGACGGTAATAGAGGTCCTCGCGGAACTGCTCGTGACGAATACGCTCCTGCAGATCCTGGTGGGTGGCGGCCACGATGCGCACGTCCGTCTCGATCTCCTCGTTGGAACCCACCGGCCGGACACGCCCGTCCTGCAGCAAACGCAGCAGCTTGCTCTGCATGGCCACCGGCATCTCGGCGATCTCGTCGAGGAACAGTGTGCCGCCGTCGGCCTCGGTAAACAGGCCACGCCGCGCGCCCTTGGCGCCACTGAACGCCCCGGCGACATGCCCCAACAACTCCGACTCCAGCAAGGTCTCCGGGATGCCCGCACAGTTCAGCGCGATGAATGGGCCATCGGCGCGGGCACTCTCCGCATGCAGCGCGCGGGCCACCAGCTCCTTGCCCGTCCCCGATTCGCCGGTGATGAGTACGCTGCCATCGGCCGCGGCGATCCGACGGATCAGGTCATGCAGCTTGAGCATCGCCGGGCTCTTGCCCTGCATGCCATGAAAGCTCTCGTCGCCCGCAAGGACCTCGCGATACTGGCGTACCTCGGCCCGAAGGCGGCGGGCCTCGGCCACCCGTTCGGCCGCCAGACGCAGATGCTCCAGATCGACGGGCTTGGTCAGGAAGTCGTCCGCACCCGCCTTCAGCGCCGTCACGGCCTGATCGATCGTGCCGAAGCCCGTGAGCATGATGAACCCGGGCACCGGCACCGTGTCGCGCGCCACCTCCAGCACATGGAAGCCATCGGCACCGGGCAGTCGCAGATCGCTGACCACCAGGGAAACCGTTTGCTGCCGCAGGACCTGCTCGGCCTCCTCGGCCGTCTCCACCGCAGTGACCGCGTAGCCCACTTCGGCCAGTTCTTCGGCCAGGAGCTCGCGATGGCCCCGGTCGTCTTCGACGACCAGCACGCGATTGTTCAGCTCGTCACCCCGGGCCATGCTCATTCCGCTCCTCCACCTGTTGCGTGCCCGTCCTGGACCGACTCCGCCCCGGACGGTTCCGATTGCCTGTCGCGACAGGCGCCGGACGCGAGCGGGAGCGTGACCACAAAACGCGTGAGCTGCGGATCGTTGCGATCCAGCCTTACCTGGCCACCATGGTCCTCCAGCGCCACTTGTGCGACCGCCAGCCCCAGGCCGGTCCCCTCGCCCGTCGGCTTGGTCGTAAAAAAGGGCTCGAACAGGCGCTCAGCCTGCTCATCGGAGATTCCGCGCCCCGCGCGCGGGGCATCGTCCGCAATCACACATTCGAGCGTGTCGCCCTGGCAGCGCCAACTCACCCGCACACATTCGGCAGCAGCCTGCGCAGCGTTGTCGATCAGATTCTCCAGCGCCTGCCCCAGACGCAACCGGTCCGCCGCCACCGTCAACGCCCCGCCATCCAGATCAAAGCGCACCTGTTCGCGCCCTTTGCCACGTTCCTGTACGCGCGCCACGATCTCGCGGACCAGGCCCTGCAGCTCCAGCGGGCGCTGCTGCAACGGATTCCGGCGCGCGAAATCCAGGAGCTGGCGGACGATGGTCTCCACGCGCTCGAGCTCCGCCTGCAGCTCCTTCATCTCCTTGTGCGCGGGGTCGTCCGCGGGCAAGCGCCGCGCGGCACGCTGGGCCCGGCCGGCGATAATACCCAGAGGTGTCCCCAGCTCATGCGCGACCCCGGCCGCCAGTTGACCAATGGCAGCCAGCTTTTCCGAGTGGCGCAGCTTTTCCTCGAGCCGTGCCTGCTCCTCGCGCTGCGCCTGCAATGCCGCCTCTGAGGCCTCGCGGCGCTCCAGCATCCCGTTCATCGTGATCGCCAGACGGCGCAGTTCCCAGGGTCCCTTCTCCGGGGCGCGCAGCCCCCGCTGCCCGTCGCCAATATCTCGCATGGCACCGATCAGGCGCGCCACATGACGCCCGACCGCTCGATGGTGACCAATCAGGACCACCAGCAAGAACAGCACGCTGACCGCCAGCATCACCATGCCCCCCTGCCAGCGCAGCTGCGACACATAGGCCCGGAACGGCGAGACGTCACGCGTCACCTGCAACAGGCCGACGATCCGCCCGGCGGAATCCGACAGTGGCAGGAAGAACGAGAAGACCTCGCGCCCCTGATGTTCGTCGAAGGCGCCAAGGCTGCCCGTCTCGCTGATCGCCTGGGCCTCGCCCGGGTGGCGAATGGTGGGGCTGGGCGGCCCGCTGGTGGCGACCATGTCGCCCTGGGCGTCGTAGACGTAGACGCCGAACACCTGATCGATCTGGAACAACGAGTCCAGCGACTGCTGCACCGTGGTCACGTCCTGGTCAATCATCGCGGTGGCCACAGGCAGGCGAATGGAACGCGCAACCAGCTCGATATCGGCCTGCATGCGATTTTCCATCTGCGTCTGGAACTCCTGCAGCCCGAGCGTCACCGTGCCGCCGACCACCAGCAACAGGGGCAGCAGGACAAACAGCAACACCGCATTGCGCAAACTGTTCAGACGTGTGGGCATCAGGCGTTCGGGGATCCGGACATCGCCGTCATGTTAGGCAGGGCTTTGTCGGGATGCGAATTCCGGGCAAAAAAAAGCGCGGGTCGAAGCCCGCGCCAAGAAAACCACCAAAGGAGGATGGAGGAGTCTGCTGACGCTACCAGGGGGGGTAGCAATCAGCATATGCAAATCTTCTAATATAGCGATCTTCTTGTCAAGCAGCCTCGTACGCAGGGGGTCGTACTCTTGGGCTGCTCCGCTCGACCGCTTTTTCTAAAGATCTGCACACCCTTTAAGACGCAGGCGCGCGCGTTCTATTCCCGAATTCCCGTCACGAATCAAAAACGGGCACAATCCGCGTTCTCGTCACCGATCTTCACAGCCCATATGCTCCAGCACCTGAGCCACCCCATTACCGCACTCGCGCAGAACGCCACCTTGATCTGGTGCGACCAGACCCGCGCCGCCGCCTGGGTAGACCCCGGCGCCGAGGCCGACACGCTGATCGAGATCGCACGACGGCAGGATGTCCGGCTGGACTGCATCCTGCTGACCCATGGCCACCTCGATCATGTCGGGGCCGCCGCCGAGATGGCGCGCCGCTGCAATATCCCGATCCTGGGCCCTCAGGTTGAAGATGCCTTCTGGCTCGATCAGCTGCCGATGCAGTGCCAGATGTTCGGTTTTCCCGAGATGCCTGCGCTGGTTCCGGATCGCTGGCTGCACGACGGCGAGAATCTGCAGCTGGGCGAGGTCACGCTCGAGGTGCTGCACTGCCCGGGGCACACCCCGGGTCATATCGTGTTCTTCGACCGCGAGAGCCGCCTCGCCCTGGTGGGCGATGTCCTGTTCCATGGCGCCATCGGCCGCAGCGACTTCCCGCGCGGCAACGGGCCGCAACTGATCGAATCCATCACCCGGCGCCTCTGGCCGCTGGGCGACGATGTGCGCTTTGTGCCCGGCCACGGCCCGGAGTCAACGTTCGGGGAAGAGCGCCGCAGCAACCCTTTTGTGGGCGATGCCGCTCTCGCTGCTGGCGGTCAGCCCGGGCGCGGACGCTATTATTGATGCGTCTCGCTGCGCTCAACGCATCCTACGAGTAACCAGCCTCCCAACGAAGAAGGCCGCCCTGTCGGCGGCCTTCCGCGTTCCTGCCCCTGGTGCTGGAGGTGAATCAGCTGTTCGCACGCAGCGACGCGATGCGCTCCTCGATCGGCGGGTGGCTCATGAACAGCTTCTTCAGCCCCTGGGCCATGCCCCCGCGAATGCCAAAGGCCGCCATCTGATCGGGCATGTCCACCTGGCGCCCGGAGGCGCGCGCCAGCGACTCCAGTGCACCGATCATTTTTTCGCGTCCGGCCAGCTTCGCTCCCGCCTCGTCGGCCCGGAACTCGCGCTGGCGCGAGAACCACATGACGATGATCGAGGCCAGGATCGCCAGGATGATCTCCGTCACGATGGTGGTAATCCAGAACGCCGGGCCATGACCGGACTCGTTCTTGAAAACCACGCGGTCGACGAAATGCCCAGCCACACGCGCCAGGAAGATCACGAAGGTATTCACCACGCCCTGGATCAGCGCCAGCGTGACCATGTCGCCGTTGGCCACGTGCCCGACCTCGTGGCCCAGCACCGCCTCGACCTCGCCCTGACCCATGCTTTGCATCAGCCCGGTGCTGACCGCAACCAGCGCATTGTTCTTGCTCATGCCAGTGGCGAAGGCATTCGGGTCCGGCGAGTCATAGATGCCCACCTCCGGCATGCCGATCCCGGCCTCACGGGCCTGGCGCTGAACGGTCTCCAGCAACCACTGCTCGGTGGCATTGCGCGGCTTGTCGATGACGTGGACCTTCATGGTCTTCTTGGCCATCCACTTGGAGATGGCCAGCGAGATAAAGGACCCGCCAAAGCCGAACACCGCGGCAAAGATCAGAAGCGCATTGAGGTCGAGGTGGACCCCCTCCTCGTCGAGAATGCGCTCCACACCCAGCAGGCGCAGGGTGATACTGAGCACGATGATGATGGCGAAGTTTGTCGCCAGAAACAGCGCAATACGTTTCATGAAGCCTTCCTGTACCCCATCAGTCGGAATCGGTGGATGCGTATTAAATGGTTGCCACGCGCCGGAATTCAAGGCTCGCCGGCGGTATTTCATCACCACCGGCGGGATACCGCGCCGCTTTAAGGAAACACTGATGAATATACACGCTCGCGTTGGTACCCCAGGTTTTCCGAGACAAGGCGCGTCGTGCAGCGGGTAGTGGTTCTACCCGCCCGCTTTTGATTGATTCGGGGCGCAACGCAGGATCGGGGAACCTGGGGTGCCAACCCCGAAGCGTGGGAACAGCGGCGTTGCGCCTCCTTTGTGCAGAATGACTGCACGGCAGTCACCGCGCCTTGTTCGCACGCAAAAGCGACGAAGCAGCGAGCGTGTATATTCATCAGTATTTCCTTAAGGACCACATTCCGGCGCTGCGGTTCCCAGCCCCCAACCCTGCCGGCCCCCTCCCATCAACGCCATTCTTCCCGCATACTGCCAGGCCATTCCTACGGTCCCGGCCGATGCCCTCCGCACCCTTGCCCGAAAACGAGCAGGCACGTCTGGAGGCAGTGCACCGCCTGCCCCTGGAAACCAGCGACCACGACCTGTTTCGGCCGCTGACGCGGCTCGTCGCGCGCCACTTCGACGTCCCCATGGCCACGGTCACGCTGGTCGACGAGCAATGCCAGTGCTTCATCGCGCCACAGGGTCCGCTCGGGGCCGGCACGGAGCGCAGCATCTCCTTTTGTGCACACGCTCTGGCCCGGCCGGATGAACTGCTGATCATCGAGGATGCCACCGCAGACCCGCGTTTTACCGACAACCCGCTGGTCCTCGACGAGCCCGGCATCCGCTTCTACGCCGGGATCCCGCTGACACCCGAGCCCGGGCTTGCAGTCGGCAATCTGTGCATCATCGACACGCAACCACGCCGCTTCCGTTCAGAGGAGGCGACGGATCTGCGCGAATTCGGCGAAATCGCCACCTCGTTGCTGCGCGAGTACCTCGCGCGCCGCGACCTGGGGCACAGCCGCAGCGCACTGGATGCTCAGGGCCAGCGTCTCGCCGCCGTACTCGAAACGGCCGCGGCCGGCATCATCCAGATCGACCACACTGGCCATATCGAGCAGTTCAATTCGGCGGCCGAACGACTGTTCGATTACCCGGCGGATCAAGTCCTCGGGCACAACGTATCCATGCTGATGCCGTCACGCTGGGCCCACGAACACGACGACTACCTGCGTCACTACCGCGAAACGGGGCAAGCGCGGGTGATCGGCAGCGGGCGCGAGGTCGAAGGGCTGCGCCGCGACGGTTCCACCTTTCCGATGCAGCTCGCGGTCAGCGAGGTTCGAATCGAAGAGCAGCCCCACTACATCGGTATCGTCACGGACCTCACCGACCTGCGCGAGAGCCAGCGCCGCGAACTGGCGGAGGCCGAACGGGCCAATCGTGCCAAGTCCGAGTTTCTCTCAAACATGTCCCACGAGCTGCGCACCCCACTGAACTCCATCCTGGGGTTCTCCCAGCTGATGCGGGCCGACCGGGCCCACCCACTGCCCGAGCGCCAGCAGCGCCAGGTCGAGCACATCGAGCGCAGCGGACACCACCTTCTGGCCCTTATCAATGACATCCTGGACCTGTCCCGCATCGAGGCCGGGCAAATCGCGTTGTCACTGGAGCCTACGGATCCCGCCATGACCCTCGCGGAGTGCCGCGGCATGATCGAGGGCGCGGCCAGCGAACGGGGCATCCAGCTGGACTTTCCGCCTCCGGAACCCGCCCTGCCCGCCGTACAGGCCGACCGCACACGGCTCAAGCAGGTACTGCTGAACCTGTTCAGCAATGCGATCAAGTACAACCGCGACGAGGGCATCGTGCGCGTCCACGTGACCCCCATGCCCGACGGACGCGTGGAATTCCGTGTCCGGGACACCGGCCTGGGGATCCCCGAAGACCGCCGCGCCGAACTGTTCCGGCCCTTCAGCCGCCTCGGGCACGAGACCGGCGCCATCCAGGGCTCCGGAATCGGACTGGTCATCACTCGGGAGCTGGTGCGACACATGGGTGGCGAACTCGAATACCGAAGCCAGGAGGGCGAAGGCACGGAATTCTTCTTCACCCTGCCCATGACCAGCGCCGCCGAGCGTCCAGCGACCCAGGAACACACAACCCGGTCGCTCGACGATGCACCGAGAACGGACTTGTGCCGGCGGGTGCTGTATGTCGAGGACAATCCAGCCAATGTCAGCCTGATGCAAGAGATCCTGGCGCTTCGCGACGGGATCGAACTACAGACGGCGGGAAGCGCTGAGGAGGGCCTGATGCTCGCCCGGGAGAACCCCCCGGATCTGGTGATCATGGACATCCACCTGCCCGGGATGAGCGGGACCGCGGCCGCCCGCCTCCTGCGCGCGCGTCCGGAGACCCGGGAGGTCCCGATCATCGCCCTGAGTGCCGATGCCACGCGTGAGGCCGTCGATGACGGGAACCAAAACCCGGATTTTGTGACTTACTTCACGAAGCCCTTGGATATAGCGCGGTTCCTCGCGGCCCTCGACCCACTGCTCGAGCCTTCCGCGAGTCGCACGGACGCCGATGATTACACCCGCTGACAGCCCCCGCGATGCCCGCATTCTGATCGTGGACGACAACCGGATGAACGTGGATCTGCTCGGGGCCATCCTCGAGGGGGCCGGGTTCCGGGATGTCGCCAGCGAAACCAGCGGGGAACGCGCGGTGGAGCGCTGGCGCGAAGAACCCTTCGACCTGGTGCTGCTGGACATCCGCATGCCCGGTATCGACGGCCACGAGGTGATGCGCCAACTGAACGGCGACCTGGCGGAGGGCGACTGGCTGCCGGTCATCGTCCTGACCGCGCAGATCGACCCCCAGACCCGGGAACAGGCCCTCGCCGCCGGGGCGCTGGATTTCATTACCAAGCCGTTCAACACCACCGAGGTGGTGCAGCGGATCGACAATCTCCTGCGGGTCCGGGCGCTGCACAACGCCGCCCACGATCGCGCCGAAGACCTGTCGCGCAGCCTGGCCGACCGTGTGCGCACCCTGCAACGCACCGAACAGGACCTCGAGCACCTGGCCCACCACGACCCGGCTACCGGCCTGCCAAACCGGCATTCACTGCTGCGTTTCATTGACGGGACCATCGAGACCGGCAGCGCCCTGGACCTGGTCATGGTGCACGTCCGTGGTCACGAGGCAGTGGAACGTCTTGAGGGCTATGCCGCGGCCGACCTGATGCTGCGCGAGATCGGCCAGCGGCTGCGCCTGGCCCTGGAAGATCAGACCCCGGGGCGAGTACTGTGCGGCATCTGGGGCAGTTCCACATTGCTGCTCGCCGTGGCCAGCAGCGAGAGCATTGCCACCAGCACCCTGCAGGACTGCCTGGATGCCTCGATGGCGCACCTGCGCCTGGGGCGCTACGAGATCACCCCCAGTGCCTCCGCCGGACACGTCCGGGCCCCCGATCATGGTCGCGACACTGAGGAACTGATCCGCCGGGTCTCGCTGACCCTGGCCAAGGGCGAACGCCGCGGGAGCGAGTGGCTCAGCTTCGACCCCGTACTGGAGCAGGCTGCACGCCGACGCCACCAACTGGAATACGGTCTGACGGTCGCCCGCGAGCAAGACCAGTTCCACCTGCTTTACCAGCCAAAGATCGAGCTCGCCAGCGGCTGCCTGGTCGGGTTCGAGGCCCTGATGCGCTGGGAGCATCCGCGTCTTGGGCTCATCTCGCCGGCGGAGTTCATCCCGCTGGCGGAGAACACCGGGCGTATCGCCGAGCTGGGAGAATGGGCCCTGCACGAGGCACTGGCCGCCGCCCGCCGCTGGCGCGAGGCCAGCGGGCACTGCCCGCCGATCGCGGTCAATGTCTCCACCCAGCAATTCGCCGCCCTGACCCGATCCGGCAGATCGCTGGTGGATGCAGTGGAAAGCGCGCTGAAGGCCAACGGCCTGAACGGCAGCGCACTGGAGATCGAGATTACCGAGACTGCGGTAATGCACGACGTGGACGCGGCAGTAGAGGAACTTCGGGCCCTTAGGGCCCTCGGGGTATCGATCGCGATTGATGACTTCGGTACCGGCTACTCATCGCTGGCGTACCTGCGTCGCCTGCCGGTTACGGCCATCAAGATCGACCGCAGCCTGATAGACGGCGTATCCGCGAACCCGAGCATGGACACTCTGGCCCGCGCCATCCTGTCGGTGGGGCGCGGGTTCGGCCTGACCACCGTCGCCGAGGGCATCGAGACCGAGGCCGACGCACGACACCTGGCGAAGCTCGGATGCCCGATTGGCCAAGGATATCTCTACCACCGCCCGCTCGCCGAGACGGACGCAAGCGGTCTGCTGGGCCGAGCCTGCGCCTGACATCCAGCCGCTCCCCCGCGCTTGGCGGTAGACGGCCACGCTTGCCAATCAGGCGCTGCGCACTTCCAGGCGATCGGCGTTCTGGTAGCCGCGCGGCAGCTGGCGCCCGCGCCGGGCGCGCTCGCCCACGTACTCCGCCCACTCCGTCGGGGCCAGCGCCTTGAAGCGCTTGCCGGCATGCACGACCAGGGTGTCCTGCGGGCCCAGCACGGCCACGCCGAGCACCCGCTCGGAGCCGTCCTTGAGGGCGGCGGACGGGATGCCAATCAGCTTGTTGCCCTTGCCGCGCGCCAGTTCCGGCAGCTCGGTGGCCGGGAACAGCAGCAGGTAGCCACGCGTGGTGACGACGGCGATGTGATCCTCGTGCGGGTTGCGCACCGAGGCCGGCTGCAGCACGGCGGCCCCGTCAGGCACGGTCAGCACGTTCTTGCCCGCCTTCTGCCGGCCCAGCAGATCACCCAGCTTCGCGACGAAGCCGTAGCCGTGATCCGAACCCAGCAGCCAGCGATCTTCCTCCGCCCCGGTGGCCAGGCCGACAAAGCGCGCGCCCTCCGGCGGGTTCACACGGCCGGACAGCGGCTCGCCCCGCCCGCGCGCGGACGGCAGGGTGTGAGCGGGGATGGTATAGGTGCGGCCGGTGGAGTCGATGAACGCGACCGGCTGGTTGCTGCGCCCGGTGACCGCGGCCTGGAAGGCATCCCCGGCCTTGTAGCTGAGCCCCTGGGCATCCACGTCGTGACCCTTGGCCGCGCGTGCCCAGCCCTTCTCCGACAGCACAATGGTCAGCGGCTCGGTGGGCACCAGCGCGGACTCGTCCAGGGCCTGCGCGGCGGCGCGCTGAACCAGCGGCGAGCGACGCTCGTCGCCGTAGTCCGCGGCGTCCTTCTCAATCTCGCGGCGCACCTGGGTGCGCAGGCGGCGCTCGGACCCGAGGGTCTTCTCCAGCTGGTCGCGCTCCTTCGCCAGTTCGTCCTGCTCGCCGCGGATCTTCATCTCCTCGAGCTTGGCCAGGTGGCGCAGCTTCAGCTCCAGGATCGCCTCGGCCTGGATGTCCGACAGGCCAAAGCGGCTCATCAGCTCGGGCTTGGGCTGGTCGTACTCGCGGATGATCGCGATCACCTCGTCGATATTGAGATACGCGATCAGCAGGCCTTCCAGCACATGCAGCCGCACCTGCACCTTTTCCAGGCGCCACTGCAGGCGCCGGCGCACGGTCTCGATGCGGAAGGTCAGCCATTCGCCCAGCAGCCCGGCCAGGTCGCGCACCTGCGGGCGCCCGTCGAGGCCGATCACGTTCATGTTTACGCGGTAGGTCTTTTCCAGGTCCGTGGTCGCGAACAGATGCGCCATCAGCGCCTCGACGTCCACGCGGTTCGAGCGCGGGGTGATCACCAGGCGGGTCGGGTGCTCGTGGTCGGACTCGTCTCGCAGGTCCTCGACCATCGGCAGCTTCTTCGCGCGGATCTGGCTGGCGATCTGCTCCAGCAGCTTGGCCCCGGAGACCTGATGCGGCAGCGCGGTCACCACGATGTCGTCACCTTCGCGTTCATAGCGCGCCCGCGCGCGGATCGAGCCCTGGCCGGTCTCGTAGACCCGGCTCAGTTCGGCGGGCGGGGAGATGATCTCGGCCTCGGTGGGAAAGTCCGGCGCCGGCAGATGCTCGCACAGCTCCGCGACAGTCGCCTTCGGGTGCTCCAGCAGATGCACGCAGGCCGCGGCCACCTCGCGCAGGTTGTGCGGCGGGATGTCGGTGGCCATGCCCACGGCGATCCCGGAGCCGCCATTGAGCAGCACGTTGGGCAGCCGGGCCGGCAGCACCTTCGGCTCGTCCAGCGCGCCGTCGAAGTTCGGCACCCAGTCCACCGTGCCCTGCCCCAGCTCCGAGAGCAGCAGCTGCGCATAGCGCGACAGGCGCGATTCGGTGTAACGCATCGCGGCGAAGGACTTGGGATCGTCCGGCGAGCCCCAGTTGCCCTGCCCGTCGACGAACGGGTAGCGGTAGGAGAAGGGCTGCGCCATCAGCACCATCGCCTCATAGCAGGCCGAGTCGCCGTGCGGATGGAACTTGCCGAGGACGTCACCTACGGTGCGCGCGGACTTCTTGTATTTGGCCGTGGCCGAGAGCCCCAGCTCGCTCATCGCGTAGATGATGCGGCGCTGCACGGGCTTGAGCCCATCGCCGATGTGCGGTAGCGCACGGTCCAGGATCACGTACATGGAGTAGTCCAGGTACGCCTTCTCGGTGAAGTCCTTCAGCGGCAGCTGCTCGCCACTGTTGGCGAACAGGCTGGGGGTCTCGATATCGGTCATCGGCTCTCTCGAAGGGCGAATGGATCACCATGGCGGCCTTTTACCGCTCGCCCGGCCCGCGTACTGTAGCGATCACACCGCCACCATTCCATTCCCGGGGAGAATGCCGTGCTGGGTACCGGCTGGATTGCCAGTATCACTGCCGTCGCCGCCTTTGCACTGGCCGCCGCCAGTGTGATGCACGCATTGCTCCAGCGCCGCGAGACCGGGACCGTGATCGCCTGGGTCGGGCTGATCGTACTGCTGCCGGTGGGGGGCTCGATCCTGTACTGGATGTTCGGGGTCAACCGCATCCGCCGCCGCGCCCACGCCCTGCGCGAGGGCCATCTGCTGGTCGACCCCGCGGCGCGCGACGCCGACGGCCCGGGCATTCCGCCCCGCTGGAGTCGCCTGCTGGGCTGTGGCGACCGGCTCGCGCCGTTTCGCGCCAGCGCCGGCAATTCGGTCCGACCGCTGACCGATGGGGACCAGGCCTATGCGGCGATGCTCGAGGCAATCGACCGCGCGTCCCGCAGCATCACCCTGGCGACCTATATCTTTGACTACGACGTGGTCGGGCAGCGATTCGTGCGCCACCTGAACGCCGCCCGCGACCGCGGCGTCGAGGTGCGCGTCCTGATCGATGGGATCGGCGCCCGCTACAGCCGCCGCAACACCCTGCGCTTCCTCAAGCGGGCCGGCATCCCGGCCGCCGCCTTCATGCCCGTACACCACCTGCCGCGGACGCTCGCGGCATTCAATCTGCGCAATCACCGCAAGATGCTGCTGGTGGATGGCGAGCACGGCTTTACCGGGGGCATGAATATCCGTCGCGGCCACAGCGCGAGCGACCCGGGCCCACACCCGATTCAGGACCTGCACTTCGAGGTCCGCGGTCCGATCTGCCTGCAGTTGCAGCGGGTGTTCGCGGAAGACTGGCAGTTCAGCACGCAGGAGGCGCTGGAGGGCCCGCCCTGGTTCCCGGAGGAGACGCGCCTGGCAGGTGCCCAGTTGTGCCGCGCCCTGCCGGACGGCCCCGATGAAGACTTCGAGGTGCTCAAGTTCACCCTGCTGGCCGCGATCGCGGAGGCGCGCGAGCACGTTACCGTGGTCACGCCCTACTTCCTGCCTGACCTGGAACTGCTGGGGGCGCTCAAGGCCGCGGCCCTGCGCGGCATCGAGGTCGATCTACTGCTGCCGGAACGCAACAACCTGCGCCTGGTCGAGTGGGCCGCCCGTCCGCTGCACGGCGAACTCCTGACCCGCGGCTGCCGCATCTGGTTGACGCCGCCCCCGTTCAATCACTCCAAGCTGATGCTCGTCGACGGGGAATGGGCCCTGGTGGGATCGGCCAACTGGGACCCGCGCAGCCTGCGCCTCAACTTCGAGTGCAACCTGGAATGCGTGGACCGCGACCTGGGGCAACAGCTGGCCGACTGGGCCGAGGATCTGCGCTCGCGCTCCCATCGACTGACCCTGGAGGATGTCCACGCCCGCCCCTTGCCCGCTCGTCTGCGCGACGGGGCCGCGCGGCTGCTGACGCCGTACCTCTAGATGCCCCAGCGCGCGCAACCCGACGCTGCTTGTGCTTAACTCGAACACAGAGAAAGGGATTTCCGCCATTTCAGGGGGTCGATGGTGAATGGTCCACTGATCGCAGCGCTCTACTTGCTTGCCGGGCTGTGTGTGTACGCCACAGCCAGCCACCTGTTGTATGCCACCCATAGCCTGAGGCGCATGGAACATCTGTTGTTCGCCGCCATGTGCCTGCTGATAACGGGCGCCGCGATCAGCATTGCCCTTTCCTATCAGGCACCGTCCCTCGAGGCCTATACCGGTCCCATCAAGGCGTACTACGCCCTGATCGCCCCCCTCTATTTGCTGTTCGCGGCGTTCATCGCCCGCTATACCCAAACGCCTGCCCGGGGCCTGCTCGCGGCACTGGCGATATTGACGGTTGCCATGTGGGTTGCCAATGCGCAGCAACCACACGGGCTGCAACTGGGCGAGGTCACCGAACTGCGCACGGTGACCCTTCCCTGGGGCGAGACGCTGGCGCTCGCGACGGGAACCCCCAGCCCATGGTTTCTGCTGGGCCTGGCCGGACTGCTACTGGTGTTCGGCTTCGCGATTTGGGCCCTGCTACGCCAGTGGCGTCGCGAAGGTGGCAGCGGCCCGCTGGTCCTTTTCGCCGCCATGGCGGTCTTCCTCGCAGCCACCGCCCAGGGCGCACTGGTGCGCCTCGGCGTACTCGACTCGGTTCCACTGTCGGTATTCGGTTATCTGGGCATGATCCTGGTGATGAGCCTGGTACTGCACCGGGAAACCCAGGAGCGCATCCGCGAGTCCGAACACCGCTTTCGTGATCTGGTGCAACAGGCCCCGATGGCCGTGGCGGTTCTCACGCCCGAGGGCCGGGTGCGCCAGGTGAACGCCGCCTGGGAATCTCTTCATAGACGTGACGGCGAGCGCGTGCGCGATTCCAGCGTGCTGCACCGTCCCGACCCCATCGATGGACGCATCACCGATGCCATCAGGGCGGCTGCACAGGGCCAGCGTCAGTTGATCGAACCCTTCGCCTGCTACATGGGGGCCGATCCCGCGACGAAGCAGGCGGGCAGCCGCTGGCTGAAGGGGTGCGTGTATCCCCTGAAGAATCACCGGGGTGAGGTACAGGACATCGTGGTGATGCAGGAAGACATCACACTGGCGCGCCGCAGCGAAGATGCCCTGCGCGTGATCGCTCAGGGTTTTCGCGCCCACGACCGGGAGAGCTTCTTCCAGAACCTTGTGCTTCGGCTAAGCGAGGTCTTTCGCGCCAACTATGCCCTGGTGGGCATCAACATGGCGGACAGGCCCGGTTACGTCGAAACCGTCGCGCTTTCCCAAGATGGAGAACTCGGGCAGAACATCCACTATGCCCTGGCCAACACCCCTTGCGATGAAACACTAACGAGCGGTCTGTGCGTCTACCCGGATGGCGTTCAGGAACTGTTCCCACACGACCACCTCCTCGTCGAGATGGAGGCACGCAGCTATCTCGGGGCCCCCATGCTCGACAGTCAGGGACGCGAACTCGGACACATCGCGGTCCTGAACCGCTACCCGCTGGACGAAACCGAACAGGCAGCAGGCATCCTCGAGATCTTTGCCGACCGGGCAGCGGCCGAACTCGAGCGACTGGAAGGTGAGGAGCACATCCGGCGGCTCGCCTATCACGATCCGCTGACCGGACTGGCCAATCGGATCCAGTTGCACGACGCCCTAACCCAGGATCTGGACCTGGCACATTACGGGGGCCAGCATGGCGGGCTCATCCTGATCGACCTGGACCATTTCAAGACGATCAACGATGCCCTGGGGCACGCGGTCGGTGACACCGTGCTGGCCGCGGTCGCCGACCGCCTGCGACAGAACGCGCCCGTCCAGGCCCTGGTGGTGCGCCTGGGCGGGGACGAGTTCGCCACCCTGATCCATCCCCGGCGCGCATCGCGCCAGGCGATCGAGGCGACGGTCAACGACGCGGCCCAACGGCTGCTGGATGCCCTGCAGCACCCGATCGTGGTGGGAGAGCGCACCTTCAGTGTCGGCGCCAGCCTGGGCTGCGTGCTGTTCCCGGACGCGGGGCAGACCTCATCGGATGCCTTGCGCCATGCCGACATCGCGCTGTACCAGGCGAAACGGGCCGGACGCGGCGGGGTGCAGTTCTACCGCCATGCCCTGCAGGACGAGGCCCGTGCACGGCTGCAGATCGAGGAGGGGCTGCGCCAGGCCCTGGCGAATCACGAGATGCACCTGAGTTACCAGCCGCAGTTCGATGCCCAGGAGAACATGATCGGTGCCGAGGCGCTGCTGCGCTGGACACACCCCGAGCTGGGCTCGGTCGGGCCGGCGCTGTTCATCCCGATCGCCGAGGAGACCGGGCTGATCCACCCTATCGGGACCTGGGTGGTCGAACATGTACTGGAAAATCTGCGGGACTGGCGCGCGCGGGGTCTGCCGCTTCCGCCCCACGTGGCCATCAATATCTCGCCCTGGCAGCTGGCCCGCCCCGATTTCGTCGAGCAGCTCAGGGAGCGCGTGCAGGCCGCCGACCTGGAACCCAGCCGCATCACCCTGGAAGTGACCGAGTCGGGACTGCTGCGTGACCTGTCCGATGCCATTGGGAAACTTCGGGTGCTGCGCGAGTTCGGCGTCCAGGTGGCACTGGATGACTTCGGCACGGGGTATTCGTCTCTGGCCTACCTGCGCGATCTGCCACTGGACGAACTCAAGATCGACAAGTCGTTCATCGATGAACTCGTGGACAAGGGCGAGCAGATGCTCATCGAGAACATCCTCGATATCGGCCACAACATGGGCCTGCGCGTGATCGCCGAGGGCGTGGCCCAACAGACCCAGCGCCAGCGGCTCCTGGCACTGGGTTGCACGCATTTCCAGGGATTTCTCTACGGCCAGCCGATCGCGGAAGACGAGTTCCCGGCCTGGCTGGAACGAAACTCCAGCCCGGCAGCGCAACGCCAGAGCTGACCCAGCGCTGACTACGGGGCTTCCAGCCCAAGACCGCAGCCCAGCGGCCCGCGCCGCCGATGCCGTGTGTTCGACCGGCTGGCGAGGCTGGTATCGACCTGCTCGTACAACACGATCCCGCCGCCCCCGGCCTCCTTGGCCGCATACATCGCACGATCCGCCTGCAGCAGCAGACCTTCCGCGTCGGCACTGTCATGCGGGTACAGAGCTGCTCCCATGCTCAAGCCCACCTGCACGGCCTCGTGGTTGACCTCGATGGGCTCGGCAAAGCGTTCGATCAGCTTCAGACCGACCCCGAGCAAGGCATCCGGGCCATCCATGTTTTCCAGCAGAATCACGAACTCGTCTCCCCCCATGCGGGCGACCACATCGCACTCGCGCACCCCCTCGCGCAGACGCCCGGCCACCGTCACCAGCACCACATCGCCCGCGTCATGGCCAAGCCGGTCATTGATTGGCTTGAACCCGTCCAGATCGCAGACCACCAGGGCCAGCCCCGTGTTGTTGCGCTGGGCACGGCGCAGCGCATGGCACAGGTGCTCGTTAAAGAGACTGCGATTGGCCAGCCCGGTCAGCGAGTCATGATGGGCCTGATGCCACAGGCGCTCCTCCGAGGCCTTTTCCAGGGTGACATCCCGCACCATCCCCAGGACCTGCAGGGGGCGGCCGGTGTCGTCACGGGCGATCTCGCCTTCCACGCGCACATGGCGCACCCCGCCATCCGGCCGCACGACCCGGTGATCGACACGATAGACCGCTTCGCTGGCAAGGGCCTGGTTGATGGTCCGGCGCACGCGGGTGCGGTCATCCGGGTGCACGGCGTGGATGTAGGACTCGAAACCCGCCTCGTCCAACCCGGGGTCCAGCCCGAACAGCTCGAACACATGAGCGGACCAGTTCAGCTGCCCATTGCGTATGTCCCAGTCCCAGAACCCTGCGCCCGCACTGCGCTGCGCCTCCTCCAGGCGCGCCGTGGTCTCCTCGAGCTCCGCCGTTCGACGCGCCACGGCGGCCTCGAGACCCCCCTGGGTCTCGCGCAGGCGCGCCTCCACTCGTTCGCGCTCGCGCAACTCGTCCTGTAGTGCCTGGTGATTGCGCTGCAGGCGGTGGCGTACGCGAGCCCCCAGCAGCATGATCAGCAACGCCGCCAGACCGGTGGCCCACAGCATCCATTCCTGGCTTTGTTCATGGCGTTGCGCCATGACCTCGATCGCACGCGTATTGTCCCGGTGGAAAGCCTCCAGTATGCGCTCCATCTGACCCAGGACTTCTTCCTGCACCGGCATCAAGTCGGCATACAGCATGCCCAGGGCCTCGTTACGGTCCCCGACCAGGGCGAGATCGACGATGTCTTCCAGAAGCGGGGCGCCGATGGAAGTCAGCTCGCGCAATTCCTGCATGCGCTGGCGCTCCGCGGTCTCGGTGGTCTGGGCCTCCGCCGCCGCCAGTGTCTCCACGAACTGGGGCGCGAGGTCGCGAAACTCCCGGTGATAGCGCTCCTGCAGGGCGGTGTCCTCCGCGCTCACCACCAGCGATGCGCGCAGCACACGCTCGCGCACCAGGCTGCGCATGCGGTGGACATGATCAACCCTCTGGATGTGTTCTTCGGTGAGGTTCTGGATATCCTGCTGCAGGTGTTGCACCCGCAGCCAACTGAACACCGCGATCGCCGCGACCAGCAGAATCACCAGCGCAAACACGCTGGTGATTCCCGGGACACGCGGGCGATCGACGGACACGATCAGCCCACCGACCTTCCGGCTGCCAGTGCCTTCGCCCGCGTGATCGTCGGATCGTCACCGACCGTCCGGCAGGTCTGAGTCCAGTCCTTGACGCGCATGCTGTCTCCCTGTGTGATCGTGAGTCCGCACGACCACACGCGAGAGTGCCCCGGGATGGCGCCAAACTCAAGAGGGGACGGGACACCCATCGATAACCCCGAGACCCGGGCGGCGCTGTCCCGGGCCTACACTGCCACGCACTATTGCATCGAGGCCCCCGGGCAGACGTTGCTCCTGCGCATCGGTCAGCGCGATCCGCGTCTCGAGGCCGCCGTGCAGGCACAGGGGGTGAAGCAGGCCAGCTTGCTGACCGCATGGAACCCGCGCAGCGACCCCCTGCCGGAACCGGAGAACCGCGCACGCCAGGCCCGTCTCGAGCGCGAGCTGGCGCAGGCCGGCTGGCGCTGCTGGCCCACGGTCCACCGGGACCCGGCCGGCCGCTGGCCCGACGAACCCGGCTGCTGTGTGCTGGGGATGGGCGCCGCCGAGCTGGATACCTGGATGGTCGGGTTCGACCAGAACGCGGCTGTGGTAATCGAACCTCCCGGCACGTCGCGTCTGGTCTGGCACCCGGCCCTGCGATCGGCCGGCTGAGCCCCGGCCGCTCCCGACTGCCCGACCGGCAATGACCCTACTGCGGCATCAGCGGACCACCGGAGGCCACGATGATGGTGACCAGCCCGATCAGGGTGTTGATACCCACCAGCCGGCGGATCTGGCCCAGACGGCGCAGGCCTTCCGCGGTATCACTGGCCGCGATCGCCTGGCGCATACGGCGGTACGGGGCGAATACCACATGGGCGAAGATCGCCATCATGATGAGGCCCAGCGCCAGCATCGTGTGCACACTGGGATGCACGCTGTCCATGCCGCCAAACACCAGGAAGATCATGTGGAAGCCGGTGATCAGCAGCGCCACGACGGCCGCCCATACCCAGGGGAAGAAGCGCTGGAACACCTCTTCCCACAGGCGCAGCCGCGCCATGCCGTCGAGCTGCCGTGCCGCCGTCGGCCGCAGGAACATCCAGGCGAAGAACATCCCGCCAACCCAGATCACGACCGCCAGCACGTGCACCACGGTGGCCAGTGCATACCCTTCCATATTCCGCTCCTTGTCCGTTTCGGATGATTCCGTGGCGCAGTGTAGCCGGGCACAGCGGACTCTGCCGACCCCTGTCTCGCCAGTCACCATCCGGCGCTGCCCTCGCGGACTCTTGCAGCGGCGACGTCCCAAGACGACGATCGACCAATGATCGCCGCGATCCTGAGCGCTACGCTGGAACTCGCCCTGACGGCCGCCCCGTGGCTGCTGCTGGGCCTGGCCGCGGCCGGACTGGTCAAGGCCTTCCTGCCAGAGGCGGTGCTGCAGCGCTGGCTGGGCGGCACGGGTCTGGCACCGACCGCCCGCGCCGCCATTGCCGGGGCACCCTTGCCGCTTTGCTCCTGCGGGGCGATCCCGACCGCCCTGGCACTGCACCGGGGCGGCGCCGGACGGGGCCCGACCACGGCGTTCCTGATCGGTACCCCGGGCGTGGGCGTCGACTCGGTGGCGATCAGCTATGCCCTGCTCGGCCCCCTGATGACCGTCGCCCGGGTCGCCGGCGCCGTGGTGACGGCCATCGCCACGGGCCTGCTGGTCGGGCGCACGCGCGCTCCCGCGGCGCATGCGGACAATACGCGGACGTCACAAGACTGCTGCACCGCGGCTTCCTGCGATGGAGGGGGCTCACCATCCGCCACGGCGCCGGGCCCATGGACGCGCCTGCTGGAGGGCCAGCGCTACGCATTCGGCGACGTGCTGGATGACATCCGTCTCTGGCTGGTGATCGGACTGTTCGTTGCCGGGGCGCTGCTGGCCCTGGTGCCACCGGCCGCACTGGCGGAATATGGCAGCGGGCTGCCGGCAATGCTGCTGCTCGCCGTGATCGGCATCCCGATGTACCTGTGTGCGACCGCGGCCACCCCCATCGCGGTCGCCCTGCTGGCGGCTGGAGTTTCTCCTGGCGCCGTGCTGGTGTTCCTGCTGGCCGCCCCGATCACCAGCCTGGCGACCCTGGGGGTGTTCCGGCGGGAACTGGGCAACGCGGCCCTGAGTCTTTATCTATTGGGGATCGGCGCCAGCACCGTGGCGCTCGGGCTGGCACTGGATGCCGGACTGGGCATGAGCGGGTTGAGCCCCGCGATCACCCCGGGCAAGGCCACCGAATGGATACCGCCCACCGTCGAATGGGTGGCGCTGGCCGTGCTGGTGGTGCTCGCCCTGCATCCGCTACGCTGGCGCCTGCCTGCCCATGCCTAAGGAGCCGTGATGTCCAACCGTTCAATCGGGCTCGATGACCGCCTTCAGGCCTATGTACTGGATCGCTCGCTGCGCGAGTCCAGCCTGCTTGCGGAGCTGCGCGCCGAGACCGCGGGGCTGCCGGAGCACAACATGCAGATCGCCCCCGAACAGGGACAGTTCATGGCCCTGCTGGCGCGCCTGGTCGGGGCCCGGCGCTACCTGGAAGTCGGCACCTTTACCGGCTACAGCGCGCTGGCGGTGGGGCAAGCTCTCCCCGACGACGGCGAGGTGGTCTGCCTGGATCACAGCGAGGCCTGGACCGCGATCGCCAGGCGCTACTGGGACCGGGCCGGTCTGGCCGCGCGCATGAACCTGCGCCTGGGCGATGCGCGCGCCAGCCTGCGCCAGCTGGAGGCTGAAGGACAGAGCGATCGCTTCGATCTTGCGTTCATCGACGCCGACAAGACCGGTTACCCGGAGTACTTCGAGGCCTGCCTGCGCCTGGTCCGCCCGGGCGGACTGATCATGGTGGACAACACCCTCTGGCATGGTCAGGTGGCCGACCGCGACTGCGATGACGAAGACACCCGGGCCATCCGCGACTTCAACCAGGCGCTGCATCGCGACGAGCGCATCGACCTCTCGCTGGTACCGATTGGTGACGGCCTGTCCCTGGCGCGCCGCCGCTGATCGTCAGGCCGCGCGCGAATCAGGCGATCAGCGACAAAGCCCGTCGCCAGACAACCCCCGGCGACAGATCACGCGCCGCTCCACCCCGGTCACCGCCCAGCCATCGTCGCGTTCACGAAGTGTCAGCCGGTATTCATGGTCGCGCACGGCGTCATCGCGCAGGTTCTTGACGAAGACCTCGGCCCGCTCGCGGCGCTGATGGTGGATCTCCAGACTGGAGTAGTCCGTACCCAGGCCCTCGCGCCAGCCGCTGGCCTCCACCCAGTCCATCACCGCGCCCCCCGGCGTGGCGGCCGGTTCGAGCTCCGGGATCTCGAGCGTCTTGCGCTCGGTCGGCTGCGGCTGGAACACGTCCGTCGCTCGCTTTTGCTCAGAGGGGAATGGCGCACAACCCGCCAGCAGCCCGCCCAGCAGAAGCGCCCCGATTAGTCGTCTGTCTATCATGGCTGGTACCCCATCACGTGTCTCGCGTCGCAAATCCATCATCCACTGCAACAAATTCCACCGCACGAACGTCTTATCATCACATGACCACAAGCCCATTCCCACGGGGGATACGATGATGGACCACATCCGCACGACAGGACTCGCCCTGGTGGCCGCGGCCGCGCTGGCACTCAGTGCGCCGCTCGTGCTGGCCGAGGAGCAGGCCGCCGAGGACGAAACCGCAACCGAAATGGAAGAGCTGCGCGACGACTGGGCGCAGACCCGCGAAGAAATCCAGGCCGATGCCGAACGCGACGACGAAGCAACCCGCTCGCGCACCCGCGAAACCCTGGATGCAATGGACCAGCAGCTCACCACCCTGCGCGAACGCACGCGCGAGGGCTGGGATGACCTGAGCGATGCCACCCGCGAGCGCCGAGAACGGGCCTACGACGGACTGGTACGCGAACGCGACAACCTGGCCGAATGGTCCGCCGAGACCCGCGAACGTTCCTCCGGTGCCTGGCAGGGTGTGCGCGAAGGCGCCCGCGATGCCTGGGGTGGCGTTCGCGATGGCTCGCGCAAGGCCTGGGGCTCCGTTCGTGATGCCGTCCGCGGGGATCGCCCGCCGGCCGAGCAAGGCGAACCGGGCACGCAGGAAAATCCCGCGGACCCGGACGACCCGGCCATGCAGACGGATTGAACCAACGGACGGACTGAAATGGTACTCGTCACAATGAGGGTTGAATGAAGCCAAGCCGACACGGACGCCGGCCCGTCATGTTCCTTCCGGCCCTGGCCGCGCTGCTCGCCGGCGCGGTCCTGGTCGGTTGCGACGGTCTGCCAGGCCTGGACGCGACCCCGGAACACCACCAGCGCGACTGGGACAACGAGACCCTGCAATACGGCGAACGGCTGTACATGCAGAACTGCGCGGTATGCCACGGCGAGAATCGCGAGGGCGCGGAGAACTGGCGCCAGCGCGACGCGGACGGCTACATGCCGCCCCCGCCCCTGGATGGCAGCGCCCACACCTGGCACCACCCCTACTGGCAGCTCAAGGACATGATCCGCTACGGCGCCGAAGCGCGCGGCGGGGCCATGCCCAGTTTCGAGGACACCCTGTCCTACGACGACGTAGAAGCGATCATCGCCTTCATACAGGCGCAGTGGCCCGACGAGATCTTCGAGGCATGGATCCGCTACGACCAGAACCACCCGACCCAGGAGGCCTGGGAGGAAGCGATGGGCGAGCCCTGGGTCACTCACGTATCCGATCCGCGCAACCCTTCGACCGGGCACGAACATCACTAAACAGTGCTCAACCGGGACCTCACGCAAGCCACACCGCCCCCAGGAATTACGCCCACGCGGGAATAGCCGCTAGCGCCACGGCGTCTGCCGAGATAGCAAGCCTCAAACGGGTTATGATCCGCCGCGTTCACACCCAGGGTATGGAAGACCGGGGAAGCCCATGCATGACGCAGCCAGTGGTCGCCGCGAACACGGAAACCACCAATGAATCGCCGCCGTAGCGACGTCCTCCCGGACGAGGAGCGCGCGCGCCTCGAGGGCCTGATTCGCGAGGAACGCGAGGCCCGACGACATGCAGAATCCCTGGCCGACACCCGCCTGCAGGACCTCTACGCGAAGCAGCAGCAGATCGAACTGCTCAACACGATTGCCTTCGCAGCCAATCAGTCCGACTCCATCGCCGAAGTCCTGCGCACGGCCCTGAATGCCATCGGGGAGTTTCTCGACTGGCCGGTCGGCCATGCCTACCTTGCGCGCAAGAGTTCAGATGGCGAACTGGAGCTGGGCCCGACGGGCATCTGGCACCTGCGGACACTCGACCCGGTCGAGGCCTTTCGTGAATGTACGGAAGACACGATCTTCCGTTCCGGCCAGGGCCTGCCCGGCCGCGTTCTCGAACAGCGTGCCCCGGTGTGGATCGAGCACCTGGATCAGGACCCCCATTTCCCCCGGCGCGCGGCAGCGGCCTTGAGCGGCCTGCGCTCGGGCTTCGCCTTCCCGGTCATGGTCGGGCACGAGGTCGCCTGCGTACTGGAATTTTTCGCCGCCGAGACCACGCCCGAGCAGCCGGAGGTACTGGCCCTGCTGGCACAGGCCGGTGTGCAACTGGGGCGCGTGGTCGAGCGCAACCGCCACGCCGAACGGCTGATCCACCACGCCTCCCATGATCCGCTGACGGGCCTGCCGAACCGGCGGCTCTTTCACGACCGCCTGGAGCACGCGATCGCGCGCTATGCGCGCGAGCCGGAGTCACTGTTCGCCGTGCTGTTCGTCGATCTCGACCGCTTCAAGCTCGTCAACGACAGCCTCGGCCACACGGCCGGGGACGAGCTGCTGGCCCAGGTCGGCCAGCGTCTGCTGACGACGCTACGCCAGAACGACACGGTTTCTCGTCCCGGCGTTGACCACAATGCGCGACCGGACGACACCCTCGCCCGACTGGGCGGTGACGAATTCACGATCCTGCTGGAGGGCCTGCACGAACCGGTGGATGCGCTGCGCGTCGCCGAGCGCCTGCAGGCCGTCCTGCACGAGCCCTTCGCGGTCGCCGGCCAGACGGTGTATGTCACGGTCAGTATCGGCATCGCCACGCGCCCCGATGGCCAGGCCTGCCCAGTCGCCAGTGCCGATCAGGACGGCCCGAGCTGTGCCGAGGATCTGATGCGCGAGGCGGATATGGCGATGTATCGCGCCAAATCGCTCGGCAAGGCCCGCTGCGAGTTCTGCGACCCGGGCATGCAGACGCAGGCGCTCGAGAGCCTGCGTCTGGAGACCAGCCTGCGCGAGTCGGTGGAGCGCAATGCCTTTGTCGTGCATTACCAGCCGATCATGTCCCTGGCGGACAATCGCATTACCGGGTTCGAGGCCCTGGTGCGCTGGGAACGGGAAGGCGAACTCCTGCCCCCGGATCGCTTCATCCCGATCGCGGAGGATGCCGGGCTGGTCCACCTGATCGACATGCAGGTGCTGTATACCGCGTGCTGCCAGCTACAAGCCTGGAATGCACAACGCAGCGGCCCGCCGCTGACGATCAGCACCAACCTCTCCGCGCGGCAGCTCACCCGCCCCGAGCTGGTGGACGAGGTCGCCACGATCCTGTGCGGTACCGACACCCCGCCGGAACAACTGCGCCTGGAGATCACCGAGACCGCAACGCTGGGCAACCTCGAAGAACTGATCGCCACCCTGAAGGGACTGAAGGCCCTCGGCGTCAGTCTGGCGATGGATGACTTCGGCACGGGCTACTCGTCGCTCAGTTATCTTCACCGCCTGCCGCTGGATATCCTGAAGATCGATCGCGCCTTCGTGGCCGGGCTGGACCGCGACGAATACAGCCAGCGCCTGGTGCAGACCGTGATCAACATGGCGCGCAACCTCGGCCTGGAGGCGGTCGCCGAGGGCGTCGAGAGCAATACCCACGCGGCCACCTTGCGCGCACTGGGGTGCACCCGAGCCCAAGGGTACTACTACTCCCGCCCCGTACCCGCCGACCGGGCCGGCGACCTCCTGGTTGCCGATCAGCTCCCGCTGGTCACCACCTGAGCCCAGCGGCCGGCCTGGAGGCTACACCGCCGTCGGGGCAATTCCTCGACGGCGGGCCAGCACCTGGCGCACCACCAGTTTCTCCAGCTCCACGATCACGAACACCGCAAGGCCGAAGGCCAGGATGCGCAGCCAGTCGCCCAGGCCGATCGTGGTCGTGCCGAACAGGGTGTGCATCACCGGGGCATAGGTGAAGGCCAGTTGAAGCAGGATCAGGACCCCAATCGCGATCCACATGCTGTGCGAGCGAAACAGCTCGAATCCCGGCAGCACCGGCTGGTGGATCAGGCGCAGATTCAGGAGATAAAAGGCCTGCCCGGCCACCAGGGTATTGATCGCAATGGTACGCGCCAGCTCCTCGTTTACGCCGACCACCGTCTCCATGTAGACGAAATGTCCGAAGGTCCCGAGCCACAGCAGGACCGCAACAAACGGGATGCGCCACAACAGGAACCCGGACAGGAGCGGCTGATCCGGGGCACGCGGCGGACGCTGCATCACCCCCGGCTCGGCACGTTCGAAGGCCAGCGCCATCGCCAGGGTCACCGAGGTCACCATGTTCACCCACAGTACCTGCACCGGTGTCAGCGGCAGGGCCAGCCCCATCAGGATCGCCATCATGATAGTCAGCGACTGCCCGGCGTTGGTCGGCAGCATGTGCAGGATGGCCTTGCGGATGTTGTCGTAGACCGTGCGCCCCTCCTCGACCGCGTGGGCGATCGAGGCGAAGTTGTCGTCCGCGAGCACCATCTCCGACGCCTCCTTGGCGGCCTCCGTGCCCTTGCCGCCCATCGCGACGCCGACATCCGCGCGCTTGAGTGCCGGGGCGTCGTTCACCCCGTCCCCGGTCATGGCAACGATCCGACCGCGGCCCTGCAGGGCCCGCACCAGACGCAGCTTGTGCTCGGGCGAGGTGCGTGCGAACACATCGGTGGCCTCGGCCATCTGCGCCAGGCGCTCGTCGTCTACATCATCCAGCTCGTGTCCCGCGTGCGCCTCGGCATCGCGCCCCAGTCCCAGTTGCTCGCCGATGGCCCGCGCGGTCGCCAGGTGGTCCCCGGTGATCATCTTCACGCGAATACCGGCCTCCCGGCACTCGGCCACGGCCTGAATTGCCTCTTCCCGCGGCGGGTCGATAATCCCCACCAGGGCGAGCAGGGCGAACCCGCCCTGCTCGACATGATCGAAATTCAGTTCGCGCTGATCAGGCTCCACCTCGCGGGTCGCAATGGCCAGCAGGCGCTGGCCGCGAGCCGCGATGGCTTCCAGCGACTGGTGCCAGGCTTCGCGGTCAAGGTCATCGGTATCCTCACCCGCACGCACCCGGTCGCACAGCTCCAGCACCCGCTCCGGGGCCCCCTTCAGAAAGATCTGCGCATGCCCGTCGTGATCATGGTGCAGGGTCGCCATGTAGCGATGATCGGACTCGAACGGGATCACATCGGCACGCGGAAGCCGCTCCGCCTCCAGGTGCGGGTCGAGCCCCGCCTTGCGCGCGGCCACCACCAGCGCCCCCTCGGTCGGGTCGCCCTCCATCACCCACTCGCCCTCGCGTTCGAACACCTGGGCGTCGTTGCACAAAAGGCCCGCGCGCAGCACCTCCAGCAGCGCCGGCTGCTCGTCGGCCTCCACTTCCTGCTGGCCCACGGAGAAATGCCCGTGCGGGGCATAGCCCACGCCGGAGACGCCGTACTCTTCGCCCGCCGTGCACACGGTCTGCACCGTCATCTCGTTGCGGGTCAGCGTGCCGGTCTTGTCGGAGCAGATCGTGGAGACCGAGCCCAGCGTCTCCACCGCCGGCAGGCGACGGATGATGGCATTGCGCCGCGCCATCTTCTGCACGCCGATCGCCAGGGCGATGGTCATGATCGCCGGCAGACCCTCGGGGATGGAGGAGACCGCCAGACTGGCCGCTGCCAGGAACATCTCGTCCAGCGGGTAACTGCGCACCCAGTAGCCAAAGGCGAACGTCGCAGCGGAGATAACCACGACGACGCCGGCCAGCCAGCGGCCGAACTGCTCCATCTGGCGTACCAGCGGCGTCTGCAGGCTTTCGACCTCGCCCAGCATCGAAGATATGCGACCGATCTCGGTGTGCTCGCCGGTGGCCACCACCACGCCGTGCCCGCGCCCGAAGGCGACCAGCGTGCCGGAAAAGGCCATGCCGGTGCGGTCCCCCAGGTCCGCCTCGCGGTCCACGGCTTCGGGGGATTTTTCCACCGCGACCGACTCCCCGGTCAGCACCGCCTCCTCGACCCGCAGGTTCTTGACCTCGAGCAGGCGCAGGTCCGCCGGCACACGGTCGCCCGCCTGCAGATAGACGATATCGCCCGGGACCAGCTCCTCGGCCGGAATCTCGCGCCGGTGCCCATCGCGCAGGGCCAGCGCGTGCGGCGAGAGCATCTTGCGGATCGCATCCAGCGCCTTTTCCGCCTTGCCCTCCTGGACAAAGCCGATCAGCGTGTTGATCAGGACCACGGCCAGGATCACGCCGGTGTCGACCCAGTGACCGAGCAGGGCCGTACCGGCCGCCGCGGCCAGCAGAATGTAAATCAGGATGTTGTGGAAATGGCGAAAGAAACGCCGGATCAGGCCCGCCTGCTCCGGCGGGCGCAGCTGGTTCCTGCCGTACTGGTCCAGGCGTTCCCGGGCCGCGTCAGTGGACAGCCCCTCGCGGCGACTGTTGCGCTCGCTCAGGGCGGCATCGGGATCAAAGGCATGCCAGGCGATGGTCTCGTCCCTGGGGGACTGCGCGTTTTGCGATTCGTCCATTCGGTATCGGTGCCGAGAGATGAACCCCCATCCTCGAACAAGACCCCGCGACCGGCAAGCCTCGGCGGGCAGGTCGCGGGGCCTGATTCAGCCCCGCCGTTCAGCCGATGGTCGGCTAGCCTGTGGCCGGCTAGAAATGCACGCCCAGCTTGGCCATCACCCGCAGATTGTCGACGTCCTCGCGACCGCGGCCGCTACGGAAGCGATCACTCTCCGTGAACTGATAGCGGGCCTCGACGCCAAGAAACATATTGTTGTCCATCGTGTACTTCAGGCTGCCGCCGAACTGAGCCGCCCACAGGCCGTTGGTGTCATCACCCAATTCCGCACGCACATAGCCCAGGCCGGGACCGAAACCCAGCTCGAGGTTCGGTGCGGTCTCGAACATCCAGTGGGTATTCAGCTCGGTGCTGGTCATGCGCAGCGGGCTCTCGGAGTATCGGGAAACGCTCAGCTGGTGGCGCAGGACACCGGTGCGCGGCTGGAGCAGCTGGCAATTTGCACCCAGCTCGATGCCATAGCCCCAGTCCGTCGAGGCCCCCGACGCGTCCGGCGAGACCGAGCCGAGCATGACGGCGATACTGGGTTCCATGCCCACGCGTTCCTGCGCCTGGACCGTCGTTCCGGCCAGCGCAAGAGAACCAGCGGCCAACATAGCAAGGGACGTACGTAGCTTGAGCATGGGACACCTCCAGTGAGTCATTGACGGGGACCTGAAGCCCCGCTGGCGCGTCGTGCCGCCACCGCCAGCAGGAACTTCAGCACCTACTGATATTAGTTGATCCCCGAGCCCATAGAAACCGGGGCGGGCCACCAGGGAACGGAATTTTTTCGCCGCCCGATGCATCGAAGGGTGCGGAGCGTGTCTTTGAATCAGGCAGAAGTTGCCCACCACGGGAACATCTGGATATTCCCTCGCTCTAATCCAGCGATCCGTCCGGCATGCTTCAACCATGCCTCGGGTCAAATTAAGCGCTAAAAAATTCATATGATCTACGGAGGTCACTCCATGTCCGATCAACCGAACGCGAACCGCCGAGCCTTTCTCCGCCGCGCCTCCATGGCTGTGGCAGCCGTCCCGCTCGCAAGTCTGACCACCTTCGGCGTTGCCTATGCCAAGCCGAAGGCCGAAGACGGTCACGCCCATGACTACGTGAACGATGCGTCCGACGCATCCGGCCACGACGCCTACGAAGACGGTGCCGTGTGCGACAACTGCGCCTTCTGGGCGGGCGAAGAGGACAACGGCTGGGGTGGCTGCCACCACCAGGCCTTCCAGGACGTCCTGGTCAACGCCGACGGCTGGTGCGATGCCCATGTCCGTGGCGGCTGATCACCACTCCGCCTGACGGCACCTGCGAACACCGCCTCCGGGCGGTGTTCGCGTTTATGGCCTCCGCAATTGAACGGTACGACTTGCGGACTGGGTCACAAACCGGTCACGCTTACGCCGCAGCGCCTCAAATTTTTGGCCTTCTGGACGTTATCGGACGATGAACCGCCCGTTTAAGGAGCTCCGCGTGCCCCACTCCCGTTCGAGCGCCTGCCCCGGCCCCGAGCAACATCGTTCTCCAATCAGAGCCCCCCTCTAGCCAGTGGGCCTGGACACCACGCCACTGACGCTGCTGTACGCGCTCAACGGGCTCGCGTTCTTCACCCTCGGCATCGTGGCGCTGATGCTGCCGCGCCGCGAACGGTTTGTACCTTTCGCCGCTCATGTCGGGTGGCTGGTGCCGTTCGGTCTTCTGCACGGGACCTATGGTTTCCTCAACGCGATCGGCCTGCATCACGAACTGGGCATAGTGTCCGATCGCTGGTTCATGGCCACCTGGCTCGCGATCTCCTATCTGCCCCTGCTGGAGTTCGGTCGGCGCGCGCTGCTCGATATCCGCCCCGGCCTGCACCTGCCAGCCTGGGGGATATACGGGGGTCTCGCTATCGGCCTGAGCACAATGCTCCTGGTCGTCGTTGAGCCGGCAACGGGCCTCGCCAATGGCGCCCGCTACCTGATCGGATTCCCCGGCGCGCTCCTCACAGGGCTCGCGTTCCTGCTGCACGTTCGCCCCCCGGAGGCGCAGCCGGAGATGCAGCGGCATATCCCGGCGCTGGGGATCGCAGCCTTCGCGTTCCTGGCCTATGCCGCGTTTCTGCCTTTCCCGGCACAGGTTGATTTCGGCCTCCCCCCATGGCTGCCCACGCAGGGCGATTTCCTGGCCGCAACCGGGGTCCCGATCCAGTCACTGCGCACCGGTGCCGCGATGCTCTTCACCCTGGCGCTGATCAGCCTCGCACGCAGTCTCGGCGCGCAGCACAGCGACGACCTGCTACGGGTGCTGGACACGGTCAATGGCTTTGTCTACCGCTGCCGCAACAACCCGCAGTGGGACGTGATCTTCGTCGACGGTGGGGTGCATGAGCTGACCGGCTACGAGGCCCGCGACTTCTATCGTGGCGACATCACCTTCGCCGCCTGGGTCCACCCGGACGATACCGACTATACCTGGGAGGGCGTGCAGGAAGGGCTCAAGCGAGACGGCAGTTATCAGATCCAGTATCGAGCGGTAAACCGGGACGGATCTTTGCGCTGGGTCTTCGAACGCGGGACCGGCGTGTACGACGCACACGGGCGGCTCATCTATCTTCAGGGTCACGTGATCGACGCCCACGAGCTGGTCACCACCTCCCACGAACTCGAACGCCGCAGCGAGGAGCTCGAGGCCTTTCGCAGCACGCTGGACCTGACGCTGGATGGCGTCTTCCTGTTCGACGTGGACAGCCTGCAGTTCATCTATGTCAACCAGGGCGCAATGGACCAGACCGGGCGTACTCGCGACGAGCTCTTGCAACTGCACCCTTACGACATCAAACCGGAGTTCCCCGAGACCCGTTTCCGCAGCATGCTGGAACCCCTGCGGCGAGGGGAGCGCGACCAGTTGCTGTTCGAGACCACGCACCAGCACATCGCCGGCCATCTGATCCCCGTACACATCTCCCTGCAGCTGGTCGCCCCCCGGGGTGAACGCCCGCGCTATGTCGCCATCGTGCACGACATCAGCCAGCGCAGGCGCAATGAAGAAGCACTTCTGGAGGCACTGGAAAGCCTGGAGACCTCGCGCGACGAGCAGGCCCGGCTGCTGGAACTTACGCGGCGCGAGCAGGGACGCATGGCCTCGCTGCTGTCGGCCATGAGCATCGGCATCCTGTTCGAGGATCGCGAGGGGTACATCGAGTACGTGAACCCGGCATTTCGCCGCATGTGGGCGATCGCCGACGAAATCGACCTGGTCGGCCAGCCCTCACGTGCCGTGCTGGAACATTCCACTCACCGCTTTGCCCGGCCCGACCATGCCTCGAGGCACGTGCTGCACGTCCTCGACACCCACGAGATCAGCGAACGCTTCGAGGTGGATCTCTACGACGGCCGGATCCTCACGCAGCTGTCCTATCCGGTACACGATGCCGACGAGCGCTCTATTGGTCGGCTGTGGCTGTACGAGGACGTCACCCACGAGCGCCAGACCGCCCAGCAGCTGGTCTATCTGGCCGAGCACGACCCGCTCACGGGCCTGTACAACCGCCACCGCTTCCAGCGCCAGCTGGAGCATGCGATCCACAACGCCCGCCGCCGCGAGACCCAGCTCGCGTTGATCTACTTCGACCTCGATGAGTTCAAGACCATCAACGACACCTTCGGCCACCGCGCCGGGGACACGGTCCTGGTACGCGCGGCGGGCGAGATCGCAAGCCTCGTACGCGAGGAGGAGATCTTTGCCCGCCTTGGCGGCGACGAGTTCGCGATCCTCGTCGACCAGGCATCCGAACGGGAACCTGAAGGGCTGGCTGAACGCGTGGCCCGCGCGATCTCCGCGATTCCGTTCCGCTTCCGCGGCCAAAACTACCGCCTGACCGCGAGCATCGGGATCGCGCGCTACCCCGAGCACGGTGACAACGTCGAAGACCTGGTGGCGCATGCCGATGCCGCGATGTACCAGGCCAAGGACTCGGGCAAAAACACCTGGGCGGTATTCGACGCCAGCCGCAACACCGCCGAACGCATGCTCGAGCGAATGAGCTGGAGCCAGCGCATTGGCAACGCGCTGGAGGGCGGGCAGTTCGAGCTGCATTTCCAGGGGATCTACCAGTTGGACAGCGGGGCGCTCAATCACATGGAGGCCCTGGTCCGCATGCGCGACCCGCTGACGTCCGACGAGGTCGTGATGCCAGGGCAGTTCATCCCTGTGGCCGAGAAGACCGGGCAGATCCTCGATATCGACCGCTGGGTGATCCGCGAGAGCATCGCGCACCTGGCCGGCCACCCTGAACTCCCGGGGATCGCGATCAACATCTCCGGTCGCAGCTTCGACGAACCCGGGCTGCCGCAATACATCACCAACGAGCTGAGCCAGCAGGGTGTCAATCCCCGGCGGCTGATCATCGAACTGACCGAAACGGCAGCCGTCTCCGAGATGCAGGACGCCCAGCGCTTCATCGAAGCGTTGCAGCAGGCCGGCTGCCTCGTCTGCCTGGACGATTTTGGCTCCGGCTTCTCCACCTTTGCCTACCTCAAGTACCTGGGCGTACAGGTGCTCAAAATCGACGGCATGTTCGTGCGGGATCTGCCGAACAACCGCGACAACCAGGCATTCATCCGCGCGATGGTCGACGTCGCTCGCGGACTGGAAAAATGGACCGTGGCCGAGTGCGTCGAAGACGGCGACACCCTTGCGATGCTGGCCGACCTGGGGGTCGACATGGTCCAGGGCTACCATCTGAATCGCCCCTCGCCGGACTTCCCGCCGGACCGGGCCCCGTAGGTGTGCAGCCCGCGGCACCCCGCATCCTGCTACTGTCCGCCTACCGTGCGGACAGCCATGCCGCCTGGGCCGACTGGCTGACCCGGCAATTCCCCGAGTTCGACTGGGATCGCCGGGAATTACCGGGGCGCCACTTCCGCTGGCGCATACGGGGCAACCCGCTCTCCTGGCTCCGCAGCCTCGGCGACGCCCAACCCGACGCCATGGTTGCGACCTCCATGGTCGATCTCGCCACACTGCGCGGCCTGCACCCGGCACTCGCGCAATCACCTGCGCTGTACTACTTCCACGAAAACCAGTTCGCCTACCCGACCAGCCCCGGCCAGAACCCCTCGGTGGATCCGCAGATGGTCCAGCTCTACGGCGCCCTGGCGGCCGACCGCATCGCGTTCAACTCGCACTACAACCGCGATACCTTTCTCGACGGCGTCGACCGCCTGCTTGCACGTATGCCAGACAAGGTACCCCCGGGTCTGCGCACGACGCTCGACGAGCGCAGCGAGATCCTGCCGGTTCCGATCCAGGCCATCACCACCACCGACCACGCAGAGCGCGACCCGAACCTGATTTTGTGGAATCACCGCTGGGAGTACGACAAGGCCCCGGACGACTTCGCGGAAGCCTTGCTGCAACTGGCCCGTGAGGGAATCGATTTCCGACTGGCCCTGCTCGGCCCTCGGCCCGCCAGGATTCCGGACGCCCTCACACGACTCCGCACGCATCTGGCTGACCGCATCATCGTGGACGCCAAGTGCTCGCGCGAGGAATACGAATACTGGCTGTGCCGGGCGGGGATCGTGGTCAGCACTGCCCGCCACGAGTTCCAGGGTCTTTCGCTGCTGGAGGCCACCCGCGCGGGCGTACTGCCACTGGTGCCGGATGCCCTGGTATACCCCGAGCAATACCCGGCCACCTGCCGTTACCCCGCCGGTGATACCCAAGCACTGGCCACGCGTCTCGGCGCATGGCTGACCGGCGCGCGACCGCCCGTCCCCGATATCGGCCAGTGGCACAGCAAGAGGGTGGAACCGCAATGGCGGCGTCAGATCGAAGAACTGCTGGAGACCCGGCGAGGCGCCGCCTGAGGGAAACGCTGAACGGGGCCGCTCAGGGAAGGAAGTCGCCGCGATCGAGGAAGTGCAGGGTCTCGCGGGCCACCGTGGCATCGAACAGCATCCCCGTATGCGAGATCGGCAGTGTCAGGTGGCGCGTGACATCCGGGCCGCGTGTCTCGTCGACGGCGACGAAACCGTCATGCGGGGGCGGCATCTGCGCGAACAGCGGTGCCGGACCCAGTGGGCGGCTGCCGGCGATCATCCCGATTTCGCGTCCGCGCAAGACGGGGCTGCCCCCCAGCAGACCGCGGTCCAGCGCGGCCCCCAACCACCAGCGGCCAAGCCGGTTGCGTGCCAGGCGCGCGGCCACCCGGCTGCCCGCCAGCGGCGAACCCAGCATCACGATCCGACCGGGGCGCTGGACCGGGGCCACGGTGAACAGATGGCGGACGATGATGCCGCCGAGGCTGTGGGCCACAAGGTGCACCAGGTCGCCGGGCACTGCCTCAATGAAGGCGGCCAGGGCGCGCGCCGCCTGTTCCGGGGTCTGGCGGCGCGAGGCATAGTGGAAGCGATAGACCTCCAGCCCGGCCGCACGCAGCCGGCGTTCCAGCAGCGCCAGCTCCAGGCCCGGCATATGCCAGCCATGGACCGTAACAACGCTGGCGCGCATGCCGGCCATGGTGAACGACCGGCCCGTTGCCTACCCGGCCTGTTGTGTGGCGCTGGCGCGCAGACGGATGCCCAGCTCGCGCAGCTGCTTCTCGCCGACCGGCGCCGGGGCGTCGGTCAGCAGGCAGGCGGCCGTCTGGGTCTTGGGGAAGGCCATTACGTCGCGAATGGAGTGGGCGCCGCTCATCAGCATCACCAGGCGGTCCAGGCCAAAGGCCAGGCCACCGTGCGGCGGGGCACCGAACTCCAGCGCATCCAGCAGGAAGCCGAACTTCTCGCGCGCCTCGTCCTCGCCGATGCCCAGGGCCTCAAACGCGGCCTGCTGCATCTCGGGGTTGTGGATACGGATGGAGCCACCGCCCACCTCGGTGCCGTTGAGCACCATGTCGTAGGCACGGGACAGGGCCTCGCGCGGGTTATTGCGCAGCGCGTCCGGGCTGTCCACCGCCGGGGCGGTGAACGGGTGATGCAGGGCGTACAGGCGCTTGTCCTCGTCGTCGTACTCGAACATCGGGAAGTCGACCACCCACAGCGGCTGCCAGCCCGCCTCGACCAGCTCGAGGTCGTGGCCGAGCTTCACACGCAGCGCGCCGATCGCCTCGTTGACCACCGAGGCCTTGTCCGCACCGAAGAAGATCAGGTCGCCGGCGGCGGCCGCGGTCTTCTCCAGGATCTGCCGGGTCACATCCTCCGGCAGGAATTTCAGGATCGGCGACTGCAGCCCGCCCTCGAGGTCCGCCGGGTCGTTGACCTTGATGTAGGCCAGGCCCTTCGCGCCGTAGCGACCGACGTACTCGGTGTAGACGTCAATCTCCTTGCGCGTCAGTTTCGCCCCGCCCGGCACGCGCAGCGCGGCCACGCGGCCCTCGGGGTCGTTCGCCGGGCCGTTGAACACCTTGAACTCCACCGCCTGCATCACCTCGGTCAGCTCGGTGAACTCCAGCGGGATGCGCAGATCGGGCTTGTCCGACCCGAAGCGGGCCATCGCCTCGGCGTAGGCCATGCGCGGGAACGGATCGGGCAACTCGACACCCTGCACCTCGCGGAACAGGTGGCGGATCAGGCCCTCGGTCACGTCCATCACGTCGGCCTCGTCGACAAAGGCCATCTCCATATCCAGCTGGGTGAACTCCGGCTGGCGATCGGCGCGCAGGTCCTCGTCGCGGAAGCAGCGGGTGATCTGGTAGTAGCGGTCCATGCCGGACATCATCAGCAGCTGCTTGAACAGCTGCGGCGACTGCGGCAGGGCAAAGAAGCTGCCCGGATGCGTACGGCTGGGCACCAGGTAGTCGCGTGCGCCCTCCGGCGTGGCCTTGGTCAGCATCGGGGTTTCGAGGTCGAGGAAGTCGCGCTCCTCGAGGAAGCGGCGCATGGCCGCGGAGACCTTCGCACGCAGGCGCAGGCGCTCCTGCATAACCGGGCGGCGCAGGTCCACGTAGCGATAGCGCAGGCGGGTGTCCTCGCCGACGTCCTCGTCGTCCAACGGGAACGGCGGGGTCTTCGCGGCGTTCAGGACCTCGAGCTCCAGACCCAGGATCTCCACCGCGCCGGTGGACAGGTCGGGGTTCTCGGTGCCCTCGGGGCGGCGGCGCACGCGGCCGGTCATGCGGATCACGAACTCGCTACGCAGCTGCTCGGCGCGGGCGAAGACGTCCTCGCGGTCGGGGTCGAACACCACCTGCACCCGCCCCGTGTGGTCGCGCAGGTCGACGAATATCACGCCCCCGTGGTCACGCCGGCGATTCACCCAGCCGCAAAGGGTCACCTCCGAGTCGAGTTCGTTCTCGGTGACACGTCCACACAGATGAGTTCGCATTACGCTGTTCCAGCCGAAGGGCACGCCCGAAAGGGCCTGCACGGTTAGTCGGGAAAACGGGGCAAACGTCGCGCCTGCGCCCGCGAAAAGGCCGGAAATCTTACGATTTGCCCTGCTCTCGCGCAACCGGAGCCGGGGCCTCGGACGGGCTCGACAGCGGCGTGACCACGCCCATGGACATCACGAACTTGAGCCCGTCCTCCACCGTCATGTCGAGCTCGACCGCCTCGTCGCGCGGAACCAGCAGCACAAAGCCGGAGGTAGGGTTGGGGGTGGTGGGGACGAACACGGTAATCACCTCGCGCTCGGTACGCTCCTGCACCTCGCCGTAACCAACGCCGGTCATGAAACCGACCGACCACAGCCCGCGACGCGGGTACTCGATCATCACGACCTTGCGAAAGGCCTGGCCACCATCGGTCAGCACCGTCTCGGTGACCTTCTTCACCGCCCCGTAGATCGAGCTGACCAGCGGGATGCGGTGCACGATGGATTCGCCCACCGAGACCAGCTTGCGCCCGACAATATTGGCCACGATCACGCCGGTGACGAACACAACCACGATCGCGACCACGATCCCGGCACCGGGGATCGAAAAGCCAAGCAAGGCCTCCGGCCGCCAGGCCGGCGGCAGGAGGAGAATGGTGAAGTCCAGCAGATCGACCAGCAGCTTGATAACGAAGCCGGTGACGATCAGCGGCAGCCAGACCAGCAGCCCTGCAATCAGGTAGCGGCGCAGGGAGACCAGCATCGATCAGGTTCCGGTCGCTGCCGCTTTCGAGGTCGCCGTGGAATCGCCCTTGCCGGAACCGCTGCCAGCACCACCGCCATCCTTCAGATTGCGCTTGCCGTCTTTCTTGAAGTCAGTCTCGTACCAGCCGCCCCCCGCCAGGCGAAAGCCGGCAGCGGAGACCTGCTTGGTCAGGGCCTCGGCGCCACATTCGGGACAGGTGGTGGCCGGCGGATCGGAGATCTTCTGCAGGATCTCGGAAATCTCGCCACAGTCCTTGCACTGATACTCGTAAATGGGCATGCGTGTATTCCTCAGGCTTCGCGTCCGCGACAACGGCCGCAACAAAACGGTTCGAGGCGTATTATGCGGGCGTTTCCCGGGAATAAAAGGCTTTCCCCGGTGGCAATCCGTGTTTGCGCCGCGAGGCCGCAGCGCCGATCATTCGCCCCATACCCGAACGTACTGCCCGCAAGGACCCGTCATGGCCGAAAAGATCGTGATCATGCTGCTGAACCTGGACCTGGACCGCCCCGGCACGCTGGGGGCCCCGTTCTTCCAGGCGACCGTCGCCGCCGCGATGGATCTGGAAGTCGAGATGTACTTCGCCGCCGGCACCACGCGCCTGTTGCGCCAGGGCGTGGCGGACAAGATCTACCCCGGCGAGGCGAAGGAGAAATCGGTCTACAGCTTCATGCAGGATGCCCACGAGGCCGGCTGCCGCTTCTACGCCTGCGCCGGGGCGATGGACGAGAACGGCCTGACCCTGGACAACGCGATCCCCGAACTGGACGGCATGCGCGGCGGAGGCGCCTTTATCGGCGAGGTGGTCGAGGACGATGTGGCCACCCTGACCTACTGAGCCGCGACCGGTGAGCGAGTCCTGGCCCCGTGCCGTCCTGATTACCGGCTGCTCCAGCGGGATCGGGCTGCACGCCGCCCGTGCGCTGCGCGAGCGCGGCTACCGCGTGTTCCCTACCGCCCGTCGCGGCGAGGATGTTGCGCGCCTGAAGAAGGAGGGCTTCGAGGCCCTGCAGCTGGATCTGGACGACTCCGCCAGCATCCACAGCGCGGTCACCGAGATCCTGCACCGCACCGACGGGCATCTCTACGGCCTGTTCAACAACGGCGCCTATGGCCAGCCCGGCGCGGTGGAGGACCTCTCGCGCGCCACCCTGCGCGCCCAACTCGAGACCAACGTACTCGGCTGGCTGGAGCTGACCAATGCGGTACTGCCCGCGATGCGCCGTGCCGGGGAGGGACGAATCATCCAGAACTCCTCGGTGCTGGGCTTTGCCGCCCTGCGCCTGCGCGGGGCCTATGTGACGTCCAAGTTCGCGATCGAGGGCATGAGCGACACCCTGCGCCAGGAGCTGCACGGCACGGGCATCCATGTGAGCCTGGTCGAGCCCGGCCCGATCCGCAGTGCCTTCCGCGCCAACGCCCTGAAGGCCTTCCGCCGCCACATCCACCGCGAGCACAGCCCCTGGGCCGAGACCTACCGCGCGGCCGAGGCGCGCATGGCCAATGCCGAGTCCGATGCCCCGTTCACCCTCGGCCCGGAGGCCGTCACCCGCTGCGTGATGCATGCCCTGGAGGCCCGCCGCCCGCGGGTGCGCTACCGCATCACCTTCCCGACCAAGTTGTTCGCCTTCCTGAAGTGGCTGCTGCCGGCGCGCGCGATGGACGCCGTGCTGCGCGGGGTATCGCGCGGGGAGAACCGCTGATGCGCGCGCGGCCAGGGGCGGGCGCCGCATGAATCTGATCTTTCTCGCGCTGATCGTGATCGCCGTGGCTACGGCCGCGATCCGCGAGTTCCAGTCCACCGACCCCGACGAACAGCCGATGCAGGCCCTGTCCGAGGGCGCGATCGATGCCGCCGGCTCGGCGGTCGAACTGGCGCTGGGGCTGGTCGGGGTAATGGCGCTGTTCCTCGGGCTGATGAAGATCGCCGAGGCCGGCGGCCTGCTGACCGTGCTCGCCCGCCTGCTGCGCCCGCTGATGACCCGCCTGTTTCCGTCGGTCCCGCCGGAGCACCCGGCGATGGGCGCGATGATCCTGAACTTCTCCGCCAACATCCTGGGGCTGGGCAACGCCGCGACCCCGTTCGGCATCCGCGCGATGCAGGAGCTGGAGAAGCTGAATCCGCACCCGGGCACCGCGACCAATGCGATGGCGCTGTTCCTGGCAATCAACACCTCCAGCATTACGCTGCTGCCCACCGGGGTGATCGCGCTGCGTGCCTCGCTCGGCTCCGAGGCCCCGGCGGCGATCCTGCCGACCACGCTGTTCGCCACGCTGTTCGCGACCATCGCCGGCATCACCAGTGCCCTGATCCTGCAGCGCTATTTCCGCAGCCCGGCCCCCACCCGCTCGATCGACGCGGATGCCTCCGCCGGCTCCGACGAACTGGAAGACACGATCCGGGAAGCGAGCCAGGACAGCACCGAACCGGCGAAGGCCGAGAATCGCGAGCAGGACAGCGCCCAGCCCGATCAGCAGCCGATGAACATCGAGGTCCCCACCGAGGGCTACCCGGCCTGGGTCTCGATCCTGGTCCTGCTGGGGGTGCTGGCGATCATCCCGCTGACGATCGTGTACGGCCAGGCAATCGCCCCCTGGATCATCCCCGGGCTGGTGGTGGGGTTCCTGTCCTACGGGGTGATCCGCGGGGTGCCGGTCTACGAGGTCTTCGTCGAGGGGGCCAAGGAGGGCTTCAACGTGGCCCTGCGCATCATCCCCTATCTGGTGGCGATCCTGGTCGCGGTGGGGATGCTGCGCGAGAGTGGTGCGCTGGGCATGTTCGTCGGGCTGGTCGGGCCACTGACGACCCCGTTCGGCCTGCCGGCCGAGGCCCTGCCGATGGCCCTGCTGCGTCCGCTGTCCGGCTCCGGCGCCTACGGCATCATGGCCGGCATCATGCAGGACCCGGCCACCGGCCCGGACACCCATGTCGGCATCCTGGTCTCCACCCTGCAGGGCTCGACCGAGACGACCTTCTACGTGCTCGCCGTGTACTTCGGCGCGATCGGCGTCAAGCGCGTACGCCACACCCTGGCCGCGGCGCTGAGCGCCGATGCGGTGGCCGTGATCGCGGCGGTCGCGATCGTCGGCTTCCTCTACCTCTGACAGATCGCGAGATCGTCCAGCAACGCGGCCAGATCGTCCGCCGACACCGGCCGGGTCAGCACGCGCCGGAAGGGTGCATGGCGGGCGCGTTCAGTCCTCTCTGAATCCTCGCCCCCCCCGACCGCAACTACAGGGATTGGCGCCAGGGCGGGGTCCGCCTGCAGCGCGCGCAGGACCTGGAAGCCATCCATCACCGGCAGGTCCAGTGCCAGCACCACCAGGGCCGGCACATGGCGCAGCGCCAGGTCCAGACCCTCCACCGCCGAGGTCGCGCACAACGGCTGCAGCCCCACCTGCCCCTCGAACATGGTCTGGAGCCTCGCGAGGTGTTCGGGGTCGGCCTCGATCAACAGGACATGCGGGTCCTTGTCCACGCCGGACTCGACGGTTGAGTCATCCATCACGTGGGGCTCCGCCCCGGCACGCGGCAGCCGGAACCAGAAGCGGCTGCCGACACCCGGCTCCGATTCCACCGCAAGCTCGCCCCCCATCATTTTGACCAGGCTGTTCGAGACCGCGAGTCCGACGCCCGCACCCTCGACGCGACCGCCATCGGCATGCAGCCGCTCAAAGGGTTCGAACAGCCGCGCCTGATCCTCCAGCGCGATCCCGGGTCCGCTATCGCTTACCGCGATCTCGACGACATCCCGCTGCGGCGTGACACCGACACGGACTTCGCCGCCGCGGCGGTTGTACTTGATCGCGTTGCCCACCAGGTTCAGCAGGACCTGCTTCAGGCGCAGGGGGTCCGCCTGCACCTGCACATCATCAGCCACTTCGGCCTCGCAGTGCACCGCATGTTCATCGACCAGGGCACGGGTCAGGGACAGGCAGTCGGTGACCACCGGCGCCACGAAGACCGGCTGCAGGTCGATCTTCAGCCGCCCGGCCTCGATCCGGGCCAGATCCAGGACCTCGTTGATCAGGTCCAGCAGGTGCGAGCCGGCGCGGCGGATCTCGGTCGCATGCGAATGCTGGCGCTCGCCCAGTCCGGGGTCGCGCTCCAGCAACTGGGCGAAGCCGAGCACGGCATTCATTGGCGTGCGCAGCTCGTGACTCATGCTGGACAGGAATTCCGACTTCGCCCGGTTCGCACGCTCTGAGGCATCACGCGCCTGACGGAGCTCTTCGCGCCGCCGCAACTCATCGGTGTAATCACTGAAGATATTGAAGCCATACTGCGGATCACCGTGCTCGTCGCGCACAACACTGATGGTGCTTGCGGTGACGAATACGGCCCCGTTGGCGCAGCGGTGAGGCAACAGCCCAGTCCATACCCCGCCCTCCGCCAGCACCCGATCGATCTCCTGAGCCTCCTCGCGCGCCTCCTCGGGGATAATGCCCATTGCGCGGAAGCTGCGGCCGACCATCTCATCCAGGCGATAACCGACCAGATCCAGCGCTGCCGGATTGACGTACACGAAACAACCTTCCCGGTCCACCACCGCAACGCCCTGTTCGGCTGATTCGATGATTCGCCCGAACAGGGTCAGCCGATCCTGAGCCTCGTGCAATTCGGTCAGATCCTGGAGCGTGCCCGAGAGGCGGACCACCTCACCGCCGTCGTCGAACGTAGCCGTAGCGATCTGATGAACGTAGCGGACCATGCCGTCCGGGAGCTGCACGCGATGGGTGATCTCGCCGTGTCCGGAGTCGGCCAGACCGGCCTCGAATGCCTGCACCCGCTCGCGGTCGTCCGGATGCACTAGGCGTTGATAGTCATCCCGGGCGAGATGGCCGTTCCCGGCGATCATCTCGAACATCTCGTAAATCACCTTCGACCAGGTCAGTCGGTCGCTGCGCACTTCGTATTCCCAGTGACCGAGCCGGGCCAGTCGCTGTGCCTCCAGCAACCGTGTCGACAGCTCCGACAGCGCCAGCTCGGAGTGCTTGCGTTTGGTGATGTCCTGCATCACGCCCAGCATGTACAGCACGCTGCCATCGGCGTCCCGAACGGCGTCGCCCCGTTGTAGCAGCCAGTGTTCGGAGCCGTCGGGCCACAGCACCCGGTGCTCCAGTTCGAAGTGCGCGCCCCGACGCAGGCTGCTCGAGATGGCGTTGCGCATCCGATCGCGATCCTCCGGATGCACGGCGTGCATGAAGTTGGTAACCGTCGGTTCGACCGCACCGTCGCGGTAACCCAGCAGCGGTGGAATCCGCTCGGACCATTCGAGGCGCTCCTGGTCGGGCGTCCATTCCCAAGTGCCCATATTGGCGAAGATCTGGCTCGAGCGTTGGCGCTGTTCCTGGCGCTTGACCGTGGTGATCTCCGTGCGGATGGACACGAACTGATAGGGCACGCCTTCGGCATCCAGGTACGGCACGATCGTGGTGTCGACCCAGTACAGCGAACCGTCACGTGCCCGATTGCAGATCTCGTCCTGCCAGACCTGGCCCGCCGTGATGGTCTCCCACATGCGGGTGTAGAAGTGCGGCGGATGCTGCCCGGACTTCACCACTCGATGATTTTGCCCGAGCAGCTCTTCGACCATGTATCCGCTGACCTCGGCGAACCGCCTGTTGGCATAAATGATGTCGCCCCGGGCATCGGCAATGCTGACGAGGGCATGCTCGTTGACGGCGAGATGCTCCCGTTCGCGCTCGTAGAGGGTTTCGCGGTAGGAACGGCTGACACTGTCCATCTCGCGCAACTGGCGCGCCCGATTGGTCACCACCGCGAGGACCCGACTGGCCTCCAGCGGCTTCAGGAGTACACCGCACACGCCCGGATGAAGCGTCATCAGGGCATTGGTACGCGAGGCATCCGCGGTCAGGATCACCAGTGGAATCGAGCCCCCGCTCTGCCGGGTCCGCAGAACCGCGGCCACCTCGAGCGCCGAGCAGTCCAGGGATTCGACATCAAGGATGGCCACCTCGGGGTCGAGCTCGTCCATGACCTCCACCAGGCGGTCCGGCTCTTCCGCCCGCTCCACACGATAGCCTGCATCGAGCAGCGTGCGCTCCACGCCTTCTTGTTCGGCACCGGCGATTAACAGGACCCGGTAGTCGCTCTCGGTTATCACACCCCCGATCTGGACCAACTGCTCGATCAGGGTATCCCCGTCGAGTGGATAATCCAGGCAGCGGGCCACCCCCTGGCGCACGGCATCCAGCCGTGCACCGGGATTCCATTCCCGCGCTACCGCCAGCACCGGAAGGCGCGCGTGCCCCGGCGCCAGGCACCCAGCAAAATCATTCGTAATCACGGTGCCGGGCATCACCACACCGGCGCAGAGGACGACCGCGGTGTAGGGGTCGTCGTCGGGGGGCTGCGGGGCCTGCGAATCACGGACCGGGATCTGGTCCGTCCGGAACCCGTGGTCCTGGAGCATCAGCACGATATCGCGCGCCAGGGCGTCATCATCCACGACGACCAGCACCCGCCCGTCCGCACGCGCGCCGGACAACGGCTGCACCCGGCTGGCGATGGCGAGGGCGTCGCCACGCGCATGCTGGGCGGCAATCGCCGCGAGCCGGTCCAGGGCGTTGTCCCATTGGTCACGATCGACCAGATCCGAGTCTCCGGTGGAGGCATCGAGCGAGTCGGCCAGGGTTGCCACCGCTGCCCCGACCACCGGAATCCCGAACACCTCGGCCGAGTGCCGGAGCTCGCTGATCCGCTGCCCCAGTAGGTCGCGTGCCTGGGCCGGCGAAGCGGCTTCCTCCAGGTTCCGGGCAAGTTCGCGCAGGCGGGTGACGTGTTCCGGAAGGGATTGCAAAAACTCGGCCTGCAGGCGCGCGCCGGTCGGGTGCTGCTCACGCAGGTTCATGGCGGCTGTCCTCGGTGGTCGGGTCACATACCCGGTTGACGGGAGGTCGGACGCCGGGCACAGCCACCGGCCGAATCACATCCCGTACCGAAACGGACGGGCATGGCGGTCACCTTCCCAGGGAAGCAGGTTCCCCTTGGGAAACACTGAAATCAGTGTTTCCCTAATTGGGCGGGCCGCCGGGATTGATGTCCTTGTCCTTCACGATGAAGTAGACCCCGATGGCCGCCAGCGCCATCCACAGGACCAGGGCCACCACGCCCAGGATCTCCCACAGGGTGACGAAGAAGAACAGCATCAGCGCGGCCGCGCCGAGGAAGATATTGCCGATTACGAAGTTCGAGGGACGGCGGGATCCGTTGTCGGACATTCGAGGCTCCTGAGGGGGCAGCGCGCGAGTCGCTACTGTTTCTTGTAGGGGGCGAAGTCGAACTGCCCGGCGGTCATGTCGTCCCACAGGTCGCTCTGCAGCACGGCCAGCAGCTTGAACAGCTTGCGCAGCTCCGGATCGTCCATGAAGCGCTGGTCCTCGCTGGCCTTCAGCACCTCGACCAGCGTTGCGCATTGCTCGCGGCTGATCCCGAGGACGTTCAGGCCCTCTTCTCCCATCTCGACATCCATCGAGCGTCTCCGATTCGTTCAAGTGGCACCGATTGTAGCCGCACGCCGGCGCACGGCGAAAACACCGGACCGGAACCCCGTCATTGCGAGGAGCGTAGCGACGAAGCAATCTCGCAGGGCCATCGCGACGTCGAACCCGGTCACATCCGCTGGTTCTGGACAGCGATTGCTTCGTCGCCTTCGGCTCCTCGCAATGACAGGTTTGGCCTACGCCGTCTGGGCGCGGATCAGATCGACCCGGTTGCGCACGTACAGGTAGTACAGCACCGGGATGATCACCAGCGTCAGCAGGGTCGAGACGAACACGCCGAAGATCAGCGAGATCGCCAGGCCCGAGAAGATCGGGTCGTCGAGGATAAACCCGGCGCCGACCATCGCCGCCAGCCCGGTCAGGATGATCGGCTTGGCGCGCACCGCACCCGCGTGCACCACCGCCTCGATCACCTCCACGCCACGGCGGATCTCGTCGTTGATGAAGTCCACCAGCAGGATCGAGTTGCGCACAATGATCCCGGCCAGCGCAATCATCCCGATCATCGAGGTCGCGGTGAACTTGGCGTCCATGAAGAAGGCATCCATGAACGCATGGCCCGGCATCACCCCGATCACCGTCAGCGGGATCGGCGCCATGATGATCAGCGGCACCATGTACGAACGGAACTGCGCGACCACCAGCAGGTAGATCAGGATCAGACCCACCGAGTAGGCGATACCCATGTCGCGGAAGGTCTCGTAGGTCACCTGCCACTCGCCATCCCACTTCAGCGAAAAGTTGTACGGGTTGTCCGGCTGGTTGATGAACAGCTGTTCCAGCGGCTCGTCGTAGGCCATCGGCGTGTCGCGCAGGCCGAAGAACATGTCGAACATGCCGTACAACGGGCTGTCCAGCCCGCCGGCCAGGTCGCCCATCACGTAGACCACCGGCAGCAGGTTCTTGTGGTGGATCGAGTGCTCGAGGGTCGAGTCCACCACGTTGACGACCTCGGACAGTGGCACCAGGGCGCCGTCGCGCGAGCGCACCTTGAGCCCCAGCACCGGGTCCAGGCTGCCCTTCTCGGCCTGCTCGAACTCGAGCCGCACGGGGACCGCGTACTTCACGTTGGAACCGTAGAGGTAGGTCACGTCCTCGCCGGACAGCGCAGTCTCGATCGCCTTGACCACCGCCTGCTGCGACACGCCCAGGCGTGCAGCCCGCTCGCGGTCCACCTGCAGGATCTTCTTCGGCCCCGGGTATTCCACCGAGTCGTCGATGTCGGTGATGCCCTCGGTGTTCTCGAATAACTCGCGCACCTTTTTGGCGACCTCGATCTGGCCCGCATAGTCCGGGCCGTAGATCTCGGCCACGATCGGCGACATCACCGGTGGCCCCGGCGGCACCTCGACCACCTTCACCGCCGCGTCGTGGCGGTCGGCGATCGCGTTGATCGCCTCGCGCACGCCGAGAGCAATGTCGTGGCTCTTGCGCGAGCGCTCGGACTCATGGGTCAGGTTCACCTGGATGTCCCCGACATGTGAACCCTCGCGCAGGTAGTACTGCCGTACCAGGCCGTTGAAGTTGATCGGTGCGGCCGTACCCGCATAGGTCTGCACGTTGTCGACCTCGGGCACGGTCTTGAGGTAGTCGGCCATCTCGGACAGCACCATGGAGGTGCGCTCCAGGCTGGTCCCTTCCGGCATGTCCAGCACCACCTGGAACTCCGACTTGTCGTCGAAGGGCAGCATCTTCATCACCACCAGCTGGAAGTACGCCAGCGAGACGGAGCCCAGGATCAGCACCAGCGTGCCGACCCACAGCGCGAGACGATTGGCCTTCTTGCGCCCACCGGTCCCCAGGAACGGCAGCAGCAGGGTGTTGAAGATCTTCATTAGCCCGGCGGAGGCGCTCTCGCCCTGCGCGGCGTGGCCGCCGGCGGCCGGGGCCGCGTGTTCATACTGCTCGGCCTGGCGCCGCAAGACCTTGTAGGTTAGCCACGGCGTGACCACATAAGCCACGGCCAGCGAGATGATCATCCCCATCGAGGCGTTGATCGGGATCGGGCTCATGTACGGCCCCATCAGACCGGTGACGAAGGCCATCGGCAACAGCGCCGCGATCACGGTGAAGGTGGCGAGGATCGTCGGCCCGCCCACCTCGTCGACCGCATGGGGGATCGCCTCGAGGAACTTCTTGCCGCCCTGGACCATGTGCCGGTGGATGTTCTCCACCACCACTATCGCGTCGTCCACGAGGATCCCGATGGAGAAGATCAGCGCGAACAGCGACACGCGGTTGAGCGTGAAGCCGTAGGCCCAGGAGGCGAACAGCGTGATCGCCAGCGTGATCACCACCGCCACGCCAACGATGAAGGCCTCGCGCCAGCCGAGCGCGATCCAGACCAGGATCACGACCGAGGCCGTCGCGAGGATCAGCTTCTGGATCAGGGTGTTCGCCTTGTCGTCGGCGGTCGCGCCATAGTTGCGGGTGATCGTGGTCTCGATGCCGTCGGGGATGTACGTCCCGCGCAGCTGCTCGAGCCGCTCGATCAGGGCATCGGCGATGTCCGGGGCGTTGGTGCCCGGCTGCTTGGCGATCGCCACGGTGACCGCCGGGTGGCTCTCGCCGACACGCGCGTGATCCCCGGCCGCCGCGCCATGGGCAAAGCGCACATGCTCGGTCGCATATGCCGGGCCCTGTATCACCTCGGCGACATCGGACAGGTAGACCGGGCGGTCGTCGTGCATCCCGACCACCAGGCCAGCGAAGGCCTCTGGTTCGGTGATGAAATCGCCGGCCTGGATCAGGATCTCCTGGTCGTCCTGGTAGAGCCGGCCGGCATCGCGCGAGAAATTCGAGGCCTGCAGGCTGTCGCGCAGGTCGTCCACCGACAGGTTGTAGGCCGCCAGCGTCTCCGGCTTGAAGCGTACGTGCACTACATGATCCGGACCACCGACGGTATAGATATCACGGGTCCCGGGGACGCGCTTGAGTTCCGATTCCAGCGCATGTGCCACGCGCAGCAGGTCATGACCGCCGCGATCCCCGTCCTCGGTCCACAGCGTCACGTTGACGATCGGCACGTCGTCGATGCCCATCGGCTTGATGATCGGCTCGCCGACCCCCAGGCCCTCGGGCAACCAGTCCTGGTTGGAGAACACCTGGTTGTACAGGCGCACGAGCGCCGCGGTGCGGTCCTCGCCGACCTCGAACTGGATGGTGACCTGCGCCATGTTCGGGCGCGAGGTGGAATAGATGTCGTCGATGCCCTCGATCTCCGAGAGCACCTGCTCGGCCGGTGTCGCCACCAGTTGCGCGACCTCCTCGGCGCTCGCCCCGGGGAACGGGATGAACACATCCGCCATGGTCACGTTGATCTGCGGCTCTTCCTCGCGTGGGGTCACGAGGATCGCGAACAGCCCCAGCAGAAGCCCCACCAGGGCCAGCAGCGGCGTGATCTGGGTGGTCAGAAAAGCCTTGGCGATACGCCCGGAGATCCCCATGCGGCCGGATGCCGCGTCCGTGCTGGCATCACTCATCGGCGCCCACCTGCTGATGTTCCTTCAGGTAGATCGCCGCATGCACCGGGTCCAGCGCCACGCGCTCGCCCTCGCTCAGGCCACCGAGGATCTCAATGTATCCGTCATGCGTGCGCCCGACACGGACCTGACGGAAACGTACCCGGTCCTCGTCGTCGATCACGTACACAGCGGTGACCTCACTGCGATAGACGACGGCCTCGCGCGGGACCGTCAGGCGCTCGACGTCATCCAGGAAGAACGCCGTCTTCACGAACATGCCGGGGAACAGCCCCAGGTCCTCCTGCTCCGGCAGATTCACGCGGATACGGAAGGTGGAGCTCGCCGGATCGGCATAGGGGAAGATGGTCAGGCTCTCGGCCGCCAGGCGACGGTCGTCATTCAGCAGCACCTCGGCCTCGCGGCGCTCGCGTACCGCGTGGATCAGCCGCTGCGGGATATCCACCTCTACGCGCAGACGGTCCAGGCTAATCCCCGAGAGCAGCGGCGAGCCGGGGCTGACCGACTCCCCGAACTCCACGTGGCGCTCGGTAACGATTCCGGAAAACGGCGCGAACACCTCGGTGTAACCGAGCTGCTCGCGAGCCTCCTCGACGCGGGCCTCGGCCGAGCGCAAACGCGCCCGGGCCGATTCCAGCTCGGCCTCCGCGCGCTCGAACTCCGAACGCGATACCACGCCGCGATCGAATACGTCCTGGATACGATTGAACTCGGAGCGTGCTTCGCCAAAGCGGGCACGGGCCTCGGCCAGATCGCCCTCGGCCTGACTCACACGCGCCTGCTGCTCCGAATCGCTAATGCGCAACAGCAGCTCGTCCGCCTCGACGAAGTCGTCTACGTCGACGTAGATCTCGCGCACCCGGCCGGAGGTCTGCGCCGAGATCGTGGAACGCTGAACGGCCTCGACTCGGCCATCCAGGATGCGCTCCTGCGCGAGCGTCTGTCGCTCCGCGGTCGCCGTGTCGAACGGGAAGTCCGCCTGGGCGGAAAATGGCAACAACAACAGACCCCAGAGGGCCGGGCGCATCCACTTGAGTGTCATCGGCTTCGGTTCCTTGCGTGCTATCGAGCCCATTGGGTCGGGATCAAGCGGGTTCGACATATATTAGCGTTTTCTAATTTATACGCCGATTGCGCGCCGACGGCAACGCCGACGCCCGGAAATACCTTGCGGTGAGTATAGCTATATCGTCAGCCAACGCACCCCGGACTGCACGGTCCGTCCGCTGGCCGTATCATGTGGCGCCGTAGCTAACCGATGGGGAACCGAGATGCCGCTGCTGCGAGTCGAGACCAACACCGTCCTGCCCGACGATCCTTCGGGGCTGTGCCAGCACCTGTCCGCACAGGTGGCCGACTGGCTGGGCAAGTCCGAGGGCTACGTGATGGTCACCTGCACGCACAACCCGGCGATGTGCTTCGCCGGCAGCACCGACCCACTCGCCTACTGCGAGTTGAAAAGCATCGACCTGCCCGAGGGGCTGACCCGCGAGCTGTCACGCAAACTCTGCGACGCCCTGCAAACCGAGCTGGGCCTGGACCCAGCCCGGGTCTATATCGAATTCTCCGACGCCCCGCGCCACTTCTGGGGCACCAACAGCACGACGTTCTGAATCATCGCGGCCCGGTGGGCCGTCACTTCTCTCACGCACTTGATAACGGACTGCCCCGATGCGCGTCTCGCAATTCCCGCTGAACACCCTGAAAGAAACCCCGGCCGACGCCGAGATCATCTCCCACCAGCTGATGCTGCGCGCCGGCTATGTCCGGCGCCTGGCCGCCGGGCTGTACACCTGGCTGCCGCTGGGGCTGCGTGTGCTGCGCCGGGTGGAAAACATCGTTCGCGAAGAGATGAACCGTGCCGGAGCGCTGGAGGTGCTGATGCCGGCAGTGCAGCCGGCCGAGTTGTGGCAGGAGTCCGGTCGCTGGGACTTCTACGGGGCCGAGCTGCTGCGCCTGAAGGATCGCCACGAACGCGACTTCTGCTTCGGCCCGACCCACGAGGAGGTCATCACGGATCTCGTGCGCCGCGAGATCCGTAGCTACCGCCAACTGCCGGTCAACTACTACCAGATCCAGACCAAATTCCGGGACGAGCGCCGCCCGCGCTTCGGCGTGATGCGCGCCCGCGAGTTCCTGATGAAGGATGCCTACTCCTTCCACCTGGATGCCGAGTCGCTGGGGCAGACCTACCAGCAAATGCACGACGCCTACTGCCGCATCTTCGAGCGCTGCGGCCTGGACTTCCGCGCGGTGGAGGCCGACACCGGCGCGATCGGCGGCAACGCCTCGCACGAGTTCCACGTGCTCGCGAGCTCCGGCGAGGACGCGATCGCCTTCTCCCCGGGCGGCTATGCCGCCAATGTCGAGCTGGCCATGTGTCCGCAGCCGGCCCAGGCCCCGCCCCCCAGCGGTGCCATGGAAAAAATTGCCACCCCCGGGGTGCATACCATCGAGGATCTGGCGAACTTCCTCGACATCCCGGCCCCACAGACCGTCAAGACCCTGGTCGTGGCCGCCTCCGACGCGATCGATGCCGATCTGGTCGCGCTGGTCCTGCGCGGGGACCACGAACTCAATGCGGTGAAGGCCGAGAAGCACCCATGGGTAGCCGACCCCCTGCGCATGGCCGAGGCGGCCGAGATCCGTACCGCCTTCGGCGCCGAGCCCGGCTCGCTGGGGCCGGTGGACAGCCCGATTCCCGTGCTGGCCGATCAGGCCGTGCTGGGCATGGCGGACATGGTGGTCGGGGCCAACGAGGACGGCCACCACCTGAAGCACGTGAACTGGGAACGCGACCTGCCGCAGCCGGAGAGCGCCGACCTGCGCAACATCACCGAGGGCGAACCGGCCCCGGACGGCTCCGGCCCGATCGAGATCCGCCGCGGTATCGAGGTCGGCCACATCTTCCAGCTCGGCGACAAGTATTCGCAGGCCCTGGGCGCCCGCGTACTGGACGAGGACGGCCGCGAACAGGTGGTAACGATGGGCTGCTACGGCATTGGCGTCTCGCGCGTGGTCGCGGCCGCAATCGAGCAGAACTCCGACGAGCGCGGCATCTGCTGGCCCACGGCGATCGCCCCCTTCGACATCGCCCTGTGCCCGATCGGCGCAAAGAAGTCTCAGCGCGTGCGCGAGGCCGCGGAGAGACTGCACGACGAGCTGGAGGCCGCCGGCTTCCAGGTCCTGCTGGATGATCGCGAACAGCGCCCCGGCGTGATGTTCGCCGACATGGAGCTGATCGGCATCCCGCACCGCCTGGTCATCGGCGAACGCGGCCTCGACGCCGGCGAACTCGAATACCAGGCGCGCACCTCCAGCGAAGCCGAACACCTCCCGATGGACGGCCTGCTCGACGCCCTGCGCGAGCGCTTGCTCGGCTGAACCCGGGCGACCACGATGGACGAGGTCGCCTTCACCCTGGAGATGGGGATCGTGTTCGGCCTGCTTGGCCTGACGATCCTGCTGTTCGTCACCGAGATCATCCGGATCGACCTGGCGGCGCTGAGCGTGCTGTTCCTGCTCGGCATGGTGGCGCTGGTACCGGGCGTGGCCCCGATCGTCGAGGGCGACGAACTGTTCTCGGGCTTTGCCTCGAACGCGGTGATCGCGATCATCGCGGTGATGATCATCGGCGCGGGCCTCGACCGTTCCGGCGTCATGAACCGCCTGGCGGACCTGATCCTGCGCTTTGGCGGTCAGACCGAACGCCGGGTGATGGCCACAACCTCCGGCGCGGTGGGGGTGATCACCAGCTTCATGCAGAACATCGGGGCCGCCGCCCTGTTCATGCCCGTGATTAACCGCATCGGCGCGGCCGCGCGCATCCCGCGCTCGCGGCTGCTGATGCCCATGGGCTTTGCCGCGATCGTCGGCGGCACCCTGACGCTGGTCGCCTCCAGCCCGCTGATCCTGCTCAATGACCTGATGCCCGGGCATCTGGACGACTTCGGGCTGTTCGACGTGACCCCGATCGGGCTGGCGCTGCTGGCCACCCTGATCCTCTACTTCGCGATTCTCGGGCACTGGGTCCTGCCGGCCCGCGATCCACAGGCCGAGGACCCGGACGAGAGCCGGGTGCAGACCACCTCGGCCTGGTTTCGTGATGTATACGGCATGGATTTCGGCGTGCGCGAGGCGCGCCTGGGCGAGGACAGCTCTCTGGCCGGTATGCGGGTGGGGGATTTCGAGGCGGCCTTCGGGGTGCATGTGGTGGGGGTGACCACCGGTGACGAGACGCGCATCGAACCGAACCGCGAGATCGAACTGGAACGCGGCGCGCATCTGGCGATCCTCGGTCCGGTCACCACCATCGAGAAGACCTGCGACGGCACCGGCACGATCCTCAAGGACGAACTGGACGTGTTCGCGCGTGCGATGTCGGCCCGTTACGGCGGGATTGCCGAGGTGATCATCCCACCCGGCTCCGACCTGATCGGCCAGACCGTGCGCGACAAGGGCATGCGCCGTACCTACGGGATCTCGGTGCTGCGTATCCAGCGCGGGGACGACCGCATCGTCGACGAGGTCCCGGAGACCCCACTCAAGGCCGGCGACACCCTGGTCGTGCACACCCCATGGGAGAACCTGCAGGCGCTGGAGGACGACCGCGACTTCGTGGTGGTCACCAGCCGCTACCCGCGCCGCCGGCGCGAGGAGCCCGCGACTCACCGGCCACTGGCGGCCCTCGGCTCGCTGGCGCTGGGCCTGGGGCTGGTGCTGTTCACCGATCTGCCACTGGCGCTGGCCTTGCTGGGGGGCGCGCTGGGGATGATCTTGACCGGCGTGATCGCGATGGACGAGGCCTACCGGGGCATCAGCTGGAAGACGGTGTTTCTGCTGGCCTCGCTGATCCCGCTGGGGCTCGCGGTGGAGAACTCCGGGGCCGGCGAGTGGATCGCGGCCAACGGCATGGCGCAGCTGGAGGGGATGCCGGTCTGGGTCCTGCAGGTCGCGGTGTTCCTGCTGACCACCTTCTTCACACTGGTGATGTCGAACGTGGGGGCCACCGTGCTGCTGGTGCCACTGGCCGTCAGCTTCGCCACCGTCGCCCAGGGCGTGGGCATCGACGCCGACCCGCGGGTATTCGCCCTGATCGTCGCGATTGCCGCGTCCAACTCGTTCCTGCTACCCACCCACCAGGTGAATGCCCTGATCATGGACCCGGGCGGCTACCGCGTAGCCGACTACCTGCGCGCCGGCGCGCTGATGACCCTGCTGTTCATGGTCGTCTCGCTGGTGGTGATCAATCTGATCTTCTGACCGCGACCGGCCGCGCCGGAAGGCCAAAGGGAAACACGGATCAATGTACACGCTCGCGCTCGAGTCGCTTTTGCGTGCGAACAAGGCGCGGTGACTGCCGTGCAGTCATTCTGCACAAGGGAACCGCAACGCCGTGCGCGCGCAAAAGCGGCCGAGCCCCGTCTCTCAGTAGCTTGTAGGGGTTGGCACCCCAGGTTCCCCGATTCTGCGTTGCGCCCCTTGCGGGTAGAACCACTACCCGCTGCACGACGCGCCTTGTCTCGGAAAACCTGGGGTGCCAACGCGAGTGTGTACATTGATCAGTGTTTCCCTACGTCAGGACGAGGTCGCGCGCCAGCGACAGGCCCCGCCCGCGGCCTCGTCCAGCGTGCGCAACAGGGTCTCGTGCGCGGCCTGTTCGTCGGCATTCGGTTCGATCACCGGCAGGGGCTTGCCGGAGCGCTGCGCGCGCACCGGGGCACCGGCCTCGGCACCGCCCTCGCCCTCGGCGTCCAGGCCCAGGGCAACCTGACCACCGGTCATCGCCAGATAGACATCCGCCAGCAGCTCGGCATCGAGCAGCGCGCCGTGCAGCGTGCGCCCGGAGGCATCGATCTCGTAGCGCTTGCACAGCGCGTCCAGCGAATTGCGTGTCCCCGGGTGCATGCGCCGCGCCATCACCAGCGAATCCAGCACGGTGCAGGCCTCCGCCAGCTCCGTCACCGGCGCGGCGGCACCCAGCAGACGCAACTCATGATTGATGAAGCCGACATCGAACGGGGCATTGTGGATGATCAGCTCGGCGCCGCGCACGAACTCGATGAATTGGCCGACCACATCGGCGAAACGCGGCTTGTCCGCGAGGAAATCGTTGGTAATTCCATGGACCTCGATCGCGCCGGCATCGATCTCGCGATCCGGCTGCAGGTACTCGTGCAGCTTGCGTCCGGTCGGCCGGCGGTTATCCAGCTCCAGGCAACCGATCTCGATGATGCGGTGCCCCTCGGCCGGCTCCAGGCCGGTGGTCTCGGTATCCAGCACGATCTGTCGCATTTCAGTTCTCCGTCAGCTCGCCCGCCAGCAGGGCGTCGATCCCCGCATTGGCCAGCTGGTCGGCGCGCTCGTTCTCCGGGTGACCGCTGTGCCCACGCACCCAGTACCACTCGATGTCGTGACGCGCGGCCTGGGCGTCCAGGGCCTCCCACAGGTCGCGGTTCTTCACCGGGGAGCCGCTGGCGGATTTCCAGTTACGCCGTTTCCAGCCGGGCAGCCAGTCGGTCACCCCCTGCTTGACGTATTTCGAATCCGTGACCAGTTCCACTTTGCAGGGGCGTTTGAGCGTCTCCAGGGCGCGGATTGCGGCGGTCATCTCCATGCGGTTATTGGTGGTCTCGGCCTCTGCCCCGTACAACTCCCGCTCAGTGCCCTGGTAACGCAGGATTGCGCCCCAGCCACCAGGGCCCGGGTTACCGCGACAGGCGCCGTCGGTATAGATGTACACGCGTTCGTCAGCCATGCGCTCGGCGGACTCCGGAATGAGGGGAGCGCGAGGATACCAGTCCGGGCCGCAGGCGGGGACCCGGGGTGGCGAAGCGATATTGCGGCGCCGGGCGCAAGGGCAGATCCACGCGCTTGTGGGCAACGGTCAGGATCACGCTGGCCAGCGGCGGCAGCCCCCGGCGGGTCCAGGCGTCCACCGGGGCCAACCTTTGCTGCCAGGCCTCGGACAGTCCGGGCGGCAGCAGGCTGAGGCTCCACTGCTCCAGCACCTCCAGGTCGGCCGATTCCATGAACTCGCGGTACTGGCGACGCCGGAGCCCCTCCGGCAGCGGAGACACGCGCACCCCACCCTGATCGCCCAGTTGCAGGCGGTTGCCCTCGAGCATGAAGACCATGCCCTCCGGCTCCAGCACGCGCGCGGCCTCGGCGACCACGGCGGCGGGCAGATCGCTGTAAGAGCAGGGATGGGCCAGCACGATGCGGCGCGCGCAATCCGACTCCAGTGGCCAGGATTCCGGCTCCATCAACAGGCCTGGACGCGAGGAGTCCATGCGCACGACTGGACCGCCCAGGGTGTCGGAATCTTCCAGCATCGGGACCGGGGAGAGCTCGATCGCGACCTCCCCCGGGCCGGGGGCGGCGTGCTGTCGAATCCGTTGCAAAAGCCGCTCGCGAACGCGCCGGCCCTGCGGCTTCTCGTACCAGTGAGAAAGCCAGCGCAAAAAAGGGTCTTGGTGATACTCCGAGTGTGGTTTATCCTTCAGCGCCATGATGATCCGACCCCGCTCCCGACTGCCGCTTGGCATTATCCTGGGCCTGGCGACCCTGCTGGCCTCTGCCTGTAGCCTACACGACTCCGAACGCGCACTGGATACCTCCCAGGTCGACAAGCCCGTGGTGGAGGGTCCGACCCAGGCCGACGTCCAGGCCGCCATGGAGCGGCAGGCCCTCGAGGCCGCCGACCAGGCCGCGGAGACCGACGACCTGTGGGAGCGCACCCGCTTGGGCTTCGGCTTTGAAGATGACCTGCACCACGAGCGCGTGGAGCAGTACATCGAGCACTACCGCGCCAACCCGCGCATCATCCAGCTCTCGACCGAGCGCGCCGAGCCGTTTGCGTACTTCATCCTCTCGGAGATCGAACAGCGCGACATGCCAACCGAGCTGCTACTGCTGCCGATCGTGGAGAGTGGCTTTGCCGCCGAGGCGACCTCCAGCGGTCGTGCAGCCGGCATCTGGCAGTTCATCCCGGCGACTGGCGACCATTTCGACCTGACGCGCGACCACTGGTACGACGGGCGCCGCGATGTCTATCAGTCCACCCTCGCCGCGCTGGACTACCTGGAGGCGCTGTATCAGCGCTTCGATGACTGGTACCTGGCCCTGGCCGCCTACAACTTCGGCCAGGGCAACGTGACGCGGGCAATGGAACGCAACGCCGCGCGCGGGGAGCCGACCGACTACTGGAGCCTCGAACTCTCGGCCGAGGCGACCGCCTACGTGCCCCGTCTCCTGGCCCTGCGCGAGCTGTTTCTGAAGCCCGACGAACACGGGACACAGATCACCCCGATCGCCAACGAACCGGCGCTGGAGCGGATCGAGCCCGGTCGCCAGGCCGATCTCGCCCTGATCGCCGAGATGATCGGGCTCGAGGCGGATGACCTGAAGCGCCTGAACCCGGGGTATCAGCGCCACGCCACCCATCCGGCTCATGCCCAGCACCTGTTCATTCCGCACGATGCGGCCGAGACCCTGGAAGTCGCCCTGGCCGAACACGGCGACGACCCGCTGATCCGCTTCCGCGAATACACCGTGGCCAGTGGTGACAACCTCGGTTCCATCGCCCAGCGCGCCGGTACCCGCGTGGCCGTGCTGCGCGAAATGAATGGTCTCAACGGCGACAACATCCGCGCCGGACAGACGCTGAAACTGCCGGTAACCGGACAGGAAGACGCCGAGATCCAGGTCGCGGCCGCTGCCGAGGCGGGCGAGCTCGACACCTACGAGATCCAGGAAGGCGACAGCCTGTGGACCATCAGCGAACGTACGGGCATGACCATCAGCGAACTGCGCGCGGCGAACGAGCTGGAGCGCGACGCCATCCTGCGTCCGGGCGACACGTTGCAGGTCGCCCAAGCCAATGGGGGGAGCGCGTCGGATAGCGGCCGCAGCGTGGCCTACGAAGTCCAGCCTGGGGATTCCCTGTCCAGCATTGCCCGTCAGTTCCAGGTCTCGGTAAGCGACCTGCGCCGCTGGAACTCGCTCAATGGCGACGGCATCCGCGCGGGGGAGACCCTGACGCTCTACGTGGCCGAGGCCGACGAAGAGGCCATTGCGCGAGCCCGCGACGCCTGACGCGCCGGCGCTCGCGGCCCCTGATGCCGCGCGCCCGTCCGGGTACCTACTGTCCCACCGCGGCCGATGAGGGCGCGTCGAATACGACCTCGATCTGCTCCGGATTCAGACCGGCATCGCGCACCAGTTGCTGGAAGCGCCGTTGCGGCAGACTCAAGCGCAGCTGGATCTGACCGTCCGCGGTGGTCTGCTCCGCCTCCACGGCCTTCTCCTCGTACAGCTGGGCGCGCAAACGGCCGGCACTGGCCGGCAGTTCCACCCAGCCCCGCATCATCGACTCGGTAAAGGTCTCGGCCAGGCGCTCTTCCAGCGTGGCGATCCCCTCGCCCGTATACGCGGACACCCAGAAGACGTCATCGCCGGAGCCGAAGCGGGCCTCGGCGGCATCCGGGGCCGACTCCAGTCGGTCGATCTTGTTGTAGACCCGCCAGCAGGGGACATCCTGCGCGCCGATCTCCTCCAGCACCGCATCGACCTGGCGGATGCGCGCCTCGCGTTCGGGATCGGCGGCGTCGATCACGTGCAGCAGCAGCGCGGCCTCGCGGGTCTCGGTCAGGGTCGCTTTAAAGGCCGCCACCAGTTCGTGCGGCAGGTCGCGCACGAACCCGACCGTGTCCGCCAGGATCAGCGACTGGTGCGGGGCCAGGTCCAGCCGCCGCAGGGTCGGGTCCAGGGTCGCGAACAGCTGATCCGCCTCGTACACATCCGAGTGCGTCAGGCGGTTAAACAGCGTGGACTTGCCGGCGTTGGTATAGCCCACCAGGGACACGGTCGGGATCTCGTTGCGCAGGCGCGCCTGACGCCCCTGCTCGCGGGTGCGCTCGACCTTCTCCAGACGCCGTTCGATGTGCTTGATGCGCGCCGCCAGCAAGCGGCGGTCGGTTTCGAGCTGGGTTTCCCCCGGGCCGCGCAGACCAATCCCGCCCTTCTGCCGTTCCAGGTGAGTCCAGCCGCGCACCAGCCGCGTGGCCATGTGCCGCAACTGGGCCAGCTCGACCTGCAGCTTGCCTTCGTGCGAACGCGCGCGCTGGGCGAAGATGTCGAGGATCAGCCCCGCACGGTCCAGCACACGGCATTGCAGCTGACGTTCGAGGTTACGTTCCTGACTGGGCGAGAGGGCGTGGTTGAAGATCACCACATCGGCGCCATGGGCCTCGACCGCGGCACGAATCTCGTCGGCCTTGCCGGCGCCTACGAACAAGCGGGGATGCGGGCGGTCGCGTGAACCACGGACGAGTTCCAGGACATCCGCGCCGGCGGAGCGGACCAGTTCGTCGAACTCCTGGACCTGGGCCTCGATATCGGGGTTTTCGCCGATGGCCAGTGCCACCAGCACGGCGCGATCGCCGGCGCTGTCGGGACGCTCAAACAAAAAAGACGAACCTCCCGCGCACGCTCAAGCCTCCGCCTCAGCGGTGGTGACCTCTTCGCCCTCGGTATTCATGCGCACCTGGCGGGACGGGACGATGGTCGAGATCGCATGCTTGTACACCATCTGCGAAACGGTACTGCGCAGCAGCACCACGAACTGATCGAAGGACTCGATCTGCCCCTGCAGCTTGATGCCGTTGACCAGATAGATCGAGACCGGCACACGGTCCCGACGCAGCGCGTTCAGGAAGGGTTCCTGCAGCATTTGCCCTTTGGCCATCAGTGCGTTCCTTGGTTGTTATTCTTCATCTCGCCACACGCCAAAAGCTCCTCCACCAAGCCCCGGCGGCGCCTTCTCAGAGAGTAGCACATCACTACTGGAAGTCTGCGCGGCGAATCACGTTCAACACTTCCGACCGATCGATCGTGGCCGCGTTCAATCGCGCATGCAGCGGGAATCGCCGCAAGCCCGTCAGCTGGCGCTTGGCCAGTTGCCGCGTCGCAGCGATCGCCCGCTCGCGGAACTGCGCAAAGTCGAGCTCTCCCGCCAGCCACTGCCAGCCCTGACGGTAGCCCACCGCGCGCTGGGAGGGATGCTCCGCCGTCAGCCCGGGGCGCTGCTGCAGGGCCATCAGTTCGTCGACAAACCCGGCCTCCAGCATCGCGTCGAAGCGACGGGCGATCCGGTCGCGCAGGACGTCGCGATCCTCCGGCCACAGGGCCAGCGATACCCAGCCATCCGGCACGCGGGCCGCCGCACCCTGCTGGAAGCTGGACAACGGCCGCCCGGTCGCCTCAAAGACCTCCAGTGCCCGCAGGATGCGCTGCGGGTCGTTCGGGTGAATACGCGCCGCCGCCTCGGGATCCACCTTGACGAGTTCGCGATGCAAGGCCAGGCCACCCTCCACGTCCAGGCGCGCCCGCACCCGTTCGCGCACCGCATCCGGTACCTCGGGGATCTCGTCGAAACCATCCAGCAGAGCACGCAGGTACAACAGCGTGCCACCCACCAGCAGCGCCACCCGGCCACGCGCGTGGATCCCGGCGATCGCCTCCCGGGCGTCGCGCGCGAAGTCGGCGGCACTGTAAGTGTCCTCCGGATCGCGGATATCCAGCAGATGGTGCGGCACGCGGGCGCGCTCCTCCGCAGTCGGTTTCGCGGTGCCGATATCCATGCCGCGATAGACCAGCGCGGAGTCGACGCTGACGATCTCGCCCTCCAGCGCCTCGGCAAGCGCCAGCGACAAAGCGGTCTTGCCCGAGGCCGTCGGTCCGGCCAGGATCACCACCGGCGGGCGGCCGGGTCCGAATGCGTCCATTGATCGCTAGCGGCCTCGCAGAAACAAGCGATCCAGCGCCTGGTGATCGAGCTCCACCCAGGTCGGGCGGCCATGATTGCATTGCCCGGAGCGTTCGGTCGCCTCCATGTCGCGCAGCAGCTGGTTCATCTCCGGGAGCGTCAGACGACGCCCGGCGCGCACCGAGCCGTGGCAGGCCATGGTGCCGAGCACGGCATTCATCTCGCCCTCGGCGCGGTGGCTGTAGCCGACGGCCGCGAGGTCCGCGAGCACATCGCGCACCAGCTGGGCCGTGTCACGCCCGCGCAGCAGCGCCGGGGCCGCGCGCAGGGTCAGCGCCTCCGGCCCCGACCGATCCAGTTCGAAACCCAAAGCACCCAGCACACCGGCATGCTCTTCGGCCAGCGCGGCCTCGGTGGGCGTCACGTCCAGCGTCTCCGGTACCAGCAGGGGTTGCGAGGTAATGCCCTGCGAACCCCATTCGCGCTTGAGCCGCTCGTAGGTAATGCGCTCGTGGGCCGCATGCATGTCGACCACGATCAGGCCGCTTGCATTCTCCGCGAGGATAAAGGTCTCCGCGACCTGCCCCAGCGCGAAGCCCAGCGGGGGCGTGCCTTCCGTGCCAGCGTCCTCATCCGCGCGGGCGGCCGCCTCGAATGCCCGGGGCGCGGGCTCGGCCACCGCGGCTGGCCCGCGGAACTCGGCCCAGGCTGCCGCATACTCCGATGATGTTCCAGACGCATACTCGCGGCGGTCACCCGACCCGGCCGCAGGCGACCGGGCTTCGGCGCGGTACTCGGGCACCCCCAGTCCGCTCAGCGCCCGCTCGCGTGGGAACCCCGGCGCAGCCTGCTCCTGTGACGGCCGCGCGGCCCCGGTCACGGGCGGCAGATGCCCGGGCATCCCGCCATCCCCGGGACGCACATCCGCCAGCGCCTTGTGCAGGGCATGAAAGATGAAGTCGTGCACCATCCGCGACTCGCGAAAACGCACCTCCTGCTTGGTGGGGTGGGCGTTCACGTCGACCTGCACGGGGTCCAGTTCGAGCTCCAGCACGAACATCGGGTGACGCCCGTGGTAGAGCACGTCCTGATAGGCCTTGCGCACGGCTGCCGCCAGCACGCGGTCGCGAATCGCGCGGCCATTAACGAAGAAGAACTGCTGATCGGGCTGGGCCCGGGACTGGGTCGGGGCGCCCAGCCAGCCCGAAAGCTTGAGGCCGGCGCGCTGCTCGTCCACCGGCGTCGCCGCGTCCATAAAGGCCTCGCCCAGCAGGGCACGCACGCGCTGGGCAGGGTCCGCTGCGGCGGGCAGGTCCAACACCACACGATCGTTGTGGCGCAGGATGAAGGCGACCTCCGGGCAGGCCGCCGCCTGGGTACGGATGACGGTCTCGCAGTGGTTGAACTCGGTGCGCTCGGTGCGCACGAACTTGCGCCTTGCGGGGACATTGAAGAACAGGTCCCGCACCTCGACCGTCGTGCCCACCGGGTGCGCGGCAGGGGCCGCCTCGCGAAAGACATCCGAACCATCCCCGGTCAGACGCCAGCCATTGCGCTCGCCCTCCACCGCCGAGGTCATGGACAGGCGCGAGACGGATGCGATCGACGGCAGTGCCTCGCCACGAAAGCCGAGGGTGTGCAGGGCCTCGAGGTCCTCCATCGAGCGGATCTTGCTGGTCGCGTGGCGTGACAGTGCCAGCGGGAGCTCGTCGCGATGGATGCCGCAACCATTGTCGCTGATCTGGATCAGACGGATGCCGCCCTGCTCCAGACGGATCTCGATGCGGGTCGAACCCGCGTCCAGGGCATTCTCCACCAGCTCCTTGACCACCGAGGCCGGGCGCTCGACCACCTCGCCTGCTGCGATCTGGTTGATCAGTTGCTCGGAGAGTTTCTCGATGGACACACGCGAATCCATGGGCCGGAATGGGTCCACAAGCCTAGGGAAACGCAGCTCGATTTGCACGCGCCGGTGGGCGCCCCTGCACAGACCGCGGTGGGTACAAAGTCCGAATCCGTGACGGGCACCCGTTCCGGGACGGGCAGGCGCCGATGGGCGTCAGGAATCGCGCGGGATGCGCAGGACCTGGCCGGCGTAGATGCGATCGTCGCTGACATCGTTCGCCGAGCGCAGATCGGCCAGCGACAGGCTGTAACGATCGGCGATCCCGGACAAGGTCTCGCCGGGGCGAATAATGTGCTGGTCCGGCTGACCATCGGCGATCAGCGTGCCCGGGCGGGCATGCGTCGAGAAATAGGACCGCAGCCCGGTCAGCAGGGCATCCGCAAGAGAATTCTGGAAGTCCGTGCTGCGCAGCTTGCGCTCCTCGGACGGGTTGGAGATGAACGCGGCCTCGACCAGGATGGACGGGACATCGGGCGAGCGCAGCACCGCGAAGTTCGCCCGCTCGACCTCCGGCTTGCGCACCTTGCCCACCCGGTGCAGTTCGGAAATCATGCGCTCGGCCAGGGTGTTGCTCGCCTCGAGACTGCCGCTCTGAGCCAGATCCAGCAGCACGTTGGTCAGGGAGTCATCCTTGCCGTTGATCGGTACACCGCCCAGCCGCAGGTCGGCCTGGTTCTCTCGCTGCGCCAGAAAACGGGCGGCCTCGCTGGAGGCCCCGCGTTCGGAGAGCATGTATACCGAGGAACCCTGCACGTTGCGGTTGGCGATCGCGTCGGCGTGAATCGACACAAAGACGTCAGCGTCCGCCTCGCGGGCACGCTCGATGCGCTCGCGCAGGGGCAGGAAGTAATCGCCGGTGCGGATCATCACCGCCTTCATGCCGCGCTCGTTGTCGACGCGCTCGGCCAGCCGCTTGGAGATCTGCAGGACCACGTCCTTCTCGCGGGTACCACCAGGGCCAATCGCGCCCGGGTCATGCCCGCCATGGCCAGCGTCGATGGCCACCACCACATCACGCAGATCCTCCTGCGAGCGGCCTCGGCGAGGTTCGCCGTTGTCGCGGGATTCCTCCCGGGCCGACTGCGTGGGGGCACCCTCGCGGCTGGTCAGGTCGAGCACCAGACGATGCGGGGAATCCTGGGCCGGCATCAACTTGAAGCTGCGCGGCTCGATCGGCTTGCGCAGGTCGAACACCACGCGCAGATCACCGCCGTCGCGCGGGGCGTGACGGATCGACTCCACGACCGAACGCGGATTGGAGCTGAGCTTCAGCTCGTCCACCGCGCGAGCGTTCTTGATATCCACCACCAGGCGATCGGGCGACTCGAGCTTGAACATCGAGTACTCGGCATCGCCATCCATGTCGAAGACCAGGCGCGTGGTGTCACCATCCACGGACATGCGCACCCGCTCGACACCCGTGCGCGCCAGTGCGGGCAGCGGCAGCCCGACCAGCCCCAGGGCAGTCAGAGCGCGCAGCACCTGGCGGCGGCGCATATCCGGAATCGTGCTTTGGCCCACGGCGAATCCCTTTTAATTCAGGGGGTCTGACTCCATTGTGGACGCTTTTTCTGGAAAAGCAATAGCAAAATTCTTTCTTTATGAGCGAGATATCGAGGTTTTTGTGTGTGGCATTGCAACTGATACCTCGCCCCACAAGAACCGCAATCCCTCTTGGGGGCTGGATTTATTCCGGCTTTTCATTGGGTTATCAGGGTGGGGCGTTTCGCTGGAGGCGCGTGCGATAGTCGCCGGCGGCCGGCCCGGACACGTAGAGCATGCGCCCGTCCGGCTCGCACGGCTCCAGCCGCACCCGAAGATCCGGCTCCGGCAGCCAGCCGGCCCCGCGCTCCGGCCACTCCACCAGCCAGAGCGCTTGCCCGCCAAAGGCCTCGCGCACCCCCAGATACTCCAGCTCCTCCGGGTCCGCCAGGCGATACAGATCGAAGTGCAGCACGCTGCGTCCCTGGAGTTCGTAGGACTCCACCAGCGTGTAAGTGGGGCTGCGCACGTTGCCCGCATGACCCAGCGCCTGCAGGAGGCCACGCGCCCAGGTCGTCTTGCCCGCGCCGAGATCCCCCTCCAGGGAGACGATCTGCAGGCCTTCCATCCCCGCAAGGGCCGCACCGGCCCGCTCTGTAGCCGCGGCGTCCGGTAGCCGGATCCCCTCGTTCACACCCCCTCCTCCCCGGCGGCGGCCGGCAGCACATCCGCCAGCTCGCCCGCCAGCAGCCCGCGCCAGCTGCCGAGCCGCGCGCGCAGGACCCGACCAGCGGCACAATGCCAGGCTGCCCCGATCTCGGCCGCGGCGCGTGCCTCGAGCCCCTGCGCCCGCAGCGCGACGATAATCCCCGTAAGCACGTCCCCGCTCCCGGGGACCGCCATGCCGGCGTGGCCCCCGGTCACACAGGTCAGTGGCCCGACCTCAACACCGGGATCGGCGTCGGCGACCAGCGTCCCGGCCCCCTTGAGCAGCGACACGCCGCCGAAGCGCTGCGCCAGCTCGAGCACGGCCGCCGGTCGATTTGCCTCCACCTCCGCCGCCGGACGATTCAGCAGGCGGCCGGCCTCGCCTGGATGCGGAGTCAGGATCCAGGAATCCATCTGACGGGGCGTCGCGGCCAGCAGGTTCAGGGCATCGGCATCCACCACCAGGGGCACCCCCGCATCCGCGACCGCGTGCCACAGGCGGCGCCCCCACTCCTCCGTGCCCAGACCCGGGCCTGCCGCGATCACATCCACCTGACGGGCCAGGCGTAACAGATCGGTCGGCTCGCGCACCGCCCGCACCATGATCTCGGGCCGGTCGGCATTGGCCCAGGCCGCATGGTCCTCGTGCGTGGCCAGCGTCACCCGCCCGGCCCCGGCACGCAGGGCCGCGAGCGCCGTCAGGCGGGCCGCCCCGGAGAATCCCGGCGCGCCCCCGACGACCAGCACATGTCCGGCGTTACCCTTGTGCGCCCCCGGCCGGCGGGCCGGAAGACGATCCTGCCAGTCCTCCGGGCCCAGATGCCGGGCCCGCGGCATCACGCCCCGGGCAATCTGCTCGGGCAGATCCAGCCGCGCCACCTCGACGGTGCCCGCGTAGTCCACGCCCGCGCCGGTGTGCAGCCCCAGCTTGTCGGCAATCATGGTCACGGTATGCCGGGCGCGCACCGCGGGTCCCGGCACCGCGCCGGTATCGGCATTGACGCCCGAGGGGATGTCCGCGGCCAGCACGGGCCGCCCGGAGGCATTCAGGCGTTCAACCACCTCGCCATAGGCATCGTGCAGCGGGCGCTCCAGCCCGATACCGAACAGGCAGTCGACCCACAGCTCGGCGTCCGCCGGGTCGAAGGCCTCGAGCGGCGCCATCGCCCCCCCGTGCTCGATCCAGCGTCGATGCGCCTGACGGCCGTCCGACTCCGGGCGCGCGCGCGACGGGCCGCCGTGGAGCCGCACATCGAGGCCGGCCTGTGCCGCCAGTCGCGCCAGCACATAGCCGTCGCCCCCGTTGTTGCCGGGGCCGCAGAGGATGCCGAGCCGGCGCACCTCGGGCCAGTGGGCCCTGACAGCCGCCAGCAGGGCCGCCCCGGCGCGCTCCATCAATTCCCCGGGCGCGATCTCCGGCAGGGCCATGCCGGCCGCATCCAGGGCCCGCATGCCCTCGCTGTCGTAGAGCGCGCTGGTCAGGGGGATCACCCCGGGTCCATCATTCACGTTTCTTGCCCCGATCGTATGATTGCCGAAATCGTGCCTGAGCCTCTCGATCCACGCCAATGTGACGCGCTGGCCGAACAGATTCGGGCCTGGGGCCGCGAGCTGGGCTTCCAGGCCCTGCGCATCGCGCCGGCCACGGTCCCGGAGGTGGACCGCCAGCACCTGGACCGCTGGCTGCAGAAAGGCTCGCACGGCGAGATGGGCTGGATGGCCGAACGCGCCGCACTGCGCCACGATCCCGCACAACTGATGCCGGGCGTACAACGCGTGATCAGCGTGCGCATGGACTACTTTCCTCCGCGCACCCGGCGCCCGGCGATCCAGCTGGCCGAACGGGACCGCGCCTATGTCTCCCGCTACGCCCTCGGCCGCGACTACCACAAGCTGATCCGCAAGCGCCTGACCGAACTGGGCCGGCGCATCGAGGCCGCAGCAGGACCGCACGGCTATCGTGCCTTCACCGACAGCGCACCCATTCTGGAAAAGGCCCTGGCCGCCCGTGCCGGGCTCGGCTGGATCGGCAAGAACACCAACCTGCTCGCCCGCGAGAGTGGATCCTGGTTCTTTCTGGGCGAGCTGTTTACGGACCTGCCGCTACCGATGGACGACCCGGTTGGCGAACACTGCGGGGCATGTACCGCCTGCCTCGACATCTGCCCGACGCAGGCCTTTCGCGGGCCCTACGACCTGGATGCCCGGCGCTGCATCTCCTACCTGACCATCGAGCTGAAGGGGTCGATCCCCGAAGAGCTGCGCCCGCTGATCGGCAACCGTATTTACGGCTGCGACGACTGCCAGCTGGTCTGCCCGTGGAATCGCTTTGCCGAGGTCTCCGCGGAACCCGACTTCGTCGCCCGCCACGGACTGGATGCCGCTAGTCTGGTGGAACTGTTCGGCTGGGACGAGACCACCTTCCTGCAACGCACCGAGGGCATGGCCATCCGCCGTATCGGCCACGAGCAGTGGCTGCGCAATCTGGCGGTCGCCCTGGGCAATGGCCCGGCTTCCGCGGAGGCCGAGACGGCCCTTCGCGCCCGCGCCGACCACCCCTCCGCCCTGGTACGCGAACACGTCGGCTGGGCCCTCGAACGATTGCGCAGTCCCGCGTCATCGCCGCCCGCGGACCACACCTCCCGTCTCACACAGGCCCCCGGACAATAACCGGCGACCAGCGCTTGCCAGCACCCACGCGACAGGTGACACTCGGGAGCGGACCCACTTGCGACCCCGGCACCCTAAGAAAGGACTCATCCTGTCGCCATGCCCGATCATCCGGACAGCACCCGCTTTCAGCGCCTGTTTGACCAGGCACCGGAGGCGCAGCTGGTGCTCAATCGAGCGGGCCATGTCGTCGCGGCAAACCAAGCCGCATCGCGCCTGCTCGGCTACGCCCAAGGCGAACTGACCGACGGCATCCACATCACCGCGATCGACCTCGAGGCCACGCAAGCCGACGTCGACCATGCTCACGGCCAGCCCGACGAGCGCCTGCCGGCCCGCTTTGAAACGCGCTACCGCCGACGAGACGGGGGCGAATTTCCGGCCGAGATCAATATCAACGCGATTCATACCGGGGAGGATATCGAGGTCCTGACTACGGTCCGCGACATCACCCGACAGCAGCAATCCGAGCAGGCCCTGCACGAGCTGGAGACCCAGCTCTCGGCCACGATCCGCCACGCGCCGCTGATCCTGTTCGGGCTGGGGCCGGATGGTGTTTTCACCCTGTCCGAGGGGGCTGCACTGCACAGCCTGGGGCTGCAACCCGGCGAGGTCGTCGGGCAGGACGCACGCCGGCTGTACGCCGACCACCCGGCCATCCTGTCTGCAATCGATCGCGCACTCGCCGGAGAGCGCTTTCAAACCGAGGTCAAGGTCGGCGACAGCCACTTCTCCATCTCATGGATGCCGTCGGAGATTGCCCAGTCACTTCAGCCGGGCGTGCTCGGCGTCGCCTGGGACATCACATCGCTGCGCGCGGCCGAGGCGACCACGGCCTCGGAGCGCGACCGACTCCTGACCACGCTGCACTCCATCAGCGACGGCGTGCTGACCGCGGACACCACCGGGCGCCTGACCTATCTCAACCCGTCGGCGCGCGACCTGCTGGGCGTGGACGCCACGGCGGTCCAGGGCCAGCGTCTCGACGAGGTGCTAGAGCTCGAGGACACGCATACCGGCCACCGGGTCATGAACCCGGTCACGCAGTGCCTGGAGACGGGTATGACGCTGGAGTCGCCGGAGCGCGTGCTGCGCCGCCCGGACGGTGCGGCCCGCGTGGTCCGCCTGCTGGTCTCGCCCCTGCGGCGACCGGACCACCACAGCGAGGGGGTCGTGGTCGTGCTGCATGACCACACCGAGCTGTGGCGCATGACCCAGCAACTGAACCACCAGGCCACCCACGACGAGCTCACCGGCCTGTGCAACCGCCGCGAGTTCGAACGGCGCCTGGACGAGGCCCTGCGCACCCTGGAGGAGGGCGACACGCCCCACGCGCTGTTCTATATGGACCTGGACCAGTTCAAGATCATCAACGATACCTGCGGCCATCAGGCCGGGGACGCGCTACTGCGCGAACTGGCCGACCTGCTGCCCGCCCATATTCGCGACAGCGACACCCTGGCGCGTCTCGGTGGTGACGAGTTCGGCCTGCTACTGACGCATTGCCCGGTGGAACGCGCGGAGGCCATCGGCAAGAAACTACTGGCCACGGCCCAGGGTCTGCGCTTCTCCTGGGAGGGCCGCCGCTTTGATGTGGGCATGAGCATCGGCCTGGTCCCGATCGAGGGCCCTGGCCGGAACCTTCCGGAGGTCCTCAGCCAGGCGGATTCCGCTTGCTACGTGGCCAAGGATCTCGGGCGCAACCGGCTCTATACCTGGAAGCCCTCCGACCAGATCCTGCGCCGACGCCATGGCGAGATGGAATGGGTCGGCCGTCTGCGTGCGGCCCTGGAGGATGCCCGTTTTGTCGCCTATGCCCAGCCGGTCAAGCCCCTGAACGGCGCCGATCTGCCGCTGGACCATGTCGAGATCCTGCTGCGCCTGCACGGGGAAGACGGAACCCTGATCACCCCGGGCGCCTTTATCCCGGCTGCCGAACGCTACCACCTGATGCCCGAGATCGATCGCCATGTGGTCGAACTCGTGTTCCGCCAGCTGGCCGATCACCGGGACCAGAACCCGGATCATGCCCCAGTCGTGGTGTCGATCAATCTGTCCGGGCAGTCGCTGGCGCAGGACGGGATGCTCGAATTCATCACCAGCCGCATGAGCCAGTTCCGCATTCAGGCGCAGCAGATCATTTTCGAGATCACCGAGACCGCCGCGATCAGTCATCACGACCGCGCACAGGGCCTGATCCGCGCGCTGCGCTACATGGGCTGCCGCTTCTCCCTGGACGACTTCGGCAGCGGGCTGTCCTCGTTCGGCTACCTGAAGAACCTGCCGGTCGACTTCCTCAAGGTGGACGGCAGTTTCGTGCGCGACATCGCGACCAACGCGGTCGATGCGGCGATGGTCACCGCGATCCACCGCGTCGGCCATGTGCTCGGGCTGCGCACCATCGCCGAGTGCGTGGAATCCGAGGAGACCATGCACCACCTGCGCGAGATCGGGCTCGACTTCGTCCAGGGCTATCACCTGGCCAGGCCGATTCCGCTGGCCGACTACCTCGCGGAAATTGCCGGCCGCTGATCAGGCTTGAATCCCGGCTCGCGCGCCTCAACCCTTGAGATAGCCGACGCTTTCGCCTTGCCAGCGGCAAGCTGTTAGCGTGCGGCCCATCTCAACTGATCAACCGTGGGACCCCATGCCGTATTCGGAAGAACAGATCACCTCGACCCATCGCTGGTCGGACAAGACCTTCAGCTTCAAGACCACGCGCCCCGAAGGCCTGCAGTTCAAGAACGGGCAGTTCGTCACGCTGGGTCTGCGCCCCGAGGGCAAACTGATCCCGCGCGCCTACTCGATCGTCTCCGAACCCGAGGCCGAGGAACTGGAGTTCCTGAGCATCCACGTTCCCGACGGCGCGCTGACCAGTCGCCTGGCCCAGGTCGGCCCCGGCGACTCGATCTGGATCAACACCAAGGTCACCGGTTCACTGACCTTCGACTACGTGCAGCCCGGGCGGACCCTGTACATGCTGGCCACCGGCACGGGTCTGGCCCCGTTCATCTCGCTGATCCGCAGCCCGGAGCTGTTCGAGCACTTCGAGAACGCGGTACTGGTGCACAGCGTGCGCACCGTCGAGGAGCTGGCCTACCGCCAGGAGATCGAGTCGCGCATCAGCAATCGCTTGCGCTACGTGCCGACGGTGACCCGCGAGAACCACGACTTCGCCTGCCCGATCGCGCAGCAGCCGTACGACAACAACCAGCGCGGCGCCGACATGTTCCGCTCCGGCGAGCTGTTTCAGATCCTGAACCTGCCCCCGGCGGATCCGGAGCACGACCGCGTGATGCTCTGCGGCAATCCGGCGATGAACCGCGAGATGAGCGAGTGGCTGGTCGACCACGGCTGGACCCAGACCAACTACAAGGGGGTCGGCAACTTCACCGTGGAACAGGCCTTCGTGACCACGATGTCCGACTCGGACGACTAACTGCCCTGAGCCAGCAGCACCCAGCGGGCCGCGTTGATCCGCTGCAGGACGGCTGTGTCACCACCCCGGTCGGGGTGGTGACGCTGCGCCAGACGCCGGTACTGCTGCCGGATCGCCGCCGCATCAACCGGATCCTCCAGCCCCAGCACCTCGAGCGCCTGCTCGCGCCGCTCGTCACGCGCCAGATGCGCCCAGAACTCGCCCAGTAGCGCCTCCACCGCGGCCGCATCCATCCCCTCCAGCCGCGTCAGATCCAGGTAGTAGGCCCGCAGTGGATCACCCCGCGCCGGCAGGTCCGACCCCATGTCCGCCGCCTGTAGCGGCTCGATCCCGATACCCAGGCAATGGATACGCAGCCACTCGCCCTGCCCCGCGAGCATGTCGCGCAGCCGGTAAAGACAGTGGAACAGCACAAAGTGGGTCTGGAACAGGCTCAACGGCTCCTGCAGGCGCGCCGCGGCGAACGGCTCCACTTCCAGATCGCGCAGCTGCGCAATCAGCGCATGCTCCGTACATCCGCACGGATGTCCGCGCAGCGCCTCCAGCACCCGCTCCAGCAGTGCCGTATCCACCGGCGAACCGGCTGGGCGATCCCCATCGATCATGCGCCCGGGAACTCGCCGTCCACATAGACCCAGCGCCCGTCCTCGCGGCGAAAGCGGCTGCGCTCGTGCAGGCGCACCCCCTGGCCGCGTACCCGCGAGCGGGCGACGAACTCGACCCAGCCCTCCTGATCCTCCGGCCCGCCCGCCTCGGTCGCGCGGATCGCCAGACCGAGCCAGCGCTGGCCCGGCTCCAGCACCAGGGATTCCGGTCGCGTCGCGGCGGCCCAGGTGGCCAGCAGATAGTCCTCGCGCCCCTCCACGAAGGCGGCATAGCGCGAGCGCATCAGCGCCTGCGCCGTCGGGGCCGCAGCCGCGCCGTCCAGGTACTGCCCGCAGCAGGCCGCCCGGTCCAGCCCGGATCCACAGGCGCATATATTCCCCTTCCTGCGGCTGGCCTTGCCCAAGCGATACCTCCCCTGATCGACGTCGCCGCCAGCATGCACGAGCCATTGCCCCGGGTCGAACCCATACTTTGGGACTGGTCTTCCGTACGCCGAAACGTTAGGTTGCGAAAGCACCCAGAGAGATGCTGATTCATGGCCAACATCCTGATCATGGGCTGCGGCGATCTCGGCGGCGGCGTCGGAGAACAGCTCGCCGCAGCCGGGCACGCGGTCTGGGGCCTGCGCCGTCAGCCAGAGCGCATCCCGGAACCGATCCAGCCGCTGGCCGGCGACTTCGCCCGCGCGGACGCGCTGCCGCCGCTCCCCGCGGCTCTGGACACCGTCTATTTCATCGCCACCCCGGGCGAGTTCACCGAGGCCGCATACCGCCGCGCCTATGTCGACGGCCTGCGCAACACTCTGGCCGCTCTGGAGCAGGCCAAACAAAATCCGCGCCGCATCGCGTTCGTCTCCAGCACCTCGGTCTTTGGCGCCGACGACGGGCGCTGGGTGGACGAGACCAGCCCGGCCGAGCCCACCCGTTTCTCCGGGCACTGCCTGCTGGAGGCCGAGCAGTTGCTGGCCGACAGCCCGTTTGCCGGCGTGGTCGTGCGCTTTGGCGGCATCTATGGTCCGGGGCGCGAGTACCACCTGCGCAAGGTCCGCGAGGGCGTGCGTGGCCAGCACGAAGCACCGGTCTGGACCAACCGCATCCACCGTGAGGACTGCGTGGGCCTGCTGACCCACCTGTTTCATCTGGACGACCCCGAGCCGCTTTATCTGGGCGTCGATGACGAACCGGCCCTGCGCCACGAGCTGCTCGGCTGGCTGGCGCAGGAGATGGAGCTCGATCCGCCGGGGACGCCGCCGATGCCGGCCGGCGACGTCCGCGGCAAGCGCTGCCGCAACGGGCGACTGCATGCCAGCGGGTATCGCCTGCGCTACCCCGACTACCGCACCGGCTATCGCGAGCTGCTCCACCGGCTCGCCACCACCTGAGCCAAGCTCTCACCGCTTTCAGGCTGGGCCTGGTTCGCCCTCGGGTGTTCCGAGTGCCTTCGTCCGGCCGCCTGCCAAGCGCTGTCTCGGCAGCGCACCCCGAGGTACTTTCTTGCTTGCCCAAGAAAGTACCCAAAGAAGGGCACCCGGATTCCGCCCGGGGACCTTGCTCCAGGGCCCTCGGGCCGGCGGCGCTGAAACTCGCTTCGCTCAGACAGTCAGCGCCCCCGTTTCTATTTTGAATCGTCCGTCCCGAGGACCCTTCCGCAAGGGGCTTCATACGGGGGGAGAAGGTCAAGACAACGGCGATCCAGAGGTTCGTGCGAGTGGATGGAGGCAAGATGTTCCAACATCTTGGCACGCGCGGCCTACGGCCCTGGCGTGCCGCGCCCGCGAGCGGGCGCCAGGGGGCAGGTAGGATGCTGATGAGCGCAGCGAATCGCATCAGGGTTGCCCCGACGTTGGCATGGTGCGTTTCGCTGCGCTCAACGCACCCTACAGCCTTGGGCTCATGACAGGTGCGGGAACACCGTCGGTTTTGACCTTCCCTCCCGATATGAGCCCCTTGTGGAGGGCGTGACAGGCCGGGAGAAGGCGCTGACTGTCTGAGCGTAGCGAGTTTCAGCGCCGCCGGCCTGACGCGTCCGGAGCAAGGTTCCCGGGCGAATCCCGGGCGTGTTTCTTGGTTACTTCTTTGCACGAGCAAAGAAGTAACTCGGGGCGCGCTGCCGAGACAGCGCAGGCAGGCGGCCGGACGAAAGCACCGTAAACACCCGAGGCCGAACCAGGCCCAGCCACTACTGGGCAGGCGGCCAGACAAAACCAATGTAAACACATGAGCGGGCACCGGGCGGCGCGCGCGCCGCGCCGTTATAATGCGCGGCTTTCGCCCATTCCGACCCGAGCGCGCCCGCGATCATGGACAAGAGCTTCGACCCCAAAAGCATCGAGCAGACCCAGTACGAACGCTGGGAGGCCGCGAACATCTTCGCGCCGCCGGAATCGGGCGAAGCCAGCTACTGCATCCTGCTGCCGCCGCCGAACGTGACTGGCACCCTGCACATGGGGCATGCGTTCCAGCACACCCTGATGGACACCCTGATCCGCTATCGGCGCATGCACGGCGACCGAACGCTGTGGCAGGGCGGCACCGACCACGCCGGGATCGCCACCCAGATGGTGGTCGAGCGCCAGCTCTCCGCCGACGGCAAGGGCCGCCACGACCTCGGACGCGAGAAGTTTCTCGAGGCGGTCTGGGACTGGAAGGACCAGTCCGGCGGCACCATCACCCGCCAGATGCGTCGCCTGGGCGACTCGGTGGACTGGTCGCGCGAGCGCTTCACCATGGACGACGGGCTGTCCGCGGCGGTGCGCGAGGTCTTCGTGCGCCTGCATGAAGAGGGCCTGATCTACCGCGGCAAGCGCCTGGTCAACTGGGACCCGGTGCTGCACACCGCGCTGTCCGACCTCGAGGTGCTGTCGGAGGAGGAAAACGGCCACCTGTGGCACTTCCGCTACCCGCTGGCCGACGGCTCCGGGCACCTGACCGTCGCGACCACGCGCCCCGAGACGATGCTGGGCGATACCGCCGTCGCGGTGCACCCGGAGGACGAGCGCTACCGCCACCTGATCGGCCAGACGATCAAGCTGCCGCTGGTCGGGCGCGAGATCCCGATCATCGCCGATGACTACGTCGAGGCCGAGTTCGGCTCCGGCTGCGTAAAGATCACCCCGGCGCATGACTTCAACGACTACGCGATGGGCCAGCGTCACGACCTGCCGGTGATCAACATCCTGACCATCGACGCCTGCCTGAACGACAACGTACCCGAGGCCTATCGCGGCCTGGACCGCTACCAGGCGCGGCAGAAGGTCGTCGACGACCTGGACGCCCTGGGGCTGCTGGAGAAGATCGACGACCACAAGCTGATGGTCCCGCGCGGCGACCGCTCCGGCACCGTGGTCGAGCCCTATCTGACCGACCAGTGGTACGTGAAGGCCGGCCCGCTGGCCGCGCCGGCGATCAAGGCGGTGGAAGACGGGCGCATCCGCTTCGTGCCGGAGAACTGGTCGAAGACCTACTTCGAGTGGATGCGCAACATCGAGGACTGGTGCATCTCGCGCCAGATCTGGTGGGGCCACCGCATCCCGGCCTGGTACGACAGCGATGGCAACGTGTACGTCGGGCGTTCCGAGGACGAGGTGCGCGAGAAGCACGGCCTGGGCGCCGAGGTGGCGCTGGAACAGGACGAGGACGTACTGGACACCTGGTTCTCCTCCGCGCTGTGGCCGTTCTCCACCCTCGGCTGGCCGCAGGAGACGCCGGAGCTGCGCGCCTTCTACCCGACCAGCGTGCTGGTCACCGGCTTCGACATCATCTTCTTCTGGGTCGCCCGCATGATCATGATGGGCGAGCACTTCATGGGCGACGTGCCCTTCCGCGAGGTCTACGTCACCGGCCTGATCCGTGACTCGGAAGGCCAGAAGATGTCCAAGTCCAAGGGTAACGTGATCGACCCGATTGACCTGATCGACGGCATCAGCGCCGACGACCTGGTGGCCAAGCGCACCCGGGGCCTGATGCAGCCGCAGATGGCCGCGAAGATCGAGAAGACCACGCGCAAGGCCTTCCCCGACGGCTTCCCCGCCTTCGGCACCGACGCCCTGCGTTTCACCCTGGCGGCACTGGCCACCACCGGGCGCGACATCAAGTTCGACCTCGGCCGCATCGAGGGCTACCGCAACTTCTGCAACAAGCTGTGGAACGCCTCGCGCTTCGTGCTGATGAACGTCGAGGGCCACGACTGCTCGGCGGCCACCGACACGGCGGAACACCGCACCCTGGCCGATCGCTGGATCCTCGACCGCCTGGCCGCCACCGCCGCGACCGCCACGCAGCAGCTCGATGCCTACCGCTTCGACCTCGCCGCGCAGACGCTGTACGAATTCACCTGGCACGACTACTGCGACTGGTACCTGGAGCTGACCAAGCCGGTACTGAACGACGACACCACCCCGGATGCAGTCAAGCGCGCCACGCGCAATACGCTGGTCACTGTGCTCGAGGCCCTGTTGCGCCTGCTGCACCCGGTTATGCCGTTCATCACCGAGTCGATCTGGACCAATGTAAAGCCGCATGCGGGGATCGGCGATGACATCGAGTTCCTGGTGCAGTGCCGCTGGCCGGCGCAGGACGGCTTCCCGAATGACGCCACCGCCACCGCCGAGCTCGACTGGGTCAAGGACTTCATCACCGGGCTGCGCCGCATCCGCGCGGAGATGGACATCGCCCCGGGCAAGCCGCTGCCGGTGCTGGTGAAGAACTGGAGCGAGGCCGACCAGGAGCGCTACACGCGCCACCGCGGCCTGCTGGAGTTCCTCGCGAAACCCGAGAGCGTCACCTGGCTGGACGCCGCCGACGAGGCCCCGGAATCGGCGATGGCCCTAGTCGACGAGATGCAGCTGCTGATCCCGCTGGCCGGGCTGATCGACAAGGATGCCGAGCTGGCCCGCCTGGACAAGGAGATCGGCAAGCTCGACAAGAACCTCGAGCAGAGCGAAAAGCGCCTTGCCAACGCGAGCTTCGTCGACCGCGCCCCGGCCGAGGTCGTGCAGAAGGAACGCGACCGCGTCGCCGAGATGCAGGCCACCCGCGACCAGCTCGCCGCCCAGCGCGAACGCATCCGCGCGATGTAGCGGCTGCGACCGCTACTGCAAAGGGCGGGTCAGCTGATCCGGTCGAGCATCCCCTGATGGCGGATCAGCCGGGCGAACAGCCGCCCGGTGTGGTACCAGTGCAACATCCAGATCTCGCGTGCCAGCCGCAGCTGCGGCACTCGCGGCGAGTGCTCGGCAGGGCAGGGACAGACCTCGAGTCCCACCCCGCGCGCGATGGCCACCGCCCGGGGCAGATGGAAGCGACTGGTCACGAGCACGCAGCTCGGCAGGCTGCCGCCGGTACGCTGGGCGAGCAGGTCGCGGGCGTTTTGCAGGTTCTCCAGGGTGTGCCGCGAGTCCTCTTCACAGAAGATGCGAGAGGCCCGGATGCCGCGCTGGCGCAGGAAGGCCGCCCCTGCGGCTGACTCGCTGGGCCCCTCCGGCGAGGTATACCCCCCCAACAGCAGAACGCGGGCCTCCGGGTCGCGCCGCAGCAAGCGCAGGGCCCGCAACAGGCGCAGCCGGTAACCCGGCCCAGGACGCCCCTCTTGTAACTGCTGCCCCAAGACAATGATCCAGGGTGCCCGCCCCGGACAGTGCAGACCGCGCACCCAGAGCTGCATGCGACCCCACAGCGCGAGCCAGCTAAGCCCCGCCGTCAGCACAATGACCAGATTGGACAACCCAAACGTCAGCAGCCCATCCGGCCCGACGCGCCGCAGTCCTACTCGGCCGCCGATCACGACTTGCCCTCCATATCCCCCCCTGGCGGCTCGCTGGCGGCCGAGTCGTCTCATCCCATGAGAGCGCCCACTCTGCCGGCCCGCCCCGCAAAACCGCTTGTTCCCTGCATTTGGAGGGTACCACGCCCCCTTGGGGTTGCGTATCATCGGCCCCGGGCTGGAAGGTGCGCGGGAAGCCCAGCACCTTCGCACAGGGAGAGCCGATTTCGGATTACGCCGCTATTTAGGGGAGAGACGTGGCAGCACAAACCGCAATGGAACAGGAAGTCGCCAGGCTGATCGTCGACAGTCTGAATCTCGAAGAGGTCAGCCCCGAGGACATCGAGCCGGAGGCCCCCTTGTTCCGCGAGGGGCTTGGGCTGGACTCGATCGATGCACTGGAGCTGGCGCTGGCCATCTCGCGTGCCTATGGCGTGCAGATCCGCTCCGATGACGAGAACAACCGCCAGATCTTCGCATCCTTGCGGGCCCTGACCGCCCATATCGAGGCGCACCGAGCCACGTCGTGAGTACCCGTCTCGCCGCCGTGGTAGCCCTGGGCTACCCGGTGGCCGTGATCGCGGGCAGCTTCCTGGAGCTGCCGCGACTGCCACTGGCGTGGCTGGCGCTGCTCATACTGGTCCTCGCCTGGCCGGCCCTGCCCGTGCTCGGCCGGGGGGTGATAGCCCTGGTGCTGGCCGTGCTAGTGTTGCTTCTGGGTACCGAGCCGGCCGGAAAATGGCTGATCTATGCAGTACCGGTGCTTATCCAGGGGGGCCTGGCATGGCTGTTTGCCCGCTCTCTGCGCCCGGGTTCCACACCCCTGATCACCCGGTATGCGCTGGCCATGGGCGCCTCCGACAGCACGCCGGTGCATCGCTATACGCGGCGGCTGACGGCCGCCTGGGCCCTGCTGTGCGGTGGACTCGCCCTGTTGTCGGCGGTACTGGCGGTGGCGGTATCCACCACCACCTGGGCCTTGTTCGCAAATGGGATCAACTATCTGTTCCTGGCGGCGCTGTTCATGCTGGAATATCCGTTACGGCGCTGGCTCCTGTGCGACGAACCACGGGCGGGTTTCCTGCCCTACCTCGCCGCGCTGGCACGCGCCGACCACCGCCACATCCTGAGACAACGATGAGGGACTCGAACACGCAAGCGCTGATTGCCGACCACCCAACGCCACTGGCCTGGGTGGCAGGACGCTGTGTCTCGCGGACCGCGTTTCTGGCGGATGTCCGCGCCCTCGCCCGGCGAATCCCGGCCGGTGGAGCCCACTTCAACCTGTGCGAGGATCGCTATCGCTTTGCCGTCGCGTTTGCCGCGATCCTGCTGCGCGGGGGCACTAACATCCTCCCCCCGAACCGCGCCCGGACGACCCTGAGCGAGATCGCCGAGCGTCATCCCGGCGCGCACGCACTGGTGGACGAGCGCGACCTCAGTGTCACCATCCCCGTCATTCCCGTCACCGCGGACGGGACAGGGCACGCCCACAATGCGGGTGCGACCCCCGAGATCCCGTCGAATCAGATGGCGGTGCATGCCTATACCTCGGGCAGCACCGGACAGCCCACTGCCCACAGCAGGAGCTGGAACAGCCTTCACGTCGTGACCGCACAGGCCCTGCGCCGCTTCGGACTGGATGCCGACGGGGGAACACTGGTGGGAACGGTCCCCGCACAACACATGTACGGCCTGGAGTCCACGGTGCTGTATGCCCTGCTCGGCCCCTGCACGCTGCTGGCCGAGCGCCCGTTCTTCCCGGACGATATCCGCCAGGCCCTGGCCGAGCATGCCCCGGCAAACCTCGTCACGACCCCGTTTCACCTGGACGCCTGCCTGCGGGCGGGGCTGACCTGGCCCAGAGCGGCGCGCATCCTCAGCGCCACCGCCCCACTGGAACAAGACCGGGCACGGGCCGCGGAAACACTGTTTGGCACGACCGTCCGCGAGATCTACGGCTGCACCGAGGCCGGGGCCATCGCCAGCCGCGAGACGGCCCGGGAGCCCCTGTGGACGGTCTATGACGGGATTGCCCTGACAACCCAGGACAGCGACCGGGTGGCAGTACAGGGGCCCCAGCACCCGGCACCAGTCCCCCTGCCCGACCGCATCGAACGGGAAGATGCCCGGCGCTTCCGCATGCGCGGGCGCCTGGCGGATCAGCTTAATATCGCCGGCAAGCGCGCCTCTCTTGCCGAGCTGAACCGGCGCCTGAACGCCATCCCCGGCGTACTGGACGGCGTGTTCATCCCGCCCAACCCCGGACAGGACAGCGGGACTGCCCGTCTGGCTGCGATCGTGGTCGCCCCGGAGCGCTCCGAGGCCGAGATCCTGGCGGCCCTGGCCGAAACCACGGACCCGCTGTTCCTTCCGCGCCCCCTGGTGATGGTGGATGCCCTCCCCCGCAGCGCGACGGGCAAGCTCCCGCGCCAGGTCCTGCTGGACCTGCTGGATCAGCACGGTCAGTGCGCCTGAACAATGGCCCCAATCATTGCCACGCGCCGCATCCCGGCCAGCCACCCCTCACTGCCCGGGCATTTCCCCGGTCAGCCGGTCGTACCGGGCGTGGTCATCCTGGACACAGTGGTCGCCGTCGCGCGCGCAAGCGGCCTGGGGCCGGTGGCCGCCCTGCCACGGGCCAAGTTCCTGGCGCCATTGCTCCCGGAGGTCGATTTCCGGGTGGAGATTGACCCCCCTGGTACCAGCGGCCTGCGCGCATTCCGCGTTATCCGCGACGGTACGGAGCCCCCCGAACTCCTGTGTAGCGGGCAACTGAAACTGCACGACGCCGGACAACCGGCGTGAGCCGGGGGTGGTTCAGCCAGGGGGAGCGAGGGTCCCCCCTGGCGCTGCGCATCATCTTGTGGGTTGCCTTGCATCTCGGGCGACCGGCCGGGCGCGTACTGCTGTACCCGATAACCGCCTATTTTCTTCTGTTCGCTCCCAAGTCCCGGGGGTCCAGCCGGGACTACCTGCGCCGCGTGCTCGGACGCGAACCGCGCCTGCGCGAGATTGCCCGGCACTTCCACAGCTTCGCGGCCGTGATCCTGGACCGCGTCTTCCTGCTGGCCGGCAAGGACGAGTGCCTGGATCTTCAGGTTCACGATCGCGAGATCTTCCTCGAACATGTCGAAAGTGGCCACGGGGCCCTGCTGCTGGGGGCACACCTGGGCAGTTTCGAAGCCCTGCGGGTACTCGCGGTCGGCAAAAACGACTTTCCCGTTCGCGTGCTGATGTACCGCAATCACAATCAGCGCATCACCCAACTGCTGGAGGCGCTCAACCCCGAGATCGCCGCGACGGTCATCCCCCTGGGCGATACCGAGACCCTGCTGCACGCACGCGACTGCCTGGAACAAGGGGGGATTGTGGCCACCCTGGCCGATCGCGTGGCCGAGAGCGACAAGATGGTCGAATGTCGTTTCCTCGGGGGACGGGCCTTTTTTCCCCAGGGCCCCCTGCTAATGGCCGCCGTTCTGAAGGTCCCGGTCATCCTGTGCTTCGGCCTCTATCGCGGCGGCAATCGCTACGATATCGTCTTTGAACGCTTTGCCGACATCATCGAGGCGCCCCGCGGCCGACGCGAAGAGGCCCTGGCCGAATGGGTGCAACGCTACGCCGATCGCCTCGAGGCACGCGTGCGCGAGGCCCCGTACAACTGGTTCAACTTCTATGATTTCTGGAATGACTCGTCTCGCTAAGCCTTGCTTCCGGCAACTGCCCGGGGTCCGGGCACTGGCCCTGGCGGTGCTCCTGCTGACTTGCCCGCTGTTCGCACAGGCGGAGACCTCCGGCGACACACTGGACCAGATCCTGGAGGCACTGGCCGACAATCCGCCTTCACGTATCGACTTTCGCGAAACCCGCCAGGACCCCCTGCTCGAATTCCCGGAGACCCGGACCGGCACGCTGGTGTTCGAGCCACCGGACACCCTGGAGCGCCGGATGGATGGCGACGGCGGCGAACGCGTGCGGATCGAGGGACGCCAGGTGATCGTGGAGCGCCGAGGCTCCAGCCGCGAGGTGGACCTGGACGAGCAGCCGGGCCTGGCCGCGTTTGCCGCCTTGTTCCGCTCCCTCGCCAAGGGGGAACGCGAGGGACTGGAAGAACACTTCGAGGTCGAGACCGAAGGCGACCTGGAGGCCTGGAGGCTGGAACTCACCCCGCGTGACCGCGCCCTTCGTCGCATGATCCTCGGACTCGACCTCCAGGGCGAGGGCGGTGCCCTCCTGCGTCTGGACACCGAGGAATCCGGAGGGCGCCACAGCCGCATGCAGCTCGATCCGCAAGACGGCGACTGATTGGTGCCGAATCGCTTCCCCCTGTCACCGGGACCGGCACTCTGGCTGATCGGGCTGCTGGTGGCAGCCAGCATCCTGCTGTGGCGGGGCGAACTGGTCACCGACCTCCAGGGCTTCACCCCGGAGCCGGTCACCGAGACCGGGATTGCGCTGGACCCCGGGGGCGGCCCGGCCGGACAGGTCCTGCTGCTGGGCATCGAAGGCGGGAACAGCCAGGCACGCGCGGATGCCAGCGACCATCTGGTCCAGGCGCTGCGCGACCACCCCGCGGTCGCGGAGATCCACAACGGGCGTCTCGACCCGGATGACCCCGCCCTGGATTTCCTGCTTGAGCACCGCTATCTCCTGAGCCCCGAGGTCACCCCGGAGCGCTTCTCGGTCGACACCCTGCGCGACCGGCTCGGGGAACGCCGGGAGGACCTCAGTAGTGCCGCCCCGCTGATGCCCCGGGAACTGATCGGCCGCGACCCCACGGGCGAATCACTGGTGGTGCTCGAGCAGTTGGGACAGGCCGGTGGCGGGGGCGAACGCGACAGCCACGGCGTCTGGGTCGACCCCGAGCGCGATCGGGCCCTGCTGGTCCTGCACAGCGCGGCCGAAGGCATGGACCTGGACGGTCAGGAGTCGCTCCTGAAGGCACTGGACGAGGCCTTTGCCGACTACACGGACGATCTGGACCTGCTCGTCGCGGGGCCCGCGGTGATTGCGGTCGAATCACGCGGGCGCATCCGCGGCGAGATCACCACCTTCAGCCTGGCCGCCAGCCTGGCCCTGGCCACACTCCTGCTGGTCGTATTCCGCCACCCCCACCCGGTCTGGCTCGCGGCCGTTCCGCTGGCCACCGGCATCCTGGCCGGGGCGGCGGTCGTGACCGTGGTATTCGGCCACCTGCACGGGATCGCACTGGCGTTCGGCATTACCGTGCTGGGCATCGCGCTCGACTACCCATTGCACCTGTTCGCGCACAGCCGGCAGCCCCCGAGTGACGGGATGCGCGGCGTGGCGCGCGAGCTGTGGCCGGCGATTGGCCTGGGTGCCGGGAGCACGGCACTGGTCTACGCGCTGATGGCGATCACGGGGTTTTCCGGCATGGCCCAGCTCGGGCTGTTCGTGCTGACCGGCGTCGGCGTGGCCGCGATCACCACGCGCTGGGTACTGCCCCGCCTGATGCCGCAGGCGCTGCAGCGTGACGGGGTACCCCCGGCCCGCCTGCCGATACCGACCGCTCTGACGCAGCCGCCAGTGACGGCGCGCTGGCTCCTGGCCGCCTCCGTGCTGGGGGCCCTGGTGGTTATCGCCAGCGCCGACCCGTTCCCCTGGGAGGACAACCTGGGCGCACTGCATCCGGTGCCGCAGGAACACATCGACCGCGACCGCGAACTGCGCCACGCCCTGGGGCTTCCGGATATCCGCCATGCCCTGCTGATCACCGCACCCGACCCCGAACGGGCGCTGCAGGCCGCCGAGGCACTGACCCCGGGCCTTGAAGATCTGCGCAACCAGGGGGCGCTGACCGCCTACGACCATGCGGCCCAGGCCCTGCCGAGCCAGGCACTGCAGCGCGCACGCCAGGGTTCCCTGCCCGCCACGGACACCCTGCGCGAACGGCTGGATACCGCCGTCGACGGGCTGGGCTTTCGCACGGATGCCTTCGATCCCTTTCTGGAGGATGTAGCCCGGACCCGTGACCTGGAGCCGCTGAGCCCGGGCACACTGCCCGACGGCCCGCTGCGTCAGACGACAGGCACCCTGCTGATGCCGGACGAGGCCCGCGGCGACTGGATGGCCTGGGTACGGCTAAGCGGCATGGAGGATGCAACCGCGGTGAGGCAGTGGCTGCAGCGGGAGCCGCTAGCGGACCTGCCCGCCCTGGCCGATGTGGGCGTGCAGCACGTGGATTTCCTGCGCGCCTCGGAGGACCTGGTCAGCGGATTCCGCGATCAGGCACTGGAGCGGCTGGCCCTCGGCGTGGTGGCCGTCGCCCTGTTGCTGCTGCTGGTCACCCGCGCACCCGGGCGCAGCCTGCGCATCCTGACCGCGGTAGGGAGCGGGCTGGTCCTGACCGTGGCTGCGCTGATCCTGCTCGGGATTCCCTTGTCCCTTTTCCATCTGATCGCGCTGCTGCTGATCGTTGGCCTGTGCCTGGACTACGCCGTATTTTTCAGCCGCCCGCTGAGAGACCTGAAGGCACGGCAGAACACGGCCGCTTCGGTCAGCATCTGCGCATTGTCCACCGTGGCCGTGTTTGGCCTGCTGGCCCTTTCCAGTCTTCCGGTATTGCGGGCCATGGGGCTCACCGTGGTGTTGGGCGTGGTATTTTCCTTTCTCGCAGCCGCGCTTCTGGCGCAGCCCCCCCTGTCGCGCCGTACAGTAGGCACTAACAATCCCTGACCCCACCGCCAACAGTCCCGCCAATCGCAGCCCGCCGAATGAATCCACTCGTAATCTCCGCCCACACCCTGACCGCCGCCACCGGAACTGGCCGCCAGGCCAATGCCGACGCACTGCAAAAAGGGCATAGCGGGCTGCGCGCCTGCGACCTGAACTCCGTACAGCTGGACACCCACATCGGGCGCGTGGCGGGTGTGGAGGACATCGTGCTGACGGATCACCTGGCCCCATTCCAGTGCCGCAACCACCAGCTGGCCGAGCTGGGGCTGCGCCAGGATGGCTTCATCGAGGCCGTCGAGATCGCGCGCGAACGCTACGGTGCCGGACGCATTGCGGTCTTGATGGGGACCAGCACCTCGGGGATCGCCGCGACGGAGCAGGCCTACCACCGCCGCGACCCGGACACCGGGGACCTGCCACCGGACTACGACTACCAGCACACCCAGAATATGTTCTCGCTGACCGATTTCGTCGGCACCCGGCTCGGACTGCGGGGACCAGCGATGGTGGTCTCCACGGCCTGCTCGTCCAGCGCCAAGGTCTTTGCCGATGCCGAACGCTTTATTGCGGCCGGGCTCTGCGATGCCGCGGTGGTCGGCGGTGTCGACACCCTCTGCGGGATGACGCTGCACGGGTTCAACGCGCTGCAACTCGTGGCACCGGGACCCTGCCGCCCGCTGCATGCCGAACGCGCCGGCATCTCGATCGGCGAGGCCGCCGGATTCTTCCTGCTGGAGAGGGCCGACAGCCACGCCGCCGGCCCTCGACTGGTCGGCCACGGCGAATCCAGCGATGCCCACCATATGTCTGCCCCGCATCCGGAAGGACTCGGTGCAGCGCGCGCGATGGAGCAGGCCCTCGCGCGGGCACAGCGGTCCGCCGAGGCCATCGACTATGTGCTCATGCATGCCACCGCGACCCCGGCCAACGACCGCTCCGAGGCGCGCGCCCTGGCGCGCCTGTTTGGCGCAAAGAGCCGCGCCACCGGCACCAAGGGCCTGACCGGCCATACCCTCGGGGCGGCCGGCGCCGTCGGGGTCGCGCAGGCACTGGCCAGCCTGGAGCGGGGCTTCGTGCCCGCTACGGCGGGGCTCGACCACCTGGACCCGGGGCTTGAACTGGACGCCCGAGGGGCCGCTGAGGAACGCGACATCCGGCACGTACTGGTGAACGCATTCGGCTTTGGCGGCAACAACTGCAGCCTGCTGCTGGAGGCCGCATGAAGGTTGGTATTGCGGCCATCGGCCTGCTGGGCCCGGGGCTGGCCGATTTCGCCTCGGCGCGCCACATCCTCGCCGGGCAGGAACCCCATGAGCGGGCGCCGGTGGCCATCCCGCCGACCACCCTGCTGCCGGCCAACGAGCGCCGCCGCACGACGGACACGATTCGCCTGGCGCTGAAGGTCGCGGAGGAGGCCACGACCGACTGCGACCGCAGCCAGCTGCGCTCGGTGTTCGCCTCGTCCTCTGGAGATATGGATATCATCGACCGTATCTGCGAGGCCCTGACACAGGCGGAGCCCATGGTCTCGCCCGTGCAGTTCCATAACTCGGTCCACAACGCACCGGCCGGCAACTGGTCGATCGCGACCGCGAATCCGGCCCCGGCAACGGCCATCTCCGGGTTTAATGCGACGCTGGCGGCAGGGCTGCTGGAGGCCGCCACGCTACTGCAGGCCGAGGGTGGCGACGTCCTGCTGGCCGCCTACGATGTCGCATCCATGGTCACATTCCGGCGTGTACGCCCCATCACCGAGCCGTTTGCCGTCGGCCTGCGCCTGAGTCCCGCGGGCGCCGGGCGGCCCACACTCGAGCTGGCGCTGGGAGAAGGCGGCGATCCCACCCCCTGCCGCCAGGATTCACTCGAGGCCCTGCGCGGCACCAACCCCGCCGCCCGCGCCCTGCCCCTGCTGGAGGTGCTCGCGCGCGGCGAAGGCGGTCATGTTACGCTTGCCGCGCCGCTGGGACGATCACTGGAGATCCGCGTCACGCCCTGATCTCCCGGTGGTTCGCCTCTCGCATTAACAACGGATCAGGACGATCCCGCATGAAGGCCGCCAGCCCCCAACTGAACCACGAGGCAATCTGCCGCCTGCTGCCGCATGCAGGCGCGATGTGCCTGCTGGAGGCCGTGGTCGAATGGGACGAACAGGCGATCCGTTGCCGCGCCATCAGCCACCGCGCTCCCGAAAATCCCTTGCGCAACACCACCGGGCTCCCGGCCCTGTCGGCGCTGGAGTACGGCGCCCAGGCGATGGCCGTGCATGGAGCCCTGCTGGCCGATGCCGGACCACCCAAGGCCGGCTTCCTGGCCGCGGTCCGCAACCTGCGCGTGCACCGGACTCTGCTGGACGACCTGAACGCGGACCTCGACATCACAGCCCACAGCGTGATGTCGGATCGCAACAGCTCCATCTATGATCTCGAGGTATCGGCCGACGGCGAGCCCGTCCTGTCCGCGCGCGCGACCGTGATCCTGCAAACCGAGGACACCCCGACATGAGCCATCGCGCACTGATCACCGGCGCCAGCGGCGCCATCGGCCAGGCCATCGCGCGGGCTCTGGCCGATAGCGGCTGCGAGGTCCTGCTGCACGCACACCGCAACCCGGGCCCCGCCTGGGATCTGGCCGAACAGATTCACTCCGACGGCGGTCAGGCGGATGTCCTGGTCTTCGACATCACCGACGCCGATGCCGCGCGGGCGCAGCTGGAGCCCGTCGCGGCTGCGCAGCCGGTGCAGATCCTGGTGCACAACGCGGGCGTGCACGACGACGCCCCGCTGGCCGGCATGAGCCCGGAACAATGGGCCCGCCCGATCGATGTCGCGCTGAACGGGTTCTATAACGTGGCCCAGCCACTGCTGCTGCCGATGATCACGACCCGCTGGGGGCGCGTGATTGCGATCTCCTCGGTGGCCGGCGTGGTCGGCAACCGCGGCCAGGCCAACTACGCCGCGGCCAAGTCGGGACTGCACGGGGCCATCCGCTCGCTGGCGCAGGAGGTCGGGTCGCGCGGCATCACGGCCAATGCGGTCGCGCCGGGGATTATCGAGACCGCGATGAGCGAGTCCAGCTTCGACGCCGAGACGATCAGGCGCATGGTGCCCGCGCAGCGCGCCGGACGCCCCGAGGAGGTCGCCGGACTGGTGGCGTATCTGGCCTCCGAGCAGGCCGGCTATGTCTCCGGCCAGGTGATCGGCATCAATGGCGCGCTGGCCTGACCCGAGACGATGGCGGCCGTCCACGCACTGATACCGGCCCATAACGAGGCCCCCACGATCGCCGCGGTCGTCGCGGCCACGCGAGCCCATGTCGACCGGGTAATCGTGGTCGACGACGGCTCGCGAGACGGCACTGCCGACCGCGTCCCAACCGAACCCGGGGTGATTGAAGTCCTGCGGCTGCCGGAAAACCGTGGCAAGGCGAACGCGCTGTGGACGGGCATGCAGTACGCCCTGGAACAGGGAGCGGATGCCATCATCACGCTGGATGCGGACGGCCAGCACGATGCCTCGGAGATCCCGAACCTGATCGCCGCCGGGCACGCTCATCCCCATCATCTGGTGATCGGGGCACGGCTCAAGGGCCGGGAAACAACGCCCCCTCTGCGCCTGTTCGGCAACCGCACCGCCGACTTCTGGATAGGCTGGGCCTCGGGGCAACCCCTGCGCGATTCGCAGTCCGGCTTTCGTCTGTATCCGGCAGCACTGCTGCAGCAACTGCAACTACCCCATGGCGCGCGCCGCAGCTTCGTATTCGAGAGCGAGGCCCTGATCGAGGCCGAACGCCTGGGCTTCCCGGTCACCCTGGTGCCCGTGCGCTGCATCTATCCGGACCAGCACCGCGCCAGCCATTTTCGGGCCGCCACCGACACCCTGCGCATTATCCAGATGGTCGCCCTGCGCCTGCTGGCACGTGGCCTGCACCCGCTCGGTCTATTGAGGCACCTGGGACTGCTGCGCAGACCCTGAAAATCACCGCAAGGGTCGGATTCACAAACCTTTTTCCAGGGCGGGAATGGCAATTCGCGGTCACGCTGCCTACACTGCGAGGTGATCATCCACCATCAAGGACGACACCAATGTCTGCAAGACTCCTGCTGATCCTGCTCGTGGCCAGCGTACTCGTACTCGCGGGCTGCCGCGGTACCGCACCGGTGCATGATGTCAGCGACACCACAGTCACCGATGTGCACGGCGAGCGCCCGAACGCTGAGCAGATGCAACAGGCGATCCGCAATGCCGGCGCGGCACTGGGCTGGCAGATGAGCGAAACCGAGCCCGGCCTGCTCGAAGGTCGGCTGTCGCTGCGCGACCATATTGCAGTGGTCGAGATCCCCTACAGCGACGGGGCGTACAGCATCCGCTACAAGGACAGCTCGAACCTCGACTACGAGGATGGCCGCATTCACCCGAACTACAACAACTGGGTGCAGAATCTGGACAACCAGATCCGCGCGGAAATCTCGGCGCTCTAATCCCGTTACCCCCGTATAGCCACCCCGACAAACAGAAAGGCCGGGCATACGCCCGGCCTTTCTTTCGTCCGCTCCCGCGATTACACCTCGCCAGCGGAAGGAGTATTCGCCCGCCTAATCGACCCGCGGACGCGACGGCGACTGCTCGGTGTCGGAGGACTCGCGGTAGTCGCTCTCGTAGCGCCGGTCGGGTGCATCGCCCTCCGGCTCCGAGTCGCGTTCACGGTGACCGCGGCCCTCACTCGGACTGTCGCCGTAATCACGATTCGGCACGTTCGACAACAGACGTCCTGCACGATCCTCCAGACGGTCCCGGGTCGGCTTGTCCGCCAACTCCTCCGCACTCTGGGCGAGGTGGTGGTAGAGGTCGCGATAGGAACCGGCCATGGTGGCGAACAGGGTAGCGGTGCGATCGAAGTGATCGTTGACCTGACCGCGATAGCGCGTCAGCTCCTGCATGCGCCGATCCAGCTCTTCCTCCAGCTCGCGGATCAGTTTGCGTTCGTCACTGGTCACGCGGCCGACCCAGAAGCCCACCAGACCGGCCACCACGATTGCCAGAATCCCGAGGGCCGTCCACAGCCCGACTGCCGTTTGATCTTCCACTGTCACCTTCCGCGAGGAAACACGGTCGCCATTGTGCCGTACGACCGTCGCGAACGCACTCGCCGCCCCCATTCCCGGCCATGCTAATCTCGCTCAACGCGAACCGCGTCAATGGAACCCGCCCGAACGGGTGACGGACAACGATGCGATCGGCTGTCGCGATCGTCGACACACACAGCCAAAGGCCCCCGAACCATGCGCCCAAGGCAGACCACACACTGGCTATACCTGATCCTGGGCATCGGCCTGGCCGGGCTGCTGTCCGGCTGCGCCCCGACCACACTCAAGGCCCCGGCGGAGCCCGAAGACCCGGTGACCGTGGCCGTACTCGACCATGGCCGCCACTCCAGCCTGGTGCTGCCGACCGAGCCGCCCGGGCACTGGCTGCGCTATTCCTATGGCGACTGGTCGTTCTATGTCGAACGCAATACCGGACCGGGCGCGATGCTCGCGGCCGTCTTCGCCTCGACCCGTGCAGCACTGGGGCGCCAGGAACTTGAGGGCGCCGACCTGAACACTGCCGTGCGCGGGGGTCTGCGGGTCCCGCTGGAGGACATCCACCACATCGAGGTCCCCGCCTCGCGGGCGCAGGCGCTGATCGAAAAGCTGGAGGCCATATGGGAAGAAGGGGCCGACGAGCGCGTCGACTCCGCGGCCTGGGGCATGAGCTTCGTCCACCATCCGGATGCCTACACCCTGCGCCACAACTCGAACCGCGTGGTCGCCCAGTGGCTGGAGAGCCTGGACGTCGAGGTATCGAAGAAACCGGTGCTCTCGAACTGGCAGGTCGAAACCCGCTAAACCAGGGAAACCCTGAGATCGGTGTTTCCCTAGAGCCCGTGCGCCCACTCCAGGACCGCATCCTGGAGATTGCGCCCATGCCCGATATGCGCACGCGGCCCATTCACCAGCACTGTGACGATCACGTCATCGCCGCTGGACGTGCGGACATAGCCCGCCACCGCCGAGACCTCGTTGATGTGCCCGGTCTTCAGGTGCATCTGCCCGCGCAGGTCGCCATTGCGGAAACGGTTGCGCAGGGTACCGTCCAGCCCCGACAGGGCCAGGGACGACTGGAACTCGGGCCGATGCGGGTGCTTCCAGCCCGCCTCGAGGATCTCGCCGAGCTGGCGCGCGGTCATGCGGGCATCGCGGCTGAGGCCCGAACCGTTGTCGACCACCATACCGCCGACATCCACCCCCAGATCGCGCAGTGAGTCGACCAGGGCCTCGCGCCCCTTATCCATCGTCGCGGGCGGGCCGTTCTTGCGCGCCCCCAGGGTCAGCAGCAAGTGATCGCTCATGACATTCGAGCTCCACTTGTTGGACACCCGGATCAGATCGGACAGGGGCCGCGAGCGATGGCGCACAATCGGCTCGTCATGCAGCACGGGCAGCACGCCGGTACGCACCCTGCCCGTCAGTTCGCCGCCCCATTGATCCCAGGCCATGCGAAACATCTCGGCATGATTGGCCTCCGGCGAGAGTACCGAGCGCAACATCTCGTAGTTGCCACAATTCACCGGGTACTGACCGGAAAAGGTCACCCGCTGGGCGTCCTGATCGACATTGAACTGGATACCCCGCTGCCACTCGCCACACCCCCCTCGGGTCGGCTGCAGACGGTTGACGACCTCGAGCCCGGGCAGCGGCGGATCGACCACCACGTCGATGCCGTTGCCGCGGCGCTCGGGACGCACGTGGAAGCGCTGGGAATTGGAATTCACGTGCAGGGCATACGGCAGCTGGTTGTACGCCCGCAGTGGCTGACGGTTGAAGTCTCCAGGGTTCCCATTCGGGAGCTGGAAGTGGCTGGCATCCAGGATCACATCGCCCTCGATGCGCTTGAGCCCGGTTCGGCGCAGCTCGCCGATCATGCGCCAGTACTCCTCGCTCACCATACCCGGATCGCCAGTCCCGCGGATCACCAGGTCCCCACGCAGTACACCGTCCTGGATCGGGCGGGTGGCCCAGATCTCGGTCGTCCATGTGTAGTTGGGGCCGAGTTCGTGCAGGGCCGCCAGCGAGGTGGCCAGCTTGACCGTGGAGGCCGGGTTATAGGGGGTATCGGCATTCAGCCGGGCCAGCACGGCCCCGTCCGGGACCCGCTGCACCCAGAGACCCACTGAGTCGGGGGACAGCCCCTGGGCCTGGATTGCCCGCTGTAGTGGCGCAGGCAGGTGTTCGAACTGCGCCTGCGCCGGCTGCACGGCCAGCAACAGCGCGACACACAGCGTCCAGGGAGACAAGGCCCGGCGGAACGACCGTCGGGAGAACCAGAAAAAACACTTGCGCATCGAAGCTACCATCCCGAAGCAGACACCGGATCGACGCCACAATAGTCACCCGCAACGGGGGGACTGACAAGCCCCGGATCGGCGCAACGCCGGCCCTGCCGGACAAACCCGCAAACCGCCTCAGGCGGACTCGAACGGGAAATCGATCACCTGCTCGATACGCTCCACCCCCAGCAGCCGCATCAGCAGACGATCGACCCCCAGTGCCACCCCGGCACACTCGGGCAGCCCCGACGCCAGCGCGGCCTCCAGATGGGCATCGGGCTGGGGCAGGACCTGGCCACGCTGCCTGCGCAGCGCCTGGTCGCGATCGCGACGTTCGCGAAACTGGGCGAGGTCGCTCAACTCGTGGTAGCCGTTGGCCAGTTCCAGCGCACCCCAGTACACCTCGAAGCGCGCCGCGAGCCGGGCATCATGTTCACAGGGGCGAGCCAGCACCGCCTGGCTCTCCGGGTAGTCGCGCACCACGGTGAGCCGGTCGCCCGGAAACGCCGGTGCAATCGCCAGACTGATCAGGAGATCCAGCCAGGCATCACGATCCAGCTCGCCCTCGATATCCAGCCCCTGCCGTGCCGCGACGGCCTGCAGTTCGTCGGCATCCGCCACCAGCGGATCCACACCCAGATGCTCCTGAAACAACGCCTGATACGAGATCTCGCGCAGGCGGGCCGGACGCCTCCAGCGCGTATCCAGCGCCGCCTGGTTCATGATCAGGGCCACCACCTCGCGCGCCAGACGGTGATGATCCATCCCGTGGCGGTACCATTCCAGCAGTGTGAATTCGGGATTGTGACGGGGCCCCGATTCGCCACCGCGAAAGACGCGCGCGAGCTGGTAGATGTCCGGTGCGCCATCCGCCAGCAGGCGTTTCATCGGGTATTCCGGCGAGGTCTGCAGATAGCCACTGGCGCCGTCCGGGCTGGTTGCAGTCCAGCTCTCGACCATCGGATCCAGAGGCGCGCCACGGCTCAGTATCGGGGTCTCCACCTCGAGCACATTGCGTGCGGCAAAGAACCCGCGCAGGCCGGCCAGCAGCCGCGCGCGCGCCTCCCGGGCCGCCGCGGCGCCCGGTCGCCAGTCAGTCATGCCCGGCCGCCCGCGACGATCAGACGCGCGAGACGTACTCGCCGGAGCGGGTGTCGACCTTGACCGTCTCGCCTTCCTCGACGAACAGCGGGACCTTGACCACCGCACCGCTCTCGAGCGTTGCGGGCTTGGTGCCGCCCTGGGCGGTATCACCGCGCACGCCCGGGTCGCACTGGGTAATCTTCATCTCGACAAAGGACGGCGGCACCACCGACAGCGGTTCGCCGTTCCACAGGGTTACGGTGCAGACGTCCTGCTCCTTCAGCCATTGACCGCAGCCACCGAGCGCGGCCTCGCCGACCGCGTACTGCTCGAAGGTGTCCGGCACCATGAAATGCCAGAACTCGCCATCGTTGTAGAGGTACTGCATCTCGGTATCCATGACATCGGCCGCCTCGACCGACTCACCGGACTTGAAGGTCTTTTCCAGCACCCGCCCCGTGCGCAGGTTGCGCAGCTTGACGCGGTTGAAGGCCTGGCCCTTGCCTGGCTTGACGAATTCGTTCTCGACGATGGCCTGCGGGTCGCCATCCAGCAGGAGTTTGAGACCGGCCTTGAATTCGTTGGTACTGTAGGTTGCCATTGCGCGTCAGTCCTCAAGCGATTGCGTGGCGCGGACATGACCGCCCACTAACGAGTCCGCCATGCCCACAAAGCCCATCATGATAACGCGCACGCCGCGGGGAACCCAGCCGAGCGACCGAACCCACACGGGGGACACCACCCCGGCCTGGCAGCAGGCGCTCGCCCGCGCGATCCGCGACCCCGACACCCTGGCCCGCGAACTGGAACTGGACCCGGCTCACCTGCCCGGCCTGCACGCGGGCCATACCCTGTTTCGGGTGCGCGTGCCGAGGAGCTACCTCGCACGCATGCGCAAGGCGGACCCGCAAGACCCGCTGCTGCTGCAAGTCCTCCCGCAGCAGCAGGAGAGCGAGGAACACCCGGGCTTCGTGGCGGACCCGGTGGGCGACCACGACGCCCTGGCCGCCCCGGGTCTCGTGCACAAGTACCACGGTCGCGTGCTGTTGCTGACGACCGGGGCCTGCGCGGTGCACTGTCGCTACTGTTTCCGCCGCGAGTTTCCGTATGCCGAGCACAACGCGTCCCAGGAGGACTGGGCGCCAGCGCTTGCCTACATCCACGCCGACAGCTCCATCCGCGAGGTGATCCTGAGCGGCGGTGACCCCCTGTCGCTGTCGGATCCCCGCCTCGCCGATCTGGTCCGGCGGCTGGAGGCCATCCCCCACCTCGAGCGCCTGCGCATCCACACGCGGCTGCCGGTCGTCCTGCCGGAGCGGGTGGACAACCAGCTGCTCAACTGGCTGGGCAAGGGACGCCTGCATCATGTACTGGTCCTGCACGCCAACCACCCCAGGGAGTTTGCCGACCCGGCCGCCGCCGCCCTTGCGCGTCTGCGCGCGCGCGGCATCACACTGCTGAACCAGGCGGTACTGCTGGCCGGGATCAACGATGACCCGGACACCCTGTGCGAGCTCCAGGAGGACGGTTTTCGCCACGGTATCCTGCCCTACTACCTCCACCTGTTAGACCGCACACGGGGCACCGCCCACTTCGAGGTCACGGAACAGCGCGCGCTGGAGCTGCACCAGGCCCTGCATGCCCGGCTGCCCGGCTACCTGGTGCCCCGCCTGGTCCGCGAGGTCCCGGGCGAGCCCGGCAAGACGCCCCGTTGGGCCGGGCTATGAAGGTGCGCACAGAGGCCTTGATTAGCAGCCCCCTCGGGAGGTGCTACAGTGAACGGATGCCCGGCCACTAACGGTGCAACCTCCAGACCCACTCATGACCGACACCCTGCCCAAACTGCCCACCCGCACGGCCGGCCCCGAGAGCTTCCCGCATCGCCAGCCGCGCAGCCTGCGCCAGTGGTGTCGAGCGCTCCCGTCGGCCGACCCGGACTCGGCCTTTTCCCATCTGCGTCAGGCCCTGAGAGAACTGAACAGTTTCGCGCTGCAACCCGGGGTTCGTTACTCGCTGATCACCCTGCTGGAGGAGCCCCTGCTGCCCTTGCTACAGCGGACCGGGAAATCCCTTTCCCAGCGCATGCTCCCCCTGGGAGCGCGCAGCCTGAAGCGCGCGCGCGAACAGGCCGAGGCACTGGACAGCCTGCTTACCGCCTGGCTCCTGATTGCCCGTGAACACCACGGGCAGAGCGAACGCAGTGCGCGTGCGCTGCAGGCCGCCCTGGCCTTGAGCGCCGCCCAGGCCGTACACCACTGGCGCCTGTATCAACCGCTCCCGGATGACTTCTGGCAGCGTACCTACGCCCTCCTGTCATGGGCACGCGCACAGAACCTCGCGCAGGCACAGCCGCGCGACGAGCCTCGCTATGGGCCCCTGTCCATGGCCCCGGTCGAGACCCTGGCGGCACGTCTGATGCTGCTGGGCGGCAGCGACCCCAATGCCCTGGAGGTGGGCGAGGTCGACCTGCTGGCTCGCTGGCTGGACCGTCTGCCGCTGTCCTGCGCCGAAGGGCTGTCCGCGACCCCGCACCCCGACCTCCCGGTCCTGTGTGCGGCCCTCGACAGCGCCCACCCTCCGGGGCTGACACTGCGCGAGCACGCGCGGCTGCACGGTGACTGTTGTGTCGAACTCGGGCCGGTGCTGGAGCAGCTGCGAGAGGCGCCTCGCCGCCTGGAACCGCACCGGCGCCCGGACGAGCGCAGCCTGACCGAACGCCTGCTGCGGCTCTGGTCGCAGCTGCCCACCCGCCAGCATTCGCGCGAAACCACCGAGGGCCAGCACCGCCTGTGCCTGTTGGGGATCAAGCGCATCCAGCACTTCCTGTGCGAGGAACTGGAGGAACGAAAGCGCGACACATCGCATACGCCCCTCCCCAGCGGGGTCACCCGGGACACGGATCGGGTGGGCGTTTACCACATGTCCACCGCCGCCGAGCGCGGCTCGGACTTCGCCCTGGTGGATGCCGCGAGCCCACACCGGCCACCGTCGGAACTGCGCAAACTGGCTGAGGGACCGCCCGATACGGCCGCAGCCGCCTGGGAAAACGTCGGCCGCGGGCTGGAGAGTGACCGTCCGGACGAACCCCGCACCCCGATCACCAAGCGGCACCCCCCCGAGCAATGGACCGTGGACGACATCGGGGCGGGCGGACTGCGCCTGCGGCTGGCCCAGCCCCGCCAGTCACTACTGATTGGCGACCTGGCCGCCCTGCGCCACCCCGACGACCACTACTGGACCATCGGGGTCCTGCGCTGGATCCGCTACGAAAGCGACATCGAGATCAGCATCGGGGTGGAATTTCTCGCCGAGCGCGGCCTGCCGGTGCAACTGCAGGAGTACCGCAATGGCCGCGCGGCCGGCCCGGCGCACCCGGGTCTGTTTGCCTCGCTGCGCAGGGATCGTGGCGGGGCGGCGCTGTTCATGCCGGCCCAGGTGTTCGACCACGAGAGCCGCGTCGTATGCTGGCTGGCGGGCCGCCCGCGTGTCCTGGCACTGGACAGCGAGCGTACCGGTACGACACTGTTTACCGAAACTGGCTGCCGGATGACCGATCTGACGCTGGGAGAACCGCCTCCCGATGACATGGAAGCCAATGAAGCGGTGACTGACCAGGCCCAGCCCGGGCTGTCGCTCACACCGCGCGAACGCAATAATGGACCCGCATGAGCGAAACCATCCGAATCCTCTTTGTCACGGCGAATCCGAACCTCGCCGAGCAAGTCATCAGCAGCATTCGTACGCGGGGTAGCGCGGTACGCCCGGAGCAGGTCGAGACCCAGGACGACCTGATCAACGCGCTGGAGAACACGCGACACGACGTGGTCGTATTGATCGAGCCCGGTCTCGTGCTCTCGCGAGAGGTGGTCGATACGGCCCTGCGCGACAGTGGGCGCCGCATCCCGCTGGTCCTGCTGACCGAGCGTCCGGAGCCCGAGCGTGTCCTGGACTACGAGGCCGGGAGTTTCGCCGTGGTCGATCACGAACAGGTGGAACTGGCGAGCCTGATGGCCATCCGCGCGGCCGAACAACGGCGCCTGCGCCAGCGTGTCCAGCGTCTTGAGGCCTCCCTGCACGAGTCGGAGAACCGCTGCCAGTTGCTGCTCGATAACTCGCGCGACGCGATCGCGTATGTCCACGAGGGCATGCACCTGTACGCCAACGCCTCCTGGCGCGAACGCTTCGGTATCGAGGATCCGGACGAGGTCGACGGGCTGCCACTGATGGACCTGGTCACGGCCGATAACCGCGGCGAGATGAAGGCGCTGCTGCGCCGCTTCCAGAATGGCGAGGAAGGCGATACGGCTCGCGCCCACTTCCACCTGCAGAGTATCGATGGCCTGCCATTCGAGGCCGACCTGCGCCTGTCCGCCGCAAGCGTGGAGGGCGAGGCCTGCACCCAGCTCCAGCTGGAAGCCAGCCAGGAAGACCCCGAGCTGGCGGAGCGAATCGACTTCCTATCGCAGCGCGATCTGGTCACCGGTCTGTACAACCGCCAGCACTTCCTGTCCACAATCGAGAGCGCTCAGACCCGGGCCGAGGAGACGGAGAAACCCTTCGCCCTGCTGACCTTGGCAGTCGACCGCTTCGCGGAGATCCGCGCGAAGGTCGGGATGTCGGCCGCCGATCTGCTCCTGGCCGACATGGGCAAAGTCATCGAGGATCATTTCCCCGAACCCGCCATTGCCGCGCGCCTGGAGGGCGAACACTTCGGTGTCCTGGCGCCGGAGACCCGCCGCCAGGAGGTCGAGGAGCGCATCCACAGCCTGATGCAGGCCGTCACCGGGCATGTCTTCGAACTCAACCAGTCGTCGACCAACTGCACCCTGTCGGCCGGCGCCGTGATCGCCGACGAAAGCGCCCCCAGCACGGAGGATCTGCTCGACCAGGCCCACCGGGCGCTGGAGGAGGCGGTCGAGGCCGGCGGCGGCGTCCATCGCTTCTACCACCCGGCCGAAGGCGAGCTGACCCAGGGCCAGGCCGACCAGCAGTGGAAGCTGCGCATCCAGGACGCCCTGGACCATGACCGCCTGGAGCTTCGCTTCCAGCCGATCGTGCATCTGCACGGCAACGACCGGCCGCGCTATTCGGTGTTCGTGCGCCTGCGCGACGCCGACGGCCACCTGCACGAGCCATCTGCCTTCCTGCCTGCGGCCGAACGCACGGGCATGGCCCCGGCGGTGGATCGCTGGATCGTCAAGACCGCGCTGGGCGAACTCGCCGGGTGCCTGAAGGCTCAGCCCAAGACCCAGTTTTTCCTGAAGCTGGGCACCGGCTCAATGGGCGACCCGACTGTGGTCAGCTGGCTCAACGATGACCTGCACGCCCTGCGCATCCCGGCCGACAACGTCGTGGTCGAGCTCAAGGAGCCGACCGTGGTCACCAACCTGAAGCCGGCGATGAACGTATCGCGCGGCCTGGTCGAGATGCACAGCCACCTGTGCATCGACGACTTCGGCAATGGCCTGAACCCTTTCCAGTTGCTGCAGCACCTGGAGGCCGATCACATCAAGCTCGACCCCTCGTTCGTCGAGGGGCTGGCGGAGAACGAGGAGAACCAGGAGGCGATCCGCGAGTACGTCGACGCGGCGCACGCCAAGGGCAAGCAGGTGATCGTGCCGCACGTCGAGGATGCCAGCGTGCTCGCCGTACTGTACGGGCTGAACGTCAACCTGGTGCAGGGGTACTTCATCCAGTCGCCCCTGGCCAAACCGACGTTCGACTTCGAGGCGACCTGACCTAGGGAGACGCTGATTCAATCGCACGTCCGCGTTGGTGCCCCCTGTTTTCCGAGACAAGGCGCGTCGTGCAGCGGGTAGTGGTTCTACCCGCCCGTTTTTGATGAATGCGGAGCGCAACGCAGGATCGGGGAACAGGGGGCACCAACCCCACAAGCCATTGAAGGCAGGGGCTCGGCCGCCCGTTGTTATCAAAAACGGGCGCGCGCACGGCGTTGCGGTTCCCTTGTGCAGAGTGACTGCACGGCAGTCACCGCGCCTTGTTCGCACGCAAAAGCGACTCGAGCGCGAGCGTGCACATTCATCAGTGTTTCCCTAGCCTATTTCGACCAGAAGTTCAGGTCCTCGAAAAAGCCCTTCACGCCATCCAGCCAGGAGTGCGCCTGCGGGCTGTGCTTGGTGCCGCCCGCCTGAGTCGAATCCTCGAACTGGCGCAGCAGCGCCTTTTGCTCCTTGGTCAGGTTGATCGGGGTCTCCACGGTCACCCGGCAGATCAGATCGCCGACACCACCCCCGTGCACGGACTGCACACCCTTGCCACCGACGCGGAACTGCTTGCCGGTCTGGGTCTCGGCGGGCACCTTCAGCTTCACCCGACCGTCCAGGCAGGGGACCTCCAGTTCGCCGCCGAGTGCGGCGGTGGCAAACGAGATCGGCACCTCGATATGCAGGTCGGAGCCCTCGCGGCGGAACAGCTTGTGCGACTTGACCCGCACCTGCACGTAGAGATCCCCCGGCGGGCCGCCGTTGACCCCGGCCTCGCCCTGACCGGCCAGGCGAATGCGGTCACCGCTGTCGACCCCGGCGGGGATCTTCACGTCCAGCGTGTTCTGCTCCTGCACCCGGCCGTTGCCATTACAGGCCTTGCAGGGGCTGGCGACGATCTTGCCCGAGCCCTCGCAGCGCGGGCAGGTCTGCTGCACCGAGAAAAAGCCCTGCTGGATGCGCACCTGGCCCACGCCGTTACAGGTCGGACAGGTCTCCGGCGAAGTACCCGGTTCGGCACCCGAGCCGTCACAGGCCTCGCAGGAGACGGTGGTCGGGATGCGGATCTTGACCTCGGTGCCAAATACGGCCTCCTCCAGGGTCAGGTCCAGGTTGTACTGCAGGTCGGAGCCGCGGAATGCGCGCGAACCGCGCGCGCGGCCACCGCCACCCCCGAAGATGTCGCCAAAGATATCCTCGAAGATGTCCGAGAAATTGGAGGCCCCGGCACCACCACCAAAGCCCCCGGCCCCACCATCGACGCCGGCATGTCCGTAGCGGTCGTATGCTGCACGCTTCTGGTCGTCACTGAGGACGTCATAGGCAGCGCGCGCCTCCTTGAACTTGGCCTCGGCCTCCTCGTCCCCCGGATTGCGATCGGGGTGGTACTTCATCGCCAGGCGGCGAAAGGCCTTCTTGATGTCGGCGGCCGAGGCGTCCTTGGCGACGCCCAGCACCTCGTAATAGTCGCGTTGTGACATGGTCATTTCCAGGTAGATCGTTCGCGCGAACGCGGAATGCCTTCACGCAAACGCCCGGAGTCACGAGTACCCCGGGCGCGGCGTTCAAACAGGACCGGAAGGACGCGAAGCCCCGCCGGCTGCGGCATCAGCCCTGCTTCTTCTGGTCGTCGTCGACTTCCTCGAACTCGGCGTCCACGACGTCGTCGGCCTGCTGTTCGCCACCGGCCTGCTCGGCCCCGGCCTCGCCCGCGGCATCTGCGCCCTGGGCATAGGCCTTCTCGGCCAGTTTGCCGGAGGCCTCGGCCAGCTTCTGGGTGGACTGTTCGATGGCCTCGACGTCGTCACCCTCCATGGCCTTCTTCACCTCGGCGACGGCCGCCTCGATCGCGGAACGCTCGTCGTCGGAGACCTGGTCACTCAGGTCCTTCAGCGACTTCTCGGCCGAGTGCACCAGGGCATCGGCCTGATTGCGCGCGCCGACCAGCTGCTGGAACTTCTTGTCTTCCTCGGCGTGGGCCTCGGCATCCTTGACCATCTGTTCGACTTCCTCATCGGACAGGCCGGAGGAGGCCTTGATCACGATCTTGTTCTCCTTGCCGGTCGCCTTGTCCTTGGCCGAGACGTTCAGGATACCGTTGGAGTCGATATCGAAGGTGACCTCGATCTGCGGCACACCGCGCGGCGCGGCCGGGATGTCCTGCAGGTCAAAGCGGCCCAGCGACTTGTTGGCGCTGGCCATGTCGCGCTCGCCCTGCAGCACGTGCACGGTCACCGCGGTCTGGTTGTCGTCGGCGGTGGAGAACACCTGGTTGGCCCGGGTCGGGATGGTGGTGTTCTTCTCGATCAGCTTGGTCATCACGCCGCCCATGGTCTCGATCCCGAGCGACAGCGGGGTCACATCCAGCAGCAGCACGTCCTTGACGTCACCACCCAGCACGCCAGCCTGCACCGCGGCACCCACCGCAACGGCCTCGTCCGGGTTCACGTCCTTGCGCGGCTCCTTGCCGAAGAAGGACTGCACCGCTTCCTGCACCTTGGGCATGCGGGTCTGACCGCCGACCAGGATCACGTCATCCACCTCGGAGGCGGACAGGCCGGCATCCTTCAGCGCGACCTTGCACGGCTCGATGGAGCGCTTGACCAGGTCGTCGACCAGGCTTTCCAGCTTGGCGCGGGTAATCTTCAGCGCCAGGTGCTTCGGCCCGGTGTTGTCGGCCGTGATGTACGGCAGGTTGACCTCGGTCTGCTGGCTGGAGGACAGCTCGATCTTGGCCTTCTCGGCGGCCTCCTTCACGCGCTGCATCGCCAGCGGGTCGCCCTTGATGTCGATGCCCTGGTCCTTCTTGAATTCCTCGACCAGGTAGTCGATCAGGCGGTTGTCGAAGTCCTCGCCACCCAGGAAGGTATCGCCGTTGGTCGCCAGCACCTCGAACTGGTGCTCGCCGTCCACCTCGGCGATCTCGATGATCGAGACGTCGAAGGTACCGCCACCCAGGTCATACACGGCGATCTTGCGATCCCCGCGCTGCTTGTCCATGCCGTAGGCCAGCGCGGCCGCGGTCGGCTCGTTGATGATGCGCTTGACCTCGAGCCCGGCGATCTTGCCGGCATCCTTGGTCGCCTGACGCTGGGAGTCGTTGAAGTAGGCCGGGACGGTGATCACCGCCTCGGTCACCGTCTCGCCCAGATAGTCCTCGGCGGTCTTCTTCATCTTCTGCAGCACACGCGCGGAGATCTCCGGCGGGGCCATCTTCTTGCCCTGCACCTCGATCCACGCATCACCGTTGTCGGCCTTCACGATGTTGTAGGAGACGAGCTTGATGTCCTTCTGGACCTCGCCTTCATCGAACTTGCGCCCGATCAGGCGTTTGGCCGCAAAGATGGTGTTCTGCGGATTGGTAACCGCCTGGCGCTTGGCGGACTGGCCGACCAGCACCTCGCCATCTTCACTGAACGCGACGATGGACGGGGTGGTGCGGGTGCCTTCCGCGTTCTCGATGACCTTGGCCTGGTCGCCTTCCATGACGGCGACGCAGGAGTTGGTGGTCCCGAGGTCGATACCGATGATCTTGCCCATGGCTGAATTCTCCTGATGCGAAAATTTTTGCGCGGCAGAGAACAACTCTCTGCCAACTTGTACGGGAATCTGGGGCCCCCGGCCGCGTTTTCAAGGGACGCCCTCTGTCACGCGCCCCGAAAACCGTCCCGGAGAGACCGGGTCAGGCGCTCTCGTCGATGTTGGGCGAGGTGGGCGCCTTGGAGACCACGACCATCGCCGGGCGCAGCACACGGTCCTGCAACAGGTAGCCCTTCTGCATGGTCGCCACCACGGTATTCGGCGGGTTCTCCGGATCTTCCTGCATGGACATCGCCTGGTGGCGTTCCGGGTCGAAACGCTCGCCGGTCGGGTCCTCGGCCTGGATGCCGAACTTCTCGAACACCCGGTTCAGGTTTTTCAAGGTCAGCTCGGCGCCCTCGATGATGCGCTCGACATCCTTGGACTCGCGGGCGGCCTGCAGGCCCATCTCCAGGGAGTCACCCACCTCCAGCATCTCGGAGGCAAACTTTTCCATCGCGTACTTGTGCGCGTTCTCCAGCTCGCGCTCGAAGCGCCGGCGCTGGTTCTCCAGCTCCGCCTGAGCGCGCAGTGCCTGGTCGCGGCGTTCCTCGGCCAGGGCCTCGAGCTCCTGGAGGCGGGCATCGACACCCTCAACGGCCTCGTCGCCCTCGGGCTGGGTGTGCTCCGAATCCGCGGCCTCGAATGCTTCCGCCGGTTCCTGGGGTTCACGCTGATCGGACATGTCTGCCTCGTAGAATCGGTGAAAAAGTAAAACGCATGCCGGACCCTACGGGCGGCACACGCGGATCAATTCGGTTTGACTATCGGGACTCTGGGGGCACCCTGCGCGGTTTCAAGGGCGTCCGACTATTTCGTGTCGTGGACCGGGTCGCCAAGCGCCGAACCCAGCAGGCGCGCGGTCACATCCACAATCGGAATCACGCGATCGTAGGACATGCGCGTAGGCCCGATCACCCCGAGCACGCCGACCACTTCCCCGTCGACACTGTAGGGGGCGGTGACCACCGAACAGTTCTCGAACCAGTCGAGCCCGGACTCGCGCCCGATGAAGATCTGTACCCGGTCGCTGCGGATGCACTGATCCAGAATCCCGAGGATCTCGCGCTTCTCGTTGAATGCCTCCAGCAACTGGCGCAGGCGATCGATGTCCGCCAGTTCCTCGTAGCTGAGCAGGTGGGTCTGGCCCGCCACCACGACATCGTCCGGGTCTTCGCCGGCCACGGCCTTCTCGCCCAGATCAATGGCCGCCAGCATCATCGCATCGAGGTTCTCGCGCACGTCGCGCATCTCGCGCAGCAGGGCATCGCGCACCGCGTGCAGGCTCTTGCCAGCCAGGTGTGCGTTCAGGTAGTTGGCCATGCGCTGGAGGTCGTCCTGATCGAAGTCGCGCTCGAGCTCCAGTACGCGGTTCTGCACCTCCTTGCCGTCGATCACCAGGATCGCCAGCACCCGGCGCTCGCCCAGGCGCAGGAACTCGAGCTGGCTGAGCGCCACGTTACGGTGGCGCGGCAGACGCACCATGCCCGCCATGCGCGTCACCTGCGACAGCAGGTTGGAGGTCGCGCCCATCAAGTCCTGGGTGGTCGCGTTCGGGTCGAAACCCGACTGGATCGCGCGGATCTCCTCGACCGTTGGTTCGCGCACCTCGAGCAGGCTGTCGACGAACAGGCGGTAGCCGCTCGCGGTCGGGATCCGCCCGGCGGAGGTATGCGGCGCCTGGATCAGGCCCAGGTCCTCGAGATCGGCCATCACATTGCGCACCGTGGCCGCGCTGACCTTGAGCCCGGAGGTGCGCGCGAGGGTGCGCGAGCCGACCGGCTGACCGTCGCGGATATAGCTCTCGATCAGGGTCCGCAGCAGGGTACGGGCCCTGGCATCCAGATTGATCGCGGCGTTTTCCATCGGTGATCAGCGCTCCATGGGGGCGAGTAACAATGCCCAGTGTTCGATCCGCACCGGGAGACGTCAAGAAACCGCGGATGCAGTCCCCCGCCCTTTTCCGGATAATGCCGCCATGATGCCGGAATTCAAGACGATCGGGCTGGTGGGCAAGACCAGCGACTCGCGCACGGGCCCACTGGTGGCACGGCTAGTGGAGCTGCTGCACTCGCGCGGCCGCCAGGTCCACATGGAGCAGGACATCCCCGGCTTCGACCGTCCGGACGACATCGCCCTGCTCCCCCTGGCCGAACTCGCCGAGGCCGCCGATCTGCTGGTCGTAATCGGCGGCGACGGCACGTTGCTGGCCACGGCCCGGCGGATTGCCGACAACGAGACCCCAGTACTCGGCATCAACCTCGGGCGACTGGGCTTCCTGGTGGACGTCTCGCCGGAGACGGCCTGCGAGGAGCTGGGCGAGGTCCTCGATGGCGCGTACGAGCTGGAACCGCGCGCGATGCTCGAGGCCGAGCTGATCCGCGACGGTGTCACCATCCACGAAGGCATCGCGCTCAACGACGTGGTGCTGCACGTGCTGAGCGTGGTGCGCATCATCGAATTCGACACCGCGATCGACGGCATGGACATCGGCCGCCTGCGGGCCGACGGGCTGGTCGTGGCCACCCCCACCGGCTCCACTGCCTACGCCCTTTCCGCTGGCGGCCCGATCCTGACCCCGCAGCTGGACGCGATGGTCATGGTCCCCGTCTGCCCGCACAGCCTGAACCACCGCCCGCTGGTGGTCAGCGGCCGTTCCACGGTGGAGATTCGCCTGTCCAGCGGGAGCCGGTCGCCGGCCCAGATTGCGCTGGATGGCCAGGAGAACATCGACTTTGCCCCCGGCGATCTGGTGCGCATCCGCCGCCGCGAGCGCAACCTGACCCTGATCCACCCGCGCGAGCACTACTTCCTGCGCGTCCTGCGCACCAAGCTGCGCTGGGGCGAGCAGCCCTGATCCCGCCATGCTGCGACTGATCAGCATCCGCGACTTCGCGATCATCGACCGGCTGGAACTGGAGCTGGACACGGGCCTGAGCGCCCTGACCGGCGAGACCGGGGCCGGCAAATCCATCCTGATCGACGTGATCGGCCAGCTGCTGGGCGACCGTGCGGATGCGGGCATGGTGCGCGAGGGGGCCGAGCAGGCCGACCTGTCCGCGGAGTTCGCCCTGCCCGACACGGGCCCGGCCAGCACGTGGCTGGCGGAACAGGATCTGGCGGACCCCGATGACGACGCGGTGCTCCTGCGGCGGGTCCTGAGCCGCCAGGGCAAGAGTCGCGCCTGGATCAACGGCCGCCCGGTCGCGGTCGGCCAGCTGCGCACGCTGGGCGAGTGGCTGGTGGACATCCACGGCCAGCACGCCCATCAGCAGCTGCTGCAGCGCGACACCCAGCGCCACTGGCTGGACGGCTTCCTCGAAGGCGACCGCGTGCCCCGCGTGCGCGAGGCCCATCAAGCCTGGCGCGAGGCCGCCCGGGCGCTGGAGCAGGCCCGCGAGAGCCAGGCCGACACCTCCGACCGCCTCGATCTGCTGCGCTTCCAGACCACCGAGCTGGCCGAACTGGCCCCGGTACAGGACGAGTACCCACAACTGCTGGTCGAGCAGAACCAGCTCGCCCACGGCACCGAGGTGCTGAGCGCGCTGCAGGCCGCCAGCCAGCAGATCGAGGACGACGCCGGACTCGATGCCCAGATCGGCCATGTGCTGCACGCACTGCAGGACGCCGCGCAGCACGACGAACGGGTCAACCCGGCTGTCGAGTTACTGGAATCCGCGCGCATCCAGCTCGACGAGGCTGGCGACACCCTGCGCCGGCTGGCCGACGGCATCGAACTGGACCCGGAGCGCCTGGCCGAGCTGGACCAGCGCGTCGGCGAGTACCTGCGCCTGGCGCGCAAGCACCGCGTCGATCCCGAGGCCCTACCGGGCCTGCACGACGAACTGCAGACCGAGCGGGACGCCCTGGAGAACGGCGACCAGACCCTCGAGGCCCTGGAGGCGCGCGAACAGGAGACCCGTACCGCCTTTGATGCGGCCGCCAAGGCGCTGAGCCAGGCCCGCCAGCAGACCGCCAGCCGCATCGGTCAGGCAGTCACCGACACCATGCAGGAGCTGGGCATGGCCGGCGGCCACTTCGAGATCGCGATCGAGCCCGCCGACAAGCCGCAGGCGCACGGCGTGGATCACATCGAGTTCCGAGTCGCCGCGAACCCCGGCGCTGCCCCCCAGCCGATGGCAAAGGTCGCCTCCGGCGGCGAGCTCTCGCGTATCGGGCTCGCGCTACAGGTGCTGGCCAGCCAGCAGCAGACCGTGCCCACGCTGATCTTCGACGAGGTCGACAGCGGCATCAGCGGCGCGGTCGCCGAGGTCGTCGGGCGCAAGCTGCGCACCCTGGGCGAGCGCCATCAGGTGCTGTGCGTGACGCACCTGGCGCAGGTCGCCGCCCAGGCCCACCAGCAGCTGGAGGTGCAGAAGTCGCACGGCCAGGACGGCACCCGCACCGCCATCCAGCCCCTGGACGACGAGCGCCGCGTGGAGGCCCTGGCCCGCCTGATCGGCGGCACCCAGCTCACCGAGACCACCCGCACCCACGCCCGCGAACTCCTCGCCGCTGCTGGATAATCCGGCACTCAGACCACAAGGCAAAGCGTAGGATGCGATGAGCGCAGCGAATCGCATCGCATCGCATCGCATCGCATCGCTTCAAGCGTGGAACCTGCTTCAACCCCAATGATGCGATTCGCTGCGCTCATCCGCATCCTACACCCCGCGCGGATCGTGGAGCGGACGCTACAGAATCACCACCAGTGAGTGGCCCATACGGTTCAGGGCCGCGCCGGCCAGGTGCCGTCCGCCAGATGGCGCGCGCCGGGCGGCAGGCGTGGCATCCAGTAGACCCAGAGGGCCGCCGGGCCTTCCTCGGTCCAGGCGGGCACCAGGGCACGGCGATACTCCCCGCGGCCGTCCGCGCGCACGCCCTCGAGGGCATCGATGTGTGGCAGGGTCCGTGGCGGATCGGGCAGGCGAATCCACTCGCCGTGCACAAGCCCCTGCGTCCCCTCCGGGACTGGCTGCGTCAGACCCCGAAAGCGGTGCTGACGCCCCGCGTCACGGGCCGGGTCCTGACCGGCCTTCAGGAGAATGCTGCTGCCAGGGACCTGCACGGCGGGATAGCCCACGGGCAGGTCATAGATCGACCCCGCGATGCTGGCCGTACGAATCCGGAGGGCCCGCGCGCAGAATGCGCGGTGGTTGGCGAAGCCCTGCTTCAGCGTCCCGTACACGAACAGGTCAACAAACGCCGCCATACCGATGCCTACTCCTGCGAGAGCCGTACCACCGGGCGCCACAGGCGCGCGGACTCCGGCACCTGGCCGGGCCAGTCGACCACGTAGTCGATCAGGGGGAGATCCGGGGCATCACACTCGCGGATGACCCTTCCGGCCACCGAGACGCGGGCGCGCTTGACCGTCTCCGGATCGCCGGTCAGCAGAGGGTGCCAGGTGGGCAGCGGCTGGCCCTCGAAGCGCAGCCGGTAGGCGCAGGTGGGCGGCAGCCAGTGGTAGTTGGGCAGGTCTTCCAGGGTGAGCTGGATGCAGTCGGGCACGAAGTTGCGCCGGTTCACGTAGTCCGAACAGGCGCCGGTCTCGCAGTCGAGCAGATCGCAGGCCAGCCAGGTAAAGGCCAGCTCGCCCGAGTCCTCGTCTTCCAATTTGTGCAGGCAGCAGCGGCCGCAGCCATCGCACAGGGCCTCCCACTCGGCGTGGCTCAGCGTCTCGAGCGGACGCTCCCAGAACGGGACCGGGGCCCCGTCGACGGGATCACTCATGATCCTCGCCGAGCATGCGCCGTCCTTCATCACGCAAGCGACTCACCGTCTGGGCCCAGCGCTCCTGGGTCACGAAGTGCATCAATACACGTCCTCGGCGCGGCACCATGATGGCCAGGCCACGATCCGGATAAAGCCAGTAGCTGTGGTCGGAATCGATCTGCATGCGCTCGGCCGGCTCGCCAAAGCGTTCCTCCAGGACGTCGTGGGTCCAGCGCGCGCGGGGGATGTAGCTCATCTCGACGATCGGCACATTGCCCAGTGAACTGAGTGCCTCGTCGCTCAGCCCGTAGCGCCATGCCCCGCTGGGCATCGGCCGATCGGAGGTCGTCTGGGACTCGATGCGATCGAGGTCGGCCTCGTCCAGATCCGGGCGCAGCACCAGGTTCGTCTCGAATGGCGGGATGCGCGCGTTCACGTAATAGGCCTCGACTGAACGACTGCCGTCCGGGTCCACGAACAGGCGGATATCCGGCACCGGCAGACGGCCCATCTGGTCCGCCATGGTGGATTCACCCAGCGTAATGCCCAGCACGCGGGTGCGCTGTTCGTCGATCACCTGTACCTGCCAGGGCAGGTCGGTGAACTGCTGGGTACGCTGACCGCCCGGGTTGGAATAGACCCACATCGCCAGCGCCATGATCACGGCCATCGCGATCAGTCCCACGATCCAGCGTATCTGCATGCCTTGCACTCCCCGACGCGAGGCGGCCCCGACGCGCCGGCTCTCGTATAATGCCGGCCCTCCCGTTGACCACCGGATGACAGCCCGCCATGTTCTCACGTTTGTCCGCCTGGATCACCGCCCGCTCCGTGCCTGCCGGCAGTGCCGGTCGCATCGTCGTGCTGGCCCCGAAACAGACCCTGCTGGCCGCCGGCGACTGGCTGGACGACCTGGCCAGCAAGGCGGGCCCGCTAACGCTCGGCGTAACCGATGCCGAACGCGATGGAGACTTGTCCGACCCGGGTGATGACCGGCCCGCAGTGGCGCTGCCACCGGACCTGGCCCGGGAGCGCCTGGCACGTCTGCAACCACGGGCCGTGGTCGTCATCGGCCCGGTTGGCAAACTGGGCTCGCCACTCGCCGCGATCACCGCGCCTCGCCTCTGGATGAACGCCGAGGGCGACGCACCTGCCGGCGTCGAGTGGGCCGGGATCTTCGCCGCGCGCGATCAGGCCTGTAACGCGCCCGGGACACAGGTGATCGGCGACCCGATCGCGGGGGCTGTCGAGCTGCCCGCGGCCCCGGCGCCCGACACGGACTTCTGCGAACGCTTTCGCGAATACCACGAGAAGGGGCATCCCATCCTGCTCGCCCCCAACACGGGGCCCGGCGAAGAGGCCTTTGCGTTCGCGGTGCTGTTCGCCGTGCTGCGCAAGACCGCCGCGATCCTGCTGCTGGCGCCGGCAGACCGCGAACGCCACGAGCCGGTGTACCGCGACGCGATCAAGTACTCACTCCCGATCATCCGCCACAACCGCTTCATGACCTCCTTTGTGCCGCGCAAAAACCGGGTGTACTACATCGAGGATCCCGAGACCCTGCACTCGGCCTATGGCTGCGCGCACATCACCCTGCCTGGCGGCACACTGGCCGCCAGCGAGACGCCGCCGGACCTCGGGCTGCCCCTGGCCCACGGCAGTGCCGTCGTCTGCGGCCCGGCGGACGACCCGGCTCGGCCGGATGCCGCCACCCGCCTGCGGATGGCCGCCGAGCACACCGGCCTGGTCTCGCGCGGCAGCACGCCGGAAGAGGTGGCCGACGAGGTGCTCGCACGCCTGGCCGAGGGCCGGACCGCACAGGATCGACGCGATGACCTGGCGCAATGGCAGCAGCGCCAGGCCGATGCCCGCTCCATCGTTCGCGATGCCCTGACCGGCAGTCTCGCCAACGCATGAAGCGTCTTCCAAGTAATTGATCTATAATCTTCAAGACGTTCATTTAACGGATTCACCCGATGATCGATGGCAGCGCGTCCCTGACGGGCATCCAGAACGGTGTCACCAGCCTGCGCCAGCAGGCGCATACGGTGGCCACCGAACCGGCCGGCGGGCGCGAAAGCACAACCGCACAGGTCGGCATGATCGCGAGCCAGAATCAGGTCGAGGCCTCGGTGAAAACCCTTCAGGCCGAAGATCGCATGATCGGTTCGCTGCTGGACGTGCGCGCCTGAGACGGCGGAATCCGGGAGGCGGACGATGGAAGTCCCAGTCAGCAATCCTTCGGCGGCAGTCCCGCTCGGCACGCGGCCGACCGGTTCCGATCGCCTGGGACTCGGCCAGACCTCGGCACCCGCGGAGTTTGACCGCCCGCTGAACGACCCCGAGGCCGGCGAGGCCCGCCGCCCGATCGAGGACGATGCGGAGCAGGATAGCGATCGCCGCGGTGGCGATCAGAGTGACCGCTCACTGGAGTTCGGCGCGCGTTCCGAACAGGAACTGTCGAGCCGAGCGCGCATCAGCGCCGAGCAGGAGGCGGCCCGCATGCGCCGCGATGGCGACACGCAGGACGATTCAGCGATTCGTGATGGCAGTTCGCTGGGACAGGACGGCGTCGAGGCCTTGCGCCGCCGGGTGGAACTGGCCGTGCGCCTGGCAGGCCCCACCGAGGAGCCACGGCGCGAACTTAACGTGGTGGTCTAGTAACGCCACCTGAAGCACCAACCCCGCCGATTATTGCAGCCGCGTCACCGGCTGCCCCTGGCTTTGTAACCACTCGCGAGCCTTCTCGCCCGCATGCAAACGCTCGTCGGGAGACAGCTCTCGGGCCACGCGCTCGCGATAGCGGGCTGCGTTGGCCACGCCCATCTCGGCGGCGATCGCGTACCACTTGAACGCCGATACGTCCGAGCGCTCCACGCCCTCGCCCATCGCGAACAGCCGCCCCAGATTCGCAGCACCCCGGCCCTCGCCGCCCTCGGCTGCCAGCAGATACCACTGCGCGGCCTGCTCGGCGTCCTGAGGCAGCCCGCGCCCCTCGTCGAATTTGAGCCCGAGATTGAACATCGCCTGGGCATTGCCGCGCTCGGCCGCTACGTGAAACCAGCGGGCGGCCTCGTTGGCATCGGGGGCGACGCCATCGCCCTGCTCGTAGAGGACGGCGAGATTGAAGGCCGCATCCGGAAAGCCGGCCTCCGCTGCCCGGCGGTACCAGCGCGCGGCCGCTTCCGGATCGCGCGGCTGATATTGCCCCTCGTCGGCCAGGACGCCCAGGTTATAGGCGCAGCGGGCATCGCCAGCTGCGGCACCGGCGCGCCAGCCGTCGATCGCGGCCTCGATATCGCCGCGCCCCCAGGCCTTGCGGGCCTGCTCCACGAGGTTTTCCAGTTCTGGAGTATCAGCCATCGTCTGTCCTGCGAACCCGGTATTGTCCGGGACCCTCCGGGTAGTAGTGAGTTCACTTTAACGCCCCCTCATGTAGAGGGCGATTTGGCACACAGTCTTTCGTGACGGCCGGCACAGCCAGGGACGCGCCGAAAAATCGGGTCGAACTCATAAAAACGGTTGTTGTCCCCTGCACGGAAAGCAGAGTGTTTTCACGCACGACTCACCCAAAGCCTTCGGACAACAAGGAGAGGCATTATGAAACGATCCACTGGAATTCTGGCGACGCTCGCAATCGCCCCGTTCGCCCTGCTGGTCGGCTGCGGCGAAGGCGACATGGACATGGAAGAGTTCGAGCAGCAACAAATGGAGCAGCAGGAACAAGGTGGTGGCGAGCCGATGCAACCGCCGGCGGATGAGGGCATGCAACAGCAGCAACCCCCGCAGGAAGGCGGCCAGATGCCGGATGAAGAAGGCAGCATGGAACCGCCCGCGGACGAGGGTGGCGAACAGGACTTCTAGTCCTGCCACCTGCCTGAAGCACGCAAAAGGAGGGGCCAGGCCCCTCCTTTTTTATGTCCGACCGACTGCATCGAACACCGCAAACAAAAAGGGCAGCGACAATGGCCGCTGCCCTTCTGGATCAGAAAACCTGACAACTAACGATCAGTTGTCGAAGGTGTCTTCCATCTCTTCGCCAGCATCTTCCATCGAATCGCCGGCATCATCCATGGCGTCATCAATGTCTTCGCCCGCCTCTTCGGCCGGGCCCTGGTTGTCACAGCCGGCGAGGCTGGCACCGCCCAGCGCCAGCATCAGCGCCAGGAAGAAAATCGTCAGTCGAGACTTGTTGAGCATCGGTTCGCTCCTTTACCGGAAAATGGATCCTTCTCGTAGATAGTCCAATCGGCGACCTCTGTCGAGGACCGCCGCTTGCTGGACTCGGGCGTTGGGACCATCGGCAAACCGGAATGATCGCCGCTCCAGGCACCTGCCCTGCCACACTGTGATCGACGTCCGGTTTTTCGGCGGGCCCGGTGGCAACCGATCAGAAACGGGCATTCAGCGAAACGAACAGCCGCCGGGGCTCGTAGATGTTGTTGTAGACATTGCTGAAGGTGGTTTCTCCGGTGTCCTCCCGGGCATACGGCCGGTAGTCCTTGAAGTCCTTGTCGAAGAGGTTGTAGATCGTCGCGTTCAGGGTGACGTTCTCGGAGATGTGGTAGGCCGCACCGACGTTCACCATCGTGAACCCGCGGAAATCTCCCAGGGCATCGTAGGCACCCTGTGCGCTGCCACCATCCTGCGGCTCGTGATAATTGCGCGGGCGGAAGGCGCTGGAGCGGTACTCGGCCTCGGCGAAGGCCTCGACCCGCGGGGTCGCCTGCCAGTCCAGTCGGGCATTCAGCATGTGCTCGGGCACGCTGGCCAGCGGGTCGCCAACGTTGCTGGCGGCGGTCCCACCCCGTTTCACCTCGCTGTCCGTCCAGGTGTAGTTGGCCGAAAACGCCCAGTTCGGCGCAAAGCGGTAGCGCGTCGCGAGCTCGATCCCCCGCACCACGGACTCGCCAATATTCACGTCGATGCCTTCGTTGGCCCCGGTGCCACGCTCGATCTTGTCCTTGAGTTCGTTACGGAACACGGTCGCCTGAGCCGAGAAGTCCTGACGGTTGTCGTAGGCAACCGTGAACTCGACGTTGGTGCTGCGCTCGGGCTCCAGATCCGGATTGCCGAACAGCGGGGTGGAGCCCCCATCGCCATAGCCGATCACCCCGTCGCTGATCTGCTCGATATACGGGGCGCGAAAGCCCTGGCCGATCCCGCCCTTGAGCGTGACGGTGTCCGTCGCACTGAACACCCCGTACAGGCGCGGTGTGATCTGACTGCTGAAGTTTTCATTGTCGTCAAACCGCAGACCACCGGTCAGGGTGAAGCGGTCGGTCATGAACCACTCGTCTTCGACGAACAGGCTGTACTGCCAGAAAGACAGCGAATCCGGCAGGATGCCGTCTTCCAGCTTCGGACGCAGATACTGCCCCCCGACCGTCAGCACGTGGTCATCCAGATACGTGACCACCTGAGTATCCAGGATCGTGGTGTCCAGCCGGAGCGTTCGCGGTGCGCCTTCGCGCGAGGAATCCGGAACGGCCCCCTCGTTGATCGTACGCCCAAGCGTCTCCACCCGATCCTGGGTCAGGGTGGTCTCCCAGGTCCCGAAGTCGTAATCGCCACGATGGCCGAGACGCACCTGATCGCGCTGGAACTCGAGTTCGCGCGAATAGCCGCGCAGAAAGTCCTCGCGTGAATCGCCAGTGCCCGTCAGGCGCCCGAGCTGTCCGCGCGAGTTGTCGTAGCTTTGTCGCGTGGTATCCAGCCGCAGGGAGAATTCATCCTGCGCATTGGGTGTAAACAGCAGTCGGCCGCCAAAGGTCTCGACATTCGCACTCGTCGGGTTCTGCCCCATGGTGCGATTGTCGGTCAGGCTGGGCTCGGTGCCGGGGATGTCGATGCTGGAGGCGGAGCGCTCGTACAGACGGGTATACAGCTGCATGGACAGGCGCTCATCTACCAGCGGGCCGGCAAGATAGCCTTCCAGGGTGGAGTAGCCGCCAAAGTCGGAATCCGACTGGAACGTATGCCCCAGCGTCGCGGAGCCCTCCCACTCGTCGCCGGGCTGGCGGGTAATGATGTTGACCACGCCTCCGATCGCATCGGAGCCATACAGGGTCGACATCGGGCCGCGAATCACCTCGATACGTTCGATGGCCGCAACCGGCGGAATGAACACGCTGGAGGCATCCGTAAATGCATTCGGGGCCACGGTGCCGGAGACGTTCTGGCGCACACCGTCGATCAGCACCAGGGTGTATTCCTCGGGCAGGCCGCGCAGGCTGATCGTCTGATTGCCGGTCTTGCCGCTGCGGGCATCCAGCGAGCGCACGTTCACCCCTTCGACCCCGCGCAGTGCATCCGCGAGGCTGGTGACCTCGCGGCGCTCCAGCTCTTCGCGCGTCACCACGGAGATGCTGGCCGGCGCCTGTTCGAGGTCCTGCTCGAAACCGCCCGCCGTGATGACGACCGGTGCCAGGCGTTGTTCTTCCTCTGGCGGGCTGGCCTGCACCGCCTCCTGGGCGTGGACAGCCGAAACAGCGAACGGAAAGCCGAGGGCGGCACTGGCGATCCCGGCCAGCAGCGGTGTCTTGCGGGTGGTTTCGAGCATGACGCAGTCTCCCTGGTATCAAGGTCGACCCCTTCGCGGGGCCGGGAGGCTGGCTGGCTCGAACCGGGTTCTCGCTGGCTGGCGTTCGGGTTGTGAAAAGACCTATTTGGTCAGAATCAGCTTGTCGTTGGCGGTCTGGCGTAGGGTGTACCACTCGCCCCGGTGTCGGATACGGATCTGACGCGCGGCACCGAGCAGGTCCTCGCTGGCCACCTCGCGCGGGCCGGCGGCCAGGCGCGAGGATGATGAGCCGATGGTTCCGTCTCGTGTGTTCACCGCTCAGCCTCCGGTTCGGAGACAAAGGCCATGCGGGTCACGCCCGACTGGCGCACCTCGGCCATCACCCGAGCCAGCCGCTCGTAGCGCGTGTCCTGGTCCGCGCGCAGATAGATCGCGACATCGGGCTGCTGATCGACCGTCTCGCGCAGGCGTTCCGGCAGGCGGCTCAACGAGACCGGACTATTGTTCCAGTAGATCTCGCCATCCCCGTCCAGCGAGAGCGTAACGCTGTCCGGCAGCTCGTCTGCGGGCTCGCTGGTCGCCTGGGGCAGCTCCAGCTCCACCGAGTGGGTAATTACCGGCGCGGTAATGATGAAGATCACCAGCAGCACCAGCATCACGTCCACGAGCGGGATCACGTTCATATCCGACATCGGCTCGTTGCTGTCGCCCAGACGTCCGAAGGCCACGCTTATACCCCCTGGGGCAGCCCGGCCCCGGCGGACGTGCCAGCCTGGGCATGGTGGTCAGGTGCCGTATCTGAGCGGCGCGCCTGTCCCGGCTGCAGATCCGAATGCATCAGCAGCGCATGCAGATCGTGGGCGAAGGCCTCCAGCGTCTGGTGCTGCAGCCTCTGGGCGCGGTTGAATACATTGAAAAACGCCACGGCGGGGATCGCGGCCGCCAGGCCCGCCGCCGTCGCAATCAGCGCCTCGCCAAGCGGGCCGGCGACCAGGTCCATGGAGACACTGGCCTCCGTCGAGATATCGATCAGGGCCGCGTGGATACCCCAGACCGTACCCAGCAGCCCCACGAACGGTGCCAGACTGCCGACCGAGGCCAGAATCGTATTGCCCGCCTGCATGCGCAGGTTTTCGCGATCCATCGACTGGCGGATCATGCGCACCACGTGATCGTCCAGCTGCTGCTCGGCCTTGTCGCTGCCGTCGCGCACGCCGCGATAATGGTCGAACGCGTGGTAACCATCCTGCGCAATCGAGGCGAGCGGCCCCCGGCAATCGCCCGCGACGTTGCGAAAGCGCCGAGCGCTCTGGCTCTCCTCGAACGCGGCCAGCGTCCGGCGGTTTTGCCGGCGCACGCCCAGCAATGTGAAGAACTTGCCGGCCGCGATCGCCCAGGTAGCGATGGACATCACCAGCAGGGTCAGGAACACCCCGACCAGCAGCGGGTCGCCGTGACGGAATACATAAAAGACGTCGAAATCACTCATGGCTCTTGGCGCTCGGCATTGCGTTTGATGGGTGCGGCTGAAAAGAGGCAGGCCGCCTTAGCGCAGCTGGAATTCCATCGGGACCACCACCTCGGCCTCGACGGCACGACCACCCCGGCGCGCCGGCTCGAATCGCCAGCGCTCGACGGCCGACAGCGCGGCCTCGTCCAGGCGGTCGTAACCACTGGACTCCTCGACCTCCCAGCGGACCGGTTCGCCTTCGGGGGACACCGTAACCCTCAGCATCACAGTCCCCTCCTCGCGACGACGCTGCGAGATACGCGGATAGTCGGGCGGCGGGTTATCCAGATAATCCGCTCCGAACCCAGGCTCCTCGAACGGCTCATCCTCTGCGCCGAGCTCACCCGCCGCGCCCTCTGAGGCGGCGTCCGCCGCATCTTCAAAGTCCGTGTCCTCGCGAGAGTCCGCTCCCGAATCCTTGGTCTGTTCTGGTTCTGGTTCTGGTTCTGGTTCTGGTTCTGG